>CAVSIW010000030.1:0-157948 GCA_963727945.1 uncultured Acidobacteriota bacterium
TCCTGCAGCACATCGTTACTGGCATTTCGCGTCACTCCCAAGTAGAATCCCGGCGTTCATCTTTCTTTTCTTGGGAGCACGTCACCGTGCCGAAGTCAAAGTCCCCAAATAAATCCTCGTTCCCCAAATCCGCTAAGCGCCCCATCGAGCAGTACGAAGACGAAGGCTGGGCCAAGCTAGCCCGCAACCCCAAAGCCGAAGTCGATCCCGAACTGATCGAACATTATCGCGGCACGACCTCTTTGCCATTCGCCTTAGGCGGCCACAAACGCGTAGCCGTAAAAGTAATCGACGACCGCGGCATCGAAAGCCTAAAGGTAGTCTCCCTTGCCTGACGCCGGACTGCCCCTCGTCTACCGTGTGCACGCTGTTCGCCGCATGGCCGAACGCGACATCCGCGAGGAAGATGTGGCCCGCGTCATATCTCACGGAAAGGTTATTGAAAACTATCCCGGGGACAAGCCATATCCCAGTTGCTTGTTGCTCGGATGGCTCAACAGCCGCCCAATTCACGTAGTATCTGCCACCACAGAACGTGAAATAATCATAATTACCGTCTACGAGCCGGACCCAGCGCAATGGCAACCCGGCTTCGAAAAGAGGAAGCCATGAGATGCGTTGTCTGCAAGCTGGGCGAAACTCGCCCCGGCTTTACCACCGTTACGCTGGAGCGAAACGGAGCAGCACTCGTTGTTCGCAAAGTCCCCGCGCAAATCTGCGACAATTGCGGTGAGGACTACGTCAGCGCCGAAGTCACCCGCTCACTCCTGCAATCCGTAACCGAATCCTTGCGCCCAGGCGTGGAAGTCGGCATCCGCGAATTCGTCGCCACACCTGTGTAGAGGCCAGGCTTTAGCCCGGCGCTTTTTTCTTGCTCTTGTCTCTGTTTACGTTTTTTTGCCCTTTCCGTCATTCCGAGTGCAGCGTGGAATCAGTACGCGAGTTTCCAGTTTCCTGGTGATCATACCGCGAGGGTCACACCCGTTCCCATCCCGAACACGGAAGTTAAGCCTCGCTGGGCCGACGATACTGCACGGGCAACTGTGTGGGAACGTAGGTCACCGCCGGGATTAAAATCAAAAGGCCGCCTTGAACAATCAAGACGGCCTTTTTGTTTTTGCGCCGAGTGTTAGCGCGAGTCGTTCAGAGACGGGCGGTCCTCATGGTAAACTCAGACTAGGTGAGAACCAATGAATAGTCCGCGGAAGTTTACGGTACTCATTGAAAAGGACGAAGGCGGCTACTATGTCGCTACAGTTCCGGCATTGCGCGGCTGCCACACGCAGGCAAAGAGCCTCGATACGTTGATGAAGCGAGTCCGCGAAGTTATCGAACTCTGCCTGGAAGACGATGATGTTGAGGCGGATTCCCTCGAACTGATCGGAATACAACAGATCACTGTATGACGCGGCTGCCGCGGTTAAAGGGCAAAGAAGTTGTGCGCGCTTTGCAGCGGGCCGGCTTTGCGATCAGCAGAACGCGCGGCAGTCACGTGTTCATGGAACATGCAGACGGCCGAGTGACGACAGTTCCGGTACACGGAGGAGAAACGCTCGGCCCCGGCCTGATGCGATCAATTCTTCGGGACGTCGATATGAGCCCGGAGAAATTCACAGAGTTCGTTTAACTTGTGTAGACAAATTGAGGATTCTTGACTTGGAGAAGCCCGGGACAGACGGAACGTTTTCCCAGCCTCTGATGACCGGAGTCCCAACTCAGCCAAAGTTCAGGCAAAATGATTCGGGAACGTCCCGTCCGTCCCCATGTTTCCGTCATTTCGAGCGCGGCGCCCGCTTCAGCATGGATGCCGCCATCCCCAAACTTTTCTCCAGCGAAATGGCCACCCGCGCCACCCACAAAGCCATCCAGATCCGCGGCGGCAACGGCTACTCCCGCGAATATCCCGTAGAACGCCACTACCGCGACGCCCGCATCACCGAAATCTACGAAGGCACCTCAGTGCATGCCGTTGTTTATTGACTGTGCAAGGCGCGGCGTACTATCCTCCGGGGGTAATCAAGGGGTGACTATGGCTCGGACGAAGGCGGTACCCACTGACGAACAGACTGTCGAACTTCTAAGAACCCTTCTGATTCTGCAACTAGGCGTAGCGAGGGTACCGCGTGGCCGCATTCGAAAGATTGTTGGCTGTAGTATGGGCCGCGTTACTGACGTCCTCAGGCATGTTCCTGTAGAAAAATCGCCAAAACTCTAAATGAGGTACCTAATGTCTAAGCCGAAAAGCGATACCGATCAAATTCTGGCCGCGCTCGATGACTTACACACACGTCTCGAGGACATTTTTATCCTTCAAGCGTCCATAGCAGGCGTTAAGCAACAACAAATCCGAGCGATCCTCGGTATCGATATGGCCAGGGTTTCGAGGATTGCCAAACATGTCAAAGAAGAAAGTAGACCCTCCTCTAGCAGTGAAAACCAAAATGACGAACTTTCGCTTCTTCGGAGGGTGGTTAGCTTCCTGGAAACACTTGTGCGCTTGAACCTCATTGGCATCCAAGGGGACAAAAGCCAAAACGAAATGATTTTCACACTGGATTCAATGGGTTGGGGCCAATCAGAAATAGCTCATCTACTTGGCACCACCCAGAACACAGTAAGTGTGTCTCTCTATAAGGCTAAGAAAAGGGGCCTGAAGAAGTAGCGCTGAAGTCTCAGTGTGCAGCCGAAGATTGCGAATGGAGCCCTACCCAATGTCGAGCAAAGATAAGTCTGAAGACCGAGACCAACAGATACTGAGCCGACTTGCGGATATCCAACACAAGGTCGACTCCATTGATGAGACGAATGCCTTCGCGCTACGTGCCGATGCTGACAAACACATGGGGATAGTTGAACGAATTTTTAAACACGGAATGCGACGGGCACAGGTTTACCTAGCCGCAGACGGCGCGCGAGGCGTTTCTGAGATTGCAGCGTTTCTGGGAATGAAGCAGCCAAATGTTAGTCGGGATGTTACAGTCCTGAAAGAAGAGGGGTTACTCGAACTTGTTGGTGCCGTTGGCCGCCGGGACATTTGGGCCAGGAAGTCAATTGATCGGACCCTACGGATTAGCAAGTATCTTTGCCAACAGTACAGTCTCGAGCCCGATGGTCGGCCAGCTAAAGCTTCGAAAAAGGGTAAACGGAAAAAGCGTTAGACGCATATCCGGAACATAAAACAGAATGATTTTTTCTATTCAAAGAGATTTGGAAGATTATTTCAACCATTCCGGGCTTTCTGACCCAGATCAGTACTCGGTTGCCCTAGCGAAGCTTTATGATCGTGAGCGCGCCGCGAAAAACACGAATGCCTTTCTTTCCGCGATGCGTAGGATTCGCACAGCGTTTTTCCGTGCAAACAATCGGCTCCAGCGTGAAGCATTCGAGCGTAAGGTCTTGGTTCGGCTCGACGCCAAGTTTAAAAAAAAAGTCTGCTCTTCGTCTCACAAAGCGTCGCCAAAAGAATTGCGGTGTCAGGAAAGCATCTTGTAAGCATTCCTAGGATTACGATACGCAGATTTCTTGAAGAGTATAAGCTGACAGTCCAGGCTGAGGCAGTGAACTCATTTTGGGACTCGCGCGCAAAAGGGATCTTGAAAAAGCGTCCGGAAAAGCTCGGGCAGGAACTTCTGGGCGTATTTGCCAGCGCGAAGCTGGCCGGTAGGGGAGCAGCAATTCGGGAAGGCACCTCCGGCATAGGTTTTGTGGATGTTCAAGTAACTTTCTGTTCGGGCTTGCTTCATGTAGTCGAGTTAAAAATGCTGAAAGGTGTGGCTCTACCCGGTTCAACACAACTGGCGACATACATGGCGCAAAAGAAACGAAAAGAGGGCTGGCTCGTCCTTTTGGATGTTCGCAGATGGGGCCAAAAAAAGCCCGTGCCAGCGACGATCTTGCGGCCGTCTGGAATCATTCGAACGGTGCTAATAGAGTTGAATCCGATTCCACCGAGCAAACTGCCATAGTCTTTGGCAGTGAGAAAGCAGTTATTGCGATCATAATGTGCGTCGTTTCGCGGTAGATGTACGTTTGCAATGTCAGAGCTTCAAGGTAAGGGGGTCTTCATGCCAGCAAGGCGAGCCGAAGGTTCGGAAGCGTTGTTACGGGACTTGATAGAGAAGGTAGAAATACTTACAAAAGTAGTTAGCGTGCAGGTCGCGGCGGACAAGAGTACTACGGAAAGGGCGAGAGTCTTGAAAATGGCGGGACTGGACAATCGGACAATCGCCGATGTGTTGAACACGTCTCCCGGGACCGTCAGCGTTCTAACGTCCAATCTGCGAAAACGCAGGAGGTAGAATGAAGCAAGAACAAGGAAATCGCACCGAAGTCCTGCTCGCGTTGCTTCTTTTGCAGGGTATGAAAGGGGCCACGCAAGCAGAGAAAGCTGTGCAGCAGAGCCTAGCTGGTTTCACCTCTATAGAAATCGCGAATCTACTTCAGACGACGACAGCTGTAGTGCACCAACATTTGTATTCAATGAGAAAGAAAAAGAAGAAATAGCCATGCTCATCGTCCGAGATTTCCGGAATGCAACCTTCCGCCCTGCTCGGATTGACAGATGTGGCCGGTATGTCGGGAAAACACTCTATTGGAAGCTGTACGCAATCGAAAATACCGTTAGGGTCGTCATCAATTCTATTCTTACTCTACAGCTCGGAAACAACTGGTGGAACCTCGCCGTGAATCCAAGAATCGTGTCAAAAGCAGCAAGCGTCCGTGCCAGTTACGTAGCCCGACCAAGAAACGCACACCCCGGCGTCCAGGACATTCATCTTATTTTTCTCACGGACCTCACCAACATTCTCCGTGACAACAGCCATCAGTTTCTTCCAGTGGTCACTGATACCAATAATTGGATTGCGACGCTGGAAGGTATCCGCGTGCCGCGGAATCTTGTTGGGCACATGAATTTCCCGAACGCATACGACAAAGCCGCAATTGACTTGGCGTATTCCCGACTTCCTTCCTTGATGGGCCAATTGACGACTAATGGCGTGCCTGTCCTTATCCCCAGGTAAGACCGGGTTAGCGGCTACAGGCCACAAGCTAGTTTCAATTTCTTGGGGGGACGGGAGGACGGGAGGTAGTCCGTCTCACCAAACTCCCAAAATCCCGCCAACCCGTTCCATCCATTCCACTTCCGCGTCTCACGTTCGAATGATAAAACTACAGTACTGTACCTTGACAGTAATAGAAATCCGCGCTATCATTTTCTATGCTCGCCGCCAACCCCACCCATCTCTCTCTAACTCCACTCTGTGTACTCTGCGTCTCTGTGTTTAGCTCTCCGAATCTTTCCCCGTTCAACTTTAAGCTTTCAACCTTCAACTGTTTTTCTCCTAAGTCCCGCAGAATCCGCACTTACGAAAAATGCGCCCGCAACTCCTTTAGAATGAACACTTCCAAAACAAAGGACTTAAAACTCTTTAGAATCAACACTTACAAAAAAACCGGGGAGGGGGTCCCCCCTGGCTCCAGACGTGGGATTAGCAGAAAGACGCGACCATTTGAGGGCACTATCAGCCGCCTGCTCGGCTCTTTTCGTTCAGGCGCGGGTAGCTGGGATGACGAGGCCGTCGAGATGAAGAGCAGGCGATTCGGGCACGGGACGCAGAGTGCTGACAGCGGCGCCGGACATAGACGCGCTGGAAGGCCGCCTGGAATCGCTCCATTTCGGGTTGCGTGCCGACGGTGATGCGAACGTGGGTCGGCCAGACGGGCCACGGGCGGCCGATAAAAACATTTTGGGCGGCCATCGCGGCGATGACTTCTTTTGCGGGGCGCTTGGCGTCCAGCATGAAGCAATTGGATTGTGACGGAACGAAGGAATAGTCGTTCTTAGCGAGCCACTGAAACGTCGCTTCGCGGATGGTCGTGTTGATGTGCTTGCGCTCGGGGACGAGCCGCGGATCTTTCAAGCTGGCCATCGCGGCGGCCACGGCGGTGATGGGCATGGGGCTCCAGCCGGAATACGCGCTCATTTTTTCGAGAAGGTCCGGCCGGCCGATGGCAAATCCGCAGCGCAATCCAGCCATGCCGTAGATTTTTGAGAAGGTGCGCAGGACGATCAGGTCTTTGTCCGCTTTTACGAGATCGAGGGCGCTGGAAGCGTCGGAGAAATGGATGTAGGCCTCGTCCACCAGAAGGATGGAATCCTTCGGTTTGTTGGCGAGCAGGAACTCGATGTCGGAATGGCTCGTAACCGTGCCGGTAGGATTGTTCGGCGAGCAGATGTAAAAGAGGCCCGCATCCGGGGCTGCCGCCAACATGGCTTTCACGTCGTGCGCATAAGTCTTGGTCAGAGGCACTTTCACGACGCGCGCACCGGAGAGTTTGCGGCATGGGAACCGGCCTCATAACCAGGATCGGCAGTGACGTAGCTCTTCGTGGGAGAGGTGAAAGCCAGTACGGAGTAGTGCAGCGGGCCGCTCGAGCCAGGGAAAGCGCGGACGTATTCGGGCTTGAGCCCCTCGATCGCTGCAAAGGTTTTGATGAGATCGGTCGGTCATCCAGTCTGAGTAGCGGCCGCCTTGGGAAGCGACGCTGCTGACGGCGTCGCATGCCACACCGCAGGGGCCAAGAGGATTCTCATTGGCGTCAATGATCACGGCATCTTTCGGGAAAGGACGCGAATCGGCGCGGGCAAGCATTGGCTCGGTGACAATACGAAGTCCAACGGCTGCAACTGCGGCGGTCGCAGCCGATACCTGCAGAAAGGAGCGACGAGAACGACAGGCGGGATTTTCTTCCACTGGCATGGTTTCACCTCGCGCGTGCCGCTCGATTACAGCGAGCGGACTGCACACAAACTATCACGTTCCTCGATTGGCGGACCTCCTTTTTGCATGCATTTTCTTGCTAGCCAGTATTTGTGCCAGATCGCCTTGTTTGCCGTGATGCACACAATAAACAGTGAAGAAAAAGGGAAAGGATCTGGTGGCTATGCTCCTAAAGACGAGCTAAAGTCTTTGCATCCAAGCGATTAGGAAATCCTCTCGGCACACTCCGCACGAGGTTTTTCGTGGACGTACACGCGTTCGCCAAGCCAAAAAACTGGACTAAGTACTATTGACTGGGGCAGAGGAGCGAAATAACTTGGTTTTGCTGGACCCGGCCAAATACGAAACCCACACGCAGCGAGGCCAGGCATGACCACCGAAACTGCCGCAAACACCGTCGGCATCCCTGCAGGTAAAGCACTAGAAGAGCGATGGGAGAAATTGCGCACCCATAGGCGCGTCGTTTCTCGCGTGAAATTCGAAGTCGAATGGGAAGAAGGCGCTGAACGTCAGCGCGCCAATGGCGTCACCGTGGACGTAAGCAAGTCCGGGTGCTTGGCCGTGGTTGGCGCGGGACTTCCACTTCGCAAGCGCGTCCGCCTCATCAATCCCACGAGCGGACGAAGCGCAGAAGCGCACGTTGTCTGGCGCGATCACGAGGCCTGGGACGTCGGCCTCGAACTGGTCAAGCCGGACGCTTCCTTCTGGGGCGTGAAGTTTTAGTTTGCGACTCGAGAAGGCGCGCCACAGCAATGGGCGCGCGTTTAGGCGGAATACTACTCTTCTTTCACAGATTTCAGGCTTCTGAGAGTGACGGCAACTGGCCGTGCTTTGCCCCGCTTCAATTCGGCCATTCTTCCTTAGGCAAACTTTTCTGAATGGTTTCCAGGTTTTGGAAGCCGTCTTTGATGACGGTTTGCTTCACATTGTTTTTGGTGACCACCACGGGGGTTACAAATAGCGCTCGGACGGTCCTGTTTCCGTTGAGAATCGAAACGGCATTCTTGACCGGCGTGCCCGTCGCCAGATTCACGGCAGCTTCCGCA
Organism: uncultured Acidobacteriota bacterium; assembly: GCA_963727945.1. Taxonomy (GTDB): domain Bacteria; phylum Acidobacteriota; class Terriglobia; order Acidiferrales; family UBA7541; genus Acidiferrum. The sequence goes on from CAVSIW010000030.1 coordinate 7,829, forward strand.
GCCAATTTAGCCTGAAGTCCTAGAGGTTTATAGACCGTCATGGTCTGCGTGCCGTCCAAAATTCGTATGATGGCGGCGAGATCCGCATCCTGACCGGACACAAGTACTTTGCCGGCGAGTTTGTGCTCCTGCAACGCCTGAATCGCGCCACCGGCGGTTCCGTCATTGGAAGCGACCACTGCAGCGATATCGCCTTTTGTGGAATCGATCGCTTTGGACATGATGGCGTAAGCTTCGGCGGGCTCCCAATCCTTTGCCCAGGAATCGCCGACGATTTTTATGTCGCCACTATCCACCGATTGTTTCAGGGCTCGCGTTTGCCCATCGCGCAAGACTTTGGCATTGATATCCGAGGGGGAGCCGCCGATCAGAACGTAGTTGCCTTTGGGAGCGAGCCGTGCGAGCGAGGAGGCCTGCAGCTCGCCAATCACTTCGGCGTTCGTGCCCACAAAGAAATCGAAATCACTATTGCGTACCATGCGTTCGTAGCACAGCACAGGGACATGACGGGCCTTTGCAGCACTCACGATGCGTGCGGCCTTGTCCGCGTCGTGGGGAACGAGGACGAGAACCTTTGCGCCTGAATCCATGAGCTTCTGCGATTGCCGCAGCTGCAATTCATCGTCTCCCTCAGCGGTTTCCACGAGGACTTCGGCGCCCAGCTCCTTGGCACGTTTTTGGAAAGTGTCGAGATCGGTTTGCCAGCGCTCGATTTTGAGAGAGTCCATCAGATAGCCGATCTTCAGCGGGGTGTCTTGGCCCGCATTGGCCTGCCCTTGCGCCAGGCGAATGGGCAGGACCAAAAACGAGATCATCGAAAGGGCAAGGAAAAGTCGACGCGACAAACACTGCATCATTTTTCACCACCAAGTACTTAAAACCGTAGCATCGGCGCGCAAGCGTTACAATCTGATAACTACTGGGAGCGGACCAAGAGTAAAGGGGAAATGCCGCCACTGACCGTTTTTGCGACAACTGATCCCGAGAGCGGTCAAGCGCGGGCTGATCGCGAACCGGGCGGTATGGGCTAAGAGCTTGTGCGACAAGGAGTTGGCCGCCGTGTGATCCTGGCCTTTGGTTTGCTTGTTGAATGGATGTAGACAATCTACATGCGTTGGGTGTAGAACATCTACAGCCTGAGGTGAACATGAGTCCACGCTATCAGAACCGCATCGAGCTGCTGCAAGGGACGCTTGATCTGCTGATTCTGCAAACCCTTCGTTGGGGGCCGCAGCACGGCTACGGCCTCAGCCAGGCCATCCGCACAAACTCGGGAGACATTCTGCAAGTGGATACCGGCTCGCTTTATCCAGCGCTGCACCGGCTGGAACGGCAGAAATGGATCACCGCGGACTGGAAACTTTCTGAAAACAAGCAGCGCGTCAGGGTCTACCGGCTGACGGCCACGGGCAAAAAGCAATTGGAATCCGAGCGCTCGCGCTGGGCGCAGGTTTCGGATGCCATTGCAGGCGTGCTCAATCCAGCGAAACGGGAGAGCGAAACGTGACATTTTCCTTTTGGCGTCGTCAAAAACGTGAAAGCGAATTGGAAGAGGAGCTCCAAAGCCATTTGCGGATGGCGGCGCAGGACCGCACGGACCGTGGTGAGACGCCAGAGCAAGCGATTGGCGCAGCGCGGCGGGAGCTAGGCAACGTCGGCTTGATCAAGGAGGTCACGCGCGAGATGTGGGGCTGGGTTTCGTTTGAGCGGCTGATGCAAGATCTGCGGTATGGCTTGCGGATGCTGGTGAAATCGCCAGGGTTCACTGTAATCGCCATTCTCACGCTGGCTCTCGGAATCGGTGCGAACACAGCGCTATTTTCCGTAGTGAATGGAGTGCTGCTCAATCCATTGCCGTACTCTCATCCCGAGCAGCTCGTTTGGCTGGCCGAAAGCAAACCAAATTTTGCGACCGGTTCCATTTCTTTTCCGAACTTTCGCGACTGGCAGAAAAATAACCGCACATTTTCCACAATGGCAGCCTCGCGTTCTTATTCTTACAACCTTACAGGTTTGGGAGAGGCCGAGCAGGTAAGCACCATGCTTATCACCTCCGACTTTTTTTCGGTCCTCGGCGTGAATCCCGCGGCCGGGCGGTCCTTTGTTCCCGGCGAAGACGAGATCGGCGCCGCTCCGATTGCGATGATCACTTCTGGATTCTGGAAACGCAAGCTCGGCTCTTCACCAGATGCAGTGGGAAAGAGTCTCAACCTGGACGGGAAGAACTTCACAATCGTCGGCATAATTCCGGCCAACTTCGAGCTCGCTCTGGGCAGTTTCCGAAACGTGGAAATCTACGTGCCTCTCGGTCAATGGAACAATCCTCTGCTTCCCACGCGAGGCGCGGGCCTCGGCATCCACGGCATCGGCCGGCTCAAACCGGGCGTGACCATCGAACAAGCACGCGCCGACATGCAAAGTGTTACCGGGAATCTGGCGGCCGAGTACCCCGACAACGACAAAGGCATCGGCGCAGCAGTGATTGCATTGAAGCAGCGGATGGTCGGTGACATGCGGTTGTTGCTTTTGGTGCTGCTGGCTGCAGTCGGCTTTGTGCTTTTGATCGCATGCGTGAACGTCGCGAATCTGGTGGTTACGCGTGCGACAGTCCGCACACGCGAATTCGCGATTCGGACGGCACTGGGCGCAAGCCAGGGAAGACTTCTCTGCCAGCTCCTAACAGAAAGCATCTTGCTCTCGCTCACGGGAGGAGCGCTCGGTTTGTTGCTTGCGGCGTGGGGCACAAAAGCCGCGTTGCACCAGTTACCGATCACCCTTCCACGGGCTGGTGAGGTTGCGTTGGACGCACGGGTTTTGATTTTTACGCTGATCATCTCATTGGCATGTGGAATTTTCTTCGGCCTGGCTCCAGCGTTTAAATCGGCGCGGCCTAACTTGCACGAGATGCTCAAGGAAGGAGGGCGAGGCGGGAGCGGCGCGCGCCACCGCACGCAGAGAATATTTGTGGTAGTAGAAATGGCAATGGCGCTGGTGTTGCTCATCGCCGCGGGATTGATGATCCGGAGTCTCGGCGCGCTTTGGAACGTAGACCCCGGCTTCGACTCGCACAACGTTTTGACATTTGGAGTAGCTTTTCCGCCGCCGCCAGACGCCAATCCCACCGCAGTTCGCGTTGCATTGCGCCAGCTCAATGATTCATTGGAAGCCGTTCCCGGAGTAACTGCCTCCTCCCTGTCCTGGGGTGCGATGCCCTTGGGTTTTGACGATGAGGATCTTTTCTGGATAGAAGGGCAGCCAAAGCCCGCCAGTGAAAACGACATGAACTGGGCGCTGAGTTACGTGGTTCAAGAGGATTACTTGAAAGTGATGAAAATTCCGCTCGAACGCGGGAGGTTTTTCACTTCACGGGACGCCGAAAACTCTCCCCATGTCATCGTGATTGACGACTCTTTCGCGCGGCAATATTTTCCAGGCCAGGATCCCATCGGCAAACATATTTTTCTACAGATCAAAGGAGGCCGGGCAGAAATTGTCGGGCTTGTCAGGCACGTAAAACAATGGGGGCTCGACACGGACGACAAGGAATCCTTGCACGCCCAGCTTTATTTTCCGTACATGCAGCTTCCTGATGAAGCTATGAACCCATCGTTCTGGAGCGGCACCGGCGTGCTCGTGCGCTACGATCCAAAAGCAACAGGTATCGCCGACGCCCTGCGCGGGGCGGTGAAGAGACTAAGCAGCGAACACGTAATGTATGGAGCCCAGACAATGGACGAGACTATTTCCAGCTCGCTCGCAACCCAGAGGGTTTCCATGATTTTGCTCGGCGTTTTCGCGGCGCTCGCGCTAGGGCTTGCATCCATAGGGATCTACGGCGTTGTTTCTTACGTTGTGCAGCAGAGAACACAAGAGATCGGCGTGCGATTGGCTCTCGGCGCAAAACGCGCAGACGTGCTGCGTCTGGTTCTGGGCGAAGGGATAAAGATGGCCGCGTTTGGCTTGATTATTGGCCTCGCAGCTGCCTTTGGATTGACGCGCCTAATGGCCAGCTTGCTTTTCGGGGTGAGTGCGACCGATCCCTTGACGTTTACGGCAGTGGCGATCCTGCTCATGGGCGTGGCGCTAGCGGCGTGCTACATCCCAGCACGCCGAGCGATGCGCGTCGATCCCATCGTGGCGTTGCGCTACGAATAGTGGAATGCTCGCCCGCAGTTGGTGGCGAGCTTATTGAGCAGGAGAAAGCCAGGCGTCGAGTCGAGGCGAAAGCACAGCGCAAAACTGCGTAACGCAAAGAGCCGCCAAGAGCCCGGTAAAAACGTCCATGGTGTAATGCGCGCGCAGGATGAGCACGGTGGCGATTTCGAAGAGAACGATCCCGACAGCCAAGACGGTAAGCCAGGGCTTCGCGAAGCGCGCTAATTCGATTCCACCAAAAACAGCGATCGCCGTATGCCCAGAAAAGAAAAAATCGTTGCCCACGTTGTAGGTGACCAGAAGCGAAGGGAATCCGGGATAGTGCCAGATCATGTTCGGAGGCGCCGGGAGCGCGCAGATCGCTTGCATGATTTGGCGCAGCCCAAGAAGCAGCACGAGTCCCAGGAACGGCCGAACGCTTGGGCCGAAAAGCCAACGTCCGAGCAGGAAAATTCCCAGCCCATCAATCAACGCGGAGCTAAGAATCAGTAGCGCGTTGGCGGCAGCAGGCGAATGGTAGTAGTAGGAATTGAGGCCGGCAGTCAGAGTGTGAAGTGCGTCACCCAGGCCGAAAGCAGGCGCGGCTCTCCCCGCGATCAGCGATTGCGTCCAGAACCAGATCACCAACGCGACGGCGGTGAGCACAAATCGAAAAAGTACCTCTCGCCATTCCCGGCGCGCGTTCTCGTCCTTGGTCATTTGCAGGAAATTCCTTTTGCGGCACTAACAGTTTTCGTGGGAGCCTTCATGCTTGTTTCGCGACTTCCAGCGCGAGTTCGCGCGCCTTTCGCAAGTCCAGCTTGCCGGTGCCTAGATAAGGCAATTTCTCCACGCGCAGGAACTGATCCGGGCGGGGCCGCCAAAGCGCCGGCAAGTCACATTTGGCAAGCAGCTCCAGAGTTTCCTTCAGCTCATCTTCCGGCAACGTGTGCAACACCATCAGGCGCTCGCCCTTTCGTTCGTCAGGCACAGCCGTCACCACAAACATTTGCTCCGTCGCGTGCGCCAGTTCGTGTAGCTTGTCCTCAACCTTGATGTGCGGCACCATTTCGCCGCCGATCTTGCTGAAACGGCTCAAGCGGTCCGTGACGCGAAGAAATCCGTCTTCATCAACCATGGCGATATCGCCGGTGTTGTACCAGCCATCGCGCAGAACCGTCGCAGTTTTTTCCGGCTGGTTCAAGTAACCCTGCATCACATTCGGTCCGCGTACCAGCAACAAGCCGGGCTGATTGACGGCCAGAGTTTGTAGAGTTTCGGGGTCGATAATCTTCACCGTCATTCCAGGCAGCGGGTGACCGATGCTGCCTCGTTTTGCGCCCACTTGGCGGAAAGATGCCGCGCGAAAATCAATCGTATTCACCGTCACGGCCGGCGAGCACTCCGTGCAGCCGTATCCCTCGAGCGGCCGGAGGCCAAAGCGATCCTCAAACGCCTGGGCGATGCGATCCGGTAACTTCTCCGCGCCGGCCATCACGAAGCGCAGGCTGCCAAATTGTTCAGGTTCGCAGCGGCGCGTGTACGCATTGAGAAAAGTCGGCGTCGCAAGCAGCATGGTCACCGCATATTTGTTGACGAGAGCGCCGATGACGCGCGAATCGAGCGGATTCGGATGAAACACAACGCCGATTCCGGTCGCGGCCGGGAGGCAGAGCGTGCCAGTGAAGCCGAAAGAGTGAAAGAACGGAAGAATGCCCATAATGCGATCGTGAGAGTGCAACAGAAAGACCTGATTGAGTTGCTCGACGTTCGAGGCCACGTTGTAATGCGTAAGCACCACGCCTTTGGGCTCGCCCGTTGATCCGCTCGAAAAAATAATCGTGGCGATATCTTCGAGCTGCGTTTTGCGCTCGGCACCGGCGTACTTTTGAATGCTTTGCGCCGGAAGCAAGCACGCCAAAGCAGCGCCGAGGCGCTCGCTGGCACGCGGCTTCTGCGCCAGGTCTTCCAGGAAAACCGTCTCCGCCGGCGGCTGCACGTGCACGCGCTCCAGAAAAGCGCGAGCCGTAATCACTGTTTTCAGATTGCACTGCTTCGCGCAAGACTCCAGCGTTTCGTTTGACGCCGTGTAGTTCAGATTGACAGGCACCTTGCCCATCAGCATCGCCGCGAAATTTACTAACGCGCCGGGAATCGAAGGCGGCAGCAAGACACCTACCATCTCTTGCCCTTGCCACGTTTTTCGCAGGCGCCGCGCCAGGAAGAGCGTTCTCGCGAGCACCGCGAAAAAAGTCAGCTTGGGCGTTTGTCCATCGGCCATTGCGAAGCGAAACGGATGGCGCCGCACCGTGTGAAGAAAAGTCCGCGGTAGCGGTTGCATGTGCCGCTTGCGCCGGCCAAACGCTTCCGCGCTCAGGTCTTGCACAGCCTGCCGCGCTTCCTGCGACGTAGCCGTTGAAGGAAGTGGCGCTCCAAAAGTCACGCGCACTGGATAAGGAAGGTGGCGAGGGAATTTCCAGAGGAAGCGGCCGCCCGCAAAACTGAAAATCGAGCCCCACACGCCATCAAGATTCACCGGAATGATTGGAACGTCCACGCCCTTGATGATGCGTTCCATGCCGCGGCGGAATGGCAACATCTGCCCGATGCGCGTCATTTGCCCTTCGGGGAAAATACAGACCAACTCGCCGTCCTGCAGCGCCTGCGTCGCGCGACGCAAGGAGTGAATCATTTCGCGTGGACCTTGATCAGACGAAATCGGGATTACGCCCAATATTTTCGCGAACGGTTTCACCAGCGGATGTTCGTACGAGCCTTTGAACATCAGGAAGCGCACCGGACGGTCGAGCGCTGCGAGGAGAAGCACCGCATCAGCCATGGAAACGTGATTCGGGACGAGAAGCGCGCCGCCCCGCGCAGGAACGCGCTCACGCCCCGCGACGTCGAGCCGGTAAAGCGTGTGCGTCAGCATCCAAAGCAAAAGCCGCAGCAGCGAGTCTGGCAACAGCCACAGGACGTACGCCGTCGCGGCAAGCGACAAGACCGCGGTCCAAATGAAAAAGGATTCCAATCCGACATGCAAATAATGTGTAAATCCGGAATAAATCGCCGAGGCGCCTATGACTCCAACGAAGGACAGGAAATTTGCGAATGCAATCACGCTGCCCTTTTTGTCTTCATCGGGCCGATGTTGGATTAACGCATTGATGGGGACCACGAAGAATCCGCCCGAAAATCCGAGCGCCGCGAGCAGCACAACCACCTGAATAAAGGTCAATCCATGGAGGGATATCGCGAAAGCAAACACCGACATGCCGATAGCGCCCAACGGGATGAGGCCATACTCGATTTTCCCCGCGGATAGAAGTCCAGCAGCGTAGCTGCCAATGCCGATCCCAATCGCAAGCGCCGCTTGCAAATAGCCGCCATGCGTCTCGTCAATGTGCAAGACCTCGCGGCCGTAAAAAACAATCACGAACTGGAGCAGCGCGCCGAGGAACCAGAAGTAGGTATTGCCCACGACGGCGAGATGCAACGCGCGATCCGGCCGAACAATCCGAATTTGCTTAATCAGATCGCCAAAGATGTTGAAGCGAAATTTCCTGGACGGGTCGGCGGCAGGTACACGCGAAATCGTGAAGCTCGTCGTCAGGCCGATCAGAGTGCAAGCCCCAAAGATCAGACCCGCCAAGAGCTCTCGCCCATGAAACCTCTGAGCCAGTAACGGGCCGACCACCGCCCCTGCAATAATCGCGATGAAGGTCGTAAGTTCAAGGATGCCGTTGCCCCAGGACAACAACTCGTCCGGAAGCACTTCAGGAAGCAAGCCGTATTTCGCAGGGCCGAAGAAGGCGGCTTGGGTGCTCGCAAGAAAAATCACAACAAATGCCATCCGCGTGCTGCCGTTCGCAAAGGCATAGAGCGCGAAAAGCATCGCGAAAATCTCAAATATCTTTGTGCCGATGGCGACGGTTCGTTTGCTGAAGCGGTCCGCTAGATAGCCGCCCGCCATCGAAAACAAAAGAAACGGGATGGCAAACAGATTTCCAACGTAGAAGACCAAAAGATCTTTCTGTGAGTCGGTCGGGTTGGTTCCGAGAATGAGGAAAATGACAAAGAATTTCAGGCCGTTGTCATTGAACGCGCCCTGAAATTGCGTGGCGATTAGACTCCAAAAGCCGAGTCGCCACTTTCCGCTAGATTCCCGTACCAAGGGACTTCCGTCGTCGGACATGCAGGCACACCCACACGTTCAAGTGGACGCTACAAGGATAGAACGATTGTAGCAACTCTTCTTGCACGCAAGTGCGCTGCGGCAGCAGGCTGTGCCGCAAACGAGACGCTAGTTCGTAGGGTGTGCCAGTCTACGGTTTCGTAGCCGTAGACTCGGCCTTGGCTTTTGCCGGGGCCGGCGTTTTCCGCCCCGCATTCAAGTGGTCGAAGTTCAGCGCGGCGTTGAGCAGCAGCATAAAACTTCCCTGCGTCTCCTGCCGCCACATGGGGTTCGTAGCGAACAAAACGACGTGCCCCCGGCCAACCGGCACGTCGACGATAGCCGGGGCTTCCGCGAGTTCCGAGCCGCCCGCGAGCATCCCGCTGATCCACAAGTCTTTTTCACCCGCGAAGCGCAGCACCACGCGCGGGTAGAGCGACGGCGGTGGCAAGAACGAGCCAAGATCCGATCGCAACTCTGGGTTGACGTAAAGCTCCTGTTCCGCGCGGCTCCGGTGCACGGGCGCTTCCGGCTCCGTCCAAGCGCGGCCTTGCGGAATGTCCGGTTCAGTTATCGAGCCTCGCCCGCTGGGCCGCGGCCCGCCAGCGTCACCGCCAAAAAATCTACCGAATCTCCCGGCCACGGAAACGCTGAACACCGGTCCCTGATTGAAGTACACGCCCACGGAATCGTCATATCCGTACGTGATCGGGCTGGTCTTGTCCTCGACGGTCGCGCGCGCGATCATTCCTCGCGCTTGCAACTGCCGTGTATCGTTGACGACCACCGTATCCGTGATGCCGAGTTCGATCGGCAGATGAGTGCTCGGGCCCACGGGAACAAAGAGCCCTCCGTCCTCGATGAACTTCTTGAGATGAGCCACGCCATCGAAGCCCAATCCGCCTCGAATATCCGCGGCCTCGTCCACTCCGCCGAAGTTCGGTGTCGTGGCTGAATTCTGAAAGGGAATCGGTTCACCCTTTCCGCTTCCGTCCGCTTGCGCGCGCGTCGGAATGCCGTTCAAAATTTGCTGAAGTCCAAAGAACGTAGGCGGGTACAAAATCACGTCATACTTTTCTCGCAAGTTGGCCGTGTTGCGAACGTTGATGTCGGAAATATAGGAATATGGAACGCCAGTCTCTTCCAGGGCCAGACGGAACCATCCTTCATTCTGCGTGTCCGTCCAGTTGTGCATCAACGCAATGCGCGGCACACCGACTTCGTGGCGCGCCACATCCGGCACAGACTCCACGCTTGCCACGCGCACACCCAACTCGCGCGCCGCTGACTTCAGTCGCAAATCGAGATCGGCGGGATTGCCGTCCAGCGGAAGAATAAAAGTGCCGGGAACGAATTTCTGGCCGGCGGCTTCGAAGCCATCTTCCGCGGCGAAGAACTTCACGTCCTTCAGTCGAAAACGCAGCGTCGCGAGGTTCGGCTCGCCGGTCGCATTGATCACGTAAAATTTCACGCCCGGCGTTTTGCCCTTGTCCGCGTGCGGCGGAATCACGCCGCCTCCATCAAACTTCGCGGTGATGTCCACAAGCGTCATCGGAGCCTTGAGAATCGCCGCGTCTGTGATGCGCACAGTCTTCACGTTGCGCAAAGGTCCGAGCGTCCAACCCGTGTCGTCGTAAGGACGCGGATCATTCGTCGAGTAATATTGCGTATCAAGCAGCATGTCCGCCATGCGGCTATAAGGCTGGTCCATGCGAATGATATAGCTGCCGAGCGGAAGCTTCGTGGTCTTCGCTTCCTCGGACTTCTTCGCGCTCGTGTCGTCTTTGGATTTGTCCGATTTATCCGTTTTCGATTTATCGCCTGGCTTGCTTTCAGCCTTTGCATCGCCGCCTTTCGCGTCAGCCCCCTTCGCCGCTGGCGACGGCGTTTCCTTCACTTCAAAATCCTGTTCAAGCTTTTGCACTTCTGCGCCCTGTTTCTGCAGCAAATTCGCCAGTTGTGCCGCGAGCGCCGGACGCCGCCCGTCATTCACAATCGCCCACGCCGCCGGCCCTTCCGTGGTCGCTTTCGCAACGGAGCGCTTGCTCTTCTCGTAGAAATCCTTCAGCAGCTCCTGCCCGTGCTGCGCGGTGTAGTCCAGCGAAAGCAGCACGCCGCTTTCTTCCAGGTTGGTGTTGTTGCGCAGCGACCATTTCACTTTGGGCAGCGGCGGATTCGGCCGGAACCACGCGCGGCTCGTGGAACTCGGCGGCAGCTCCGCTTCCTTCGTTTCGGGCGTGCTGTTTCCGTACGTTTCGTAGAATCGGCCGATCGAGTTGTGGCCATTCGCAACATAAAACATGTAGTTGGGCGCCCATCCGTCGTAAAAGCCGTGCGTCCACACGCCGACCACGCCCCGCTCCGTCAAGCCTTGCACATCGTTATAAGCAAACTTCTGCCATTCGTTGATCACAATTGGATCGAGCCATGCGTTATACGGCCCTGTGCCAGTGGAAACATAAAGGTACGGAATGGACTCGTGCAGATCGTGAAGCACTTGCGGATGCCAATAGAAAAAATTCTGCATCATCATCTGCGAAAGCTTGAGGCCCATAGCGATGCCGTCGCGGTTGTTGTCGTGTTGAACGTAATGTCCCCAATAAACTAGATCCGGCTGCGGCTTGTCGGGATTGGCCTTCTTGTAGTTCCAGGAGTCCACCATGCGGTCGTGGCCGTCCACTTCGACGACGGGAGTAATCAGAAAAACCGCGTTCTTGCGAATGTTCTGGATGAACGGCGTGTCTTCCACGGCCAGGCGGTACGCCAGCTCCATCAACATTTCCGGCGATCCCGTTTCCGGCGAGTGGATCGAGCCGGACGCCCAGTAAAACGGTTTGCCGCCGGCGATGAGCTGCTTTGCATCGGCATCGCTGATTTTGCGCGGATCAGCAAGCTTGGCGGTGATGTCACGCAAATGGTCGAGCTGCGCAATGTTCGCTTCGTCGCTCACGGCGATGAGCAGGAAGTCGCGCCCCTCTTCCGATTTGCCAACGCGATAGACTTTCACGCGCGGGCTGGCCTTTGCGAGTTCGTCGTAATAGCGGTAAATGTCCTTCGTGTACGTCAGAAAATCCGGCGCGCCAACGATGTGGCCGAGAATCTTGTCCGGTGATGGCACCGTCGAGGAAGCCGGGAGGTGGTCGACAAGATCGGTGAGGAAAAACGGCTCCGTAGTGTATTCGTGAATTTTCTTGCCGTACTCTTCATCGTTCGTCGGGCTGCTTTGCGCGCTCGCAAGTGCACTTGTGAGGCTGGTGAAAAGAAACGCCGCCACGACCGGCAGCCAAATTCGCCGCAAGAAATTGCACGTTGCCGGGGCAAGCTCGCACAAGTTTCCACTCTGAACTCTCATCATCGCCTCACTTTTGTTTTGTTCCTGGCACCTAACCGCCGCTGCACCATGTGACGGCCAATTCGCAACAAACGTTTCAGTCGTTTTGCAGGATACCTGCGTCACAGAAGAACCGGGGTAGCATAATGCTTCCTTGGCTTGGAGGGAAGAATGACTAACGGGGCAGGGCTTCAAAAATCCGTGCTGATCACCGGCGCAACGGACGGCTTGGGCAGAGCTGCGGCGCTCTTGCTGGCTCAGCGTGGCTATCGCGTTTTCGCCGCCGGACGCTCAGCGGAAAAACGCGCCCAGCTTGATGTACTAGCGCGAGAGCAGAAGCTGTCGCTTGAAACGCTGGAGCTAGACGTCTGCGACGACGTATCCGTCCAGCAAGCCGTGACGGGAGTCCTCGCAAAGGCGGGCGCCATCGACTTCCTCATCAACAACGCTGGCGTAAATTACTCCGCCGCAGTCGAAGACTTGCGCATGGAAGACTGGCGCCGTCAGTTCGAAACGAATTTCTTCGGCGTTTTGCGCGTAACGCAAGCCGTGGTCCCGCACATGCGCCAACGCAATCGCGGCCGCATCGTGATGATGAGTTCTGTCTCCGGATTCGTGACCGCGCCGACGCAAGGCGCTTACAGCAGCAGCAAATTTGCCCTCGAAGCCATGAGCAACGCGCTGCGCCTCGAGCTGTATCCCTTCGGCGTGCAAGTGGTCCTGATCGAGCCGGGCTACATCGTCACCGGCATCCAGCAAGCCGCGATGGAACTCTCGAAACCTTACCTGGATAAAATGAATAACGGCCCTTACGCCCCTCTGTACGCGCGATTCCTCGCCAGCGTCACAGGCGCTCGCGCCAAATCGAAAACCACTCCCGAAGAGTGCGCGCATATCATTCTGCGGGCGATGGAAGCACCGAATCCGAAAATTCGCTACCTCGTCACGCAACTGGCCGTGGTCGCAAAATGGTGCAAGCGGCTATTGTCGGACAAAGCGGTGGACGCCATCTTCCGGCGCCGATTCGGAATTGGCCGCGAGAACTGACCCGCGGATTCGCGCTCGGCCCAGCAAACTCAAGCGCAGTTAGCAGAATCTCAAGGATTCGAAATCTGGAACGAGAGACTATTCTCTCGCAGCTCCTGCCACTTCTTGGACCAGGCCTCATGCACAGGGCTCTCCGCATAGTCCGCCGCAGCTTCCGCGCTGGTGAATTCGATTGCGTACACGCCGCTGAAATCCTTGACCTGATTGCGCTCCGTCTTGAGCCACACATTCCTGATACCAGGAATTTTTCCCGCCATCTCTCTGATTCCGTTGATGGCATTCTCGCGGTCATTGTTCGAAGTGGCGTCCTTAAACTTGTAGATCACGACATGCAAAACGGTTTTCGGCTGCCCGAACCGGTTTTGTCCCGCCACGCTCCGGGCATGCAGCGAACCGGCCGCGATCCCCGCGATAAATAATCCCGCGCTCAAAGCGATTTGGGCCATGCGTCTCGTCGTTGATGTCACGTCATCCTCCCATCGTTGCTACCCAGCCAGTCTATGAAATGCGTGAGGCCCGAAGCAAATTGCCGCAGGATTCACGAAAGCCCGCAGCCGCCAAACTGTTTGACGGACCTGCGCTGCGACCGTTACGCTGCCAAAGCACGTTTTTGGGGATGGAATGGACTCTTCGCCCAACAACTTACCAGCAGAACGGACGCAACCACGCGAGCTGCCGCCTCTCCCGCAGCTTTGGGTTGGCTATCTTATAGGCTTTGCCAACATTGTTGCGGAATTCGTCTATGCGTCGCTCCATCCGGAGATGGCCAAGACACAATTTCAAATTCCGCCGTTGTATCTCTTCCTTTTGATATTCCTCGGCTGGGTCTACTGGCTCGTATGCGTTTATCGCTATCACGTTGTAATGCAGTCTGTGCCAGGCTGGAAGCATCCGATTTCGCCCGCGCGTGCCGTTGGCTTCCATTTCATCCCGCTCTACAACCTCTACTGGTTTTTCAAGTGGCCGCAGGCGATTGCGGGGTTTGTGAACTGGAGATTCGGGCAGCCGGTTATGAAGTCACAAATGGTTGGCCTCGTGTTCTTCGCTGCTTATGCCCTGCGCTTTCTGTTTGATCCTGGACTCGGCCTGGTCATGCTTTGCCTGACCGCCTCGTACGTTTCAGGCTGGCTCCGCCGAGCCTTTGCTTTGCCGCCAATGCCCCTGGCAAGCGCGCCGCCTTCGGCACAATGAACTCGCAAAAGGAGATAAAAATGCCTCAACGAAAATACTGGAAAACGCTGCTATGCGCGCTCTTAGGTCTCGCACCTGTTTGCTTCGCGCAAGCTCAGGACGATTCAAAGCAGCAATCGCGCGAAATCTTCAAGCAACTCATCGAAATCAATACGACAGACTCCGTCGGCAACGTAACCACTGCGGCGGAGGCGATGGCCAAGCGCCTGCGCGACGCCGGCTTTTCAGAGCAAGACGTCATCGTCGCCGGCCCCAACGACCGCAAGAAGAATCTCGTCGTGCGCCTGCATGGAACCGGCCCGGGGAAACCAATTCTGTTCCTCGCCCATTTGGATGTCGTCGAAGCGCGCCGCGAAGACTGGACCACCGATCCATTTCAATTCGTCGAAAAGGATGGCTATTTTTACGGCCGCGGCACCGTGGACATCAAAGACGGCGCTGCCATCCTCATCACAAATTTTATCCGCATGAAAAAATCGGGCGTCGCGCCCAGCCGCGATCTGATCCTCGCGCTCACCGCCGATGAAGAAGGCGGAAACTTCAACGGCGTTGAGTGGCTTCTCAAGCATCACGGCGATTGGATTGACGCCGAATATTGCATAAATCTGGACGGCGGCGACTTCATGAGCGACAAAGGCAAGAAAATCTATGGCGCTGTGCAGGCCAGCGAAAAGGTCTACGTCGACTTTCAATTCGAAGTGAAGAATCCCGGAGGCCACAGCTCCCGTCCCACGCGCGACAATGCCATCTATCATTTGTCCGAGGGACTGGCCAGACTGTCAAAATTCAATTTCCCGCCCGAGCTGAACGAAATCACGCGCTCGATGCTTGAAAAGAGCGCGGCTATCGAGGGCGGTCCTCATGCGGCAGACATGAAGGCCGCGGCGAAAACGCCTTCCGACAGCGCGGCTCTCGCGCGGCTTTCAGAAAACGAGTTTTACAACGCGATTCTGCGTACTACCTGTGTGGCCACCATGCTTTCGGGCGGCCATGCTCCGAACGCGCTGCCGCAAACCGCGCGGGCCAACGTGAATTGCCGAATCCTGCCTGGTGAAGATCCAAACAAAATCAAAGAAACTCTGATCAAGGTCGTGGACGACCCGCAAATCAAGGTGACCTTCGTCGAGCAGCGCAACGCCGACGGCAATCTCATCCT
The DNA here is from genome assembly GCA_963727945.1 of uncultured Acidobacteriota bacterium. Classification (GTDB taxonomy): domain Bacteria; phylum Acidobacteriota; class Terriglobia; order Acidiferrales; family UBA7541; genus Acidiferrum. The sequence goes on from CAVSIW010000030.1 coordinate 22,862, forward strand.
CCCCGAGATGGTGCCGCCTTCTCCGCTTCGGCCCGAGCTCATGAAAGACGTGGAAACCTCCGCCGCCAGTATTTGGGGCCCGCTTCCTGTCATGCCCGTAATGGACACGGGAGCTTCCGATGGCCGCTATTTGCGCGCGTCAGGGATTCCTACCTACGGCATTGCGGGAGTCTTCCTCGACCTCGACAATCGCAGGGCGCACGGGCAGGACGAACGTGTCCGCGTCCAGGATTTTTACGACGGCGTGGAATTCAACTACAAACTCATGCAGGCCATCGCAATCGGCAAGTAGGCCTGGGGCATCCACAAAAGAAAAATGGCCCGGTGAAGTTGTCTACACCGGGCCAAATGTTCCTGTTCTGAGAATCTAGTTCTAGGGTTTGATGGGTGCGTCGCCAGCCTTAGGGTCAGCCTGCGTGGCCACACTCGCCGCAATCGGCTTGCCCGTATCGCTGCCAAAACGCGTCAAGTAGGGCATGAACGGCGTCACCTCGAACGGCATCTTCTCCCGCTCGGCGACGGTGCCCACTGGCTTGCTCTTGATCAAGTCCAACCTATCGTTCCAGGGATCCAGCTTTACGCGGCCGCCAATCGGCAGCGCTACGATCATCTGTGGATTTTGTTTCTGATCCACGGGCGTCGAGGACTTGAGATCGCCGATGACCGGCACGCGGTTACCCAGATGCGGGCTCACTAGGTTTGGAAGTTCCTTTTCACGCGCATTCAGAGCCGAAAGGAAAAGGCCCGCGTTCCCAAGCTGATTTTTGTATGGAGAATTGTTCAGCAGGACGATGGCTTTGGCGTTGGCGGCTTTTTCTTCATCCGGTGTGCGCGCAAAACCGAAATGCCTGAAAGTCTCCTTGTCGTCCACGAGCAACTGGTCAAAGAAAGCGAAGTTGGAGTCCATCCGGTGGCCGAGAACGACGTGGCTCAGTTCGTGAGCAATGATTGTCGCGAGGCTGGCTTCATCCGGCAGCACGTCGATCAACCCTCGGCTGATGACAATGGTATGCCCGAGCGTATAAGACTCCAGCGTCGAGGTCATCATCACACGGCAGCGCACATCCGGTTCGACATCTATATTGTTTGTGACCTCGAGATTGTTCACGACAGTTTCGAGGACCTTATCGACTTCACCCTTTGGCGCCAGCAGCCCAATTCGCTCCAGCCGATCAGCAACGTTTTCTTCGGCCTGCCGGTCCCAAGTGCGTTGCGCTTGCACCGGCGAAAGATCATTCGCGGTTTTCGTATCGTCCTGCACCGGCGTCTCGACCAGAATCTTGCTGAGCTCCTGCTCCTGCTGCGCGTGGCCCAGGTTGTATCCCCACAGCCGCGTCTGCGCCTTGAAGTCCAGCTTCTTGCTCATAGCGTAGTGCAGATCTTTTTCTTCGCTGTAGACAAACGACGGCATCCACAACCCTGGCTGCACGTTGGTTCGCCAGCTGTCAAAGTGGAAGTACCAACTTGAGTGTCCCCCGCCGCTGTACGCGCCGTTGAAGCGCACAATGTTGTAGTCCAGATCTTCGACCCAGATGCGCCCCAGGAAGCGGCCCTTGCCGGATTTTTCTTGGGGAGTCACGTCGAACACCAGGCAGCGCACTTCGCCGAGAAATTCGCGCCGCACATAGTCAAACTTGTAGTGCTGCTTGTCGAACCCGTTCGTGTCGATGAAAATCATCTGAAGAAAACCGTCCGGGAGAAACTGCATCGCGAACGAGAAGAAATTTCCAACCGATCCGAAGATCTTCTTCCCTTTGCTTTCACTAGCGCTCAGGGAGACCAGCGACACACCCTTCGAGAAATCGGCGCGGCCCAGGAAATATTTGTCGCCTGCGGGGACGTAGCCGAGATCCTTGTCGGGCTTCAGGTTCTGGATGTAGGTCTCCACCAGCGGCGAGTACTGCCGTATCTGCTGGTCTAGACGGTTTTCGTTCGTGATCACCCGGTCGATCACTTGATCCATCGTCCGTGCTTGCTGCGGCTCCGGTGCCGCAGCGCTGGCGATGGCCCCGGACCCTCCCAAGATGAATCCGAGGACAACTGTAGCGAGCTTACGCATTTCTCTCTCCCCTCAGTAGGCCATGCGGAACTCAATCCGCACGCGTGCCGGAAAATCGACCGGCTGGCCTTCGCGTTTTGCAGGTTTAAATTTGATCGACTGGGCCGCACGGACCGCAGCCTCATCGAGGCCGTGGCCTAATCCGCTTACAACGTGATTCACTTGAATTGTGCCGTTCGAGAGGAACACCACGTCAATGACCACGTCGCCTTCTAACTTAAGACTACGCCCTTCCGCCGTGTACTCCGGTTTGGGCTTGTCCAGGATGTTAACGGGCGTGTCCGCCGGTCCACCGGCCGCTACCTTTTTTTTCGGCGCATCCGCCACCGTTTGGTCTCCGAAGCCCGAAGACTGTACTTTCCCTTGTTTGCCGCCGCTCGGTGGCGGGTTTGCGATTCCATTCCCAAAACCCGTGCTCGCCACGGTTCCTTTTATTCCTTTGTCGCCGCCAGTGCCGTTTCCATAGCCCGGGCCTCCAGGCAACGCAGGCAATCCCTGCCGGTTCACATTTGTCGCGTGTTGCGGGTCGCCCTTGCCAGGCATTCCGTTCGGATCGCCAAAACCGCCCGTTTGCACTTTGTCCACCGGCGCTTTCACCGTCGCTGGCGCCGCGCTCCCCGAATTCAAGTTATTTATCTTCACGTCCTCTTTCGGACGCTTCGGTTCATTGCTCGTCGTACTGATCTTCGCCGCTTCCAGATGCGCCTGCATCTCTGGCGCAAGAGCTTCCACCTTTTGAATCTTTGGTTGCACAGCTTTCGGAATTTCGAAAATGTGCGGCTTCTTTGGATCCAGCTTTATAGGCTCGACCACTGCCGGCTTCGGCGGCGTCGGCGCTTTCGCTCTCACAACCTTCGGCGGCGGAGGTGGTGGCGGCGCAACGGGAATCTCCGTCAATGGTGCGGCTATCGAGACATTTTGAAAGTGCAGGGCTGTCCGCAGTTGGTCCGGATAAATCAGCGGAATCAACACGCAAAATGTCACCAATCCAAGTTGCAGCACTGCGCTCACGCCTATGCGGCTCCAGTGCGGTTTCGCATCCGGCAATAACGCGAGCCGGGCGGCTATTGGCTTCGTCCCGATGGCCGCCTTCCACGCGTCTGCATTGGGTTGGCGACGCCGGTCAGCGTCAAAACCGACGCCCATCCGCGTCGTACCCCGTGGTGGATCTGCAATCATTGTCGTCATCCGCGTGCCGCCTCGAGAAATTTCATTCTGGGGAACCTCGGACTTCTAGGAAGGCCTAGCGTTCCCAAGTTCGCCAGTCATTTGGTTCGTGCGCTTTACCAGTACTAGGGTACTTACGGGGCTGAGGGTGGCCGAATAGGACTTTCGTACTAGCGTCGCGAAGTCGCTAATGGTCCCGCGAGCGCACGGCTTGCACCCAGTCTGCTAACCCGGCGAGGCGGTTCTTGTTGCGGGGTTGGGCGCGCAACCCGTATAGGATACCGCAATCCAGCCCTTTGGTATCCGTACTTTTGCTTACCCTACCTCTCAGGCTGGATTAAGCTCTTAGGATGCTTAGGATTCCCCCGGCGTTGGATGCTCTGCGATACTCTAGGTATCTGATTAGTCCATGAAGGACGACGCCCCAGACCGCTCCCAACGCAACCAGCCTCTCGCTGGCAGCATGGGCAAAGTGCAAACTCTGACGCCGTCTCCGGCCAAAATCGAGTGGCTCTATGCTCATGCCAACGCCGGGCGCTGGGGCCTGTCGCGCCAGAGGTTCGCTGCCTCCCTTGAGCGCAGCGCGGAGAAAAGGCTGGCCAGCGGAGCACTGGCAGCTGAAAAACTCGAGGACTACCTCAGCGCCCTGCATCTCGAAGATTTAGCTCTCGCCACTGCTTGCATGGAAAATTGCGAAGCCGCTTGGGAGCATTTCGTCCGCGAATTTCGCGGCTACATGCGCGCCGCCGCAGCCGCCGTTCTTCGCTGCGCCTCAGGCTACCCAGAAGCTTGCGAACTCGCCGATTCTCTCTTTGCCGAACTTTACGGCCTCGCCGACGGCTCTCGCCGTGAACGCTCACTCTTCCGCTATTTCCACGGCCGCAGCTCGCTGAAAACCTGGCTCCGCGCCGTTCTCGCCCAGCGACACATTGACGCCATCCGCGCTGGTCGCCGCTTCGAATCCCTCGAAGACGGCGAGGCAAAACCCCCAAGTGCGCAGATGATCCAGAAAATCTCTCAGGCAGTTTCCGTGCAGCCCGCCGACCCTCATCGCGAGCGTTACTCCACGCTTTTCGTCCGCGCCTTGCAGGCCGCTCTCGCCGCCCTCGATTCCCGCGATGAACATCGTTTGCGCCTCTACTACGCTCAGGAGCAGACCCTCGCCGAAATCGGCAAGCAGCTCGGCGAGCATGAATCCAGCGTCTCGCGAAATCTCGACCGCATCCGCCTCGCTCTTCGCCGCACGGTCGAAGAAACTCTCCGCAGCGGCTGTCCCCCTGCCAACGGCTCCGCGGCCGAACTCGGCCTCAGCGATGCGCAGATTACCCTGTGTTTTGAATACGCTTCCGCCGACGCTGCCTTCGATCTCGAAAAGCTTCTCCAGCGCCGAAGCCGCTCCAGCCCCGCGGCCGGGAGGCCCGACCCATGAACCTCCTGCAAATGACTCCCCGATGCAAGAACCCGGCAAAACCTCGTTCTAAGAAAGGAGAAAGCTATGGCGCATGACGACCGTGATCGGAACTTTGAAAAAGCGCTCGCCCGCCATCTGCGTTCCTCCGCGTCCACTGGAGTTGATGCGAACGCCGCTGGCGCCGCAGCGGCCGAATCTTGTCCCGATCCTGAAACTTTGGCCTCCTATCACGATGGCTCGCTTTCGCCCGACGAGCTGAATCTTTGGAAGCACCACGTCGTCGGCTGTGAACGTTGCCAGCTTGTCCTCGCCCATCTCGCAACGCCTCTCGAAATCCCCGTCAATCTCGAAACCAGCGAAAACGTTCCAGCCATCATCGCGCCATCTCTTCCCAGCAAAGTGCTCTCCCTTGATTCACGGCCCATTGCTGGCCCGAAACGTCCGCCGAGCGCGCGCTGGCTCTGGCTCGTTCCCTCGGGCGCCATCGCCGCAGGTCTGCTTGCCTGGGTCTCTCTTCACGAATCGATACGGGCTCCCCTTGCTCCGCCCCCGTCCGTCGAAGTGGCGGAAAATCGTCCGCCCGCTTCGACTGCGCCTTCCGCGAAGTCTGTGCCGGGCGATTCGATCGCATCCAAGGAATCCGCGGAAAAAGATCAGCCCGCCCATCCATCCGCTGGAGCAACCGCAGGTGCCGCCTCGGCAGATCGCGATTCCGGTGCCAATGAGCTTCACAAGCAGGAGCAGCTAACTCGACAAGCTCCGTTTGAATATCCGGCCAAAACAGCTCCCGGAACTTCCATCGACGCTCAAAAACAAATACAACAAGCGGCTCGCATTGCCGGTGGTGCCGCCGGAGCCTTCGATCAGAAGAAGCTCGACGCGCAAGTTGCTCCTAAACTCGAGGAGCGCGCCCGAAAATACGCCACGACTCCTCCTCCGCCACCACCGCCGGCGCTTGTGCAATCCAACGGGCAACCTAGTTTTATCGCCGATGGTGCCGCCGCATCTCTTGCGGATAAAGTTGCCCCGGCTCCAGCCCCTGCTCCTCCGGCCGCCTCCGGTGCTTCCAAAGCAAAAGCTCCCAGCGTGGATGCAATTTCGGCTTCAACGCAAACTGTGGAAGTTACCGCGGAACCACCGGCACTTGGCGGAGCCCGCGCCATGATGCGCGCTGCCGCTCTCCAGGATCCCCATGTCTTCGCCGCTCCCGGCGGAAAGCAACTTTGGCGTCTCGGCCCAGCCGGCTTGCTCGAGCATTCCACCAATAGCGGCGAAAAATGGATGTTGCAAACCACCGGCGTCAACACCGATCTCCTCGCCGGTTCCGCGCCCTCCGCAAAAGTCTCCTGGATCGTCGGCAGCTCCGGAACCATCTTGCGCACCACCGACGGCGGCGCACATTGGACCAAGCTGGATTCGCCGGTCACGAATGACCTCATCGGCGTTCGCGCTACCGATGCCACGCACGCGTGGATTTGGTTTGTGCCGGACCAGGCAACTGGCCTCGCCAAGACCTACCAAACGACGGACGGCGGAGTGACCTGGTCCCCGCTTCCCAGCAAGTAGTACACCGCAAGCATCCTCTTCCGTCTCGTGCAAGGAATTCTCGCCCCATCGTTCTAAGCTGGAAGCCAAATCTCGGATGAGGTGCACATCATGGAAAACCGCAAATCAAAGTCTCAGCGCCGCTTGCCCTGGATTCTCTCTGGCACCGCTGCTCTGCTCGCCGCTGCCGCGTTCTTTTATCCCGCGTGCCGCAGGCAACAAGTGTTCGCCGCGCAAGATAAACAAGAGAAAGAGGCGCCTCGCGCCACGGGCCCCGATCAGTCCACCAGCCTCAACGATCAGACCGATCTCAATGTCACCGTCTACAATTCGAACATCGCTCTAGTACGCGACGTCCGCAATCTCAGTCTCCCCGGCGGAAACTTCCGTCTCAAGTTCATGGACATCGCTGCTACCGTCAATCCGGCGACCGTCCATTTCCGCTCTCTCACCGATCCCGATAAGCTCGGCGTCATCGAGCAAAACTACGAATACGATCTCCTCGAACCCGCCAAGCTGCTTCACAAATACGTCGGCAAGGAAATCACTCTAATCCGCGTCTCTCAAGACAACGGCACCACCAGGCGCGAAGAAATCAAAGCCACGCTTCTCTCGGACAACAACGGCCAGGTCTGGAAAATCGGCAACGACATCGTCACCGGTGGCTACGCCGAAAGCTATCGCTTCCCCGAAGTCCCCGCCAATCTTTACGACCGTCCCACGCTACTCATGTCTCTCGAAAATACCGGCTCACGCAAACAGCAGATCGAGGCCTCTTATCTCGCCAGTAACTTGTCCTGGAATTCCGACTACGTCCTGACCGTAGCCCGCGATGATAAAGCCGCCGACCTCGACGGCTGGGTCACTCTCGTAAACAACAGCGGCACTGCCTTCCACAACGCTCGACTCCAGCTCGTCGCCGGCGACTTGAATCGCATTCCGGAAAGTAGAATGCGCGCCGACATAGCGCGCGAAATGGTGATGAACAAAGCCGCCGCCGCCCCGCAATTCCAGCAGGAAAATTTCAGCGAATACCATCTCTACACACTCGGCCGCCGCACTTCTGTCGAAGACAAAGAAACCAAGCAGATCAGCCTCCTCCAGGGCTCCGGCGTTCCCGTCGAGAAAATCTTCGTCGTCAACGGCCAAAACTACTACTACCACAATCGCCAGAACCCCGGCTCTCCTCTCAAGGACGCCGTCATGGTCTATTACAAGTTTAAGAATGACGAAAAAGCCGGCCTCGGTATTCCTCTTCCCGCGGGCAACGTCCGCGTCTACCAAAAGGACTCTAAGGGCGGCATTCTCTTCGTCGGAGAAGACCGCATTGACCACACGCCGAAGGACGAAAACATCTCCGTTCACATTGGCAACGCCTTCGATGTCGTCTGCGAACGCAAGCAGACCGACTACAAAAGCATCGCTTCAAACACTTGGGAAATGGAATTTGAGATTACTCTGCGCAACCACAAGGACACGCCCATCACCGTCCAGGTCAACGAACCTGTCGGCGGCGATTGGGAAATGCTCAACTCAACCTACAAATACACCAAGACCAGCGCCTGGGCCGCCCAGTTTAACGTCCCCGTGGACAAAAACGGCACTTCCGTCCTCCGCTACCGCATCCGCGCTCACTGGTGATTCTTCCGATCGCTCAGGGGCACGAACCATCGTGCCCCTGTATCCTTACGCCGCTTCCGCCACAAAAATCATCTCCGGCGAACGATCTCCCAACGGCGACCGGTCGAAATCCCCGTACACCGCGCTCACTCGAAACCCGCACCGCGCCAGCAAATGCTCCACCTCATACCGGAAAAAATATCGAAGCGTCCACGCAAACACCAAACGCTCTTCCTTCCCCCGCGCATCCGTCACGTAAAAAATCATCTCCACATCGTTTCGTTGCTCAGCCCGGTGAAATGCCTTCACCCGCTCCATAATCCTCACGCGCCGCCCGTCGGGCATCGCATACTCCGAAACCAGCCCTTCCTCCTGATACGCCGGATCATGCATCCGCTCCGCGTCCGTCTGAAAAACATCCAAAATCAGCCGCCCGCTTCGCTTTCCAAACACCCGGCCTTCGGCCTGCAGGTGTTTGCGCACCGACTCGAGACACGAAATCTGCTGTTCAATCTCGAGCAAGTGTTGCATCGGACGAAAAGGAATGATCACCACGCGGAATTTTTCGCCTAGGTCAAACCGCGTCATGTCTCCCTGTACTAAATGAACTCGCTCGCGCGCCTCTGTCGGCAGCCCAGCCCTCTTCTGGTTGCAGCGCTCCAGCATCCGCTCGGAAATATCCAGCCCCGTGACCCGGTGTCCCGCCTCCGCCAGCGCCAAGGTAATCCGCCCCGTCCCGCATCCAAGCTCAAGAACTGGATCCCCATATTCGTGCACTGCATCCCGATAAAACGCCACATCCCGCACTCGCCCGCGCACAATCGGCGACTCGTCGTAATAATCCGCAATAAATCCGTCGTAAAGCGCAGAACTCATAATCTCTCAACCGCCCACAATCGCAGCTTTTCCTTCTCTTCGTTACTTCCTTACTTCCTTACTTCTTCTTTTTCACTCGACAACCGCATCCGCCTCAATCTCCACCAGCATCTCCGGCGAAATCAACTTGCTCACTTCCACCATGCTCGTCGCCGGCCGTATCGCCCCGAAAAACTCTCCATGCGCCCGCCCGATCTTTTCCCACTCCGCAATGTTGGTGACGAAAATTCGCGTCCGCACCACGTCCTTCAACCCCGCTCCCGCCTTCACCAGCGCTGCCTCAATATTCCGAATCGTCTGCACCGTCTGTGCGTACGCGTCTCCGATTCCTACAATTTTTCCGTCCGGCCCCGTCGCCGTTGTTCCCGAAACCGCTATCACGTTTCCGATCCGCACCGCCCTCGAGTAGCCCACAATCGACTCCCACGGCGCCCCGCTTGAAATATTCTCCCGTGCCAAATGAGTCTCCTTCGCCTCACGTAACTCCCTCACCGCGAGGCCGCATGCTAAACTGAGTGAATTATGGCACAGCCCAAGCGCGATGTTCTCGCCGGGCCGCGTCCAGGAAAAATCCATGCTATGTAACAACATTCTCGAAGCCATTGGCCGCACGCCGCTCGTGCGCCTCAATCGCATCAATCAAGGCCTCAAGCCGCAGATCTACGTCAAAGCCGATTACACCAATCCCGGCGGCTCGGTGAAAGACCGCATCGGCATCACCATGATTGACGACGCAGAAAAGCGCGGCCTCCTCAAACCCGGCGGCACCATCATTGAAGGCACTTCCGGCAATACAGGCATGGGCCTCGCGCTCGTCGCCGCCGTCCGCGGTTACAAGATGGTCTTCACCATCACGGACAAACAATCCAAGGAAAAAGTCGATCTCCTCAAAGCTCTCGGCGCCGAAGTCATCGTCTGCCCCACCGCCGTCGAGCCAGATGATCCCCGTAGCTACTATTCCGTCGCCAAAAAACTCGCTCGCGAAGTCCCCAATTCGTTTTATCCCAATCAATATGACAATCCCATGAACCCCGAGGCTCATTACCTCTCGACTGGCCCGGAAATCTGGGAAGACAGCCAAGGCAAGATCACGCATTTCGTCTGCGGCATGGGCACCGGCGGCACTGTGAGCGGCGTCGGAAAATATCTCAAGGAAAAAAATCCCGCCGTCAAAATTATCGGTGTCGATCCTTTCGGCTCGCTCTACTACGATTTCTTCAAGACCGGCGAAACCATCAAGCCCAAGACCTACGTCGTCGAAGGCATCGGCGAAGACTTTTTCCCCACCACCATGAATATGAAGATTCTCGATGACGTCATTCAGGTCAACGATGAAGAATGCTTCGTGTTCGCGCGCCGCCTCGTTAAACTCGAAGGCATTTTCACCGGCGGCTCCGGCGGCGGCTGCATCTCCGCCACTCTCCGGCTTGCAAAAGATCTTGGCCCTGAAGCTTTTGTCGTCGCTTTCCTGCCGGACACCGGCATGCGTTATCTCAGCAAAGTCTACAACGACGAATGGATGCGCGAACGCGGCTACGTCGAAGCCGCCGTTCGAATCACCGCCGCTGAAGTCGTCAACGCCAAGCACAAAGCCGGCAAAGTCCGCGAACTCGTCATCGCCCGCCCCTATCAAACCGTCTTCCACGCATTAAAAACCATGCAGGAGCAGGACATTTCGCAAATTCCCGTCTTCGAAGAAAATCTTCCCATCGGCACCATCTACGAAGACCAAATTCTCACCATGGCGCTCCAAGGCAAAGATCTGCGCAAACTCGTCGTCCGCGAAGTCATGAGCAAGCCGCTCCCGCGCATCCCCGGCACCTCGCCCGTCGAGCGCGTCACCTACATTCTCAGCCACGAAAATCCCGCCGTCTTCGTCGAAATGGAAGACGCAAAATTCGAAATCCTAACCAAGTACGATTTAATGAGCACCGTCGCCAGTCTCATGGAACAAAAACGTTGAGCACCGCCTCGCGGAACGCATTCCAAAAAGTTATGGCGGAATACTCTTGAAGATTCTCGATTTCAATGAACGGCTGAAAGATTCGATCCTCATGGCCGATGGGGCGATGGGCTCGATGCTGCACGAAGCCGTCGGCACGCAGCGCTGTTTCGATGAACTCAACGCCACCGAACCCGAAGCCGTCTTCCGCGTCCACCAGGCTTACATCGAAGCCGGGGCGCAAATCATCGAGACCAACACGTTCGGCGCCAATCGCTTCAAGCTCGCCCATCTTGGCCTCACCGATGAAGTGCAGCGCCTCAATTCCCGCGGCGTAAAAATCGCTCGCGAAGCCCGCGAATCCGCTTCGCGCGAAGTCCTCATCGCCGGCTCCATCGGCCCGCTCGGCCTCGGCGTGCAGTCCCGCCATCCCTCTCCCGACGAGATTCTGGATGTGTTCCACGAACAGGCGCTCGCTCTCGAAGAACGCGGCGTCGATTTTTACATTCTCGAAACTTTTTCTTACATCGAAGAAATTCTTCTCGCCATAGACGCCATCCGTTCCTTCTCCGGCTTGCCCATTGTCGCCCAGCTCACGTACTCCGAAGAAGGCACCACCTATGGCGACCTCCGCCCCGCCGACGCTGCCGCTCAGCTCATGGCAAAAAACGTTCAAGTCATCGGCGCGAACTGCACTCTCGGCCCGCAGGCCCTCCTCCCCATTCTCCAGGAGCTCACCGAAATCGACGACCTCCGCGTCAGTGGCATGCCCAACGCCGGCCTTCCCAAGCGCGAAGGTGACCGCATTGTCTACCCGAAATCGTCGCCGGAATATTTTGCCCTCTTCGCCCGCGAAGCCGCCGCTCTCGGCGTGCGTATTCTTGGCGGCTGCTGCGGCACCACGCCCGCGCACATTCGCGCGATGGCCGAAGCCGTCAAATCGCTGCGTCCGTCAAAGTCCACCGCCGCGCATCACTCGGTCGAAGTCGCCGCAAGACCGGCGCCCGTTTTGCAGCGCGAGCCAGAAAGCAAATTCTGGAAAAAACTTCAGGCCAAAGAATTCACCGTCTGCGTCGAGATCGATCCGCCGAAAGGCCTCTCGCTCGACCGCATCTTCGAGCAAGTGGATAAAATCATGGCCTCGAAAAAAGTCGACGCCATTGACATCAACAGCGGCGCCATGGCTCGCGTCGGCATGGACGCGCTCATCACCGCAGGCGCGCTCGAAGCGCGCGGCGTGGAAACCGTTCCGCATCTCACCACGCGCGACTTCAACATCATCGGCCTGCAAGCCGTGCTGCTCGGCGCGTGGACCGTCGGCGGCGTTCGCAACGTCCTCGCCATCACCGGCGATCCGCCAGCCGTCGGCGATTATCCGGAAACCAGCGGCGTCTACGAAGTCGATTCCGTCGGCCTCGTCAAAGTTCTCAGCCGCCTGAATCAGGGCACGGACTGGGCCGGCAAAACTCTCGGCGGCGCAACAAACTTTGCCATCGGCGTTGCCGTCAATCCCGTCGCCGACGATCTCGACAGCGAAATCGAACGTTTCCACGCCAAGATCGAAGCGGGCGCGCACTTCGCGATGACCCAGCCGATTTTCGATCCCGAACACTGGCACGCCTTCGTCAAAAAACTCGGCGGCAAGCCTTCCATCCCCGTGCTTGTTGGCATCTGGCCGCTCAATAGTTACAAGCAGGCGCTTCGCCTCAACAACGAAGTTCCCGGCATCGTCATTCCACAGCAGGTGCTCGCGTCGCTCGAATCCGCCGGTGCTGCCGCTCGCGACCGCGGCTTCGATGTCGCTCGCCAAATGCTAGCCTGGTCCCGCACCGAGCTCGCCGGCGCGTATTTAATTCCGCCGTTCAAGCGCTACGAAGAAGTCCTGGACATCCTCTAGCGGGTTTTTCTTGATGTGGTGGGACGGACTTCAGTCTGTCGCTCCTTCTCTTGGTGTCCTTCTCAACACACGCCGTAAGACCGGAACCAGAACTACATAGGCAAATCCCACAAGAATCGGAGCAATCAAGCACCACACAACGACCGAGTGCCAGATCGTCGTCCACAAAAATCGAGTGGCGCCCCAGAAGCTCGCATGCACCGCGGCCAAAATTTGTACAGCAGACAACGGCAAGTGCGGCGCGCTAAAAAGTTTTTCTCCTGCGCGGAAAAACGGAATGAGCAACGCAATCTGCAGCGGGTACACGAAATAGTTCACGATTTGAATTGCCGGCAAATTCAGCCGCAAAATCAGCGCCGCCAGCGCGCAAAGCGCTGTCGTTGTCCCCAGCACGGGAAACACTCCCAGCGCCACGCCGAGTGCAAGGCTCAGCGCCATTTTTTCTGGCGTCACGCCCTGGCGCAGCAACTCGACGATTGGGCGCACGATACGCCGTCGAAAAAATCCTTCTTTCACTTCGCGATCTCGCTCCACGCAAAACGTCCTCGCTTCCATCATATTCGGAAACATTGTTTTCTCCGCCGCCTTCGTTTTCCGCTCCCGCTTTGCGATGCGGGGCTTGCGGAGTATGCGTGCGCGACCTATGCTCCGTGCGTGTTGGGGAGGAGAGAGACGATGAGGGCAAGTTATCGGTGGGTAGTGGGTGGTGCGGTGCTGATCCTGTTGTTCGCGCTGGGCGTGCGAACGGGAAGGCGGACGAAAGCGACTGAGGGACGCGAGGCGGACAGAGCCGCGATTTCGGTCGTGTTGAACGCGCAGCAAGCGGCGTGGAATCGCGGAGATGTGGATGCGTTCCTGGTGGGCTACTGGCAATCGCCGGAGTTGACGTTTTCCGGGAGCAGCGGAGTCTCGCGCGGGTGGGACGGAGTGATGGCGCGGTATAAGAAGAATTACCCCGACCGGGCGGCGATGGGACAGCTCGATTTTTCGGAGCTGGAGTTCCGGTTTCTGGGGCCGGACGCGGCGCTGGTGCTGGGGCGCTGGCATCTGAAACGAGACAAAGGAGATGTCGGCGGCGTGTTCTCGCTGGTGTGGCAGCGGTTTCCGGAGGGTTGGAAGATTGTTCATGACCATACGAGCCCGGTCGAGAAGTGAGGAAGGGATGAAGTAATGAGGTAAAGAAGCAGCGAGGTAAAGAAATCGAAACCCCGCCCCCCGGGGGGGGGTTCTCGTATGTGCGGATTCTAAAGGACTTTAAGTGCCGTGTTTCGGAAGTGCGGATTCCAAACGAGTTACGGGCGCGTTTTTCGTAAGTGCGGATTCTACAAGGGATAGCGGCTTCGCTCAAGGCAAGCTCGCGTGGAGCGGCGAGAACGGGTAAAAATCGAGAAAAGATTTTGGTTGAGGAGTACACACCCGGGCGTTTCGAAAGAGTGTGGAAGCTGTTGATTGGGAAAGAGTTGTTGGAACACTCTTTCAAGAGCGCGGAAGGATAGGAAAGCTGGGCGTTTAATTTTTCGCTATTTCCGCAATAGAGCGAAAGAGTGAAAGCAAAGGGAGTGCTGAACGCAGGGACACCCCGACCGGCTCGGGGTAGACGCCGCACGGAGAGATCAGAAGCGGAAAGGAAGCGGGCCCTTCGCCTACGCTCAGGGTAAACGAAGGGGTGGTGTGAGCGAAACATGACGAATGGTAGCAGAGATAGTTACCATTTGTCAATACGTTTGTTGGATTACTGGATGCTCATTCGAATCGAGAGGAGCGGATTCGAATGAGGGTGGCGGAAGTTGAGAGGATTGAGGGAGTTGGGCGGGGAGTGATGGGTTTGATACGGCTGTGGAAATGTGTGGAAAAGGGGGAGGGAAGAACCGAGTTCACAATGGAAAGCTAAAAGTGGAAGGTACAACCGAGAAAAGGATCTCCGCACGCCCCGACCCGGCCGGGATCCCATTGCCGACCGGGATGCAACAGACGCGGATGCGGAGAACTAAGCCTTCTTTGCCGCGGCTTCTTTTGCGAGCAGTCTTTTGGCCTGTTGATCGCCATGATTGGCTTCTTTGACGGTCTGCGCCTGGTTTTCCTGAGCTTCCTGCAGAGCCGTCTGAGCGGCGGTGCTGATTTTAACGCTGTCGGTTGGGGCGCTGGCCTTGGACGATGCCTGGGATTGAGCCGGTTTCTGACTCGCGGCCGGGGTCTGGGCCTCGGCTGCGGGAGCGATCTGTGTCGTGCTTGGGATAGTAAGGGACATTTTGGAGGACCTTGCGCCTCAGGGTTCCTATCGGCCGAAAAGAGAGGAACTTTAGGAAGAAGGCCGGCTTGGTTTTTATGGAAGGCCACCGGCGGATAGAGCTCACCCTTCGGCTACGCTCAGGGCAGGCAGTTGAAAGTTAAAAGTTGAGCGTGAAACTGAGAGAAGAATCTCCACACGCGCGTTTCGCGGATGCGGAGAACTAAAGCAGCCATACTTTGTAGCGGCGAATGCAAGGGGACTGACGGAGGAATGAGCGCGTCTGGAAGGGATGGTGGCGGAGATGGTTTCCGTCAGGTTCTCCATTTGCCGTCTTGCTCGACGCTTTCTCGAACACGGAACGCGGTGATCTTGCGGATCAGAGGCAGTGGCAGCGGCTTCTCCAGCGGAAACTGAATCGAGCCTTTCGCCGTGGCAAATTTCGAAAGTTCTTTTGCGAAGGCGCTCACTGCCGACGGCGTGGGATAGAAGCCAACGTGACTTTTGTGCGCGGCAAACGTGACCAGTATCCTGCGATAGGAAAAGGCGGGCATCCCCCACTTCAGGCTTTCCTTGGCTCCGGGCGCGGATTTGCGAATACACGCACGCATTTCGCGCAGTTTCTTCTGAGCCTCTTTGGGGGCGGCGTTGATGTATTCGGTGATGCTTTTAGGCCGCGCTTTTTTCGTAGGCATGGTTTTATTTTATCAAGTCTCTTGCTAGTGCTCCAATCGCTTTCGCTATCAGGGGTATTGTCGAACGATAAAACGAGTAAGAGTCAAGAGCTCCAAGTGCGAAACCGGCACCCGGGGCATCCGGCAAGAAAAAGGCCGTGGGAATCAACTTGAGCCCGGAAGTTGTGGACTATTTCAAAGGACCGGCAGAGGAGACAGGACTTCCTTACCAGAAGTTGATTGATCTTTATCTTTTTGACTGCGCGAAGAAGCGCAAGAAATGACAATGAAGTGGGTGGCGTAGCGTAAGATTCAGCGGTGAGCGTCTGGGCAACCCGCCCAGAATAGAATCGTAAGGAGAATTAGCCAAAACAATATGGCAAATGCGCAGAGTACTTCCCGACTTTCTTTCCTGGACCGATTTCTGACGCTATGGATCTTCGCGGCGATGGTCGGGGGCGTCGCGGCGGGTTACTTGGTGCCGGGAATCGTTCCCTTTCTAAACCGTTTCAGCGTGGGAACGACCTCCATCCCGATCGCGATCGGACTCATCCTCATGATGTATCCGCCACTCGCCAAGGTGAAGTATGAAGAAATGGGACGAGTATTCAGCCACCGGAAGGTGTTGACCCTCTCGCTGATTCAGAACTGGGTTGTCGGACCGCTGCTCATGTTCGCTCTGGCGATTCTCTTTCTCCGCGACAAGCCGGAGTACATGACGGGATTAATATTGATAGGTCTCGCGCGGTGCATCGCCATGGTAATCGTATGGAACGACCTGGCCCGGGGCGATCGCGAGTACGCTGCCGGCCTGGTGGCGTTCAACTCCATTTTTCAAGTTCTGTTCTTCTCCGCCTATGCGTACTTCTTCCTCGCCGTGTTGCCGCGATGGTTAGGGATGACCGCAATCCGGGTGAACATCTCCATTCGCGACATCGCATGGAGCGTTTTCATTTATCTTGGCATTCCGTTCCTGGCAGGTTTTCTAACACGGTTCGTGCTCACTCGCGTGAAGGACAAGGAGTGGTATCACTCCCGCTTTATCCCAAAGATAAGCCCGATTACCCTCATCGCACTGCTTTTCACCATCGTGGTGATGTTCTCGCTCAAGGGGCAAATGATCGTTCGGTTGCCACTCGACGTCGTTCGAATCGCCATCCCGCTGACCATTTACTTCGTCTTGATGTTTTTCGTTTCTTTCTGGATGAGCGCGCGAGTGGGTGCAACCTACGCTGAATCCACTACGCTCTCCTTTACTGCGGCATCGAACAACTTTGAACTGGCGATTGCGGTGGCCATCGCGACTTTCGGAATCAACAGCGGAGCGGCCTTCGCTGCTGTGGTCGGACCACTCGTGGAGGTACCCGTCCTGATCTCTCTGGTCAACGTCGCCCTGTGGATCAATCGGCGGTACTTCGGCGACCGGTTCGAGACGGTGACAGCTTGTCCTAAACAGGGAGCTTGATGAGCATAATGCCCGGACCACCGGATCTTACTGACACTGATGGGCCGATGAAGGAGGTTACGGCATGAAATGCTTGGATTGTGCAAGGAATGGCTCTGCCGCCGAGACGATTGGAATTTGCCATCACTGCTCGGCGGGCGTCTGTGCACGTCGAACTTGCCTGCTTCCGCAGCCGTAAGAAGATCACCGCTCTTCAATCCGGCCAGGCTAGCGTAACGGGCTGTTTGGCAATCGTGGCCGGGCAAAGAATTCCGGAATCGCTCATCAATACCCTCGTCTGTCAGAATGAGCATTTAGGGACGCGCCAGCAAAGGATGTTTTGCTTCTTCGAGAGCAGCGACGACCGATTCACGCGTGACGGTAGGAAATCCATCGAGAAAATCTTCGAGCGTTTCTCCGCCCTCCAGGTAGTCGAAGAGCGCTTGGATGGGCACTCGCGTCCCGCGAAACACAGGAGTGCTGACAAGAATGTCGGGATTTTTGACGATAACTCCCATGAAAGGATTGTATCCCGCGCGATTGTAGCAGGCGCGAGTCGCGACAGGATTTCCAATTTTATTTGGCGAAGGGGTTTTCGACTTTGACGCCGAAATATTGTTGACTGGGATTTAGGTCTTCGGACCAGATGCATTTGCAGGCGGCTTGCTCGGCGCTGGCGATGATCATGGCATCGTAAAAATGAAGGCCGTAGGCGCTGCGAGCTTCGACGGCGCGGCGGACGGTTTCTTGATCTGGAGAGATGGTCTTGATGGGGGCTAAGGCGTCGAGGATAGAGACGAGTTGTTCGGCGGTTGCGGGCGGCGAGATTTTGTGAAGCATGGTGGAAGCAAATTCCGAAAGTACCTGGACCGAAATGAGGAACTCGCCGGCGAGAGCACGGCGAGTTAATTCCTGGGCGATAAATTGCTTCCTCGGGTCGCTTGCATCGTAAGCGTAGACCAGAATGTTGGTGTCCAGGAATTCAGCGGCGGGCATGTAGATCCGCCCGGGTCCAAGTGCGCGTGCCGATGTTGAATTGGAGGCGCTCGAAGGTGCGCTCGAGAGCTTCGCGTTGACGCCGCTTTTTGCCAGTGGCGGCATTCTCCGCAGCGACCTTCTCGAGGTAATCGCGGACCATGCCGGTGAGGGTGGTATCGCGATCGACGGCGATTTTGCGGAGCTCTTTGACGAGTTTCTCGTCGAGGGAGAGAGTGATGTTCATGAACCCATAATAAGGGAAACCCTTACATCGTGCAAGTGCATGCGCCGAAGAAGGAGGTTCCCAAGCGGATCCGGCATCCGCGAAAGCTGGGCGTCCTACGGGGGTGGTACTAGCGGGCTATTGGCGCGGGAGGTTGGCGTGGGCAGAATGTGAGTAGAGGCAAAGCTGAGGGATGTTCGCCGCTATGCTACTTGCGATCTCCATCGTTGCGCTCTCGCAATTTGCCCTATATTACTGGCGGGCAATTCTGGCGGGAGTGGCAGCGCAACCGGTTTCTGACCGCGTGCTGGCTGCGGCTAATCTGGACGCCGCGCGGATGACCGGCGAGGACTTCGAAACGCTGGCCGGGCTGCACGAGTTGACGCCGGAACTGCATCCGAACGGCGGCGGGTTGACTCTGGTGCGTGCCTACTACCGAATCATGGAAGGCTTGGCGGTTCTTTCTGGCGTGCGCATGCCGGCGATGGCAGCGTGGTGCGAACGCGAGCGAGTGCTTTGCGCGCGTTATGCAGCGGTGCAGATTGACCGTCGTTTGCAGGCGAATCTGGCGCTGTCGGCTGCGCTGCGGTCCTGCTAACTCGACAAGAAACGCAAACTCTTCCTTATTCGTTTTCTTTCCTGATTTTCAAAGCTCTCTTTTCTTGTTTCCCTTTATCCTTTCCTGAAGCTCGAATACCCGTTTTCCAAACACGAAACTTGGCACTATTCCGCAATGGCTGTGGGCGGGTTGCAAGCAGGATGCGGGTGTAGGCTTTGCCATGTACCCCTTGGGATGTACCTCTTCCAGTGAGACTCTTCGAATGTAACCTTTTGGCGGTTTGGCGGTAATCACTCTATGAAAGAGCAAGAACGGGCCGAAACGGAAAATGACCAGGCGATGAAGTTGGCTCCGGACGAGGATCTGATGCTCGAAGTGCGCAATGGCGCGGGCGAGACGCTGGGAGTGTTGTTCGACCGGTATCACACGCCTCTGTACAACTTCTATTCGAAGCTCACGGCCGATCGGACGCTTAGCGAGGATTTGGTGCAGGAAGTTTTTTTGCGGATTTTGAAATACCGGCAGAGTTACCAGCCGGGGACGCCGTTTCGGGCGTGGATTTACCAGATAGCGAGGAATGCACGCGTGGATCATTACAGGAAGACTCCGCGGCACATTACGTTTGAGCCGGAGATGGTGCCGCCGGTGATGCCGAAGGATTCGGCGCAGCAATTGGAGGAGACGGCGCTTTTGCACCGGGCATTGATGCAGATGCCCGAAGAGAAACGGGAGATTTTGGTTCTGAGCAGGTTTCAGGAATTGAAGTACGACGAGATTGCGCGGCTGCTGGGATGCGAGCTTGGGACTGTAAAGACACGGATTCATCGAGCGATTCAGGAGCTGCGGCAGAATTTCAAGCAGCTTGAGCGCGGGCTTGCGCCACGGGAGGCGGGGCCTGCAATAGTGAAAAATACTCCTCCCCGGAGGGCCGGAAATGAAATGTGAAGAGGTCGGAGAACTCCTGCCGGACTATTTGCAGGGAAGTTTGAAAGCTGAGCAGGACGACTTGGTGGAACAGCATATCGAGCGGTGCGCAGATTGCCGCGACGAGGTGGCGATCTGGAAGAAGCTGTCGCTGCTGCCGGTGGAGCAGCCGAGCGCGGGTTCGCGCGAGCGATTTGAGGCGATGCTGCGGGCGTACCAGACAGGGCGCAACGATAAAGCTTCGGCGGGATTCGAACGAGAGAAGCGCGGTTCCGTGTGGAGTTGGTTGCGTTCGCCGGTGGGCGCGGTGGCGTGGAGTGCGGCACTGCTGGTGGTTGGAATTTTTGCGGGCGTTTCTGCGGGGAATTATTTCGGGAACAGGCCAGCTCACACGAACACCGACCAGGACGAGATAGCGGCGATGCACACCGAGTTGACGAACATGAAGCAGATGGTGGTGCTCTCGATGCTGCAGCAGCAGTCCGCGAGCGAGCGGCTGCAGGCCGTGAGCTACAGCCGGCGGGAAGATCAGCTCGATCCGCAAGTGATGTCCGCGCTGGTCCACACCCTGCGTTATGACGGCAGCGTGGATGTGCGGCTGGCGGCGCTCGATGCTCTAAGCCGGCACGGCGCCCAGCCGCAGGTTCACAAGGGAGTTGTGGATGCGCTGCAGGAGCAGCAGTCGCCGCTGGTGCAGGTGGCTCTAATTGACTTGATGCTGGAATGGCGCGATCCGGATGCGGCGCAGCGGTTGCGCAATTTTGTGCAGACGCCGAATTTGAATCCAACGGTGAGGCAGCGTGCGGACTGGGCTTTAAGCAAATTGAATTGAGGAGCAGAGCGTGCGCAGAAAGACTTTCTTTGCGGTTTTGATGGGGTACGTGGTGGCGGCGCTTCTCTTGCCAGTGATACCGGCGAGCAAGATAGCGGGTGCGCGTTCGCGGAAGAGCGTAGTGAGTTTTCTGCGCTCAGCACTGGAGCCTGAAACCGTATCCGCGAAGAGCAGAGATGACGACGACCGCTACTTGGGTTCGCGGGATGAGGAAAAGATCCAGAAGTCTTTCACGTTGCCGGCTGCGGGGCACAAGTCGTTGGAAATTGACAATGTGTGGGGATCTATCGAAGTGGTTGCGGACACTTCGGACAAGGTGGAGATGACGGTTACTAGGACGAACCGGGCGGAGTCGAAAGAGAAGCTGGAGCAGGCGAAGAAGGAAGTGACGCTAGACATTACGCAGGAAGAGGGCGCGCTGAAGCTGTACGTCAATGGACCGTTTCGGTGCCAGTGCGACGATTGTCGGCATTCGCGCGATGACGAAGGTTATCGGGTGAAGATGGATTTCAAGGTGCACGTGCCGCGCGACATTGATGTCAAGGTGAAGACGGTGAATGAGGGGCGCGTGGTGGTGAAGAACACAAATGGGAATTTTTTCGTGCGCAACGTCAACGGGGATATTGAGATGGAGAACGTGGCGGGGTCAGGGACGGCGCGAACGGTGAATGGACCGGTGATCGTTTCGTTTCGGCAGAACCCCCATGAGAATTCCGAGTTCAAGACAGTGAACGGAAACATCGAGTTGCGTTTTGCGCATGACTTGTCGGCGGATTTCCGGTTCAAGACATTTAACGGGGGAATTTACAGTGATTTTCCGGTGACGACTTTGCCGGTGCACGGGATTCAAGAAGAAAGGCGCGGCGGGAAAATGGTTTACCGGGCGGACCGCTTCACGGGTGCGCGGGTGAATTCGGGCGGTCCAGAGATTCAGATTGAAAATCTAAATGGAGACATTCGCATTCTTGAAAATCATGAATAACCAAATACTTTTGTTTCGATCGTTGGTGGCAGTAGGAGCATTGGCTGGAGTGGCGTTGATCGCGCCGCGAGCGCAGGCGCAGGGACAAACGCAGACCGGCGCGGATCGCGTGTCGGTGAATCTGAGCGACCCAGCGCGGCCGGCGTTCGTGAAAGCGAGCTCGGTGAACGGCAGCATCACGGTAAAGGCTTACGATGGCAAAGAAGTGATTGTGGAAGCGCGGGGACGGAATGAGGAGAGCGAAAAACCGTCCAGCGGGCCGAAGCGATTGAACATCTCGACGACGGGATTGACGGTGGAGGAAGAAAACAACGAAGTGCGCATCAGCACGGAATCTTACGCGCGGACGATCGACTTGACGATTTCGGTGCCCGTGCATACATCGGTGAAGTTGCGCGCGGTGAATGATGGGGACATCATGGTGACGGGCGTGGACGGCGAATTGGATGTGGATGATATCAATGGCGCGGTGACGCTGAATAATGTTTCGGGGAGCGCGGTGGCGCATGCGTTGAACGGGCACGTACACGTGACGTTTGCGAAAGTGAATCCGCAGAAGCCGATGGCGTTTAGTTCGTTGAATGGAGATATTGACGTGACGTTTCCGGCGGACGTGAAGGCGAATGTGAGCATTCGATCGGACCGGGGAGATGTGTTTAGCGACTTTGACGTGCAGCTGCAGGCTTCTGCACCGAGGCAAGAAGTGGAAGATGGGCGCGGGAAGGGCGGCAAGTACCGCGTGAAGATAGATAAGACGGTGCACGGAACGATCAATGGCGGCGGGCCGGAATATCAATTCACGAATTTCCAGGGCCAGATTTACATCCGCAGGGCCGGCAGCGCGCGATAGGTTGACAGACCAGCTGCATTCCCAGCGTCAGAGTAGCATCGAGTTCGGACACTGCGTGTGAGCCGCAGGACGCGAGAGGCCAAACCGAAAATCCCTCGAAAGTAACTTTGTCGTTAGAACTCACGATCAATAAGCCCAGCGGAGGAGGATGCCGCCGGTGGTGTAGCCTGCGCCGACGGCGACGAGCAAGACGAGATCGCCCTTGTGCAACCGGCCTTGCGCGACGGCGTCGCGGAGGCCGAGCGGGATTGTGCCAGCCGTAGTATTTCCGAATTTATCTATATTAACCATGACCTTTTCATCGGCGACGCCGAGGCGGTCCTGCATGGCGCGAATGATGCGGAGGTTAGCCTGGTGCGGAACGACCAGAGCTAGGTCGTTGCTCGTGAAGCCGTTGCGCTCGAGCAGGCTTACGGCGACTTCCGCCATGCGGCGGACGGCGTACTTGAAGACTTGCGAGCCTTCTTGATGGACGAAGTGCATGCGCTTCTCGACCGTTTCAGCCGTTGCAGGATTGAGAGAACCGCCGCCGGGCATGAAGAGATATTGGCCGCCGGAGCCATCCACATCGTGCGCGAAATCCAAAATACCTTCGCCGGATTCAGCCGGTTCGACTAGCACGGCGCCCGCGCCGTCGCCAAAGAGCACACACGTAGCGCGATCGGTGTAATCGAGGATAGAGGTCATGGTGTCGCTGCCAATGACCAAAACTTTTTTGTGGGTGCCCGAGCCGACAAATTGGGCCCCAACCGTCAGCGCATAGGCAAAACCCGAACACGCCGCTGAAAGATCGAAGCCCCAGGCTTTTTTCGCGCCGATGCGGTCTTGCACGAGGCAAGCGGTCGCAGGAAACATCATGTCCGGCGTAACGCTGGCGAGAACGATCATGTCAATGTCAGCGGGGTCGGTCTTGGTCTTGGCGAGGAGCGCCTTGGCGGCTTCCGTGGCCAGATGGGAAGTAGCGGTGCCGGGTTCGACAGCATGGCGCTCGCGAATGCCGGTGCGGGTGCGAATCCATTCGTCGTTGGTCGCGACTATTTTCTCGAAGTCGGCGTTTGTAAGCACTTTTGGCGGAACGTAGCCTGCGACCCCCGTGATTTTTGCCGCGATGCGGTGGGACATGTTTCTCCTTGGGAGTTAGTGCATACCAAGCGAATTCAAAATTCTATGCGATGCGGCTGCGAGGTTACAAGGCGAGAGAGAAATAAAAAAGGCTGCGTAGCGGCTCTGGGGCGAGCGGAGAGGACGAGAGGAAAGTTGACCGCGATGAATCATTCTCCGGGCGGAAGGATTTCGTGGCGCCAGGTGAGCGTGGCGGTTTTTTGGAGCATGGCGGAGACGGAGCAGTATTTCTGCTCGCTGAGCTCGATGGCGCGTTTCACGGCGGCTTCGTCAAGGGAGCCGCGCAGCCGATAGAGGATTTCGAGTTTTATCCAGACAGTGGGCGGCTCAGTAGCGCGTTCGCCGGAGCAGATCACTTCGAGAGACTCGAGTTTCTGCCGCTTTTTCTTGAGGATGCTGACGACGTCGGTGGCGGTGCATGCGCCGAGGGCCATCAAGAACTAGCTCCATCGGGCCGGGCGCCTTGTTGGAGGTACGGTCGGAATCGATAGCAACGGCATGGCCGGAAGGACTGGTAGCCATGAATTTTTCTTCGCCAATCCACTTGACGGATGCTGTTTGCATTCTTCCTCCTGACAAACCTTCTCCATGTTCCCAGAGTCAAGGATAACAACCTTGAGATGAGGATGGTGACGCGAAGCCGAAGGTTTTACGGCTTGCTGTCCATTTGCTGTTTAAGGCGGAGAGCGTCTTTGAGGAGAGGAAGGCCGGGGTCAGCGTCTTTCCAGGCGTTGAGGAACCAGTCGAGCTGCGTTGCGGCCTTGGCTTTGTCGCCTTTAGAAAAATAGATGCGCGCGAGACGGTAATGCGCTGCGAGCCAGTCCTGTTGAGGCTCCCATCCCAGGGAAGGCTCGGCAGATCCCAGGAATAGTTCGTACCAGACAGCGGCTTGGTCGGAGTTGCCCGAGGCCTCATAGGCATGAGCCAAGCCTTCGATCGTCATCGCGCTACGCTTGGCCTTGTCCGCAAGCGAGAGCAGCTCAATCGCATGGTCTTTGTTGCCATGGGCGAGTTCCACCTCGGCTTCAAGGGTTTGGATATCGCTCATGTGCTCGGGATTTTGCGGATCTGCGAAAGGGCGCGCTTTTTCCAAGATTTCCGCGGCCTTTGTGACGTTTCCAGCGCGTGCGTATTGCTTGCCGAGCCAGAGACCTGCGCGCGCTTGGGCGCCGGAGGTGGCCAAGTACGGTAGCGCTAGATCCAGTTCACGAAGCTGGCCGACGCGGTCGCCCTGACCATCCGCAACAATGGCGAGCAGATTGTGCTCGCGCAAAATGCTCAAGGCCCATTTGTAAGTTTCATCGGACAGCAGAGCTTCCTGAAGTTGTGGCTTGGCGGCGGCATATTTGCCGTGGTAGAGATCGAGCCAGGCAAGAGAGCGGAGGCCTTTTGGTTTCAGATCCCGCTTGTCAATAGCAAGCTTGAAGGTTTCGCGAGCCTTGGGTTCGTCACCGTTGCGGAAAAGAGTCATGCCGTACTCGTGATTGATGTTCTGATTGGTTTTCCAGGAGGGGTCCAACCTGAAGGCTTGTTCGTAGTTGCGCAGCGCTTCGGAAAAGTTGCCGAGACCATTATAAGTGGTGGCGATGTCGATGTATGTAGAAGGGCTATTCGGAGAAATGCGTGCGAGCTCTTTGTATTGTTCGAGGGCCTCTTGGGGCTGGCCGTTATAGCGCAAGAGAGATGCATAGTTGAAGCGCATTCCCCAATCATCGGGATAGGCCTTCAGATAGACATCGAAGCGGTTTGTGGCCTCTGCCACGTGGCCGAGGTCTTGGGCGTATCGGGTCTGAATGTAAAGCCGCTCGCGATCGGTGGTGCGCTCGGAGAGTTGCAGGGCTTTTTCCATGTGCTCTTTGCCTCTCGGGGGACTATTGAAGATGTGACTGTAGTAAGCGTCGCCGAGCGCGGAGTGGGCCATGGCGAACTCAGGGTCAGCCTTGACGGCCGACTCGAAGGCTTGTACGGCTGGATCCCACTGTCCCTTGCTCCAGAGAGCAGCCCCATCGGCAAACATCTTGAGAGCCTGGAGCGAACGAGTAGTTACCATCGGAAGAGGACGGTCGGCTTTACGAGTGGCGAGCATGGATTCGCCGAGGTCGCGGCGCACGCGGGTGGCTACCGATCCTAGGGCGTCGAGCACGTGGTCCTGGTCCTTGGCTTCCTCGAGATAAGAACGGACAGCCACGCCTGTCTGTGGATCGATCAACCGGGCGGTAAGTGCATACTGCTGCCCGACCTTAGCGATGGAGCAACTCAGGATCGCGCGGATGGCCTCACGCTGAGAGATCTCGCGTGCCAACTCCTCGGTGATTCTTTCGTCGCCGCTCTTGCCCATGCGATGCAAGCTGTCAACGATCCGTGGGCGCGGAACGACGTTGGCGTGCGGGGACTGCTCGAGGCTCACGGTCAAGGCCGTGAGAAGCGAGCGGTCGAAGAGCGGGTCATTCGTCTGATTCTCAAAATCGGTGATCAAGAGCCAATCGCGCGGGGCAAACGAGAGCACCGGCCGTGCCCCTACCAGCCACCAGATCGTCGCGACAGTGATACCCAGGAAGAGAGCGGAAGAGTAGACGGCGCGAGGATGCGCCTGCAAGCCCTGCTTCCAACTGCGGCGCGATGGCGTACGCACGATCGGAACACCGGACGAGGCGGTTTGCTGGGCGCCGAGGCGTTCGAGGTCAACGCGCAATTCGCGTGCTGACTGGTAGCGGAGGTCGGGCTGCTTGTCGAGCGCCTTCAAAATGATGCTTTCGATCTGTGGTGAAATGCGGCGGTTCCATTCCTGCAAGGGGCGTGGCGGTTCGTTCAGGATTTGCTGGATCAGGCGAGGAGCTTGTTTTTCCTGGAATGGCCGCTGCCCCGTGATCATCTCGTAGAGAACAACACCCGTTGCGAAAATATCGGTTCGGGAATCCACCGCATCGCCGCGGAGTTGCTCGGGGGCCATGTAGGGGAGCGTGCCAGCGCCGTCCGTCTGTGTGAGAGTTGCGGTCAGCTCTGCACCACCATCCGCATCCAGGAGTCGCGCCAAGCCAAAATCCAAGACCTTTGCCTGGCCCTTGGGTGTAACCATGATATTGCTCGGCTTGAGGTCTTGATGCACGATGCCATGCTCATGCGCTTCCTCGAGCGCAGCGGCAATCTGCAGGCTGATCGCAATCCATTCCTTTTCCGGCAAGGTGCCCTTGGCGAGGCGCTCGCCGAGAGTTTCGCCTGGGATGTACTCCATCACAAGGAAGTCGATGTCGTCTTGTGTGTCGAAGTCGTAGACAGTTCCGATGTTCGGATGGTTGAGCTTGGCTAAGGCGAGTGCTTCCTTGCGGAAGCGCTTGCGGGGCGCGTCGTCACCGAGTTTTCCGGGAGGAAGGACTTTCAGGGCTACATCGCGGTTCAGACGCTGATCCCGGGCGCGATAGACGATACCCATCCCGCCGGCACCGATCTTTTCGGTGATTAAATAGTGGCCGATAGTTTGGCCGATCATGGAGAGAGCACCTGCCATTGGGTGGCATATTAGGCCGCGCTGTTGGACAAGTCAACGCGGAGCCGTTGATGGAGGGCGGACGATTGGAGGCCCGATTTTGGAGGCTCTGGACGTCTACGATCCGCGTTCGCCAGCCTGAAAATGAGGTTAGGATAGGTGGCGATGCAGGGAGATTCGACGGAGGAAAACGATGCGAATGAGAAATGTGCGGCTGGTGAGGTGGGCAGGGATCGCGGCGCTTGTCCTGATGGCGATGCTGGCGGCGGGGCATTACAAGGCGAAGGCGGCGCAGAGCGGGGCGGGAAGCGAAGGAAGTGCGCAACCGTTCGTGATTGAGTACTACTACAAGGCGAAATGGGGACACGCTGACGAGTTCCTTGCGCTGTTCAAGAAAAACCATTACCCGTTGCTGAAGAAGGAGATGGAACTGGGACGCATCTTGAAAGTGAGCATGACATCGCCCCGGTATCACACAACGGAGGATGGCAGGTGGGACTACCGGGTGACGATCGTGTTCAAGAACGCGAGCATCGCAAATGATAATTTCGACAGCCCGACCCTGCTCAAACAGCTGTATCCCGATCAGGAAACGTATACGAAAGAGGAACAGCGGCGATTCGAAATTCTCGAGGCGCACTGGGATTTGCCGATCAAGGATGTGGAACTCAACGGGCGATGAGGGGTGGGCAGTCCTGGAAATTTTGCTTGGAAACAGACACAGACGAGCGGACTGCCTGAGGAAGCACCTCCTGGAGAGATTGTCGTTTGGAGTGGCGGACTAAGATCCAGCGCTCGGGACGGGGCCCGGAGCTTTGCTCGATTGCTTTTTGTCGCCCTCGGCGGGAGCTGCAACACTTTTCTTCAGGGGCGCTTGCGCGAAGAGTGAATGCGCCGTTGGAGACTTTGCATCGGCGCTCCGGGGACTCCAATCCGCCGGCGGGAAAGCGATTCGCCAGAATCGTGGAGAAGGGTGTTGAAACTCGACGGACACCTCTCGCCTGCCCGATTGTTCGGGGCTGACATTAACCACACGGCAGATGAGCTCCTCCTGGGTCTTAGTGTGCCTGAGAGTGAGCAGTTCGCCTGCCTGGACGGGCAAGTGTAATACGAGCAGAGCGCCGTGTGCGCTCACAATGAGGGTACGGGTTTCTTCCGAAGCCTGGTTTTTGCCTTGGCCTCCTTTGATCACCGCAATCGGCACGCTCAGGCAAACACGCTGGCTTCGGCGCAATTGGGAGACCCTGTTCGGTTGCTGTTCTGGAGAACTCATAGGCGTGCGGCTCGTCTCTGGGACTATCGGCATGAGAGGTCCAAAACTTTAGTCAGTCGTTTCAAGTGAGGACTAGTGCGTGGACCGGCGCGATTAGAGCCGCTGCGGGATTGTGCGTGCGGCAGTTGCAAGGAGAGGTTGTAAAAATAGAGTTATTTGCGCGTCAGGTGAAAGCGAAGAGCCGAGCTAGGGGTTGCGCGGTGCGGTGGCGGCGACTTCAATGATGGGGTTCGGAAGTTGGCGCATGGTACGGACGAAGACTTGGACGATCGCGCCATCAAACTGGGCATTGGCGCAGCGTTCGAGCTCGGCGAGGGCCTCAGGTGAGCTGCGGCCTTTTTTGTAAGTGCGGTCGCTGGTGATGGTGTCGTAAGCGTCGGCAACGGCAATGATGCGCGCGCCGAGAGGTATGCCCTCGCCCGAGAGAGCTTCGGGATAGCCTGAGCCATCGAAGAATTCGTGATGATGGAGAACCATCTCGCGAATGCGTGCCAGCGGCGCGAGAGGATCCAGGATCTTGGCGCCGAATTTTACGTGCGACTTCATGGTTTCCCATTCTTCGGGATTTAGCGGGCCGCTCTTGTTCAAAATATTTTCGGGGATGGCGACTTTTCCGATGTCATGGAGCACGCCGCCGAGGCGAATCTCCTCGATCTCCGCGTCGCTCATGTTGAGAGACTCGGCGATGAGCGCCGCGTAGGCGGATACTTTCTGCGAATGTCCTTGCGTGTAGTGATCCTTTGCATCGATGGCGAAAGCGAGCGACGTGACCGTATCGAGCACGGCTTGCGGCAGACCTTCCGGGCCATTCGACGAAGCAGGCATTGTGGACTTGCCGTTGGGAATTTCGGTCGTGGCGAGTGATTCGGTGAATTGTTTCAGGCGCGAGTAGATTTCCTCGAAAGCTTCCGGACCCGTGGCAAAGAGGCGTTTGAGGGTCACGCCTAGATAAGCTTCGAGAACATCGCGTTTCCACTTTTTTGCTTCGTTGGGATCGAAATGGTCGGCCGTGGAAACGGCGTTTCCTCCCTGATGTTTGGACAAATACATGGAAGCGTCGGCCACCTGGATGAGCTCTTGGGGCGAGGAGCCGTGGAGCGGATAGCAGGCGATACCAAAGCTCGCGCTGATATTTTTCTCGCGCAGAAGCGGATCGGCGGAAACCCAGCCGCGAAGCTTTGTCGCAAGCTGGCGAGCGTGCTCCATGTTGGTTTCCGGCATGAGGATGACGAATTCGTCTCCACCGTAACGGGCCACGACATCGGAGCGGCGGCAATTCGTTTCGAGGATGTGGCCGACGCGCTGGAGAACGAGATCGCCTTCCAGGTGGCCGTAAAAATCGTTGACGAACTTGAAGCGGTCGAGATCCATCAAGACGAGGGCGAAGGCGCGTCCGGCGCGCGTGGAGCGCTTCCATTCGGCGGAAAGAGCTTCCATGAAGAAGCGGTGAGTTTTGACGCCGGTGAGGCCGTCGGTGATGGCCTGCTCCTGAGCCTTCTGGAAAGAGAGGGCGTTGTGAAGGGCGCCGGCAATGAGGTCGGCAAGAGTACGAAGAAGAAGAATTTCTTCCTCGGAGAACTCCACGGGGAAGGACGATTCCACGTACAAGATGCCGTGTAACTGTTCGGCGTAGAAGACCGGGAGAGCAATGGCCGAGGCGGAATCCGGCAAGAGTGGTTTGTTCGGGGTGTCTCCGGCCGTCGAAGCCTGGTAGTCGGCCAATTGCCCGGTGCGGGCGACGTGGCCGATGAGGCCGTTACCGAGAGGGATGCGCCGGCCGCGTGCGCCGCGGCGCGTACCCGCTTCCGCTTGGACGACAAGTTCGCGCGTCGAGTATTCGAGGACGCTGATCCCGATGTGATCGTAAGTCAGTCCGGCTTCAAGCTGCTCGGCAATCTTGGCGAGCATTTCGTCGGGGTTGAGCGTGGCGATGGCGTTGCGTGAAATGGTGTTCAGCAGCGAGAGATGGCGCGCCTTGGTCCGCTCTTCGTGGAAAAGGCGCGCGTTTTCAATCGCGATACTCGCTTCGCTCGCGAGCACGCGCATGAGCTCGAGATGGCCTTCGTCAAAGACGCGCTCGTTCTCGGAAAAAACAGCCATTGCGCCGATGGCATGGTCGTATGCGACCAGCGGAACGCCGCAGAAGCAGCCTCGCTGCTGAATAGGTTCGACGCCGAGTTTCTTGACTTCGGCGGCATAGTTTTCGCGAATTAGCACAGGCTGGCGCGTGCGAATGATGTATTCGGTGAGATGGTTTCCCGCGGGACGGCTGCGCGCAGGCTTCAGTGTGCTGCCAGTCACTTCTATATCGAACTGCATTTCATCGCGAAGAGGGTTGAGCGCGCCGATATAAAAATTCTCAACGTCAAAGAGGCGGCGAAGCTCTTCCCAAACTTTGCGCAGGAGATCTTCCTTGTTGAGGGTGGAGCTGAGAGCGCGGCCAATCTCGTTGAGGACGTGAAGTTCCTCGGAGCGGCGCGACGTTTGCTGGATGAGATAGCTGTTTTCGACGGCCATGCCGATTTGGTGGCCGAGGGCCAGAAGGAGCCGGTATTCCGCGGGAGTAAAGCGGCGGCTGTCCGGCGTGCCGAGAAGAAGGACGCCGAAAGCCTGTTCCTTGGCCTGCAGGCTGATGGCCACGATGCTGCGAAGACCTTGCGCGAGAGCGAGTTGGCGGAATCTGCGGATGGGCTCTTCGCGCTCGAGAGCCGCGACGGTGTCATCGTTTCGCAAATCACGGAAGCCGAGCAGGCCGCCGAGGCGCGAAACGAGACCAACGAGATAATCATCCAACCCTTGTTCTTGCGCGGTGCGGCAGAAATTATCGCTCAGGCCTACAGCGACGACGGAGGTGGGACCTTGCGGGTCTCCATGATGGAGAAAAAGCGCGCCGGCGGGAAGGCGCACAACTCCCAGGACGCGATCGAGCGCCTGCGAAAGCATGCGCTGAATTTCTCCGCCGACAAAACTGGAAGTGGCGAGATTGAGATTGGAGAGCGCCAGCATGTTGCGTTCGACACGGCGCTTTTCTTCTTCGTAAAGGGCCATGACCATGAGCATGGCAACGAAAGCGGACGGGACGGCAGCGGCCGTCTGGAAACTGACGTCGCGGAAAAAGGGCGCGGTGCGGAAAAAGGAGAAAGTAAGTTCAACAGCGGCCCATACGATAAAAGAAATCGCGAGAAGCCAGTCGGCGAGGGTTTCCTGGCGGCGGCTTTCTTGCCAGAAGACGAAGCTAGTGGCGAGAAAAATCGCCGCGGCAGGAAGTATCAGTGGAATGTGGACCCAGCCGAGTGAATAGGCCCCAGCCCAAAACACAAGCACGCCGCCGGCTGCCGCGGCGGGGATACTCCAGAGCCCGCGCTGGGCATAAAGCTGCGCGCCCAAAAAGAAAAAGATTCCCGCGGCAGAATAGAGCAATTGATCGAGAGCGGTTTGCAGGGGCCAAACGCGGTCGCCGTGGGAGAGAACGGGGCCGAGATAACTCAGGGCGACGATGGCCCATCCAGCGGTCCAGTAGAGGAGATAAGGCCGGCGCTTCAGCTGGTAAATATAGGCGAAAAAGCCGGCCACCAAAGAGGTAGCCGCCAGCAGTGCCAGTGCGATGAAGCTCTGGTTGGTCAAGGCCTCGGTCAATTCTCCGCCCCAAGTGCGGACGGCTCCGTTACACCGTGCAAAGACGGTGAAGCGATTTATGCGTCAAGATGGAATGGAAACCTCGGCGGCTGCACGCGGGGACAACAGTGCGGCAGCGCGAGGGAACCACCTCGATGCACAAAGCAAAGTACTTGTGATTATGGATGATGGAATTTTCAGGAAGCAAGCGTACCGGGGTACCGGTTGCGAAAGAGGCAGCAGGGAGGGGGGTAACAAGTTAGCGACATTTCAACAGGCTGGAACCAAGCAGGCGAATTCAGCCTAAGGGGGCCGGTTCAGAAGCGAGCGGATTTTGGGCGGGTGCGACGCTTTGCCGCGGCAAGAGGGCCACACGGAAGCCACCGATATCCTCGTCCAGGATATTGGAATAGATTACGAAGAGTGCGAGGGCGCCGCCGACCGTACCGCCGAGCACCAGGAAGAACAGGCTTGCGAAGAGCGGGCTGGGCCGGAAGATTCCGACGAACCATTCCACCGGGTATAGCACGAAGGCCAGACAAAGCAGACCGTAAAGAACAGTTCGCCACGTAAAAATCCACCAGACCCGCAGGGTGCGTGCCAGCGTGACGGGGAGCACCTGTGAAGAAGCATCTGGGGAGTTCGAAAGCAAACCAAGTCGGAACTGACGAAAAGTCTTGCCCAGGACGTAGCGCATCACGAAAAAGGCGGCCACATAATTGATGACATAGCCGCCGTATCTCGATACGGGTATGAGCGGTTTTGCGGAGA
This sequence comes from uncultured Acidobacteriota bacterium, assembly GCA_963727945.1. Taxonomy (GTDB): domain Bacteria; phylum Acidobacteriota; class Terriglobia; order Acidiferrales; family UBA7541; genus Acidiferrum. The sequence continues at coordinate 55,337 of CAVSIW010000030.1, forward strand.
AGATGAAATTCTCATAAAGCAGGCGGACAACCAGTCCCAGCAGATAACCTAAAATCAGAGTAATGAGCGTTGTCGGCCAGTAATACGCCCACCAGATACGCAGGGCGTGCCCCAGATTTGGCTGAATGTAATTGTCGAGGGCGGAAGCAGGATCGCTGCTCGGAGGCGGGCCGAACATCGTGGGCGGGTTCGACATGGAGACAGCCGCGGATTCTGCCCGAAGGTATCGCTCAAGTCAATAGCCGCGTGTTGTAACGGAAGGCGCAGAAGACACTTCCCATCAGGCGCGCGGCCGCTCTGAAGCTTGATCACTTTTTCGGCGAATGCGCGTGTTGGACGCGACCGGAGGGATTCGCTAAACTGAACAATTGAAATTCAGCTCGAGAGTAGCCGCATACGATGAGTGAAACAACCGACACAGGAAGCGCGAGCATACGAGTGCGGTTTGCGCCTTCGCCGACCGGATATTTGCACGTGGGCGGGGCGCGCACGGCGCTGTTTAATTGGCTGTTTGCGCGGCGGCACCACGGCACGATGATCCTGCGCATTGAAGACACCGACGCCGAGCGCAACAAGCCCGAGTTGGTGACGGGAATTTTAGATGGGCTGAAATGGCTCGGCGTGCAGTGGGACGAAGGCCCGTTTTATCAATCGCAGCGTACGGCAGCTCTATCGCGACGCCGCCAAAAAGTGCCTCGCGAACGGCAGCGCCTTTTTGTGCTATTGCCCCGCGGAAAAGTATGCGGGCGGGGACCACGCGGAACCCGGCCAGGATGAAGAGCCGAAGGGCGGCGGTCGCACGGCGCGTGACGCGGTGCAGTTGCCGCGACGGCAAGCCTTCAACTCCGGGCGCGAAATCGGCGGTACGGTTCAAGGTGCCGTTGGGTGGCACGACGAAATTTACCGATGTGGTGTTTGGCGAGACGGAATTCTCGAATGACGAGATTGAGGATTTCGTGTTGCTCCGTTCGGGCAAGGGCGACGAAGAGTTTGGACAGTCCATGTATCAATTGGGCGTGGTAGTGGACGACATTGATATGCGCATCACGCATGTGATTCGCGGCGCCGACCACATTTCCAATACGCCGAAGCAGGTGCTGCTATACCGCGCGCTTGGCACGGACCCTCCGCTCTTCGCGCATGTGCCCCTGATTCTTGGAGCGGACAAGAAGCGTTTGTCAAAGAGGCACGGGGCGACGGACGTCAACATGTACCGCACGGAAGGATTCTTGCCCGAAGCATTTCGCAATTTTCTGTCGTTGCTCGGATGGTCGCCGGGGAACGATGACGAGTATCTGCGCACGAAGGATTTGATCGAAAGATTTTCGCTCGAGGGCGTCAGCCGCACCAACGGAGTGTTCGACAAGGCCAAGCTCGAATGGTTCAACACCCAGTATCTGCAAAAACTTCCGATCGAAGATCTGCTTCCGGAAGTGGAAGCCGAACTGAAGCGCAGCAAATTATGGAAAGACGAATGGGCTGCGGGCGCTGCTCCAGGCCCCGATGGACGCGACCACGCGTGGTTTTCGCGGACGGTGGATCTGCTGCGGCCTCGAATTCGATTGGTGCCGGACTTTTCGTCGTGGTCGCGCGCGTTTTTCAGCGATGAGTTTCCGCTCGATCAGGCAGCGAAGGATAAATTCTGGAAAGATCCGAAGGTTCCGGAGCTGCTGGCAAAGCTGGCGGATGCGCTTGCAGCGTTGCCCGAGTGGAATCACGATGCGTGCGATCACGCCTCAAGAGCAGTGGCAGAAGCGGCGGGCGTGAAGGCTGGATTGCTCATCAACGCATGCCGCGTGGCCATCGTCGGACAAGCGGTCGCTCCGCCGCTCTTCGATACGATGGTTGTGCTGGGGCAGGAGCGCGTCGTAAGCCGCTTGCGAAAGGCATTCGCTTAATAATTGCAACAAATTCTTCACAAGAAACAGCAAAGTGCATTTCTTTGCGCCCTTGTACGTCGTTGCTATTCGTCGCGCAATGCCACGACTGGATCCACTCGCGCCGCACGTTGCGCCGGAATCACGCACGCCGCGAGCGCCACAATAATCAACGCCGCCGCTGTTCCGGCATAAACCAGCGGCGCCGCCGGCGTCACCCCGAATAACAAAGTCCGCAGCAATATCCCCAGAATGCCAGCCAGCGCCGCACCTGCCACTAACCCGATAGCGCTTAATCTCAGCCCGCGCCCCAAAATCATCCGCGTCACATCCAGCGGCCTCGCCCCCAAAGCCATGCGCACCCCGATTTCGCGGGTTCGCTGCGCGACGGAGTAAGCCAGCACACCGTACACGCCGATGCACGCCAAGACCAATGCAAGTCCAGCGAATATGCCGAGCAGCGTCATGGGCCGCTCTCGGTCAGCAACATTTTCTTCCATGAGCTGATCCATGGTGCGAATGAAAGCGACGGGACGCTCGCTATCCACTGCCCAAACCGCGCCGCGCAACGCGTTGATTACGCTGGCTGGATCCTGAGCAGTTCTCGCAATCAGAAAATCCGCTCCCGGGCGATCCACCTGATTCACAGGCACGTAGACCGCCGGCTTCATGTCCAGCAAAAGTCCCCGCTCCCGAATATCTTTCACGACTCCCACCACCGTCCGCCACGGCTCCTTCGAGCCGCTTAGCTTCAGCCGCTTTCCGACAGCATCCTGTCCCGGCCAATGTAGTTTCGCGAGGAACTCATTCACCACAACGACCGGCTGGCTGGACTCGATATCGCGATCCTCCAAAAGCCGGCCTGACCTGAGAGTTCCACCGATGGTTTCGAGATAACCCGCTGTCACTTCGCGATACAGCGCGTCATTATCTTGCCCGGGCAACAGCGGCGGTGCACCCTCGATGACGTAGCCTTCGGTATCGCCGATCGACGTGAACGGTACGTCAGAACCAAAACCCACATTCTTCACACCGGGAAGCGTTCGCGTGCGATCCAGAACGTCGCGATAAAACGCGCGGAGCTTGTCGTTGTTGTCGTATTTCGTATTGGGAAGCGGCACGGCCATCGTCAGAAGGTGATCGGCGCGAAAGCCCAAATCAACGCGCCGCAGGTTCCACAAGGTCTCAATCATCAACGATGCGCCGACTAAAAGAGCAAAGGCCATGGCGAATTGCGCGACGACCAGAGTGTCGCGCAGCCGCATGCCGCCGCGAGATTCGCCGGCGCGCGCGCCTTCTTTGAGCGATTCCTGCAGAGAGACGTCCGTCGCCCGCAAAGCTGGAACTATTCCAAAAAACACTCCGGCTAGAATCGAGACGGCCGCGGTAAACAGCAGCACTGGCCCGTTCAGCGCAAAGCCATCACCAGCGATTTGCGTAGGAACGAGGTTCTTGAAGACGCCCCAGCAAAGTCTGCCAACAAGGAGGCCTGCCGCTCCTCCACCGACCGAGAGCAACAAGCTTTCCGTAACGAGTTGCGCAGCGATCTGCCCGCGGCTCGCGCCCAGGGCGATGCGCACCGCAATTTCCCGCCGGCGCCCGGCGGCTCGCGCCAGAAGCAGATTCGCAAGATTCGAGCAAGCGATCAGCAGCACTAGCACGGCCGCGATTTGCAAAACCCAAAGCCCCGTTGCCGTATCGCCCGCAAATTGCTTACGAATGGGAACCACCACTGCGCCAATATTCGTGTTGGAATCCGGATACTGAAGTTGCAATCGCTTGGCGATCAATTCCAGGTCGCGTTGCGCCCGTTCGGCCGTCACACCAGGCTTCATGCGCGCAACGACTTCCAGATTATGACGCGTGCGCCGCGCGAGATCCTCGGGTGAAAAGGAAGCCGGCTGCCAATAATCCGTTGCATTGTCTGGAAAAAAGAAGCCGCGCGGCATAACGCCCACGACCGTTGTAGCCTCACCGTCCATCAGGATCGAACGCCCCAGCACAGCAGTGTCGCCGCCAAACCGCCGCTGCCAGAAAGCATTGCTCAGGACCACCACTTTGCTCCTGGCCGCATCTTCCTCGGCGGTAAAGGGCCGCCCAACGGCGGGCTGAACGCCGATCACATCGAAAAAATTCGGCGTGACGCGACGCCCGAGGGCTTGCTCCGGCGCCTGGTCGCCTGTGAACGCCGCATTGGCATAGCGGATTGCCACCACATCGGTAAAGACCTGGTTCTGCGCCCGCCAGTCCACATAATCGGCGGCGGACAGATTGTTTTGCGGGAAGCCTACATAGGATGCGTCTTCCCACAGCATCACGAGCTGGTTCGGATCGGCGTAGGGCAGGGGGCGAAGGAGCACTCCCTCTACCGCGCTGAAAATAGCGGTGTTGGCGCCGATTCCCAGGGCCAAAGCCGCAAGCGCTATGGCGAAAAAGCCGGGATTGCGCCTCATTTGGCGGAATGCGGTGCGAAGGTAGTCGTAGTAGTTCATGCCGTAGAAGACGGTGGAAAGGCCAAAATGTTCCTAATTTTTCAGACGTTTAGGAGGATCTTGATGAAGTGTCGTTAGCGTTTGGGCTGGGTAGCCCGGACGCATCGTGTACGAGGCTGCGGCGGGCGAACAGCTACTTCGGTGGAAAGAACTCGGGGTGAACAGGCTTGGCGGCGGAAGCGGATGCCGCAACGTGGAGAGCGGCGTCTAGCGCAAGAGTGACAGGAGGCAGGCAGATTTCCGTGCTGCAAGCCTGATAGCGAAGCTTGAGCGGGATGTGTTGCGCGCCAAGAGGAGCGCTGGGTAACGCGGTGACCGGGAGACGGAGAGTGATGGTGCCTTCGTACACGTTGAGCGGCTTCTTGGAAAAGGTAAAGGAGTGCAGCGCGCCTTTGGGATAGGCAACTTCGCCCAGTTGAAAGCCCGCGGGGGCATCGGCGCGGAGATCGGTGGCGATCAGATAATCTTCGGATTTTTCGCGGGCATTGATGTGGAAGCCCGGCCGGATTTTCAGGACCACGGCAATCTGAAATTGCGTTCCCCCGGCCTACAGGATCGAGCGAAACATAAGTCGTGGGAGCAACGACATCCTTCGGCGAAGGTACCTGCTGCGGCGCGGAGGGCAGCGCCGCGACGGCTACGATGACCAGGACGCCGAGGAAGATGGTGGCAACGAATTTCATTGAGTAACTTTCTTGGCCCGGCCGCGACAGATTGACTTCAAAGTTTGACCTGAGTGCCAAGCTGCTGAGACACCACGCGGTTCATGACCTGGAAAAGATCCTCTCCCGTTTTTTCGAGCACGAAAGCGTTCTTCGATTCCGACCAGCCGAGCTTGAAAGAAGTGGACAGCGCGGAAATCCAAATTTCGCGAATCGGCGTGTTCGGAGAAATGACAAACTTCACTTCTTCGGGCTCTTCGAAGATCACTTCGAGTTTGCCGCTTTCGCCTTCTACATCGAAGTCATGCTCATCCGCAAGAACGAGCAAACGTTTCTTGAGTTCTGCGAAGGCAGCGTCAGCTTTTCTCTGAAAGTCTTTTTCGTCAAGCATGGATTGAGCGTATCAGAGTTGCGATTCGATGGCTTTGGTCATTTCGTCGTAGCTGATCATGCCGGTGATGCGCTTGATTTGCTTGCCATCGCGGGAAATGAGAATACTGGTGGGATAGCCGAAGAGGCCGCCGAATTTATCGGCAGCATCGTCGTTGCCAATCAGGATTTTGTAGCTCATGGGAAGCTTCTGGCCGTTGACGTCGAAGCGTTCTTTGGCAACAAATGGCGCGACGACGCTTTTGCCTTCCTCGTCGAGCGCAATGCCAAGGAGGACGAAGCCTTTGTCAGCGTATTTCTGCTGCATCTCGATGAGCCAGGGAATTTCCACGCGGCATGGTTCGCACCACGTGGCCCAGAAATTCACCAGAACAACTTTGCCCTTGTATTCGCTGAGCGAAACATCTTTTCCGTCGAGGTCTTTGAGTGTGAGTTCGGGCTTCGGCAAGTCTGGCTTTCGGATTGTCGGCCTTCATAACGGTATTGCCGGTCGCGTTTTTGCCTTGACGCGCGTCGCCTTGTCCGCAAAATACGTGCCGACGATTAAGGCCAGGACAGTTACGACGACCAACAGCGTTTTCTTCATTTCATTCCTCAATGTTGATTATACCCGAACATGAATTCTTTCCATCCGGGCGTCAAGAAGCGCGGGCTGTTTATCTCACGCCCGTCAGGGACTTCTCCAGCCACAAAACAGCGTCGTTCAAAAAGCTGAGCTTGCCAGCCAGCCAGGTCAGCTTGTTGACAAAAACGAGTGCGCCTACAAACAGCAGCAAAGCTCCGCTGAGGAGTTCGACGGCGTGGAGATACTTTCGGAAGCGCTGATAAAACTGGAGAAATTGCCCAATGCCCAGGGCGGTGAGCAAGAACGGAACAGCCAAGCCTGCGGAGTAAACGGCGAGCAGGAGAATCCCGCGGGCGATAGTGTCACTGGCTGCGGCCAAAGCAAGCACAGTGGCAAGGATCGGCCCGATGCAAGGAGTCCAGCCAAAAGCGAAAGCGAAGCCGAGAAAAAAACCGCTGAAGAGGCCGGGCTTCGTCCTGGTGCTGCGAAGATGCACGTCGCGGTTGAGCCACTTTGCGAGAGCCGGACCAAAAAAGCCGATGAGCGAAAGAGAGAAAAAGTGCACCCACCCCAGGCCGAAGAAGAGAGGGCCGTGATGGAGAATGGAAGCAACGCCCAAAACTACGAGGAGTGAGCCCACGATCAAGCCCGCGCGGAAGCTGAACTTCACCAGGGCGCCGACCAAGTGTAATCCGAACAGCAGAATCAGCGCTCCGGCAATGGGTGCGAGTAGCCCGCGGTTCTTTAGGAGAAATGTGCCGACGGCGCTGGCAGATGCGCCAAACGAAATGAAAACAACGGAAAATCCGACGACAAACGAAAGCGCGGAAGCAAAGAGACCGCCGCGCGGCTGCTGGCCCTGGCGCAATTGCTCCATACCGATGCCGGAGAGCATCGAGATATAGCCGGGAACGAGTGGAAGTACGCAGGGCGAGAGAAAAGAAACCAACCCGGCGATAAACGCTGCTGCAAGAGAAACGTCGTTCATCGTTTTTTAGACCTAATGGGGCCTCAGAGTTCGTCGATCCTGAATTGCTTTTCGGTTCGAGGTTTGGCGCACAAGTACGCCCAGACAGTTGGTGTGTTTAGACCTGCCTATTCCCTGAACAATCTCATTCTCCCACAAAGACGGGAAAAGAGCGCCACCCGTTAGCGCGGGGATGCCCGCGGCAGCTTCTTTGGATGCAGGCAAGCTGCACCCTGTAACTACGGCAGCGAAAGGACGACAGATGAAGGGTTTGGCCGACGTGGTGGGAAATCGCCACTTGCGCCAGCACTCGTAAGTAATGGAAAGGGAAGGCTTTGCGCCTTACGCGGATGGCAGGTTGGTTGCGTGACGCTTATTGGGACGCTTTGAAGGCGTCCGGCAGGTGGCTATGAAGTGGACACCCAACAAAGTGACTGCGTTACGCGTGGCAGTGGGTTTTGCCGCGGTGAGTTTGTTTGGGAGAGGGGCATGGGCAAATCTTGCAGCGGTTGGGCTGACGGTGACGGCGATTGCGCTGGATGCGTTGGATGGGCACATCGCGCGGCGGAAAGAATCTGGCGACGCCGGTCGGCGCGCAGCTCGACATTCTCGGCGACCGCATGATCGAGAACGTGTACTTCACCTATTTCGCGGTGGTCGGAATGGTTTCGCTGTGGCTGCCGGTTTTCTTTTTTGCGCGGGGAGCGGCGACGGATTTTTTGCGCGGGCTGGCCTTGCGCGCGGGTCATTCCGGCTGGGGAGCGAACGCGATGCTGCAAACCTGGTGGGGGCGGGCGCTGGTCGCGTCGCGCTGGAGCCGCGGTTTGTATGCGGCGATGAAGTGCTTGTGCTTTTGCTATCTGGGACTGGAGCTGGCGCTGACGCGCGGGCCTGTTGCTTTGCTGGGAGAAATGACCGCGGATTTGCATGCGCTGGTGCGCGTTGGCGCGCATGTGCTGACGTGGATGACGGCGGCGTTTTGTTTGTTGCGTGGATTGCCGGTGCTGGCGGAGGGTTGGCGATTTTTGTCGGGGAGCGTTCGCCCGGCGCGCGCGGTGAAGAGAATTGCGCAGGGGGCGATGTGAAGGCGCCGAAGGAGGTTGAGGAGGCAGTGGAAGCAAGGCATGTGAGCGAAAAGAATGGCCGAGTGGCGGCGTTCTTTGATTTGGATGGAACGCTGATGCCGATGCCGTCATTGGAGAAGAGGTTTTTCTTGATGCTGCGCTATCGAAGACTCATTGGGATTAGGAATTATTTTTTGTGGCTCGCGGAGGCGGCGCGGCTGATGCCGCGTGGAGTCAATCAAATCATGCACGCGAACAAGATGTATTTGCGGGGAGTTTCTGTTGATGAAAAAGATTCAGCGAGGGTGCCGTCGTTTCATCCGGAGGCGATTGAGCGCGTGGCATGGCATGCGGAACGCGGACATTTGATTGTGATTGTTAGCGGCACGCTCGAGGTGTTGGCTGAGCGAGCGGCTCGATCGCTGGAAGTCGGGCTTGGGGCGCGCGGATGGACGGGCATGATTCGTGTTTGCGCAACGCGGCTGGAGGAGAACGACTTTCGATGGACGGGACGAATCGTGGGAGAAGCGATGATTGGTGAAGCGAAGGCGCGAGCCATCGAGCGAATCGCGGCGGATGCGGATTTGGATTTGCGGCGATGCTTTGCATATGGAGACAGTTCTAGTGACCGGTGGATGATTGAGGCTGTGGGTGGACCAACGGCAGTCAATCCATCGAATGATTTGGGGCGGATTGCCCGGCGAAATGATTGGCCGGTTCTGCGGTGGGGAGAAGAAAGGAATTTTACACGGAGGGCACGGAGGACACAGAGATTGCAGAGGGCAGACGAGACTGACAACGAATTGCAGGTTGCGCGGGCGAAGGCAGGATTCAGGGCATGAGCAGCGTGGAGAGAAGCGAATGTCGGGAGCGGGAGTTCGCGATCCCGTGGCGCGACGGAGTCGTGCAGAGCGGCAAGACGGCAGGGACCGTTGCGTTGGAGGGATCGAGCGTAAGCATTCGGGGACTGGTGCGGCGGGAGTTGGCGGGTGCATGGGCGGCGTGCGGGATGTTTGAGTGCGTGGCGCTGGGGTACTTGGGAGTTTCGAGCGCGTTGATTCTTTTTTTTGCGCAGAACTTGACGCATCCCTTGCGGATGATTGGGATGCAGGCATTGGTGGCTGCGGTGATTTTGGTTTTGTGCCGGGTGGAGGCGCGGGTTGCGAAGCGTAAAGAGTTTGGGGATGAAGCAAGAAATGAGACAGCCAGGAATGTCTGTCCTACCGGGGCTCTGAGATTTTGGCATTTTTGGAGGCATTGGTATCCGCATTTGTTTTTTTTGTTTTGCTTTGAGGAGCTGGGGCGGCTGGTTCATCTGGTGCAGCCGGGGTGGCAGGATGCGAAACTGATTGCGTTTGATCATTGGCTGACGGGCGTGCACCCGACAGTGTGGCTGGAGCAATTCGCGACGCCGGCGCGGAATGACTTCATGCAGTTTGTTTATCTGACGTACTTTACGTACTTGCTGGTGGTCGGCGGCGTGTTGTACTACCGGCGCGACTGGCGCGGGTATTGGTCAGTGATGACGTACTCGGCGGTGGGCTACGCGATCGGCTACGTGATTGCAATTCTCTTTCCGATCGAGAGCCCGTGGTTTTCCATGGCCGGAGCCTGGCACGGCGAGTTGCACGGCGGGGCGGCGACATCCGTGATCAGTTTTATCGAGCACTATGGGCGGGTGCGCGGCGCGGCGTTTCCTTCGGAGCATGTGGCGGGGGCCGTCGCCGCGACTTGGGGAGCATGGCGGCACCGGAGATGGCTGTTCTGGGTGATGGCGCCACTGGTGATGTGCATGTGCGTGTCAACGATTTGGGGGCGGTATCATTATGTGGCGGACATTCTAGGAGGGATGATTACGGGCACGCTTGGTTATGTGATTGGCGGTTGGTTGATGAAGCGACGGCTGCCAGTACATGAGAGCACAAACTGAAGTCTGTGCCACGGAGACGTCCGGTTAACCATAACACCCCCCTCCCCCCGGGTTTCTCATAAGTGTTCATTCTAAAGAAAGTTAAAGTCCTTTGTTTTGCTACAGTTTTGGAAGTGTTGATTCTAAAGGTACTTAGAATTGCACCAAAATTGTGCAAGTTGCGGCATTTTTGGATCGCTGGGCTGCCCCTTGAGGCTGACCAGCCAGGAGAAGAGACCATAAAAAGGAAAGAGCGGCAGACTGGCTGCCGCTCTTAGGAAGTCGTGGATTTATCCGAAAAAAAGAATAGCAAGCATTGTCGCAGAAGTCAAGAGAAATCGCACGCAATGATGTGGATCAAAATGAACTGGCCGAAGCGTCGTGTTTTGTGTGGATTGCAAAACCTGGGCGCGGCGTGGATTGTGGGGGGGAAGGCACCTAGATCAGTACGCTCGGGCAAGCTGGGGCGCAGCGGTGCTGCGCCCCTACAAGAGAACGGTAGGAAAAAGAAAGAGGGCACGATGTATCGTGCCCCTACGACCTCAAGGCGAGCTTGGGCATTGTGGGAAGTGCAGGCCAAATGGTGCTCGAACATGCGTCGCGTGCATGCACACTAGATTCTGGATAGTGGCGGGCGGCGTTGTTCGGGCTGGGCGCGCTCGAAGGTGCGAGCGATCTGCAGGAGAAGATGTTCATCGGCGACGGCGCCGATGAATTGAAGGCCGACAGGAAGTCCCGCGGGAGTGAAACCACAAGGAACGGAGAGCGCGGGAACGCCGGAGAGATTAGCGGGACGATTCGCGCGGAGAAGCAGTCCGCGAGTGGAATGATCCTGGCCGCCGAGGCGGATGGCTTCCTGACCGATGAGCGGCGCGGTGATGGGCGTTGTTGGAACGGCTAGAGCGTCCACGCCGGCATCTTCCAGCGCCAGATGGAATTGCTGGATGAATTTTTCGCGGAGTTCGAGAGCGGACAGATAGACCGTTGCGGAGACTTTAGTTCCCATTTCGAGGCGGGAGCGAACGTCGTCGCCGTAATCGGCGGCGCGAGATGGATACCATCCGGCTTGCTGATGGTAGTGAGTGGCCTCGGCCCAGGCGATTTGGTTTCCGGAGTCTTCCGTTTCCTTTAAAAGTGGCAGAGAGATTTCCTTGAACCTGGCGCGTTGCTTTTTCAAGATGCGAACGGCTTCGTCGAAGACGGCATGGACATCCGGCGAAACAACATCGAGAAAAAATTCCCTGGGAATGCCGATCGTGAATTTGCGGAACTTGGCAGAGGATTTTTCGAGAGCGCGAGGACTGAGTTCTCGATTCGCGCGGGGGAGAATTGGTTCGAGAAGAAGAGCTGCATCGTGGACGGTGCGAGCCAGCGGGCCGACGCAATCAAGGCGCGGGGAGAGCGGAATTACGCCGTCCACGCTGACGCGGCCAAGAGTAGGTTTGAGGCCGACGATGCCGCAGAGGGAGGCGGGGATACGGATGGAGCCGCCAGTGTCGGTGCCGATGCTGCCGTAGCAGAGGCCGGCAGCGACGGCGGCAGCGGAGCCGCCGCTGGAACCGCCTGGGATGCGCGCGAGATCCCAGGGATTGTGGACGGGGTCGTAGTGGGGGTTGTTGCTGGTGACGCCGTAGGCGAACTCGTGCATGTTGGTTTTGCCGAGGATGACGGCGCCGGCATTTTTGAGTTGGGTCACGACAGTGGCGTCGTGCTGGGGAATGAAATTTCGAGAGAATTTTTGAGCCTGCCGTGGTGCGAATGTGTTCCGTGTAGATGTTGTCTTTCAGAGAGATGGGGATGCCGTGCAGAGGGCCGCGGTCGCGATGGCTTTTGCGGCCGCGCGGGGCAAAAAGTTCAGTTCCGGCTTTTTTGGCTTGGGCCAGGGCGAGGTCCGCAGTGACCGTGATGTAGGCGTTTAGCTTGGGATTTAGCTGATCGATGCGGGTGAGGAGGAGTTTGGTGAGTTCGACAGGCGAGAGTTTGCGTTTGCGGAAGAGACGGGCGATTTCTTCGATGGAGGCGAAGGCCAGCTCGGTGTCGGTCGTGGGGGGCATGGGAGGTTTAGTTGGAATGGGGAATTTAACACACCTATCGAGGGCGGAGCCATTTGAACTCAACTTTCGCGAGATGAGGGAGCGAGATGGCGTGTTGCCGACCGGAATTGGCAGTACACAGACGTCTTGAATCCACTTGTACGGTTACGGCGGTAATTGGTGACACTTTTGGGTTCGAATGCCTGCAATTTGGTGCACAGTGTCACCAAATTGCAGCAAAAGCCTTCGAGCTTCGCGGCCGCTTTCAGTTCAATCATATCCGGGTTGGCAGCGGCAAAAGTCATTGCCGGGGTTTTATTTTGACCTTCCGGTTTACTTCTCGGTACGGGCGGGAGTAACATCAACCACAATCTCGGTCTGGCAACTTGCATCCTAGTGACCAAGCAGTAGCCTGCCGATCTTCCCAGTGCAGCTAAAAACGTCCACTGGGGCTAGGTGCTTCTCTTCCAATGGCCGAGCCCCGCATGCAATCCGACATCGCCGTGACTTCCGCTCGCGATCTGAGCGGAACAACCATCGGTAGATTTGCGATCCAGGAACTGCTTGGCAAAGGCGGCATGGGCGAAGTTTACCGTGCGAGTGATCTTCGTTTGAAGCGTCAGGTGGCTCTCAAGCGCATCGCGCCGCATCTCCGTGGTGACAAAAGTTCCCGAGAGCGGCTTTGGAAAGAAGCGCAATGGGCCTCTCGCCTCAGCGATCCTCACATCGCTGCAGTTCATGACGTCATCGAGGAAGAGAACGAACTTTTCATAGTCATGGAGTACGTTGAAGGGCAGACATTGCGTCGGCGTCTTGCCGAGCCGATCTCAGTCCTCGAATTCTTGCCCATCGCTACGGAGTGCGCACTGGCCCTGGCGGCGGCACACAATGCGGGTGTCGTTCATCGCGACATCAAGCCGGAAAACATAATGTTGACTACATCGGGCCAGGTGAAGGTCTTGGACTTCGGTGTGGCAAAAAACCTTCCCAGCCGTCCTGAAACTTCGACTTTGAGTACTCAAACCTGCACGGAGTTCGCAGGAACATTGAATTACATGGCGCCCGAAGTGGTTCGTGAGAAGGAGTCCGATTCTCGCGCCGACATTTTTTCTCTTGGCGTAGTTTTCTACGAGGCAATAGCAGGAAGTAATCCCTTCCGCGCCAAGAGCTTTCTCGAGACCAGCGATCGCATCCTGCACCATGACCAGCTTCCCTTGTGCGAATTGAATCCGAAGTCGCCCGCGGAGTTCGACCGCGTCGTTGGCAAAATGTTAGCTAAGGACCCCGCACAGAGGTACTCATCGGCAGCCGATCTGGCGGTCGACCTGCGCGCTTTAGAACGCACACTCACTGAGTCAGGAATCCGAGTGGTCAGACAGCTGCCCAGTGGCAAGGCGTCGACAGGCCATGCCCTGGGTGGCACTCATTGTGGTGGCAGCGCTCTTAATCGCGATGGTCGTTTATGCCCCTGCTCGACAACAGCTCAAGATTTGGCTAGGTATCACTCCAATACCCCGTGTAAAACAGGTCGCCGTATTGCCGTTCAGCGTTGTAGGTGGCGATGAGCAAACGGCAGCGTTCGGAGCCGGCCTTACAGAGACCCTTACAGCCAAGCTCACGCAACTCACCGACGATCCCTCGTTGCAAGTTGTCCCCGCTACTGAGATACGCGCCAAGTACGTCGGTACGGTGGACGATGCACGCAAGGAGTTCGGCGTAAATCTAGTCCTCGAAGGCAGCATGCATAAATCGGGCCAACAAGTTCGCGTCAATTACACCTTGGTCGATGCTCGGACGCGCCGCCAATTACGCGCTGAAAGCGTGACTTTTGCGGCGATGGACTCTTTTGCGGCCGAAGACGCGGTCGTGAATGGTGCAATACAGATGCTCGAACTCGAGATCCAGGGTCGCCAACGAAAAGCTCTCGAAAGTCACGGGACACAGGTAGCCGGAGCTTATGACTATTACCTGCAGGGGAGAGGATATCTTCAAAACTATGACCGTGTGGAGAATCTCGATAGTGCCGTCCAAGTCTTCGGGCGCGCCCTAGCTATCGATCCCGGTTACGCCTTGGCCTATGCGGGTCTCGGCGACGCTTATTGGAAGAAATACCGGAGCGACAGAGAACCCTCATGGATTGAAAAAAGCCGCGAAGCCTGCCAACAGGCCGGCCGTTTGGACAGCAGGTTGTCTTCCGCCCATGCCTGTTTAGGGACGCTATCCGCCGGAACGGGAAACTATCGTGAAGCGGCGGGAGAATTCGAACGGGCCGTTGAGACCGAGCCTACCAACGATGATGCATTTCGCGGCCTGGCCTCAGCCTACGAGCATTTAGGCAAGCCCGAAGAGGCAGAAAATACATATCGCCGGGCGATCGAGCTACGGCCTCACTATTGGGCTGGCTATAATTGGCTGGGGACATTTTACTTTCGGCATGTACGCTTCCGCGAAGCTGCCGAAATGTTCAATCAGGTAGTGGCCCTCGCTCCTGACAGCTTCCTTGGCTATTCCAACCTGGGTGCCGCTTACGTTGAGCAGGCCCGCTATGCAGACGCAATTAAGGTTCTTGAACAGTCTATCGCGATACGCCCCTCCGACTACGGCTATACCAATCTCGGAAATGCTCACTTTTTCTTGAGGCGCTATGAAGAAGCCGATCAGGCCTACGAAGAGGCGATTAAGCTTGCGGAAAAGGATTCGCTCCTCTGGTGGAATTTGGGGGACGGTTACTATTGGACACCAGGAAAACGCAGCCAATCAGTGGCTGCGTACAAGCAAGGGATCACGATTGCGGAGGAAGAGCTCCGTGTCAATCCGAATAATTCATCTTCGTATGGCGTCCTCGCCGTCTGCCATGCGATGCTCGGAGACAGAAAACCAGCATTGGACGCCCTGCGGCGGGGGCTTCATCTCGCGTCGACCGATCCGTTCTTGTTATATCAGGGAGCGCTGGTGTACAACCAATTCGGTCAGTCCGGCGAGGCGATCAATTGTTTGAAGAAAGCAGTCGTTGCAGGGTGGCCCCGCTCTCGCCTTCGAGACTACCCGAACTTCGACCCGTTGTGGGCGAATCCACGATTTCAGGAATTGCTTCGGGAGAAATGACGTGATCTTTCACAGGAAGGAGGCACAAAATGGCTACCCCAGGACTCGGTAAAGTCGGTAAAGTCAGTAAGAATCCCTCAGGACCCCGTCCAGGCTTTCGAGAGGTTGTCGTCGAGATTGGACTGGATATTAACGCGAACATCGAAGCTGATCCGGATTATTTTGAAATCAGAAAGAGCAAGAACGAGGAGGTGAAGTGGGTTTGCGTTCAGCGACATGATCACGCCAAGGATGGACCCTGTTTCACGGTGGAGTTCGAGAAAAACGGCTCGCCCTTTTACGAGTCGCAATTCAGCAGTGATGCTCCCTTCTCCGGGCTCGCCAAGCGTACTGTCTTGCCGGGGCCCAAAACATACAATTACACCGTAAGAATACCAGGCAAACCCGACTTGGATCCGGGCGGCGGCGTCAAAGAGTAAGCCAATCGAGTGCCACGTAACCTTTGCGGCGCTTAGTAGCCGTTGGATGTGTGCCTTGCTGACGCCTGGCACCGTGAATGCCCCATCACTGCACCGCAACATTGCTGATGGCTGAATTTTGTTGAAGCACCCGCTGGGAAAGGTCGCTCGCCCGAGGAGGCCGTTCGAGGCCTTCGGCGCAAATGGAATGCTGCCTGAGCGTTTACCGCTTCTCAAATCTTAACTCCTGGTTAGTCGTAACCGGAAACTGATGCACTGGGGATGAATAACGGAAGGAGAGAGGTGCATAACGCAGCGAGTTAGAAGATTTTGTCTTGGCGGCGGAGGTTTCCGAAGGAGCCGATGTTGGCGATGATGAAGGTGGCGGAGAAACGATTCTCCGTGCGCACCTGGCCGAGGTCGATGCGGCGGTATTCGAGCGCGAGGCCGCAGCAACCGCCGTTGTAGCTGACTTGGACGAGCTGGCTTTGCAAAGTCTGGTTGGTGAAGTCGTAGCTTATTCCGGTGGTGAAATTGAAACCTTTGCGAGTCAAGTTTCCGTAGCCAAGCAAGGCGCGAACCTGATTTGAAAGGGGCTGCTGAAAGGGGACAAAGCCCGGCGGGGGAGAGAGAGGGAGATCGCCTTGCACGGGGTTGTCGTTCAAGCGGAAGTGGGCGATGGTGGCGAAAAATTCGCTGTAGGGCTTGATTTTCAGGAGCGTGCCGACGGTGACGAGCCGCTGGATCTGAGGATCGTATTGAAGGATTTGCTCGAGGTCGTAGAGGCCGCCGGGGGTGATCTTAAAATCGCTGACAATAGGAGACCAATTGCGGGGACCGAAAGCGAAGGCAAAGGGTGAGATGGAGTTAAACGCTTCAAAGACATTGCGCTGGCCGTCCACGATGGCGCCGCCAAAAGTTGGATCAAAATAGTGCTTTTGAAACACGCTCCAGGAGAGCAGCTCCTGGGGCTGATCGTCGCCAGTTTTTGTGAATAGCCGCTGAGTGACGCCGTACTCGACCTCGTCGGTATCGGTTATGGTTGCGTCGGAGTCGAAGCGAATGAAGTCAGCGAAATTGTTCACGCCCGTAACGTAGCGGTAAGTGATGAGGGGCTCGATGGTGTGTTTGTACCTTTTTCGAGGTTTGTTTTTGTCGGGAAAGGAACGGTCGAAAAAGCGCTGGAGAGCCGGTGGACGGAGCTCAACGGTGAGTTCACCAGTGTTGCGTGTGATGGACTGCCCGCTCAGCTGGCCTGTCGAATCGAAGGAATCGCCATAGTAGGTTGTACGGAATGCGGCGGAAGTGGTGACGCCGAACCAGGCGCCGAAATTCAATGGAACGGTTACTTTCGGAGCGAATTCCGTACGCGAGACGAAGGGAGACGTATTCAGAGGACTGTCGTCCTGGCGGTGCAGTGCGCCGGCAAAAGCATCGAACGAAAAATAGAAAGGGAGATTCTGCCACGGCGCTTGCTCGACAGAGCCAAAGCGAACCTGCGGAGCGTTACGGAGCGAAACGCTGACGGCCGGAGTCGTTACGCCGGTGGAAGCGGAAGTAATCGGAATGCTTAGAAAAGTTTTGTCAGAGAGTGCAGCGACATTAAAGCTAAATCCGCGGAAGTTGTTGGACAAGAAGGTGGCGCTGCGAACTTCAGAAGTGATGGCGTCGCCAAACGTGTCGGCGAAGGCGAGCCGGAAAGTCAGCGAAGTAAGTTCGTTGATGTCCGCGACAAACCGCCAGCCGTCCGGGAGCAGAGACTGAGCTTCCAGTTGCTGCTCGTGGCCACCTTGTTTTTCGACGATGGTCGCGCCATTCGCTCCCGGGAGCAGAAGGCCCCGGTCGATCACACCAAAGTAAGTGTATTTGATGGAAGTGTTCTCGAAAGGCCGTGCGCGGAACTCAGCGCGCTCGGCTGAGCCGCGTTTTGAGAGCAGTTCGGCTCCAAGCGTGGCGTCGAGCCACGGTTTCGGGGCCAGGTAGAGAGCGTCTCCGAAAACAAAGCCTTTAGTATTCGTCTGACTAATTACGGGGAGCAGGATTCCGGACTGGCGGATTTTTTGCCCGGCGGGCGCCGTGGCATAGGGCAGCCAGACGAGGGGCACGCGGAAGAGCCGGAAGTTGGCGTTAACGAGAGCGACGGTTTTATCGAGACGAATGCGGGCGTGCGGGGCGTAAAACTGCCAAGTGGGATGCTGGGGATCGCAGATAGTAATCCACCCGCGGCGGACGAGATAAATGTCGCCTGCGAAACGCTCGACCTCCGGGGCTTGGAAATAAAGAGGATTCTGAGAAATCAGGATCAAGGGATTGGAGCGGCGCTCGATTTTGACGGTGCCGCGAACATTGGTGAAGAGGCCGTGGCCGGTACTAACGTTGTAGTGAGCTTCTTCGGCTTCGATGTGTTCATTGTTGAAATCGAAGCGGACATGTCCGCGAGCAAGAGATTCCGAGGTTTTCTCGTTGTATTCGACGTGGTCGGCCTGGAGGCGCTCGTCTCCGTAATGAATGTCCACGTCACCATCTGCAATAAACAGGTCGCCATGTTTTTGTTGCGGGCCGCGAGACCAAATCTCGACATCGCCGCCCTTGCCGGAGTGCAGGCGAATCTGCTGCGCAGCGGAAACAGGGGTCGCGGGTCCATACAGAGAATAAAGAAGCGCCGTGAAGAAGAGAAAGAACCGGAGCGCGGACATAATCCGGGCATGAGAGCAATCATTCACGCGGAACATTTGTGTGATGAAGACAGTTCGATAGCCTAGCATGCGGTTGTGGCGTTGTGTAGCCAAGCCGGAAAGAGCCGCTAAGAGCAAGGCGCGCAACGGCGTTTTAACGCGGACGGTGGCTGAACGAAACGCGGAGTCCGTGTTGCGCGTCATTCTGAACATAGGATGGTTGGCCCTTCCAGAAACAATTGATGCGCGCCGAGGCATTGAGGAGGTATGATGCCCGGCCTCACACACAAGGGGGAAGAATATGCGTCGTGCTTTGTCCACATTGAGGATCATTTTGGCGCCAGGGATATTTTGTCTTGGGTTGGCGCTCGCATTGCCCGCTGGATCGGCGGGCCAGTCAAGTACCACTGACAAGCTGAAGAATCTGGAGTTTCGAGAGATCGGCCCCGCGATAATGGGCGGACGCATTGATGATTTCGCCGTCGTCGAGAGCAATCCAAAAATTGTGTATGTGGGAACAGCGTCGGGCGGCGTGTGGAAGACGACGAACAACGGCACGACGTGGGAACCGGTGTTCGACAAGGAGGGTGTTTCGACGATCGGGGACATTGCGATCGCGCCTTCTGATCCTGCCGTTGTATGGGTCGGAACAGGTGAGCCCAACAACAGGCAAAGCTCTTCGTGGGGAGATGGAATTTATAAGTCGCTGGATGCCGGCAAGACGTGGCAGAAGATGGGGCTGACAGCGACGCATCACATCGGGCGCATCGTGATTCATCCGAGGAATCCAGAGGTGGTTTACGCGGCGGCGCTTGGGCATCTGTGGGGGCCGAACCCGGATCGCGGCGTTTACAAGACGACGGATGGCGGGAAGACGTGGAATCAAGTGTTGAAGATCAATGACGACACCGGCGTAAGCGATATCGCGATGGACCCGGAGAGTCCTGACACGCTGTACGCCGCGGCATATGAGCGGAGGCGGACGCCGTTTGGATTCAACGGAGGCGGGCCGGATAGTGGCATTTACAAGACGGTGGACGGCGGAGCCACTTGGAAGAAATTGACGAAAGGGTTGCCGTATGAAAACGGCGGCGATACGGGGCGAATCGGGCTGGAGGTTTACCGCAGAGATCCCAATATCGTTTATGCGATCGTGCAGCACGAAAAGGGCGGAACCTATCGCAGCGAAGACAAAGGCGAAACGTGGAAGAAGATGGGGGAGACGAATCCACGTCCTTCGTATTACAGCCAGATCCGCGTGGACCCCAACAACGATTTGAGAATCTGGGAGCTGGGCGCGCAGATGTTCTTTTCAGAGGACGGAGGCAAGACGTTTTCGACGCAGCGGGTGAAGGGCATCCACGGAGATTTTCACGCGATGTGGATCGATCCGGCGGATTCGAACCACGTCATCACGGGCTCTGACGGAGGAATTCACTGGAGCTACGACAACGGGCGGACGTGGGACTTCATCAACACGATCGCGATCGGGCAATTTTATGAAGTGGGGCTGGACAACGAAAGACCGTACAAAATCTGCGGCGGCTTGCAGGACAACGGAAGCTGGTGCGGGCCGAGCATGTCACTGACCTCGGATGGCATCGTCAATTCGGACTGGACGCTGATGCCGGGTGGCGACGGATTCTATGCGCGGATTGACTACGCTGAGCCATGGATTGTGTACACAGAATCGCAGGACGGCCATCTTTCGAGGCGCGATGAGCACACCGCGCAGCAGCGGGAGATCATGCCGGAAGCGAAAGTCGGCGAGCCGCACTATCGTTTTCAGTGGAACTCGCCGGTGGAAGTTTCGGCGCATGATCACAATACGATTTATTACGGCGGGAATTATTTGTTCAAGTCGACGGATCGTGGAGATACGTGGACGCGGCTCGGCGGCGACCTGACTACCGGCGTGGACCGCAACAAGCTGCAAATTTTCGGCAAGACGCCGGACAAAAATACTCTGTCGCGCCACGACGGCGTGCAGGACTATCCGACGATTACGACTCTTGCGGAATCGCCGATGACGGCGAGCGTATTGTGGGTGGGGACGGACGACGGGAACGTGCAGGTGACTCGCGACGGGGGAAAGAGCTGGAAAAACGTTGCGTCGCGCGTGCCGGGTGGGCCGAAGGGGACTTACGTGACTCGCGTCGTGGCGTCCAAGTATGCCGAAGGTGCGGCGTATGTGACGTTCGATGGCCACCGGACTGACGACTACAACGTGTACATATTTTTCACGTCGGATTATGGAGAGAACTGGAAGGCGATTCGAAACGGGATTCCGGACTCGGCAGGAACTGTGCACGTCGTGCGCGAGCATCCCAGGAACGCAAACCTGCTCTTTGCAGGAACGGAGTTTGGGCTGTGGGTGTCGTGGGACCACGGCGCAAACTGGACGGCGCTGAAGAATAACTTTCCGACTGTGCCGGTGGATGACATCGAAATTCAGGCGCAGCAGAATGATTTGGTTCTGGCGACGCACGGGCGATCAATTTGGATCTTCGACGACATCACGCCGATTGAGAAGTTTGATGCGGGCGTCGCGAGTTCGGAGTTGACGTTTTTCACACCGCGGACGGCGACGGTATGGGATCTGCGCCAGCGCAGGTGGAGTTCAGGGCAGAAGATGTTTGTGGGCAAGAATCCGCCGTACGGCGCGATATTGAATTACTACCTCAAGGAGGCTCTGCCGCCGGAACCGCCAAAAACGGCCAAAGACGATAAAGACAAAGATAAGGACAAGAAAGAAGCGGCGGCCGGGGACCAAAAGGCGAAGCTGGAAGCCGCTGCGAACAAAGAAGGCAAGACGAAGATCAGCGTTTACGACAAAGACGGGAAATTGGTGCGGGAATTTGACGGGCCGGGCAAAGCCGGAGTGAACCGCACGAACTGGGATTTGCGTTGGAATTCGCCGGCAGTGCCTACGCCGGAACAGCTCGAGGCCGCTGCGGCGGGTTTTGATTTTGGGCCGCGGGGACCGTTTGTCGAGCCCGGCAAGTACACGATCAAAATTAAGGCGGGCAGCAAAGAAGCGAGCCAAGAAGTCGTGGTGGAAGACGATCCGCGGCTGCAGATATCGCCCGCAGATTATGCAGCGCGGCGTGAAGCCATTGGACAGCTTTATGCGATGGCGAAGACCGCGGACAAAGACCGCAAAACAATCGAAGGAATCAAGGAAGGGCTGAAGGCGGCAAGAGAGCAGTGGAAGAAGGATGCAGCGAAGCCAGACGCGCCAAAGATTCCCGAGGAGATACAGAAAGCCGCGGAGGAACTTCAGAAAAAGGTAGATGCGGTCGCGGAGAAGTACGTTCGTGAGCGCGAAGGTCTTGGAAATGCCGGGCCGCCATTTGAATGGAAGCCCGAGCCGTTGCCGCAGCAAGTGCAAAGTTTGCTGAGAGAGCTGGACGGGTTCTGGGCGGCACCAGGAGGGCAACAAAAGGAAAAGCTGGCGGAACTGACGCCGCTGGTCAGCGACAACTCAGCAAAAGTTAAGAAGATTTCGGAAGAAGATTTGCCGGCGCTGAATAAAAAGATGAATGACGCAGGAATACCGCACATCCTACCCGCGACGCCGGAACGGCCTGGCCGGGGAGGAGATGAAGAAGAGGACGAACCGTAGGGTCGAGGGAACTGGTCATTTTCCAGGACTAGCCTTGTTTGGGTGGCCGAAAAGCCGACGGGGATTTGCTTCTTTTTTGCGAAACAGTCTGAAGGAGCATGCGTCTAAATTGGCAGAATCGAGTGGCAATCCGGCAGGCCGTGTGCCCGCGGCCAGCCAATCCCGCAGTTCCATGAAGCGAACGATCTGGAGAAAAAACGGAGGAAAGAGCATGAACGCGAAGCAGTTCAGCGTGCGCGGTCTAGCCGCGTGGTTTGTGGTGTTGGCGGTGATTCTCGGGGGATTTGGAGGGGCTGTGCAAGCGCGGCCGCAGGACGCCGCGACGACAAGACAGGCAAGATAAGAAAGAAGAAAAGAAAGACGAGAAGAAGGACGAAAAGAAGGGTCTGCCGCTAAAGCCTGCGCGAAAGATTGAGTTCACAACGGATGAGGGGACATGGCTGTCGCTGGACGTTTCGCCGGACGGCAAGACCATCGTGTTCGAATTGCTCGGCGACATTTACACGCTGCCGATCGAAGGGGGAGCCGCGAAACTGATTTCGGGGGGAATGGCGTTTGATAGCCAGCCCAAGTTTTCACCGGATGGAAAATGGATCGCGTTTATTTCCGACCGCGAAGGCAGCGAAAACCTTTGGATCATGCATCCGGACGGGAGCGGCGTGAAGCAGGTATCGAAAGATCCCAACAACGAGTTTGCTTCGCCGAGCTGGTCGCCGGACGGGAACTACATTCTTGCATCGAAGGCAGGATTTGGCATCACGACGTTCGAAATCTGGATGTATCACGTGGATGGCGGTTCGGGCGTGCAAATCACCAAGTCGAAGGCATCGCCAGCCACTCCGCGCCGCGAGCGGGGAAACGCCGTGGGAGTCGTGGCTTCTCCGGACGGCAAGTATCTTTACTACGCCAAGCGTCAAGGCGGCTTCGAATACAACGCGCAATTTCCGCTGTGGCAAATCGCGCGGCGGGACCGCAAGACCGGCGACGAAGACATTTTGCTGGAGCAAGCCGAAAGCAGCTTCCGCCCGGCACTTTCACCGGATGGCACACAGCTTCTTTACGTGACGCGCTACGAAACCGAGAGTGGTTTGCGTTTGCGCAATCTGCAAACCGGCGAAGATCACTGGGTGAGATATCCGATCACGCGCGACGACCAGGAGTCGCGTTTCACACGCGACCTTTTTCCCGGATACGCTTTTCTCCCCGACGGCAAGGAAATCGTCTACAACCAAGACGGAAAAATCCGGCGGCTGAACCTCGCGACAGGGGCCGAGAGCATAATTCCGTTCAACGCGCAGGTATCGCAAGAGTTAGGGCCGAAGTTAGATTTTCCGCAAGTCGTAGAGCAAGGTCCCGTGAAGGTACGCCTGATCCAGGGTCCGGTGGAATCGCCGGACGGCAAGCGAATGGTTTTTTCGGCGATGACGCACCTTTACACGATGGATATCGCTGGCGGCAAGCCGCAGCGGTTGACGAGTGGAAACGCGCACGAATTTCAGCCGGCGTGGTCGCCTGACGGGAAATCCATTACTTACGTGACATGGTCGAGCGCAGGCGGACAGCTCTGGAGAATCTCCGCAAGTGGCGGAACACCGCAACAACTGTCCAAGTCGGCCGCAGTCTACAGCAATCCGGTTTGGTCACCGGATGGAACGAAGATCGTGGCGCTGCGGGGCAATGTGTATGACCGCGACAAAGAGCAGTTCGACGGTGGCCAGACACGGAACGCCGATCTCGTCTGGATTCCAGCGGTGGGAGGCGACGCGAATCTGATTTTGCCTGCGCGCGGCGCGGGCTCGCCACATTTCACGCACGATAAGGACAGGATCTATCTCAACACGCCTCAGGGGCTCGTTTCGCTGCGGTTTGACGGCACGGACCGCCGCACGCACATCCAGGTGAAAGGGCAGGGCGGCTTTTTTGCCGAGGAACCAATCTCCGCGGATGACGTTCAGGTAAGTCCGGACGGAAATTGGGTGCTGGCGCATGTGATGAATCAGCTGTACGTGACTGCCATGCCGATTGTGGGCGGCGAAGCGCCGACAGTGAATGTGTCGTCGCCGTCGGTGCCCGTGAAGCGGCTGACGGATATTGGGGCGGATTATTTCAATTGGGCCGATGACGGGAAAACCATCACGTGGGCCGTCGGAGCGAGTTTGTTCCGCGAGCCGCTGAGCGCCATCTCCTTCGAGCCGCCTAAGGAAGAAGAAAAGAAAGATGCCGAGAAGAAAGACGCCGGGGCGCAATCGGCGGACGCAAGCAAAGACGAAAAGAAGGATGAGAAAAAGGAAGCGAAGAAGCTGAAGGAAGAAGACAAGAACGTCCAGGAGATCGCCGTCGATCTGGAAGTTCCGCGGAAGACGCCGAAAGGCACGATTGTGCTGCGGGGCGCGACCGTTGTGACGATGAAGGGCGATGAAGTTCTCAAGAACGCGGACATTGTGATCGAGGACAACCGCATCAAGAGCGTCGGGGCGAAGGGCAGCGTGCCTGCGGGCGCGAAAGTGTTCGATGTCGCCGGGAAAACGATTGTGCCCGGCTTTGTTGACACCCATGCGCACTGGTTCGAAATTAAACGCGGCATTCTGGACACGCAGAACTGGGCGTTTCTGGCCAACCTGGCGTACGGCGTGACCGCCGGACTCGACGTGCAGACCAGTACGAACGACATGTTTGCCTATCAGGATCTGGTGGACAGCGGCGATATCATCGGCTTGCGCGCGTTTTCCACGGGGCCCGGCGTTTTTTCGGATAACAATTTCCAGTCCATGGAAGAAGTGAAGGGCGTGCTGACGAAGTATCGAAAATATTACGGCACGCACAACATCAAGAGCTACATCGTGGGCAACCGCAAGCAGCGGCAATTCATGGTGCAGGCGTCGAAGGAATTGGAAATGATGCCGACGACCGAAGGCGGGCTGGACCTGAAGCTCAACTTGACCCACGTCATTGACGGCTTCCACGGTAACGAGCACACGCTTCCCATCACGCCACTCTACAAGGACGTGCTGCAGATATTTGCGCAGTCTGGAATCGCGGAGACACCGACGCTGATCGTGAACTATGGCGGCCCGTTCGGTCAGGAATATTGGTTTGAGAACAGCGACGTGCACGACAACGCGAAGCTCAACCATTTCACCCCGCACAACCTGATTGATGAAAAGACCAATCGCCGGCCTGACTGGTTCCGGAAAGATGAGTACGCTTTCCCGAAGCTTGCGGCACAGATGGCGAAACTTTCAAGAGCGGGCGGACTTGTCGGCGTGGGCAGCCACGGACAACTGCAGGGACTGGGCTATCACTGGGAAATGTGGATGCTGGCTAGCGGAGGAATGACGCCGCTCGAAGTGCTGCGATGCGCCACGCTGAATGGGTCAAGAATCGTAGGGCGGCCGCAGGATCTCGGCTCGATTGAGGCGGGTAAGCTGGCCGATCTGGTCATTATGGACAAGAACCCGCTCGACGACATCCACAACACGAATACGATTCACTGGGTGATGAAGAACGGCGAACTTTTCGAAGGCGATACGCTGGATCAGGTTTGGCCGGAACAGAAGAAGCTCGAGCCGCTATACTTCTGGAATTTCGACAAGCCCAAGGCCGGAGAGCCGCTGAGCTACGGCAAGACGGTCAATCCGTAATAAGAGAACTGGTCTTCACAAGCAGCAGGCGTGGAAGGGCTTCGTTTCGCAAGCCCTTCCGACGCAATCTTCAACAGCCAATCACTCTTTGGGTTTTGCTTCTGCTTTGGTTTGTGCCGAGCGGTACCACGCAAACGTGCGGCTCAGACCCTCTTCGAAAGTAACTAGCGGATCGTAGCCGAGAAACTCGCGTGCTTGCGTGATATCGGCTTGCGAATCGCGAATATCGCCGTCGCGCGGCGGTTCGTATTTGGCTTCGAGCTTTGTGCCGGAGATTGTCCCGAGGAGCTGAAGCGTCTGGTTCAGAGTAAAACGGCCGCCGGTCCCAACGTTGAAAGTCCTGCCGGAAACATTGGGCGCTTCGCAAGCGAGGAGATTGGCCTGCACGGCGTTTTCGACGTAGGTGAAGTCGCGGGATTGCTCGCCATCGCCAAATATGACGGGTTGCGTCGCTTCCAAAAAGGACGAGCAGAATTTTGCCAAAACACCGGAGTACGGAGAACCGGGATCCTGGCGAGGACCGAAAATATTGAAATAGCGCAGCGAAACATTTTCGAGGCCGTAACAACGGCCAAACGTTTGTGCGTAAAGCTCGCCGACAAATTTAGTGACGCCATAGGGTGAGATAGGCGCGGGCTGCATGGTTTCTACTTTCGGCAGCGTCGGCGTCTCGCCGTAGGCAGAAGAAGACGCGGCGAAAACCACCCGCTTTACTTTGGCGTCGCGAGCGGCCACGAGCACGTTGAGCGATCCATCAATATTGATCCTGTTTGTCTCGATGGGATCCTTGACGGAGCGAGGGACGGAAGTACGCGCGGCAAGATGCAGCACATATTCGGCCTCATGAATGGCCTTGCGGACAACTTCGATGTCCGTGATGCTGCCCTTTATGAAAGTGATTTTGTTGCGGACCTCGGCAAGGTTATCCTCCTTGCCGGACGACAGGTCGTCGAGCACGACCACGCTGTGGCCGCGCTTTACGAGTTCGTCTACCGTGTTCGAGCCGATAAATCCGGCGCCGCCTGTGACGAGGTAGCGCATGCAGGAATTCCTCCTCGATCGAGGTCCGAGAGCGGCGGAGTGCCGTCTCGGTCATCTACGCGGCGCCGGCAAAGACGCGGGCCTCGCGTTTTGGTAACCTCAAAGTTCGCGGGTAGTGTCCGGGGAATCTTGCCGGGCTACCGCGAATGAATTTGTATTGTACGACGGAAGGCCAAAAGGCAAGGGACTGTTTCCCAGGCAGGTCACACAAAGAGCATGAGCTACCGGAAAGTTATCGGCGTTACCGCGCTGGCGGTTATGGGATGTGCCGCGGGGGGCTACTACTGGATGCGGGAACGAAGCGAGGCTTCCGCGCGCGCAGCGTCTTCCTCGCGCGATCCCGAACCGATGAGCGCACCTGCCCCGGATCTACCCGCAAGTGCATCCGCTAGTTCTTCGCCAGCCCCGACCGCGGGCAAGACCGGCGAGCCGGCAGTTGATGCGGGAATATCCCTGCGAATGGGCGAAGTGTTGGAATACACGGCGAATGTCTCGAACTTGACGAACGTCGCCAATCTGAAATTGCAGGTGGGCGAACACAAAGACTTCTTCGGCAAGAGCGCCTGGCATCTGCAAGCCTTTGCGCACACGGAAAATCCGCTTCGCATGGTTTTCGTGCTGGATGACCAATTTGATTCGTACAGCGACGCTGCGACGATGACGAGCCTGCAGTACGAATTGCACCTGAATGAACGGGGACAGAAAGTGGATTCCATCCAGCGCATGACGGCCACAGGAAAAGAGCCGGCTCCTCCGGATGCCACCGAAACTCGCGTCCTTCCCGGAACGCGCGATCCGCTCGGGATGCTGCAATATTTGCGCAAGTTTGATTGGACGAAGACAGCGGAAGTGCGCTGCCCCGTCTACGACGGCCACAAACTCTACGACGTCAGGGCGAAGCTTACCGGGGAGGGTGAAGCGGTGAGCGTTCCTGCAGGGAGTTATAAGGCCTCAAAGATCGAAATTCGCGTGTTTGAGAACGGAGCGGAAATGAAGGATGCGCATTTCACGATGTATTTTGCAAACAACGTGGCACGGACGCCGGTGCTGCTGGAAGCGATTATGCCGTTCGCGACGGCAAGGGTAGAGTTGCTGCGCGCCAAGTAAAAGGCCGCCGTCCGCTCCGCGCAATTGACAGCGTTTCCAAAACGAAAGCAGAGAAAAGCAAAGGGCTGACCGAACGCCGGTTCAGACTACGCGGTGGCCATCTTTTCAATCAACGCGCAAGCGATGTGGCCGATCGTAATGTGCGCTTCCTGGATTCGCTGAGGGTCGCTTGAGGGCACATTCAGCAGAAGATCGGCCTTGCCAGCAAGCGCGCCACCGGTTTCGCCGGTGAACGCGACGAGATATGCACCGCGAGCGCGGCCGGCTTCCATGCCGCGCACGATGTTCGGGCTTGTGCCGCTGGTCGAGAGAGCCGCAAGAATATCCTGGGGAGCGACAAGCGACTCGATTTGCCTGGAAAAAATGCGCTCGAATCCGTAGTCGTTTCCCGCTGCTGTGAGCACGGAAGGATTGGTAGTCAGCGCCAGAGCTGCGAGGCCTCGGCGATCGGAGCGCAGCCTCACGACAAGTTCTGCCGCAAGATGCATCGCATCGGCCGCGCTTCCGCCATTCCCGAAGAAAACTATTTTTCCACCGTTGCGCAGCGCCGCCGCACTTTTTTCAGCGAATTGGGCGATGCGTCCGACAAGCTCGTCGGAAAAGCTCTGCTTCACGCGAGCGCTTTCCTCGAGTTGCCGTCGGATTTCTTCGGCGGATGAGGCCATTGGCGCCTAGCAGAGAACTATTTTGTCGCGATGACGCATGACCCGGCGCGTGGCGTTGCGAGTGTCCACAACAAGCTTGGCAGCGTCCACAATGGCCGAATAATCGTAACTCGAGTGATCCGTCGCGATAATGACGCCGTCATAGCTTCCCAGAGTTTGCGCATTGAGCGGGATAGACTTCATGTTTTCATAGTTGTAGTGGCGCATTTTGTGAAGCCGCGGGAAATAGGGATCGTTGTATTCGAGATTGGCGCCGCGCTGCTGGAGGAGTTGCATGATTTTCAACGTCGGCGATTCGCGCAGGTCATCCACGTCCTTCTTGTAGGCCACGCCGAGAATCAGCAGCTTCGATCCTTTGAGGCTCTTCTTGTGGTCGTTAAGAGCTGCGGCGATGGCGTCAACCACGTGATAGGGCATTGCGGTGTTGACTTCGCCGGCCAGCTCGATGAAACGGGTCGAGAAATCGAATTCGCGGGCCTTCCAGGAAAGATAATACGGATCAACCGGAATGCAGTGTCCGCCAAGACCCGGGCCGGGGTAGAAGGGCATGAAGCCGAACGGCTTTGTCGCAGCCGCGTCGATCACTTCCCAGATGTCAATTCCCATGCGCAGGCTGAGCATTTTCAGTTCGTTGACCAGTGCGATGTTGACGCAGCGGAAGATGTTTTCAAGCAGCTTGGCCATTTCCGCGGCTCGCGTGGAGCTGACCGGTACGACGCGCGCGACAACTTGTGCGTAGATGGACTGTGCGGCGCGGCCGCTTGGCGGATTCACGCCGCCGACAACTTTGGGAATCTGCGCCAGGCCAAACTGTTTGTTGCCGGGATCTTCGCGCTCGGGAGAGAACGCGAGAAAGAAGTCGCACGCGATATTTTCGTTTTCCGGACCGGCTGCGATGGGGCAGTGCAAGCCGCTCTTTTCGAGGATAGGAAGCACAAGCTCCTCAGTTGTGCCGGGATAGGTCGTCGATTCGAGAACAACAAGCTGGCCCTTCTGAAGATGAGGGTGAATTGAAATCGCCGTTTGTTCGACGTAAGAGAGATCAGGTTCCCGGCGCTCATCCAATGGGGTTGGCACGCAGATAATGATGGCGTCCGCTTCCTTGATGCGCGCGAAGTCCGTGGTCGCGCTGAAGTGCCTGGAGTTCACAAACTGTTGGATCTTGGTTTGCTGGATGTGCTCGATGTAAGACTTGCCGGCGTTGAGCATGGTCACTTTGTTCGGATCGGTGTCAAATCCCGTGACTTTGTGGCCCGCTTCGGCGAATCGCAGGGCCAGCGGCAGCCCAACGTATCCGCAGCCAATGATGGCGACTTTCAGCTGAGCGCCTTTGAAGAATTCGGGTTTCCGGTCTATTGGCATGAGTTACGTCGCTCTCCTAATCATTTTTGGGAATAAAGCAGGCCATTCGGCCGATTGGACAAAGACAACCCAATATAGCAGGTTCGCAGCGAACAAAAAAACACGGTCATCTGGGGTGTTGCCGCATGTTCAACGGTGGTTGCGGCTAGCCGCCAGACGCGGGAAGATAGAGGCGATGAATTTGGCGAATAGAAAGAACGCCCAAAGCGCGGCCGCCATTTCGCGATGACTCTCATCGTCCTTCTTCTCGGGCTGGGTGTGGGCGTGCTTGTGGGTTTGCTGGGCATCGGCGGTGGCGTGGTGCTGGTGCCGGCTATGGTTTATCTGCTGCACATGGACCAGCATTTGGCTCAAGGCACTTCACTTTTCATACTTCTCCCGCCCGTGGGACTTGGTGCGCTGCGCGAATATTGGAAGCAAGAGCAGGTGGACTTGCGCGCTGGAATTCTGTGCGCGCTGGGAATGCTGGTGGGCGGGTACCTCGGCGGGTTGATCGCGGTTCCGCTGGCTTCGCGTCAGCTCAAGGGAATGTTCGGCTTCTTTCTGATGTTGGCTGCATTTTTGCTCTGGCGAAAACCGCAGCCCCAGAACCGAACGACGTTCGCCGCTGGTGAGGATCCAGCCCATGGCTGAAGGTACGATGCGCAATGCAGGCATTTTTGTGGCGGCATGTGTCTGCGGCGTAGCTTCTGGGCTATTCGGGATCGGAGGCGGCGTTCTTTTGGTGCCGTTTTTGGCGCTGCTTTTTGCATTTGGACAGCATCGGGCGCAAGGGACCAGTTTGATTGCATTGATTCCGCCGACGGGCGCGCTAGCCTTTTTCGCTTATGCTAAAGCGGGCTATGTCTCTTGGCAAACCGGATTGCTCTTGATTCCGGGCGTGTTCGCCGGAGGCATTCTTGGCGGGTGGCTGGCTAAACGGATCCATCCGCGGCATATGCGGCAAGTGTTTGCCGGACTTATGTTTGCGCTGGGCGCGTGGCAGGCAGTTGCCGCATGGTTGCACTAGGGAGTTTGCGAAGACGATGGTTGATATTCATTGTCACATCTTGCCGGGGCTCGACGACGGCCCGGAAAATATGGAGGTTTCGCTGGCGATGGCGGAATCCGCGATCGCGGACGGAATCACGCACGTTGTAGCGACGCCACACTCGAGCAACGAATATTTTTTCGACTATTCGCGCGTGCGAATCTTGCGAGAGCAACTCCAGGAAAAAATCGGCGAGCGCCTAATTCTTGCAACAGGTTGTGATTTTCATCTCAATCCAGAAAATCTGGATGCACTCCGAGTAGATGCTCCTCGTTTCTGCATTAACCAGCGCGACTATCTGCTCGTGGAATTCAACGAGTTTTCGATTCCTCCCGCCATGGATCAAACGCTGCACGAGATTCAGCTTTTGGGTCTCCGTCCGGTGGTTACTCATCCGGAGCGCAATGCCATCCTGCGCCTGCAGACGGACCGGCTAGCGAAATGGGTTCGGCTCGGTTGCTTCATCCAAGTGACGGCAGGTTCCCTCACAGGAGTTTTTGGCCCTGGAGCGCAAAAGGATGCATGGCGCTGGGTGGCCGACGGATTGGTCCACTTCGTGGCCAGCGATGCTCACAATACGCGCAATCGTCCGCTTAAGCTTACGCCTGCATTCGACTTGGTCCGGGAACAGTTTGGAGAAGAAAAGGCTCGCGCTCTTTTCGTCGAGAACCCGATGGCTGCATTCGAAGGACGCGATCTGCCGCATGTCCCTCAGCTTCCGGATGAAAACGACGCGCCACGCCGCAAGCGATTTTTCTTCTTCTGAATTTTCAGTTCGTTGGGCGCAGCGGCATTCCGGCCCAAGCGTTCAAGATTCCCAAGAGTTCCCGAACAACATCGAGCGCGTCACCGGTCGTGCGCCACCACCGGCCAGGTTCGAAGGGATCCTCCGAAGCCGCGCGTATCACAGCTTGCACGCGGCTTGCCGCGATTTTATGCCATAGGATACGCACGCGCCGCGTGTGCACTTTGGACGTGACGAGGATTACCGTACCGCTTTTTTCTTGCCCAAGTGCCGCAGAAACAGCTACGAGTTCGTCCGCCGTGTTGATGATGGGAGGCTCAAGTACGTGGATTGCGTCTGCAGGAACCCCTTCGTGCATCATCACGCGCATGTTGTAAGAATCTTCGCCGACGAAAGGGATCCCCATCGCTTCGAGTGTCGCGCCAGGTTCCGTCGAATGTGTCAGCCACACTTTTGGCGCGTAACCTTCGCGATACAATTTTGCGGCTTCCATGGCCCGCAGCGGCATCCGTCCGCTAAGAACGACGATGGCCTGGGCTTGCTTGAGCGGATCTTCCACGACCAGCCAGCGGCCTACGCAGAGAAGAAAAACCGCACCGCCAAGCAGCACAATCCCAGTAAGGCCAAGCAGAATTCTTCGTGTTCGCCGACGTTTCAACACATTGATCTCTGCATTGCTCTCGATCGGCATAGCCGCACGATTCCCAATCGCGTGCGCGAATCGTATCCCTCGCAGGACATGTGGTCAATCAGGCGGACGCAAGTTAAACTATTTTGCTGGCTTTTCAGGAGGGTGCATGAAAGCAGTGGTCACGGGCGGTGCGGGATTTCTGGGGTCTCATCTTTGCGACCGCCTGATTGCCGAGGGCTGGGAGGTTTTGGTTCTCGACAATCTTGTTACTGGAGTAGATTCCAACGTCGGGCATCTTCTCAAGCATGCCAATTTTCGCATCGCGCGCTGCGACGTTTCGAAATACATCGATGTGCCGGGCCCGGTGGACTATGTCCTGCATTTTGCCTCTCCCGCGAGCCCGGTGGACTACCTCAAGCTTCCCATTCAGACTCTCAAAGTGGGTGCGCTCGGCACGCACAACGCACTGGGGCTCGCACTTGCGAAGAAGGCTAAGTTTTTCCTGGCTTCGACGAGCGAGTGCTATGGCGACCCGGAAATCTCGCCGCAACATGAAGAATATTGGGGCCACGTAAATCCAATCGGGCCGCGCGGCGTTTACGATGAAGCGAAGCGCTTTGCCGAAGCCATGACCATGGCTTACCACCGCTACCACGGTGTGGACACTCATATCGTGCGTATCTTCAATACTTACGGCCCGCGCATGCGCCTCAACGACGGCCGCGCCCTGCCAAATTTCGTGCACCAGGCGCTAACGGGGAAAGCGCTGACGGTCTATGGCGACGGCATGCAGACCCGCAGCTTTTGCTACGTTTCCGATTTGATCGAAGGAATTTACCGCTTGATGCAGTCAGACGAACATCTGCCCGTGAACATCGGCAATCCGCAGGAAATCACTATTCTTGAGTTTGCCGAGCGCGTTCGCGCGCATTTCGAAAATGCTCCCCCGATTGTCCATGAGCCTCTGCCGCAAGATGATCCGAAGCGCCGCTGTCCGGACATTACCAAGGCGAAGCGGATTCTGAAGTGGGAGCCCAAGGTTGGGTCTGGAAGAAGGCCTGCGGTTAACACTCGACTATTTCAAGCGAGGATTCGCGGCCAAGCAGTCCACCTAACGCATCAGCGCAGAATGAATTGTGGTTCCGCGATAACGACAAGAGGTTCATCGCGCCACCGATTCCCTGCTTTTCGAATGTTCCCTACGCTCTGCCGAACGAATAATACTCAAATCCAAGCTCGCGCATTTGCTTCGGTGAATAGAGATTCCTGCCGTCCATGACGAGGGCGCGCGCCATGAGCGGCTTGGCGCGTTTCCAGTCCAGAGTTGCGGAAAACGTCCCACTCCGTGCAGACCAGCGCGGCATCGCGCTCCGCGCAGCGCCTCGTAGGGATCTTCGTGGTAGGTCACCTTCGGGAAGAGGGCTTTCGTTCTCGAGATGGCTTCCGGATCGCTGGCGTGCACGTTCGCTCCTTCCTCCAGCAGGCGCCTAACGACTTCGAGCGCCGGCGCAAAACGAATGTCGTCCGTGTTGGCTTTGAACGCCAGTCCGAGCACTGCCACGTGCTTGCCTTTGACGACCCAAAGGGCCTTGTGTCACCTTTTCAAGAAAACGGTCGATGCGTTGCTTGTTGACGCGTTCGGTGGCTTTCAAAAGATCAAAATCGACTCCAACCGAGGCCGCGAGATGAATGAAAGCCTGCACATCTTTCGGAAAACAAAAGCCGCCAAATCCTAGCCCGGCGCTCAGGAATTGCCCGCCAATTCTGGGATCCAATCCCATCGCGTGAGTCACCTCTTTGACGTCCGCGCCGATTTTCTCGCAGAGATCGGCGATGACATTGGCGTAGCTGATCTTCAGTGCGAGAAACGAGTTTGATGCGTGCTTGATGAGTTCGGCGCTGTTGATGGTCGTGACGAGGAATGCCGCGTCGTGACTCGGGTGGACAAGTGCCTTTGTGCACCGGGCAATGAAAATTGCGCTCCAGGATCGGGCGATAGATTTCGCGCAAATCGGCCGCGGCGGATTCGTCTTCCACGCCGACAACGATGCGATCTGGATGGAAGAAATCTCCGACGGCGGTACCTTCGCGAAGAAATTCGGGATTCGAAGCCACGCGAAAATTGGATTTGCCGCCGCTGCTGTAGGCTGCGAGCGCTCTCTGCAGTTCGAGTCCGGTGCGCGCGGGTACGGTGCTCTTTTCGATCACCAACTTGGGGGAGCGCGCCTGCTCGGCGATCTGCCGCGCGACTTGATCGATCGCGGAAAGGTCAGCCTCGCCGCTTTCTTTGGGCGGCGTGCCCACGCAAATAAAAATGGCATCACCCGCGCGGATCGCTTCGCCTGCATCCGGCGGTATAGGAAATGCGCCCAGCCTTGCGCGCGGACGTCAGTATCTCCTCCAGATGGTGCTCATAAATAGGCACCTCATCCGGCTTGCAGCCGCCTAATGCGTTCCGCATCAATATCCGTGCAGGTCACTTCATGCCCGGCCGCGGCAAGACACGCTCCCGTCACTAATCCTACGTAGCCACATCCAATCACCGAGAGACGCAAATCAGGATCTCCTTGGAAGCGGAACAGCCAACCTGCCGACGCTGCCCGAATTCACCTCAAACAACTTATTTTGACTGAACCACAGGGTCGAAGAAAGCACATTGTTGGGGAGCGATGCGCCAGCCGCACCCACGCGCTTCCGTAGAGACTCTCTTAACTCTTCAATCCTCTTCCCATCAGCAATCCCGCGCAAACCGAGCAGCACGAGACGCGGCTGGCGGCGTACGACGTTCCACAGCAGACGCGTAGATTCATCGCGGTTGATTTCTCCGAGAGATTCGCGGGTCGAATCGTCCAGTAGGTCCACCAGCTGCGAATAATCCTTCTGCTGGAAATGATGCAAGGCACGCCGGATCAACCGGTGCGTGCCGAGCTCGCGGCGCAGCGCCGTCAACTCTTTGCTTCCGCCTCTCCGCAAGATGGATTGCCCGACTCCCAGCGCTCCACGCAGCCCCGTCACGATTCCGCCCACGGTAGAAACTTTCACCTGCGCCGCCGCATCACCCACCAGATATACTTCGCCGTTCCCTATCCGCCGCCGAACGGGCACCCACTTTCGATAAACCGGTATGCGCGCCCCTTGCCATTCCAGCGGCTCCAACTTTTTCTTCTCGAGGAATTGCGAAATACATCTCTTCGTGTCGCGCCCGTCCTCGCCGATAATTCCCAACGCGCCGCGCTCGGCGGATTCGGGGATCAGCCAATAGAAATAGGGTGTATCGTCGGGCACGAACCAAACGCGTGTCGTGTCCGCAGGCTGATCCTTAGGCAAGCGAACGATGGCTTGCACCAGTGGAACCGTTTCGATCGGAGGCCAGCCGGCGCTACGTGCTACTCGACTCGAAGCTCCATCCGCTCCTACAACGCTTTCCACATGCAATTCCTCACGTTGCCCTGCGCAATCAACCTCGACACGAAGTCCCCGGCCATTTGCAGCCAATCCAAGAAAGCGTGTATCAAACGAAAGCCTGGCCCCCGCCTGTTGAGCCTTTCGCGCCAAAGCCGGAATCAGACGAGATCGTTCGATGATCAGATCAGGCCGCGCGAGCGCTACTTGCGCCGACCTTCCATCGGTGAACAATTCAAACCGCCGGATTTCGTTGACGACGCTTTCGGTGGCAAGGGCACCCAGCTGGTTGCGGAACTCATCTGTGACGATCAGCGACCGCGCCGCCGGTTCGAAGCCAGCCCTTGATTCCAGCACGCGCACAGGACGCCCGCCCTCAGCCACGGTAGCTGCCGTATATAGCCCCGCCGCGGAACCTCCCACAACGAGGACGTCGCCGCTTTTTCCGCCCGGTTGTGGCCGCTTTTCAGTGCTTGGCACGATTTCGCTTTCCCAAGTTGCGCACACACCCTGAACGCATATTCGCCCGGATATTCGCGCTCAAAAGATCCAAGAGTATTGACAGCTTTCCGCCCGATCCGAAGGGGTATGCACTGAATATCGGCGAGACGGCAACCAAGTAAGTATAGCGAATCCACTAGTGCGGGCAAGCTCGCAGAGCCCCTTCGCAGCTTCAGGGAACGATATATCTATGGCTGAGAACCTTCTATGAGAAAGTGGCCGGCTTCTGTGCCTGGCGCTCATACGGAGCACGCTCGAGAAACATCACTCCAACAAGCACGATTGTGAACGCAACGACCGCTACGGCAACGGCAGCAAGTGGAGGCAGGTAACTTACGAGGACGGCTGCTCCTCCGCTGAGTAGCCCCAAAAAGTACATGCTAACGACAGCGCCGCGATGCCCCAGCCCCAGATTTGCCAGCCGGTGCGCGGCATGATCTTTGCCCGGCGTGGCAAACGGCAGCAGGCCGCGTCGCGAGCGCGAAATCGTCACGAGAGTTGTATCAAAAATCGTTACTCCCAGAATCAGCAGCGGAGCCAGCCAGGCGGAAATATGGTTGGCCTGTTCAAGGCGCAGCTTTAGTCCCAACGTCGCCATCAGAAAACCGAGGAACATCGCGCCACCATCACCCATGAAAATCTTGGCTGGCTTGAAATTCCAGCGAAGAAAACCAGTCGCAGCACCAAGGACGGCAGCCGCGAGCGTGGTCACAAGAGTCTGTCCGTTCAAGTACGCAAGCAGGGCAAAGAAAATCGATGCCGTGGCGGCCACCCCGGCGCAAAGACCGTCCATGTGATCGAGGATGCTGAAAGATGCGGTAATCCCCACGACAAAGAAAACGGTCAGAACGGCGTCGAGGATGTAGCCCGTGCGCCCGCCAAAGAGAATTTCAAAAACTTGTGCGTGAACTCCAGTGATGAGCAAAACGCAAGCCGCGAGCGGCATGCCGATGAACAATTTGAACTGATGATGGAGCCAACCCCGGTCATCGAGAATGCCCACCGCAGCGACAACCGTTGCGCCCGTCAGGATTCCCACGATCTGCGCGCGCGTTGGTCCGCTAAATGTAAAGAGAACTGCCAGCACCACGGCCCCGTACATGGCCAGGCCCCCCAGCAACGGAATTGGCCGAAGATGTACTTTGCGCGGCCCCGGCAGATCCACCATGCCCACGCGCAATGCCAGCGCGCGCACGGGTACCGTCAGCATCAAAGACGCGAAGAGTGCTATCAGAAACGCCAGCAAACCTGCGGGCATGTTCCCTCGTATTTTTTAAGAAACTGACCGGGACGGTTCGGCCAGTGCCTCAGTTGTGTTCTGCCGGGTTGGGGACCCGGCTCCCAAGAAAAAATGGCTGCCCCACGCAGCTTTAACACGATACTTCGAAAATTGTTTCGCTTCAATCAGGAATGTTTGTGGAGTAATCGGCGGGCTAAACAGGCGGATAGGACAGCGGGCACTGCAACTCGCAGGTCTTCAAAAGCGCACAATGTTTCTCTTCGCGCCTCTGACCCTTTCTCTTGCCCCTATCGTTCCGTGAGCATGCGGCCAAACGTGCGCTTCACTTCTTCGCGGTTCTTGGTTGCGTAATACCAGTCAACGGTGCGCTTCAACCCGTCCTTGAATAACACCTTCGGCTCCCACCCGAGCAGTTTCTTTGCGAGCGAGTTGTCCGCCACGCGGTTCAGTGGGCCTGTCGGCATGTCGCGCCGTAACTTAATCTCAGCCTTATGACCGGTCAAGTCGCACACCATATTCACCGCATCGATGACTTTGATCCGTTCCATCGTTCCAAGGTTGATGGCAGTGCCATCGTTTATTTTTTCACCCGCAAGGATTGTGCCTTCGACAATGTCCTCAATATACGTCCAATTGCGGATTTGCGTTCCGTCGCCCCACACCTCAAATGGATTCTGTGTTAGGAAGGCCCGAGCAATCATGGCGATCACCGCATGGTTCTCCACGCCCCGCGGCCCATAGACCGTGAAGTACCGGCACGATGCTGCGCCCATGCCGTGTTCCTTCGCATAAGCACTGAGCGTGAACTCGCCCATCAATTTCGCCCAGCCATATGTATTGTCGGCGTCGTTCGGACCCTTCGTGAGGTCTTCCGTGAGGTACAGTTCTTTGTTTACGTCCGATTGCAGAAAGTTTGGATACACGCAGCCGGAGGACGCGAACACCACCTTCTTTACTTTTGCGCGTAGCGCTTCAGCGAACACGAGTCCATCCAAAAAAAAGTTGGAGGCAGGCCCCGCCTGGTGCAGATCCACATAGCCGCGGCCGCCATGATCCGCCGCCAGATGAAAAACCGTGTCCACGCCTTGCATTGCTGAGCGCGTAACCCCAGGTTCGCGCAAGTCCGCGTGAATGAATTCGATATTTCCGCTGGCGACATGCTCCTTGATGTTGTCGCGATGCCCGCTCGTCAAATCATCCACGATGCGAACCTTCGCGCCGCGCGCAAGCAGGTGATCCGTGAGCGTCGAGCCGATGAACGAAGCGCCTCCTGTCACCAGCAAGAGCTTTCCTGCCCAAAATGTTTCTGAAGACGTCACGCTTTCACGGCCTCCTCGATGATATTCACGAATTTCTGCAATTCTTTGACTCTATCATAATCGGGTGCAACGGCTCGGGCCGCCTGCCCCATGCTTCGCAATTTGGTTCCGTTCATCATGAGAGAACGAATCACAGCGGCAAGCTTTTCAGGACTATCTGGATCGGCGGAAACCGCAAACCCGAATTTCGTTCCGAGTGATGCGGCGTCTGTTTCTTCCGTCGCGACAGCTACGATTGGTTTTCCGGCGGCGAGGATTCCGTACATTTTACTGGGTACCACGACCCCTTCGAGTCCCCGCTTCACTGTGATCACATGCGCGTCGGGAGCAGCCAGAACGGAGGGGATTTTGCTTGCCGGAAAAAACGGAAGAATTTGCACATTCTTCGTTTTTTTCGCAAGAGCTTCAATGTGCCCGCGCTGCGCTCCTTCACCGACGAAGACTAGGCCCACTCCCTCTTCTTCCAAACTGCAAACCGCTTTAATCAGTGTTTCCCACGCGCCGTAGAAACCAAGATTTCCTGCGTGAAGCAGCACGAATTTGTGGTCGCCGCGAATCGTCCGGATGATTTCGTTGTCCAGCGCTGGTTGCGGCGCATCTTCTGAAACAATATCCGTGCCATCGCGGACGATTTCAATGCCCGCTGGCGCAACTCCTTTGCTGATAATCCGCGCCCGCATGTCCTCGCCCAGGACGATCACGCGCGTGGCGCGCCGCAGCGCCCAACGATGCAACCTTTCCCAAACGCGCGCCAGCACACCGGGTTCGACAATCGCTCCACCTACCGCCATATCCGGATACATGTCGCGAATGTTGTAGACATACGGCTTGCCCTTCAGCATCGCCACAATTGCCCCCACGATTCCTTCGAACGGAGGGTCGGTCATCGCCAGCACGACATCGCATCGCAAAAAAAGCGCGCGCGGAATGGCAAGCGCAACATAGCTCAAATAATTCAAAACTCGCCTCTTCATCTGGAAACGCGGATAGTCCGTCGAACCCACGCGAATGATTCGGCTCGTTCCCGCGCTCTCTGTTTGCCACAATCGCCAGTGCCGCCGCTCGCTTGGATCGTACGAGGGCCGCCCGCAAAGCACTGTAACTTCATGCCGGGCGGAGAGAGCATCCACAACCGTCGCCGCCATCTTCGCCGTCGCGGAAGTGTCTGGGGGATAGTACAGATTCAGCAGCAGGATTCTCATTCGAATGGTGCTCGTGCCATGCGTCTCACGATCGCGTGATAAGGAAGTCGCCAAGAACCAGCGCGTCCATTTGAGTGCGTTGGAAACAATCAAGCGCTTCTTGGGGCCGGCAGACAATCGGCTCGTTGTCGTTGAAGGAAGTGTTGAGCACGACGGGCACTCCGGTCAGCTGCTCGAACGCTTTGATGAGGCTCCAATACCGCGGGTTCGCCTCGCGTGTGACCGTTTGCAGCCTGCCCGTTCCGTCAACGTGTGTTGGAGCTGGAATCTTGTCTCGTTTTTCCGGGCGCACCGAATATGCCAGCGTCATAAACGGCGAAGGATGCGATTTCTCGAACCACTCGCCGGTGGATTCCGCAAGGATCGATGGAGCAAACGGCCGGAAGATTTCGCGGTGTTTGATGCGCTGGTTCAGTATCTCTTTCATCTCCGGCCGTCGCGGGTCGGCGACGATGCTTCGATTGCCGAGCGCGCGCGGCCCCCATTCCGCTCGACCCTGAAACCATCCAAGAATTTCCCCATCCGCCACAATCGCTGCCGTGCGCTGCATCAGGCTGTCTTCGGTTAGCTCTTCGATGCGGCAACCGTTCTTCCCCAATCCGTTTGCATCGATCGCGTGCCGTATCTCGTCGCGCGTATATCCCGGCCCCCAGTACGCGTGATCCATAACGAACGAACGCGGCTTCCTAAGAATCTGGTGCCACACATAGAACGCAGCTCCCACAGCCAGTCCCGCATCGCCCGCCGCTGGATGAACGTAGACCTGTTCGAATCCCGTCCTGTCGAAAATTTTCCCGTTCGCCACGCAATTGAACGCCACTCCACCCGCAAGGCACACCGCTTTCATCCGCGTCCTCTCGGCAAGCATTCTCAGCATGCCAAGATAAATCTCTTCAAGCCGCGCTTGCAGTGCCGACGCCAGATTTTTGTGTCTTTGTTCGAGCGGTTCTTCGGGGTTGCGCTTCGGTCCCAGCAACTTTTCCATTTCTTCCGAAAAGATTTTGCCGAGCGTGGGCGTCTTATCCGCTTCCGCCCAGCTCATTTCCGGGCCGGTACGGTGATGCGTAAAGTAGTCAAGCCCCAGCCGGAATCCGTTTCCGTGAGCGCGCACGATCTGGCGAAAAGCTTCGAGTTGCTCCGGCTCGCCATACGCCCCCAGGCCCATGACCTTGTACTCATCGCCGAATTTCAGAAAGCCCAGATACTGCGTAACGGCGCTGTAAAAGAGTCCCAGCGAATGAGGAAACGCGATCGCACCCTCGATCTTCATCCGGCTGCCGGCGCCGCTGCCCCACATTGTGCTCGCGAAATCGCCCAACCCGTCCGCGGACAACAGCGCCGCTCGTTCGAATGGCGACACAAAAAACGAGCTCGCCAGATGCGCCTGGTGGTGTTCCACGCGATGAAACTTTGCGGCCAACTTTGCCGGATCCGTATCGAAAGCCTGCGCCAGCGCTTCCGGTATTCCGGTGAATTTTGCCAGGACTTTCACGCGCTCTCGTGCGAACGGTAGCATGCGCATCGCGTAGAAAAGTTTGGTCCCCAGCCGCGCGTAGGGATTTCGCGGCACGGCAACGTGATTGATGTCCTTGAGCTCCAGCCCCGCTTCTCTCAAGCAATATCGAATCGCTTGCGCCGGGAAGCCCGCGGCGTATTTCACGCGGTTGAAGCGCTCTTCTTCCACCGCAGCCACAAGCCGGCCTTCGCAGACAATCGCTGCCGAGGCGTTGCCGTGATAGGCGTTTATCCCAAGAATGTTCATGGCGAAGGAATTCAGTCTACCTCAGCAGCCCGCATCACGCCGCGAGGTGGTGTCTGCACCACTCGTTGAGGACATACAGCGCCCACGGACGCGACCACGAAGTCTTGCCTTCGAGAAACGCCGCCCAAACGCCGCGCACGCCTTCCGCGCGAAGGTGCGGCGCAAGCGATGGCGCGATTTCTGCAAAGCTGGCTTCCACCCGCGCACGCAATGGCCCGCGAAGCCATTCTTCCCACGGCAACGTGAACGTACGTTTTTGCTGGCCAAGAATTTCCTCCGGCAGCAAACCACCCAGAGCTTCCACGAGCAGTGCCTTTTGCGTCCCCGCGCGATGGCGCGCTACGTCGGGAAGGGAACTGACGAATTCGACGAGAGGTGTATCCAGCAGCGGCACGCGAACTTCGAGTGAACGCGCCATGCTCACCGAATCTGTATCGCGCAAGAGGGTGCTCGCCATGTAACAGCGCATCTCCAGCCACGCGGTCGCAGCCACCGGCTCCAGTTTTCCCGCTTCGCTCGCCGCGCGATTCAGCCAGCCAAGCCAAGTCGGTTCAAGCGTGACTCCGTCGGCGTTCACTGTACTCGGGCGGAAACGCGGTTCGATCAGCCGTTCAAGCTGCCCCGGAGGAAAAAGCGCGCGCGCGTAGAAGTAAGCATGTGGAAGCATGTCTGGATCTGTCCACGCGGCAACCGCTTTTCCGGCGGCGTCGCGCGACCTGCGCGCCCCGAGTATGCTCGCGATCAGCGGCGCCGTCGCGCGGCGCAAGGGCCGCGGAACGAACCACGCCAGCCGTGTGAGCCGCCGTAGCATCGCCGTGTTCGCAAAGCTAGCGTAGCCCGCGAACAGCTCATCTCCACCTAATCCGGAGAGCGCCACCTTCAGCCCGACTTCGCGCGCCGCCCAGGACACGCAGTACGTATTGATCCCGTCCATCGTCGGCTGGTCCAGGCCCGCCACTGCTTCGTCAATTCGAGCCAGTATCCCAGCGCCATCGAGCGGAACCTCCGTGTGTTGTGTCCCGCATCTTTCGGCAACTTTCCTCGCCAGCGGAGCTTCGTCATACGAAGT
Organism: uncultured Acidobacteriota bacterium; assembly: GCA_963727945.1. Lineage (GTDB taxonomy): Bacteria > Acidobacteriota > Terriglobia > Acidiferrales > UBA7541 > Acidiferrum. The sequence goes on from CAVSIW010000030.1 coordinate 97,816, forward strand.
TCCCGGGAACGACAGCGTGAAGCTGCGAATTCCCGCCTGTGCGCGCGCCGCGAGCGCGGCGATCGCGCCGGAATCCAGCCCCCCGGACAGGAAGAGCCCTACAGAGACATCGGCAATCAGGTGCGCCCGCACGGCATCTTCAAGCAACGGCCTCAACATCGCCGCGGCGGAAGCAATATTTTTTGGCTTGTTCTGGTCGCGCGCTGCAGGGCTTGTCTGCGGATCCCACCACGGACGCGCTCTCGGCACGCGCCTCCGCTCCGGAACATACAACAGCATTCGATGCCCCGGCTGAAGAGAAAAAACTCCCTCCAGCATGGTCACTGGTTCCGATGTGCTGCCGAAAAGCAGGTAAGATGTAAGCGCATCCTGCGAAATTTGTTTCGATACCAATCCGCTCGCCAGCAGCGCCCGCACTTCCGACGCAAACGCAAATCCCTCCGCCGTCTGGGTGTAATAGAGAGGTTTGATGCCCAGAGGATCGCGCGCCAAAAAAAGCAAAGGCGCGGTCGCAAATCGTCCGCGCAGGTCGAGCAGGGCAAACGCGAACATGCCCCGTAGCTCCGTCAGGCACTCCTCGCCCCACTCTTCCCAGGCATGCACCAGAATTTCGGTATCGGATTGCGTCGCGAAACGGTGTCCGAGCATCGTCAAACGCTCCCGGAGTTCGCGATAATTATAAAGTTCCCCGTTGTAAATGACGGCGACGTCCCGAGTTTCGTTCCAGATGGGCTGATGGCCGCCGGCAAGATCAATAATACTGAGCCGGCGCATCCCTAGCGCCAGCCCAGGAGCACGCGCATCTCCGGTCAGGAATCCTTCTTCGTCCGGACCGCGATGCCGCATTGCTTTTGCCATGGCTCGCATACGCAGCTCGGCATCCTTGCTGCGCGATGCAAACGCGACACCGCAAATACCGCACACGCTATTGTTTGATCTCCGGGGTCGAAAAGAAGGCCACACCGGCGCGCAAGGCATGCTCGCGCAGGTGGAAGCGGGGAGCTCTCAAACGGCTGTCGGCATACCACGCAAGCAGAACGCGCAGTAGCAAAAAGAACAGCACGGACGTCACGCTCAGCACCAGGTAAAAAAAGGACTCCCGTTCGAGGAGAAGGCTCCAATCTACCGCTTCCTCCCAGCCGGGAGCGATCGCGCTCAACATCCTTCGGAGGCCAAACCCCACATAGTGCAGCCGCGCCAGTCGCACATGAGCAAAATGTTCGTAGTTGTACTCGCGGGGATAATGCGGGATGCCGCTGACTGCCTGCTCAAAAACCGCCGGATTCTGCAGCTCTTTGCGCGTCAAATAGTGGCCTGCTGCATCCCTCATGATAATCCGGTACGTTGGATCGACGATGATCCACTGCTCGCCAATCAACACCTCCGCCACGACGTGTTTTGTATTGTTGTCGGGAGTCAGCAGAAGCAGACGGCGCGTTCTCAAATCGGAGCTTCGCGCAAGATTCAAGAAGGCATTGGTCGCTGTGCCACAGACATTCAATAACTGGCTGTAAGTTAGGGTAATCTCCGGATCGCGCTTGGCAAGTGCATCTGGATCCGTGGCGATGGCCCGCGATGGCTCGGCGCGCATCCAGTTCAAAATCCCTTCGAGCCTTTGTTCTTCGGGGATGTTGTTGGGCACAATCGCGTCCGAGAATCCGTCGAGATAGCGGCGCACCGAATATTCCCGCACCCCGGCATAGAGCGACGACACCACGGCGACGGCGAGTAGCAGGTTCGCACCTCGCCACACCAGTTGGAAGAAAAGGTGCCTCTTCGTTGGCAATCCCATTACTCCGATGCTCCGAATTTTGCACTGGGCGCTGTCCTAATTGCAAGCTTGTTGTAAAGCGTTTCCATCTCGCAGACCGGCTCTTCCCAACCCAGCCGCGCGGTCACCGTTCTGCACCCCTCAGCCAGCCGCGCGTGCAATCTGGGTTCGCTAATCAATGTTTTGATCGCCCCCGCCAGCGCTGCCGTATCATGCGGGACCACCAGTCCAGCCACGTCTTTCAAGAGCGGAGCGATTCCACACTGTTCTGTCACAACTACGGGCGTTCCGGCCGCCGCCGATTCCGCCGCCGTATTTCCGAAATTCTCATTCTGCGAAGGCAGGACAAACACATCGGCATCGTGATATGCGGCCCACTTTGCCTCCCCGAAAATCGGCCCTGTGAATTGCACTTGTGCAGCCACCCCAAGTTGCGACGCCATCTGTTCCAGACGTGCCCGCATTCCACCTTCGTCGGGTCCGGCAAACACCAACCGCAACTTCTTGCCTTCTGACTCTTTCGATAGCAAGGCGAATGCTTCCAACAGCATGTCGGGGCTCTTCTTTTCCGACAACCGCCCGAGAAAAAGAATGACCTTCGCCTCCTCCGCGATCCCCAGTCCCTTCCGAAAAATTCCCCATGCCGGCCACGAACCGGGCGATTCCACTCCATTCCGCCGCAGCGTGATCTTCGCCCGCGCTACGCCGCCCTTCACCAGCTCCTCGACCTCTTGCTCCGATGTCGCGACGATCGCGCTCGCTTCCTCAAATAACCGCCGCCCAAACACCGCATGATAAATCCGTTTCAGCCACAAGCTCCGCACAATCGGCACAAACATCCCGATCGGTTCCAGCACGTACGGAATCTTTCTCTTCAAGCAAGCGCCCGCGACCGCCGGACCCAGAAAGTCGTAGAGCCCGTAAATGTGCACCAGGTCAAAATTTTGCAACTCCGCCCGGCAGTACTGCTTCACCGCCGGATTCCAGCTCACCGACCGGTAACGCAACCACGTCGGCAGGTAAATCGCCGCCACGCCGTTCTCCATCCGTCTCCATCCGAAGGGAGTCCGTTCCGCACCCGAAGCCTCGGCCGCGCTCATGCGCGCTTCGAGGCCCCAGTCCACCGTCAGCACTGTCACTTCATTTCCATGCTCGGCAAGTCCCTGGGCCAGCGCGCGCACCTTTACCGGCGGGCCACCGAACTCCAGGAATGGCGAGTAGGTTTCTGTGACGCTCAGGATTCGCATTGTTCGCGAAGGATTTTCTTCAGCGACTTGGCAAAAACGCTGAACCGGAATTCGCGTTCCACGCGCTGCCGTCCGCGCTCGCCCATTTTTTTCGCCATCGCCGGATCCGCCAGCAGCGCCTCAATGGACGTTGCCAGTTGCGCCGCGTCGCCGTGCGGCACCAGGTAACCCGTCACGCCATCTTCAATCACTTCCGGCGCTCCGCCATGCGCTCCGCCGATCACCGGTTTGCCGCGCGCCATCGCCTCCAAATAAACCAGCCCAAATCCTTCGCCTCGGCTCGGCAATGCAAAAATCTCACACGCGGAATAGCACGCCGCAAGCTCCGCGTAACTCAGTCCGCTGAGAAAATGTACATGCCGGTTCACGCCATTTTTTTCCGCCAGTTCCTCCAGCCATGCGCGGTCATCGCCGTCACCCACCGCGAGCAGTTGCAGCTCCGGCCAGCGCGTCAGGAGCCGTGGCAGCGCGGTGATCAGCGTGTCCATCCCCTTGTATCTTTCGTTCGCTAGCCACCGGCCCACCGTCAGGATCACGCGCCCCTCGGGATACCCGTGCGGCAATTTTCCCTGCGGGGCATTGGCCGGAATCGCTTCGAACTCCGGATCAAGCGCCCACGGCAGCACGCGAATTCGCTCTCGCGGCACGCGCTGCGCCGCTACATAATTTGCCGTATCCTCGCTCGGTGCCAGCACCACGTTCGCACGCCGCAGCGCGATCCGCCGCAGCGCCGGAAGCGGCTCCCACACGTCCATGCCGTGCGTGCAAATGATCCTCCGCAGCCGCGGCGCAACCGCTTTCATCGCTTGCGTCACCGGCCCCAGATTCGGATGCCCCGCCAGAACCAGCTTCCCGTGCCGTCTCGCCGCGCGTATCGCCGTCGCAGTAAACCGCGCCTTGCTTCGCTCGCATCCCGTAAACACAAATTCCTTGCCGCCCACGGACATCCGGTGCAGCTCTCGCGTGTCGTTAAGGCTCAGCAGCCGGCAGTCCATGTGTCGGCTCGTCGCGAATTCACTCAACACGGCAGCAAGATGCCGGCTTGCCCGCTGCACTCCGCCGGTCCCATTCAATTCTGTAAACAGTCCAATCAGCACGCGCCGAGTCTGCCAAGTGCTGCGCAAGAACGCAAGAAAAAGGGAACCGCAAATATAGTCGAGTTGCCGGCTGTCAACGCAAAGTAGAAATGTCCGGTTTTCTGCCATATCGAAATCCCCAACTCGGAAACTTGGATGCAAGCCTTTGCATCCACCGCCCGCTCTTTCCTCAAAAGTTTCTGGTACGTTTTCCGCGTCGCCTTTCCGTTGATGATTCTCGCCGCCATCCTCGGCGCGCTCGTCATCGAACTTCTCCCCGCACAAGCTCTTATTGCCCAAGCCACTATCGGCGGCATCCTTCTCGTCGCCCTGGTCAGTGCCTTCCTTCCCGTTCCCATGGCCTTCGACGTCGCCATCGCCTACATCGCCATGACCAAGGGCGTCCCGCTTCCCTACGTCGTAACGATTCTCTGCACCCTCGGTATCGTCAGCGTCTTTTCTCTTTCTGTCGTAGGCAAAACCATCTCCTGGAAAATAGCCGCCGCGGCTTACGCCACTGTCGCCGCCCTCGGCACCGTTGCCGGCCTTCTCACTCGCGCTCTTTTCTGATCCTTCTCGCCAGACGACTCCGGTGATGTGATGTGGTCCGTCGGGCGCGCAGCTCCGGCTTGGCGTAGAATTGGCGGTGTGACGACCATCATCTCTGTCTCCGCCGCCGTTTTCCTACCCGCAGTTCTGTTGTTCGCGGCGCCTATAGGCTTGGCCCAGAGCAAACAATCAAAGGACCCGCCGGTTCAAGTGACCGTTTGTCAATTGGAGTCCCATCCAAACGCCTACGACAAAAAATTGGTTGAAGTTCGCGGACTCATCTATTTCGGGAAATTCGATTTCATCATCCACGCCGCCTGTGAGTCACACAGCCAAGGCGGAGTCTGGTTGGACCTTGGCGGCGATGTCCAGTCGCCGGGCGAATATTGGGGTATTTCTACTTTTCTTCCCAAGCACACGGGAGTGGACGTCCAGGTCAAGGGCATCACCATTCCCCTGGTGCGCGATGCCCTGCTGGATAAGTTTGTAAACGACGTTGGTGCAACTCGTTTCCGAAAGCCCAACGGCGACGGTTGCGGGCCGGAGTGCCTCTTCTATAAAGTGACCGCAACCCTGCACGGAAAATTTTTCTCGGGGACAAAGGGCGGCTTTGGAATGGAGCAATGCTGCCATCTTCTGGTGATCGAACGCGTCGTAAGCGTCTCGTCGCAACGTACCACTGTGCCGGCTGGAGGACAATTCCAATGCACGTCAGATCGTTGGCAACCCTCTGCCGACGAATTGAAAGCGCTATCAGACATTCCAGGCTGCTCGCTGCGGGACGATTTCAAGAAATGCTACGCCGTCCTTGCCAAACACTGGAACGACACGATCAAGCCGACGGGAGGGCTCAATTATTCAGGACCGTGGATGTCGCCTGACATGACCGTGTCGTACAAATTTGCGGGAGGCTTCATCCAAAAGGCAGGTCAATCCACCGAGATCACGCCGACGAGCGCAGTCGTTCGCGACGTGTGTCACGCGATCTCTCCTCCCAAACCATCTGCGGACCACGTCTATTGTGATTACTACCACTCAGGCAGTCCCCTGGACGAGCAAGCCGCCGCGGCCTTGCAAAGCAGGGTCAATTCAGGCAGCGAAATTTGGCGAACGTCCGACATGGCGCAGGTAGGCTGGTCCGCCTATGTAGACGCGAGCAAACAGTGGAAGCTTGCCGCCGCAGTCCAAGTAGAATTAGTAAAATGTGAGCCCTGGCCTGCGGGTTCCGACGGAGACGGACACGAACAGCAATGGGGCCACTGCACTTGGTTTGCTAAAGACGATATGCAACAAATCGAAGTCATGTTGCACAAGCCAGGCTATCTCGCGAAATCCGCCGGACAACTGGACAAAGTCATCTGGATGGCAGCCGAAATACATGCCAGTCTCTGCCGCACCGTACCTCAACCGCGCTGATTGCCCACGCGCCCAGCGCTCTTGCCCAAGTCCGACGCCTCCGCCGTTCAGAAGGACCCGCCCCGAAACCAGGTTCTGGAACTCCATCTCCCCAGCCGACATCCGGCTTCTTTTTTTAGTTTGCCCGGCGAATGCGTTCTCGAATCGCCCACAGTGACGATGCACATCCAGCGTTCCGTGCTCATGCCAGCGGCCCACATGGGATGGCCATTCCATCGAAACAAAAAAGGAGTTGTCGGAGAACTGATTTCCCGCGCTGATCCGCAAGCCGCGCAAATTCCAGCCACCGTTGCCAATTCAGTCCGCGTCAAAGCCACCGTCGCCAAAGACGGTCGCATCGAAAATGTAAGGCTGATCCTCGGTCCAGCGAACCTCGCCATGGCCGTCGCTCAGGCTCTTCGCCAATGGCGCTACCAACCCACACTGGTAGATGGCAAACCAGTCGAAACTCAATGCTTCGTAGCGTTTCAATTCCACGCTCCACCGCTCCGCACCGCGAGACGCTAGCTTCATCATTGGCAACCACGAGAACGTCAACTCAGCTCAACCGGTCCGGGAGGAGCTCACGCTCTCACTTCAATTCGACGCGGCTAAATGCTTCCAGTGTTTTTTCTTCTGAGGGAGGTTGCAAGACATTGTGCTCTGCAAATTCCTGAGCTTGTGGATACCGCGTACCTCGAATGCGCGCAGCAGCTTTTGCGAGGTCGTACGAACTACGCCGAAGCTGAACGCCGGGCCCAAGTAAGAGCCAATACGCGCCTGGCTCCCCAAACGGCATTCCCACGCTGCCCGCGTTCACAACTCGAATCTGTCCAATCCTTCGGTCAAATTGAATGTGGGTATGGCCGCACACGACGAGGGGCTCGTCAACATTATCAAACACCGGCAAGAGCCGGTCTTCCGACGTCAGCCGCGTGAAGCACTCCGTGTCGTTGCGCGGCGTGGCGTGGCAAAACAGCACCTTGCCTATTCCCGGTATCTCGACACTCAGTGTTTTGGGCCAGCCAGCTAACAGTCGCTCAATTTCAGGTCCCAACTCCTTCGCCGTCCAGCGCACAGGCTCTCGCCACTGTTCCGGGGCGGTGCGATACCACTCCGTCTCCACGCCCTTCATCCGCGCATGCACCTCGCGGTCGCCGTTCCCGTGAATAAATTGCATTGGAATGTCGAGCTCCAGCAATCGCTCGATCGTCTCGCGCGGCATCGGCCCCGGAAATACATCGCCCCCGACCACGATCTGGTCCACTTCCGCTCGACGAATATCCTCAACTGCAGCCTCAAGCGCTGGCAGGTTCGCATGAATGTCATAAATCGCAGCGACCCGCATGCAAGACCTTCCTGTCTATCAAGCACAACGATTTACCGCCGAACGAGTGATCGGCCAAACTAATCGAAGACTACACGCCCTACCCATAGTTTCAAACCGAAGCTTCATCCGCGCCAGACCTGCACGTCTCAATCTGAAAATTCTGCTCCGAGTCACTCTTCCATGAAACATCCCTGGCTCGAACTTGCAGACGAGGCGCAAACCAGCGAAAGACCATCGTTGTCGCAAAACCTCCAAGGAACTGCGCGAATATAAACCACGGAACGTCAGCGGGCCGTATACCCGCGAACGTATCACTAAGGCATCTCGCAATGGTGACCGCAGGGTTTGCAAATGAGGTGGAGGCTGTAAACCAGTAGGCCGCTGTGATGTAGGCGCCCACAGCATATGGAACAGCATTGGATCTCCGGCGGGAACAACCCCAAATGATAGAGACCAGACCAAACGTCGCTACAAACTCGCTAAATACTTGGGGGAGCCCGCTTCTAACGTGATGCGAAAAGGAAAACACAGGCAATCCAAACATCAGATGTGCCGCCACTGTCCCGGAAATCCCGCCAAGGATTTGTCCTAATACGTAGTAAGGAGTGTCTGCCCAAGAGAGGCCCTTTTCCAAGGCATCCATTACAGTCACGATTGGATTCAAGTGTGCGCCGGAGATCGGACCAAACGTAAGGATCAGAGCCACAAGCGCAGCTCCTGTAGCAATCGTGTTTGCCAGAAGCGCCAGAGCAACGTTCCCATTCGAGAGTCGGTCCGCCATGATGCCGGATCCGACCACCGCGACGACAAGGAAAGCGGTGCCGAGAAATTCCGCTGCGGTGCGCCGAGCAAGCGAGACCATCATTGATGGCCAATGCGGTCTATTTCTTTTTTCAGCGCCAGCCGATCGAGGGAAGATAGTGGCAGAGAGAGGAAGAGGCTGATTCTCCGGTCGAGATGCAAGAAAGCCTCTCGGAAAGCTTTTTCGATTTGTTGGGACGTGCCCTCGACGGCAGCAGGATCAGGAATTCCCCAATGAGCGGTCATCGGCTGACCGGGCCAGATGGGACAGACCTCGCCGGCAGCGTTGTCGCAAACTGTGAACACAAAATCTAGTTTGGGAGCGCCGAGCTTGGCGAATTCATCCCATGGCTTGCTGCGAAGATCTGCTGTTGGAAACTTTGCCGCTTCCAAAAGTCGCAACGCGGCGGGATGAACCGCGCCTTTGGGATGGCTTCCCGCGCTGTAAGCAGTGAAATTGGGAACACGTTTTCTGTTCAAAATCGCTTCGGCGAGAATCGACCGGGCGGAGTTGCCGGTGCAAAGGAATAAAACGTTGTAGTGTCGGGGCATTCGCGGCTTCTCGTTTCGCTTTTAGTTGCAGCAGTTTGGACCACAGCACGGAACTTGGGCGTTCGGGCTCGCGGGCTTAACCGCCCGGATAAACGCGCTCAGGAACTTGCCATCGACCTGCGGAGCGAGAGCTTCGACATCGAGGCCTTGGCCAGTGAGGAATTCGCGGGCATCTTCCACGCGATAAATTCGCGTTGGTTCAACGTCAATTTGTTCAAATCCTGCGGTGACAAGTTTGCGGCGATACTCGTCTTCAGCCAGAGCGCCTGCGATACAGCCCACCCACAGCAAAACGCTTTTGCGAATTTCAGGAAGCATTTCGCCGCGAATCACAACATCCGAAACGGCGAAGCGGCCGCCCGGCTTCAGCACGCGAAAAGTTTCACGGAGGACTTTGTCTTTGTCCGCGGATAAATTGATAACGCAGTTGGAGATAACCACGTCCACGGAATTGTCCGGCAGCGGGATGTTTTCAATTTCGCCTTTCAGGAATTCGACGTTGGCGATTCCGGATTTCTTTTTATTTTCGTTCGCAAGCGCGAGCATTTCGTCGGTCATGTCGAGCCCATACGCTTTGCCGGTTGGGCCGACGCGCTTGGCGGAGAGCAGCACGTCAATTCCACCGCCGGAACCCAGATCGAGGACCACCTCGCCGGGAGCGAGTTTTGCAAGCGCCGTGGGATTCCCGCAGCCGAGCGAAGCAAGCAGGGCTTCTGCGGGAATTTCCCCGGACTGCGAAGCGTCGTAGAGATTTGAGGTGATGGGATCGACGCCGCAGCTGCTGGCCGCCGTTGCTCCGCAACAAGCGCTCCCGCCCGTGTTCACGCGAAGTGCCGCTTCGCCGTATTTTTCTTTCACAACTTCTCTGATGCTCTCGCCATTCATGGTGCAGCTCCTATTTGCAGATTTGAACGATGTCTTGCGGCTTCACGGCCTTATTTCGTGTGCAGCATTCGGCGTACAGGAATCCCAACAGCTCTTGAAGCGCTTCCGTATTAGCCGTGTAGCGCAAAAATGTGCTTTCGCGGCGCACGTTCACAAGATCTTCATTCTTCAATTTCTCGAGGTGGTGCGAGAGCGTGGAGTTCGGAATGTCCAGCTCCGTCTGGATCTCGCCTACGACCAACCCTTCAGGATGCGCGGACAACAGCAATCGCATGATTCTGAGCCGCGGTTCGGTTCCCATCGCGGAAAGCATGTCGGCCAGCTTCGCCACATGTTCCGCGCTCTTTTTGGCTGATCCAATCGCCATGTTTCGATAATTGCAGAAATATGGATGCGTGTCAAGGAGGTTGTCCCCGATGTGCTGCGCCGTCGAAAATGTTCCACTCGGATGTACTACGCGCTAGTCGGAAATCGCCCCGCTGCCTAAAAGTGTCGCCAGTTCGCCAAAGCGATCGAGATAAATATCCGCCGGGTTCGCCCCGCGGTCATGCACTCCAAATCCGTAATTCACCGCCGCGGCCAGCGTCCCCGCGTTCCGCGCTGTCTGCACGTCCACTTCGGAATCGCCTACTAGCAGCGCTTCCCGCGGCTCGACGCCAAATTCCTTCAGAATCGTCGCTGCGCCGAGCGGATCAGGCTTTTTCGTTTCAAAACTGTTTCCGCCGTAGATCGCCCGAAAATGTCTCGCAAGCCCCATCGCATCCAGAATCCGCACGCTGATTCGCACCGGCTTGTTCGTCAAAACCGCCATCGGCAAATCCGCCAGTTTTTCCAGCGTCTCCGCAACGCCAGGATACGCGCACGTCGTGTCCATTTTGTGCTGCTCGTAATAGCTCAAGAAAAACTGCAGCGCGCGCTGCCGTTCCTCTTCCTTGCATCCATCCCCAAGCGCTCTCGCTATAAGTTTCGGCGCGCCGTGCCCGATGTAGCCGGAAATCGTCTCCGCTGCCAGCTCCCCGCGCCCCAATTCGCGCAGCATCGCGTTGACCGAATGAATCAAATCCTGCTTCGAATCAATCAGCGTGCCGTCCAGGTCGAAAATCAGCGCATGCACAGAACTCAGTCTTAGGTCAGCCATGAATCCTTCATCTTAATATGTCCGCTCCCCAATTCGTCGCTCCCGTAGCGATTTTTAATCCATCATGAAAACTGCATTAAAGAAAGCGTTCTATCGTTTTTCAGAATCCTCTTCATTTCGCGTAAACTAGAGGACTTGCCGCTCGGCACAAAACATAACCGGAGACCACATGGCCCAGGTTCACCCCTTCCAGGCGTTTCGCTACAATCCCCAGCGTGTCCCGTTCGAACGCGTCCTCACGCAGCCCTACGACAAAATTTCTCCGGCCATGCAGGACAACTACTATGCCGCCGACCCGCATAACCTCATCTCCGTCGAAAAGGGCCGCACCTATCCTGAAGATTCCCCGCAGAACAATGTCTACACGCGCGCCGCCGCTGCGCTCGAAAGCTGGCTCCGCGAAAACGTTGTCATACAGGATCCTGTTCCTTCTTTCTACGCCTACACACAGGAATACACCGTCCCCGGAACCGGCGAGCAGCGCACGCGCCGCGGTTTTATCGGCGCCGGCAAACTTGAGGACTATTCCGCCGGCGTCGTCTTTCGCCACGAGCACACACTATCCGGCCCCAAGGCTGATCGCCTCGAACTTCTCCGCCACACGCGCACGCACACCGGCCAGCTTTTCATGCTCTACTCGGATCCGCGGCAGTGCATTGACGCAATCCTAAAAGATGCCGAATCCACCGCTCCCGCGACCACGCTGCGCGATGAATACGGAGTTGTGCACCGCCTGCGCGTCATCGCCGATCCCGGCCGCACCGCCTCTATCAAGTCCGCGATGGAAGATCACAAGCTCGTCATCGCCGATGGCCATCATCGTTACGAGACCGCGCTAACCTATCGCAATGAGCGCCGCCTCACTGCCGGAGGCCTGCATCCCTCGGCCCCCTACGCGTCGGCCCCGTACGATTTCGCGATGATGACCTTCGTCAACTCGTGCAGCGAAGGCCTAACCATTCTTCCCACGCATCGCCTCGCCGCCAACTTGCACGATTTTTCCTGGAGTGAAGCGCGCCGCTACCTTGAGCCGTGGTTTGAAGCGCAGGCATTTCCTTTTGCCGGCGACGGGCAGAAAGCGGAAGCGCAAACTAAGTTTCTCGCGCATCTACAGCAAGCGCGCGGGCAAAGAGCCATCGGCGTTTATCCCGCCGCGGAGCCCACGAAGCGCGCCTACTATGTCTTAACGCTGCGGCGCGGTGCCGACATCGCGCAACTTCTGCACGCCGTTTCGCCGCTCCAGCGCGAGCTCGATGTGGTTCTTCTGCACGACGGAATTCTCGAGCCTGCGTTTGGCATTACGCCGCAAGCCGTGACCGCCGAAAAAAATCTCACCTACGAGCGCGAAGCCTTCGCCGCTCTTGACGCTGTTGACCGCGGCGCCGCGCAAATCGCGTTTCTCCTCAACCCCGTGGACGTTGATCAGGTGATGCGCATTGCGATCGCCGGAGAAGTGATGCCGCAAAAGTCCACCGACTTCTATCCAAAACTTCTGAGCGGCATCACCATGTACCGCGCCGATGCGTAGCCGCTGCCTATAAACAGTAATAGGAAGTCGGCTTAGAACTAAAACGGAAGTTTGTATTGCAAGTGTGAACTAATGAGACGCTTCCTCCACCAAAACAAAAAGGGCGCGCGCAAGCGTGCCCTTTTGCAAAAACCATTGTTCGTGCTGCGGTCCGGCTTACTTGGCGAAGCTGGCCACTGCTTCGGCTTCGCTGTTGTACACGTCGAAGACCGTCAGCAGCTTGGTAATTTGCAGCACTTCCTGGAACTTGCTGCCGAGATGCGCCAGTTTCAGAGACGCGCCCTGCGACTTCGCGCTGTGATGCGCCGCCACTAGCGTGCCCAACCCCGCGCTGTCAATGAACGTAATATTCGCCATGTTCAGCACGACTTTCTTTTTTCCTTCGGCGATCAAGCTCTTCACTTTTTCGCGCAGCGCGTTGCTCTCTTCGCCGAGCACGATTCGCCCGTCCAGCGCCACCACCGCTACGCCGTCCACTTCCCGGTTTGTCATCTTCAAGGCCACTGTGTTTTCCTCCTCATCGGATAGCAGTACCGGCGGCAACCCGGGCCGGGACCACAAAGCTTATCAATAATAGTCCGCACACGACATGTAATATCCGCAGACCGCGCAAATCAATTTGCAACGCCGTGATTCCAGCCGCTGCGAGCACACCGGGCAATAGCGCGAAGCATCTTCCCCTGCGACAAGAAACGACGCTTCAACTTTCGCCGCCGAGGCATCTTCCACTGATACCTCCGCCGGCTCCCGCTTCACCGGGGCAAACTCCTGATTCGTGGCACCTTTCACGGCCCGACTCTTATAGCACATCCCCCGCCAACTGTGTAGCGCCAGCGGATTCCGGCCCGTATTTGGCCTTTTGCTCCAAAGGCAATCTTCTTTGGAGTCGTGTTTTGCTATTCTCTTCTTCCGAGCCGCCACTATTCCAATGCCTTCACCCAATCCCGAAGTCCGCGGCCTCGACCTCGACCCCCAAACCCGCTGCCTTCACTACCACGGTCCCACCGACATCATCGCCATCAAAATGAAATGCTGCTCCACCTACTACGCCTGCAAAGACTGCCACGACGCCCTCGCAAGCCACCCCATCGAAGTGTGGCCTCAAAGTGAATGGAACCAGAAAGGCATTCTTTGTGGAGCCTGCGGCACTGAGCTGACGATCTCCGAATACTTCCAGTGCAACTCGAGTTGTCCGGCCTGCCACGCCGCCTTCAACCCGCTCTGCCGCAACCACCACCATTTCTATTTCGCTGCCCCTCGGTCGGTGCGGCGGTAAGCCAGATTGGCGATCTGGCCGGCGCGGGCTGCGGCGACTCCGGTCTCGACTGGCGCGTTGGGCTCTTTGCGGCTCTTGATGCAGTCGAAGAAATTCTGCATGTGGTCAATGGTGCCGTCGCGGAAGCTGTCTGCCTTCACAACCGGATTTTCTCTGCCGAACACGCCTTCGTGATACACGCCAAACCCGTTCCGGTTGAGCTTCATGGTTGCCTCCGTGCCGCGGAACTCCAGTCCGCCGTCGTCGATCGAAGACGCCATCATGCCCTCGTAGACGACATCGAAGCCCGGATAACGGAGCGCCGCCTGCACCGTGTCGGGACAATCCCATTGCTCAAAAATATATTTATCGGCGAGCATCTGCGCCTCCCTCGGCTGGTCGGCTTTCATCGCCCAGTGCACCACGTCGATCCAGTGCGTGAAGAGATCGGTCATCGCGCCGCCGCCAAAATTCCAGAACCATCGCCAGCGGTAAAATTTTTCTTCGCTGAACTCCTGCTCAGGAGCGCCGCCGAGCCACTGCTTCCAATCGAGCGCCTGGGTGTCGATCGGCTTGCGCGCCCCGAAAACCTGATAGTTCTGCCACCAATACGTCCTGACCTGCGGGACGCGCCCGAGGCTCCCTCCCTGAATCAACTCGACCGCATCGCGAAAGTGGCTCCAGCTCCGCTGCTGCATCCCGCACTGCAGAATCTGCTTGCTGGCGCGCACCGCATGCGTGAGGGCCGCCCCTTCCTCCAAAGTGTGCGTCACCGGCTTCTCAAGATAAACGTCCTTGCCCGCTGCCAAAGCGTCCGCCGCCATCCGCACATGCCAGTGGTCGGGCGAAGCAATAATGACGGCGTCAATCTCCTTCTGCAGGACTTCGCGATAATCCACGTGCGCCGTCGCGATGCCCTTGGAGCGTTCTTTGATGGCATCGCGCCGCGGTGCATAGACATCGCTCACCGCCACAATCTGGTACGCGCCCGCCTTGTCGGCGGCATTGAGCAAGTCGCCCATCCGTCCGCCCGCTCCAATCACCCCGATGCGCAAGGTATCGTTGGCGCCAAGCACCCGCGTTGACGCCAGCGCGGTCAGCCCGCCGGCGATGAGAAAGCTGCGACGATTCGGTGGATATTGCATGGCGACCATCTTAGCGATTCGCGCTCGACGAGGAAAGTGGCGAGACCGGATTGGCCTTTCGCGCAAGATGTCCTTCGGGTTTGGCTTACGGTTTACTTCTCACTCTTCCACATCGGTCGGCGGGTGGCTCGGATGACCCGCTCCGGAATCTGTCAAGCTCCCGTCGATCAAATGAGCGCTCGCCCACTCGCAAGCCAAAATAACACGAAGGCCGCCCCAGAGTCTTTACTCCATCGCCAAGTAAAGCTATTCTATCGCCGCGGCGCGCGGGTCATGCAAATCAAAAATAATTCCAAATCCAGAGGATGCGCCACCCGCCGGTCAAGTAGTGCGACACTCCGGCCGCAGTCGGAGGTAGACTCGACATCATGTTAGGCGCTTGGTTGCGAAGCTGGCGGCGAAGCCCGCTGCTGACGGCGCAGTTTTCCGTCACAATCGCCATCGGCATGGGCGCGGCAGCGGCCCTGGTGAGTCTGATGCTGGCGCTGGGCTATGAGCCGTTGCCATTTCGCGATCCAGGTCGGCTGGTGGCGGTGTGGGAGCATGCCGAGTCCGGCGCTCCGGTCTTAGGGATATCAGGGCCGGACCTCACGGATTTCGCAGACGCAAGCCACGGCACGTTCTCCGCGCTGGGCGGCTTCGCGGTCCCTCAACTCTGGCTACTCGACCGCATGGGTGTAACGAAGGCTCGCAGTTGCTACATCCAGGCGAGCGCGCTCGGCGATTTGGGCATCCGTCCTGTTCTAGGGCGCGAAGTCCGGCTCGACGATGAGCCTTTCAAGGGCAGCAGCGGGACGTCTCCGGCTTGGATCAGCTATCACCTGTGGCAGACGCGGTACGGCGGCAGCACGGCGGTGATTGGTACAATGATCGGGATCGCGTCGAGCGCGACAGGGAGCGACCAACTCCCCCTGCGGATAGCCGGCGTACTCCCGCCTAGCGTTGGCATTCCGCTCCCGTTCATGGAGAACTCGCCGGACGTGTGGTACCTCTTGGAGCCCAACATTGCGGCGCGCCCGCGACAAGCTACCTTCCTATTCGGGTTGGGGAGGCTTCGTCCAGGCGTCAGCGCGGCGCAAGCGCAGGCGGCACTAACCGCAGTCGCCGAAAATTTAGAGCAGCGCTTCAGCTTTGAGCGGCGGAAGCGCCCCGTGGTGCGGAGCTTCGAGGAGATAGCGCAAGGCCCAGTGAGGCAGACGATGGGTCTGCTGGCGCTGGGCGTGGCGCTGGTTTTCCTGGTAGGCTGCGTGAATCTCGCCATCTTAATGGGGGCGGAGGGCAGACGGCGACGGCGGGAGATTGCCATCCGGGCGGTGCTGGGCGCGGGTCGTTGGCGCCTGTGGCAGGAAGTGGCGGCCGAAAAATGTCTGCTCACTCTGCTATCGCTGGGACTCGGCGTGGCCGTTGCATTCGCGCTACTGCGTGTGCTGGCGCATTTGGTGCCGGCAGCTGGACTTGGCCCGCCGCTTCTGCATCCGCCACCATTGAATCTCATCGTTCTGATCGGTTTTGGGGCTTTTGCATTGGCAGCAGCGATGGTTTGGTCGGCGCTGCTGGTATCGGCAGCGGACGGACCGGGGACGTCGCGCGCGCTGGCGGCAGGTGGACCAGGTTTCGTCGGATTCAGCGATTCTAGCCCCGGAGCCGGCCGCTGGCGGTTAATTTTGCTGGCAGCACAAGCGGGCGCCGGGATTTGCCTGCTCGCGGCTGCGGGGCTGACGGCCAGCACTTACGCCAAGCTCTCGGCCGCCGATCTCGGGCCGGCGCCGAGCCACACGGTGTTGCTGTCGGTCGGCTCGCCCGACAACTTCGTCCCTACGGACGCTCAAGTGGCAGACTTCAACCAGCAAATGCTGTCGCGGCTGGAGCGGCTCCCAGGAACACAGGCGATCGCACTGGTGGACCTGCTTCCGCCCTACAGCGCGCCCCTTTCCTTTAGGAAGCAGGGCGATGCAGCCGATACCGAGCGCGAAACCACTTGGCCTATGTCAGTTTCGCCTGGCTATTTCCGCACTCTCGGCATTCCGATTTTGTTCGGCCGCGGCTTTGACGACACCGACAACAGCCACGGTGAGCCGGTGGCGATCATCAGCTTGGACATGGCCCAGCAGAACTGGACCTCCCCGGAGCAGGCGGTGGGTTCGCAGATCGCCGTGGGGTCCAAGTTTCAGGACCATTACAAGATCGTCGGCGTGGCGGCGAATTTCAACGGATACTGGTCTCAGAAGCCGGTTGCGACGGTTTATTTGCCCGGGGCGCAGTCAGCGTACTTTCTCGGCGGCGAAGTGATTTTGCGCACGGCAATCTCGCCGAACGCCGTCGCCACGCTCGCCCCGCAGGCGCTGGACGGAATGGCAATCCCGGCGGAGATTGCGGTTGTTTCAACCATGCAGGAGCGCTGGCAAGCGACGGTGACGCGACCGCTGGCGCGCGTGGCCGGTATGCTTCTGTTGGCGTTGCTAGGTCTGGGACTGAGCGTCCAAGGCGTGTACGCAGTGGCTACGGCAACAGTGGCAACTCGAGGGCACGAGCTTGCGGTGCGCTCGGCGATGGGCGCGCTCCCCAGCCGGCTGGCCTGGAATGTGACACGCGAACTGGTCCTCGCGGTTATGGTGGGCGCGGGGTTAGGCGTGGCGGCGGCGCTGGACTTGCGGCGGCTCCTGGAGCGATGGCTGGGCTCGATGATCGGTTCGCAGGCGGAACCGATCTTCGCAGCCGTTGTACTGCTGGTGCTGGCGGCAGCGGTGGGTTGCTACTTTCCGGCGCGCGCTGCCGCGCGGGCAAACCCAGCCGAGGCGCTACGGCAGGGCTGACTTCCGCGTGTGAGCGGCCCGGAACCACCGCCTGGGAACCGGGGGAACCGGGGACGGGGAACCGTGTCGCTGCAAAGTGAGAATGTCCGGTTTTCTGCCATATAGAAATCTCCGCCAGGGATGGTTTGGGGGTGCACTTTTGTTCTTTCTTGAAAGGGGATTTGCGGCAAGCCCTGTAGGCCGTAGGCCGGAAGGACTTGCCGCGCGCGGCGCCGGTTCCGGGCAGTGGCGCAGCCGGAGATAGCGGCCCCGGAAGCGCAGCCAGTATGCGCCATCCAGCCGTCGCGGGTGGCGCACGCTTAACGCATGAGAAACTCCTGGGTGGCCTACCCTTTCGGTTTTGGAAAGGGTGGGCCCCTCTTCGCTGCTCATTTTTGCTGGTTGCTTTTTCTTTTATCCCCAAGGATCCATTCGCAGCAGGCCTTCGCCTCGATAGAAATGACACCAACTGCTCCACGGCCAGTCTCCGGGATGCTTCACCAGCTTTGCCCGCACAGGATTTTCGTGCATGTAGTGGAGCTTCTCCTTCCTCTTCGCCCGCGAGTACACGTTGAAATCATAATAGCGGCGCTGCCAGAAGCGGCGGAATTCCCCACTTCGCTCTGGAAAACGCAACACGAGTTGCCCCGGGCGCTTGCGTTTTCTGGCGCGCAGGGCGCGGGAGACTCGCTGCTTGAAACTCTGGACGATCTTGGCAGGACTAGCGTTGCCGGACTCGCTCAAAAGCAGGTGCACATGCTCGGGCATGAAAACGTAGCCCACGAGGGCGAAGCGGTAGCGCAGCCGCGTTTGCTCGAGGGAGCGAACGGCCAGATTGCGGGCCCGGACGGTGTCCAGAAACGCCCTGCGCTGGTAGCAACAAAAGGTGATGAAATGAAGATCGCCAAAACCGGTGATGCGTCGGAGATTTTTCGGCATCGAAGAGAAGAGGGGCCCACCCTTTCCAAAACCGAAAGGGTAGGCCACCCAGGAGGGGGAGTCTATTACGTATTGCCTACCCTATACAAGTGAGTATCACCGTAACGTGCTAAACTCCAGAAATGGATGCGCCACCCGCCGGAACACAGACACTCACGTTTAAGACCCCCGGCGGGGCAGCATGCTCAGCCACTAGCACAAGGACCTTAACAAACATAGGACCGGATAGTAAGGGTAGTGCAAACTATACGCTCTCCACTACGCAGCCGGTCGTCAAACCAGTTACGCAGTAAACTATCGAAACATCTCGTATGGAGGAAGATCATGCGCAGATCAGTCGGTTTTGCCTGTACCTTTATATTGTTGGCTCCTGTAACACCTAAGCGCGGCGAAGATTTCTCCAGGTACAAGCGAGTCGAGGCATACGAAGCGCGCCCGGGAGTTCTGATAATGCCTAGGTTCTCGGTGAGCGGGCAGGTCTGCGAAATCGCAATAGAAAAGGCTCATTACTCCCCAACCACGATCGACCTGGATTCGACAATGCCACAACAGGACTTTGTACGAATTATCGATGAATTGGTACCGGCAAACGAGCGTGGCCGCATCGCGAGCGATTTCAATCAGGAATACTGGTCGGAATACAACGGCAACAGCGTGACAACATTTAAAGAGTACGAAAACGTTTCAATCAAGATCTATGGCAAAGCTTCGTCCGCAGCAGATGCTCGCGATGTCGCTGCGGTGGTCACCTTCAAAAAAATGAAGTGTCGATCCGACTGAAACGACTCAAAATTTCCAATCCACAAGGATTCAAGAGGTTTTTTTACCGAAACTTTTCACCTTCAAAAACTTCAGGCTGAAGGACTAACTGAGTCAAACTGGGTTCAGGACAACCAGTCATTGTCAAGCCAGGTTCATACGCTGCGGGGGATGCATTTTCAGTTGGCTCCACTCGCGCAATCCAAAATTATCCGTGTATTATCTGGCGCAATCTTTGATGTTGCAGTTGATTTGCGCTTGGGTTCGAAGACTTTCGGCAAGTGGTTCGGTGTTGAATTGACTGCACATCAGAATAATCAGCTCTATCTGCCATCCCAATTCGCGCATGGGTTTCTTACGCTCGAGCCGAATGTAGTGGTTGGCTATAAGGTGTCCAATTTCTATTCGCGCGCACATGAGCGGTCGCTCAATTGGGCAGATGAAGAGATCGGGATCGCTTGGCCACTGTATAAAGGCGAATTGCCTCTTTTGTCGGACAAGGACGCGGTGGCGCCCCGGTTGGTAGAGTTGCGATCTGAACTGAAGACACATCAATGAAAACCGTTCTCGTCACAGGCGGTGCGGGCTTCATTGGTTCGGCTTTATGCATACATTTGGTGCGCGATTTGAGGCACCGTGTCGTGAATGTCGACAAGCTGACCTATGCTGGTCGGCTTGAAAATCTTTCCGAAATCGAGCGGACCCGTACTACTCTTTTCACCAAGTGATACCATGGATAGAGCGGAGGTAGGAAAACTTCTGCGGCAGAAAGATGTTGACGGGATCATCCACTTGGCAGCTGAAAGCCATGTCGATCGTTCCATAGCATTGGGTTCGGTGAAGGCGATACCTTCAGCACTGCCAAATTGCACTACGGCTGATCAATGCTTTCTAGAAAATTCAAAGCTTATCTTGACCTGGCAAGGCCCGTGAATGTGGCGATCACGTGCTCTCAATTCCCGCTGCTTCGATTCTGGCAGGCGCAAAGGCAAGCCAATGGGCTGGAGATTGTTATCGCTGCATTGACAGGTGGGTTTGTGGCTGCGGCGGCGAATTCGATCAATGATTTTTTCGATGTTGAAATCGACAGGACGAACAAACCGTCACGTCCGATACCTCGCGGCGATGCGACGAAGAGAGAGGCGTGGATCGAATGGCTTGTTCTTTCAATCGCTGCGATTGCGTTGAACTTCTTTCTGAACCGTCTTCGCCCTCGGAATCGTCCTGTTCGCCGTCGTTATTCTCTATTGGTACAGCGCGCTTTTCAAACGGACAATCGTTATCGGCAATCTCGTCGTCGGACTGATGACGGGAATGGCATTCATCTATGGCGCAGTCGTCGTCGGGAATCTCAACAGAGCGGTCATGCCCGCAATCTTTGCATTCCTTATCAATGTCGCTCGCGAAGTTATCAAAGACATTGAGGACATGGAAGGCGACAGGAAGGGCAAAGCGATGACTCTTCCGGTTCGGTACGGAACTACGCCTGCGCTCTGGCTTGCCAGTGCTCGATGGTCTTGCTCATCGCATCGACCATTGCGAGCCTATCAACTTAAGGTGTACACGGTGTTGTATCTCTATCCGGTTCTGTTCGTCGATGTTCTTCTGCGTCACGGTCATGGTCCTGATGTGGAAAGATCCGAGGCCATCGGCTATGGACCGACTCAGCAACGGACTCAAGATCTGCATGCTTGTCGGACTGATTGCGATATTTCTTGGGTCTCCCTGAGAATCTTGAGACTATGACTGGATTACACGCTTCGTTGGAGATCGAGCTTTCGCTCTGGGACAAAGGCATCCGGAACGATCGCAGGTATCGATGAGGCAGGAAGAGGGCCGTTGGCGGGTCCCGTCGTTGCCGCCGCAATCGTTTTCCCAAGCGGAACATTCATAAAAGGCGTCGAAGACTCGAAAAAACTGTCTGAGAAAAGGCGTGAAGAACTTCTTTCCGCTGATCAAGGAACAAGCGTTGAGCGTTGGCGTTGGTATTGTCGCACACGACGTCATCGACCGGATCAATATACTTCAGGCGACGATTTTGGCAATGCACAAAGCGATTGACGACCTAACCTTGAAGCCTGAGTTTGTGATTGTGGATGGCAATTATTTCCGACACGACGTGTATCCATATCGAGACCGTCATCGACGGGGACGAACAATCGTTTACCATTGCTGCCGCATCGATCGTTGCCAAAGTCACAAGAGACCGGCTCATGCGCGAGTTATCACGTTCAATATCCCTTGTATGGTTTTGCGCAGCACAAAGGGTATGGAACCAAACAGCACCTTGAGGCGATCAGACGTTACGGTTTGTGTGATATCCACAGACGTTCGTTCGATCTGCACCTTGGAAAATAATCTCGAGATCGCGGCTCTTCTCCACGCAGACTTCGAATCGATTCGGCCCGTGAATGACCAATTCTTTGATTTTGTTTCAACTTTGATTAGTTTTCGCTCGACAACGAGCGCTGACTTCAATTGGTAACACGCATGCATACTCACAGAAACAAGGCCACGGGCGATGCGGGTGAGGAGATGGCGGTGAAGTTACTCGAGGATGAGGGGTTCAGGATCCTTCAACGCAACTATCGATTCGAACGTGGTGAAATCGACATCGTTGCGCGAAGATCGTGACGAACTGGTGTTTGTTGAAGTCAAATCACGACACACGAAGTCGTTTGGGACACCCGAGGATGCCATTACACCGGAAGAAGGAATCGTTCCTCAAGCGCACTGCAGAAGGTTACTTGTTCCAACACAATCTTGAAGACAAGCCGTGTCGGTTTGATGTCGTTGCAATTGAGTGGATAGGCGACAAGCCGGAAATCCGTCATTTGAAAAAAGTGTTCTGACTGGTCTCAGCGGATTCCTCATGTCGTTCCTCCAAAAACATACGGCTCTTATACACTGATTTCTATCAACTCGACGATGGCGCAAGGATATTTCCTTGCGGGCAGGCAGGATACGTCTGCCTCCTTTGACTACTTCTACCGTGAGAATCCATTCCAGGGAGGCTACGTTATTTTTGCAGGACTCAGCGATCTCCTGGAAATTCTCGAGACGATTGAAATTTGAATCGGAAGATCTCGAATACCTTGCGTCCCTGGGTCTTCAGGAAGGAATTTCTGGAATATTTGCGAACATTCAGGTTCAAAGGGACAATATTCTCTGTTCGAGAAGGAGAGGTCATTTTTCCATTCGAGCCCGTGGTGCGTGTTGACGGCAATATTATCGAGACTCAGATCATTGAAACAGTGTTGCTCAATCTCTTGAATTTTGAATCGCTTATTGCGACAAAGGCATCCCGCGTGCGTTCGGTCGCAGGCGATCGCCGGGTGGTGGATTTCGGACTTCGTCGGGCCCAGGGATTTGGCGGAATCCATGCCAGCAAGGCAGCGATCATTGGCGGACTCGATGGCACCTCGAATGTGTTTGCCGCTTCTCTCAATTCGGACTTGAAACGTCCGGCACACAGGCTCATTCCTGGATCCAAAGCTATGACGACGAACTGACTTCTTTCCGGAAATTCGCTGAATACTATCCCGATCGTTGTGTCCTTCTGGTTGATACCTACAATACGCTTCGGAGCGGAATCCCGAACGCCATTACAGTGGCAAAGGAACTTGAAGCGAAGGGATATCCGGCTTGGTCGCGGTGAGGCTCGACAGCGGGGATCTCGCTTATTTGAGCAAGAAAGCGCGGCAATTGATTGGATGATGCGGGACTTCAGTATGTCAAGATTGTCGTTTCAAATCAGCTCGATGAGTACCTGATCCGCAGTCTCTTGCAGCAGGGGGCACCGATCGACTCCTTTGGGGTCGGAACGCGATTGATCACGGCGCACGGCTCTCCGGCGTTGGAAGGTGTGTACAAGCTCAGCATGTGCGATGGAAAGCCGCGTCTCAAGTTTTCGGAGAATTATTCAAAAGTCACGCTCCCCGGTTTGAAGAAAGTCTTTCGCTTTCGGAATGGGGAAGGGATGTTCTATGCCGATGCCGTTGGTCTGGAGACGGAATCGTAGCGTCGACCAGATTGTTCACCCATTTTTCCCCGATCAGCGGAGCAGTCTGAAGAACTGCACGCCTGAGCTGCTACTGTTCGAAAGGTGATGGAGAATGGGAAGACGGTCGGAAGATCGAGCCTTCCGCAGGAGGCGTCGTCCTATGCAAGGGAACGCCTTGCCTCGTTGTCGGCGGAACACAAGAGGTTTGAGTATCCGCATACGTACAAGGTTGGTATCAGTCCAAAACTGATGGAGTTGCGGATCTCGAGTCTTTGATGAGCTCCAACGCAAAATATCGTGAACACTATGAGAGCATTGCTGGTTGTCGACGTTCAGAATGATTTTTGTCCCGGTGGGGCGCTGGCTGTCCCCAACGGAGACAAGGTGGTACCGATCATCAATGAGCTGTTGGACAAGTTTGAATTTATCGTTGCCTCAAAAGACTGGCATCCTTCGGACACGGTGCATTTCAAGAAGTGGCCGCCGCATTGCGTGCAAGATTCGAAAGGGGCAGAGTTCCATCCCAAGCTTGCAGCGAACAGGATCAATGAGGTATTTCTCAAGGGGACCAGGAACAAGGACGACGGATACTCCGCTTTTGAAGCGACGAGCGACGATCTGGAAAAAGTCCTGAGGCAAAGAAACGTCACGGAATTATATGTTTCAGGGTTGGCAACGGATTATTGCGTGCGGGCGTCTGCGCTGGACGCGGTGAAGAAGGGATTCCGCACGTACGTCGTCAATGATGCAATTGAAGCGGTCAACGTCAAACCGAACGACGGCGCTGATGCGCTGGAAGAAATGCGCAGAACAGGAATTGTGCTGATATCTTCTCGTGATGTCAATCCATAGTCTCATTCTCCTCCCAGATCCGTGAAATCCCCATGAATGCTCTCCCGTTTGTCCTTGTCGCCCTCTGCGTGATGGCAATCGCATACCGCTACTACAGCGCCTTCATTGCAGCAAAAGTTGTTACTCTGGACGATACCCGAATTACGCCGGCTCACCGGTTGGAGGATGGACACAATTATGTCCCGACCAACAAGTGGGTACTGTTTCGGACATCATTTCGCTGCGATTTCGGGTGCGGGACCTTTGATCGGACCTGTCCTTGCTACGCAATTCGGCTACTTGCCGGGATTCCTCTGGCTTCTCATCGGCGTTTGTCTCGCGGGTGCGGTCCACGATTTCATGATCCTTGCGGATCGATCCGGAGAAACGGAAAATCACTCGCGGAGATTGCCCGGAATGAGATCAGTCCGCTTGCATCGATTGTCGGTTCGGTGGCAATCCTCATCATCGTCGTCATCGCGCTTGCGGGTCTCGGGCTGGCTGTCGTCAATGCGTTACGCGAAAGTGCCTGGGGGACATTCACGATCGCTGCGACGATTCCGATTGCGCTGTTCGTGGGCCTTTGGATGTATCGGATCCGTCCGGGAAAAATCGTCGAAGCGAGTATTATTGGAATTATCCTGACGCTTGCAGCAGTTTTCCTTGGCAGCCTTGTGCCGTCGTCGTTCCTCGCACCCTATTTCACGCTATCCCGTGAGGGGATCATCATTGCTTTGATGGTCTACGGTTTCTTTGCGTCGGTTCTTCCAGTATGGCTGCTCTTGAGTCCCCGCGACTATCTGAGCTCCTACATGAAAATCGGCACCATTGCCGCGCTTGTGATCGGGGTGTTTGTTGTCGCTCCCGAATTGAAAATGCCCGCCATCACCGAGTTTATTCACGGCGGTGGCCCGATCATTCCGGGCAAAGTCTATCCGTTTGTCTTCATCACGATTGCGTGCGGAGCCATTTCGGGATTTCATTCTCTTGTCGCCTCCGGAACGACGCCGAAGATGCTGGGGAAGGAAAGCGAAGCGCGGATGATCGGTTATGGGGCGATGCTTATGGAAGGTCTTGTCGGCATTATCGCACTGATTGCCGCGAGCTCGCTGTGGCCTGCCGATTATTTTGCGATTAATCTGTCTGCTGAAAAATTCTCGACACTGGGCATGATCCCCGTCAACCTTGCAGAGCTATCGCGTGAAGTGGGGGAAACGGTGGCGGGCAGACCTGGCGGCGCAGTTTCACTGGCGGTAGGATTCGCCCAAATCTTTTCGTCAATCCCCGGCATGCGAGGACTGATGTCCTATTGGTATCATTTTGCGATCATGTTCGAAGCTCTCTTCATTCTCACGACCATTGATGCCGGAACGCGTGTAGGACGCTTTATGGTCCAGGAGTTTGTCGGCAGATTGTGGAAACCGTTTGAACGCACCAATTGGATTCCGGGCGCCGTTATCGCCACCGGCCTTGTGGTCGTCGGGTGGGGATATTTTATCTGGAACGGTTCCATCGGCACGATCTGGCCGATGTTCGGCACGGCAAACCAGCTCCTGGCCGGCATAGCGCTCGCCGTTGCCACCAGCGCTATCATCAACGCGGGGAAAGTAAAGTATGTTTGGGTCACTCTTATTCCGATGCTCTTTGTCTCAAGCACGACGCTTGTGGCGGGCTGGCAGAATATTTTCGATAATTTCCTGCCACTCTTGAAGAATCCTGCAACCGAAACTCAGGGTTTCGTCAATGCGCTGTTGACGGCAGTAATTATGATCTGCGCCTTGATAATTCTTTTCGAAGCTGGGAAACGACGGTATACTGTCCTGGTAAGAAGATCAGCCTGGGGGTCCTGGTTAGTGTTAGGTCTACCTTTGACGAAATACACTAGTATTAGGGGATATTGTTCTATCATTGATCAATTTCATCTGCAGCTAAAGTACGACCCCTATTTTTGTTTTTTAGATTTTTTTTAATAAATATTATTTGGTTAACAAGTATATTTTAAAATTAACTTAAAATTATAATTCGTACTCTTATCATCAGTTATCTAAATTTGTATGTTTTGACAAAAATATTTATTTTAACATACATTCTTTATAAATTTTATAGGTGTTTTTAGCCGTTATTTCCCAAGTAAAATTTTTTGATATATATTTACTTAAATTATCATTTTTAGGTGTTTTATATGCCTCATATA
This sequence comes from uncultured Acidobacteriota bacterium, assembly GCA_963727945.1. GTDB lineage: Bacteria > Acidobacteriota > Terriglobia > Acidiferrales > UBA7541 > Acidiferrum. The sequence goes on from CAVSIW010000030.1 coordinate 124,006, forward strand.
ATTGTGATGAAATATTATTTTCATTAAATGGATCTATATACCATGCAAAGTTTTTAAAATATTCAGTAGTACCACCTATTCGAGTTATCAGTATATTGGAACCTGCAATGCCACCTTCTAACGCAGCTAACCCAGGAGTTTCAAAATAACTCGGAAGCGCAATCACTTTCGCAGCTTTATAAACTGATTTTAACATTTCTGAATCATGAGATAATTCATTTAAATATATGATTTTTTCATTAGAAATTTTTTTGCATTTTTTGAGATAATCATTATCAATAGTTCTGCCAACAATTACTAGCGAGGTGTCTAAATTTAATTTATTAAAAGCTTTTATTAATTTATAAATATTTTTTCTCGGATATATTCCACCTACATATAAAATAAAATCTTTTATATTATACTTATCAATAAACATATTTGAATTGCCACTTATATAATCAAGTGATACCGCGTTATTAATAACTACTAAATTGCAATTTTTTAAAGAATACCAATTATTAATCATTATTTTTTCTTGCTTGGTATTAGGTAAAATAAAATTACTGCTATGAAATAGTTTCTTAAGGTAATAAAAAGAATTATGCGAAACAGTACCTATCATACTTAAATAGGTTTTATATAAATAATCATTGAATACATTACCATGATTTCTCCAATAAATTGGAGAAATTACAACTTTAACACCTTTTTTAATCGAATAATTAGCTAATAAATAGCTTTCTATAGGAAAGGAACAGGGATTAAAAATATGAATAATGTCGAAATCTTCTATTGCATCCTCCCAAATGTTAAATTTTTTGACAAATAAACCATAATATTTTTCTAAATTTATTTTTGTATTGTCTATTTGAATTTCCGCTCCACCTAAAAGATTATAGCTTAATTGATGGGTTGCCATTAGTATTTTCATTAATTATAATTCAACTCTTTATGAATTTAAATTTGTTTGATATATAATTTATTTGTAATATCATAAATATTTTTAATGAAATAAAATGTTCTAGTTAAATTGAGGGATTTTATATAATTCTATTGTGTTAATTATTTTTGAATTTTTAGTTGTATAAATTATATTTGAATTAAAATATTCATACTTTATTTGTTTTAGATTCGATTGATTAGCATAGGAAATTGTTAATTCTAAATTATTCACATTATATTGACTTAAGTAAACTAAAGAGTTTTTAGGGATACTGTTATTTATTTCTATGATATTATTGTAAAATTTTCCATAAAACAGAAAAATCCTATACGAATCTACAAATATAGTTTGGTTGTCATTAACTTTAATGAACCATTCAGATGTATTAACATCTTGATTAGAAAAAATAGGGAAATCTATATTTTTATTTAGCATAATAGTATTGTTTATTGAAGACGCATAATATATTAAACCATTATTAAAGCAAAAATATATAATTAATAAAATAGAAATTATTTTGTATATATTTCTTCTTAATTTTAATCTTAATAAATTACTTAAAGATAATATCCCGATGATTGAATATGGAGATAGAATAAGTAAAGAAATGTGATAAATTCTAGATGTGTTAATGCTATTTGATAAATAAGGTATAAATAGATTCAATATAAGGAACATTAAAAAAACAACTGAGAGTATATAATATGTGTTTAAATTTTTTCTATTTTTATATATAAATATTAAAAGTCCAAATACAATCATAACCTGAAAAAAAAGATATATAAATTTATATAAAAATTGTACTAATGTATTTTGTGGATTAAGTATTATGTTTAGCGCTTGTATTTTTTGTGGGTTAAATAGGTCGCTTAATAAAATACTATTAATTCTTGTTAATAAATTTATTAAAATTAACATTGTTTTAGAGAAAGAAGAATATAGATACCATAAGATAGCAATTAAATAAATTAACAAAATATGATTAAACGGTATATTAAATTTTATATTATTATTTTTTCTATAAACATAATAAATGATATAGGAGATAGTAATAACAAATAGATATAAATAAGTAATCGTATAATGAGAAATTATAAGAGCAAAAGAAAGAATTAAAAATAGGATATTATTATTTTTTGCTTGAAACTTTGATTTATTAACTACATATAGTAATATAATTAAAACTATTATAAACTCTGCAATTTGTTGTCTAATTAACTGTAGCATTTCTGTATAATATTCATAAGAAAAAATTAATAATAAAGTAGAATAAATAGCAATATATTTAGAAAAAATATGATCATATATGTAATATAGCATTACTGGAACAAAAGCAAAAATTATGGGAAAAATTATTTTAAATATAGTGACTAAATTTAAACCAGTAAACATAGACAATATTGGTGATAAAATTACAGTCGTTAACATTGAATTCAACGGATTATTATTATCTACGTTCCAAATATGATTAGTTAAAACAATATTAGAATATTTATATTCAAAATTAATGTCCCAACCCCAAATATAATTAGATATCAAACTACTATGTAATAATAATGATAAAGAAATACAATAAATAATGAGTGGATATTCATTTTTGTTCATTCTATAAATAAATAATATGATAAAAGTAATAGATAGTAACAATAATATTTGAAATATCGAATTATTGGTTATATTAAACAAAGAAGATAAAATATAAGAAAAACATACTAATGATATAGAATATATTGATCCTAGTTTTTTAATCCGCATAACATGATTCCTTAAATAAATAAAAAACGGTTAATAAATTAATCATCAAATTTTTAAATAAATGTTTATTAATTTTTTGACAACGTTACTCCAATCATAAATATTTTTAACTTCATTTGACCTATTTGCTAGTTTATAGTAAAAAATATAATTATTGTAAACTTTTAAAATATTATTAATAAATTTTTCATCCACATTATTACTTAATAATACCGATTCATTATTAATAAGAGGTAACCCTTCAAAGGCCTTTTTAGTAGCTACTATTGGAAGACTAGCAGCTACATAATCAAGTATTTTTAATTTAGTTCCTCCTCCCCTCAAGAGAGGAACAACAGCTAAATCACTAGATATTAAATATTCATTTAGATTCGACACAAATCCAGTTAATTTTATAAAAGGACTTTGTTTAAATATTTTTGGTGGATTTCTTCCGATTACTAAAAACAATACATTAGGAATTTTATTAATAATTTTAGGAATTATAAAATCATTGATTAATATCACGACATCTTTATTTGGACCATAGTCTAAACTGCCATGAAAAACTATAACAAATTTATTATTTAAATGTAATTTAGATCTAAGATTGGATTTTTCTAATTTATTGATGGCAGTTATTTTAAAATTAACTCCATTTGGAATTACGGATATTTTATTTAAAGGGATATTATAAACAAAACTTATTTTTTCTTTATCCTCCATTGAAACAGTTATTATATGTCTAGAATATTTAGCAGCCATCGATTCTAAAATTTTAATATAAATTTGTAATAATTTATTGTGTTTTAATTCAATTGCATACCCTGCTTCAAAATTATGTTCATCAATAATAAGAGGAACATGACAATAGCTTGATGCAATAATTGAACTTAACCCGCCCCAAATATTTTCATTTTGTAAGATATTTATTTTATATTTTTTAATTAGTCTTATAAGTTGGATCGGTTTAAACGGGTTAATTTCATCGATGATATTAATTTTATTTAGGGATTTAAATAATTTAAAATCCCTATGCGAAGGATATGAAAATAAAGTGATTTTTTCAAGATCAAGATGTTGAATATAAGGAACTACAACTATTATTTTGTTTATTTCTGCCGATTCATTTAGCTGTTTTAATAAATTAAGTACTCTTACGCCTCCGCCATAACTTGGATCGAGAATATTATATGATGCGGTGATGCAAAGATTTATCGCGCATTCGGACATATTTTCTTCAAAAAAATTGATTATTTTTGATTTGACACAGTAACATCTTCATAAACTTGCTCAAACATTTTAACAATATGAACCCAATCAAAATTATTAATAATATTATTTTTATTATCTTTAATCAAATTTTTAATAATTTCTTCATTATTTAGTATACTTTCAAAAAGTTGTTCTAACTGTAGTACATCATTATATTTTACAGAAAAACCGAATTTTTCTCTATTTAATATATTTGCCATTGGAGTTCCTTCAGCAACTATGACAGGCAAATTACTAAGTGTGGCTTCGAAAGGAACTAAACCAAATGGTTCAAAAGGACCTAGATATGCGCAAATATTTGAATCAACAAAAACGGATCGTTTATCTTCTTCGGATATACCTCCAGTGATTATTACATTATGTGCTATTTGATATCGATTAATTAATTCAATTATCTCTTTTAAATATCCATCATCAGAACCAGCTATAACTAAAATAGTGTTATAACGAGGCTTTTTTAAGAAGCTTGCATATGATTCTATCAAAAAATCAATTCCTTTATTTTTATTAAGTCTACCCAAATAAAGTATTATTTTTTTATCTTTAGGAATTAAATATTTGTTCTTAAATAATCCTTTTGGAGGTAGATTATAATAATTTGTGAAATCTATTCCATTTGGGATAATAGTTATTTTGTTTTTCGGAACATGCATTAATTCGTATTGTTTTGCTTCATTTTGATTCAATGCAATAACTTTTGAAGCTCCATTTAATAACCGATAACCGAATACATAATCAAATAATATTCTAAATATTTTTTTTGTGTTATTATGAGGGAGTGAACCATGAGCTTGAACAATGTAAGGAATTTTATAACGTTTAGCATAATAATAAACAATAATATTTAGAACACTTATATATTCATGTAAATGTATTAAGTCGTAATCTTGGAGCCCATTACGTACTTTTAGGAAAAAAATTGGAGGGGTGGCTATTTTCCATTTAATTCTAAATAGATTAGAAATATTTTTAAAATAGTAAACATTTATTCCCTCAGTCAAAACAGATTTATTGGTTATAACATTTAACCTATTATCACACCCGTCAGTAGTAAAAACAGTGACATCATGTCCTTTTTTTACTAATATTTTTGATAACTCATATACTACCCTTACTACCCCCCCGGCTTTGTAACATGGAACAAAGGAATGACTTACTTCTAATATTTTCAATCTATTTTTTTGTCCAATTTTGTAGAGTTTTAATTATTGTCGAACATGAAGAGGAGGTTTGATATTTATGAAATAAAATTCTTAACCGCTCTCTCTTCTCAGTATATATGTCTATTCCGGAATTGTATTGTTCTATAGCATCAATAACATCTTTAAAAGTGTTACATTTTGGACCAGGAGTGAATTTGTTATAATCCAATAATAAGCCTCTTTTACTTATATATTCCTTATAATCATAAGGAATGAAAATACAAGGGCGATTCAATAATAAATAATCTATATATATCGAAGAATAGTCAGTAATTAGTATATCTATTAGAGGTAGATATAGATTAATATCATTTGCTATTTCGAAATTAAAGTTAATTATTCGCTTAGAATAAATATTAGAATGGATTGGATTAAATAGATGTCCACGAACCAACATAATTAATTCATTTTTTTCAAGATACTCATTAAGATAATCCAAATCGAAATCAGAAAAAGGAAAAAATAAACTAGAGGAATCACGTCTATAAGTAGGACAATAAAGTAAAATCTTTTTGAAAGAAGGAAAAGATTTTTTTATTTTTTGCTCTAGTTCTAAATTGTTTTTTAGTAATAAATCATTCCTTGGATGCCCAAGAAATAAGAATTTATTTAAATCTAATCTAAAACAGTATTTAATTAATTTAGATTCCAATTCAGATGCAACAAGAAATTTTGTAGTTTTTTTATTGAGTAATTGAATGTTAATTAAACCATCTCTTGATTCACCAGTATCGGCATAAAACATGGCTTTTAGTGGAGTGCCGTGCCAGGTATTGATGAATATTTTTTTATTTGACCAAGAATATGGGAAAAAATCTCTTGGAGGATGACTGCTTATTAAAAACTTTGAAGTAAAAAAGATTTTAGCAAAGCTAAGGATATATTGAATTCTTTTTTTAGGTACTAATTTTTTATTGAAGGGTATATAATAATATACCTTTATTTCAGGATAGTTCATTATTATATAATCATGAAGAGCTTTTGGATCTCCAGCAGGATATTCACCCGTATTTGAACCAAATACAATAAGGTTATTGTCTTTAGGTATAATATAATCAATAAAGACAATTAAAGTATCAAAGAATATTAGAATTAATCTAAAAAGGCTGAATTTGCCTTGCATTATGTAAACTAATTTAGAAAAATTCATTTTATCCATTAAAATAGATTATTTTTAACATATTAGTTCAATTTCTTAATAATTTTTAAAGCATAATTAAAATCTTCAATCGTATCTATTTCGGTCCATTTTAATTTATTAGTATAATAAAAAGATATTTTAGTTTTTTTACTTAATTCGATAAAACTTAAATCGTAATATTGATTTAGGTTTTCAATATTATAATTATATAATATATTCTTAAACAAATCAATATCATTTTTATCTATTTTTGATATTCCAATAAACTCTCCGATAGCATCAACAGAATTAATATTTTTTCCTATGTTAATAATTGTATTGTTTATATTTTTTACAACAGTAATTGATTCTTTAGTTAATTTTTTAACATTATCGATTACCATAGCACTTCCTTTAACATTAATTAAGTTATTAATAATATTAGAATCAAAAACATCATCCCCATTTATTATTAATAAATCTTCATTAAAATTAATTAATTTATTTACTGCTAAGTATAAAGAATATGAGGTATTGCTCCGATCGTATAAATCATTTTCAACAAAATCTATATTTAAGTTATAACTATTTAATTTGCTACATTCATCCATTACAGCATTTTTATTATAACCAACCACTATTAAAAAGTGCACAATTCCATATTTATAACAATTTTTAATAATTATATTTAAAATACTTAATCCATTAAGTTTCAATAACGTCTTCGGAATTTCCTTTGTCAAAGGCATCATTCTTTTTCCCATTCCAGCCGCTAAAATAATACAAATCATACAACCATCCGACTCCATAATTTTAAATAACTTTTTTCAGGAGAAATATTTTCACAAATAACCTCATATACAAAATTTGTAACAATGCTCTCTATATTATATTGATAACAAAGATCTTTTATTGATTTAATAGATTTTTTACCTTCAAATAATATTCCACTTAATTGTTCATCTATCAAGATTTTTTGACCATATAAAACGCCTAGTGTATGATTCCGACTCTTTTCAGAAAATGAAGTTAAGACTAAATCCCCAAAACCAGAATAGCCATCTAATGTGTTTGGGTCTCCCCCCATTTTTGTAATTAATTGTTTCATTTCGATGAAACCTTTTGTTAATAAAGCTGACCGCGCATTTTCACCTAAACCCATCCCTTTCATTATCCCGTATGCAATTGCATTAATATTTTTAGCAATTCCACCCATTTCAACTCCAATAACATCTGTGTTCGTATCAATTAAAAAATTTCTATTCGATAAAATTCTTTTTACTTTATTTAAGTTCCTTTTTTCACTCGACGCAATAGTAACAATTGATGGCAAGTTTAAAATTAGTTCGGAAGCAAAAGTTGGACCTGAAAACACAACGGGATTAATATTCGTCTCTTCATAAATAATTTGACTCATTCTTTTTAAAGTAGGATATTCAATTCCTTTGGAGGTGCTTATAATAATTTTATTTGAATCTATATATTGTTTCATTATTTTACTAATATTCCTTACTGAAGATGAAGGTACACAAAGAAAAATAATATTCGAATTAAAACAAGAATTTAGATCGTTCGTGCATTGAATTTTTTCAGATAACTTTACGGTTGGATAATAAATAGAATTTATTTTAGTTTTATTAATAGCATCAGCTATCCTTTTATTTCTAGTATACAACGTTACATTATTAATATTAAAAGTAAGTAATTGTGCTAGAGCTGTTCCTAAAGCACCTGCACCTATTATCGAAGTCGTTTCCATGTTCATTTTTGATATTAAATCATTATCTATAATTTATTTTTAGATGTTATAAATAAATTTAGTAAGAATATTTTCGAATTGAACGGTAATATTATCCCACTCTTGACTCTTAACCGTTAATATTGATTTTAAGCTAAGATTAGCTCTGAGTTTAGTATCGTTTTTAAGTTTAAGAACAAAATCGAATAGTTCATTCACCGAAGTAGAGTAAAGAATCCCTGAATCATAACCAAACTCAGTTAAAATACCCTTGAGTTTTGAACATATGACTGGTTTCCCGCTTGCAAGATACTCGTAAATTTTGATGGGGACAATATCATTCATTACATCATTATTGTAAGCGGGAAGAATACAGACATCGGCCATACTCAATAATTCTGGAATTTCACAATACGGTCTTTTGCCAGTTAGAATAATCTTATCAGTTTTAGTATTTACGATTAAATTTTCCAAGGATGTGTAGATATCCCCGTCACCAACAATCATTAATTTAATATCTTGAAAATTTCCTTTAACTAATTTATCCGCTACTTCGAGAATTCCTGTAAAATTATAGAGCCATCCCATAAAAAAAATCACAAAATCATCCTTTTTAATATTGTATTTTTCTTTTAATCGTGTACTATCAAATTTGTTATTCTGAAATTTATCCAGTTCAATACCAGCAGGAATAACAGAGATATTTTCTCGTTTTCCACCTAGGTCTATAGCGTACTCCTTTAATTGCTTATTGATTGTAATAATATGATCGGATTTTTTAATATTATCTATCTCAAATTCCTTAGCGATTCATCTATAAAATTTATTATTAATTAACCTATGAAGAGTATCAATTAGATAATAAATAAATTTTACATCAGATTTTTTTGATTCTTTAATAGCATAATAATTATTCAATATTCCTAACCCAATAACAACATCTGGCTTAAATTCAATCATTTGTTTTTTAATTTCAGCTCTATGAGAAAATAAAATAGATATTTTATCCAACACAGGTAGTTTCAGCATACCAGGTCTAATTACAGTAATTTTTGACCCAGCATAGAAACGGCAAACATTTTCATATACCGCTCTTTTTGAAAAAAATCCCCTCTTTTTCTCATCTCTCCATGTAATTGGATAATCTATGACATGAATCGTATGACCTTTAAGAGATAACTTTTCCATTAAGATGGTGTTGTTGATGAGGCCCCCGTAGAAGCCAATCTGACTCTTGGACTACGTAATATTTTCAAAAATTAGAACTCTGAACTATTTTGTATGTCTCCCCAATTTTCAATAAACCACTTATTTGTATTTTCTAATCCTTTTCTGAAATTAACTTTTGGCTTATAATTTAATATTTTATTTGCTTTTTCGATACTGGATAACAAGTGAGTTTTCTTGTCCCAATTTCGTCTTTCTTTGAATGTTATCCCCGCTTTATTTTCTGTTAATTCGTTGATCCATTTTGCCAAGTCTTTAATTTGTATCTCTTTACCCGTACCCAGGTTGAAGGCCTCACCAACGGCTTTCTCGTAATGCGCCATTGCCTGAAGACCTTCAACGATGTCTCCAACGTATGTAAAGTCCCTCGTTTCTTCTCCCGTTCCCGTAATTGGCAGAGCTAGCCCCTTCTTGCTCCAGTAGAAGAAATTGGGGATAACGTTCCTATATCGTCCAGGAACCTCTCCGGGTCCATATGAATTAAAGAAGCGTGCATTTACTATCGGTAACTCGTATAGATTATGGTAATAATTTGTATATAACTCGCCTAGCATCTTTGTAACTTGGTATGGAGTAAACAGGCTGATTGAGATGTCATGTTCCTCAAAGGGCATTTTTGATTCGAGGCCGTAGATTCCGCAGCCAGAGGAGGAATAGATGAAGCGTTCAACTCCAGTCAAATGAGCATACTGTAGAACTCTGAGAATACCCATGCCGTTGACCATCAAATCGGTTTCAGGATTATCTACACTGTTTTGATTGGCGAAGTGAGCCGCAAGGTGGTACACAATCTCAGGCTTTGCTTTGAAGGCCCATCTAAGTTTCTCATTATCTAGTATATCACCCTCGATGAACTGTACCTTAGGATCTTTAGGAATATTCCATTCGTATGAAGAAGAGAGATTATCGTACACTATAATCTTCTTAACATCATAGTTGCAGAGGGCTCTCACAAGAGTTCCGCCGATAGCTCCTGCTCCACCGGTGACCAGAATGGTCTTGCCCTTGAATGTTTCATTGTACTCGCTCATACTATTAGCCCTCCATTCGATAATACCACTTCATCCAAGCAACAGTTCGGTTAATGCCTTCAGCTGGAGAGATTTTAGGATCATGCTTTAGATCTCTAACAGCCTTTGTAAAATCCATTGTTTTGATTTTTGTAGTGTGCGGCTCCGCTTCTTTATATGTTACCAAGGAGTCATCGAGACCAACTTCCTTCAAGATGAGATCGGAATATCCCTTAATATCCATCTCCCATTCTGGTTTACCGCCGACGTTGTAGACTTCTCCGGGTTTGAAGTTCTCAGCTATGTTTGCCCAGGTTCTGCATGAATCCTCAACGTAGTCGATGATTCTCTTGTGACCCTTATACACAGTATACGGTTTGTTGTAGAGTGCATGATAGATGAATTTTGGAATAAATCCCCTATAAGGGGTATAGTGCTCTTGTGGACCATAACAATTAACGGGCCGCACTCTCACGGTCTCCGTGCCAAACATCTTGGCCGAGTTCAGGCACATGAGTTCTCCAGCCCACTTTGAGATGGCGTAATCATTCATCTGGTACGTGTCTTTAATGGGATTGTTGACCATCACATCCTCGGCCATGACACCATCATAATCTCCATAAACCTCGGCGCTCGAGAAGAAAATCATCTTAAACTTCAGCTTCTCCTGAAGTCTCAGCATGTGCTTAGTGCCGACTACGTTTGTCTCCCAGAGATTCTCGTAGTAATCTTCCCCGTTCCACCGACCGTACTCAGCAGCCAGGTGATACACGTAATCAAAGGTTTTACCGTTGAAGACCCTCTCCAGCTGCCGGTAGCTCCTAACGTCGGTTCGGACATAATTATCCCGATCTGTGTTATACAGGTCCAGGGATGTCACTTCATGGCCCCGTTTCACTAACTCGTTGACGAGATTAGTGCCTATGAAGCCAGCTCCACCAGTTACAAGTATCTTGGCGGAATCCATTATTTCTCCAACTCCTCAAGCAAGTATTTGATAATAAGATCACCGGAGTTACCCCCACCGAAGGGATTAACCCAAGTCCGTTTCGTATCAAGAGAGGCTCTGACCCCATCAACGATGGCCTTGGGGTCTGTCCCTACAAGCCTGTTCGCTCCAACGCTGATTGTCTCAGGACGCTCAGTGTTGTCACGCAGAGTGACGCAGGGGACACACATGATACATGCTTCCTCTTGTACTCCCCCCGAGTCGGTCATTATTACTTTCGCATTTGCCTCTAGTTTTAGGAAATCGAAGTAGTTTGAGGGGGGGATAATTGCTAAATTACTTGAATCAAGCTTAAACTCATTAAGCATCTTTCTAGATCGAGGGTGAAGAGGAACTATTATGGGAATACCATACTCGTCATGTACCGCTCTTTAATCCACTTAAGATCCCGGTGAACCTCTCCTTCGAATCAACGTTCTCAGCCCTATGAATTGTAACCAACACATAGTCTAGATCCATTAAACCCAGAGTCTGAAGCACCGAACTCTTAACATTCGCCAACTTCAGGTTCTCAATAACAGCATCCACAACCGTGTTACCGTGACAACGATTTTCTCAGCATCAATTCCCTCACGGGTAAGGTTTTCCTTCGCTAATGAGGTAGGAGCAAACAGATAATCTGAGAGATGATCAGTAAGCACCCTGTTGATCTCCTCTGGCATGCTCCGGTCATAGCTTCTCAGGCCAGCTTCAACGTGCCCTACTTTAATGCCGAGTTTCGAAGCAGCCAATGCCCCAGCTAATACTGTGTTGGTGTCACCTTGGACAAGAACTACCTCAGGCTTCTCCTTCTTCAGGACCCGCTCCAGCTTCACTAGGATTCGCCCAGTCTGCTGAGCGTGACTACCCGAACCTACCCCGAGATTGTACTTCGGCTCGGGGAGCTCAAGCTGCTCAAAGAAGGAGTGATCCATCTCATACGAATAGTGTTGACCAGTGTGGATGATCTCGAAGTCCAACTCAGCCTTCTGACAGGCTCTTATCACCGGAGACATCTTGATTATCTCCGGTCGCGTGCCCAGAATGATGGAAATGGTCATTCTACGCTTGAGTGCCTCTTACCGACCCTCGAAATCGCGTAAAGGACGATGCCAGCGATCCCAAGAATCCCGCCTAAAGTAAAACCTGATATGAAGACGAAAGCGATAGGGCAGACTGAAGTATCCTACGTAGCTATTGTACTCAATCAGCAACTCGTAGGCCGAAGTAAAATCCGACGACCGCACAGGCGAAGGCTGGAAGCCCGAAGAAGATGAGCGGCTTCTCCTCAGTGATGAGCCTGAGCATTGTCCCGATGATTTCTACGCCGTGGAGAATCGGATTCATCTTACTAGTCTTACCGACTCCATTATACAGGATCTCGACTGGGACCTCAAGCACCCTTAGTCCGTACTTCTTGGCTAACGTCAGCTGCTCCGTCTCGACACCGAAGCCATCCGCCTCAGCGTTTACAACTACGCCGAGTGCCTTACTGGAGAAGGCTCTGAGCCCGCTTTGTGTGTCGTGTACGTCATTCTTTCCATTACCGTTGAAGAGGCTGAGGCCGAAGCGACGATAGATTGGGGCATCCGACTTCCCTCCAGGCACGAACCGGGATCCCACAACCACATCCGCCTTCCCCTCGAGTATAGGTTTAACGAGTTTAGGTATATCCGTGGGGTGGTGCTGACCATCCGCATCGATGGTAACTACGATATCCGCCTCAGAACGAATCGCGGCGAGGAAGAGATCTCGAAGCGCAACCCCCTTCCCCTTATTCGACTTGTGCTTAATCAGCTTCGCACCCAGTGCCTCAGCTATTACACCCGTAGAGTCATTTGAGCCATCGTCGCAGACGACGACCTCGTCAACGTAGCCCCTAACCCCGAGCAGCACCTTCGCGATGCTCGCCTCCTCATGATACGCGGGGATACAGGCAACAACGAAGGGCCTATGGCGACGAACTCTACGCTGTTTGATGCCTTCCTTATCTAGATTCTCCTGACGCTCCTCCTCGAGCCGCTTATCCAACAGAGCTTCAGTCAAATCAAGCACCCCGAGGATAGGCGCCCCAGCCGATGGGCTGGTGGAAGTCGAGGAACATCAGGTACTCCATGAACCCCTTATCGCCCCGAAGCGACTTCACATCACGATAACCGAATTTGATAGCATACTCTACTACGTTTCTGAGCCTTTCCCGCCCATGCTTCTCCACATACCTCACAAACGGGCTCTTGAACGCGTCTCTAAGCTTGGCAAGAATGGACACTATCTGAACACGCAAGGTGACGCTGCGAACGTCGTCCAAGAGAACAGCCGAGAGGTTGAGGATACCCCTATCAAGATCACTCAATGCCCGATACCAGATCCCCCTCCGCATCGCCCTCCGGCGAATATCGTGGAGGAAACCCTTACCGAGCATAGTACATAAGACTCCTATGGATTCTGGTTACTCTCATCTTGTGAGGTTATTAGCTAAATCATCTTTTCGAATATATAGGATTATGGTATCCTAAAACTAGATCAGAAAACCATTCATTGAAATAAACTTAAACAAAAAAATGAAAGAGAGTATCCCCCATCAAAATTGAATAAATATGACTTAATCAAGTCCTCATTTTGACAACACGAGAGAATCAGCATTAAAGATCGCTCCATACCCAGCCGCCGCCTGTCAAAAACTTTCATCAGATAGGTGAAAATTCAGCGTTACAGGGGGTACAATTAATAAAATCTCTAAAAATACAATATGCGCGCATGGAGAATGGAAGTGCATCCTAATTTGTTAATTCTGAAAAAGAAAGAAAGATTCTAGCTTGATATGAACCACGATAGAATCACAGAGGCTGCGAGACCCAGTGCGACGCCTTCTCCACGAGGCTAGAGCAAGGACACGGCTTAGCTACAGCTTGAACCATGACATAAGAATACTTTAAGATACTAAGATACATCAAGATCAGATACCCTTATAGACTCGCCCTCGTGGGCCGACATACTCTATATCCACAACGCTGTAACTCCAATCGACGTGGTAGACAACCCTAATGCCTCCAAGCCGGATACGATAGGTGTCCTCACGACCTTGAAGCTTCGAAACATCATACGCCCTGTAGGGAATCGGATCAATCTTCAATGCGGGACGAGTTCAAGCATCTGCTCACTGTGTCTGGGGAGGCTCTTCCTCAGCCCTTTCTCCGCTCTCTTATTCAATCGGACGACGAACGTCTAGGCTTCCTCTCCGCCTTGCCTGCTCTTAGCAACCCCATGAACTCACCCTCAGAGAGATACTCCTTGGGCTCAGCATCCAAAGCCTCAACCTCCTCAGACGTAGGCTCCTCCTCGGGGATAAGGTCCTCAGCCAGCTTCCTGTAGAGCAGGCGAAGCTCACGGATCTCCTCACGAATCTCCTGCAACTCAGAGGACTCAGACATATCCATAAATCTACCCTGCATCAACCGTAATGAAGGTTTCTAGGGCCCAGGATAGCAGCCCCAGCCTATGGGCTGGTTGAAGTCGAGGAACATTAGGTACTCCATGAACTCATTTAACATGTGATTTATGGTATGTTAACTAGAGTCTATAGATTTCTGTAAGCTTATCGTTAATATCTTTCCTCAAGACCTCACCGACCTCGCCGATCTCCCCCTCGATCAAGCCTTTATGGAGCGTGGCAACCTTATCGAGTCGGATGGTAGAAGAAACCTTTAGACCTGTCCCCGGGTAATCCGGGTGCCGCTCACCAACCGTGACACCATATGTATTCACCATCGGCTGAGAGGAGATGAAGGCAACAACGACGTCGCTCCCAGTCTCGAACAAGACGAGAGCGGGACGAAGCTTTGAACCACTGAGATCCGTGAAAGGAAACGGTACTAAGATGATCTTACCCTTCAAGAATATCTTACCTTCAAATCCTCGTCTGTGTAGAGGTTGGGTTCACTCTCGAGGAACTCCCTGAGAGACTCCTCAGAGAGCTTCATCAACGCCGCACTCTCCCGCTCCTCTAAGATGAGGTCGATTTTCTGGTTAATTACCTGGAGTAGCTCCCGAATCTCATGCAGCTCGGAGGACTCAGACATTACCATAAACTACTCATACCCCAAACGTATTGAAGGTTTCTAAGGTCTCGGGTAACAGCCCCAGCCTATGGGCTTATTGAAGTCGAGGAAAGCATCTACTGAACTCAAGCACGAAGAAAGTCGTTGAACTCCTCAACAGTTAACCCGGCATCGCTGATGATCCTCCGAAGAGTACCCTTCTTGAGATGCCTATGAAGCGGGATAGTCAATCTGACCACCACATCGCTCGTCCTCTTCTCAAGCATTACATGACTACCCCTCTGCCTAACAGGACGAAAACCAGCTCTTGAGAGGGCTTTAACCACGTCTCTACCAGAGACCACGGGAAGGGACACCTAAACGACTACCTCAGCCAGCTCGACGCCCTCAGACTCGGGGACATCCTCCCCTCCCTCGAGGAAAAGCTCTATGGCCTCGGAGATGTTCTTCAACGCCTCTTCCCTGGTCTCACCCTCAGAGACACACCCGGGGAGGGAAGGAACATACACGGTGAACCCACCCTCCTCAGCCGGCTCCAAAACCACTTTCAACCTCATGGCTGTGACTCTAGAAGTATGTCGTCGCAGCGAGATAAAAATAGTATCCTATCTCCACCTAACAAGGAAAGACATGAGGCTTTTCCCCTATGACACATTTCAACGTCCACCATAGGTTTACTCAACCGGTTTTAGGTCCTTCGGAACAGGGACACTATTCAGGGCTTCCTTAACTATGTCGTCCTGCGAGACCTCGTCCTTCTCCACAGGTTCCTCCTCCACCCATTTAACTTTAAAGAAGGCCAGAACCATCAACCCAACCAAGCCATACTTAACCTCGACCCGAGACAGAACCAAGTAGGCGTAGGATAACCATGGGCGGGTCTCGGTCAGCTTCGAGGGAGCCGAATTAGCCTCATCAATGACTGGTACACCCTGAATTAGGTCGTCGAGGAACCTGACATTATCGCCTCTGCTGATTAGGCTGTTCATAAATAAACTTGAATCATAGATAAGGAAGATTTTCCCCTTCCCAAAATTTACCATAGACACAACAGGATACGGGCCATAGACATTCGTTGAGCTGGAGTTCAGATAACTTGAGAACGAAGCATACGCCAACACCTGCATCCCTTCAGTCTGATTGAGGACCGTCGGGACATCCATCACAAGCTCCTTGACCCCGACAGTGTACTCGGACTCGGCTACATCGAGGATTTTTGGCATCATCTGCTTCTCCTGATATAGCGCATCCATCATCGCTGAACCGCTGAACCTCGCACCGATACCAAGTCCCTGAAGGAGAGTATTACCTGACCCGAAGTCATCAGCGATACTAATCCGGCCACCATTCAACAAATAGCTCCGGTAAGCATCAACACTGCTGGCTGAGAACTGCTCAGATGGGCCGAGTATCAGAATCGTCGAGTTAGACTCCGGAACGGAGGCACTGAATAGAACATCGGTCCCGCTCGCCCTGGCTAAGGCAACTGAGATACTTGGCGAGAGGGAGCCCCTTGCGCTTGTTCTGCCCAATAGGACCGAGTGAGGTGGAGTGATCTTTAAGGTGGCTTAAAGGGTGCGCGAAACTAACTAATTTCAGGGTCCACCTAGCTAGATGGCTTAAATCTCAGTCAAGCGCACGCGCAGTCTGCTATAATTCCAACAAACTAATTCAGTACCCGATGAATGAGACCAGAGAACGAGTTGTGCAACATAACCCGATTGAACGCGCAGAGGACGCCTAGTGTAACCTCACAATATCCTCAAACCTGTCGAAGTGGCGGTCCATCGAGTAGATCTCACGTATCCCCTCCCTACGCATCAAGTGGACCGCGAGCGAATCATTCAACCCCACGAGTGACTCCCCGGCGATGACTTAGTGCTGACTCGTAATCCCCGATGCCAACGGGGAACACTGTGAGGTTCCTCGCCGCTATCACCCACCCCAGAAACGCCACCGACTGCTTGACCCCAAGATTATCCTCGAGAATGTTCAGGACCTCAGAGATGTGAACAGTCGTTGACGCCATCTCCTCCCCCTTCTCTAAGCTCAGGATAATCCGCTTCGCCGACTCCTTCAACTGCGCCTCACCGGGGGCTAGCTCCCTTCTCGGCTTCATGTAGGCGTGGCCGAACACATTAGCGTCCACGAACCTCATTTAGAGGCCTTCCCGCGGAGCGCCTTCATGAGGGCGTGGCTGTCCGATAGGTCTACGTCATCCTCTACCTTTATCGAGTCGAAGAGCTCTGAGGGCTGCAGCGTCTCAAGGGGCACGATCCTGATCTCGTTGTCTTCCTTTATGACCATCACCTTGTCGCTCTTCCACGCCTTCCTCATTTCAGCGGGTATTATCAGCCTTCCCTGGCTGTCGATGGTCTTAACCACGGACTCATCCATTATGCCTTCATCCACCATTTATCTAATATTCACCATAAATAAATATTATGGTGAAAATACTCTAATTAAATAATAGAACCGATTCGAGCACACCTACGGTGCACAATCAAAAAAAAGGCAAAACCTTAAAAAAATCACGTTTCAAAAAAAGGAAAAAATATTTGAATAAAGTAGGAGAACACGTTTTTACATACCGTATTTTTTAGCGGTTTACGCCGTTGATGGCGTTTTCCTATGTTTTAGTAGAAGTGCGGTGACTACCACTATCGCTGAGATAGTTACTAATACTCCAATCAGGGTATAGGGAACGTTCTCCTGAGGCTGTTTAATGGCCGTGAACTCCATCGTCACTTGGTGGGTGCTGAAGTGCGTCGAGTACCACACGTAGAAGTTGTCGGCGTCTTGTGTGTAGCCTTGGTTTAGGACTTCTTGACCATCTATGTAGACAATTGGTGTTGTCCCGTAAGGAATGGCGGCTTTTGGAATGGTCATGTTTCCAAACCCCTCGGTTCCACTTTCCCCCGTTACAGTGAACGATACTGTAGTGGTCGTATTGGACTGGTGTGGAGTGATTGTTACGTTAGACATCTGAGCGACGGCTACGTTTCCACCTAGCTTTATACCATATTTTTCGCCGCTTGTGGTTACGGTAGCAATTATGGTAATGACAGCGCCGTTGAAGTTGCCGGCTACTGTGCCTGAGCCTGTAACCGTCAATGACCCGCTTTGCAGATTCGAAAGGCCTGTAGTTGAAGCCCAGGAGTACTGTTTGCCGTCTATTACGCTTAGGAGTGAGGCGTACGCGAAGGCATGTTCAGAACCTGAATCCCAGTTGAAAGATAGCGGAAGAGCACTTGCAGGGTAGTCGGTCCCGTCTATGGTGAGGACTACTCCGCTGAAGTCAGATCTGATCCCAGACTGGGTAAAGTTCACCACATATGCGTTTTCGGAGAATTTTGCAGTGACGGTTTTATCTCCGTTCATTGTTAAAGTCGCAGGGTTATCTGTGCCTGCAACGTCTTCACCCCAGTCGGAAAAGCTCCAGCCTGCGCCAGCTGTAGCGGTTAAGACAAGGCTATCGCCATAATGATATGGACCGAAACTGCTCTCGGTGACGGACCCGTCTCCGACCACGCTCACCGTCAAAGTGCACTCGTCGACTGCGAAGCTTGCTGTCAGGGTGTGGCTGGTTTGAACGTCGGTGAACTCCCACGCCGAAGTGGCGCCTTTAGGCTCATCATCCACTACAACGTTTTGGATGTGGCAGCCCGTGTCAGGCGTGATTGAGAAGATCTGGCTGCCACCGGGCTCAATAAAAGTTGTATCTGGGGAAATGGCGCCGTGAGCACTCTGCGTAACAGTTATGGCCAATTCGTCTACTGCAAAGGACGCGGTTATGGAGTGGTCGGCTCGGATATCAGGAAACGCCCACGAGGTCAGGGGACCCTTGGATGCGCCGTCTACCGCCACGTCAACGGTGTGATAACCGGTATCAGGTGTTATGGTAAAGCTCCGAGTTGCCCCGTGGCTGACAAACGTGGTCCCTGGGGCGATTGTACCGTGCATTCCCTGAGTGACGAAAAGGGTGAAGGTGTCAACCGTGATGACGGAGGGATCAACAACGAATGTGGCCTCAATCGTGTGGCCGTTAGCTACGACGTTTGTGAATGTGTAGGGTGCACTCGCCGGGCTGCCGTCCATCGACACGCTGCCGATATGGTACCCAGCGTTGGGGGTGACGGTGAAGCTTTGGTCTTCGTCATAGTTGACGCTTACGGATCCGCTTGGGCTGATTGAGCCGCCAGCGCCCGCCGACGCCGTGATTGTCAACACGTTGATGGCGAACGAGGCTGTTAACGTGTGGCTTGATTGAAGGCTATTGAACTCTACAGTTTGTCCCGAGGGTGAATCGACAGTCACCGGGTTGCTATCAATCGTTATGCTATCAATGTGGTAGTTAACGTCGGGGGTTACAGTGAATGCGTTGTCGCTGCCAAAATTCGCTGTGGATGTTTCAGGAGTAATCGAGCCATGGCTACCCTGGGTAACCGTGATGGTGAACGTGTCGATGGCGAAGCTAGCAGTTATCGTGTGGACTTCCTGGACATCATTAAAGTCCCATGAAGAAACTACCCCCTTTGAGTCACCGTCGACTGTGACGTCAACGATGTGGTATCCAGTGGATGGCGTAATAGTGAAACTCTGGCTATCTCCATATGTAACGGTCGTAGTCCCAGGAGCGATGGTGCCGTGACTGCTCTGGGTAACAGTGATCGCGTAGGTGTTGATGGCAAAGCTAGCGGTAATCGAGTGAGTTGCCTGAACATCGGTGAAATCCCAGGAAGATAAGGCGCCCTCTGAGTCGCCGTCGACTACCACGTCAACAACATGGTACCCAACATCAGGCGTAACAGAGAAACTCTGGTCCCCGCCATAATCTAGAGACGTAGTACCCGGAGCTATAGTGCCGTGTGCACCTTGAGTAACCGACAAGGTGAAAGTGTCAATCGCAAAGACCGCAGTCACGGTGTGAGCCGCTTGTACATCAGTGAAGTCCCATGAGGTGATCGCCCCTTGAGAGTCACCATCAACTACGACATCGACGATGTGATAACCCGCATCCGCTGTTATGGTGAAGCTTTGACTCCCACCGTAGTCAACACCGGTTGTTCCGGGATCGATAGTGCCATGAGTACCTTGGGTAACGGTTATGTCGAAGGTATCAATTGCATAAGCAGCAGTGATTGAGTGGACGGCTTGAACGTTGGTGAAATTCCATGAAGATACTGCCCCCTTAGAGTCACCATCCACTACGACGTCAACGATATTGTAGCCAGTATCAGCAGTAACAGTGAAGCTCTGGCTCTCACCATATGCCACCACCGTGGATCCGGGGGCAATAGTTCCATGAGAACCTTGAGTAACGGTGATCTCGAAGATATCGGACGCAAAACTAGCGGTTAGAGTGTGTGCGGCTTGGACATTGGTGAATTCACGAGAGGAAATCGCGCCAACAGAATCACCATCCACTGAAACATCCACAACATGATAACCCGAGTCAGGCGTTATCGTGAAGCTTTGGCTCGCGCCGTAGTTGACAGTGGTGGTTCCGGGGGATATTGTTCCGTGACTTCCCTGAGTAACCGTGATGCTAAACGTCTGTGGGGTGAAATTTAATGAGTGGCTGGCGTCTGCTCCGGAGACAGTAACCGTTCCTGAAAGAGTTGAGCCGGATGTGTAGCCTGTGGGAGTACTAATAGAGTAGGCGTAGGAGCCATCGGCGACGTCGCTGAAGGTTATCGTGTCGATGGTTGATGACTGCAAATCCCCGTCGAAGGTCACCCCCCAACTCGTACCAGACGATAAACCCGATTCACTAAAAATAACGGAATGAGACGTCGGTGCCGCCCCATCTTCAAAGATGAAGTAGAAGTAGTCTTCGTATCCTTCAGCGAGGCCTGTTAAAGGATAACCAGCCATCCAAGTATATCCCGCAGGTGGGGTGACTACGTAATTGTAGACACCTGGACCAACGAAGAAAACAATTTCAAATGTGGTACTTGACTGTGTTTCACCATTTAATGAAACACTCCATAGGACACCGTTTAGAGGCATGTAAGATTCGTCCCCTATCTCGAAATAAATTATGCCTGGGGCTGAAGCAGGTTTAACTATCGATATGCTGGAGTAGATGGATATGCATAATACTCCGATGAGAAACATTGTGAAAGTTTTATTGTGATGCATGTTTAACACCATTAAGTAGCTAGTCACATAACGAATATTAATATCGATTATGTACTTGAAAATCATATGATTTAATAAAATGTCATTAATAATATCTCTAATTAAAAAAAATAGTATAGAGAAGACGAAGAAATCAACATGTTCCTACGCGTGAGGAAACTAATCAGTTGCACCCCACTACATACAAAATAATCACTAGCGGAGATGGCAATTATAGTTAAATCACACAAATTCACAGGAGTTGACCCGCATGAGCTCCTCCCCTCCCCCTAAAACCGACTACACAACCATACTAATCGCATACATGAGCTTCGTCGTACTAGGACTCCCAAGCGCGATGCTCGGCATAGCATGGGCATCCGACAAATGGCCCTCCATCCAGAAAACATTCAGTCTAAGTCTGGACTCAGTCGGCGCGCTCCTACTGGCATTCACAATCGGCTACAGCCTCACCAGCTTCCTAGGCGGACGATTATACGGGCAATTCAAATCATCAACCCTGTTCCTAATAGGATCACTCCTCAGCGCCACCGCCCTGTTTGGCTACAGCATATCACCCACATGGTGGCTGATCGTGGCCTGTGGTACCCTGTTAGGGCTCGGCTCCGGCGTCCTCGACTCGGGTATGAACATCTACTTCGCGGCTATCTACAACGCACGCCTAATGAATTGGCTTCACGCCTGCTTCGGCATCGGCACAGTCATCGGCCCACTGCTAATGACCACCATTCTAAGCATCAACGGGGGCACATGGCAGACAGGGTTCTTGATAGGCGCAGTGGCGTATGCGTTGGCGGGGCTCCTCTTTCTCCTGACAAGATCCCGATGGGTGAACGGTGGGACGCGGGATAAACAAGGAGGGAACACAATCAGGGGTCTCAGCTCGATCCACGCTACGACTGCCGCTGGTCTGGATCAGCATCGGTATCTTCCTTGCCTACGCTGGTCTCGAGGGCGTCGCCACACAATGGACGTTCCCACTATTCAACAAGGCGCGCGGCATAGACGCAGTCACCGCTGGGACTTGGTTGGTGATCTTGCAGGCCAGCTTCACCATCGGGCGCATCTTCTTCGGATTCGCCCTAGTCTACATTAAGTCGAGTACCCTAATTCGCATCTGTGCTGCCACACTCATCGCCTCGACATTTTTACTCATCGTCAACCCTGTGCCCTACGCCTCTTTCATTCTGCTGGCGGTTTACGGCTTCACACTTGCGCCTATATGGGCATTGATGGTTACCAATTTGCAGAAACAGCTAGGTCCAATGCATGGCGCGAACGCCATCGGGTTTATGTTGGCTGCGGCTGGCATCGGAATAGGCGTCTTCCCCGGTATCGCGGGTGTTATTGCTGACCGTAGCAGTTTGGAGGTAATACCGGTGATATTGTTTATTCTCTCGATCATTATGATGGTTTTGTACGAGATGACCATTCGGCGTGGTGGACGATCCCGTGATTTAGAGTAAATGTAGTATACTAATGTCGAGGGCTGTCATCTAGGAAATAACAACTAAAAAGTTTTACATAACCCATCTCAAATGCTATAGTTTACTCTCAGTTCCACTCTATTATTACCCGCGCTGAAAAACCCAGAACAACTTTTCCCTCTTTACGACTCAATGGAGTCGACAAACGCGCGAGTGTAAGTCTCAGTCAATCTGAACCATTTTCTCAATAACGAGAAACTGTGTCCTTGAAGTGATTTATCCGCTCAATGGCAGACGCAACGTGCTGGGCGAGGGTCTCGAGAACCTTCGCATCCGCATCGGTGAAGGCGTTAACACGTGTGCTCTCTATATTGAGAACCGCCACAGTATCACCCCTCAACAACACAGGCGTGGCAAGCTCGGACAGACTCTGAGTGGATCCGAGCAAAAAGTCCTGATCGCCCGTCAAATCGTTAACGAGGATACTTTTCTTCTCTCGAGCAGCCTTCGCCGTGATCCCCCTACCACTGATCGGTATAGACCAGCCAAGGACCTCCAACCCAGCATTCTGTATGCTCCGCAAGACTCCCTCCCTCATTCAGGAGGAAACTCGCGAGGTCAAAGCCCATCACCGACTTAATAGCGTTAACCGTGATCGTTGAGACATCCTCTAAGCTACCAGCAGCCCCGATCATCACCGCGTGCTTGTGCAGCACCACAAGCCTCTCCTCAAGCCTCCTAACCTGTGACATATCCCTAGCGATGGCCAAAATGGCCGGTTTACCCTCATAGCTGATCCTGGAGGCCACATTCTCAACATCTACAACCGCGCCGTCGCTGCGAAGCAGCCTCATACAGTACCTCAAAGGCTGATCCTCACCTCGTTGCTTGCGGATCTGCCTATCAAGAATCATCTTCCTCTCATCCTCGGGGATAAACTCAATCGACTCACGCCCTACAATCTCGTTAGGTGTATCATAGCCACGAAGCTTCGCAGCAGCTACGTTTGCGTAAACAATCCTCGTCCCCTGGATGACGATCACGGAGTCCATCGAGTTATCAAGCAAACTGCGGCACCTCTCATCAGAAGCCCTGAGAAACCCGGTCTTCTCTATCCGGGACATCGCCGAGGCAACGTGTTCAGAAAGGATCTCAAGTATCCCCCTATCATCTTCTTTGAAGGTACCCGGCTCATCATCCTCAAGGTTGATCACGGCGACAACCTTATCCCCAATCTTAACCGGGACATCGAGCTCGGAGAGAATAACCACCCCCTTGAAGCCGCGAACGTAATCCGGGTCCAACCGGGTATCACAAACAAGCTGCGAGACTCCCGTGCGTATCGCCCTCACCATGATTCCCCTTCCGTCGATGGGTAGATTATGGAGCATCTCATAGGGCAAATTCCTAGAGTAAACGAACCTCAAGAAGCCTCCATCAACCACGCCGACCGTTCCAATTGTGAAGCCCAGCAGCTCACTTATTATATCAAAAGTGCACACAGCGACGTCCTCGACTGTATCCAAGTTGACCAACTTGGTTGCGTGACGGTGCAGGGCGTCCAGGCGGCGATTATGCAGGTTACGTTCAGTGCAATCTTTACCGTAGACGAGGACAGCTGGGGCGCCGTCGTGGCTGGTGAGAGCCGTCGTGGTCTCGATTTCGACAACGCCTCCGCTCCGGGTCTTCAGCTTAACCTCATATCTCCCAGAGGAAGGGTTACCCGCCTCAATGTCATGAATTGAATCATTCACACGAGAGAGTTCGTCCTCAGGCAACAGAGCAGAGATATCAGCTCCGATTAGATCTTCGGGTTTCTCATACCCAAGGAGGCGAGCCGCTACATCATTGATGTGCTTTACCTTGTTTTCCGAGATGACGGCTATGAGCTCGAAGCTAGAATTCACCAGTTTATGATAAGTTTCCTCCGATCGCTTAATCGCCTCGATCTGCTCGATCCTAGAAGCCGTTGAGGATATATGCTCGGAGAGGATCTCAATCAGCTCCCTATCCTGATCGGTGAAAGCGTTAACCCTCTCATCCTCGATGTTAATAACCGCAACGACTCTCCCCATCACCTTGACGGGGACAACCAACTCGGATAAACGAGTCTCCGTATTCTCTGTAATATAATCGGGGTCTAGTCTGGTGTCATTGACGCACTGCGTCTGACCCATCCTCGCTGCCCGGACCGTGATCCCCGTCCCATCCATAGGTAGCTCAGAAATAGTGTGGCGAGTGTCTCTAGAGTAAACAAACTTCAGATTGTTGCCTACTACCAGTCCGATGCCGTTGTCACCCAAGTAACCTAGTTTACTGAGCATCTCTAAGGAGAACTTAGCCACCTCCTCGAGGGAGTTCAAGGTTGCCAGAGTCGTGACGTGGCTATGGATCGACTTCACTCTACGACTCATCTCCGCCTCGAGTCGCTTCCTATCCGAGATGTCTCTACTGAAGCTCAGAATCGCCTCAGCGCCCATGTACTTTATAACCCTGACACTTACCTCAACGGGGATTAGATCCCCATTACACGTCAGGTTCGATGACTCGAAGATCGCGTGACCATCCACCTTAACCTTTGTCACGTTCCTCTCATGATCCTCGAGAATAGGTTTCATGATTTGGCTAGTGCTCATCTTCATGAGCGCCTCCTTCGAATACCCTAGCCTCTTACACGCGACGTCGTTGACGTCAAGGATCTTCCCATCAAGGCTGCGTATGAATATGGCGTCGCTGGCGTTGTCGAAGAGGTTCCGGTAGATTTCACTACTCCTACGCCGCTCCACCGCCTGCCTGATTCTCTTAGACACCACTTGGTAGTGCGCGGGCGCCTGCTCCTTCCTAATGTAGTCGTCGATACCCGCCGCGAAGGCCCTCTCCGCTACCTCCTCGCTGCCTCTGCCAGTGTAGATGATTATCGGTATATTGCTCGTCTCCCTGACCTTCTTGGCCAGGTCGATGCCGTTCATGTCCGGCATGTCGTAGTCGGAGACGAGGCAGTCGTAGGCGCCGGTCTTTATGAGTTCGAGGGTATCGGATGCGTTTCTCACTGATGTGACCTTTATGTTTGAGTCGCCCTCGACGAAGACCTTTAGGAACATCTGCTGATCTTCTTCGTCATCTATATGTAGCACCCTTATCTTTTCGATTGAAACAATAGACTGCGTGGGATCTGCTTCAGAATTATGTTGGCTTTCGCTGCCTCTGATGGCCCCGATCCCCATGATTGATCAGATAGGAAAGTGATTCTATACCATATTTAGTTTAAGTGGATTGTTAATAGCATGATAATTGTATTATTTTTTTCGAAAATTGCGCATTTTTAATTAGAAAAAGGTAAAAACTTCCCTAATGTACCATTACCTACCAGATACTCGTCATAACAGTAACGAAGAGGAGCTAAGAAGATGAGGTGCCAGTTCTCGCTAAGAGCTGGAACACAGAACCATGGGTCACGGAGAAGGGTAGATCCGGGATGAAGGTCACCTTCAATTTAATGGATAACGCAACCTGGCAGGACGGAACCCCATTCAACGCCATGGATGTAAAATTCTGTGTCGACTATCTGAAATCTAACAATGTGACAAACTTCGAGTCCATAACTAATATGATCGAGGAGGTTAAGACACCAGACGATAACACAGTCGAACTCTACCTAAACCAGAGAGGCTACAGGTTAATCTACGGTTTATCTTGGCTTACGTTCCTGCCCGAGCATATCTGGAGCAGCATACCCGATTATAAGACTGCTCGTCCTTTGGAGGAGGATCACCCAGCAATCAAAGGCCTCACAAAGTTAGTAGGTAATGGACCCTTCATCTACACGAGGTCCAGCATAGATAGAGAGGTCATACTCGCTTGGAACCCGACTTACCTATATTCCAGCGGAGTTAAGCCGGGCCTAGTTCAGAGAATCACCGGTAATCGAAGCGTCACCTTAGGCGATACCTTGGAGGTGAGGTACAACGTCTCAGACTTCACATACGCGAGGATTGAGGGGCACCACGACTTCATAGTCAAGGTACTGAACCTAACCGGCGCAACTGTTATGGAGGTGCCCGCCAGTAGTGTGGGCACATACTATCAGGCGGCTGTCAACACCATAGGTCTGACAACGGGGAACTACACCTGCGTGTTCCAAGCCCAACCATATGGAGTGGACAGCTATACATTCAGCGTCGATAGTAAGGCAACTGCTGTACCGGGAAATCAGGTGTTATCAGTAATATTCGGTGCAATAGTTGCGTTAATCATCTTCGAGTTGGAAAGGGCTTATGGACGAGGTCGCGCAAGCTAGAGGATGCTGTTCTAATCACTAACATGATTAATATGGCGAGTAGTCTAGAACCGATCCAATAATTAGGCGAACATTTTAAGGGTATAATAGATAGTGATTAATTTACTTTATAGGGGAATGTTCCCATGAGAAGAAAAGTCTTCAATTCCTCTATATTGTAGTGTATTATTACATTAGTTACACACATGCGGTTAAATGACTGTAACTTACAACTGTAACCTAAGTGAAATAAACCACTCACAGGGTGAGAGTCATAAAGGCAAGGATATTTGGAGTAGATCTAGAAGAAATAATCTTCGCAATAATATTCCTAGTACTCGCCTACCTCTCCGGATTGAACATCAACCTGGGGCAGTATTTACCCGCGGGTTTAGCCATGGGGGAGGTCGTTGGGATGCTGATCTACATCTGGAAAATTGACCTCTAAGAAAGCACCGACGAAAAACCGGCTGAAGATTTAAACCTCGAACCCACACTCGAAGTAAGTGCACGCACATGAGCGCGCATCGAACCTAAGCTTAGCATGGTTCAATGCACTAAACGCAACAAGAAGAAGCCCGTGCGCCAACGTATTATTTTCACGGCGAGTAAAATCTAGTTCGCTCTTACTCGACTCCCGGTGGGGACACATTCAGATATTTCGCAACAGCTCTAGCGTCTAAGATTATATTCCAGACTTCCTCGGATATGAGCCCCCCGTGATCATCCATAACCTTCTCATTAGCGCCACATGAATCGCATGTGAGGATCGCCCCCTTGAGTCTCGTCTTTGTATCACCGCAGATTGGGCATCTCAACTGACACACATTCCCAGCTATTTGCTAAATCACTCGATGGGGAATCTCTCTATTTCTTTTGAATATCATTATTTGTTTGTATATCTTAATACAGGCAAAGTACTCAAAGGACAAGCATTAGTTTGCCAAAGTGAATTTGGGATAAGATATTTAGATTATTTAGTCCTAATAGTTAGCTCAGACCAGTCCTTTTCAACGAACTCCCAAATGAGGCTTAAGACCCGAAAATACCTGAGGAGACATCAGATTCATACGAAAAACAAGAGTCTGATCTCGATAATGCTTGGATAGTTTGACAACTATCAGAATATGAGGCTTCTAGGTGTAAGTAAATAAAACTGATGTGTTAAAATGTATCTTAGGTTTATCAGGTAATTCTGCAAATTAGTCGCACAAATAATTAAAATACTTGATTAAAGAAACGCTAAGGAACGCCGGCTTAACCAATAAAAAGAGATACGATGATGGCCACTACTGAACCAAAGAAAGAATTCGGCATAGGAATTCTAAGGGGTAATCTATTCTGGCTCGTTCTATGCCAGTGCATCTGGGGATTCACAACAAACATTCCATCCTCATATCTACCCCTATATATTGAGAAGCTCGGGGGAAACACAGCCGACGTAGGCTTCGTTAGATCAGCCGCAGCATTAGCCGGATTATTTCTCTACCCACTTGGCGGCTACATAGCAGACAAGTCGGGCCGCGTCAAACTGATAAACTGGGCAACCTTCGGATACGCATTTAGCTTCGTTCCATATGCCCTAGCTCAGAACTGGCAAACCCTGGCATTCGCATCTTTCTTCCAGAGCTTTGTTCTCTTCTACAACCCAATTATAACAGTCTTGATGGCTGACTCTATGCCAGTCGGGCAGAGAGCTGCCGGGTTCGGAATAGCAATCTCCGTCCCTCAGGCCATAGCCATATTTGCGCCATCAGTTGGCGGTGTCCTAGTTGATCAATTTGGGTTAGTTACCGCATTAAGAGGCATCTACGAAGTTGGCTTCTTTGCAGGAATATTCGTCGCATTCCTCAGACGCTTTACCCTAAAGGAAACCATAGACAAATCTAGGGTTGAACAGGTAGACTGGCACAACATTCCCAAAGTCCTCAAAGACTCATATCTCAGCACCTGGGAAACTATAAAATGGCTACCGGGACCGGTACGTGTACTCGCGGTAATGCAGATTCTACAGATATTCTTTATAGGTATAGCTGGGTCAATGTGGATAGTATTTGCATACACAATAATTGGAATTACTGCTACACAATGGGGATTAACGGCAGCCGTCCAAGGTGTGACCCGCATGTTAGCTGCCTACAATGCGGGGAAGATAATGGATAAACATGGCAGACGTAAAATCCTAATACCCTTCATATTCCTAACCTTCCTCTTTCCCCTAATTTTCATATTCTTGGTCAAGAATTGGATTGGCTTGGTGCTTATGATAATACCCATGTCTATCACCAATGACATCCTAATCTCAGGGTTCCAGTCTCTCCTTGCCGATTGGGTTCCCAAGGAAAGAAGAGGCAGAGTCATTTCCACAGTGGGTACCGGAGCCTTCTACCTAGATATTCGTAACACAACATCAGGTGGAGGAATGTTACTGTTCATTCCAATGGCTCTAGGTCAGGCTTTAGGAGGAACTATATACCTATTTGACCCAACATATCCCTTCCTCATTACTTCGGCAGGCTTAATTATTGTAGCCCTTTGGGCTTATTTCAGAGTAAAAGACCCAAAAGAAATCGAGAAATAAGAAATCTAAAGAGCTATGCACGCGAGACTGGGGAATCATCTGGAAGTGAGAATAAGAAATTCTTCCGCTAACTTCTTTTATATAAGATGAGGCTAATGCCAAAGAAAGTTGGGTATTATAAGGTGCTATGTTTAAAACTCGATTTCGCTGATTCTGCTAATCATCAAACAGTCATCAACCTTCTTCAACGGAATGATGTGAAGATCGTGAACCGTCGTCGAGCCACCAAACTTGTCGTTCACAACATGATCATGCCGACCCACATTGATGGCAATATCCCCAGAGCCTGATACGGTGATCTCTCTACTCACGATAATCAATAAGCCAAAAACAGGAAGATACTCATCATAACCCCTTGAACCCAGAGAGTCCAAGCACTGGGTGGAATAATAGCAATTTGCATACGCGAATAAAATCCATATTTTTACTACTATTACTTTTTCTATTCTTCCTATGTTAGATTCTAGTGTTTTCTTGGGATCTAGTAAGCAATATAATTTTCAGTATTTTTTAAAATGTTAATTTTACTAAGTAGTATTTGTTAATTAGAATCAGATGATATTGATTTAAAACTCATTAAATATTTATGCACTATCAATCTTTATCAACTGAATTCACGTGAAGCGCACTAGAAGCGATCATAGAAGGGGCTTGAGCACAATCGTCTCCTCGCTTCTAATGATCTTCGTAGCGGTCGCCTGCTCAGTTCTAACCTACTCGTGGGTAACATCCATGGTTGGGTTCCAATCAACGCGTGCCCAAACGGAGATCAGAGTCGAGCAGGTAACATGGATCGACAGCAGGAACTTCGCCGTCACCGTTAGAGAAATGGGGGTTACAACGGCGAAAATAGAATCCGTTTCAATAAAGAAGAGTCAATCCGATGCGAGTCCTGAGCTAGTATCATCAAGTACGTCTATCTCCCCAGGGTCAGTTACCGAGGTTCCCATAGCTCTTTCAATTACGACTCTCGAAAACAACACTTCATATGTAGTCAGGGTTACAACGACTACTGGATTCTTCTATGAATACAATTCATTCACTGGGATTATTCATTAGATTCAAGCCGAATACGAGTCGGCGTATTACTTCGATTGGCTGGAATGAATGATCCTAGATTTATCTTTACAAATTGATAGTTCTCAGACGCATGCACGCAGTTCCATTGCATCCGTGAATATGATTCCCTTTATATCGCCCTAATCAATTTCTCATCTTGGTGAAGGAATTGAATTTTGAAGAGGTTCTATTGAAGAGGAGGAGCATCCGCAAGTACAAGGACACCCCCATACCAAGGGATAAAATATTAAAGATCCTTGAAGCTGCCCGAATCGCTCCTTCGGCAAGTCACAAGCAGCCCTGGCACTTCATAGTGGTCGAGGATAAAGAAACGATTAAGCAGCTCGCTAAATCGGAGTGGGCGGCTAAGGCGCCGGTTATGATCGTTGGATTGGCGGACCAAGAAGCGTCCCCGAACTGGTGTAGCAACGACCTCGGAATAGCGCTTGAACACGTGGCGTTGGCTGCCACGAATCTGGGTCTTGGAACGTGTTGGATGGGGCAGACAGGTAGGGAGGATCTGATTAGTAGGTTGCTAGGCGTCCCAGAAAAATTCAAGCCAGTAGCTGTGATGCCTATTGGGGTGCCTGATGAGTCGCCTGCGCCTAAGGAGAGGAAAAGCCTGGACGCCATCGTCAGTTGGGGGAAATTCGGCTCGACTTCTGACTAAGAGACAAGTATCTCCCATTCCGATTTTTCGCGCGCACTTCGACGTTTTGAGGATATTGTGAGGTTACACTAGGTGCCCCTCTATGTATTCAACCGGGTGTGTGTGTTTCATCGCCTTAATCAGTGATTTCATCGCCTCCCTAGACGTAAGGAATAGAGTATGCTTCCCAGATTCTCCCTGCGCGCGCATGTCTTCTCCTGGATTGAGGTGATTGCCTGATTATAGAAGGGGTCCATGAGCCTTCGTAATAATTTTTGGCTCACGTTTGATTGGATCTTGATTGCTTGGAATCGATGAACTGTATATGTGTGGCTCGTTTGTGGGGTTGGTCTTCTATTTTCACTTATCATAATGATGGTAATTGGTCAAGGATTCTCGAAGGGCACCGATCGTGTGCTCATCCACCCTGGATTGCCACCCCAACTTCCGTCAACCCATATTCGATCTCCCTAATGGTACCTGCGCGTGCTATTCGAATTAGTACGGATGTGCGCGCTATATACAGAAACACACTCGTAGTCAAATTGGTACGTTGAAGAGTCTAAGGATCGGCAGTATCACCCCTATGAAAACGCTTGTGACGCCCAGTATCTTTATCCCGAGGTCGCTCAGGTTGTTGGAGGCTTCGATGAGGTATGTTCTGCCGTAGAGTGTCTGTCCAGTGTCTTTGTCCTTGACCATGACCACCATGGGCTTGGTGCCGTTCTCCTTCATCTCGAAGTTGAACCATACTACGCGGGCGTCATCCATGACGCGTGACATCAGCCCTACAATATCGGGGATCTCATCGCCGTCTTTGGTGGTGTCTTGTGTGCGGTAGGCAGGTAGTGTGTCCTGGGTGGGAAGCTCGAAGTCTCTTACGGGTAATGTGAGGGTGACCTCTGTTGTTGCAGGGCCTGTGGAGCTGCTTACGTATGAGACGCTTAGGGTCTTAGCCTTCTGGGTGTCGTCGTAGAGGAAAAGTAGGCATCTACCGATGTCGCCTTTCGTTTTCTCGGGTGTTACGTCTGCGTCGATGTAGATTTCCTCGCTCTTGAAGTCTAGTAGCTCGTCTAGTAGTTGGACGTATAGTCTGTCGATTATATGCATGAGCTCGGGGCGGTAGTTCGGGAGTTGTTTACGATGATTTTTAGGCGTTGGAACCCGAAGACTGGATGTTTCTCAATTGCCGATACTTCGTCTTTGTTCTTGAGGGAGCTCAGATGCCTCGTTGCGTACTTCCTCGTCGCTGATTGCTCAATAGAGGTTCTGAAGGAGCAGGACGGTGATTTTGCTGGTGGCGTCGCCGATTTTCAGTTTCTCATCGATTAATTTTGTGACGGTTTCCAGGTAGTCTCTGAACTTGAGCCTATTAAATGGGTCGATAAAAGTTTCAAGGATGGTGTCTGTTGATAGGACTTGTGGGAATGTGTCCGGTTGGTATAGTCTCAGCATCTCGTCAGGGTCAAGTACGTGTTCTCGTCGGAGGATGCTGAAGCCGAATGTTACAGGCGCCGTTCCCATGGTTAAGTAAATGAAGGTTATCTCGGGGGAGTTGCTCCAAAGTTGGTATGTGGTGAGTGAGGCGGTGGATAGTAGTGTTAGGAGGACTGAGAATCTTGCTTCACGGTAGGAGGAGTCGTTTAGCGCCTCTTACTCGTTGGAGGGAGTCGTACGGTAGACCGCGTTTTTTGTATTCTAGTAATGTTTGTTTGAAGAGGTAGTTCATGGCTATTTGGTTTATCAGCATTAGAACTGAATTAGTTAGAGGAATGATGAGCAGAACAGTGACAATCGTGCCAATGGGTGATCCTTGGATGGGGAAGCTGGTGTAGGTTGAGATCGCAAGTAGTGCGGCCGCCATGATTGATGCAAAGAGGATTGAGGGTAGTCCGAGTAGGCGGTTGTAGACTGCGAGGATGTGTAAGTACTTGTCTTCACGTTTGATTATTTCCAAGTTGTTAACTAGATAGTTTTAAGATATTCGAAATATTCTAGTGGTGCTCTTGCGAGCAAGTATCCGGACGGCTGATCCTCGAAACCGCGCGCTACCTAGAACGACGGCCTAATTGGCTTAACCCGACTATCCCCATGAACTTTATCTCCCAACACGTTTCTGAGGATCCCTAAATCCTGAGGATCCGCGTCTATAACATACTCAATCTCCCCAACGAGGAAATGATTGTCATGACGTAGTGGTCCATCTGTATGCTCGAGTCCTCGTCCTTGGGCTGAATCTTGTGGTCGATGTAGATGCGTGTAATATCCTCTACAGGGATCGCAAAATTGTCCTGTGACTATCCGAGGATACTGTCTGGGGGCATCGTGAAGTATCAACGATAATACTCAACGATGTCCCTAGGAGTCAACACTCTTCCAGCAGCCAGCTTCTCAAGAATACCTTTAGCCCTCGCCTTTGACTGAGCGCAAGCCTCCTATATCTGAGGGGCCCGGAAGCCGAGAAAAGTTAGACGAACACTCGTCACGACCAGCGTGTACTGCCGCGACTCAAGACCGCCAGTCGCCATAA
>CAVSIW010000031.1:0-46686 GCA_963727945.1 uncultured Acidobacteriota bacterium
TTAAGTCCTTTGTTTTGGAAGTGCGGATTCTAAACGGGTTACGGGTGTGTTTTGCGTAAGTGCGGATTCTAAAGAAGATAGTGGGTAGTGAGGAATGGCTAGTGGGTAGCGAGCGGACAAGCACGTTGGAGGTGGGTACACCCCCGGTGTTTTCGTAAGAGTGGCGGACAAAGGACTTATGGGGGAGGGTGTCCGCAAGAGTGGCAGGGGAAGGAGTTAGGGGGAAGTGGCGAGTGGCGGGTGACGAGTGGCGAGGGAAAAGAGGGGAGCAACTAAACGCCCCGAGCAGCTGGGGGTGAACGCCGACGCAGAATGCGCAGAGAGTTAGAGGGCGCAGTTGGGTGCGAAGGGCAGGGAGAGGGCGAGTTCCAAAATGGGAAGCGGAATCGGGCTGGAAACCAAAGTTCACGATATATGTTACCGCAGTTCGTGATAACGTGTCAAGTTATTTCTTATGTAGTAATGATTCGAACAGCATGCGCATGGGGTGTAAGTTGCTAAGAGGAATGGGGATGCATGGGAATTTGGTGCGCGAAAATGGTGTTTGTGTGAGGCCGGTTAAGCCCTGTAGGTTCTGAGGCAAGCGAAGTCAGTACCCGCACCCCGAAAATTGCAGGGA
The DNA here is from genome assembly GCA_963727945.1 of uncultured Acidobacteriota bacterium. Taxonomy (GTDB): domain Bacteria; phylum Acidobacteriota; class Terriglobia; order Acidiferrales; family UBA7541; genus Acidiferrum. Next base: position 620 of record CAVSIW010000031.1, read on the forward strand.
TGCAGTGCCCGGCTGAAGGAAACTTGGAGCAAGCTGTCCCCAGAAAGCGGAAATGTCCCGTCTGTCACCGATTTCCTAGTCACAAATTTATTGCGTCGAGGGTAGAAGGAGCATTAGGATGCGCGAACTAGGAGTCCAAATCGGGAATCCTGGTAAATTGGCGGAGCTTCCATGGCACTCCAATCCCACGCGGTGACACTCCAATCACACGCTGCGCTGGCCGAGATTCGCGACACCCTGCTCGAAACCTACGCGAGCAACGACGCAATGAACCAGCTCATCCTCTCCCATCTCGACCCTCGTGCGTGGCGCGCCCAGCCGCCGGGTCAAAAAGGCAATGGCCGGACAATCGCGGCCATCTTCGCGCATCTGCACAACTGCCGTCTTAAGTGGCTGAAGCTTTCCGCGCCGCATCTGAAGTGTCCGCCGCCGCTCGATCCCGACCGCTGCACCATGCAGCAGGCTGCCGCCGCGCACCGGAGAAGCGCCGCGCAGTGCCTGCGCATGTTGTCGGATGCGCTCTCGGCCGCTCCGAATCGCCGCGTTTCAAAGTTCTTTCGCGACAGTTGGATGCCAACGTGGCCCGCCGGAGGGACGATGTTCGCTTACATGTTCTCGCACGAGGCGCATCATCGCGGTCAGATTATGATGCTGGCCCACCAGCTCGGCTACCGCGTCCTCGACAAAACTCCCGGCATCTGGCAATGGGAGAAGCTCTGGAAACAAGCCGGCCTTACCACGCGCCCGCGCTGAGTGGAATCCGCCGTCCTGGCTCTTCGTAGCGCCGGCATCTGGCCGGCGTTGTTTCTTCTTGGGTGAGCCGCGCACTCGGGTGCTGCGCTTCTCGAAAAACAAAATCCAAGATTAAAAGAAGTCGGTATTTGATTTTGTTGCCAGGATCTTTCTTGTTGAGAAAAGCCCCACACGCAAACCCGGCGTATGGGACACCCGGCACCCGGGATTCGCCACCGCCGTAATCTCTGCGCCACCCGCCCTACGACACTGTGGAGGTCCTGGAGATCGATAAGCGGAAAGACATTGTTCTCATCAAAATCAAAGGGTTCGGATTGCCCTGCCTGAAGTTAGGTCGCTCCCAAGATGTCGAAGTCGGCGAAACGGTTTATTCCCTCAGTAATCCGCTAGGTGTTTTTCAGAACACCCTAAGCCAGGGAATTGTAAGCGGAATCCGACCGGGTGACGGCTACAAGTACTTTCAGGTTTCGGCACCCATAAGCCATGGCAGTTCGGGAGGACCGATTTTCAATTCAAGGGGAGAGGTTTTGGAATCGCAGTGGCCACGATCGAGGAAGGCCAGAATCTCACTTTTGCGGTTCCTATTGATTACGCGCGCGGAATGGTCCTATCCATGGGTTCGCCGAAATCACTGGCCTCCATTTACGAGCCCGAACCAGAGAAACCTACAGAGAATGCTAACGCCGCCGACAGTCCTCCCGGGACTCCAGTCGCCAGCAAGGTCGCGATCTCAGAAGAGATGAAGAAATCGAGCTACTGGTATGTCGAGTCCAAACTCTTCGCATGGACCAAAAAGGAAGCGGACGCAGAGTTGGGCGAGCCAATACGAGACCGACATTCGGTTGATCAGAACAAAAACATAGTCGGGGAAATATAGGCTTATAGCGACCCGACTAAGCTATTGCGCGAAATAGAATTGAACTTGACTCGAAAACGCAAAAGCTCACCGCAGTCTAGGAAACCTCTGGGACTTCACCTTGACACAATGCAAGTCACTCTGGGGAGATAAAATGGACAGACACAAAGAATCCCGATGCGATCCCGCTTTCATAATTTAAAGATCGGAATCTCCATGTGCTGGTAACAAAGACGAAACGGTCATAAATTTCGGCTCGTGGTAGACAAGGCGGGTGGGCGAGTGGATCCGGCTATGGGTTGAGATACGAGTGAGCGTTGCCCAAGGGCGGCGGCGCGGATGATATTACGATTATTTTCTTTCGCGCAGAATGGCAGCCATGACGCGGGGACTAGCGGCGACCGTGGAGAATGGCCAGGACAACGAAGAGGGTTTTCATTCTGGCGCATAGGCGATGAGAAAATCTCTCACGGGATGAAAACGAAGGGGTCGGGAAGTCAGATCGGAGCGACTGTGGCCCACTTGAGGGAGGGGGACGAGGGCGCAGGATTGCTTCCTGGATTTCGACAAGAACGCGGTCGGCAGCGACGGGATTGTCAGCGGCGATAAATTCCCAGCATTTCGGTTAGGTTTGTGAGCCTTCTGGATGGAGAACAAATTTGCTCATGCACGGGGGCGGTCCTGACTCTTTTGGCGCAGACGGGCAAAGGCGTCTTCGCCGTCGATGGGCTGAACACGGACGCTCTTGATGTCGTCGTAGCGGCCGTCCAGCATGTTGCGTACTTCGGTTAATTCCGCAAGGTAACCCGACATCGCGTCCTCGACGGGATCTTTGGCGCCGCGGCCGTGGTCGCCGCGAGTTCTTGGAGGCGGGATTCGGTTTCAGGCTTGAGGTGCACGACCATAACAGTCAGTTTAGAGACGCGCTTGGGAACTGTCAAAGCGATTTAGCGAATCGGGACCGGGTCCTCGGGGCCAGACGCGTGTGGAGCGGCAAAGTCCTTGCGAGCAATCCAATTACAGGCTGGTGGTGATCCATCGGGCGACGGCCTTCAAACCCGCCTGCACCAGGTCGCCGGCGCGAGCGTCCTCCCACCACTCGGTATCGTCCGGTTTAAATAGGGCTGATGTTTGCTCCGTTGCCAGGGCGAGTTGCAGGGGTAGTGTCGGATCAACCGGTCGAGGGGCGGCAGCTTCCTGGAGTTGCGCCAGCATCTGCTGCTGCTGCTTCATGTCCAGCATCGAAATGGGGGAATGGCAGTAGGGACAAGCCGAGTTGGTTTGCAGGTCGATGGACGCCCCGCAGTTGCAGCAGTTCACAGTCTGCACGTTTTGTTTCAACTGCTGGATTTCTTGAGGTGAGAGCGCATGGATGAAGTTCTTCTCTTTTAGGAAGTCGAAAAAACCAATGAACCGCCCGTGTTCACTTGTCACATGCCCAATAGCTGAAGCGCATGTTTCGGACCATATCGTGCGCCAGCGACAGCTGGCCTCCGCATCGCGGACACCGGAGCACGTCCGACAGGTTTGGCTTGACCGTTGACGAGTGTTCACCGATGAACTTCATCAGCTTGAGCGTGGAGCCGGGAGAGAGCTGCAGGCTTTTATGCTGATCGAACCAGAACGCTTGGCAACCTGTGCACACGTCAACGGTGACCTGTGTGCCAAAGCGGCCGTCCAGCGTCCAGTCGGTCATCGTCCTTTCCACAATTGGGGCACGTCATGGACGGCGATTCTAGTTGATTGCTTGCATGAATGCCATCGGTCGGGAGGAAACCTCCGTAACTGCTCGAGTGGATGGGAGGGGGCATATTACGATTATTTTCTTTCGCGCAGGATGGCAGCCATGACGCGGGGATTGCGGCGACCGTGGAGCGGTCCTCTCTGCGCAGGGCGAGAAGGGCAAGAGATCTCATCGTGCAAAGAACGCACGATGAGGAGGCGGTTCTCACTTCGCAAGCCGACACGTGCGCCGGAGCAAACGTGAAAGGAAAAGGCGTCGGCTTGCTCCGTTCGAAATGACCGTGTGGCGGGGTGGGCGCGGCGCGGGGATTGTCAGCGGCGATAAATTCCCATATTTCGGTTAGGTCTGTGAGCGCGTCTGGATGGAGAACAAATGCGCTCATACACGGCGGCGGTCCTGGCTCTTTCAGCACAGAGGTTGGCGCAAACGGGCAAAGGCGTCTTCGCCGTCGATGCGTGGAACGCGGACGGTCTTGAAGCCATCGTGGCGTCCATCCAGCCAACACAGTAACTGATTTCTTCTAGCGCTTGGCGGAGACTCCGGGGCCGGCGGCGCCCATTAGGGAGGCGATGCTGGTGTCCGGCGAAAGAGTGATGTTGACGCGCTTGAGCGCGGTGTCGTCCTGCATGAGGAGCGCGAGCGTGCCGTGGGGGCGCATCTGCCATGTTTCTTTGGTGAAGCCGCCGGTGGAGGGGAGGAACCCATCGAGAACGGGCTTGGCATCCACGAATAGCCGGATTTCGTTCCGCCGAGTCCGGGTCAGATGAAATGTTTTTTCGTTTTGATCTTATGTCAGTGAAGCAGTGGCTGCCTCAAGAACTGCACTTCATTGACGGAGGAAAAGGACGAACATGGGAATTCTATCGAACTTTAGGCGGAGCGTGGGTTTACACAGGAGGAATTTGGCGATCGTGGGGCTGTCGCTGTTCCTGGCTACGGGGGCCTCGGCCGTGGTGGTGATTCCTAATTTGTTCCCGTTTCTCGATCCCACGGGACTTGTTTCGACGTATAACACCGGCGGGCCCATTGTTGAAAATACGCCGTTTTTCCAGAGCCTGGGGACAAACGGACGAAGCTGCGCGACCTGTCACGTAGCGGGTAACGCGATGGGACTGAGCACGCAGAATGTTCAGCAGCGGTTTTTCCTGACGAGGGGACACGATCCGCTGTTTGCGGCGGTGGACGGCGCCAATTGTCCGAACACGAGCTCGAATGATCCCGCGACTCATAGCTTGTTGCTGAAGAACGGACTGATCCGCGTTGGGATACAACTGCCGGCGACGGCTCAGTTCACGATTCGGGCGGCGGTGGATCCGTACGGGTGCGCGGTAGTGACCGACCCGATTTCGGGATTGCAGACGGTATCGGTTTACCGGAGACCGTTGCCGACGGCGAATCTGAGATTCTTGAGCACGATCATGTTTGATGGGCGCGAGACGGTCGCGCCGCTGAACAACACCCAAACGTTTGAGGCGAACCTGGTCACCGACCTGATGCACCAGGCAGTTGACGCGACGACCGGCCACGCGCAAGCCAGTGTGCCGCCGACAACAGAGCAGCAGACCGCGATTGTAAATTTCGAGCTTGGGTTGTTCAGCGCGCAACTGGCGGACGGGCGCGCAGGGCTGCTCAATCAGCATGGAGCGTTGGGCGGGGCGCTGAATCTGTCCGGTGAAAAATACTACCCGGGAATTAACGACACGCTGGGCGCAGATCCGACGGGTGGGGCGTTCAATCCCGCGGGATTCAATCTGTTTTCATCGTGGGAAAATTCAAACGATGGACATGATAGAGAAAGAGGACTCGCGGAGTCGCGGGAAGATGTCGCGGCGGGAGAAAAACTTTTCAATTCGCGCGCATTGACGATCACGGGCGTACGCGGGTTGAATGACAACCCGGCGCTTGCCTCTGCGCTGGGGACTGCGGTGCCGATTGCGTCGTTTCCGGGGACTTGCACGACGTGCCACGACACGCCGAATGTTGGGGACCACTCGCTGCCGTTGCCGCTGGATATCGGAACGGGCCACGACGCAGCGCAAGAATCCGACACGCAAATCGCCAACGGTCTTGCACAGTTGAGCTTTCCGGGCGTGCCGGTGTTTGAAATTACGGGATGCCCGAATCCGTTCGCGACGGCCGGACAGACCAGCACGCCTTACGTGATTTACACGACTGATCCCGGCAAGGGACTTGTGAGTGGGCTGTGCGGCGACGTGAACCGAATCAAGGGGCCAATTCTGCGAGGATTGGCGGCGCGCGCGCCGTATTTTCACAACGGGGCGGCTCGAAACCTAGACGAATTGTTGAACTTCTACAATCAACGCTTTCAGATGAATTTGACCGATACAGAGAAGAAGCAGCTGATCGCGTTCCTGAATAGCTTGTAAGAGAGGCGTCCTAGGCTGACCCAGATAGCGGCAGGTCGGCCGATTTATGAAGATGAGGTCTAGAAAAGCAAAACGGGCGGATCAAGGCCGCCCGTTTTGCTTTCATTCCAGGGAACGCGTTCTGACCACCGGAGCCAACTAAGGTTGGTCGGGGCGGCGCTTGAGAGTGGGGCGGTCGTCGTCGGTGCCGTCGGTTGTAGTGGCGTTGGGATCGGTGGTGGACGTGGGCTTCTTGGACTGCTCGGTTTTTGTGCGCAGCGTGGGCTTGCCGGGGGCATTGTCCGAGACCTTGCGCGCGAACATGATGTTGCGGAGGCGGGACTTGACGGAATCAAATTCGGAAGTGGTGACGATGTACTCTTGGCGCGCCGGAAGAATGCGCGCGATTTCTTTTTGGGTGGCTTCGATGCGGTCCGGAGTTGGTGGATGCGTCGAGAAAACCTTCGGGATGGTGCCGGGACGGCGCTTCTCGTCAGCCTGAATGCGCTCGAAGAAGGTTACGTAGGAGTTGGGATCGTAACCGGCCTTGTACATATATTGCAGGCCGAGGTAGTCGGCTTCGCGCTCGGCGTCACGGCTGAATTTTAAGTAGGTGACGGGAATCGCGAGGCTTGCAGCTTCATAGATGCCGTAACCGGCCCAGCCACCGGGGCCGAGAAGCATGAGCGGAATCATAGCCAGTTGCATGGCCTCGCCTTTGGTGGCGTTCTTTGTGCCGTGGCGGGCGCAGACGTGAGAAATCTCGTGGGCCATGACTCCGGCGAGTTCGGATTCTTCCTGCGCGCGCAAGATCAGGCCGCTATTGACGTAGAAAAAACCGCCGGGAAGAGCGAAGGCGTTCACTTCATCGGAATCGATAACCTTGATGGTGAAAGGGACACGCGCATCGGAGTTGCGAACGAGATTTTGGCCGACACGGTTCACGTATTCCGTGACGACCGGGTCATCAATCATCTTGGAGGAGCGCTCGACTTCTTGGGCGAGCGACTTGCCGAGGGCGATTTCGTGCTCGAGCGAATAGAAATTGACGCCCTTGCCGACCTTGCGGTTGCCAATCGCTTCGACGTCTTCCTTGGAGTTCTTGGGATGGACGGTATCCTGCTGCTGCACCGGCTTATCCTGAGGAGCTTGCGTCTGCGTGGGTTGCGGAGGCGCAGGTTGGGGCGGGGCAGGCTGCGTGGGAGTTTGCGTCGGTGTTTGGCCTGACTGGGTCGTTGGAGTGGGCTGCGTTGGAGCAGGTTGCTGAGCGGTCGGCTGTTGCGTTTGCGTTGGGGCAGGGCTTTGGCTTGACTGCTGCGATTGTGCAGCCGTCAGAGAAGCGCCTGCGACGAGGAGGCCTGCCACCGTAAGGCCTAAAGCTAGTCTCGGAAGCTGATTCATGGCATTTACCTCCTACTGCGTCAGTATACACCCGTTTGCACAATGCGAGGGTGCAATGGCGTTCCCGCCCTTAACCACTACGATGTACAACCTAGGAAGAAGGTTTCCTGTGCTGGGCCGGATGTTGGGAGTTAGTCGGGAGCGGGCTGCCTGGATGGTCGTGGAGGGCGAACTAGGTCTTGCAGGTGAAGGCCGACGTTGTGCCGAAGTGAAAAGCGACGAAAATTGTGTCCAAAATGCAGCATTAGAATGGTTGACACGTTTGGCGAGGGCCTCTACAGTCGAAGTCAGCGAAATGAGCGTAAAAAAGATTCAGATCGGCCAGCTTTGGAAGAAGAACGACACCGGGGAAATTTACCTGGTGACCCGTGTATACAGTGAAGCGCTCAGCACGATCGTGGTGCTCCGGAAGTCTGGGGCGGAGGAAGAGGCGCTGACACGGTTGCGGGCAGAGAATACCCCCAAAGGGGCTGGAATTCCGGGGTTTGTTCCTGCGCAGGATGAAGAGCATTTTTGAACGAACAGTTAGTAGCGGATAGTGAATAGTGCGACCGCCTTCAGCGTAAACCCTCTGGCAGAAAAGACGAAGATTCAGATCGAACGGACGTCCATCGCGACTACGTCGTGGACCTGCATCAGCTCCTTGATTAGGAAGGGTTCGCCGTACTTTACGCCGATCATTTCGCCGAAGTGGCGTGCGAGCCGGTTCATTTCGTCTTCGAGGCGGTCAATGGCCAGGAAGACGCTAGTCTTTTTGAATTGTTTGGAAGATTCGCCTCTGTTTGGGCGGAATTGGGACGAGAAGGCGAGAATGGCGCGGCGGCGCTGCTCGAAATATGGAGTGATGTCCACGACAAAGGTGGGGCGGACGGGAGCGAAAGCGGTGGAGTAGAGGATTTTGAAGGGACGGTGAGGTTCGCCGTCGATGGGCAATTGCTTGAGCCCGGCGAGAAAGCAGCCCTCGTAGCCGAGAGTGGAGGCGTGGTAGTGGTCGGGGTGGCGGGCTTCCCAGTAAGGAAGGATGACGGTTTTCGGGCGGAGTTCGCGGATGACGGACGCGAGCCTGAGCTTGTGCTGGCGGCTGGGTTGGACGTCGGAGTCGGGAACGCCGAGCGTTCCGCGCCAGCTTACACGGAGGAGTTTGGCGGCCTTGGCCGCTTCCTTGGCGCGCGTTTTGGGAGTGCCGCGAGTGCCCATTTCGCCTGCGGTCAGATCGAGGATGCCAGTTTTGTAGCCATCATGCGCCATCTTTAGGAGCGTGCCGCCACAGGTGAGTTCGACGTCGTCAGGGTGGGCGGCGATGGCGAGCAGGTCAAGTTTCATGCGGGATCTCCGTTGTGCAAGTTCCATTAAACCTGAAGAGTGATGATAGCACTGCCTGATGGATGTCTTGGCGGCGCGCGGCGATTGCGGGCTGTGGTAACGTTTGTTCGGCGGAATGGTGATGACTGAGAACTCAGGAAGACCTGCGGCATACCTCGCGGGGAAAGTAGCGCTGGTAACCGGCTCGGCGAAGAGGGTTGGCCGGGCGGTAGCGGTGCGGCTGGCTGAGGAGGGCGCGGATTTGGTAATCCATCACGGCGCGTCGCACGCGGAAGCGGCGGAGACGGTTGCGGAGATTAAAAAGATGGGACGGCGAGCGGTGGCGTTCGCCGCCGATTTGCGAAAGGTGAGTGAGATTCGGGGGCTGTTCGAGGAAGTTTCGAAGAGATTCGGGCGGCTGGACGTGTTGGTGAACAGCGCGGCGAATTTCCTTCACACAGAATTCGAGACGACGACAGAAGAGACTTGGGATTCGTCGCTTGATACAAATCTGAAGGCTCCGTTTTTTTGCACGCAGGCCGCTGCGCCGATGCTGAAGAAGAGCCGCGGCGTGATTATCAATTTTGCGGATGTTGGCGGGATTCTCGCGTGGCCTGGGTACGTTCCGCACTGCGTTTCGAAGGCGGGAGTGATCATGCTGACGCGGTGCCTGGCGAAGACGCTTGGGCCCGCGGTGCGGGTGAATGCCATCGCGCCTGGGACGATTACGCTGGAGGGCGACCCGCCGGAGTGGGAGACCGACTACGTCCGGCGCGCACCGCTGGGGCGAACCGGGAGCCCCGACGATATCGGCGACGCTGTCTCCTATCTCATTCATGCGGAGTTCATGACGGGGCAAGTGTTAATCCTCGATGGCGGGCGAACGCTATAGGTGTGTGCTGCCCTTCCGATTCTCATGAAATGAATTTCAGAGTTTTCGCAAACGCGCCGTGCAGAGAAACGCGCTGCGGTGTATTCTATTCTGCTTATCGCGTTTATAAGTTTGGAGGCGCGCCGCCGAGCGCGCCGGAATCTGACAAAAGAGGGGCCAGCCGAAGTTATGGACAATGAGACGTATACCCACCCGCACGGAATAGAAGACGTGGAGATTCAAGAATGGCTGGAGTCGCTGGACTCCGTGCTCGATTCCAGCGGGCCGGAAGTGGCGGCAGAAATTCTAGAAAGGCTGCGAGCGCACGCTACCGTTGCTGGCATCGACCTACCTTTTTCTGCGAACACGCCTTACGCGAACACGATTCCCGCGCGGCTCGAGCCGCTTTTCCCGGGTGATCAGCAATTGGAGCGGCGGATCAAGAGCTTGATCCGTTGGAACGCGCTGGCGATGGTGGTGCGGGCCAACCGGGTGGAGCACAACATTGGCGGGCACATTTCGACGTACGCCTCCGCGGCCACGTTGTATGAAGTTGGGTTCAACCATTTTTTTCGCGGACGCTCCGAGGAGTTCGAAGGCGACACGGTTTATTTCCAGGGACATGCCGCGCCGGGAATATATGCGCGAGCGTTTCTCGAAGGGCGGATCTCTCCGCAGCAGCTTGAAAACTTTCGCCGCGAATTGAAACCGGGCGGGGGACTCTCCTCTTATCCGCACCCCTGGCTGATGCCAGACTTCTGGGAATACCCGACGGTGTCCATGGGCCTGAGCCCGTTGATGGCGATTTATCAGGCGCGCTACAACCGCTATCTCGAAGATCGCGGTTTGAAGCCCGTGACGGACGCGAAAGTGTGGGCGTTCCTCGGCGATGGTGAGACGGATGAGCCGGAGTCGCTCGGTGCAATCACGCTGGCTTCGCGGGAGAAGCTGGACAACCTGATTTTTGTGGTGAACTGCAATTTGCAGCGGCTGGATGGGCCGGTGCGCGGGAACGGGCAGATTATTCAAGAGCTGGAATCGGCGTTCCGCGGCGCGCGATGGAACGTCATCAAGGTGCTGTGGGGCAGCGAGTGGGATCCAATCCTGGAGCGCGACACGGAAGGCCTGCTCGTTAAGCGCATGGGCGAATTGGTGGACGGCGAATACCAGAAGCTCGTGGTTTCGTCCGGCGCGTACGTGCGCGAACATTTTTTTGGAAGCGATCCGCGCTTGCTAGCGCTGGTCGAGCCGTTGCCGGATGAGGCCTTGCGGCGTTTGCGGCTCGGCGGGCACGATCCGCGCAAGGTGTACGCAGCGTACAAGGCTGCAGTGGATCACAAGGGCGGGCCGACGGTTATTCTGGCGCGCACGATTAAAGGCTATGGCCTAGGGGAAGCTGGTGAAGGCAAGAACGTCACGCATCAACAGAAAAAACTAAATGAAGAAGAGTTGAAGGAATTTCGCTCGCGATTCGGGATTCCCCTGAATGACAACGATTGCGTCGAGGTGCCGTTCTACCGGCCGGCGGAGGATAGCATCGAGATTCAGTATCTGCGCGCGCGACGGGAAGCGCTGGGCGGCTACATACCGAAGCGCAGCGTGCGATCCAAGCCGTTGGTGGCCGACCACGACGAACTGTTTAAAGAGTTTTTCGACGGGAGCGAGGGCAGGGAAGTTTCGACGACGATGGCGTTCGTCGGCATGCTGCGCAAAATGCTTAAGGATCAAGAGATCGGCAAGCTGGTGGTGCCGATCGTGCCGGACGAAGCGCGGACGTTTGGTATGGAGTCGTTGTTTCGAACAGTTGGTATTTATTCGAGCGTTGGGCAGCGCTATGAGCCAGTGGATGTGAATACCCTTCTTTATTACAAGGAAGCAAAGGACGGACAGATCCTCGAGGAAGGAATTACCGAAGCCGGTTCGATGGCGTCTTTTATTGCCGCAGGTTCGGCCTATGCGACGCACGGGATCAATACGATTCCGTTCTTCATTTACTATTCGATGTTCGGCTTCCAGCGGATCGCCGATTTTATTTGGGCTGCGGCGGACATGCGCACGCGGGGCTTCCTGCTTGGCGGAACTTCGGGGCGCACAACGTTGTCGGGTGAAGGTTTGCAGCACCAAGACGGTAATAGCCATGTGCTGGCGCTGCCGGTGCCAAACTTGAAAGCGTATGATCCCGCATTCGCTTACGAAATCGCCGTGATCATTCAGGACGGGATCCGCCGGATGTATAAGGACGGCGAGAGCATTTTTTATTACATCACTGTGATGAACGAACCGTACTCGATGCCGCCGATGCCGGGCGACGTGAAAGACGGAATTCTGAGAGGGATGTACCGCTTCCGTCAGGCGGCCAATCCGAAGTCCAAACTTCGCGCACAGCTTTTTGGAAGCGGTGCGATCTTGAACGAAGCGCTTCGCGCCCAGGAAATCCTGGAAACGAAATACGGCGTCGCGGCGGATGTGTGGAGCATCACGAGCTACAAGGAGCTATACGTCGACGGGAACGAATCTGAGCGCTGGAACCGGCTGCATCCCGGCGAAAAGGCGCGCATTCCGTACCTAACCAAGTGTCTTGCGGATGCGCCTGGAGTACTGGTGGCCGCTTCTGATTACCTGAAGACATTGCCGAACATGGTGAGCAAGTGGATGCCGCGGCGGCTGGCGTCGCTGGGTACGGATGGTTTTGGACGGAGCGAAGGCCGGGCGTCTTTGCGGGAATTCTTCGAGGTCGATTCGCGTTTCATCACGCTTGCCACCTTGCATGAATTATTTGCCGACGGCAAAATCGAGCGGTCGGTGGTGGACAAGGCGATTAAGGATCTGGGAATCAATCCGGAAAAACTAAATCCCGTCGTTTCTTGAGAGATTCAGTCGGGATTTGAGTTGCGGGAATTTTCGTGTTAAGGAAGGCGAACTTCGGTTCGCCTTTCCTATTTTGTGGGCGGCTGAGTTGCGCGTGCCAGGATTTCGCCGGGCTTGAGGCGTCCGGTGGCGAGCTGTGCTATGAGCTGGGAGTTGGCGGCGAGGAAGTCGTAGTTGCCTAGCTCTTTCGGAAGCACCCAGGCGATTTGCTCGAATGTCTTGGGATGTATTTCATCCTCCCCAATGGATGCGGCGAAGAAACGTATTTCCAGTTCATTTGGCGTGCTGGCGTACTTGTGCCGCGTGCGCCCGATCTCTGCGCATTTTTCTAAGGTGACGTTCAACTCTTCGCGCAGTTCTCGTACTAGCGCGGCTTCCGGCGTTTCTCCTTCTTCGACTTTCCCGCCGGGAAATTCCCATTTGAGGGGAGACGTGTCGTTCCGTCGCCGCTGCCCGATCAGGAAGCGGCGGTCGCTGCGTTCGATGACGGCGGCTACGACAAGTCTCATTTTGTGCGTTCCGATGCTGCGACTTCTTGGAAGATGCGGAACAGTTGTTTCGCGCCCTCGATGAGCGGCGGACCGGGAGTATTTAGAAGTTCGTCGCGCACGACGTAGACATGTTTGTTGCGGATCGCGGGGAGGTCCCTCCAATCCTCTACTTTGTAGGATTCTTGAGGCTTGGCTTTGTCTCCGGTGGCGGCCCAGGCAAGAACGATTATGTCGGGCCGCGCATTTGCGACTTGTTCATCGCTTACTTTTTCGCCGGCCGGCAAGACCATCTCGCCCCCGCAGATTCTTACGATTTCTGCCACCCAGGGCGGGGAACTGATGCGCGGTTTTGGCCAAGCCTCGCAGTAAACGCGCAATTTCCTCTTAGGCACCCGGGTTTTTCTGGCGATCGCTGCAAATTGTTGGCGCATTCTCCTGAGGAGGAGTTCGGCTTGCGACAGGCGGCCAACGATCCGGCCCAGCATTCGAATGTCATTCTCGATATCCGAAAGCGTCCGCGGATTCGTGGCTAAGAAGCTTAGCGGGTGCTCCAAAAGTTTCGCGAGAGTCTCTGGTTTGTAAGGAACCGAGCCGATGACGAGCGACGGTTTCAGCTTCAGGATTTCGACTACGGAATCCGTGTGCCAGCAATCGCCGAGTTTTGGTAGTCCGGGTACAGGCGCGACATTGGCGCACCATTTCGTCACGCCAACGAGTGTCTTCTTTGCGCCGATAGCGCAAAGAACGGATGTGGCGCTTGGAGCGAGGGATACGATACGCAGGACGGGGTGAGACAAGGCTGATTTCACGGGAAAATTGTAGCAAAAGTGGGCGCGCGGGATTGGGGGCGAAGAATGGAAAGACTCACATCCTGCCGCATGGCGAATGGGGCGCAGCATTCCCTCGCAAAAGCTCGGGATAAAGCTGCGCCCATAGAAGAAAGCAGCCCTGTAAGACAACGGAAGATGCGAGCGGCCGCGAACGCGCGAAAGGTTTATTTTTGGTCAAAAATGTCTACGGGCTTCGTGTCATTCCGAAGTTCGTCGAGGTTCAACCAGTAGTATTCGCCGAACGGTTTTTTCTCTGGCCAAATTTCGTCGAGCGTGTCGGCGTTATAAAGCGTGCCGGTCTTCATGACCATCGCAATGTTCGCGGTGTTGTGGATGTCGTCCAGAGGATTCGCGTTGAGGACCATGAAGTCCGCAAGCTTGCCGACTTCGAGCGAGCCGAGGTCTTTCTCCACGCCAAGAAAATGAGCGCCATGAAGGCTGGCCACTTCGAGTGCGCCCATGGGGCCCGTGGCGCTGGAAATCATCCAGACTTCCCAGTGCGAGCCGATGCCGTGAGCCTGCCCGTGCGAACCGATGGCGCCGTAGCCGCCATTGGCGATGATGTCCGCCAAACCTTGCGCTTGCACGCCGAAATGATAGTCGGTCAGCGGACGGAGCCAACGCCGGCGAAGATGCGGCATGAGCTCACGCCACGGGGTCCATCGCTGGAGCTTCGCATCTTTCCAAACGTCGCTGATTTGCTGGAAATATTCTTCGTTCCAGGGAGCGGTACCGCCGACCATGAAAGTCGGGGAATAGACGGTGTGCGATTGGCCGAAGAATTTCGCGACGTCGCCGTAGAGCGGAGCGTAAGGCGTGGGATGTTCGAAGCCGGTCTGGCCGTCCATGAGCATGCTGAGCTTGTGGAGCAGGTCACTCGAACCTTCGCCGGTGACGCGCAGACCTTTCTTTCGCGCGATTTCGGTGATCCATTGGCGCTGTTCGCGGTCTGGCTGGAGATATTGTTTGAGCGCGACGACGCCGTAGGAAGCGAGGCGAGTGATTTCGTGCTCGGTGACTTCGTAGCTGGTGAGTTCGTTCCAGTTGGGGCCGCTGCCGTTGAGGAGAGGAGTGGCAGTGGAGAAAGTGCGTGGGCCGATGGACTGGCCAGCTTCAATCATTTCAGCAAGGGGGAAGACTTCCTCTGACCAGGTCGAAGGATCGAGAGTCGTGGTGACGCCATACGCGAGATACACCGCTGATTCGAAATTGTGAGTAGGCGTGATGCCGCCTGATTCGCGGTGATGATGTGCATGCATGTCAATGAAACCTGGAATGATGGTTTTGCCTTTGGCATCCACCACGCGATCGACGCCAGCTGTAGGGCAGGTGCCGACGCACGTGATGCGGCCAGCCTTGGCGACGATTGTGCCGCTTTCGATGACTTTGCGATTCTGTAGCGTGATGATGCGCGCGTTCGTTAACGCGATGGAGCCTTGCGCTATGGAGCGCGGCACGCTGAGATGAATCTCCGTGGTATCCGTTTTTGCCGTGTCGGTGTGGTAGAGGAAATATTTGTTGGCGTTGCCGTATTCGAGAGTTGCGGCGTCGCGCCAGCGCGGGTACATGCCGCCGTCGAGACTCGCGGGCTTAATGGTGAAGACGGGCGTTTTGCGATCGAGAGAAATGCCTTCCTGACCGGTCACATTTAAAGGCAGCGGAGCGACGTAGACATTGTCGCCTTCTTGATAGGCGACTTGCTGTTCGTTCGGCGAGACTTGAACTAGAGTGGCGTTTGGAAAGGTAGCGTGAAGACGGCGGTCGGAGCCATCCTTCTGAACGGAGACGAGATCGGTCACACTCTTCGCACTGAATGGACCCTCGCCTTTTTCGACACGATGTTCGGTGAGGTAGATCCGGCCTGCTGGACCAAATTGTGGACGCGCGCCGGGGCTTTCCTGACCGCTGACGCGCACGAGCGTTTGCGCGGCGCCGCCGTTCGCTGATTGCAGGACGATGTCGTACCACTCATTGCGTGCCCAATCGCGGCCGCGCAGCGTGGCGCCGGAGCCGCGCGAGTAAGCGAGCATAGAACCGTCGGCGCTCCAGGTGGGATTCAGATATTCACCGGCTTCTTTGGTTACGGCGTGTGGTTCGCCGCCGCTCGCCGCGATGGTCCAGAGCTGTCCGTGCTTAGCGTCGTCCCAGCTCGTGAAGGCGATGATCGTTCCATCAGGCGACCACGCCGGCGAAAATTCTCCCGGAACGAAGGAGTCTGGCGTGAGGCGCTTGGGTTTGCCGTTAGGCAGTTCCATGAGCCAGAGCTTATGGACAGCCTGGAAGACGAGACGCTTCCCATCGGGCGAAGCGGTCTGCCAGCGGATGAATTTTGCTTCGAAAGCGTCATCGCGAAGCGGCAGTGGCGAATAAGCCATTTCGGAAATCGTGCGGTGAACGTGGACAGTGAAGGGAATGTTCTCCACTTTTCCCGAATCCACCGACAATTTGCGAATCTTCCCGCCTTGCGAAATCACGATGGACTTGCCGTCCGAGGTCCATGCCATCCCAGGCAGAATCGGCATCTGGCGGGAAATCTCTTCGGATTCGTCCAGTTCGATGGGATCCATGATGAGGCGTTCTTCGCCGGTTTGCAGGTCGCGCAGCCAAAGAGCTGTGCGCGGGCCAAACACGTGGCCTTTGTACGATTCGGTGCCATCAGGAATTCGTCTGCCGAAGGCCACGAATCTTCCGTCTGGAGAGACTTCTGGCGCGACGCCTCCGCCGCTGGTGCCGCGGTCCTGCTGCTCCGCCTGGCCGCCGGTGATTTCTTCAATCTTGCGCGTTTGCAGATTCATCCTGCGAATCTGCGCGCAGCCGAGCATGGGATCGGTATGGCCGAAGGGAAGCGGCGAGCAGATTTGTACGTCGAAGTAGAGATATTTTCCGTCTCGAGAAACGGAATGCCAGCCCGGCCCTTTGTCGCTTCCAACGAGTTTGATCCCCGAGCCACCATACTTGTGGTACATGAACAGATTCCAGCCGAACTCGGGGCCGCCCTCCGGGCGCGTGCCCTGGCGCTGAACAATGATGTAGTTCCCATCCGGTGTCCAAACGGGGCTGAGGGCGCGCTGGGTCTTGTCGGTAAAGACCGCGCGAGGATTCTTGCCGTCGGCGTCCATCAGCCAGAGATTGTTTTGGCCCTTGCGATCGCTGATGAATGCGATGGTTTTGCCGTCAGGAGAGAAGCGTGGAGTCATGTTGAGGGCAACGCCGGAATCCTGGGTCAGGCACTCAGCTTTGCCGCCCGTGAAGGGCATGCGGTAGATGTGGCCGAGGAGGTCGAAGACGATCCACTTGCCGTCCGGAGAGGTGTCGAGCGACATCCAGGTGCCTTCGCTGGTGTCAAAATCGATGTCGCGTGTTTTGCCGCGAGCTTGCGTAGTGTCCCACTCGGGCGCAGGCTTCTCCTGCGCGGCCGCCCAGACTGGGAAGAGAAGCGCGGCGGCAAAAAGCAAGCCATAAATGGGAAGAGTCCTAAAGGTAGTACGTTTTTGCGTTACGCTTTGCATGATGGTTCTCCGGAATCGATTCGACGGGATTTTCCACGACTCGTGGGTTTGAGCCAGTCAAGTCCGTGGTGACGGTAACTCGGGCCATTTCTTAGCGCGGGTTGTATCACGCGGGCGCAACAAACGCAACAGGCGCGCGTCTTTGTGCAACAAATGTTTCTTGGTGAAACGATAGCGCTGATTGACTTCGCCTTAGGCCTGTGTTGCACTCACGGAATCTTTTTGAGAGGACGATCTATGAGACGCATTGTGGTTGCAGCTTTGCTCGCGCTGGCGGTGTGTGCGGATGGCCGCGCGTTGCCGCAGGCCAGTCAAGAGGCCGGACAGCAGGTGGTGCATTACAAGGGCACGCTCGACAACGTCAAATATGTTTTCGGCGTGGCGCCGCCGGTAGCGCGGCTGCGGCCTGGAAATATTCTGGATGCCAATTCGCTGGATTGTTTTGGCAATGGCATTCAAAAGCCCGGCGATACAACCGCTATGGCAAAGGGCGACAATCCGCTCACCGGACCGTTCTTCATTGAGGGGGCGGAGCCCGGCGATACACTCGTTGTTCGAATCCTCGATTTGCAGGTGGACGGCAATCAAGGAGTTGGTGCGTTTTCTCCCGGATTTGGCGCGATCAATTCCACGCATTACACGCCGGTGATCGAAAAAGAGCCTCTCGCCGAAAAGATTTGGTTTTATCCGATCGACCACGCGGACAACACGGCGACGTTTCAGGCGCTCGACTCAGGCTTTAAGGTGAAAATTCCGATGCATCCGTTTCTCGGGTGTATTGGCGTGGCTCCGGCCAACGGCGAAGCGCGCAGCTCGATTGTTCCCGCGGAGTTTGGCGGAAACATGGACGCGCCAGAAGTGAGCGTGGGCAACACTCTCTATTTGCCAGTGAATGTTGCTGGCGCGCTGTTTTATTTTGGCGATGGACACGCGGCGATGGGCGACGGCGAAATCGCTGGCAGCGCGATTGAAGTGCCGATGCGCGCACGGCTGCAGTTTGACGTGGTGAAAGGGAAGAGAACCGGTTGGCCGAGGTTCGAGAACGAAAAGGAGATCATGACGACCGGAATCTACCGTCCGGTGGACGACGCGGTGCGGATCGCGTTTACGGAACTAGTGGCTTGGATTCACTCCGATTACGGACTCTCTGAGCTGGACGCGTACGAACTTCTTTCCAAAGTCGGGAAAATTCATCTGACGGAAATGGTGGACCCGAATTACGTCGTGGTTGCTTCCGTGGAAAAGAAGTATTTGCCTGCGAAAGTGGTGACTACGCGTAGTGGAGTTTCCACGCACTGAACCGAGAATTGCAGATCAATTGTTCGTTAATCTGGCCGAGTCGCAGTGGGCTTGAATTCCTGCGCGGGGCGGTTCTGCGCCGACTGGTCGCGCCAGAGAACTTCGTGAACATCAATTGGTTCGTCGCGGCCTTTGAGTTTCATCGCCGCGAGCTGAGTGCAAGGAATTTCGCGGCCAAGTTGCGCGTGTGTCGCGGCGGAAATGACGATCTGGCCGGGCCCCGCCTGTGACGTAAGCCGCGAGGCGACATTGACGGTGTCCCCGATCGCAGTGTAATCCATGCGGCGTTCCGTGCCGAGGAATCCCACGACAGCCTCTCCAGTGTGAATGCCAATTCCAATTTGAAGCGGCGGCTTGCCGGAGATTTTATTGAGCTCCGCGAGACTCTTCTGCATGTCCACGGCCGCTCGAACGGCGGCTTCCGCATCATTCTGGAGAGCGAAGGGCGCGCCGAAAAGAGCCATCAGCCCGTCGCCGAGATATTTGTCGAGCGTTCCGTCGTGCTCGAAAATCACGTTAGTCATTCGCGCGAAGAATTCGTTAAGGACCTCCACGGCTTCGCGAGGTTTCATTTTTTCCGCCATCGTAGTGAAGCCGCGCACGTCGGCAAAGAGCAACGTGATACGCTGACTTTCGCCGCCCAGGCGGATGTCGGCAGCCTCTGCGGTAATTTTTTGCGAGATTGCCGGTGAAAGAAAACGCTCATACGCGCTGAGCTGCACGCCTTGCCGCTTCACTTCGCTCTTCGCCATGACGCGGTCAATCACAAGTCCCGCTTGCGCGGCAATAACGGCAAAGACTTCCAGATCCTCCGGCGTAAACGTTCCCCGCTTGGAGAGATTATCCACATAGAGCAAGCCGAACAGGCGGTCGCGGCTCGCGAGCGGCGCGCACATGGCTGACTGCATTCCCGACATCGCCATGCTATGGCTGCCCGAGAATCGCGCGTCTTCCTTGGCATCCACCACGAGCAGAGGTCCTTTGCTCTCCATGACCTGCTGGATGATGGTCTGCGACAACACCATTTGCGGGGCTTCCGCTTTGGGAGCTTGGCGGTAACGGAGAATCGCGGGCAAAAAAGTGTAACTCGATCCAGACTGCGGCGCATTGCGAAGCGAGTCTTCCGTCAACAACATGGCGTAGCCGCGCTCCGCGCCATCAATCTGCAGGACGAGGTCGAGAACGCATTGCGTGACGTCCTGCACCGTGGTTTTGTCGGCCAAAGCTCTGCTGACTTGATAGAGGAGCGTCAGCAGCCGATTTTCGCGCCGCAGATATTCGATGCGGCTGTCGGTATCAACGCGAGAGTCGGTCCATTCCGAGGTCGGCTTGGTTTTCGAGCGATCGAGAAGTTTGGCAGCGCTTCCCTGATCGAGAATCTGCGTCAAGTGAGAAGCAAGTTCCGGCGAGGCTTTCGCGACAACGGTACCAGTCGTCATGTTCTCGAAGCGCAGCTTGAGATCGCCGAGGCCAATGACGTCACCGCTCTTCAGTTGGGCATGTTCGATGCGTACGCCATTGACGAGCACACCGTTCGCGCTGCGTTGGTCGGTGACAACCCAAACATCACCCCTGCCTTCGAGAAGCGCATGACTCCGAGAGATGCTCGAGTGAGGCAGCGTGATTTCGTTCGACGCAGATCGCCCGATATGAATGGTAGAGCCGTCTTTCAGCTCATAAATACGCGGCTGAACGCCGGGGCGTTCAATGATTAGCCGTGGCATGGTTGGATGGAATCGCTAATTCTATGTTCAGGCCGTTTGCGCCGGTGCGCAACGAGAGTCTGGCCGTTATTGTCCGATTCTGCAATCCAGTGGATGAGTTTTGGTGCAGTTGATAAGCACGGTGCGACTTGGGCTACGATAACATCATGTTCAACGAATTGGTTCTGGACCATTTTCGGAATCCGCGCAACGCCGGCAAGCTGGCGAACGCGAGCGCGGAAGTGCAAGCCGCAAATCCAATCTGCGGCGACATTCTGGAGCTTGCCGTGCGCGTCGAAAATGGCGGGATCGCCGAGGCGCGCTTTCTCTGCCGTGGCTGCACAACTTCTATCGCCTGCGCGTCCATGTTGACGGAGCGACTGACCGGCAGCACGCTCGTGGACGCGCGCTCGATCACAGCCGAACAACTTTCCGAATCCCTGGGCGGGCTGCCTCCAGCCACATTTCACGGCGCTCAACTAGCCGCGGATGCACTCAGCCTTCTGCTCGCGAAATTAGATTAGCGATAGTGATGCAGTCAGCGCTCATCAGCCCAAAGCTCTCTGCATCGTATCTGGATCGTTCAAATTGAGGACGCAGCCTTCTTCGTTCGTTTGTACAATTTGAATCTCGCCCGCATGCGCCCAGACGACGGAGCGCGCTCCCGTTTCCAGCGGCGCATTCATCAACTCCTGATACAACGCGGAAGAGAAAATAACGGGATGTCCCCGCCTGCCTTCATAGACCGGCAGAACGATAGGCTTGCCGGAATTGTAGAAGGTTGCGACAAGATCGTCCACCAGCGCAGAACTAATAAGCGGGTGATCAATCAGAAAGAGAACGATGCCGTCGGTATTCGGCGGAAGGCTCCGCAACGCGGCCTGGATCGAACACAGTTGTCCTTTTTCCCAATCCGGATTGATGACGATCTCATCATGCGCGAGGTTCACTTCTTTCGCGATGGGCTCTGCATCGGCTCCAAGCACGACGCGGCGTACGCTAATTTTCGAATGATGTGCGACATCCAGCAAATGTTCAAGGAAGGGGCGCCCTTGGTAGGGGAGGAGCGCTTTCGGCGATCCCATTCGGCGCGATGCGCCGCCTGAGAGGATGACGGCAGCGAGCATGCTACCTCTTTCAGCGTTCCGTCAGTGCGGGGCGTGGTTCGTAATTCAATTTCTTATGGGCCGCCGATTCCGCGCTGCGGCGAACGGCAATCAACTCCGCCACGATGCTGATGGCAATTTCCTCTGGCGCGAGCGCGCCAATTTCCAATCCCATCGGCGCGTAGACGCGCTGAAACTCATCCGGAGCGATAGCCATCGTTCTCCAATGCTCGGTAGACCGATAGGACTTTGCGTTTGCTTCCGATCATGCCGACGTAGCGGGCGTTCGTTCGAACAGCCCAGCCGAGAACGCGCATGTCTTCTTTGTGCCCGCGCGTGACGATGATCGAGATAGCTCGCGGCGTTTGGATGAATCTTTTCAAAGGCGTCCTCGTAGCTTGTGAAGATTTCTTGCGCCATGGGAAATCGTTCGGGATTGGCGAATGCCTCGCGGTCGTCTACACGGCAATTCCGAAGCCAGCGGCACTGGCCGCTTTAGCCACGGCCATCGAAACGTGTCCCGCGCCGAATAAATAAAGAATCGGCTGCGGCAGGATTGGTTCGACAAAGACCTCGAGCGTGCCGCCGCAAATCAGGCCGTTGTCGTAGCTCGCCTCATTGTTCAAATTGAAGACCATCTTGCGCGGAGCTTCCTTGTGCATCACTTCTTTAGCGGCCGCCCAAACTTCGGCTTCGACGCAGCCTCCGCCGATGGTTCCCGCGATGGAGCCATCGTCGCGCACGAGCATGCGCGAGCTCTCATAGCTCGGGATCGAGCCGTTCGTGTGCACAATCGTCGCCAGCGCTCCGCGCTGTCCCGCGCGCCGCATTTTTACAATTTCTTCGAAAAGGTCCACGCTCTGCCTCAGCCCTCAGCCTACGGCTGGTCACCGGTGGTGTCAATGCACACCGTTAGGGAGGTGGACTCGAAGATTTTCGGGTGCTAACGTGAGTTGTCCTGGAGGATTAACGTGCCCGGCAGCGGTCGGCTTTTAATTGCATGGGTATGGAAAGAGAAGGCGCCTCTTTATTGGTCGGTATTAGTCACTATTCTCTTCGTTTATTGGATGGCCCTGATTCTTAGTCCGTACTTTCTCGCTTATATCACGGCGCCAACTCCGAACCATACCCACTTTCACGCCGTTACTGTAAGCGGTGGCGTCCGCTATATGAATCCATTGTTGTGGTGGTGCTATGACAAGGGCGAATGGATCTGCGGTGTGCTACTTCTTTTGTTGATCTTGATTATGTTTTTGAAGCGCGATCAAATTGAGAGGGTTAGATGAAGGCGATCCGATTCCATCAGCACGGCGGACCGGATGTATTGAAATATGAGGATGCGCCGGATCCTGCCATCCGCGCGAGTGAAGTACTCGTACGCGTAAAGGCGTGTGCCTTGAATCATCTCGACCTGTGGGTCCGTCGCGGCCTGCCGAATGTGCCGATTCCGCTGCCGCACATTCCAGGGAGCGATGTGGCCGGAGAAGTCGCGCAGATCGGGGCGGACGTAACGACTGTCCGAGTCGGCCAGAAGGTGGTGCTTGCGCCGGGCGTGACCTGCGGCAAATGTCCCGCGTGCATTTCCGGCCACGACAATCGCTGCCGGCAATTCACAAATTTGGGTTACATGATTGACGGTGGGTGCGCCGAATTCGTGCGCTGCCCGGAAGTGAACTGTTTGCCGTATCCCGAAAATCTTTCGTTCGAACAAGCCGCGAGCATTCCGCTCGTTTTTCAAACGGCCTGGCACATGCTCGTCTCGCGCGCCCAACTTCAGCCCGGCGAAGACGTGCTCATTCTCGGAGCGGGAAGCGGCGTCGGCAGCGCGGCTATTCAAGTCGCGAAATTCTTCGGCGCGCGCGTCATCGCCACGGCGGGGACTGACGAGAAACTGGCGAAAGCGCGCGAGCTGGGGGCGGATCACGTCATCAACCACAGATCGCAGAAAATCCGCGACGAAGTGCGCCGCTCACGAACAAGCGCGGCGTGGACGTAGTCTTCGAACACGTCGGGCACCGCGACGTGGGACGAGAGCGTCGCGAGCCTCGCTCTCGCCGGCCGCTTAGTGACTTGCGGCGCAACCACCGGCTATGACGCAAAGATTGACCTGCGATTTCTCTTCAGCCGCCAGCTTTCTCTGCTCGGCTCGTACATGGGCGCGAAGTCGGAACTGCAGACGGTCATGAAGCTCGTTGCCGCTGGCCGCTTTAAGCCAATTGTGGATCGCGTTTTTCCGCTTCACGAAGGCGCGGCCGCGCATGCGTATCTCGAAGCCGGAACGCAGTTCGGCAAAGTAGTCCTCGCGGTGTAGGCTGTTAGCTGGATTTCCAGTGAATTCTGCTATTCTCACGGCGTTTGGCGCGTTCGAAGAACGGAAGATAATCAACATGGCAAGCTGGCAGGCTCATCTTGCGGTTTGGGTCGTCAAATGGCGGGTCAAGCGCAAGCTGCGCGGTGTACGGGACTATCGCGTAGCGCGCAAGATTCTCAGGCCTGATCCTTATAAAGTGCCCGCTGACGTGCACATTTCTCCCGCGCAAGTCGGCGGCGTTCCCGGAGAATGGGTGGAAGGAACTGGCGCGCCGGGGGCTGTGCTTCTGTATTTGCATGGCGGCGGCTATTTTGGGTGTTCCGCGAAGTCACATCGTCCCATCACCGTCGCCTTCGCGCTCCAAGGATTTCGCGTTTTTGCTCCGGAGTATCGACTCGCTCCAGAAAATCAGTTTCCGGCTGCGGTTAACGACGCGGTTGCCGTATATCGCGGTCTCCTCAGCGAAGATTATTCGCCCAAGCAAATTGTCGTCGCTGGAGACTCAGCGGGCGGCGGTCTCGCGCTTTCTCTTATCCTTGCCCTCCGCGATGAGGGGAGCCCTCTTCCGGCAGGAGCCGCCCTCTTTTCACCGTGGACGGATCTCGCCGCCACAGGCGAATCCGTCGTCACGAACGCAGACCGCTGCGCCATGTTCCATGGACCGGACATTGGACTCAGCGCGCGCTATTATCTAGGTGAGATGGACCCACGCAATCCGCTCGCCTCGCCGCTCTATGCGGACCTCACCGGGCTTCCGCCGCTTCTGATTCACGTCGGCGCGGACGAAGTTCTGCGCGACGATTCCACACGACTGGCGGAACGTGCGCGAGCGGCAGGTGTTCGCGTCGAGCTGAAGGTCTGGCCCGTCGTGCCGCACGCGTGGCAGCTTGCGCCACACGAATCCCAGAAGCTCGCCAGTCCCTCCGCGAGAGCGCGGAGTTTCTGCGCAAGCTCGTAGCCGCCGGAGCTTCGAGCAAGTTAGCTTGACGGTTGATGATGGAAAATCTCAAGCAAGGCACTCACGCGGAAGAAACAAACGTCGACGTCCTCATTGTCGGCGGCGGTTTTTCCGGACTTTGCATGGCCATCAAGCTGCGCGAAGCTGGGATGAATTCGTTCCTGCTCCTCGAGAAGAGCGACGATATCGGCGGAACGTGGTATGACAATCGCTATCCCGGTTGCGCGTGCGACATTCCTTCGCACCTGTATTCATTTTCGTTCGAGCCATCGCCGGATTGGTCCCGCATGTATCCCGGCCAACAGGAAATCCACGACTATCTGAAACGCTGCGTCGAGCGCTACGAACTCGCACCGCACATCCGGTTGAACACACGCTTTCACGAAGCAATTTGGAGTGAAGCGGAAGGTGTGTGGCACACCACTGCGGGAGAAAATATGCGCATCCGCGCGCGCGTCCTCGTCTCCGGCATCGGTGGCTTGCACGTCCCGCAGTATCCTAAACTGAAGGGCATTGAACGATTTTCGGGCCCCAAGTTTCATTCTTCCACTTGGGATCACAGCGTCGACCTGGATGGCAAGAATGTAGCCGTCGTTGGCACTGGCGCAAGCGCCATTCAGTTTGTGCCGCAGATTGCGCCGCGCGCGGGGAAGCTTTACCTTTTCCAGCGCACTCCGCCGTGGATCGTGCCGCGCATGGATTTTGCGATTGCGGAGAAGTGGAAGAAGCGATTTCGCCGTTTTCCCCTGGTGATGCGGGCGTTTCGGCAGTTCATTTTTTGGCGACAAGAGTTTCGCGTGCTTGGCTTTCTGGGCAACCGGTTTGTTCGTGGGAAGGCCACGGAAATCGCGACGCACCATCTTGAGAAGCAAATAAGCGATCCGAAATTGCGGGCAGCCTTGACGCCGAAGTATGAGTTGGGATGCAAGCGCGTGCTTGTTTCGGATGATTTTTATCCGGCGTTGACGAGGCCCAACGTGGAGCTGGTGACGGATGGGATTGCGGAGGTGCGCGAGCACAGCGTCGTTACCGCGGACGGGACGGAACGACCAGCCGATGTGTTGATTTACGGGACAGGCTTCCGCGCAACGGAGCCGCTTATAGGGATCCAGCTTTTCGGGCGCGGTGGCGTGGAAATTCATGATGCGTGGCGCGAGCGCATGAGCGCGTACCTCGGCATAACTGTCAGCGGTTTTCCGAACTTATTCTTGCTACTCGGGACCGAACACGGGACTGGGACACAATTCCGTCGTGTTGATGATCGAGGCGCAGGTTCACTACGTAATAAGTTGTCTGGCGCTTATGAAGAAGCGCAGGCGGGGCGTGATCGAAGTGCGTGCGGAAACGCAGAAGCGTTTCGTGGCGGATATCCACAGGCGATTGGAGAGCACCGTGTGGCAATCCGGCGGGTGCCACAGCTGGTATCAGGATCCGCGCACGGGCGAGAACACGACGATTTGGCCGGGTTCTGTTGTTGCTTACATCCGGCGAACAAGGTCAGCCACGCTAGCCGACTATGAGCTGACCTAGACGAACCAGGAACCACCGGTTCGCTCTCAATTTGTGTCCGCCGCGCGGCTGTGCGAAAATGAGGTTTCGAGGACGAGGGCAACATGAGCACATCGCTCGGCAAGCACGTCACGCTGACCAAACCCGACGACTTCGGCAGCCTGCTCGAAGACGAAGGGATTATTTTTACGACGCTCGACAAGGCCGTGAATTGGGCGCGCAAGAGCTCGATTTGGCCATTGGGCTTTGGCTTGGCCTGCTGCGCGATCGAGATGATGTCCATGGCCGCCGCGCGCTTTGATGTGGCGCGTTTCGGCGCGGAAGTGTTTCCGCCCTTCGCCCCGCCAGGCCGATCTGATGATCGTCGCTGGCCGCGCTGTCGCAGAAGATGGCTCCCGTTATCCGCCAGCTCTACGATCAGATGCCCGAGCCCAAGTGGGTTATCTCCATGGGCGCCTGCGCCACCTCCGGCGGCGTCTTCAATAATTACGCCATCGTGCAAGGCTGCAACCAGGTGATTCCCATCGATGTGTACGTGCCAGGCTGCCCGCCGCGGCCCGAGGCGGTTCTCTACGCCATTCTCCAATTGCAAAAGAAAATCGACAACGAGAAGGGTTCCTTCAAGCGCGCGCTGAATCTTGCCTAGTAGCACAGACTTTAGTCTGTGCTCTCTTGCAACGCTGCTCGTGGACTGCACGTTCGCTGTTTATACTCCGGCGCTAGTGTGATTTAGCCGTCACAGGGGGGATCCGATCACCATGTCCACCGCTTCTGATTCATCCCGCCAGCTTCTTCGCCACACCGTAGCGACGGTCGCTTATCGCGGCGGCAAAGCGTTGCGCGGCGCGCCCGAATCGTTCTCTAAATTTACGCTTGGGGACAGCCCTCGCACGCCCGCGAATATCCTCGCCCACATGGGCGACCTTTTTGATTGGGCTCTTTCGATGGCCCAGGGCGAGGCCGCGTGGCACGACTCCCAGCCGCTCTCATGGGATGCGGAGGTCGCGCGTTTCTTCTCTGCATTGAAAAAGTTCGATGACTATCTCGCTTCACCGGATTCGCTGCGCTGTTCCGCCGAGGGCTTGTTCCAAGGCCCGGTCGCTGATGCTCTCACACACGTCGGCCAGCTAGCCATGCTCCGCCGCCTCGCCGTCTGTCCCATCAAAGGGGAAAACTACTTCAAGGCCGAAATCGCTGTTGGCCGCGTCGGGCCTGAACAGGCCGCTCCGAGGCGCGAATTTTAATAATTCGCGTTCCGAATTGACTTTTGAGCGTTGGGGGGAAACCCTCACATCCCTGCGCGCATCTCACTGCTGGCTTTATTCCAATCAAAAAACCCCCGCGGAGGAACGAATGCGCAACACCAGGATTCTGTTGTTCTGCTATGCCGCTCTTTTTGCCGTCGGAACTGCGCTGGCAGCGCCACCCCGTCAAGACGCCGCTGCAGCTCCTGCTGTTCAAGTCATTGAAATGAGCGGCGACAAGTACACGTTCTCGCCTGTAGAGATCCATGTCAAGAAAGGCGCTCGAGTTCAGTTGAAGCTGCACTCCGTGGACAAAGAGCACGGAATAAAGATCAATGCGTTTGCGGAAGGCGCAAAGAAAGGCAGTCCCCCGGGGTTGCGCTTCGAAGGCAAGAACGATACAGGGAAGGTCGTCAAAGGCGCGGACGGCACCCTCGAATTCGTAGCCGAGCAGCCCGGCACCTACAGATTCGAGTGCTCGATATTTTGCGGTCTTGGGCACGGGCGCATGAAGGGAAAGATCACCGTCGACGAATAAAGCGCGGGAATGAAGATGGATCCCTTCATTCTGATGACTTCCATTGCCGCTTGAACCTGCCGGATGGGAGGTCAATCAATGCAGCCTCTCGTCCTCTCCCGATACTATGTGCGTTCTAGCACACAGTTGGTTCCGGGACTTCTGGTAAGCTTGCTCCAGGGAGGCACCCGACTCATGTTTAGAGCTCTGGCAGTCCTACTCACCTTTTGTTTTGCCGGTTTCCCAACGCTGCGAGCTACCCCAGCTCCCGCACGCGCATTCTTCCAGGATCAGCAGCAAGACCAGCCACCGCAGTCTCAGGACCAGGTTCCTTATCAGGATCAGGCGGCTCCGTACGAAAACTTTTCTCCCGAGCAGCTCGACAATCTTCTTTCTCCCATCGCGCTCTATCCCGACCCGCTTCTTGCGCAGGTCTTTGTCGCAGCCACTTTCCCCGATCAAGTCGAAGAGGCTGCGCGCTACGTCCGCGCCTACGGCCAGAATGGCATAGATGACCAGGACTGGGACGTCAGCGTGAAGGCCGTCGCACACTATCCCACCGTTGTCGGAATGATGGCAGACAAGATCGATTGGACCACTTCGCTCGGCCAAGCCTACGTCAACCAATCCACGGACGTGGCCTCCTCCGTTCAGCATCTTCGCCATTTGGCGCGCAACGCGGGCAATCTCGATTCATCGCCGCAGCAAGAGGTTTTGGAGCACGACGACTACATCGCGATTTCTCCCTACCAGCCTCAGCTTATCTACGTGCCCGTTTATGATCCCGCGATCATTTACTATCGCCGTCCTTATTATGGTCCCGCGATCACATTCGGCGTTGGCTTTCCCATTGGCGCTTGGCTAAACCTGGATTTCCGCTGGGGATTTGGTGGCGGCTGGGGCGGCGTCTATTACACCGGATGGCGCGCTGGAGGCTGGGGTGCCGGTTGCTGGAACTGCGGCTGGATTGGCCGTAGCCGCGGACGCGTAGCGTTCGGAAACAACGTTTACATAAACAACCGCTACGAGCGCATCAATGTGAATAGAACGGTCATCAATCGCACGGTGAACGTCAACAACATCAATCGCTACAACTACGTTCACAAAAATGTGAACTACAAC
The DNA here is from genome assembly GCA_963727945.1 of uncultured Acidobacteriota bacterium. GTDB lineage: Bacteria > Acidobacteriota > Terriglobia > Acidiferrales > UBA7541 > Acidiferrum. The sequence goes on from CAVSIW010000031.1 coordinate 29,380, forward strand.
AACGTCCACGCGAACAACGCGCGAGTCAACAGAAACGTCCGGCCCGGCGGCAACTTTCCCGGCAACAATGCGCGCCCCGGAGGAGAGAATCGCCCCGGCGTGAACAACAAGATCATTGACCGCAACATTGATCGCGGCAATCCCCGCATTGATCAGTACCGCGGCCGCGACAACAACAATGTTCGCAACGACCGTCCGCCCAATGTAGCCCAGCCAAACCGGCCGGCGCCTGTCACCAATAACAATATGCGCATCCAGAAAAACATTCCGGGGCAGACCCAGCCTCGCCCTGCGCAACCCAGCGTGAGCAGCGGTCCTCGCACTTTTAACAGGAGCGGGAGCAACTTCGATCCGCGTGTGACGAGCCAGCGCGGCCAGGCCAGCCGTCAGCAAGCTGCTCGGCCACAGGCACAGCCCGCGGCTCGTCCCCCAGCGCCGCCAAGAGCCCAAAATAAGCCAGCACCGCACGGTGGCGGGGAAAGGAAGAAGCCGTGAAAAATACTCATGCGAAGAAATTAGAAACCGTGAACGGAGATGGGAAAATGAAAGCCGTTTGCAGTAAGTTCACCCTGACCACGCTGACGACGGTCGCCATGTTTCTTACCGCGCTCCTCTTTGCCGGCGTTCCAAACGCGCACGCGCAAGCAGCGGCCCAATCGACGTTTTCTTCCGCGGACGATGCCTTGCAGTCTCTCGTCTCTGCCGCCAAGGAAAAAGATCGCGCCGCACTCGGCAAAGTCTTCGGACCGGACTACGACAAGTTGCTCACGGGAGATGAAGTCGAGGACAACAAGGATCTCGATGAGTTCTCTTCCGCCGCGGGCGAGTCCGCTCAGCTTCAGAAGGTGAACGATTCCAAGTTCACCGTGACGCTCGGTCACGACAATTGGCCGATGCCAATCCCGCTCGTACAGAAAGATGGCAAGTGGTTCTTCGACACGAAAGCGGGCCTTGAGGAAGCTCTAAACCGCAAGGTTGGAGAAAACGAACTCTCCGCAATCGCCACTAGCCGTTCTTACGCCGTGGCCCAATGGGAGTACTACACCGAAGGCGATTGGGATCACGATGGCGTCGCCGAATATGCTCAAAAGTTGTACAGCACTCCGGGGAAGCATGACGGGCTCTACTGGGAAACTGCGGAAGACGACAAGCCAAGCCCGCTTGGCAAACTGGTCGCCGCGGCTCGTGCCGAAGGCTACGGTCCGAAGGCGGAAACTCCCGACGCTGCCGCAAAAGGCGGTGCTGAAGTAGAGGCAGTCTCCGAGGAGCGTGCTCCGTATCACGGCTACTACCTCAAAATACTGACCCGCCAGGGAGCCGCTGCCCCAGGCGGAAAGTACAGCTACCTCATCAACGGCAACATGATCGCCGGCTACGCCTTCGTCGCGTATCCGAGCAAGTGGGGAAGTTCCGGCGTGATGACCTTCATCATCAATCAGCAGGGCCGGGTTTATGAGAAAAATCTCGGACCCAACACCGCGAAAATTGCTGCGGCCATGACCGAGTACAATCCCGACCCTAGCTGGAAGCTTGTCAAAGCCGACGAATAAAGTCGTTGGGCGGCGCTACGCACATGGCGCCTTAGCGCTAAACGCGTCGGGAAACTTGGACACGATTGCAGTTCCCCCGGACCAGTGCAACTGGCTTCCGAGGGAATTGTGGTCCTTGCGCACATAACCCATTCCAATTGCATCGGACAAAAAAGAGGTAATAGCCGCCCGCGTTACGGATCCTACTTCTTTTCCGTCCGCGGTCAGCGTTTCTCCGGTAACTGGAACTCCCGCCCCATGAAAAATCAGCTCGACTCTTCGCCGGTTGACTTGGCCGCGAGAACGCACGCGCTCCACAATCTCCTGGCCCGTGTAGCAGCCCTTTGTATAGCTGATGTGGCTAGCCTCCAGCCCCGCTTCATGAGGAATCTGCTTCTCTCCGAAGTCATATCCAAACCAGGGCACGCCTTGCGCGAGCCTCTGCGCGCTCAGGGCGGCGTAGCCCATGGGACCACCGCCGCTCTGCCTCACGCTTTCTAAAAGAATTTGCCACAGATCCGTCAACTTTGCTTTCTCGGCCACCAACTCGCATCCGGCAACGCCGCCAGGCGAACGTTTTACGATCCAGCAGGGAATGGATCCAACGTCCTTCTCCACTCGGCCAAGCTCTGCGAGCGCACCTAGGTCAATTCCTGCAAGCTCTTGAACAACCTCCGCTGCCTTTGGTCCCTCGATCCCCAATGTTCCGTAACGTTGCGATTCATCGGTCAGCGTCACATCGTCCATGATGATGTATTTGTCGAGCCATTCGATCAGCCGCTCTCGAATCATCGCGTGCGAAATGCAGAACAGTCTATCGCCCAGCGCGTAAGTCTCGATTTCCGCGAGAATATGCCCCTGAGGATTTAGCAGCAGCGAAACATTACCTTGTCCGACGCCAAGATCCTTGACGTTGTTTGTAAGGATAGCGTTCAAGTAGCGCACACGGTCCGGCCCGGTGAAAGAAAGATAGGCGCGGTAATTCTTATCAACCAGCGCGACACTCTTCCGAGCAAACTCTTCCTCGGCACGCGGATCAATCCAATGGTCCGGCAACGCGCAGCCAAACCAAGTTCCCATCGTTGCGCCGCTGCTTTCGTGCAATGCGGCAAGCGGCGTTTCGATCGCTGCGCCGGTTTCTTCCTTCTCCATGCTGCTCCTTCATCCACCAGCTTAACAAAGTGAGCGAAGACCCATGCGCGCCGTTTACCAGAATCGGCGAAGGTGGATGCTATAATCGAAGCTTATGACCGACGCTGTACCCACATTCGATGCCGTCTCTCATGGACTCATCCACATCACCATTCCTGTGGGAATGTTGCAATGCAATTGCTCGATCATAGGCGATCCCGTCAGCCGCGAAGCGCTGGTCATTGATCCCGGCGACGAAGTGACGCGCATCCTGGAATTGCTCGGCCGGCACAGGCTCACGGTCAAAGCCATCGTCAGCACTCACGCTCACATTGATCACGTCGGCGGCCTGAGCAAGCTGCACCAGTACACAGGCGCTCCCATTTTAATGCATCGCGACGACCTGCCGCTCTATCAAGGGATGGATGTGCAAGCCGCGTTTCTCGGCGTTGCCACTCCGGAGATCACCGACGTTGATCAACTCTTGAAAGAAGGTGACGCGCTCCGATGGGGCTCGTTCGAGGCGAATGTTATCCACACTCCCGGCCACACTCCCGGCAGCGTGTGTCTTTACTTGCCGAAGGACGCCGGGTCAATCGTTTTACCTTCTCCGCGGCTTTTTGCGGGCGACACACTTTTCGCGGGCAGCATTGGCCGAACCGATCTCTGGGGCGGCTCCATGGACCAAATTACGGACTCACTTCGCGGCAAGCTAATGCAGTTGCCCGATGAAACCATCGTTCATCCCGGCCATGGCCCTTTGACCAGCATCGGTCAGGAGCGCAACACGAATCCGTTCCTGATCAACACCTGATTCCTCTTCTCCGCGCGCCGTTTGTTTCTGCACCTGCAAAAAGCGTAGCGTTGCAATGCAGACGCTATTTTCGGTCGGTTTGCACGAGTCACCAGTCACGAGTCACTGGCCTCTAGCGCGTTTCAATTCTTCCATCACGGCCTGCACCAACTGCTTCGCGTGTTCCAGTTCCTGGGTAATCATCCGCAGGTCCATTGCCGGCACAGCAGGGTTTCTCTGGCTCGTGCAATAGACGCCGTGCTGCCCGACGAGCACTAGCGCATTCGTCATTCGATCCAGCGACACCGCAAGACGGCCGCGCTCCCGTCCATACATCTGCTCAAAATGCTCCAGCTCATCCTTGTGCTCTTCAAACGCGTTCATGGATTGCAGTCCTTGTGATTTCGCGGCTCCTGCTCCGCCGCGGCAGACGGTTGCACATCGGGCACATACTTCACGCACCAAACTTTACCCCATGCGGTGCAGGGAACATAATCCGCTGAAGCCACCGGGAGACGATTTACCCGCTCCCCGTGGTGCAATTCGTGGGTCAGCGGCAGGCAGTGCGGCACCCGCGGTACGAGCTTGGGAAAAGATTCGGCTGGAGCAATCTGACAATGCGACGATCCGACCTGGTGCAGCATAAGGAAAAAGAGAAGGGCGGGGTGACGCGCACCTCGCAAATCGTTTTCGGTGAGCGGCAGCATCTGCTGCGCGTTCTCGATTCGCTCGAAGGTACGGACCTGCCGATTGCCCGGCTGCAGCAGGAGCGCCGCATTCTGGAAGATTTGATCCATGCGCGCACGCGCGACCTAAACCAAATCAACACAGCGTGGGACGAAAAAATTGGCCTCGTTCTGAGCGCCGATGCTAAACCGGAAATGCTCGAAAAGCTCGTTAAGCAGGCGCCCGAGGAAGATTTCTATTTGCTGCGGCTGATCAGCGAGCATCCGCGCGCAAACGCGAAAACCTTGAATAAGCTGGCCAAGCATCCCTACGGCGCGATTCGCGAAAACGTCGCGCGTCATCCGAACGCTGATGCGGGCACGCTGACCTGGCTGAGCAAAGATCGCAGCCAGCCGCTTTGGTATCTCGTCGCGTTCAATCCCAATACGCCGACGCCGCTCCAGCGCCGCCTCCGCGACCGCCTGAAAAAATTGGGCGAAAATCAGCTCTCCAGATAGACCGCCCGAGGATATTCAGGGAAGTAATTCCTCCAGCGCTTGGCAGCACAACCGGCCTGCTTGTTTTTCCAACTCTGCCTGCCGTATAGTCCCGGCAACTCTTCCCAATCGAACGGTGTCCAATGGAGGGAATACGTGGTCATTCATCGCGAGGTGATCATGGCGCGAAAGATGCCCAAGCTCCTCAATCGGTTCCGTCCACAGTTGACAATTAGTTTGTGGATGCTGTGCATAACCCTGACACTCGCGCCAGTGTTGTCGGCCCAGACTGACGATAGTTACCAGGCGCACAGGGCACAGGCCTTCGCTCTCTATGAGAGCAACAAATTTGTGGATGCGCTCCCGCTTCTTGAAAAACTTCACGCCGAGAAACCCGACGATGTGGCCGTTCTGGAACGCCTCAGCTTCGCAATGGTCGCCCACTCCGCTACCCTCACGGACGCAGCCGAGCGCAAACTCGAACGCGCCCGGGCAAGAAAACTTGCCGATCAGGCAAAGGCTGCGGGCGATGAGAGCGCGCTTCTTAAAGTTGTACTCGAAATTCCTGAGGATGGCGGGGATATGGCCTTCGCCGGAAATGCCGCGGTCCAGGCAGCGATGCAGGAAGGCGAAGCTGCTTTTGCAAAGGGAAATATGGACGCGGCCATCGCCGCCTATGGCCGGGCCCTTGCCCTCGATCCTCACGAATATGAAGCTGCAGTGTTTACGGGCGACGTCTATTTCAAGGAAAAAGATTACGAGCAAGCCGGTAAGTGGTTCTCGCGGGCCGTCGGAATCGATCCCAACCGCGAGATTGCGTATCGCTACTGGGGCGATGATTTGGTGGCGCAGGGTCACTCAAGCGAAGCGAAGAAGCAGTTTATTAACGCGGTTGTCGCGGAACCTTATAATCTGCGGTCCTGGACGGGACTGAGCCAATGGGCAAAAAGCCAAAAGTTGGTGCTCCGCCCTCCGCGTATCGTCTCGCCCAATCAGATTGCGGACACAGGAAAAGATCAGACCACCATCACCATAGATCCTTCGACGATGCAGCCCGGCGCGAAGAAAGACGGTACGGACGCATGGTTCGCGTATACCCTTTTCAGAGCCGCGTGGCACGGTGATAAATTTAAGGAGGTGTTTCCCGCCGAAAAGGAATACCGGCACAGTCTGCCTGAGGAAGTGGAAGGTTTGCAGGGAGTCGTGGACCAGCTAAAAGAAGGGTTGAGGAAGGAAAAAATCAAGCAGCTTGATCCGTCGCTCGCGAGCCTCCTCAAGATTTCCGGCGAGGGACTTCTGGAATCCTACGTCCTGATTAACCGCGCCGACAGTGGCATCTCTCTGGACTATCCAGCCTACCGCGACGCCCACAGAGAGAAAATCCGGCAGTACATTTCCGAATGGATCCTTTATCCCGCGCAGTAACCGCGGCGACTGCCTCCACGAATCGTCTTTACCTATTCATCAAGGAATGTTCGTGAAATCAGCGAGCCTAAGCACGCATCGGTCGCGGCGTCTGGCCTTCTTCGCAGCGCGTGCCGGAGCCCTTGCCCGAGATAGTAGAATGGCGCAAGGCCATTTCCGAGAAGAGGTGTCTGCATTGCGAGATGGAATGCGAGATAGAAGATGACCGGTGCAAGTGCGCGAGCCATCGCAGGGATGGCAATTCGTTCGCACAAAAAAATGGGTGATCTTCGCTATTTCATTAGCGATGGTCGTCCCGTGTTTGTGGCACCGGCGCATTGCAGCCGGCGATCTCGCGAGCCATATTTATAACGCATGGCTGGCCCAGTTGATCGAGAAAGGGCAGGCGCCGGGCCTCTATCTCGTCCGGCAGTGGAATAATGTGCTGTTTGATTGGACTTTTCAGCACGCTGCGAATGTTGTGGGCTTCGCCGTTGCGGAAAAAATTGTTGTCTCAGCCTGCGTGCTGATCTTCTTCTGGGGAGTTTTCGCTCTTCTTGCGGCCGCGGGCGGCAAACCGCCCTGGTCTCTCGTTCCGTGTGTCGCCATGCTGGCGTACGGATATTCCTTCAACATGGGGTTCCTTAACTACTATTTGTCTCTGGGACTGGCAGCATTCTGCTTGGCCCTTTTGTGGCGGGGGAAGGGAATGGAGCGCTTCCCCGGCTTGGTTCTTGTTCCATTCGTTCTGCTAGCACATCCCGTGGGATTCTTCTGGCTCACGGGGACAGCGTTGTACCTGATTCTTTGGACCAAGCTGCCGAGTTGGTGGAAATGGGCAGTGCCAGCTGCGGCTTTGGTTTTGCTCCTTGGCGTTCGATGGTATTTGGCGCATCAGACGCGGTTTCCCGTCGATTGGGTCCACGATCCGTTCTATCTCATGAACGGAGCCGACCAACTGACGCTCTATGGCCAGCGCTACGCCGCGCTCGGATGGGCCGCTCTCGTCTTTGGCGTGCTTTGCGTTCTGGTTGATGTGATTCTGCGCAGGCGTGACGCGTCCTTATGGCAGTCCTTGCGGCTTCCCGCCGAACTGTATGTGGTTGCAATTGTTGCCGTAGCATTGCTGCCCGAAAATTTGCGGCCGTCCATTTCCGGCGGCTGGATTGGTTTGCTTGCCTCCCGCCTGACCACGATTACCGCCATATTTGGTCTCTGTCTGATGATTTGTCTGAAACCGAGGAAATGGCATCTCGTTGGTTTTGCGGCATGTGCGATCGTCTTCTTCGTGTTCTTGTACCAAGACACGCTCGTCTTGAACCGCATGGAATCCAACGCTGAAGACCTCGTCAGCCGGCTTCCGTTCGGAACGCGGGTGATCGCAACGATCTGGGCGCCACCGCGCTCGCGTGTTTCCTTCATCGGACACATCGCGGACCGAGCCTGCATCGGGCGCTGCTTCAGCTACGCGAACTACGAGCCAGCCTCTGGACAATTTCGTGTTCGAGCGCGTCCCGGCAATCCCGTCGTCAGCGCCTCCGACGATGACACCGAGGACATGCAAGCAGGGGAGTACGAGGTTCAGGACGAGGACCTGCCCGTGATGGAAATTTTTCAATGCGACGAAAAGGACCTGACCAAACTCTGCATCCGCGCCTTGGCCTCCGGCGAAAAAAATGGCCGCCTTGGCTACAAGCCACCCGCCAATTGAGGCCAGATCTCTCGGCCTCTGTGCGGTTCGGTACCCGCTAAAAACACGCCAAGATGGCGGTAGACAAATTGGCTCTTGCAGCAGGCCAATATCGTGTAGAATTGGCTCAAGGTGAGAGACAATGTTGCCACTTCATCTCCAGCCTCAGAGCCACGTCCCGCTGTACATCCAGCTTCGCGATCAACTGCGTTCTCTCGTGCATGGAGGCGATTTGCGCCCGGGCGACCGCATCCCGGCCAGCCGCGAACTCGCCACCATGCTGGGCGTCCATCGCACGACGGTGGCGAACGCGTATGCCGAGCTTGAGTCGGAAGGCCTCATTCAGGGGCACGTCGGCCGAGGCACGTACATTAAGGGCAATGGAAATGGCCTGAAGCTTACACCTCCCGCGCCGCCCGTCCTCAATGGCAGCGAAGGCATTCGCTGGGAGCTGCTCTTCGCCGATGAACGTGGCGAAGAAGCGCTCAGCCGTTTGACAGCCAGCGCGCCGGAAAATGCTTTGTCGTTTGTGATGGCGCGTCCCGCGGAGGAGTTTTTTCCCGTTGAGGAATTGCAGACTGTGCGTGAATGCCGTCCTGCGCCGCGAAGCCACGGATGTTTTAAAGCTCGGCCCTTCGGACGGTTATGGACCGCTGAAGGAAGCGTTGCTCGACCATCTCCGCGCCGATGGCATCCCCGCGAAGGACGAAAATCTTCTCATCACGGATGGCTGCCAGCAATCGCTGGACATCATCAGCAAAGCTTTTGTGCGGCCGGGCGATTCCGTGATTCTCGAAAATCCAACTTATCCCGGCGCGATGGCAATCTTCCACGGCGCGCGAGCGCGCTGTCTCGGCGTGCCCATACAAACGCGCCCGGAACCGGGGACGTCCCTCGGCATTGATCTGGAAGCTCTCGAAGCCACGCTCGCCGCAAACCGCGTGAAACTGATTGTGCTCACGCCTGATTTTCAGAACCCTACCGGCACTTCGATGCCGCTCGCGTCGCGAAGGAAAGTTCTGGAGCTCGCTGGACGTCACCAGGTGCCCGTTGTGGAAGACCATATTTACGCGCGGCTCCATGCTCGCGAGGAGCGCGTGCCTTCTCTGAAGCAACTCGACCGCGCGAATATCGTCATCCACATTGATAGTTTTGCGAAGGTTGCCTTTCCGGGATTGCGCGTGGGCTGGATTGTCGCTCCCGCGACCGCGATTGAGCGCCTGCGCATCGTGAAGCAGACCACCGATCTGCACACGGACCAGCTCGCCCAGGCAACGCTTGCCGAATTTTTGCGTCGCGGGTTGTTTACCAAGCACCTCGCGAAAATGCGCAAGGTCTACGCTTCGCGCCTCGTGGCGTTGGACGACGCTCTGCGCAAGCACATGCCCGAAGGCACGCGCTGGACGCGGCCTGACGGCGGAATGTGTTTGTGGCTGGAACTGCCGCCTGGCTTTGATGCCAGCGAGCTGTTGATTCACGCCAAAGAACGCGGCGTCCTCTTTGCGCCTGGCCGCTATTTTTATGTGCAGAATCCGCTGCCGAACACGCTGCGTCTCGGCTACGCCGGATTGGATGAGAAGCAAATCGCCCGCGGCGTGGCGACCTTGGCGGATATTTTGCGCGTGGAGATGCGCAAACGCCAGCGCGGCGTGCGGCGAGCGGAACGCAGCCGTGTTGCTCTGGTGTGAAGAGAAGAAGTAATGAAGTAAGGAAGTAATGAGGTAAAGAAGGAAAAAATCGGAGAGGCTAGCGGAATTTGACGGACACGATTACATTAGCGCCGAACCCGGTGAACAAATGCTTTGGCTGCGGCGGAGCGAACGATTCCGGAATGAAGCTGACGTTTGTGCAGGACAACGTCAACCGCCGCATTGTTGGACGATTTATTTTGGGCGAGAGATATCAGGGTGGCGGCGGGATGGGGCATGGCGGAATTATTGCCTTGCTCCTGGACGAAGCCATGGGGAAGGTTTGCCGCTTCCGCGAGGTTCGCGCGGTGACGGCGGAGCTGACTGTCCAATACCTGAAGCCCGTTAAGGTGGATGAGGAGATCGTCGTGGAAGGCTACGAGTCGGACCAGAAAGGGCGCAATCTGTTCCTCGTTGGAGAAATTCGGAACAGCGCCGGTGATGTGCTGGCTCGAGGTAAAGGGAGATTTGTAGTCATCGGTCAGAAGCAGGGTTCGTAAGAACGGGCTCACGGTGCGGAAGAAATTAGCCGTAAAAAACTGAAGCATTTGCGACAAGAGGAGAAATGACATGGACGCGAAGAAAGCGAACGGCAGCGGTAATGCAAGCGACAATGCAGGCAATGCTGCAAACGAATGGCGAGTAAAAGTCGGGCTTGCGGAGATGCTCAAGGGTGGCGTCATCATGGATGTGACCAACGCCGAGCAAGCCAAGATTGCGGAGAAGGCTGGGGCGTGCGCCGTCATGGCGCTTGAGCGCGTGCCTTCCGATATTCGTAAGGAGGGCGGCGTGGCGCGCATGGCATCCATCAAAATCATCCGCGAAATCATGCAAACCGTCACCATTCCTGTGATGGCCAAAGTGCGCATCGGACATTTTGCCGAAGCGGAAGTGCTTCAGGCGCTCGAAGTGGACTTTATTGACGAGAGCGAAGTGCTGACTCCGGCCGACGAAGAGAATCATGTCTGGAAGCATGATTTCCGCGTGCCGTTCGTTTGCGGAGCGCGCAACCTTGGCGAAGCATTGCGCCGCATCGCGGAAGGCGCGGCGATGATTCGCACGAAGGGCGAAGCTGGCTCCGGCAACGTGGTCGAAGCCGTCCGCCACATGCGCACCATCGTGAGCCAGATGAAAAAGCTAACCATGCTGCGCGAAGATGAGCTGATGCACGAGGCGAAAGAACTCGGCGCACCGCTCGATCTGATTCGTCAGATTGCCAAGACGGGGAAGCTGCCTGTCCCTAATTTTTCCGCGGGTGGGATTGCTACTCCGGCGGATGCGGCGCTTGTGCGGCGGCTTGGTGCGGAAGCTGTGTTTGTCGGCTCGGGGATTTTCAAATCCAGTGATCCGGAAGTGCGGGCTAAGGCCGTGGTGAAAGCTACGACGCACTTTGATGATCCGAAGGCCGTGCTTGAGGCATGCGAGGAACTTGGCGAGGCGATGCGTGGAATCGATGTGCGGCAGCTTGAAGAGAAGGACATGCTCTCGACGCGCGGGTGGTGAAGAATGCGCCCGAGTTATTCGCTTTTCTTTGTAGGGGGCCCCGGCCGTGTCGGGGCTCCCTACGACCAGAAAATCAGTGGAGCAATGAAGTGAAGATTGGGATATTGGCGGTGCAGGGCGATTTTGCAGCGCATGCGGCGATGCTAGCCGAGCTGGGCGCGGAGACCGTGGAAGTGCGCACGGTGGAGGATCTCGAGGGCTGCGACGGTTTGATCCTGCCTGGCGGGGAGAGCACGACGCAACTCCAGTTCTTGCAAGAAGAAGGGCTGTTTGACGCGGTCAAGAGATTTGCCGCGGATGGCGGGGCCATCTTTGGAACCTGTGCCGGTGCGATTTTGCTGGCGACAGAGGTGAAGAATCCCGCGCAAGCCTCTTTGGGTTTGCTGGACATGACAGTACTGCGCAATGCTTATGGCCGACAGCTGGCCAGCGATGTGTTTTTTGGAGCGAGCAAGTTGACGGACGTGCCCATGGAGATGGTCTTCATCCGCGCTCCCGTGATTGATAGAGTTGGAGCGGGGGTTGAAGTTCTGGCTGAATATGGGGGCAAGCCCGTGCTCGTGCGGAAAGCCAATGTCATGGCGGCGACGTTTCACCCTGAGTTAACGCAAGATAGCACCGTGCACAGACATTTCCTGGAGTTGGTCGCGGCAAGCCCGAGGCAGTCGGTTTCGGTTGCGCTAGAGTGAGGCAACCTGCCTTATCCCAGCTTAGAGAGGGCCCCCCTCCCCCTTTTTTCTAAGTGCGGATTCTAAAGAGCTTAGGCACGGGTATTCGCGTAAGTGCGGAAAACAAAGGACCTAGGGGCGGCTAACTTCGGCCAAAACCCAGCAAAACCGTGTGTTCGCCCACAAGTGCGGATTACAAAGGGTTTAGCGTTAAAATCTGCTCGTTAAATGAAAAAAGCCAGCTGTGCGCTGGCGGTGACGGAGTCGAAGGATACTATTACTCGATAACAACTATACATGGCAGCCATACCTATGTCAAGTAGGAATTGAGGCCGCAATAGGGCAAAATTGTCAATTGTTGAAAAGAATGGAAAAAGAAGGACCGTTCCCCCTTCCTAGGATCGCCGCAAGGAACGCGGGGTTAGGCTGGGTCAGGGAGAATCAACTCCGATGAAAGAGACCGCGCGAGCGAAGGTGATGTTCGTTTGTCTTGGGAATGCGTGCCGCAGCCCGATGGCGGAGGCCATCGCGTTGCGCGATGCCGCGGATGTCATGGAAGCGTCGAGCGCAGGATTGACGCCTCTCGGCCGCGTCGAGCCCATGACGAAGCGGATTCTTGCCAAGAATGGGTTTCCGGCAGACGAGTTGTCCTCCAAGCCGGTCTCACTCTCCGCCTTGAACGAGGCGGAGATCGTGATCAATATGAGCGGCCGCTCAAGGGAAATCGCTTTCGATGAGCCCGCCAAAGTGGAAGATTGGTACGTGGAAGATCCCTATGGCGCGGATGCCGAGCTTTATCAGAGAATCTTTGAGGATATTGAGCGGCGCGTGGCGGAGCTGGCGGAACGGTTGAGAAACGCAGGGGAGACCGGGACGATACCTAGAAACGTCAAAGGGAAGGGCCACAATACGCCAGCGCGCAGTAGAAGGCGTTGAGGAGAAGCGAGTTTGCGGCGAGAGAAAACCAGCGTATCGCAGGAAGACTACCTGAAGGCCATCTGGGAGATGCTGGAAGAGGACCAGACGCCGATCAGCGCGCGGCTTGCGGAAGAGCTGAAAGTGACGCCTCCGGCGGTGACGGCGGCGTTGAAGCGCATGACGCGAGACGGGCACGTGCGCGTGGAACGTACCGGGAGAATCGATCTGACGCGCAAAGGGCGGATGGTTGCGGAACGGCTGGCTTTGCGCCATCAGCTTGCAGAGATGCTGCTTACGGAAGTGATTGGGCTTTCTTGGGCGAAGGCGCACGACGAAGCCGAGCGGCTCGAACATGGGATATCGCCGGAAGTCGAGGCGTTGCTGCTCAAGCGATTCGGCAACAAGAAGTCGTGTCCGCACGGCGTTCCGATGCGGGGCGGCGTGGCAAAGCTGCGGAGTCAGGGTGCGGTGCTGCTGGCGGATTTGCGCGCGAACGAGCACGCGGAAATTCTTTGCGTTTACGAAAAAGACGGGCAGTTTCTCGAGTTCTTGGAAGGCTTGCGGTTGCGTCCCGCGACCAAGGTGGAAGTACTGAAGCGCGAGTACGACGAGACGATGACGCTGCGCTCGGATGGACATACGATGCATTTGGGGAAGCCGGCGACTTCGCGGATTTGGGTGCGGCGGTTGAGTGGGTGAGTAGTGGGTAGTGAGTGGTGGGCGGTGACCTTACGTGCGTTGATCCATCAGTGTTTTTAAGCGGGCGTAGCCGGCTTTGCTGACTGGGAGGCGGGTGCCATCTGCAAGGATCGCGAGGCGGCTGTCTTTTCCGTAGGGCTCAATTCGAACCACTCGCTCGAAATTCACTACATAAGAACGATGGACTCGGACGAATCGGTCTGGGTCCAGGCAAGCTTCGAGGCTTGCAATGGTTTGCTGCTTCAAATGTTTTTTACCTTCGCTGGCGAGAGCGACGTAGTCGTCCTGGGCCTCCGCGTAATCGAGTTTACCTGCCGGGATTAACGTGACGCGAGTGCCGTCGCGCACCACGATGCGTTCCAGGAATTGTTTGGGCGGGCGAGCCGCTGCGGCCAGTTCTGGAGGAGGCGGCAATTTTTCGCCCAGGCGCGATTTCGCGCGATCGAGCGCCGCTTCGAAGCGTTCGCGGCCAATGGGCTTCAAGAGATAGTCAACGGCGTGGACTTCGAAGGCGCGCATGGCGTACTGGTCGTAGGCGGTAACGAAGATGACTGGGGTGTCCGTGCCAATCAGTTCAAGTACATCGAACCCGGAAAGCTTGGGCATCTGCACATCCAGAAAAATCAAATCTGGTTTGTGTTCGGCGACGGCCTTCACGGCCTCAAATCCGTTTGCGCATTCCGCAACAACCTGCAACTCCGGATGCGCTTGAATCAGTTCGCGAAGGACAAGGCGCGCCAAATCTTCGTCGTCCACAATGAGCGCGGTGATCCTCTGTTCGTTCTGCTTGCTCAACTTTTCACCCCATCCGCATCTGCGGGAAACGACAGCTCCACGCGAAACTTTCCGTTTTCGGCGGTCGTGCGCATGTTCGCTTCTTTGCCGTAACGCGCTTCAAGCCGCTCGCGGACGTTTTTCAGGCCGAGGCCGCCTTTCCGCATCGGCGTGGACTCCGGATCAAATGTATTTTCAACGGCGAGCAAAACACGGCCGTTGTGAGTCTGGCCCAAGAGACGGACAGCCCCTCCGTCGGGAAGATTGGCGATGCCATGCGTGACGGCGTTCTCGACGAGCGGCTGCAAGAGGAGAGGCGGCACTTGCAGCGATTTCGAGTCTTCCTGAACGTCTTCCTCCATCTGCAAGCGCGCGCCGAATCGAACTTTTTCGATCGCCAGATAGCGGTGAAGCAGCGACAGCTCCTCGGAGAGCGGTACGCTTGCTTTTTCGCCGAGTCCCAGCGTCATGCGCAGAAATTCGGCGAGCAGAATGCACATTTCGCGGGCTTTTGCGGGGTCCACACTGGTGAGCGCACTGATGGAGTTGAGGCTGTTGAAGAGAAAGTGCGGATTCACCTGAGCTTTCAGCGCTTTCAATTCGGCGTCCCGGGCCAAAATGCTGGTCTCGAGAGCGCGGGCTTCCGCCATGCGGGAATCCTCGATCGCCAGGATGACGTAGTGCGAGGCAACGGAGAGAAGATAGAGCAGAAAGCCGACGCCGAAGAGAACCGGGACTTGAGGAGCGAACCGTTCATTCAGTCCGTGAAACGAGGGAAATTCCGAAAGGGCATAGGCCAGCAGCCTGGCGGCCTGAACCCACAGAAAGCTAATGATAACCGCGGCGGCGAGGTGAGAAAACCTCAGCCGAAGGATCGAGCTTCTTTGGAGAGGTGTGGCCCTGCACGTGTACCAAGCGGAGAGGCAGACGAATTGATAGACCAGGCACAGGGGGATGATGAGAACACGTGGCGTCCAACCATCCCAGCTTGCCGGGCACGGCCATCAAATAGATGAGGATTCCCGCGAGCGGTGTCCACGCAAGCAGGTAGAAGCCATACCGGTTGATCGGACTGAGAAGTGGGTGCATAGAGAGCGCTTAGTTGCCGATCTCCACGCCTCCGAAAACGATTGCGCCTGTGATGATAAGAGTTTTTCGCTTTGCTGCTGATGCGTTTTGGGGAGTTGCAGAACTACGAGTCTTGTCCGCATAGCCTCCGAGCACAGGAATACTCCTCGAGTGGACGCTCCACGCATCGGGCACGCGAATTTCGACGCCGCCAAAGATGCACTGGATTTCGAGAGTGGCTTCATCGCCTTCCATGTTGGCATCCCGGAAATCGAGCTCGACGCCTCCGAACACGGATGTAGCCCTCCCACCCTTAAAGTTCTGACTGCTGATGCGCCGCTCCGTACCGCCAAAGACGGCCACCGCGTCGAGTGTGTCCGCGGTGTCGCCGGTACCTTTGGCGACGACAGAAGGCTTCAGAGCGGCCCACATGAGAAACAGGCCTGCGATGATGATTGCGACCGGCCACAAGTCGGCGATGCCCATGTGCATGATGCCGAGATTGTTGAGCTGGAAGACCGCACCCACAGCGATCAGGATCAGACCCCAGGCGCGGCTTGACGGTGTGAAGAGGTGCCCAATGCCGAAGCAAACAAGAATCAGGGGCCAGAAGCTGAAAATCGAGCCGATGTGGATCAGGCCGATATGGTCGAGGAGGAATGCAACGCCAATCAAGAAGATCATCGCGCCCCAAACGAGGCCAACGCGAGAAGCTTCGGGACCGCCTTTGCCGCCGATCATAATTCCAGCTACCACCTGGGGACGTTTGTCGCGATCATCCATTATCGGTCTCCCGTTCGCGGAACGCGGATGTGCTCAAGTCATTTGCTCCAGTCGATCCGACAGAATGCGATCGCCGCAAAGCCAGTCCCACGATCACGGCCACCATCGCCGAGAATAATACCAAGATACGCGAAATGAGTGAGAAGTAGTCGAGTTGGTGGAGAGCGACGGCCCGGACGGCGTTGAGGAAAGTCAGGCCGAGGGCCGGCACGACGCCGAAGAGTCCGTCTCGGAGCCGTTGGAGCAAATGTTCGAGGGGAACCGCGAGGAAGGCGAGGTCGGCCACGAGCGCCGCAAGCCCCAGCAACACTAAAATTCCGCCTAGACGACCCTTTTTCGTGCTTGACGCCGATTGCCGTGTTGCCATGCTCGCCTCCAAAACAGGCCGTTTGTCTGCCCACGGGTGAGATTACGGGCCCAGCAGGGAGCGGTCATTGGCTTTTCGGCGAGCATGCCGGTTTTACCGGCGAATGGCGGACCGCATTCGGTGAAGAACGCGGCAGCGAGCGGGATTTGGGAGGGTACTGGGCCCCTCTTGCAAATTAGGGCGATTCACCATAGGGTAGGCCCAACGAATCGGTGGCTTTTCCCACCTTTAAATCTTGCGGCGGACGGAGATGGTCTTGCACATTAAAAATGCAAACGCCAGGCGTGGCGAACGCTGGCGCTGGCTCCTGTATGTTGCGCTCGCTCTTGCGGGTGGATTACTCACGTTTGTTGGCGCGCGTGCTCAGCAAAAGGCTACCGATGATGCGACCTTTCGCAAGCTCATTGACGATTATTGCGCCGCGTGGAGCACGGCCAACCCCGACAATCCTGCGCGCTTCTATGCAAAGGAGGACGGCCTCGTATTTTATGACGTCGCTCCGTTTGCTTATCACAGCTGGAAGGAATACCACGAAGGTGTGAAGGCGGCGATTTTCGACAACATGGTGAGCGGGACGCTGAGTGCAGGGAAGGATTTGAAGGTAAGACGGCACGGGACCGTGGCGTGGACGACGGTTTCGATGCATCTATCTGAAAAAACAAAAGACGGAAAGAATGTGGAAGCGGAAATCCGCTATACCGGAATATGGGAGAAGCGTCCGGCAGGGTGGGTGCTTGTGCATGAGCATCTCTCGGCGCCGATGGGCGGCGGTTAGAACGAACGAGTCCTGGGAGCGGGCCTTGCGCCCGTGTAAGACCGATGTTTAAGACACTGCAGTACTACTGGAACGTTGCACGCGGGTATCGGCTGAAACCTTGGAAGAGCCCGTACTTGCGCTGGCGGTTTGAGACTTTTCTTGGCAAGGAAGCGGCGAATCTGGACGCACGAAAATTTTTTCATCTCTCCTGGAAGTATCGCTCGAACATGATGAGCTTTGTGGACTGGACCGCGGAACGGCGGCGTGTCCAGCGTCATGTGCGGCGCCACGCCTGAATTTTTCCATACCGTTCTAAGACGCTCTAATCTAACGCGTTCTAATTCGACACCTATCAAAAGCGCGATTCGACGC
>CAVSIW010000032.1:0-9966 GCA_963727945.1 uncultured Acidobacteriota bacterium
GAAGAGGGGCGGTTCGCCAGATGGGAAATGTGCCGTGGAGCATTCTGTTATTGCCTGCCTTGAAAATATGATCAGCGTCAAGGAATTCCTCTGCCGGGATTTTGGGGAGTTGTCTGGCATGGTCGAAGGTATTGAGGGCATTGGCATGACGTTTGATTTCGGACATGCAAACACGGTCGGCAAAGTAGCCGAATTCCAGAAAAACTGTGCACAGGCAAGCCACATCCATATCCACGACAACCACGGAGCGTCGGATGAACATCTTGCGCTTGGCGACGGAACAATCGCATGGCAGCCGTTGGGGAAAGCCATCGCGTCAAATTATTCGGGTGTTGTGGTGATCGAAGGGGCGTTCGATTCCCGAAGCAAAAAAGAGCCTTTCCGTATTCAGGACGTGTTTTGTATGAGCGGTGAGACTCTTCAGGTATATTTCCTCGGCACGGCTGGTGCGCTCCCAACACCGGTCCGCAATCCCACCCTGCATTATCGTGGCCCGGCGGGGCACCGGGGAGGAACGTGAGCCGGCAGGGCAACTGCTGAAACGGCAGGGCGCTACGCATGAAGCGATTCTTCAGGCGCTGACTGGGGTTCGCGGGAGGCAGCGCGTGACGTCGCAGAACCCGGAGGCGACGTACGCTTCGCTGGAAAAATACGCGCGCGACCTGACGGACCTGGCGCGGCGCGGAAAGCTCGACCCGGTGATCGGGCGCGATGAAGAGATTCGCCGCGTGATGCAGATTCTGGCGCGGCGGACGAAGAATAATCCGGTGTTGATCGGGGAGCCGGGAGTGGGAAAGACGGCCATCGTCGAGGGCCTGGCGCAGCGCATTGTTTCAGGCGACGTGCCAGATGTGCTGAAGACCAAACGGCTCGTGGCGCTGGACTTCGCGGCGCTGGTGGCTGGCGCGAAATTCCGCGGGGAATTCGAAGACCGCCTGAAGGCGGTGTTGAAGGAAATTACGGAGGCGGAAGGGCAGATTATTCTGTTCATTGATGAGCTGCACACATTGGTCGGCGCGGGCGCGGCGGAAGGCGCGATGGACGCTTCCAATATGTTGAAGCCCGCGTTGGCGCGCGGCGAATTGCGCGCGATCGGCGCGACCACGCTGAACGAATATAAAAAGTACATCGAGAAGGATCCGGCGCTGGAGCGACGCTTTCAGCCTGTGTTGGTCGACGGAGCCCACGGTCGAGGACACCATCGCGATTCTGCGCGGCCTGAAGGAGCGCTACGAGGTTCATCACGGCGTGCGAATCAAGGACGCGGCAATTTTGGCCGCCGCAACATTGTCCCATCGCTACATTTCCGACCGTTTTCTGCCGGACAAGGCGATCGACTTGATCGACGAATCCGCAGCGAGCCTGCGCATGCAGATCGATTCTTTGCCGGTGGAGATTGATGAGATCGAGCGGCGCATTCTCCAGTTGGAGATCGAGCGGCAGTCGCTGCTGAAAGAGACTGACGCGCACTCCAAGGAACGGCGCAACCAGATCGAGAAAGAGCTCGCGAAATTGAAAGAAGATTCGAGCGGGCGAAAGGCGCGCTGGCAAGCGGAGAAAGACGCGATCGGGAAAATCCGCAAACTGAAAGGGCAAATCGAGCAGCTCAAAACGGAAGAACAGAGATATGAACGCGCAGGCGAGCTGGCGAAAGTCGCGGAAATTCGCTATGGCAAGATCGCCGCAGCGGAGCGCGAGCTGAAACAAGCGGAGGAGCGGTTTGCGTCGGTCCAAAAAGATGCGCCGATGCTGAAGGAAGAGGTGGACGAAGAAGATATCGCCAAGCTGGTGAGCAAATGGACGGGAATTCCGGCGGGGCGCCTGCTGGAAGGCGAAGCGCAAAAGCTCGTGCATATGGAAGAGCGGCTGCGGCTGCGCGTGATTGGACAGGAGGAAGCGCTGGGACGCGTCGCCAACGCCGTGCGCCGGAGCCGCGCGGGACTATCCGATGCGAAGCGGCCGATCGGGTCGTTTATTTTCCTTGGGCCCACCGGCGTCGGGAAAACGGAACTGGCGCAGGCGCTGGCGGAATTTCTTTTCGATGACGAAAAGCTGATGATTCGCATCGACATGAGCGAGTACATGGAAAAGCACAGCGTGTCGCGGCTGATCGGCGCGCCTCCTGGCTATGTCGGCTATGAAGAAGGCGGACAGCTCACGGAACAGGTGCGCCGGCATCCATACTCGGTGATTTTGTTCGACGAAATTGAAAAAGCGCATCCGGATGTGTTCAACATCCTGTTGCAGATTCTCGAGGACGGCCGGCTGACCGACGGCAAAGGCCGGACGGTGGATTTCCGCAACACGGTGATGGTGATGACAAGCAACGTGGGATCGACGGCTATCTTCGAGCTTTCAAGCAAAGATCCGGAGGGCGCGCGAAAAGAAGCGATGGAAGCGTTGCGCGCGGCTTTCCGGCCGGAGTTCATCAACCGGATTGACGAAATCGTGATTTTCAATCCGCTGGGCAAGGAACAGCTTGGCCGCATCGTCGGGCTGCTGCTGAAGAACGTCGAGAAGCTGTTGGCGGAACGGCAAATCACGTCTGGAACTCACAAAGGCAGCGGAAGAACTGCTGCTGCGAGAAGGCTACGACCCGGCCTACGGGGCGCGGCCGCTGCGGCGAACGATCCAGCGTTTGATTCAGGATCCGCTGGCGATGCAGATTCTGGAAGGCAAGGTGCTGCCAGGCGATCACATTCGAGTGGATCGCGACGGACAAAAAGACACGATGCGCTTCGAACGGTCGAAGACAAAACAACCGGCGGCAGCGGCGGGAATCTAATAGTAGAGTGAGAGCGGTGGCTGCGAGAAAGGCTACCTCTCTCGCGGTTGCAGCGCGCCGATAAATTTTGGCTGTTTGTGCGTATATAGTAGTGAAGGAAGATCATGAGAGTTCTCCGAACAACATTCCTGCTGGCAGTGCTGACCTTCTTCTTGATGATGGTGGGCTCGTACGTCGGCGGGCGAAACGGCATGACCATTGGTTTGGGAATTGCGATTTGCACCAATGCGTTCGCGTATTTCTTTTCCGACAAGATCGCGCTGAAGTCGAGCGGCGCGCAGCCGGTGACGCGAGAGCAATTGCCGCGCCTATATGCGGTCATGGAACGGCTGGCTGCAAAGGCAAATATCCCCGTGCCGAAACTTTATGTCGTACCAGAGGCGGCCCCGAATGCCTTTGCCACGGGAAGAAATCCGCGACACGCGTCCGTGGCGGTTACGCAAGGCCTGCTCGAATTGATGAATGACGATGAGCTTGAGGGAGTGATCGCGCACGAACTCTCGCACGTTCGCAACTACGACATTTTGATCAGCTCCGTCGCTGCGACACTCGCGGGAGCCATCACATGGATCGCTCACTGGGGTGCCTGGTTCGGTGGGGGAGACGAAGAGGATCGGGACCGCGGCGGCGGCATTCTCGGAATTTTGTTGTTTTTCCTTGCGCCGTTCGGCGCGATGCTCCTGCAACTGGGACTTTCGCGCCAGCGCGAATATGCGGCGGACGCTACCGGAGCGCAAATGGTCGGAAATCAGTTCGGTCTGATGAGCGCCCTGCAAAAGCTCGGGGCTTATAACAAGCGCATTCCCACGACCTCAATTTCACCCAGTACGTCGTCTCTGTGCATCGTCAAGCCGATGTTTGGCGGGGGAGGCTTCTCCTCGCTATTCAGCACCCACCCGCCTCTGGAAAAGCGGATCGCCGCTCTCCAGGAAATGACCGTAGTTCCGAAGCGTTGACTGTCTATCGGCGACTCCCGCACGCAAATCGCACAAATGTTGTAATGGCTAAGTAAAGTTTCCCTGAGTAATTTAAACCGTTTCAATTTGGGCTGTTCCCCGACCTTCTAAATCATTGATATTTCGGCAATTAGAATTTCGTCGGTTCGCCAGGGATTTGGTGAATCAAATGCACTATAGTCGGTGATGCCGGACACCGGCGCGGGGCCACGGGGGGACCGCAGTCATGAGCTGTCGAGACACTATCCATTTGATTTGTTGGTACTTAGAGGGAAGACTCTCGCCTCCAGTGGTGAATGAAATCAAGCGGCACCTCGATTCCTGCTCGGACTGCCACATGGTTTTGGACGCTGCCATGAGCACGCTGGATCGATATTTTACTCCTGTTAAGGGCTCCGACGAAGAACCTGCACCCCAGGCAGCCTGATAAAATTTCTGCAAATCTTTATACAACAATAACTTACGATCCCCGCTTTCTGCCTTCGCTCTCCTTTCTACATCGAAAGCTTTTCTGTTTCTTGTGTTTATTCGCATTCTCACTAGATAGCAAAAATTACAGCAGGGCAAACAACCACGTAATCTTTACTAGTTCTAGTACTACTAAGACCTTGCCGACTGCCCCTCTTCGTACTCGGCAAGCCTCTGGATTTGCGTGGGTTAACGATCAGACGCCCAATTCGGTCCATTTGGCGTATCGGGTGCACTTTTCCCAGTTCGCAGGGGGAAAACCCCAAAGGAGAAGAAGTTTATGAGCGAGTTTCAGGAACCCTTGAACCACACCGCGAGCGGAACCCCACGCTGGGTGGGATTGGCTGTCGCCGTGTTGGGTGGAGTTTCGTTGCTTGGTCTTGGAGTCGGCTGGAGCGCTTTGAATCACGCGAACAGCATCGAGCAGACCACGCAAGCCTCGGTGAAACAGGCGAACGATGCGCTGGCCCAGCGGCTGGCGAAAGAGGATGACGTCAATCAGGCATTGCAGAGCGACTTGAAAGTCGTAACGGACAAGCTGAACCTGACGCAGGGCGAACTGATCGCCGCGCGCAAGCAAAACAAAAATGCCACCGCCGCCGTGGACCAGAAGGTCGACGGGCTGGCGACTTCCGTGAAGGCTCAGCTGGCCACCAAAGCCAACAACGATGATGTGAACAAACTCAACGGCGACGTCTCGGGCGTCAAGAGCGACCTCGACGCCACGAAGAACAACCTGCAAATGGCCCGCAGCGAGATGGGCACGCTTATCGCTCGGAACCATGACGAAATCGACCAGCTTCGCCGCATGGGACAGCGCGACTACTTTGAATTTACCGTGACGCGCAAGGGCGGAAACCAGAAGGTGGGTTCCATCCAGGTTGAGCTGAAAGACACGAACACGAAGAAGAACCAATACACGATCAACGTGCTGGCGGACGACAAGAACTTCGAAAAGAAGAACCGTTCCGTGAACGAACCGATTTTCTTCTACACGGGCGGAACTCGCGCAGCGCTGGAATTGGTCGTCAACAAGGTCACGAAGACGACCGCGTCTGGCTACCTCAGCATTCCGAAGGCGACCGAGACGACGGCAGCTAGCAGCTCCAGCTCCGGACAATAAAACGGATCGCAAACCCAACCTAGTTTCCAATCATTGAGAGAGAGTAAAGCCTGAGGGAGGGTTCCAGAGAGCCCTCCCTCTTTTTTGCGTAAGGAGATCTATATGTCTCTTCTCGCTCTAGGATGAGAGAGATGTCTGTGGACGGAGTACGCCGCCTGTGCCAAGCTAGTGGCGACCCGGCCAAGCATCAAATGCGGTGCATTCTTCTGAGGGGGAAAGCAATGAAAATACGATTTGCAGCGGTTATGGCAGCAACGCTCTTTGCGGCGGCATTAACTATGGCCGCGGACGGAACCTGGACCGGCTATATTTCGGACAGCAACTGCGGCGCAAAAGGAGCAAACGATGGTGCGCGCGAGTGCACCATAAAATGCGTAAAGGGCGGCGCGAAATACGTATTCGTTAATGACGCAGACAAGAAAGTCTACGTTGTGGACGCACAGGACAAAGTGGCGGCTCACGCCGGCCATCACGTCACCGTGAAAGGCACCGTGGACGGCGAGACGCTCAAGCTGGAAAGCATCGAAATGGCAGCTGCCAACAGCAAGTAGGAGTCCTCAATAGGTTTTCTTCTTCGACGGGCGGGGCTTCGGCCTCGCCCGTTTTCTTTTTTTGGTAGTTTTGCTATTTGCCCGTTTTGCTTTTTGAAACGTCGCGAGATTCCGCTACGATACTCCCTGACCTATGACGACAACTCTTTTGCACGCCGGCCGAGTGCTGACTCCCACGGCCGAAATTACCGACGCAGGCATTCTGATCCGCGAAGGAGTGATTGAGGATATCGGACTCCGTGAGGGAATGCGGCTTCCCGCCGGCGCTCAGGAAATCTCCGCAACGGACAAGACCGCGATTCCAGGTTTCGTGGATGTGCACATCCACGGCGCGGGCGGGCGCGACGTAATGGAAGGCAGCGCGGAAGCGCTCGCGGGAGTGACAAAAACAGTAGCCAGGCATGGGACAACCTCGTTCGTGGCCACCACCGTGACGGCCAGTCCAGAAGACACGATTCGAAGCGTGGAAGGAATTGCGCGCTACATTTCGCAACAGCACGCGGCGGATGGCCTGCGGGCGGAAGTGCTGGGCATTCATTTCGAGGGCCCATTCCTTAGTCCGGCGAGACGAGGCGTGCATCCACCCGAATGGCTGAGGCTGCCGTCGGCCGAGATGCTCGACAAATTTATGCAAGCGGCCGCAGGCAACGCACAGATCTTGACGATCGCGCCCGAACTACTCGGCGCCATGCCGTGCATTGATGCCGCGCGAAAGGCAGGAATGGTTGTCGCTGTCGGCCACACGGACGCGACATATGAACAGACACGCGCGGCGATCGCGCACGGCGTCCGGCATGCGGTGCATGTTTACAATGCGATGCGGCCTTTTTCGCACCGCGACAGCGGCGTGATTGGAGCGGTGCTTACTTCGCCTGAAGTGAGCGCGGAGCTGATCGCAGACGGCGTGCACGTGGACGAAACGGCGATGAAGGTGCTCCTTCAGGCAAAAGGACCGGAGCGCATGATCCTGATCAGCGACGGCATCTCAGCGACGGGAATGCCGGACGGAAAGTACATGCTCGGGAAATTGGAAGTGACCGTAAGCGGGGGAATTTGCCGCAACCCGGAAGGAAAACTTGCGGGCAGCACGCTGACTCTCGACAGGGCGCTGAGAAACATCGTAGGGCTTGGAATTCCGCTGGCCGACGCGGTGCGCATGCTCACGCTGAACCCTGCGGCGCTACTCGGAATTGAATTCAAGAAAGGCGCGCTGCGGGCAGGAGCGGATGCCGACATCGTGCTGCTGGATGAAGGATTGCGGCTGACGAATGTCTGGGTGCGCGGCGAGGCGGTGGAGTAGCGAAACGAGGCAGTAAAGCCGGACTCTGTAAAGAAACTCTCGCGCAAGATTAGGGATTCAGCGGGATCTTGAGATCCTGCGCCAATTTTTCGGCATCAAACGGACTGCACGCAAAATAACGTCCGCCGATTTCCATGGTCGGAACCTTCCGCTTACCGTTGTTTGCTTTGATGACGATTTCCTCCGCGGACGGGTCTTCCTCGATATTCACTTCACGAAATTCAACGCCGCGTTCTCTCAGGAACGACTTTGCGCGGCGGCAATCCGGGCACCGCGCGGTCGTATACATCGTCAGGGTTTCCATCGAACCCTCCAGCTCCAAATAGATCAGATGCGGGACAGAGCACGGCGTCGCAAGAGATACGAGATGCGCGGCATTCAGCAACAATCAGCCGGGATCAGCGAATTTCGACGGGAGCGCCGCGATATTTGCGCGCGACCTGGATTCGAATGACGGCCCTCTGGAGCGCGATAAAGGCGCGGTCCCAATCGATATTAGGATCACCGGTGGCCAGGCGTTGTTCCGCGCGAGCTTTCGCGGCTTCCGCACGGGCAAGATCAATCTCCGCGGCACGCTCGGCGGTCTCCGCGAGTACAGTAACGCGGTCACCTAAAACTTCAGCGAACCCCTGAATGATCGCGAGAACTCCGCTTGGGTTTGCGCCAGCTCCACGATAGGTCAATTCACCGATGCCGAGCTCGGTCATCAGCGGTGCGTGGCCCGGCAAAATGCCAAGCTCTCCCGCTTCGCCCGGCAGCACGACCTCGACCACGCTTTCGCGCAGGAATTGCCGCTCCGGTGTCACGATGACCAGCTCGATGGAATCGGGAAGCATTTACGTTTTTATGCGCTCGCCTTCATTTTCTCAGCCTTTGCGAGGGCTTCATCAATCGTGCCAACCATGTAGAACGCCTGCTCTGGAATATCGTCGTACTTGCCCTCGACGATTTCCTTGAAGCTGCGCACGGTGTCCGCAATCTTGACGTACTTGCCTTCGAGGCCGGTGAACTGCGCCGCCACGAACATGGGCTGCGAAAGGAATTTTTCGATTTTGCGCGCGCGAGCGACTGTGCGCTTGTCTTCATCGGAAAGTTCTTCGATACCCAGAATGGCGATGATGTCCTGCAAATCTTTGTAGCGCTGGAGAATCGACTTCACGCCACGCGCGACGGCGTAGTGCTCTGCGCCGACGATTCGTGGATCGAGAATCCGCGAGTAGCTCGCCAGCGGATCGACGGCGGGATAAATGCCGCGCTCGACGATCTGACGGCTGAGGTTTGTGGTGGCGTCCAAGTGCGTAAACGTCGCGGCTGGAGCGGGGTCCGTGTAGTCGTCAGCCGGAACGTAAATGGCCTGCACGGAAGTAATAGAGCCCGACTTCGTGGAGGTAATGCGCTCCTGCAATTCGCCAATTTCTGTATTGAGGTTCGGCTGATAACCGACGGCGGAAGGCATGCGGCCTAGAAGAGCGGAAACTTCCGAACCGGCCTGAACGAAACGGAAAATGTTATCAATAAAAAGAAGAACGTCGAGATGCTCTTCATCGCGGAAATATTCCGCGACCGTCAGTCCGGTAAGGCCGACGCGGAGACGCGCGCCGGGCGGTTCAGTCATCTGGCCGTAGATCAACGCAGCGCGAGACTTTTCCGAATTGCCAGGGACAACGACGCCGGCTTCCTGGAATTCCAGCCAAAGGTCGTTTCCCTCACGAGTGCGCTCGCCGACGCCCGCGAAAACGGACACGCCGCCGTGCTGCATCGCGACGTTGTTGATCAATTCCTGAATGAGAACGGTCTTGCCGACGCCGGCGCCGCCGAACAATCCAATTTTTCCGCCCTTCAAGAAAGGCTGAATCAGGTCAATGACCTTAATGCCGGTCTCAAACATTTCGAGAGTGGTGGACTGGTCGGAGAGCAAGGGCGCGGGGCGGTGAATGGGATAATTGGTCTTGCTCGTCAGCGGACCGAGCTGATCGACGGGCTTGCCGAGCACGTTCATCACCCGGCCAAGAGTCGGACGCCCGACAGGAACGGTGATGCCTGCCCCCGTATCGTACGCCTTCATGCCGCGGACCAGGCCTTCCGTCGGCTCCATCGCGACAGCGCGCACGCGGCCTTCGCCCAGGTGCTGCTGCACTTCCGCAGTGACGTCGATCGGTTCAGGAACGTTGAATCCTTCGCTCGTGATGCGCACCGCGTTGTAAATCGAGGGCAAATGCCCCGCTTCAAATTGGACGTCGAGCACCGGCCCAATGATCTGCACGATGTGTCCGACGGCTGCGTATTTCTCTGCCATGCCTTCTCCTACGCGGTGGATGATGCTCCGCTGACAATCTCGATAATCTCTTTCGTGATGGCGGCCTGACGCACTTTGTTCATGTGCAGCGTGAGCGCTTCGATCACGTCGCCGGCGTTCTGCGTTGCGGATTCCATGGCGGTCATGCGCGCGGCGTGCTCGGCCGCGGAAGATTCCAGCATCGCGCGGAGAATCTGCGTTTCGATGTAGCGCGGCAGCAGCTTATCGAGAAGCTTTTCTTTTGGCTGCTCGTAGATATAGTCGACCTGCGTGGATTCCTTTTCGCTGGCGGACTCTTCGTCAGCGCGCATCGCTTCCACCGGCAAAAGCTTTTCGAGCACGAGGTTCGGCGTCATGACCGTCTTGAATTCGCTGAAGACAATGTAAACGGCGTCTGCTTCTTCCTTGGCGTAAAGATCGGTCACCACGGAAGCGATGTCGCGGGCGGTTCCAAAATTCACGCGGGCGAGGACGTTCACGTATTCGG
>CAVSIW010000033.1:0-3707 GCA_963727945.1 uncultured Acidobacteriota bacterium
CCGCACCCGTCCGCGCAAATAGCTTCCCCACCGGATAATGGTATTGAGACAGGTCTTCCACAATCGTCAATCTCACCAAGAAAAATCCCGCTGCAACGCCTCGCGCTCTGTGCAAAGCAAAGCTATGCCGCGCCCATGAATTCTAATCGAGCCTTCTCGAAAAACCAAAACCTGCATCAACGCAGCTTCGTCACTACGCACAGGAATTCCAGCTAAGTTGTTCTTTCATAAATGAACATTCCCCGGGCGGGACACTGCACTTCCTGCGGTGTTCGCTTTGGGGTTGACATCTTACCCGAGCGCGAGCATGCTGAGGTTATATGTCTACCCAAGAAGCCAAGAACCGCCTGGAACTGCTGCAAGGCACTTTGGACCTGCTGATCCTGCGCACCCTGATCTTTGGATCGCAGCACGGCCAAGGGATTGCGCGAGCGATTCAAGAAACGTCCGAGGAAGAGTTGCTGGTGGAACACGGAGCGCTCTATCCGGCGCTGCAGCGGCTCGAAGAGCGGGGCTGGATCTCCGCCAAATGGGGAACTTCCGCAAACAACCGGAAGGCGAGGTTTTACTCGCTGACATCGGCGGGCCGCAAACAACTGGTGAGGGAAACGACGAAATGGAAGCGGCTGGCGGCAGCCATCGGGCGGATTTTGGGATCCCAGACGAAAAGGAGTTAAGCCCATGTTCCGACGCAAACGGAAAGCGAACGATTTCAGCGCGGAAATCGAAGCGCACATCCAACTCGAGAGCGAGCGCCTGCGGGAGCAAGGGCTAAGCGAGGACGAGGCACGTGCGGCGGCGCGGCGGGCCTTCGGCAACGTTACGCGAGCCGAGGAACGATTCTACGAATCCCGCCGCTGGCTCTGGTGGGATCATCTGCGGCAGGACGTTCGCTTCGGCCTGCGCATGTTGCGCAAATCTCCAGGTTTTACGGCTGGTTGTCGTGCTCACCCTCGCCCTTGGCATCGGCGCGAACACGGCGATTTTCAGTCTGATTAATGCGGTGGCGCTGCGCTCCTTGCCAGTGCCC
The DNA here is from genome assembly GCA_963727945.1 of uncultured Acidobacteriota bacterium. Lineage (GTDB taxonomy): Bacteria > Acidobacteriota > Terriglobia > Acidiferrales > UBA7541 > Acidiferrum. Next base: position 1,031 of record CAVSIW010000033.1, read on the forward strand.
AATCCACAGCAGCTTTTTCTGCTGCAGTGGACGGCGCACCGGGAACCGCGCGCAAACTACTTCGCGCGTTACGCCGGTTGCCCTAGTGGGTCGGGAAGAGACTTGGCATTCGCCAACGGCGTGTTCCTTTTCGTATCCGATGTTTGAACAGATTCGGTCGAAGGAGGACATCTTCTCTGGCGTTTTGTCGTTCGTTTCGACGGCCGCAGCCGTGCGTGTTGATCACCACGTCGGACGGTTTCCTGGAATGTACGTCTCCGGTGAATTCTTCTCCACGCTCGGCGTGCGGACCGCCATGGGGCGCTCGCTGAATCCAAATGACGATCTGAGTGGCGCGGAGCCTGTAATTGTCTTGAGTTATCGCTACTGGGAGAGCGAACTCGGAGGCGATCCCGGTGTTATAGGGAAAACGGCAACGGTTAACCTGAAGCCCTTCAGGATTGTGGGAGTCACCGGCCGAGACTTCCCAGACTTCGATCCGGGCCTGCCGGTGGATTTCTGGCTGCCTCTCGTCGCAGAGGAAATTGTGTCCCTGCATCCGGCGAGCCGGACGGCTGAAAATTCTCTTTGGCTTTACGTGCTGGCGAGATTCAAGCCCGGAGTGACTATCAGCCGAGCGGAAGCAGAACTGAACGCGATGTTCGTCCCGAGCACGACAAGTGGTGCGGCGGCGATCTTCAAGTCGGACGATACGCCGAGAATCACCTTTTTTCACGCGGCCGAAGGGCTTGCGACGCTGCGCACAGAATACGCGAGGCCGCTGTACGTGCTGATGACAGCTGTAGGTTTGATCCTTTTGCTGGCCTGCGCCAATGTGGCCGGACTGATGCTTGCGCGCTCTTCGACACGACAGAAGGAAATGGCGGTGCGCAACGCGCTGGGGGCCCCTCGTCTGCGGATTGTTCGGCAACTTCTGACCGAGAGCGTGATGCTGTCCGCTGGAGGTGGTGCGCTGGGAATCCTGTTCGCCATTCTCGGCGGGAGGTCTCTGGCCGCATTTCTTTCCGCCAATTCGTATATTCCGCTCCAGATCGACGTGGGAATTGACTGGCACGTTCTCGGTTTTACACTGATCGTTTCCGCGGCAGTGGGGATTCTCTTCGGACTTGCTCCCGCTATTCGTGATTCGCGCGTGGACGTTGCTCCGACCCTCAAACTAAGCGGGAGTTCCTCCGGCACCCTGCCGCGGCAATCGGCCCATCTGAGCAATATCCTCGTCGTCACGCAGGTCGTGATTTCAATTTTGGTGCTGGTGGGGGCGGGATTATTGGGCCGGACAGTTTTAAATCTGGAACGAGAGGATTTGGGGTTTAAACCAGAAAAGCTTCTGCTGTTCAACGTGGATATGACGGCGAGCGGACTGAAGATCGATGATCCGCGGTGCGACAAGCTGAACCGGGAACTCCAGAACCGGTTCGCGGCTCTGCCGGGCGTAGTCTCAGCAAGCTATTCAGCGCTGCCCATGTTGAGCGGCAGCATTGGTGAAGGCAGTTTCAAACTGCCGGGCGAGCCTTCTTCCTCAGCTCACTCTGTAAACCTTCTAGGTGTCGGGCCAAGCTTTTTCGAAACAATGCAAATACCGCTTGTCGCTGGAAGGACGTTTACGAGAGCCGATTTTGAATCGCCGACAAAGCCGGAGCCCATTGTTATCAGCCAGATGTTTGCGCGAAAGCTGTTCGGCAAAGACGATCCTCTCGGGCGGGTGCTCAGCAACTCCCGCTCGCAAACCGCTGATTGGCAAGTCATCGGTGTGGTAGGTGACACAAAATACGATAGCATTCGGACTGAAATCACAGCGACCGCCTTCACGCCGCATATGGAAATAATTTGTTCTTCCAGAGGCGTGAGTTGCAAGGACTTGACATCACCTGTCTTGACCAGAATCTGCATGTCCTTGGTAGAGCGAAAATAGTGCTTGAGATTTTTGTTTAAATATTCAAGAGCCTTATCTGTACCCGGATAATTTTGGCCTAGCCAGGCAACGGGTGCAACCCGTTTGGGACCGATAAAAAATTCTCTCTTTTCATAAAGGATTAAACTGTCACCTCCCAGTCCGGTCGTGCGGATGTTAAGCGCCTGGACATGGGTTCTATGGTTTCCAACACTGGCCCCGCGTTTGTTCAGGTTGACCAGTCCCGACGACAGGGACGCAGTATCGGTTGTTGTCCCGCCCATATCCACTACCAGGGCATTATCCAGGTGTGTCAGATGTTTTGCCCCCGCAACACTGGCAGCCGGTCCTGAAAGGATCGTCTCAATCGGACGTTCCTCCGCCATTTCCTTTCTCATCAGCGTACCATCCCCTTTAACGACGACGATAGGCGCTTGAATGCCATATTCAGCCACTATCTTTTCAAGATCCAGGATTAGACTTGTAAGCCTGGGGATAATCCGTGCATTGAGCGTGGCGGTTGCCGCCCTGGTTTTGAAATTGAGGATATCGGACAATTCATGGCCACAGCACACGAAAAGTCCCGTCTCCTCCCGAATAATTTTTTTCACCTGCAATTCATGCTCAGGATTAATGGTGCTTGCGTAACCGGACACGGCAAATGCCGTTACATTATCTTTTTCCATCATTTGCTTGACGATTGACTTTACTTCATCAGGATTTACCGGTTCGATCTCTTTGCCTAAAATTTCCAGCTTTCCCTGAATGAGGGAATTGGGCTGGTGG
>CAVSIW010000034.1:0-185087 GCA_963727945.1 uncultured Acidobacteriota bacterium
ATACGTTGACCAGTCACTGCAATTTCTAAGAGAAGTCAAAGTTGAATTAAAAAAGTTGCTTGGCCTTCCCGTAAACAGGCGATGGGCTCTACCATAGTGGTTATCATGCTGGGTGATGCTGGTGTCATTTTTCTAGGCATTGTTGATATTGGATTGTCCAGCCTGATCAAAGCTGTTCTGAGCTAGGAAAGAAAAGCAATTGTCTCTGAAATGGTATATTGTCCACGTTTATTCCGGATTTGAAAATAAAGTCAAACTGTCACTGGACGAGCGCATAGCGACTTCTCCCCACCCGGAGAAATTCGGGAAGTGCTGGTGCCGACAGAACAGGTTGTGGAGCTGGTCAAAGGGAAACGCAAAGAGTCCTCCCGCAAATTTTATCCCCGGGGGGCGTTCCAACCCGAGCAAGAGGGAAGGACATGGGCAAGTGAGCAGTCCACCAGTGGGGGTGCGGTGCGGGAATTGCTCCAGGCGGCTACGGCCTGCGGACCTTCGCCACGCTGCTGGGCTTCCAGCCGTCGAACTACTCCAACATGGAAAATGGCAAGGCCCTGCTGCCCAAGAACGCCCTGGCCGCTGGTTGAGATTGCCGAAGCGCTCGGGCCTGCCCGGCACGAAGGAATGGCATGAATTCCATGACCTTGCCGCCAAGGCTCAGAAGGCGGCCATTCCTGCGGACGTGGCCCGCTACGCGGAAGCTGTGTCGTGGTGCCGCTCCTGCTGAGGACGACGGAATCGAAGAAACTCAGCTACGTTCAGGTTCGCGAGCTGATCAAGGACATCAACGAGCATTTCTGAGCCTGCGTTCGGGAGGCCACGCATGATCGTGCCTGAATACCCAGTGTGGGTAAATTCAGGAGAAGGCCACTTCGCTCCTGAGCGACGCTTACCGCAACCTATTAAATGTCCGATCACCGTAATTGATGTCGAATGGGTCGCCGAGCGGGCACTGGGCCTCGCCATCCGGCCGATCCCCGGCTCCGAACTCGATTTGGGGTGGATGGTGCGCTGGCCGGGGGTGCGAGGGGAGCCCCTCATCATCGTGGATCAGGGCCTCTTCGATAGCCCGAGCCATACTGGAACAGGTTCACCGTTGCGGAGGAAGCAGGCCATCATCTGCTTCACCTGCCTTACCTCCCGGATGTGGCGGATCGGGGGAGCCGTGATCCATCTCTACAGCCAGCTTGAGAACTGGGAGACCGTGGAGCGAAATGCGAAACGATTCGCGGCCGCTTTGCTGATGCCCATGGAGTTAGTCTGAACGACAGGCTGCCGGCATCTACGCAACCCTGGCGTGCAGCGCCCAGCCGCCGGTTGCGGAAGAGATGGTCCGGCGGCTCGTGGCTCTTCTGGCGAAGATCTTTGGCGTGTCCCAAGAGGCCATGGGATACCGCCTCAACGAGTATCCAGCCCGCATTCTAGGTAGGATTAACGAGGCCATACGGAACGGGCTGAGGAACTCCCGCCTAGGTCCACTCAACCACTCTGCTCTGACCGGGCGAAGAGCGCCCCTGGCAAGCTCCGGGTTGCGAGAGCTAACATGAGTACGGCGGAAGTTCGGGGGACACCATACCCCGCCGTCCCGACCTCACCGAAGCCATCGCCCCCACAGGGTCCCCGCTCGCGGATCGGTTTGGATGACGTCCCCCGTGATCCGTGTCCTGGGCGTCAGACCTCCCACCCCTTGCGGTACTGCCGCCGGATGAACTGGTCGGCCTCGGGGCAGTTCGGGGCGCGCATGGCGGCGGCGTCCCACTCGATCTTCTTGCCGGTGCGCAGGGCGAGGTCGCCGACGAGCATCATCTCGGTGATCGGGGCGGCGAAGTCGATGAAGTTGCAGTAGGCCGGCGGCCCGCCCTTGCAGGCGCGGATCCACTCGGCGTGATGGCCCGGCGAGCGCGGCACGGTCGGCTCGGGCGGCTTGAAGTCGCGGAACTTGTCTTCCGGCAGCAGGTGCCAGTCGCCGCCGGTCCATTCGATCGAGTAGAGCGTCCCCTTGTCGCCGACGAGGATCGCCCCGTTCTCGGCCACCTTGTCGCCCGCCGATCAGGTCGGCCGACGGGCTGCTTGCCGCCGTCGTACCAGTGGAGCATCAGCGGCGGCGCTGGTCGCCGCGGGCGGGGAACTCGATAGCGGCAGCGATCGCCCAGGCCGGGAACGTCTCGTGCTTGCAGGCCGGAGCGTCTCGACGATCTCGACCGACGTCGGCGGCCCGCAGCCGCAGGCCGACAAACGGCATGGCCACGTTGTGGATGCCCATGTCGCCCAGCGCCGCCGGAGCCGAAATCCCACCAGCCGCGCCAGCGGAACGGGGACGTAGGCCGGATGGTACGGCCGCTACGGGGCCGGCCCGAGCCAGAGGTCCCAGTCGAGCGTCGTCGGGCACGGCGGCGTGTCCTTCGGGCCGGTCGATGCCCTGCGGCCAGACCATTGCCGCTGCGGCGCCGGTCGGTCCAGACGTGCACCTCGCGGACCGGGCCGATCGCGCCGGCCCGGACGACCTCGACGACCGGCCGGTTGCCCTCGACGGCCATGCCCTGGTTGCCCATCTGCGTGGCGACCTTGTGCTCGCGTGGCCGTCTCGGCCATGCGCCGGGCCTCGTCGACGCACCGCGTGAGCGGCTTCTCGCAATAGACGTGCTTGCCGAGCCGCATGGCCACCATGCGAGACCGGGGCGTGGATGTGGTCGGGCGTGCCGACGACGACGGCGTCGATGTGCCGTCCTGCACTTCGTCGAGCATCTCGCGGAAATCGCGGAAGCTCTTGGCCTGGGGTACTTTCGCTTGAACGGGTCGGCGGCTGCACGGTCGTCGTCTCGACGTCGCACAGGGCGACGATGTTCTCGCGGCGGCCAGGTTCGAGGTCGCCGCGCCCTGGCCGCCGACGCCGACCCCGGCGATGTTGAGCTTCTCGCTGGGCGGCGCTTCGCGGCCGCGCGGCGCCCTCTCAGAGAGAGCCACGCGGTGCCTGCGAAGGCCGACCTCCGCAGAGCTTCGCGCGACCTGATCTTCCCATGACGACCTCCTGATCTTCCACTGCCCAATATGAAAGCTCTTGACGAGGGGACCGGGGAGGGGCTTCTTCCGAAGAAGCCCCTCCCCAGTCCTCTCTGCTTCCGCTCCTGTCGGTTGCCCTATGGTATGCCTGGCCGCCTGCCTAGTTAAACGGCGTTCCGCGTCGGGGTGCAATAACCCATATGCAGCGGGCGAGAGTGGGCCTCTCCGTGTCTGTAGTTCCGCCTTGAGGCGGCGCCTGCTGGGTATCCGCCTTCAGGCGTTCCGTGTCTTGGGTGTGCCTGTGGTGGCCCCGCGGCAAGGTCCCGCCCGAAGGCGGCCTGGAAGTCACCGCCTGAAGGCGGAACTACGAACCAGGACGGCCCCGCCCGCTGCAAATGGGTTGTCGCACCCCCGCCTGCTCGATTTTTCCGGGCAATGCAGGTACCCTTTCCGCTAGTTCGTGCGATAGAGCTATGGGGAGTGCGAGGCGGATACGGAATGGACCGTGACAGGCTTGCGACGCTCGTTCGAACCCATCAAGCTGAGCTCTATCGCTATATGCGTTATCTGGGGGCCGACAACGCTGCCGCGGAGGATCTGGTGCAGGAGACCTTCCTGGCCGCCTTCCGCAGCTCGACACCGCCTGCGCCCGACGCCTCCCGCGGCGCCGCGGCCCGGCCCTCGGGCATCGCCCGCAATCTCTTCCTTCGCCACTGCCGCAGGCTCAGGACGAGCCCCGTGCCGGCCGACACGGAGCTCCTCGAGGTAGGCCGAGGCGACCTGGAGGGGCGAGTTCCTCGCGGCGGCGAGGGCTTCGACTATGTCCAGGCCCTCCGCAAGTGTCTGGAGACGCTCTCGGCCGAGCAGCGCCGCGTGCTCGACTTGCGCTACACGGAGCGGACGCCGCCGGAGATGGCTCGGCTCCTCGATGTGACCGAGAACGGCGTGAAGACCCTGCTCCGCCGCATTCGCGCCCGTCTCGCCGATTGCATCCGCAAACGCCTGAAGCTGGATGTGGAGTTCCCCCCCAGGGTTTCTGCTCCTTCGGGAGGGGCGAGCCTGGGCCAGCCGCCATAGGAGCAGCGCATGTCCACGAGAAGGTGGTCGGGCAGCGGGTTGCCGCACGGCCTGGCGCTGGTCTTGCCGCATTCTGGCTCGGGGGGGCAGGGCACCCTTCTCGCCGAGAGCATCCGCCGGAGGAACTCCGGAAGCAGGCGGACCAGTTCGCCGACTTCGCCCTGTTGAACAAGGCGGCGGACGCCTGTAGGAAACTCCTGGCGTCGAAGCCGGACGATCCGCGTTGCGGCTCTCGCTCGCCGACGCTCTCTACAAGGACCGCCGATTCGCCGAGGCCGAGCGGGCCAATGCGCGGCGGTCCTCCAGGGCCAGGGCGGGCCGGAGCAGAAGGCCCTGGCCCAGGCGTGCCTGGGGGATTTGCCCGCAAGCAGGGCAAGGCCGCGCCCGCGGCCGGCCTACGAGGCGGCCAAGACGCTCGCGGCCGACCTCGCCGGGCCACCGGGCGGGCCGCGCCCGGGCCCGGCGCGGCCTCGGACTCCTGGATTCGGAGGCGGCCGAGGCCAGGAAGGTCATCGTCTGCGTCCCGCCCGATTCGCCGACCAGGAAATCCGCCGAAAGGGACCGCCCGGTTTCTCGACAGCCGCGTCGCCATCGTCGAGCGGTTCTCGAAGCGGCCGTTCACGGGGAAGCTCGAGGTCTACGTCTTCTCGACGCCCGAGCAGTGGCGGGACATTCTGGGCGAGTGGGACTGGGAGGCCCAAGCGGCGCAGGAGAAGACCGTCTACATGATCGCGGGACGCCACCTTCTACAACCTGATGCGGACGCTGTCGTTTTATCTCGGCAACGCCGCGATGAAGGAGGTGCCGAAGTCCACGTTCATCGCGAACGGCTTCGCGGCCGCCTACTGCGGCAGCAAGACGTGGGGCGAGCGGATCCAGCGCAGGCGGCCGACATGAAACGCCAGGGAACCATCCCCCGGCTTCCGGAGCTGGCGAAGTCCACGTCCCAGGCCAACACCATCGTCGCGCTCGGCGCCTCCCTTCGTGGCCCACTGACAAAGGCGTACGGCGAGGAGAAGTTCCTCGATCTCTGGAAGGCCATGGACGAGGACGACGGGGGCGCTCGCCCCCATCTACGGCAAGCCGCTCGACCAAGCTCGAGACCGAATGGCTCCAGTCCATCAGGTAGCAGCCCATGGCGGGGACGACCTGGATCGGCTTATCGACGTGCTGCTGTGCGAGGAACTGGGCGGCGAAGCCGCGCCCAACCTCGAGGAGCGGGTCCTGGCCCTGGCAACCCGCCGGCGCGGATCGGGCTCTGGCAGGCCGCCGCAGCCGTGCTGCTCCTGGCAGGGCTTGGGGCCTGGTGGCTCGTCGCCGGCGGCTACCCCCGCCCACAGGCCAGCGGCAGCTACACGGTCGCCGATGGCGGCGTGGTCTGCCGCGGACAACGCCTGCGGACCGAGGAACAGCCGGCCGCGTCCGAACTCCTGGGCGGCTACGCGCGCGTGGAGGTCGAGCCGCAGAGCGTCGTCCGCCTCGAAGGGAGCGCCTGGGCCGAGTGTGTCTTCCTCGGGCAGGGGGGCGTCGCGTGTAGCGTGGATCGAAGGTCGGTACCTTCACCGTTCGCACGGATCTCGGCAGCGTGCGATCCGCGGGAACCCGTTCAGCGTCCGGATCCTCGAGGAGAAGGGAGACGACGAGATGCTGAAGTGGCTGGCGCAGCGTCCTGGCTGGCGTGGTCCTGGCCACGGGAGCGTGGGGGCAGTAGGTGCTGGCGGTGGGCCAGGAGAAAGCGCTGCCAGAAGCCAAGGGCGAGAAGGCTGTGATGACCACGCTGTCGCACGTGGGCGACGTGGCGGCGGGCAAGCGCTCGATTGCCGCTTGGGCCACGCCGTCGAGTTCGAGTGCCCCGCGGGCGCCCATGGGTCGAGGCCGTCCAGATCTTCGGTGCCCGCTACGGCACCCCGCAGCCGCCGAAGGAGGACTTCCACGTCTACGTGCTCGACGCGAACCGCAAGGTGCTGACCGATGTGCCGTTCCCCTACGCCAAGATCGAGTGTGGCACGATGAAATGGCAGGCGCTGGAAACGCCATCCGTCGAGGTGACGCCGCGTCTCATCATCGCGGTGGCGTTCAACCCGGAGCAGACCAAGGGCGTCTACCTCGGCTACGATGAGAAGGTCAAGGAGTCCCCATTCCCTGGTCGGGCTGCCCGATCAGGGCTTCCAGGGAGGTGGCGGAGAAGCAGGACTGGATGATCCGCGTCGCCGTGTCGAACGTGCCGAGCGGCAAGCGGGGCATCATCCGCCTGGCCGAACGCGCGGCGGCGAAGGAGGCCGACCTCGATTTCCCGCCTCGCGTCGTCGAGACCTTCCCCGCCAACCAGGCCAAGGACGTGGATTGCACGCTCCGCGAGATCAAGGTGACCTTCGACCGCCCGATGATGGGCGGCCAGCAGTGGTCCTGGATCATCCACACGGACCTGGGGGTTACCCGGGCTACAAGGGCTCGCCCGAGCCGCGGTGGAAGAGGGCGGCAAGACATGGTCGTCCTGGCCGTCCGCCTCAGTCCGGACACGCTCTACGCGGTTGGGGTCAACAGCTTCCGCCACACGGGCTTCCGCGACCCCTGTGGGCAAGATCGCCGTGCCCTACGTCGTGGTCTTCAAGACGTGGAAAAAGGCCAGGCGGCGAGTTTCCTAGGCGGCGTGCCTCATGATCTTGAACGAGCAGACGGTACTCGGCGATGCCCTGGTCGACCATGATCTCGAAGGACGACTTGCCCGGACGCGGAACGCCGAGCCGGTTGGGTAGCTCTGCCATTGCGATTCGCCGGCCAGCCGCACGCGGACCAGCCGGCAGTCATCTCCATCCGCTCGGGGGCATCGGTGTTGAACTTGTAGCTGCCCGGGTAGATCAGGCCGAGGGACTTCTTGCCTTCCTTGGTGAGGAAGGGCGTGGCTCACGACCTTCCCGTCGAAGTAGACGTTCGCCTTGCAGACGGCGGTCACGCTCTCGAACTTCTCAGGCATCTCAGAGGCCCCTTTTCTTGCGCTTGTTTGTACACCGGACCACACAGGGGGGCAATTCCCCAGTGTCTTGTTGCTCTTCCTCCCGAAGGGAGGACAGGACTTAGCCGGCGGCTTCAGCCGCCGGATCGCGACGGCCCTATTATCTCTTGGAGCCCCGAAGGGGCGACAGAATAGAGGGTCAGGTAGACGCCACGAATGCTCTGTCGCCCCTTCGGGGCTCCCCGGAGGGGTGGGGCGGCCTATCCGGCGGCTGAAGCCGCCTGGCTAACCTGGATTTCTCACCGTGAGGGCTTTAAAACCAGGCCGTCTACCGCTATAATGCCACGTTGTTCCACGTAAGGCATTAAACGGAAAGGACGGCCTGGCAATGACACAGTGTAGCGAAAAGACGATGCATTTCAAGCATCTCGGTGCCCGCGACGTGGTGGCTGACTTCGCGGGTGAGCCAGTTCGGACGCGGCGGGGTGCCTCCTGAGTCAGGTGGACGAGGGTCTGACCCTGATGGAGCGGTTCGCCGCGCTCTTCACGGACAAGCGGGACCCGGACGCGATCGAGCATCCGGTTGACCTGCTGGCGCCAGTGTGTCTACGGCTTGGCCTTGGGCTATGAGGACCTTAACGATCACGACGAACTTTCGCGCGATCTCGCTGCTTGCCGCAGTGGTTCCGGAAGAGGACCCGACGGTGGGCCGAGTGCCTCCGCGAAGCGCCGACGGTGGCGGCCGATGGCGGGCAAGAGCACGCTCAACCGCCTCGAGGCTGACGCCGGCCACGCTCGATGAAGAGACCCGTCGGTACAAGAAGATCGTGCTGGACGCCGGCCGGGGCGGAGCGGTTCTTCGCGGAGACCTACGTGATCGCGACGGTGGTAGGTGCGGCCTAAGGTGGTGGTGCTCTATTCGACCCGACCGACAACCCGCTCTACGGGCAGCAGGAGGGGGCGTGGATCTACAGTGGCTACTACAACAAGGGATTCGTCTACCTGCCGCTGTACATCTTCTGGGGCGACGAGCTGGTGCTGGCGAAGTTGCGGGAGGGTCTGGTGGACGTGCCTGCGGGGACGACGGAGGTTCTGACTGGCTCGTGCCGCTCATTCGCTCGCGCTGGCTGGGCGTGTGGATCATCATCCGGGCCGACAGTGCGTTCGCCAGGGAAGAGATTATGGGCTGGTGCGAGGCGAGGCGTGTGGATTACGTATTGGGGCTTTCCAAGAATTCGGTGCTGGAGGGGATGATCGTGGCGGAGTTGGCCGAGGCCAAGGCCCGCCAGGCGGCGACGGGGAAGCCGGGCGGCGGCTTTAAAGAGCTGTGCGACCGGACCCAGCACGCGGTCGGAGCCGGAAACTTGCGAAGCAAATCGCGCTACGCCGAAATCCACGAGCTTCACTTTGTCATCTTCGGTGACGCGAATGTTGCTGGGCTTGACGTCGCCGTGAATGATCCCCGCGCGATGCGCATAGGCGAGCGCGGAAGCGATATCGGCGGCCCAGACGGCTGCGCTCGCAAACGGTATCGGGGATTGCGCCAGCATCTGTTCCAGGTTTCTTCCCGAAACGAACTCCATCACGAGAAATGGCGTGCCGCCGCCGTCGTTCCCGACATCATAGAGCTGTGCGATGGAGGTGTGCGAAAGCCGCCCGACGGTTTGCGCTTCCCGCATGAATTGCTGCTCGCTGTTCCTGCCGAAACCCTGTAGAAAGGATTTCAGCGCCACCGTGCGGCCGATGACGGTGTCGCGTGCTTTGTCCACGCGGCAAGTTGCGCCGCATCCGAGATTTTCGAGGATTTCGTAGCGGCCGGTCTGAAGAACAGGGCTCATGCGGAACGCAACAATCGAGTGGCCCGCTCACGAAAACTAGTGTGCTGCGCTTGCAACGGCGCCGCAGCTTTGCGGCGGGCCAACGGATACAATTCGGAAGCCAGCAGATCCACGGACTGATAACGGTGCCCAGGATCTTTTTCCAGGGTCTTGGCGACAATCGCGTCGAACGCCGTCGGCACGGAAGGATTTGCCTGAGAAACGGGAAGCGGCTTGGAAGACAGAACACGCGTGCAGATGCCCTGGAGAGAATCGGAATCGAAAGGACGCTGTCCCGTGACCATCTCATACAGGACCACGCCAAGAGAGAAAATGTCGGAGCGCGCGTCCTGCGGCCGGCCGAGAATCTGTTCCGGGCACCAGTAAGCGGGCGTGCCGAGAAGCGGCGTGTCTTTCTTGTCATGGCTCGCGAGACGCGCCATGCCGAAATCGGTCAGCTTCACGCGGCCATCATCCAGAATCAAAATGTTTGCCGGCTTGATGTCGCCGTGAATTACGCCCCTGCGGTGCGCAATGTGGAGAGCCGAAGCGATCTCGCCGATCCATGCGCAAGCACGCGGCAGAGGAACACTGCCCTTGGAGAGGACTTTATCGAGAGGCTGCCCTTCCATGAACTCCATCACGAGATAGGGCGTTTGCGTCGGTTCGTCGATCCCCATGTCGTGCAGCGTGACGATGCAGGGATGCGAAAGCTGGCCGACAACACGCGCTTCTTGCAGGAAACGGTCGCGGCCTGCGCCCTGCGCCAGCGCGGGTGAAAAGAGCTTGATGGCAACGATGCGCCCGATCATGGGATCGTGCGCGCGCACGACCTTGCTGTTCGCGCCGGTGCCGATCACGTCAATAACTTGATAGCGGCCTACTTGCATGGTGGCCTTTCCCTCAGACTCCTGTTTTCGAACTGCGGTGAGAATACCGAAGGGGGTTGTTTCATTAAATGAAGCAAGCGTGCTACCGGGAAGAGTACGGAAGTACTAGAGCGAAAGGCCTAAATTAGAAGACTCTCATTCGCAAGGCTTGGCATCGGGCGTGCGCACCCCACTAGAATCTAGAGTTCACTCTTTGTTGTTGAACAGTGTAAGAGTCGGCGCGGCGGCCAAACGCGCGGGAAATTGCCTAACGAAAATAGTCATCGAGGGATGCCAGAAACCGTTGAATCCGAACTGGTACATTTCTTTCAGCGCTTGATCCGCGGGCAATTTTTCAAAAGCCATCCGGTAGATTGCGACAAAAACGCCGGTGCGGTCTTCGCCGTAATGGCAGTGCACGAAAACTTTTTCCTGCGGGGTGTCGCGAAAAATGTGCAGAAACTGCGCGACTTGTTCATTCGTCGGAGCAGACCAGCCGCTGACCGCGATGTGAACGAAGCGAATGCCGAGTGCTTCCGACCTTTTTCTTCCCAGCCAATTTTCGCCGGATCTTCTTCGCGGAGATCGACGATGGTGGTGATGCCCAGCTTCTTCAGTTCCAGCAAGCCGGGATCTCTCGGTTGCGCTCCGCGATATAAATGGTCGTTGATTTTTCCGGAATTGGGGACGCCGGCGATGTGCAGTTTTTCACCATAAGCCGAGTGCATCACTGGCGTTGCCGGCGATTGCGGTGGTGTTTGCGCGCAGAGATACCCGGGAAGTTCGAAAACAAAACTAAGTGAGAGAATAAGGAACGCGCGCATCATCTTGAATTGCATGACGTAAGATTAGATGCTGCCAGTGTAGCGCGCGATGGAAGCGCATGAAAGTTGTTGCAAGAGAAGCGGTTGCTCAGAAAGGGCACCACTACAAATAGACGTGGTACGAAAACGTCAACCACATTTTGCGTTTTTCTCTTGACAGGAAATTCGCACCCGTTGATACTGCGATTCCAGATTCGGGGGATGTGGTAGCGCCAGGCGGGCCCAGTCGAGGATGTCCAATAGGTCCGTGACGACTCCACGACGCCAGCCCGGGTTCTAAACAAAAAAATCGAGCGCGAAGTAACCGCTCCGCGCCCGTAATTCAGGCGCGGGATCTGCTGTGAGGCTGTGTGAGACCCACCAGCCAGCGGCAGAGCATTGGCGTTTCGTACCTGCTTTTGAATTTGGCCGCGAGGCGGTCGATGGGAAGGTCGGCTGCTCAGCGGTCGCCTTTTTCTCTGGTCCGGTGGGCGGACATATGGAATCAATCTGCGGTGACCTTCAGGGTCCACCCAGCACCCTGCAGGATGCAGCAAGTGCGGTAAGAAGAGTTAAGATTAAGGGGTTCCCCCGCGAAAAGTGGGAGCCCGAGGTTGCGGAGGAACGGGATGGCTACGGTGAAACAAGCATTGACTGGGAATTCCCCGATCACGGATAAGACTCCGGAGAATACGGGAGCGGTAACAAACAAGGGCCTTCCTTTTGAGCGGTATTTCACCGACGGAAAGATTTCTCCGTTCGACGCCGTGGAATGGGAGAAGCGCACCGCGCTGATCGGAAACGAAAAGGGTGTCACGATCTTCCGCCAGGAAGACGTCGAAGTGCCGAAGAGCTGGTCGCAGACGGCTACGAACATCGTCACCAGCAAATATTTCCACGGCAAGCCTGGAACAAAAGAGCGCGAAGGATCGGTGCGGCAACTGATCAGCCGCGTGGTGAACACGATTGTGCGCTGGGGCCAGGAAGGCGGCTACTTCGATTGCGATGCGTCGCGCGACGCGTTCCGCGACGAGCTGACGCACCTGCTCGTGGAACAAAAGATGGCTTTCAATTCGCCCGTATGGTTCAACGTGGGTGTGCAGCCCAAGCCGCAGTGCTCGGCGTGCTTCATCAATTCCGTCCAGGACAACATGGAATCCATCATGGGTCTGACGCGGACCGAAGGGATGCTCTTCAAGTGGGGCTCGGGAACGGGCACCAATTTTTCCTCGCTGCGCGGAAGCAAGGAAACTCTCTCCGGCGGCGGCATCGCGTCAGGGCCAGTGAGTTTCATGAAGGGCTTCGATGCCTTCGCGGGTGTGATCAAGAGCGGCGGCAAGACGCGGCGCGCGGCCAAGATGGTGATCCTCAATATCGATCACCCGGACATCGTCGAATTTATCGAATGCAAGATGAAGGAAGAGCGCAAGGCGCAGGTTCTTATTGAACAGGGTTATGACGCCGGGATCGATGGCGATGCCTACAGCTCGATTTTCTTCCAGAACGCAAACCACTCGGTCCGCGTGACGGACGACTTCATGCGCGCGGCGGAAGAAGACCGCGACTGGTGGACGCGCAACGTGACGGATGGGCAGCCCGCGGAAAAACTGCGCGCGCGTGACCTGCTGTACAAGATCGCGGACTCCACGTGGCACTGCGGCGATCCGGGAATGCAGTACGACACGACGATTAACCGGTGGCACACATCGAAAAACACGGCGCGCATCAATGCCTCGAATCCCTGCTCGGAGTACATGTTCCTCGACGACACGGCGTGCAACCTGGCTTCGCTAAACTTGATGAAGTTTCTAGGTTCGAGCGGACAGTTTGACGTGACGGCGTTCCAGCATGCCGTGGACGTGACCATCACGGCGCAGGAAATTCTGGTGGATAACGCCAGTTATCCAACGCCGAGGATTGCGGAGAATTCGCACAATTTCCGGCCGCTCGGCCTGGGCTACGCCAATCTCGGAGCGTTGCTGATGTCTCTGGCGCTGCCATACGACTCGGACGAAGGGCGCGACATGGCTGGAGCCATCACGGCGCTGATGTGCGGCGAAGCGTACGCGCAGTCCGCGCAGCATCGCGGAAAGAATGGGTCCGTTCCCCGGTTATCAAGTGAATCGCGAACCGATGCTGGACGTGATGCGCATGCACCGCGACGCGATGCGCGGCATCAAGCCGGAGCACGTGCAAACGGAATTGTTCATGGCGGCGCAGGAATCGTGGGATAACGCGTTGCATCACGGCGAAAAGTTCGGCTACAAGAATGCGCAGGTAACTGTGCTGGCGCCGACGGGCACGATCGGTTTCATGATGGATTGCGACACCACGGGAATCGAGCCGGATCTGGCGCTGGTAAAGCATAAGAAGTTGGTCGGCGGCGGCTTGATCAAAATCGTCAACAACACCGTGCCGCAAGCGCTGATGAGGCTGCACTATTCGCCCGAGCAGACCAGCGAAATCGTTTCTTACATCGACAAGCAGGGAAAGATCGAAGGCGCACCGTACTTGAAGGCGGAGCACCTGCCGGTTTTCGATTGCTCGCTGGCGCCACTGGGCGGCGGACGGTCCATCGCGTGGACGGGACACGTAAAGATGATGGCGGCGGCGCAGCCGTTTCTTTCCGGCGCGATCTCGAAGACCATCAACATGCCCGAGGAATCCACGATCGAAGACATCGAGAACGCTTACATCGAGTCCTGGAAGCTGGGGCTGAAGTCCGTGGCCATTTACCGGGACAACTCGAAACGCTCGCAGCCGCTCAACGCGGGCGGCTCGAAAGAAGAAAAGAAAATCGAGTCTGTGGCCGCAGCTGAGACAGCGGAACCGATGCAGCGCGAACTCTTTGCGCGCGCGGTGCGCGAGAAGTTGCCAGTGGAGCGCGCTTCGGTGACGCACAAGTTCAGCGTAGGAGTGAACGAAGGCTACATCACCGTGGGCATGTACCCCGACGGCCGGCCGGGCGAAATTTTCATCAAGATGTCGAAGGAAGGCTCGACACTCTCGGGCGTGATGGACGGCCTGGCGCTGACCGTGTCGCTCGGCTTGCAATATGGCGTGCCGCTCAAGGTGTTCGTGGACAAACTCGTGAATACACGGTTTGAGCCGTCGGGCATCTCGGCGAATCCGAATATCCGATTTGTTTCTTCCGTGCTGGACTATCTCGCGCGGTGGCTGGGCGGGCGATTCATCTCGTCCGATTATTTGAAGCTGAACACTGACCAAGCCGTGACAGTTGCTCCTGTCCAGCCGCTTCAGACGATGATGGATGCCGCGATGGCTCCGCTGTCACAGGGGAGCACTTCTTCCAAACTGCGCGACGCGCACGAAGGCGCGCCGACATGCTCCGAGTGCGGCATGCTGATGGTGCCGAACGGGGCGTGCTACAAGTGCGAGAACTGCGGCAGCACGAGCGGCTGCAGTTGAGGACATTGAGGCAGCCCAGGGACACGACACGATGAGCGCGCTCTCCTCCGGTTCAGGACTGGCCGCAAGACTGGCTCCGGAAAAGCCGCAGACGCGCGGATTTCTGCATATCGTGCGGCACGGCGGGGGTCCCAGCGCGATTTATGTCGTGACGTATCATCGACTCGATAGCGTGGGCGCACAGCCGAAGCCGGCGCTTGCCGAGGGCGCACAGGCGTTGATCGAATTATTTGAGCGCATTGGGGTGGACTTCGGGCTCAAGGAAGTCCGCGGCGCGCTGGAAGATATTCTTCGGCTCGGCTCAGCCAATATCCCCGATCTGTGGCTCAGCGACGAGGAGATGCTAGAAAAAGGACTCGTCGAGGGTTAAGCAGTAAGCCAGAAGAACCGACAAAGCCGGAGGGTGATCCTGCTCTCCGGCTTTTGTTATTTGCCTGCGCCACCCCCTCCCCCTATTTTCTGTAAGTGTTGATTCTAAATCACTTAACATTTCCATAAGTCTTTTAGAATGAGCACTTGCGAGACGCTCTGGAAATGTTGATTCTAAAGGGCTTGCGACATTAGAAAGCCGGTAAAACACGGCAAAACGCGGTGTTTCTGTTAGTGTTGATTCTGCAGAACTTAGAGAATATTGGGTCGAGACGCCCAGAAATAGAAAAAGCGGCAGAAAAGCTGCCGCAGTGACAAGATCACTTGACTAAAGATTACCAAAACGAGTGTAGGCGAGTCAAGCAAAATCGGTATGGCGTAATCGTCAATTCAAAAGGCGGTTCTAAGGGCTAATGGCTTAGGCTTTGGGCCCAGGTGGCAAAGGCGTGCCAGGCGGCGGTTTGGCCGATGGGGAAGCGGATTTGCTGCATGACGATGAGGAAGGCGCTGGCCCAAACTGTGGCGCGATGGAGTTTGCGCGTGGACCACAAATCGTAGGCCGCTAAGATGAGCAGAAAGCCGTAAGAGAGTAGCGCCGCTACGAGCGGTTTTCTGTGGACCATGGCAAATGGCCAGCGGGAGATGGCGGCGATCATGATTCCGATCGTGGCGATGAGGATGATGCGTTTGTGGGCGGAGGGATTGAAGCGTGCGCGGAAGGCGAAAAAGACGAGCACGGCAAAGATGAGCATGTCCGTCATTGGGATGATGTAGAAGGTCTTCACATCAATGCCAGAAGCGGTGTTGGGACGGGAGAGCCCGTCGGTAGCGGCCAAAACGCCGAGGACGATCATGAGACAAGCGAGCAGGAAACCCGCGATGCCGAGGCGGCGATGAATGTCCACGCGGCCTGCGGCGACGAGAGAGGTCTGTGTTATGAGCAAGAGGATCCACATGGAAAAGACGGCGCCGTGGATGTGGATGATCCGACTGGGCAGAGGCGCGTGGAACACGCCAGCGAGATAATAGGTGTGCGCAAATCCTAGAAAGACGGAGGCGAGAATCAGGAGCGCCATTCCAGAGAAGAAGTAATGATCGTAACGGCGGCCCGGCGGGAGGGCCTGTACCTTCACGGAATTGTTGACATGCGCTGCGACTGTCGCCATCAAACCTCCAAAACAATTCAGGTACTGCGAGAGTGTTAGTGCTGTTGGAACCTGGGAAGAAGTGTGTGATGCAGTGTATACCGGATTGCGTGCACGTGCGGGGCAACCTACCGCCTGATTGATAAATGATACGAACGAGATGATGGCACGCCCGACGGCTCAGGCGCGGCTCGGAATGTTGAGTGATCAGCGGGGACGGGGACGAAGGGGCGGGCGCGCGGTGAGCGGGCGGGGGCGCATGCGGAAACGCGGGCTGAGCGGCGGGGGAACGTTGCGAAGGAAATCGCCGCAGCAGGGGCAGCGGCCGTCGTCGGAGATGGGGCCAGTGGCATCGGCACGGAGCCAGTGACCACGAGCTTCGCACAACGGATTGATGCATTGCACGGTGAAACCGGGCAGATACTGCATGCGCGCTCCCTCAGTGGCCAGCCAGCTCTGCGGGCGCACGGTAAGGCTTGTGCGGCAGAAGCTCCCTTGGGCGGCCCCAACAGAATTGTTGGGGCGGATTCTGCCGTTCGTAGCCTGTGGTGTCAAGGGAAAAGACTACAATGGATTGTGGTAGGGTTGCGGAGAAGCGTGACTGCGTGACTGGTGCGGAGAGCGCCGCGAATTTGGGCGATTCGTAGATTTTCGTCGATGCGGTCCGTCAAAACGGGCGGAGGTGAACTGTGCCGAGTCCTAGGTGGTGCTTGAGCCCTTTGTTGGCAGTGTTTGCAAGCATTTGCGCGATGCCGGTTTTGGCGCAGGGTGAGGGCAAAACTTTGCGCGAGGTGCTTGCGGCGGAGAAGCTGCCGCCGGACGCGGAGACGCTGCACAATTTGGACGCTAAAATCTCGAGTGATGCGGAGTTGAGCGATTCCTCGCAATTTGTGATCGCTTATTATGTTCTTGATTCCACGGGGCTGCTCAATCCGCCGATATTCGTTGACGTTTACGAACGCGGCGCGGGGCGGTGGAAGAGCGGCGAGATTCGAGCGGCCGCGGCGAAAGGGGAGGATGCGGACGCTAATTGTTTTGGATCGGTGCTGGCGGTAGCGTCTTTTTCGGGCTCCTATGCGCTGGAAACGCACATCAATCCTTCGGCGGGCTGCGAATTAATTCTTTCGCGGGATTTGAAACTAAAGGCCAGCCTCTACGGCTGGACTGTCGGGCACTTTGGGGACGGCGGCATTGTCTATCATCGCAGCCAGATCCATTTCGCGACGGTACATCCGGCGGAGATTGCGATCTATGATCCGGCGACGGGAAAGGACTTCAACGTTTTTCCTCACGCGCCGTTCCAGGAAGTTCGTCTGCGAGTGACCCGTGAGCTCCGAGAGTTTTACAAAACACATCAGGATTACTGCCAAAAGGCGAACGATCCGTGTGACCCGGAGGAATTTGACAGTTCGCTGGAGGGCAAAGTCGTCACCGATGACCGTGAACACGCGATGGCATTTGTTATTTCCTATGAGGTGCAGGGCTACGGTCAGGACGAACACAAACCGGGCGGGCCGTCAGAGGTCGTTTACGTGTACCGGCATGTAAACGACGAGGCGAAAATGGAATACCGAGAGATGTTGTGGAGCGAGGTTAAGGAGCGGGCCGGAAATGTACCGTTCGAGAGATTGGTTGAGCCGACGATACTGGAGAAGATTTTCGGCGGGGAACCGAAGTGAAAGTGGCTTGAAACTTGCAATTCAGCTACACGGAGCGGAGTTGGCGGGAGCGGATGGCGAAAGCGGATATTAGAAGCGCGGCGGCAAGGGCGAAGTAGATGAGGGCGTAGGAGATTGTGTGAGTGCCGCTGGCGGCGCCGGTGAAGTCGAGACCGGAAGTGTGATTCATGGGGCCGACGTACCAGATGGCGGTGAGGAGTCCTTCGAAGGGCTTGCTCGTGCCGCTGAAGATGCCGAGAAAAAGGGCGAGTGATGGAAGAAAGAACGCGCCCGCAAGCCAAGCGAGGAGGCCCGAAGAATCAGCTGCCATGGCGAGACGCACGGCTGCGCCCGCGCCGGTGAGAATTGCGACGAACAAGCCAGCGAGAAAACAGGCGAGAAGCTGGCGCGGAAGAATATTGGCGCATGAGAAGAGGAGCGAACGAGTGCCGAAACGCGATTCGCGGGCGCCCATTCCGGACCAGACAAAGACGGACCACATCCACGCGCTGGCGAGGATAGGACCGCGAGAGGCTTCAAGCGGAGCGAAAAGCTGAGCGATCAGCAATCCGAGAGCGATGGCGTACCACCACCAACGAAGTCCGAAGAGAGCGAGACGAAGCTCGGCGAAAAAAATGCGAGCAAAGCCTGTGGCCCGTGCGGTGACGGCGAGCGGCGTGAGATGAACGGGCGCAGTGGTGTGCGAGGCGTTCACCGCAGCCGGCGCTTGTGACGCGGAGAGCGGGATTGCTTTTTCGGCGGGATTTTTTGTCTTGCGAGACTTGGCGGAATCGAAGCGGTCAAAGACCAGCGCGGCGAGTGGCACGATCGCGCAGGCAACGGCAAACCACATCAGGCGTAGAAGGATGGATCGCGCGTCCCATGCGATTCCTGGCCAGCGCCAGGTTTGAACGACTTGCACCTGCTGGCCTATATCAATCTGGAAGGACATGCCTCCGCGATAGCCGGGAACATATCGACGGGCTTCGGCGCCCAGCGAATTCATGACGCTGATGAGGCCCGTCGGATCCAACCAGCGACGGCCGCTGAGGAGAGGCGCTGCCAGTCCAATATCCCACGCGAAAAACCAGGCGACGTTTCCGAAGCCCCCGCGAAGGAAAGGCAACATTTCGAAACACAGGGCGGAGACTGCGGTGAGAGCAATGGCCGGCAGCGCCAGCAGAAGAAAGGGAGAGAGCAAGGCCCACAGGTCGATCCGGGAATCCTCGGCGGCCCAAAACTGCATGACCAGCGCGGCAACGGCGAGTACCGCAACCATCGAAGAGAGCACGGCGAAGTTGCTAAGGAACTTTCCGAAGGCATAGGTGGTTTTCGAAAGAGGAGTCGCGGCGAGGATTTGTCCGACACCGGTAGAGCGGTCGCGGTCGACGGAATTTTTGACGATGTAGAAGCCGACAAGTGAGACGAAGCAGGTGATCACCAGCGCGACCAAGGTGCCAATCCACCCGGAAGTGTAGAGGCCGCGGTATTCGTCGAACTGGATGAAGATTTTTCCGGTGGCCGTGGCGTAGCCGAGAAACACGGCGAAAAGAAGCGCGAGAAAGAAACTGTAGCGGCGCGTGCGCTCGAAGAAATCGGCGCGGGCGATGGCGAAGATGGCACGAGGAGCGTTCACGCGGCGGCTCCAGCGGCGGCGGAGTTGCGCTGGGTGGCAAGGACGGCGAGGTAGGCGTCTTCGAGAGACGGCTCAAGCTGGCGGGCGGCGGAGGAAGGCGCGGCATCGGCTACGACGCGCGCATGGACACCGTCGTTGCGATGGGCCGTGCTGCTGACTAGGTGCTTCTCGCGAAGCGAGGGAAGCTCTGCGCTGGGGACGACGACTTCCCAGATTCTTCCAGTGACTTGCGAGAGGAGAGCTTCGGGCGCGCCGTGAGCGAGAAGCTGGCCGTGGGCGAGGATGGCGATGCTCGTGGCTACGGCTTCGACGTCGGAGACGATGTGCGTCGAGAGAATGACGATACGCTCGCCGGAGAGTTCGGAGAGAAGATTGCGAAAGCGGACGCGTTCTTCGGGATCGAGGCCCGCGGTAGGCTCGTCCACGATGAGGAGCTGCGGATCGTTGAGGAGCGCTTGCGCGATGCCGACACGCTGGCGCATACCGCCGGAGTATCCGCCGAGAGGACGCTTCGCCGCATCGGCGAGATTTACGAGCGCGAGCAATTCCGAGATGCGCTGGCGCGCTGCGGCGGCGGGAATGCCTTTTACGGCGGCGAGATAGTCGAGAAATTCGATGGCGCTGAGATTGGGATAGACGCCGAAGTCCTGCGGAAGATAGCCGAGGACGCCGCGAAGTGCGTCGGGATTGCGCGCGATGTCCGTGTCATTCCACAAGACGCGGCCGGAGGAGGCTTGCGTGATCGTGGCGAGGATGCGCATGAGCGTGGATTTGCCGGCGCCGTTGGGGCCGAGGAGTCCGAGGACGCCGGGCTTCAGCGAAAGCTGGACGTTGCGAAGCGCCTGCACACCACCGCGATAGTTCTTGCTCAAATTCTCGACAGACAATTGCACTGGATTCCGTCCTGCGAAGAGATCCACCCGCTCTTGCTGGAGAGAATACGCGGAAGGCGGACAAAAAGTTTACAAGAATTATGAAAAGGAGATATTGATGGCGACGGAAGGAGCGAGCGGACCGGAACAGGGATTCTGGAAATTGACGGTTAGGATTGAGGCGGAGCAGCCGGCGTAGGTGCCGCGGGAGCAGTGTTGCCCACTGAATTCTGAAGAGTGGCGAGACGCGTTTTCAGAGCGTCCAGGGCTTGCTGCTTGCCTGCCAGCTGCTGCTTGAGATCATCGAGCTTGGCTTTGCCCGCAGGGTCGTTCTGATAGTTGGGCTTCGAGTAGACGTTATCCTGTTCCAACGAGAGTTCGCGCTGGGCCAAGTCCACTGCTTTTTGCGCTTCGGCTAGTTGTTGCTTCAGACCGGCGAGTTCGGCAGAGGCTTTTGCCTTTTGGTCGGCATCCTCGGCGTTTGCGGCGGGCGCAGGTTCCGTGGCCGGAGATGGAGCGGGAGCAGTAGTGTTGTCGGCAGCGGGCGCGCTGGATGAATCCGGTGCGGCTTGAGCGGCAGGCGTGGCTTCAGAAGTTGGCGCTGGAGGTGTGGCGTTGGCGGCTTGCGATGCGGGTGCGGCAGGCTTCAGAGTGTCGTCGGTGACGACTGGGGCCGGCTTCGCAGAGGCTTTCTTTTTTTCGCGAGCGCGACGTGCGGCATCGGCCACGGATTGAGACTGCGAGTCCTGCGATTGGGCGCTCGGTGCTAGAGGCAGCACGGCGGCGACGGCCAGGACGGCAAGGGCCAAGCGCGAAGAGATGTAGCGTGACATGGTTTTATTCCTCATGGGCTACGGGCCGGGTCAAACTTAATGATACCGCTGCCGTTGGCTAGCGACAATTCCGGAGGGATAAGGTGCTGCGAATGCGGCAACTGCGGCTTAAGCGAGGTTAGCGGCCGGCGGCTTGTTGCGCGGCGGCTACGTCGCGGAAAGAAAAGTGCGTTTGGAGATTTTTCACTGGCTGGCCGTTCATTTCCGCGTAGGGATAGATGAAGTAATTGAGCGGATCGCCTTTTTGATCGGATGAGAGATGAATGTCGCGGCCGTAGGTGAAGAAAACGCGGTTGACGTCGTGCGCGCCAAAGAAATAGTCGTGCTTGGCGGGATTTTTCCAGGCTTCGGAGGCGTCCACGGGCACCCATCCGACGCCATTGAGATAAAACTCGGCCCAGCAGTGATAGCCGGGAATGTCGCCTTCGGTTTGGCCTTCGGGCAGCGGGAAGCCGATCTCGAAGCGCGCAGGAATGCCTGAAGAGCGCATCATACCGATGAAAAGAGAATGGAAGTCGGTGCAGTTGCCGCGTTTTGAGGTGCAGGCCCAGATGGCGTCGCCACGGCCCCAGCCTTCGCCGGATTTGTCGTAGCGAATCGTGGAGACGACGTATTCGTAGATGTGGCGCGCTTTTTCGATTTGTGTGGTGTCGCCAGTGGTGTGCTCTTTGGCAAGATCGGAGATTATGCCGTTCAACGGAACAAGTTTGTCGGGCTGAAGATAACGGCGGAGCATGGAATCGGAGGGCGAGACGACGGAGGCATATTTGAGAGCGCCACCCAAAGCGACTCTGTGCTCGCGGCGAGTGGCGATGAAGCGGACAGTTACGTCGAAGCCGGATGCAGCTTGCTGGGCTGTCGGCTTGAACATGGCGAATCTGTTTTTGTACTCGGCGTCGTGGCCTTGGGAGTAAGCGGCGGGGCTGTCAACGTGCAGGCTGCGGACGTCCTGGTAGCCGTCGGATTGCGGGAAGGGAATCCAGAGGCGCACGGGGCCGGCGGGATTTTCGGTTGCGGGGAAATGAACCTGGTAGGTGAATTCGAAGGAGCGAGTGGTCGAGTCGGCAGCGGAATCGGCGCTGGCCGAGCGCGAAGGATGAGCGAGGCAGGACAGAGAGATTGAGGCAGCCAGGACGCAAACGAAGGAGAGAAGCCGAAGGGTCATTACAGAACTCCTTTGAAATGGCATGCCGAAGAGGGCAGTGCCGCGATTATACTCGTTTGAGAAATGAAGTAAAAACCGGGGTGAGAAGCAAAACGATGAGAAGAAATCGAAGAATCCGCGGGCTCGGGCTGAGCTTCTTCGCTGCAAGCTGTTTGATGAGTTGCGGCCCACTTGCGCTTGCCCAGGAGCAAGCCGGGACAAGGCCGGACGCGCCTGTCGCAGTTGATTCATCCATTTCAGGAAAGCAGATAGGTGCGCTGCCGGAGAAACCACACCGGTTCTGGGATAGAGGAAACGACTGGTTGTTCGCTGGAGTTGGGGCGAGCCGCACGCTCGACTATTTTTCGACGCTGAACATGCGGCGCCGGGGCCGGCAGGAAATTTTCCTGACGAATGATGCCGTTGATAATCATACTGCGTTTGCCGCGATTGAAGCGTCGGCGACGGCAACCTCCATCGGAGGAGCGTATTTGTTTCATCACTACGGGCATCACAAGTTGGAGCGGTGGACATCGTTCGTACACATTGGATTGGCTACGACGGGAGCAGTGCGGAATTATTGTCTGAAGACAGCGCATGCAGCCGTAACGCCCGGTTCGCCCTAGGACTCTTCCTCTTTTCGAAGCGGTTATTCGCGTTCCGGTAGCGATTCTTCCTCCATTTATCACATCGAGTCTTGCGCGCTGGCGTTTGGTGCGGCATACTCCCGCCGCGTGCGTCCTTGGTGGGAGGCGCACGGGTGGTGCGATTGAGCGGTTTGCGAGGAGGTCTGAATGGAGCGGTGTGCCGGTTTTCACCGTTTCGGCGTGTTACTTTGTTTGAGCCTGTGTCTATGCGCGGGTGTTTGCGGAGCCAGCCAGGCGGCGATTGGGGCAAGCGCGGAGCCGATGCCCGCGCAAGCTTTGCCGGCGGCGCCTAAGACACGATTCGCACAATCCACGAGTCCGCAGCAGACAAAAAGCGGTGAATACACACTTTCGCAAGACCGTTATGAAAAGGCGGTCACGTATTCGCGCGCATCCTACACGATGTACTTTGTTTCGGTTTTCCTTACCGTTTTGGCTCTGGTGATTTTGTTGCGGTTGGGGATCGCCGCGAAGTTTCGGGATTGGGCAGAGAGCGTCAGCGACAGGCGTTGGATACAAGCGATGGCGTTCATGCCGCTGCTTGTTTTGACGGTGGATGTGATTGTCTTGCCGCTTCGCCTGTACTGGCACGTCCTCTCGCTTCGGTACGAAATGTCAGTGCAGGGGTGGGGCTCGTGGTTTTTGGATTGGAGCAAAGAACAACTCATCATGCTGGGAATCGCTATCCTTTTCGCGTGCGGACTCTCCGCTATCATGCGCCGGAGCCCGCGCCGCTGGTGGCTGCATTTCTGGTTCGCAGCGCTGCCCGTAGTGCTTTTCCTGGTATTCATCAGCCCGTGGTTCCTCGATCCGCTCTTCAATACGTTTGAGCCGCTGCAAGCTACTCACCCGGATTTGGTGGCGGCGATCGAGAAATTGACCACGCATGCAGGCGTGCCGATTCCTCCGGACCGCATGTTTCTGATGAAGGCGAGCGAAAAGACGAACGAGATTGATGCGTACGTGACTGGACTCGGAGCATCGAAGCGCGTGGTGATTTGGGACACGACGATTAAGAAGGCGACCACCGACGAGACGCTCTTCATCGTGGGACACGAGTTGGGACACTACGTGCTCGGACACGTTTGGAAAGGATTCTTGTTTGCAGCCGCGCTACTGCTGATTGGGTTTTATGCGCTGTTTCGCGCGTTGCATTGGGCACTGGCCCGCTGGGGTGGAGATTGGAAAATTTACGGGCCAGAGGATTGGGCTTCCTTTGCCGTGCTATTACTCCTGCTGGAGGTTGGAATGTTCCTGGCGTCGCCGGTGGTGAACGGTTTTTCGCGGATGCAGGAACATGCCGCGGATGTCTACGGCCTGGAAGTTATTCACGGGATCTTGCCGGATTCTGCGGAAGTTGCGGCTCAATCGTTCCAGGTGTTGGGAGAGGTTGACCTGGCGGACCCAGATCCACCCGAGTTCATCACTTTCTGGTTGTACTCGCATCCGCCGCTGGCGGACCGGCTGGTTTTCGCGCACAGCTATGATCCGTGGTCGAAAGGCGAATCGCCGAAATACGTGAAGTAGAATGGCGGGACCTGCGAGAATGGAAGCCGCCGAAGCGTCAGTGTTCGCGGCGATTCGCGGAATGGCGGCGGGAGAAGACGGCGACTTTATGGCGGTTGCCGCACCGGGACATTGAGCACCAGCGGCGTCCGCGAGTGCGTGAGGTATCATAGAAAAAGAGACCGCACGATGGATTAGAACAGACGCGAAGGCGGGCGCTAGGGCCTTCCGCGATGAGTTCAGCAGCCGAACGGGCAATGGCGGCGAGGAGCCAGTCCAAGCCACCTTCGCGCGCGACGAATTCCAGCGCCCAGGAGCCATTCTGGTGGAAAAGTTCGTCGTGGCCTTCGGTGATGCGGAGTACTTCGTTGGTGGGCTCGACCCAATCGCGGAGAATGGCCCCCTTGCCGAGCAAAGCGCTGAAGATTTGACGCAGGGAAGTATGCAGGCGTTGAGCTCTGCCGAGGAGCGCTTCGGCGCTTTGAGGGTCATATTGGGGAAGGGCGAGGAGCTGCGCGCTGCGTTCCGCGGAAATGATTCGCGTCACCCGAAGGAATCGAAGAAGATCCTCCCAGGAGAAATTAGATGAGGGAGTCAGTTCGTTTGCAAAATCGATGGAAAGGCGACCGCCGATGAAGTTTGGGGAACTCAGGGTGTTCGGCATAGGGTTTGTCTCCGTAAACCGGTTAACTGCGAATTCGAATGCGAACTTGTCTCGATAACCGGTTAAATGTAACAAAACGGTTATTTAATGTCAGCTCGTTTATTTGCAGTGTCAAGTATTCTTCAGCCACTTGGGCAGCATCTGATTTAGTCGTTGGTTGGAGTAAGTTCTCATGAGACTTCTTGCCGGTATTCTATCTATAGTTCTCGCGGGACATTTGGTGTGGAGAACTCCAGCCGGTGGAGCGACTCAGGCCCAGAATGCCCAAACCGTAAGTGTGCGCGAACCCGTCATAGTTGAGCTTTTTACCTCCGAGGGATGCTCCAGTTGTCCTCCGGCCGACTCCCTCCTGGCTGAACTTGAAGCCCGGCAACCCATAGGCTCCGCCGAAATTATTGCTCTTGAGGAACACGTGGACTATTGGGATCAGCAGGGTTGGAAGGATCCTTTTTCTTCTTCCACATGGACGGCCAGGCAATATGAGTACGCCGGTTCGCTCCACAACGGCAATCCGTACTCTCCGGAGATGGTCATAGACGGAAGAGAAGGGTTTGTCGGCAGCAGGGGAGGAGTAGCGCAGCAGAAAATCGAAAAGGCGGCGGCAATAAGGAAAACGAAAGTAGAGATCAGCGAAATTTCGCCCGTACAGAACAAGTCGGTCGCGTTTAAGGTTAGCGTTGATAAGCCCTTGAGTGTTACTCCGAAGGATACGCCGGAAGTCATTCTGGCCATTACCGAAAGCGGGTTGCATTCCTCCGTCAAAGCTGGAGAAAATTCTGGTCATGAATTGCAGCACTCGTCGGTGCTTCGGGAAATGAAAGTGATTGGCGTCGCTGGGAAAAATGGTCAGGACACGTTCACAGCGGAGCCAAATGTGAAGCTGGATTCGAAATGGAACGTGGGAAATTTGCGCGCGGTCGTTTTCTTGCAAGAAAAAAAGAGCCGGCATATTCTGGGAGCCGCCGCAATTCGGCTGACACAGTGAGATTGCTTCAAGCTAAATAAAATCGTGCGATTGAGAATTTAGATGTGCCGTACGACCTGCTGAGCGAGAAGCGCGAACGCCCGCCCAACTGTGTGATACCTTGAACGCCCCTTGCAGAGAGGCGATTCTTTGAGAATCGCTGCGCGCGTGTCGTTTCAGGGTGCGAGCCTGCTTACGGGCACCTGTGCCAAGCGTCAGACTGTAAAGCGGCTGGTGCGAGTTTCGTTGGAGCGAAGAATGGACGACGATTCCTTTGGCAACCAGCCCGAGGCGCGGAAGACTGTAAATCCATCCGCGAGAGATTTTTCCGGCTACGTGTTTTTTAACAAAACGGGACTGCGCGCGGGCTGGCGCCTCGTGATTTTCGCGGCTATTTTTGCTGTGCCGTGGACCGGTTCGATCATTCTTCTCGGCCAATTCTTCAGGCCGGAGTACGGCGTTTTCTCTCCTCGATTTCAGTTCTTCGGCGAAGCGGCCACCTTTCTTTCGTCATTTTTGGCAGCCTGGATCATGTCGCTAATCGAAGAGCGCCCCATGGGCGTCTATGGATTGCCGGCGCGAGGGGCATTCGGGAAACTGTTTTGGCAGGGCAGTCTTTTTGGACTTTGCGAAATCGCCGCGCTGGTCGGACTCATCACGGCGTTCCACGGTTATTCCTTCGGCAGCCTGGCGGAACACGGATTCGAGATCGCCAGGTGGGCACTGTTCTGGGGCGCTTTTTTCGTAGTGGTAGGTCTATTCGAAGAATTTTTCTTTCGCGGCTACGCCTTGTGCACTTTAACGGACGGTATCGGCTTTTGGCCGGCAGCGGTTCTTTTGTCCCTCTTGTTTGGAGCAGTTCATAAGCAAAACTCCGGCGAAGACTGGGCCGGCCTAGCCAGCGTGGTTTTCGTAGGCCTGTTCTGGAGCTTCACGCTGAAGCGCACGGGAAGCCTGTGGTTTGCGCTGGGCATGCATGCGGCGTTTGATTTTGGAGAGACGTTTCTCTTTTCTGTTCCGGATAGCGGCATGATCTTTCCGGGCCATCTTTCGAACGCCACGCTGCACGGACCGAATTGGATGACGGGAGGCACGCCCGGACCCGAAGCAAGCGTTTTTGATTTTTTGATCCTGGCTGTTTTCTTTTTCCTCTTTGATCGCTTATATCCCGCAAGGCAAGAACAAACATACGTGATACCAACAATCTAGAGCTTTCAATGCACAAGATCGGAAGCGTAAACGAGGCGGACGCCGCGCGATTCCGCTTGCGGCAGAACTTCACGCAGGGCTTGCAGAGTTGCGGGGTGCGGATGCCCGATAGCGATGGCCTCTCCCTTGTCCTTCGCGCCGCGGAGTGCCAGCTCCAGCTGCTTGCGCACTGCGGAGTCTTCGGCGACATCGTCCAGAAAGGGAACATTGCGGAAGCTGGAGCGAACTCCCAGTCGCTGCGCAGTGTCGTAGGCGACGGTCGCGGCGGTCGTGCGGCTGTCCACGTAGAAGAGATTCCATTTTTGAAGAACGAGCATCAGCTCTTCCATCAGTGCGGGGTCGGCGGTGGCTTGAGAGCCCTGATGATTGTTGACGCCGGCTGCGTTCGGAACGCTCTGCATCATCTGTTCGAAAAGCACGGGAATGTCGTCGGCGGGCATACCCGGATGCAGTTCGTGCGCTTCCGGCATTTCGTTTGCGACAGACTGCATGGGGAGATGCAGCATGACTTCGTAGCCGCGGCGATGCGCTTCTTCGGCAATTTCGACGGAATGCGCGTGATTGGGCAGGACAGAGATGGTCAGGGGATAAGGCAGAGCAAAAATCGCGTCGGCGGCAGCGCGGTCGTTGCCTAGATCATCAAGGATTATAGCTAGCCGGGCGGTGCCGTTCATTTCACCCTGCCGCGGAGAGCCCGGCGAGTTGGCACGTGCGGGCGTCGGAGCGATGATGTGAACTGAATTCGTGATCACGCCGGCGCTGCGATAGTCCAGCCGCAGCAGGGCTCCAGAATTTGCCGCCTCATCGCGCGTCAGATTCTTTGATGTGGCGATGCGATCGAGAGATTGGATTAGCCCGGCTACGGATTCGCGGCGGGATTGCTCGGAGCCGCCTGCGGGTAGAACGACAAATAGATGATCTGCGCGATCGGCATGCGTGCCATCAAATTGGAGGTGCGAGGCGACGTCCCCGGGTCGTTTGCCGAAGCCAGCGGCGGCATGCATCATTTCGCGGGTGATTCCGTGGACCTGGCTCGGGGAGAGACGCTTCTGCTGTTCGCTCTTGCAGCCCCAGAAAAAAAGGGCTGCTACAACAAGCAAAACGAATGGAACTGCCGAGCGAAGCCGTCCGCGGCGATCACGTTGGAACGCAGAAGTTTGATTTGTCGACCCGCGCCGAACAAGCACAGAACGCTAGGCGGCTTTTTTCTGCGGAGCCTTCAGGAGTTCGAGGGCTTTGCGATAAATTGGATCCTCGGGTGACAATGGGCGAGGCGGAACTGGTTCTTTCTGAGCGTCGGCCGCGCCGCTATCGTCGTCGCCGCTGTCAGAGTCGTCCTCGGCCGCAGCACGCACAACTTCGGATGGCGTAACACCTTCTTCGATAATGGATTTTCCGTCTCCATTGTAATAATTGGCGACCGTCAGGAAGAGTGCCGCACCGTCATCGAGCGAAATCAGTTTCTGCTCGGAAGCAAGTCCAAAGGTACGCTCGCCAACTACATCACCACGGTGATTGGCAACCATCGCGGCGGCAAGCACTTCGGCGGCGCCAGAAGTTGTTGCGTCAATCAGCACGGAAACCGGCGCTTTCCAGACCACCTTGCCCGGATCGGCAGAGAAAACTTGCGTGGAAACCGTTTGGCCGCGCAGCGTCGTCAAGGTTCCCGAAGGAACAAAAAGCTTCGCAACCGAAATCGCTTCCGAAACCGGCCCGCGCCCGCATTCGCGCACATCCAAAATCACTTTGTGAATGCCTTGCTTTTCCGCGTCCTGTAACCGGGAACGAACTTCGTCGGCGCGTCCTGGATCGAGCGAAGGCAAGCGAAGGACAAGAATATCCGGATCGACTTTTGCAGTGATGATCTTGGAAGGTCCGAGCTTTTCGCGGACGAGGTCGACTTCATCCGGATCCGCCTTGCCGCGGCGGATCACGCCGACTTTCACGCCGGTGCCGGGCTGGCCGCGCAGGAAATTCACGGCCTGGCCAACGGACATATCACGTGTAGTGAAGCCGGCAATGGATTCAAAAATGTCGCCGCTATGGATGCCGGCCTTGGCGCCAGGGCTGTCGGGCAAAACAGAAATCACAATGATGTAGCCGAAACGCTTGCTGATCGTGAGGCCGGCGTCGCCGCTTACATTGGCAGCCTGCTTTTGCTTGTATTCCGCGTACTCGCGCGCCGTAAGGTAACTGGACTGTGCGTCGAGAGATTCAAGCAGGCCGTGGAGAGAGCCCGTCGTCACCAAATGCAGATTTGGCTCGTCGACATAGTCCTGCTGGATTTTCTGCAAAACCTCGCTGTAGACCGTTAGCGACTTGTAGGTTTTGTCGTCCGGCGTGCGGCCGAGGACATGACCGAGCCCGGCGTAGCAAAAGATAACCACCGAGACGATAAGAACTCCGATGCGAGCCGTTCGATTCATGCCTCACCTGTCCCCTTCTGCAATCGGTACGCAGACGTCCATGAAAACAGAATCTTAATCATATCACTCTCAGAAGGTGGGACGCGGCCCGAATGAGAAAGGAAGCATGGGAATGGCGAATGAATTAGGAGCTCTGTTTTGAAGGAAAGGGCTGGGTGGGGTAGAAGACACGTCCAACGGGCCAAATGATGCATATTTGACACACCAACACAAAAATGGACCCTAAGTGTTCCTATAAGTTACTGAAAAATATGGACAAAGAGGTGAAACCCTGGCCAACAAACTGCTATCTTATGGAGGGGCGATGTTTCAATCCACCATAGCGCGAGGGGCAGCGGCTGAAGGTGTGGGTCTTCACACCGGTGTCTTCGGGCACGTTCGCCTGCTTCCAGCGCCAGCCGACACCGGCATCGTTTTTCGCCGGACGGACCTCGACAATTTTCCCATAGAGGCGCAAGGGCACAACGTCGCCCGCGTCAGCTACGCAACCAGCTTGATGAAGCAGGGCGTGCTGCTCTCGACGACCGAACATTTACTTGCGGCGATCTATTCCTGCGGAATTGACAACGTTTATGTGGACATTGATTCGATCGAGATACCGATTTTGGACGGTTCGGCCGAGCCTTTCATGCAAATGCTGGAGCACGCGGGTGTCCGTAAACTTCGCCGCAAGCGCCGCTATTTGAAGATGCTGAAGCCCTTGGAAGTGGAGGAAGGCGACCGCCGCATTGGCATCTACCCCGCTGATGATTTTCGTGTGCGCTGCTACGTGGATTTCCCGCATCCTCTCGTAGGGCAGCAAGAAGTCGAGATGGTGGTTGTTCCGGAGACTTTCCGGCAGCTTCTTGCGCGCGCGCGCACATTTTGCTTCGAGCGGGACATCGAACCTCTTCGCTCAATGGGATTGATTCGCGGCGGTTCGCTGGAAAACGCCATCGTCTTGACCAACGACGGGGTGATGAACGGGCCGCTACGCTTTCCTGACGAATTTGGCCGCCACAAAGCGCTGGATTTGATAGGCGATTTGGCTTTGGCGGGATTGCCGCTGCTGGCTCGCGTCGAAGCCTACAAAGCGGGCCATGCGCTGCACACGCAGCTTGTCAGCCGTCTGCTTGCCGACCCCTCGCTTTGGACCATTACGACGGCAGAAGCAGCTCCCGCCGAGCGCGAAGTTCGGCTGACCACGCTTTCTCCAGCACCGGCGACTGATTAGGCATTCGCCCCGTCCCAAGCATCCCTTGATTGCGAAATCGGTGGTGCTCCCGCAGAATGGGCTGGAAACCATGTCCAACCATGATCTCGCTATCGTGATTCTTGCCGCAGGAAAAGGCACGCGGCTGAAGTCGAGCCTTGCGAAGGTATTGCATCGCGCAGGGGGACGCACGCTCGTCGAACACGTCGTCCGCGCATGCGCGCCATTGGGCGCAAAACAGACGGTCGTCGTTGTGGGGCACCAGGCAGAACACGTCACGCCAGTGGTTGAGGCGCTTGGCGCTGAGACTGTCTTGCAGCAGCCGCAGCACGGTACCGGGCACGCGATGCAGATCGCGCGCCGCGCTCTCGGCAGAGCGAAGCTTGCGGTCGTTTTGCCTGGCGACGCGCCGCTTGTGCGCACGGAAACGCTCAAGGCGCTGGTTGCCGCGCATCGCGCTGGAAATGCTTCTGCGACGATTTTGACGGCTGTGCTCGCGGATCCTTCTGGTTACGGCCGCATCTTGCGCAAGTCCGAAACAGCCGTCGCGGCGATCATTGAGGAATCTCAACTCACGGAAGAACAGCGCGAGCTGAACGAAATCAATTCGGCGATTTATTGCTTCACGCTGGACAAACTCTGGCCGGCTCTGGCGCACGTCAAGCCGAACAACAAGCATCGCGAGCTTTACCTGACAGATACGATCGCCACACTGACCGCCAAGAACGAGACGGTTTTGGCGGAAGTCGCCGCCGATTCGCGCGAAATCCTGGGTTGCAACACGCGAGCCGACTTGGCGGAAGTGGACCGCGTTTTTCGCGAACGGAAGCGTGCGGCGTTGATGGACGCGGGCGTTACGATTCAATTGCCGGAGACGGTGCTGATCGATCCGGAAGTCACCGCTGGCGAAGATACGGTGATTGAAGCCGGCGTGCAACTTCTGGGCAAAACCAAAATTGGCGCGCGCTGCACGATTCGCAGCGGCAGCGTACTGACCGATGCGATCCTCGGCGATGAAGTGACTGTCGAGCCGCATTGCGTCGTCGCACATAGCCGTTTGGACGATCGCGTGATCATCGGACCGTTCGCGCGCTTGCGCCCGGACAATCACTTGAAGGCTGGCGCGCGCATCGGCAATTTCGTCGAGCTGAAGAAGAGCACGATTGGCGAAGGCACCAAAGCGATGCACTTGACGTATCTCGGCGATACGAAAATCGGAACGAGAGCGAATATCGGCGCGGGCACCATCACCTGCAATTACGATGGTTTTCACAAGTATCCGACTTCGATCGGCAACAAAGTTTTCATTGGAAGCGATAGCGCGCTGGTCGCGCCGGTGCGCATTGGCGATGGCGCGTATGTCGCCGCTGGCTCGACGATCACGGAAAATGTTCCGGCGGATGCGCTCGCTATCGCACGTGGCCGCCAGGTGAACAAACCGGGCTGGGCTTCCAAGAAACGCCGCGAATTGGCTTCTGCTGAAAATCCAAAGAAGACAAAGCGTTCGCGAAGAAAAGCAAAGCCTCGCCGGCGCGCGAAAAAACGGAAGTAAAGTTTTCCCGCCCAGAATCGCCGAATGGTGTTTCGGCTCCTTCGATCACCCGAAACCTCACGCCATATTCTGGCGGCACTACAAACATTGAATAGAAATGCAGCGGGTGCTATCGTCCGCGGTACGTAAATCCGAAGGAGTATAACTGTGGGCAATTGGGTGAACTGGCTGTTGATTATTGGCGGCCTCGTCTGCGTGATCGTCGAGTTGGCGCTCGGAGCGGTAACTGGCCTTGACCTCGCGCTCGTCGGCGGATCGCTTACGATCGGCGGGGCGATTGGGCTATTGGCGGGATCGGAGCGAGTCGGCTTGTTGGCCGCGGGAGCGCTTGCACTCGTGTATTTGGCGGTGTTTCGAAGCTGGCTAAAAGCCAAGCTGACCGTGAAGAATATTTCGAGCAATGTGGATGCCGTGGTGGGAAAAACCGGCATTGTGACGAAGCGCATCGCGCCGAGTGAGGCGGGCATGGTGAAAGTCGGAGCGGAAGTGTGGCGCGCGGAATTGGCAGGCGCTGACGATGCCGCGCGGGATGCGGGCGCGAAAGTTACCGTGCAGTCGGTCGAAGGCGTGACACTCAAAGTGAGGTGAGCGGCTATGGATCAAGGCGGCCTGAGTATTTTGATTACAGTTTTTTTTGTGGCAATAGCGATAGTGGGTTTGGTGGCTATCGCCAAAGCCGCGCGAACTGTCAAACAATATGAAAAAGGATTGATCACACGCCTGGGCAAGTATCATGCCATGGCACCGTCTGGGCTGACGTTTATCCTGCCGTTCGTTGATGACATCGTGCGCGTGGACATGCGCGAGCAGGTCATCACCGTGCCGCCGCAGAAGCTCATCACCAAAGACAACGTGACCGTCGAAGTGGACGCAGTGGTCTATTACAAGGTGATTGATCCTGTGAAGTCGCAATATGAGGTGCAGGATTTTGGCTATGCCTGCACGACTCTGGCGCAGACGAATCTGCGCAACCTGATCGGCGACCGCACGCTGGATGAAACGCTCGTCGCACGAGACATGATCAATACGAATTTGCGCGAAGTTCTGGATGAGGCCACCAACGGCTGGGGCGTGAAGGTCACCCGCGTAGAGGTACAAAAGATCGAACCGCCGCGCGACATTACGGACGCCATGTCTCGCCAGATGAAAGCGGAACGCGAGAAGCGCGCGGCCGTGCTGGAAGCGGAAGGCATCAAACAGAGCCAGATTTTGCAAGCCGAGGGCAAGAAGCAGTCTGAAATACTAAAAGCGGAAGGCGATGCCCAGGCTCGCATCACACGCGCTAATGCTGAAGCGGAAGCTATCAAGCTCGTCTCGAACGCCGCTGAGACCTATTTCAAAGAACGCGCCGAAATGATGCGCCGCCTCGAAGTCCTCAACAACACGCTTGCACAGAATACGAAGTATATCGTTCCGTCTAACTCAAGCCTCGTGAACATTCTCGGCCTCGACAGCGCCGTTCAGGCCGCGCCTTCCGCGCCATCGTCTCCGCCCTCATCTCCGACCTTGCCCGGTCGTTCCGTTTGACGCTTTGGCTGTCGATTGAGCTCCGAACGCTTCGATAGACATGCACAAAACAAAAAGATTCAAACGAGTAGACAAGAACGGCACCTCCCTTCGTATCGGCGACATGATTCGCGTAAAAGGTGTCAACGCGAAGATCGTTGATGACGGTGAATTTAATACAAGAACAATTCTGAATAGAGCCGTGGGCCGCATCTTTCCCGTTGTCGGATTTCAGAAGGATTGGATTGAGCTTGCACTTGGCAAACTCATGGGCACGAAAGCGTGGTGAAGCGGCGATGCGGGTGGAACCTGAGTTCATCGAACTGGTAGAACGAAAGAAAACAAAGGCCAAGGTTGTGAATCGTCGAGCAGGGAAAGATAACGGAAGCCTCGTGTGCTAAAATAAGAGTTCCCCGAATGCCATACGGAGCCGACACTCGATGAAATTCGGAGTCGTAGTCTTTCCCGGGTCCAACTGTGACCACGATGCGTTTTATGCCATCGGCAATGTCCTCCACAAGCCCGTCGAATTCATCTGGCACCAATCGCAGAATCTTGCGAATTGCGACGCGATCATTTTGCCAGGCGGCTTCGCTTACGGCGATTATTTGCGCACCGGAGCGATCGCGCGCTTTTCCCCGGTGATGAAGTCCGTCGAAAAATTCGCCAGGAGCGGCGGTATGGTCCTCGGCGTCTGTAACGGCTTTCAGATCTTGCTCGAAGCAGGCTTGCTTCCCGGCGCCATGATGCGCAACAGCGGACTGCGCTTTATTTGCCGCGACGTTCATATCCGCGTCGAGCAAACCGACACGCCGTTTACGAACGCGGCCACGCAGGGCCAAATCCTGAAGATTCCTATCGCTCATTCCGACGGCAACTACAATTGCGACGAAGCTACCCTCGCTGGGTTAGAGAAAAACCGCCAGGTCATTTTCCGCTACACGACAGCGGACGGAACGGATGATACTGCCGGCAATCCCAACGGTTCGATGAACAACATCGCCGGCATTTGCAACCGTGAGCGCAACGTTGCCGGACTGATGCCGCATCCCGAGCGCGCCGTCGAACCGGCTCTCGGCTCCGCCGACGGTCTGGTCATTTTCAAGTCCATGGTCGAAGCTCTCGTCGGTGCTGCAAGGGCCACGGCGTGAGGATCGCAGCAGCCTTTTCGAAGAAACCCAAGCGATGCTCAACTTTTTCTCGTTTTGAGCGATTCGATGAATGAAGAACTCTCTGAGCTAAGTTACGAAGAATTTGTTCGTGCACGAGAACTGTACTGGCAACAAGAAACGAAAGTCGCCGGGAAGGGTCCCATTCTGCCGGAAAACGGGACGGGACACATTGGAGAGGATGACAGCAATTTCATGCTGTACGCGCCGGGCCCGGAAGGAGTTTTCGCCGTGTTCGAGGATTCTGATCAAACCGGCTGGTTTTATCTTTATAGCGCAAAGCAACGTGCCATTTTGAAGGGCGCACAAATCTACAATCGCGCGAATGTCGTCGTCGATGAGGATGTAGTGGATATCGGCTGGGCGGTGGACGGGTCCGCTTGCGGTCTTGCCGTCTGGGGCGAATTTCGCGCATTTCTGGGTGTATCGAAGGATCTGGAAGTGCGCAAGCCGGTCATGAATGCTGAGGAAGACGGCATTCCCGTCAACGACTGGCCGGCCGGTTTTGAGCGTTATCTCGAAAAGAAAATCGATTGAAGGACCGCGAATCGCAAAAATGGCTACCGCTAGCGCCGAAATCAAAGTGACTCCGGAAATCGCCGCCGAGCACGGCGTCACTCGGGACGAATACGCGCGCATTCAGCAAATCCTCGGCCGCGATCCCAACATCACGGAGCTCGGTATTTTCAGCGTGATGTGGAGTGAGCACTGCTCCTACAAATCGAGCAAAGTGCACCTGAAGCGTCTGCCCACGCGGGGCAAACTCGTGGTACAAGGTCCGGGCGAAAACGCCGGCGTCGTGGACATCGGCGATGGCCTCGTCGCTGCGTTCAAAATCGAATCGCATAATCATCCAAGTTACGTCGAGCCTTTTCAGGGCGCGACAACTGGCGTCGGCGGCATCCTCCGCGATATTTTCACGATGGGCGCGCGTCCGATCGCCGTTCTCGATTCGCTTCGCTTTGGTGAGATCACGCCGGGCAAGGGCACAAGTGAAGAAGATGCCGCCAAGAATCGTCGTATCCTCGACGGTGTGATCCGCGGCATCGGGCATTACGGAAATTGTTTCGGCGTGCCGACCATCGGCGGCGAAGTCAGTTTCGAACCCTGCTATTCGCAAAATCCGCTGGTCAACGCGCTCGCCCTCGGCATCGCGCGCAAGGAAGAAATCTTTCTCGCGAAAGCGAAGGGCATCGGCAATCCGGTCATCTACGTCGGCGCAAAGACCGGCCGCGACGGAATTCATGGCGCATCGCTGCTCGCCTCCGCGGAGTTCACCGAGGAATCCAAACAGAAGCGACCGAACGTGCAAGTGGGCGACCCGTTCATGGAAAAGTTGTTGCTTGAAGCCTGTCTTGAAGCCATGCAGACCGGGGCGGTCGTGGCCATTCAGGACATGGGCGCCGCAGGCCTCACCTGCTCGACGATGGAAATGGCTTCGCGCGGTGGCACCGGCATCGAAATTGATCTCGCCAAAGTACCTCAGCGCGAAACCAGCATGACACCTTACGAAATCATGCTCAGCGAATCGCAGGAGCGCATGCTCCTCGTCGCGGAAAAAGGCCGTGAGCGGGAAGTCCTCGACGTTTTCAAGAAGTGGGGACTCGATGCCGTCGTTGTCGGGACTGTCACCGATGGAGGAATTGCGAAAGTTTTGAATCACGGCCAGGTCGCCGCGGAAATTCCCGCGCATCCGCTTGCTGAAGAAGGCCCGGTCTATCGGCGTCCTATCGCGCAGCCACCCCTCCGCCACGAAACGGCTGCCGATTGGTTTTCGTTCGCGCCGGATGGCAC
Source organism: uncultured Acidobacteriota bacterium (assembly GCA_963727945.1). Lineage (GTDB taxonomy): Bacteria > Acidobacteriota > Terriglobia > Acidiferrales > UBA7541 > Acidiferrum. The sequence goes on from CAVSIW010000034.1 coordinate 36,232, forward strand.
AAATCTCACCGCTAATTTTGCAAAGCTGTTGGCTTCGCCTGCGATCGCCTCGAAGCGTTGGATCACGGAACAGTACGACACGAGCGTGCGTACCAACACGCTCGCCGGTCCCGGCGCAAGCGACGCCGCGGTCGTGCGCATCAAGGATCCGCAGACAGGAATCGTAAAACGCGCCTTGGCGCTGGCCACCGACGGCAACGGCCGCTGGTGCCAGTTGAATCCCCGCCTCGGCGCCATGCACGCGGTTGCCGAAGCCGCTCGCAACGTCGCCGCATCCGGGGCGCGCCCCATTGCCGCAACGAATTGCCTCAATTTCGGCAGCCCGGAGAAGCCGGATGTCATGTGGCAATTCAGCGAAGCTATCGACGGTCTAACCGTTGCCTGCAACGAACTCGGCACTCCCATCACCGGCGGCAATGTCAGCTTCTACAACGAAACCCTCGGCAAATCCATCTACCCGACTCCGGTGATAGGGATCCTCGGCATTCTCGATGATGCCTCGCGCGTTCTGAAAATCGCATTTCGCGCCGATGGCGACGACATCCTTCTCCTCGATGCGGCAAGTGAGCATGAGACGGCAAGCGTAGGGGCACGATATATCGTGCCCCTGCACGAAGCAGCGCGCGAATTTTCCTCGTCCGAGTATTCCAAGACTCTTGCCGGCGTCGTTGCCGGTGAACCCCCGGCCATCGATCTCGCCGCCGAGAAACGCCTGATCGATTGTCTGGCCGCTCTCGCTTCGGAAGGAACTGTCCAATCCGCCCACGACATCTCCGACGGCGGCATCGCCGTCACCCTTGCCGAATCCTGCTTCGCCACCGCTGGACTGGGTGCGCGCGTTTCTCTGCACGAAGACGCTTCCTCGGAATTTGCCCTCTTCAACGAACGCGGCGCCCGCTGTGTCGTATCCGTCGCTCCCACAAAACTTGCCGCCGTTCTTGCAACTGCGAGACAATACGGTGTAGGCGCGCGCGAGATTGGCAAAGTGAGTCTTGGCGGCGCGCTCCGCATCGAATATAAGGGGAGCGCAGTGATCGATTCCCCCGTCGACTCCCTGCGCGGCATTTGGGCCAATTCGCTCGAGAGCACGTTAGCCTCAAAATGACATCACAAGCGCGCTTACGCTGACGATCACTTCCACGACGAGTGTGGTGTCTTCGGCGTGTTCGGTCATCCCGAAGCCTCGAATCTTGCATATCTCGGCCTCTACGCTCTGCAGCATCGCGGCCAGGAATCCGCCGGCATCGTTTCGAGCGATGGCACCGATCTCTATCTTCATCGCGCCATGGGTGAGGTCGAGGAAATTTTTCAGCCCACGGTGCTCGCCGAGCTCCCGGGAACCCTCGCCATCGGCCACACCCGTTATTCCACCGCTGGCGACAAAGCGTTGCTCAACGCTCAGCCCATCATGATCGATTGCAACAAGGGCAAAGTCGCACTAGGCCACAACGGCAATCTCACCAACGCCGCGGAATGGCGCCGCAAACTCGAGCATCGCGGCTCCATCTTCCAGACCAACAGCGACACCGAAGTGATCGTGCATCTCATTGCGCGCTCGCAAGCCCGCAATCTTTCCGGTTCAATTGGCGACGCTCTCAATCAAGTCGAAGGCGCGTACTCGCTGCTCGTCCTGACGCAGGACGAACTCTACGCTGTGCGCGATCCTCGCGGCTTCCGGCCGCTTGTGCTTGGCAGGCTGCCTCTGCCCACCGGCGGTGAGGCTTGGCTGGTCGCTTCAGAAACTTGCGCGTTCGATCTACTCAACGCCCAGTACGTCCGCGAAATCGAGCCCGGCGAAATGGTGCGCATCTCGCGCTCCGGAATCGAGTCCATTCACTTCGCGCCGGAAAAACCGCGGCAGCAATGCATTTTCGAGCACGTCTATTTCGCGCGCCCGGACAGTATCATTTTCGGCCGTAGCGTCAACGAAAGCCGCGAAGCCCTCGGCCGGCTCCTTGCGCGCGAACATCCTGTCGACGCCGATATCGTCGTGCCCGTTCCGGATTCTGGCGTCCCCGCCGCCGTTGGCTACGCCCTCGAATCCAAGATCCCTTTTCGCATGGGCTTGATTCGCAATCACTACATCGGCCGAACGTTCATCGAGCCCTCGCAGGCCATCCGCAATTTTGGCGTGAAACTCAAACTGAATCCCGTCCGCGGATTAATGGAAGGCCAGCGCGTCATTCTCGTTGACGATTCCATCGTCCGCGGCACCACTAGCCGCAAAATCGTCCGCATGGTCCGCGAAGCCGGCGCGCGCGAAGTTCACGTGCGTATCAGTTGCCCGCCCACCATTTCTCCGTGCTATTACGGCGTGGATACACCCACGCGCGAAGAGCTCATCGCCTCCTCAAATTCTCCTGAAGAAATTCGCAAGTTCCTCGGCGCGGATTCGCTCGGCTACGTCTCGCTCCCTGCGCTGCGCCATGCCGTGAATGACACTGAAGCTAAGTTTTGCACGTCGTGTTATACCGGCGTCTATCCGACGGATCTCGTGCAGCTCGAAGTTCGAGAGAACAACGGGCATGCTTCGGACACGAAGAACGGCAACGCGCCGGACAATGCACCCATGGAAAGGCCTGTGGCGGTGGAACGTGAAGGCTGACGCAAAACAAAAACCAAGCGGCAAAGAGGCTGGCAAGGAAACCGGGAAGGCCGCCGAAGAGCCAAAGCTCCCCATGGGCAAGCGCGTGCAGCGCGAAGTCATCGCCTGGTTCTGGGTGGGACTCGCTTTTCTTCTGATCAACGGCACGATCGGCCAGGCCCGCGTCATTCCTTCCGGCTCGATGGAGGACACTCTTCTTATTGGGGACCATCTCATCATGAGCCGCATCGGTTACGACGCTGGTGTGCCCTTCACCAACTGGCACGTCTCCCTCTGGCGCAATCCCAAACGCCAGCAGATCATCATTTTCAAGCCGCCTTTCGCGCCTGATCAACCGGACTACGTGAAGCGCGTCATCGGTTTGCCCGGAGATTCCGTGGCCATTCACGACGGCGCTGTCTGGGTCAATGGCCAGAAGCTCATCGAAAATTACACGCTAGGACGCAGCGAGCCCTACGAGCTCAAGGTTCCTTACAAAGTTCCGGACAAATGTTATTTTGTGATGGGCGACAATCGCGGCAATTCGTACGACAGCCGCTTCTGGGGTTGCGTTCCGCGAAATGACATTATCGGCACGCCGGTCATGATTTATATGTCGCTCGATGTCCCTCCGGACGCCTGGGAGCCTGGCCAAATTCGCGATAGATTTTTTGCTTACGCGAAGGCGGTCATCCATCCTGGTATCGTGCGCTGGAAGCGCCTGTTCCGGACGTTTTGATCCGGGCGTTTTGGTGTTCGTGTCTGAGCTGCGCCCGGCAAACGGTTTTTGCGCGCGCAGTGTGAAGATTTCGCCGCGAGCCCCGCCGCGGCAACTTGCTGTTCATTCCGCAAAGAGCACGATGGGCGCGAATCTGCGCTCAAACAAAAACGAAAGCGAACCACCCTCGATGAAATATGCCGATGCCGGAGTGAACATCGCCGTCGCTGACGAAGTGAAGCAGCGCATCCGGCACCACGCCAACCGCACCTTTACCAGCGGTGTTTTAGGCGGCATCGGCGGCTTCGGCGCGCTTTTCGCGCTCGACTGCAAAAAGTGGAAAGAGCCCGTTCTCGTTTCGAGCGCCGACGGCGTCGGCACCAAGCTGAAAGTCGCCATGTCCATGGGCGTGCACTCGACTGTCGGCGGCGACCTCGTCAATCATTGCATCAACGACATTCTCGTCCAGGGCGCGACGCCGCTTTTCTTCCTGGATTATCTCGCGATGGGAAAGCTAGATCCGGCGGTCATCGAACAGCTTGTTGAAGGCATGAGCCGCTCCTGCCGCAAAGCGGGATGCGCGCTCATCGGCGGTGAGACAGCGGAGATGCCCGGGTTTTATGCCCCCGGAGAATATGATCTTGCTGGCTTCATTGTGGGCGTCGTTGAACGCAACAAACTTCTGACCGGAAAATCCGTGAAGCCCGGTGACGCGCTCCTCGCTCTTCCATCCGCGGGCTTGCACACCAACGGCTACTCGCTGGCCCGCAAGCTGATCTTTGAAGTCGCCAACCTGAAACCTGACACCTACGTCGCCGAAGTGGGAAACAAAATTGGCGCGGAGCTCTCTAAAGCCGCACTTGTGCTACGCTCCCGCGCTAAAAAATATTGTCGCCCGTGGCTGGGTTTCCGCACTCGCGCATATCACCGGCGGAGGCATTCCAGGCAACTTGCCGCGCGTCCTCCCGGCAGGCGTGAAGGCGCAAATCGATCTCGCCTCCTGGCCGGTGCCGAGCATCTTCAAATTCCTTGCCGCGCTTGGAAAAATCGAAACCAACGAATTGCTGCAATCCTTCAATATGGGCGTCGGCATGATCCTCGTCGTGCCCCCGGCCCACGTCAAATCCGTCGAAGCCGACCTCAAACGCCGCCGCGAAAAATTCTTCCGCATCGGCCGCATCGAGCGCGGCGATTCCGGCAAACCACGCGTCGCCCACACCGGCTCGCTTAATCTTTAGTCTTTTCTTCTCTACGCCTCCTGTGTTCTCGGTGCCCTCTGCGTTAATTTTTATTCTTTGTCTTTTTCCTAGTTGTTCTTCCCTCTCTCCGCCAATGTCCAAAATGGCTGCTTCGCCGGCACAAACTCGATCGGCACATCTTTCACAAACGTCTTCAGCCACCGCACGCATTCTTCCATGCCAGCCTGCTCGGATGGCACGTGTCCAATGACGATCAGCGCTTTTCTCTTCCCCTCGCTGACTGCGTCCGCCGCATACTCAACCGTCTCCCATTCCCGCGTTTCTCCTACCAGTAGCACTTCCACGTTGTCCATTTCCAGCGCGTGAGTTTCTCGAACAAAACCAGCTGCGCCAGGGCTCAATGCAATCCGCGTCACCTTCATTCCGGAATCTCCGACCACACGCACTACCGGCGAACCCAGCTTCTTCGCGACCTCGGCTGCGAGCGCCTCCAACGTTCTCTCCGGCATCGTAAACAAATATGGATTTTCTTCTTGCTGATATTTTTCCCATCCCATGGCGTGTACCATTCCCGCCAGAATTCCGTCCGGTTTTCTCCTGTGCCAATGATCGTGAAATCTCCACACCACCATTCCATGCTTCTCAATGAACTCACGTTTCTCTTTCCACACCGGGTCGCCTACAGCCATGCCGTCTGGCACGTCCTGGTGGCTATAGAAAGCTCGGCTCGTGTGTAATCACCAGGTTCTGCCCATTCGCGGCCGCGCGTTGCAGCACTTCCAGCGTGGCCATCATCGTCACGGCGATTCCTGTCACCGGGGTATCCGGATTGCCGGCCTTGAAAGTGTCCACCGTCTCCTTTAGCCACGGTATGCCGACATGCTCCTGAATCGCTGCCACCAGCTCTCGCGCCGTGGGCTTTTTATTCTGCGCCAGAGCCGGCAAGCTTAGCGGCCCAATTCCTAGAAGGCCAGCTCCCAGCAAAATCGCCGCGCCACATTTCATCTCGACTCCCCAATACCGCCCCATGAATTTGTCCTCCCGCTCGAAATGTCGCTCTGCATCTTCCGTGCGCCGACGCGAATCCGCAACTCCTACCCGCGTTCCGGCACGGCATAGTCAGGATGCTTTGCTCGTCCCCGCTTCTTCATTTCCCGCGCCACTCGTTTCAGCCACCGCAGCTCCGTTTGAAAATGCTCAATCATCAAGCTCACCATCCACACGGCTTCATGGTACGGATGCCCCACTTCCTCAAATATCGAGCGCAGCACTTCCTTTTCTCGCGCCACTTCCTGCTCCAGAAATCTCCGCCGCCGCCGGATCTGTTCCTGAAACACCCCGGGCCGCGCCTGCCAGGAAAGTGCTACCCAAGTCAGAAACGCCGGCCGCTCGCGCTGTGTTGTCCAATCCTCGCGCTCAAGAGCATCGGCTAACGCAGCGCGCCCCTTCGCCGTCGTTTCAAAGCTGCTTCGCTCCGGCCCCGAAGCAGGCTCATCCGTTTCCAGTGAGCGAATCATGTTGCCCTTGGCCAGTTTTTCCAGCGAATAGTAAACTTGCGGGCGCGAAATCCCCGCCCAATCCCGTATCTCGCGCCGCTCCAATTCCGCATTCGCCTGATAGCCGTGCATCGGCCGCTCCGCCAGCAAACTCAGCAAGACCAGATCCGGCGTAGTCAGTTCCAATTTGTTCTTCGACCCAACAGTTCTCTTCAATCTCTCCGCGCTCCCCTGCGATCTCCGCGTTTCTGCGTTATCTTTTTCTTATCTTCTGTCGTTACTTCTTTAGGTCCTCACTTCGTTCTTTTCTTTTTCTGCTCCACCACCACCACTGGCACTTCTCCGCCGCCAGCCGCGGATTCCTCGCCTGCGCCACCGCCGCGCAAAACGTATCCAGTACGCAAGGATCTTGCCGTTGTCCTGTCGCGCGCTCCATCCTTTTGTACATCCGCCGCGGATCCTGCTTCGCTAGCTGCGCCACACTGCGAATCCCCAGCAGTTCGAAATCCCGCAGCATGGCAGGCCCAATGGAAATCAAATCCTCGAGCTCTCGTGCTTTTGCTGGCATAAAGACCTCCTTGACAGCGGCACTCCGCCTCTGTATTGTTAGCTAGTCTAAACAAGACTAGTAGCTGTTGCAAGAAGGAAATTAGACATGCGCGCCCAGGCCTCCTCTGCTTTTGCCTTTGCTCTGTTTTTCGGATTTGCTGCTCTGCAAGCCAATCAAACCGAGGAGAAAAAATCCATGAACGTGAAGAAAATCACTCCGGTCCTGCTCGTCAATGAAATCGAGCCCATCCTGCCCTTCTGGGTTGATCGTCTCGGCTTCACAAAAACCATCGAAGTCCCCGACGAGAATAAGCTCGGCTTCGTCGCGTTTCAGAAGGGCTCAGCAGAAGTGATGTACCAAACCTACGCCAGCGTGGAAAAAGACGCTCCGCCCGAAATGGCTGCTGCTGCCAGAAAAGGTCCGACTTATCTCTATCTGGAAGTCGACAATCTGGACGCCGTCCTCGCTGCCATGAAGGATGTGCAGAAAGTCATGCCGGAGCGCACCGCCTTCTACGGCATGCGCGAATTCGCCGTCCAGGACCCAAGCGGCCACTTCATCACCTTCGCGCAGCAAGCCGCTACGCAGCACTAGGTGTGACGACGTAGCTTTCATGTCCAGCGATCAATCAGCCAGCCAACGAAGTAATACCACGCGAAAATGAGCAAGGGCATCGATATCATGAAGCCCCATATCTCATTTATGCCGATACGTCCTAGACCGCCGATAACCACAGCCTCAACCACGAAGGCGGGTATCGCGGACACTACGAGGAACTCCGAGAACCATCCGGGATCTGTCCACAGGGAGGGAAGGTCTCAACTGGTGCAGTTCGCCTCGCCTGACTTACAGAGTGTGGGGACCGAAGGATGCCGATTGGTCGGATCGGAACCAAGTCGAATGAATGACCACCAGAAGTATCGACTAGGCGTGCTTCTGCCTTCACGATTCGTCTGCACAGAATGGTAGGTCTCTCGGCAAACAACATAAGGCCGACGATTGGCAGGATCAGTCTCCAACGCCTGCGCATATGCATTCAGACACCATAACCAGTCATGGTGTCTGGAAACGTAAGAGATTTCTTCTATTGTTTCGGTGTGGTTGGAAGCGGCGGAGCGCGGCGTTCCGCTTCGGAAATCACCGCGATGGACCGTGCGCCATTTTTTCCGACCGGAACGAACCGCAAAAAAGTGATTGTCGGTTGAAACGTCCTTCAACACTGTTTGTCCCGTCTTTTCCGCAAAGTCAAAAACGCTCCAGCGAGCTTCGGTCGTTTCTCGCCACAAAATCTCAAACCCCGCACGGTCTGCATCATCCTCCGCCGACCAGGACACTTTCGCATCGGGTGTGACCGCTCCCGTCAGCTTCACATTCGTAGGCGGCGCCGGTGCCAGCGCCAGTTGCCGCAGCACTTCCGCGTTGTCGCGCGCAACATTTCCCATGAACGTAAAGTTTAAATACTTTTCGTAGTCGCCGTACTCGATCCCATTCTCGGTCCGCGGCGTCTGGTGCTGGTGATTGTAATTTTCAAGCGGCTCCGTGAATCGCACTGCGGGCAACCCCGCCTTGGAAAACGGGTAGTGGTCGCCGCCGCGTCCATAGCGGTCCAGCCGAAAAATCATCCGGATTGCCGTACGCCCGTCGATCTCCTCGATCGCGCGCGCCAGCTCGCGCTGCGGCCCATCGCTATCCTCGATCGCGCCATTCTCCGAAAATACGCGCACACGATGCGGCCCGCCCGGCGCCGGATCCGCGCCGACAATGTCATTGTCCATCATCGCTCCCACCGTGTACCCCTGCTCCTTCGTCCATTCCAGCAGCCGGTACGCTCCCAATAACCCCTGCTCTTCGCCGGATAGCGCGCCAAATAAAACCGTCGCGCGGCCGCCATGTCCAGCCGCGGCCGCCTTGCTCAATTGACGCGCCGATTCCAGAATTACCGCGACCCCGGAAGAATCGTCATCGGCCCCCGGCGCATCCGCCTCGGGATCCATCACATTGGAAGGCCGTGAGTCAAAGTCGCCCACGACAATGAAAATATTCTTCGCCAGATTTGGATCTGAGCCCTTCAAAATTCCGTACACATTTTCAAGGTGTACCGGATTCGGCCCGGTCCGTTCCGACTTTGACTCGAATTTATCCACGACGATTTCCAGTTTTCCACCGGATTCCTTCGCGATCTCGTTGAACCGCGTGACGATGAAGTCTCGTCCGCAACCGATTCCGCGTTTCGGATCGGTCCACGAAGAAAGCGTCAGTCGCGTTCCGCAACTCACCTCCTGGTGAATGATGTTGCGCATCGCTTTTTCATTGATGCTCTGCCGCGCAATTGCGCCCATCGGCCGCGGCAGAATCTTAGGATGTGGTCTGTTTTGCTGCGGCTCCGCGGGATCTGGCGATGCGGTCGGCGCCTTCGCCGGCGCGCTCTGTTGCGCACCAACTATTGCGGCACACAAAACACTCAGGCCTGCAAGAATTGCCACTCGCCCAAATTCGTTGCCAGCTTTTTTCCAGAATCGATTCATCGTGGTCGCTTTCCGTATGAGGTAGCCGCCATCGGCCTTGGCATTCTAACGCTGCCGCGCCTACTTTGCGATGCAATTGCCCATTGCACTGGACGCGCCCCCGATGCGCTAGAGGTACAGCCAAGTTTTGCCGATGCCCGTGGTTGTGTTAACGTTTTTCGTTTATGAAGAGGCGCATAGGCGTGCTGTTGAGTGGCCGCGGTTCGAACTTCGAAGCGCTTGCGGATAGCATTGCTTCCGCGCGAATCCCCAACGCGGAAATCGCGATTGTCATCAGCAATCGCGAGGGCGCGCCGGGCATTGAGCGTGCCACAGCTCGCGGAATCGCCACGCGCGCGATTCCTTCGAAAGGATTGGAACGGGAAACGTATGACCGCCAGGTCGTCTCGGTCTTGAACGAGCACAAAATCGAACTGGTCTGTCTGGCCGGCTACATGCGGCTTTTGTCGCCGTTTTTTGTAGCCTCGTTCCCGAACCGCATCCTGAATATTCATCCGTCCCTGCTGCCTTCGTTTCCGGGCCTGGAGTCGCAGCGGCAAGCCCTCGAATATGGCGTCAAATTCGCCGGCTGCACGGTCCACTTTGTGGACGAAAATCTCGATGCCGGCCCCATCGTCTTGCAGTCCGTTGTGCCCGTAAAAGACGACGACACGGAGGACACGCTCTCTGCGAGAATCTTGCAGGAGGAACACCGAATTTATTCCGAAGCCGTTCGAATTGTGCTCGAAGGCCGTTACAAAATCGAAGGCCGCCGCGTATTGGATACCAATGGTCGGCTGTAGTAGCCCTGTAGCGCCTTTCGGGGCCGGATTTCTCGGCCCCGGAGGATTTTTCCTTCGGACACAATTCAAAAGAGCATCTCGCACCGTTTTAGAACAATTTCAGCCATTGAACGTCGATTCCAAATGACGCAAACAAAATTCAAACCCGTCGAAGACCAGCTCGCCTACCTAAAAAAAGGCGCCGCGGAAATCATCCCCGAAGCCGACCTCAAGGCGAAACTCGAAAACTCGTTGAAGACCGGCACGCCGCTCCGCGCCTACCTCGGCGTGGACCCGACCGCGCCCGACATCCATCTCGGCCACACCGTCGTCCTTCGCAAGCTAAAACATTTTCAGGACCTCGGCCACACCGCAATTTTCCTGATCGGCGATTTCTCCGCGATGATCGGCGATCCCACCGGACAATCCGAAACGCGTCCGCCGCTCACCCGCGAACAAGTCGACGCCAACGCCAAGACTTACCTCACGCAGGTCTTCAAACTCCTCGACCCGCAAAAAACCGAAGTCCGCTACAACAGCGAGTGGCTCGACAAACTTTCCAGCTACGACGTCGTCCGTCTCTGCGGCCACTATCGCCTCGCTCGCATGCTCGAACGCGAAGATTTCCGCTCGCGTCTCGCCAACAACCAGCCCATTTCCGTCCACGAGCTGCTCTATCCGCTGCTTACCGCATACGACGCCGTCGCGCTCAAATCCGACGTCGAAATCGGCGCCACCGAACAAAAATTTAATCTGCTCGTGCACCGCGACATCCAGCGCGAGTACGGCCTGCCCTCCGAAGTGGCGCTCACCATGCCCATTCTCGTCGGTCTCGACGGCCAGCGCAAAATGTCCAAGAGCCTCGGCAACTACATCGGCATCACCGAGTCCCCCACAGAAATCTTCGGCAAAATCATGTCCATCCCCGACGAGCTCATGTGGACTTACTACGACCTGGTTACTGACCGCACCCCCGAAGAGATTTCAGCGCTCAAAAAAGAAGTTTCAAGCGGCGCGACGCATCCCATGGACGTGAAGATGCGCCTGGCGCAAGAAGTGATCTCTGGTTTTCACGGCGAAGATGCCGCCCGCAAAGCCGCCGAAAATTTCCAACGCGTCTTCCGCGACCGCCAAGCCCCAATTGAACTTAAAGAGATTCGCCTGCAACGAGTTCCTGGTGGCATAAACTTTGTCGTGCTAAAAGGACCGAATGTACCAACGCGGATCACAGTTAGCACTCCTTCAAATTTGGAGAAGTGGTCGAGGCTCCTGGCAACTATTGGAATTGTGGAGTCGGCATCAGAGGCCGAACGCGTCATCAAGCAGGGAGGATTCGAGATTGATGGCAAAACCGTTCAGGATCCAACTTCTAGAATCGACCTTGACGTTGCCAAGTCATACGAAATTCGAGTAGGTAAGAAGAAGTTTCTTCGTATCATTGTCGAATAGACCATTTCATGGATGGATTCGTTTCGTAGGGGCACGGCATGCCGTGCCCGGCTGCCTCCAAACCTCCAATCGGCTCTACGAAAGCACCTCACCAGCCAATTGCGCCACATGTTCAGCAATCGAAATCGCCGCAGTCAGCCCAGGCGACTCGATCCCCACCAGCTGAATTGCCTGCGGCACGGCCGGATCGCGCGTAATCACAAAATCCGCGATCCCTTTTCCATCCGGCGGCACAAGCTTCGGACGCAGCCCTGAATATCCGAGCTGCAAATCTCTCTCTTCGATCTCCGGCAAAAGCGCTTTTGCGCTCTCCGCAAAATCCGCGATGGGCAAGCGCTCGCGCTCGTAATTATCTTTTCCTTCCACATACGTCGCCGTCGGCCCCACCAGCACCGTTCCCCAAAGCGTCTTCGTAAAATGAACGCCCAGGCTCAAACCATGCGCGTGTGGCAACGGATAAACCAGGTCGCTTATCAAAGAAGCACGCGCCCCACGAATTTCGCAATACTCTCCGCGCACCGGATAAATCTTCCACGAATGATTTCCCAGCATCGCCGCCACTTCATCGGCGTAGAGTCCTGCCGCATTGATCACGCAGCGCGCTTCAATTGTCTCGGCTTGTGCATCTTCCCCGTCGCCAATACGCAATCCAACGCGAACCGTGTTCCCCGACGGCTCCAACGAAACAACGCGCGCCCGCGGAACGATATTCGCTCCCTGGCTCGTCGCAATCCGTGCGTATGCGTGCACCAACTCCTCCGCTGATACAATTCCCGTCGAAGGCACATCAATCGCCGCCGATCCATTGATATGCGGCTCCCGCTTTCGAATCTCCGCCGAACCAATCAGCCGCAATCCTTCGACGCCGTTGTCTTCCCCTTTTTTCTTCAGCGCCGCGAGCTCTTCTTCTTCGTGCGCATTCGCCGCAACCACCAGCTTCCCCGTATGGCGAAACGGGACGTTGTGCTTCTTGCAAAACTCATACGTCAGCCGGTTGCCTTCAATGCAGTGCCGCGCCTTCAGCGAATTCTTTGGATAGTAGATCCCGGAGTGGATGACCCCGCTGTTCCGCGTGCTCGTCGCCATACCCAGCTTGGGATTTTGCTCAACGAGAAAAATGTCCTGCCAGCGCGCGGAAACGGCTCGCGCAATCGCGCATCCAACCACGCCTCCGCCGATAATCAAAATGTTCGCTTGGTCCATGAACCTATTTTATCTGCGAGCGCTATCCGTGGACATTGATTTCGTCGAAGAATGGTTTGCATTCAGCAAGGCGCGCCTGCGTGCCGTCGTGAACAGCGTAAACCGAGTTCTGCTTTTCCTCATAGTGGTTGCGCCAAAGCGACGCGGCGCCATGGACGCCATCCTTGTTTAGCGCGTAAAAGAAAATGTGAAACGTCGCCAGCTTTTTCTTATCGTTGTTGTAGTTGCGCGCTATGCGTGCCAGCGCTTCCAGGCAAGCCTCCGTCGGCGATTTCCCTCGCCGCATCATTTCAACAATCGTATGCCCGCCCGCGATCTTGATATTCTCTTCGCCCTTACCGGTCGAGCCCGCCGCGCCGACCTCATTGTCCACGAAGCATCCCGCGCCGATGATCGGTGAATCGCCCACGCGTCCAGGAATTTTCCACGCCAATCCAGACGTCGTAGTCGTCGCCGAAATATCTCCTTTTTCATTCACCGCCATGCACGGAATCGTGCCCGTCGGCGGATGCGCGATCACGCGTTCCGCATAAGCGATTTTTTCCAAATCGCCCTCGAATATCGCGGAAACGTGTTCTTTCCATTCAGGGCTGTCAATTCCCGGTCGCCAGTTCATCGAAGACGACGCCTTCCACGCCAGCCAAATCTTCCGCGAATGCTCCGTGAGCAAACTCATATCCTCAAAGCCCTCGGCCACCGCGAACCGGTGGGCCCCTTCGCCCACCATCATCACGTGATTCGTTTTTTCCATCACGGTTTGCGCCAGTCGCGCGACATTCTTAATCCGCCGCACACCCCCGACCGCCCCCGCGCGGTGCGTCGGTCCGTGCATCACGCTTGCGTCCAGTTCAACCTCGCCCTCCTCGTTCGGCAATCCCCCGTAGCCGACCGAATCGTCGTTCGGATCATCTTCAACAACAGTCACCGCCGCGATCGCAGCATCAAGCGTGTCGCCGCCTCTTTTCAGAATGTCCATGCCCTTATCAAGCGCGTGCAGCCCGTTCGCGCTGGAAATAATCAGTGGCCGCGTGCCTTGCACCGGCGCGTTTGGGATTGGTGATGGCAGAGCAGCCGCATCTCCGGGAAGCGAACGTGCGAAAACTTTGCCGGCGCCCGCGGCAATACTGCCGGCAAGAGATGTGAGAAAGAATTTTCGGCGTGACCACAGGTCCATGGAAGGCCTCCTTAATGTGCGGGTGCAATATACAAGCGGACGCAAGAGATTGGAAGTTGAGGGGACCTCCTATTGTCCTGATCCAGGACGCGGCGCCGAAGCGGGCCCCTATCGTGGCGCGCGCAACGGGCCAGCTCAGAAAGGATTTGAGACCTGGTTCTTCTGCCACATGCGAAATCCGCCAAGAAACGCGTTTTCATTGCTGCCCAGCCGCGCTCCTGGCGGCAGCTTCTTCAATTTCTTGCTGTTCCCGCCGCCCAGCACCACATAATCCGCTTCCAGCGCGGCTTTCAATTGTTTGGTGATTTTCGCCACGCAGCGGCGCCACTTCTTCTTGCCCATTCGTTCCAGGCCGCGCAACCCAAGATAGTCCTCATAGCTTTTGCCGTTTTTATACGTCAAATGTGCCAGCTCCATCGGCTGCAGAATTCCATCAACGATCATCGCCGACCCCAGGCCGGTACCCAGTCCGAGGAACAACATCCGCCCGCCTCTGTAGCTCCCAACCGCTTGCATCGCCGCATCGTTCAGCACCTTCACCGGGCAGCCAAACGCTTTGTGAAAATTGAATCCCACCCACCCGCGGCCCAGGTTGTGTGGTTCGCGAAGCGGATGCCCGTTAATGATGGGCCCGGGATAGCCGAGCGAGATACAGTCGAACTTCCAATCGGAAACGGACTTCTTCACCAGCTGAACCATCTTGCGTGGCGTCATCGTCGGGCCGGACGGATATTTTCGCGGCTCTTTTTGTCCCGTCGCCAGCAGCTTCACGTTCGTGCCGCCAACGTCAATCACCAAAACTTTCGGAGATTTTTCCGCCTGCTTCGATTTCATGCCTGCCCCCAATGAATCGCTAGCTACAATACGCAGTCGCGTTTCACGTCCTGAGGATTCTAGTGGGAAGTGGCAGCGCACCGAAGAAAATTCGCGGATTCAATTGCGGCGGAAGAAAGACCTGCGCAACAAGTTCGGCAAAGGGCGCACGATAGGCGTCCACAGAACAAACGTCGCACGCGTCAATATCCAAGTGCCTTCGCCTATTCAAATGGACAGGCAGCTCGATCGCATCTAGGAGGCTTTGCACAATCCTTTCGGCTCCCAATCGTGTATCACGGTGGTTGGAGGTTTCGAGGATTCATGAAGGATGAGCGTCAGCGCGCGGCGCTGTTCGGTTCCGGTGGCTGTGAGCAGCATAGGCGGTCCACCGGGCACAATCACTGGCGAACCACCGGCACGTCCAACCTGTTTACCATTGGGAGTCTCCAAGCAGGTTTCTCCTGCCTGGGTGTACCAGGCTTCCGGCCCCGAGTGGACATGAATGGCTGAGGCCATCCCAGGATTAAGAATCGCTTCCATGAACACGGCCGAATATTGTTCCCCGGCGGTCACCGGGAGCGGACCAATTTCGGCGACGCGTTCCCCTTTACGCGTTGGCCGCCATCCCGCTTTTTCAATCGTTAGTAGCCACACTTTTCCCAGTGACTCGACCACGGCTCCACGCGGTCCCTTGGCTTCCTCCGCCTCTTTACGAGTCGGGTAAACGTCCAAATGCCAAAACACTTGCGCCTGCTCGATTCGTCCCACGGCCTGATCGACGAGGATCCAGCATCCCACGTCACTCGTACGCTCGCTGACCGGTTTGCAAGTCCCGAACGACAGCGGTTGCGCGTTTGACTGTGCCGATAGCGGGATCGTTGTCACCGACCAAATCAAGACGACCAGGGTAAATGCCACATGAATTCTCATCGTCCATTTCATGATGCGGACCTCTGGCAGGGAGAAAGTTCGCCTAGCATACAACACAAGCAAATCTTCTGCGAGAATACGCATCGAACCAGATTCAGGTCTAGGTCATCTTTGGCAGCTACATGCGATCCGCCGACCAGCCACGTCTGAACTTGGACCGGTGACGGGGGCGGATGTATTCCACCTCTGAGGCAACGCTTCAATCAGAAACGGATGCGCTGCCAGGCTGGTAGAGCCACGCCGCAGGCGTCGCAGGCAGATTGCCACCGCTCTCGGCGTAACCTCCCGTGATCAGCGCTCTCCCACCAGAGAGAAGTGTTGCCGAAGCGAAGAAGCGCGCAGCTCCCAACGAGCCAGGAATTTTCGTGAACGTGCCCGTGGCTTCGTCATACAGCTCGGCGAAAGGGCCGCCACCAGCGACAAGAGCTTTACCATTTGGCAGTAGCGCGATGGCGGCAGGAATCTTAAATCGAGAGATACTCATCGTTCCAGTGGCGGTGAATGTTTTTGAAACAGGATCGTAGATCTCCGCGCTCGCATATTCCCCATGCCAGTCCCGGTTGTCCGAACCGCCCACAATCAAAACCTTTCCGCTGCGTAGCAGAATCGCTGCATGTTTGTGGCGGCCCACAGTCATCTGGCCTGCGGAAATGAACTTACCAGTGGCGGGATCGAAGATCTCCGCAGAGCGATGGACGTTTTGCGAAGGGTAATGCCCGGAGCCTCCGCCCACGATCAAAACTCTGCCGTCCTTGAGAGCGGTCGCCGTGTGCGCTCCACGCGGGTCAGCCATGCTGCCAGTCTGAGTGAATTTTCCCGTTGACGGGTCGTAGAGCTCGGCAGTCGCGAGCGCATTTTCCTGGCGATCCACGCCGCCTGCGATGAGCACGCGACCGTCCGCGAGAAGAGTGGCCGTGTTTCCGGCGCGTTCGATCACCAGGTTTCCCGTGGGAGTGAATGTATTTGTTTCCGGATCGTAAATTTCCGCGGAACCGCGAAGATCATAACGGCCCGTCCAGCCGCCGACCATCAGCACTTTCCCATTTTTCAGGAGCGTTGCAGTGTGGCCGGAGCGTCCAATCGTCATGCTGGCGACGGACTCGAAAGTTCCAGAGCGTGGATCGTAAAGCTCTGCGGTGCGGTAAGGATCATACTCGCCGCCGCTGCCGGCAAATCCTCCGGCGATGAGCACCTTCCCGTTCGGCAGCAGCGTGGAAGTGTGGCTCGCGCGGGCGATATGCATCGCCGCGATTTCCATCACCGAGCCGGGCCCAGAAGGCCAGGGAGCACCGGCTCTTGAGAAGCAAAGCAAAGGCAGGAACATCAGCGAGAGCAGGAAGAATCCAAGTGTTCTTGCATGACGCGATTTCATGGTGTGCCTCACAGGTTCGTTTTGCTGAGGTGCAAGACGGGCGCGTGGGGCGCGGTGTTAACAGAGGTTGTGCGAAGACGTTGTGCAAAACGGACGCGGAAACTAGTGCGGCGCGAGAGTAGTGGAAAAGCTGTTCTGCGCAGCGGTGTCGTAGAGATGGAGAAGGTCAGCGGCGCGCTTGAGCAAATCGGCGGGCAGATCCCCGGGCTGATAGTCCACCCAGCCTGTCGTGAAATTGAGCGGAATTTTTTGGCCTGAGGAGCTCACCTCGACGGCGCCAAGCCGGTTCAAGACCTGCTTGACCTCGTTCAAACCACATTCAGGTAGCAAGAGGAGAAAATCATCGTCGCTCAGCCGCGCGGCAATGTCCGAGCCGCGGCTGGCTTTTTTCAAGCGGCGCGCAAGCTCCTTGAGCGCCGCGTCCACGGCGGATTTGCCGTATCGCGCGCTGAGATGCGCGAACTCGTCCACATGAACAGTCGCGAGACTCAAGGACGTGTTTTGCCGCCGCGCGCGGGCGACTTCTTTCCCCAGATGCTGCTCGAGAGAAGATCGCGAGTACAAGCCTGTGACCGGGTCGAGGCCCGCTGCTTCGGAAAACTGTTGCGCTGCGATTTGAGTGTCCGCAGGCTCCGTTGTGGAATGTCGGCGAAGACGGCGGAAAGACCACTGGCGATAGACCAGCCAGGAATTGAACACCAGAAGCAAACACAGCGTCGCCCAGCGCGTTTGATCCGAACGGATTTCGTAAAAATGATCCGCGTGACGAAAGAAGGAGCTAAAACAGGACAACAGAAAAGCCACGCACGAAAGTGTCGTGACGAACAGTGCGGAAAGCCACAGCCACCACTCGCGCCGCGAAATCTGCTGCGGATTCGAATCGGCCGGCTGAACGCGAAAATTGCCGGAACCCTCGAGAGGCGAGGGCTTTGGCTTGCGTGCGGGAGCTCCCAAGACAGATTTCATTTTGTAAACGGTAGCGCCGGGTAGCAACTACTTTAGGCGCGCGATTCGAACCGAGGCAACACCGAAAACGTACAGGCTCGCACGATTCAAGAACCTGACCCTCCGGGCAGGCGCAACGAAGCGCGCCCTTAAGCCTTTGAAAAATGCGGGATGCAAAAAAGCGGCCCTACAGAACGGTGCCATTCGGCAAACTGGCCACAGGAGATTTGGCCGCGGGAAGCGGCGCATGTTCGAGCACCTTGCGCGCATAGAGCGCAACGTTCTTGACTCCAGCGGCGTACGCCGGGTTGGGATTTCGAACGCCGCCGTTGTATGCGCCAATGGCTTGGTCAACATCGCCGCCGAAGCGGTCCAACAGATTTCGAAGCAGGAGCCCTGCATAAGTAGTGAGCACTTCCGCGTTCACGGAATTCACGTCGAGATCGCGTGAAGGGCGCAGACGCGGCGGCAGCTCATCGTAGTGACGCTTGTCCTTCAAGTAGAGCTGGTGAGCGGCGCGAAGAGTTTCACGCGAGACTTGCCACGTCCCGATCGAGTAGTCGCTCACAAGCACGCGCTTGCGCCCGCGCTCGAGAACGATGTCGCCGCGTTCCGCGCGCTTTTTCCAGACGGCGTGCGTGAGGTCGCCGTTCACATCCATGTAGTTGTTTTCCATGGCGCCGACGCCGAGAAAATAGTCGAGCGGCAAAGAATAAAAATGCGCCACGTCAAGAATATCGGAAGCGAGGCGAAGCGCCTGATGATGTGTGAGCGGCTGCGGCGCGCGCGTGCTTTGGCCCACGACGCGCCAATCCGTTTGTGATTTGAAAACCAGAAAGTCCGCGAGCGCGGGAAGAAGCTGAAAGGAAGGAAGCGTTTCCAGCTTTTGCTCGGTGGGAACGTTGTACGCGTTTTCGAAGATGCGGCTTTGCTGTTGCGCAAAAGCGAGATCCTGCTGCGTCCACGCGACAAGTTCGTAATGAGCGATGAGGCCGTGCGCTTTCATCTGATTGAGGCGGGGAATAGCCGTGAGCTGATTGTTTTCGACGAGAAGAAGAATTTTGTAAGAGGCGTGCTTGCCGTTGTGATTTGCCGTAAGAAGAATTTTCGAGGCGTCGTCGGGATTGCGACCGCGCAGATACTCGAAGCGAAGAAACGCCTCGAGTTGGTCGTCGAACGAAGCGATTTCCGCGCAAGCCACTTCGTTCGAAAACGGAAGCACGATGTTTCGCCCGTGTACTTTCGGACCGAGATGGCGACGATGCGCAGCGACGCGCATCTGTCGCGGCCAAATGCGATATGCAGTCCAGGCAGTCAACGTGAGTACAGCGAGAAAGAATTGCTGCGGTGGTGCGGCGAATGTTGCGGGTGAGTTTTTTGGCTGACATGGTTGCAGCCCTCGTTGCGTTCGATGGTGGTGCATACTCGCAAGAGAAGAGTGCATGCCAGCTGCCGAGGAGAACGAGCGCGAGGCCGTTTGCAAGTTCTAGAAAATAAGTGCTTTAACGAGACTGAATGGTGCGATTGCGACATGGATGTGGCAGACGTGCGTGTCTGCGCGTCCAGGATTCCACATGATTTCATCCGTGGTGACGTGGCTCGGGCCCTTGGGCTCGGGCGCTTCGCGTTTTGGGGGCATGGCTGTTACTCAAAACGCAGGGCGACTAGCGGATCAATGCGCGTGGCGCGGCGCGCAGGGACGTAGCAAGCCAAGAGGGCGACGGCCATGAGAAGAAGTGTGATGGAGATGTAGGTGACGGGGTCCCAGACGCTGACGCCGTAAAGTAGAGACGAGGCGAACCGCGTGATGGGCAGGGCGATCGCTACGCCCACTAGAACACCGACTCCGGCGAGGATCATGCCTTGCCGAAGGACGAGCTTCAGCACTTGTTGCGATTGGGCGCCAAGCGCCATGCGAATGCCGATTTCGCTGGTGCGCTGCGTGACGGAATAGGACAAAACTCCGTAGATTCCGATGGACGCAAGGATCAGAGCGAGAATCCCGAACAGGCCGAGGAGGGCGGCGCCCATGCGCGCGGCCCAGAGGCTTTGCGCAAGGAGTTGTCCGATGGTCTGGGCGTTGGTCAGGGCCAGGTTGTGGTCGAGTTCATTGACCTTGGCGCGGACCGCACCCATTACCGCTTCCGGCTCGCCCGTGGTGCGAACGATCAACGCGCCCTGCGGAGAGTATTGCTGGCGCAACGGGAAATAGGCGACGGGCTGAGGATCTTCTCCAACGGCGCCAACGACAGTCGTGCCGACCACGCCGACGACCTCGTATTGATTGGGGTCAACGACGATAGTAAAGCGCTTGCCCATCGCGTCCTGGCCCGGCCAAACGAGATCGGCCATGGCCTTGTTGATCACCACCACGATCTTGGTGTTTTCGCGATCGAAGTCCGTGAAATCGCGGCCACTTAATATGGGGATACGGAGAGCGGAGAAGTAACCGGGCATGACGCTATTGAAAGTAACGAGAGTGCCGCGGTTGTTAGGATCGGCTTGCTCGCCTTCGCGGAACATGGTTCCGGCAAGTCCACCGCCGATGATGCCATTGGAGGAAATGGTGGCTTCCGCAACGCCGGGGACGGATTTGGCATGTTCGAGGGCATCGCGGAAAAATTGCTGGCCGTGATCGGGAGTGTAACGGAGAGCGGCTAGATCAAAGTTGTATTCAAAGAGATTTTTCGACTCAAAGCCAGGACTGATTTGCTGAGCTTTCTGCATGCTGCGAAGAAATAGGCCTGCGCCGATGAGAGCAACAAGGGCCAGCGCGATTTCCGAAACCACGAGCAGACTGCGCATACGATTGTGGGCCCATCCCATCGTTCCGCCACGGCCACCGGCTTTCAAAACTTCGTTGAGATCGGTGTTGGAGGCCTTAAGAGCGGGGATGATGCCAAAGACCAGGCCGGTCAGAAGCGAGATGGCGAGGGTAAAGAAGAGAACGCGAGAATCGAAGGAAAGATCGATGGAGCCATCCGCGAGAAACGGCGGGCGGAACGACCAGAGAAGTTTGCGGCCCCAGAAAGCTATGAGAAGACCGGCCAATCCGCCGACGAGCGAGAGCAGCGTGCTTTCGGTCAGGAGCTGGCGGACCAAGCGGAAACGTCCAGCGCCGAGAGCGGCGCGAAGGGTGAATTCCTTTTCGCGCTTGGCAGCTTGGGCAAGAAGTAGATTCGCGAGATTGACGCAGGCGATGAGCAGGACGAGACCGACGACGCCCATCAGGACGCCGCCGGCAAGGGAGAATTGCGCGCGCTGGTTGATGCCGAGGGCGGATTGATTGAGCGGATAGAGCTCGCAGGTGCGGCCAGGGTTGTCGCGGGGGTATTCCTTTTCAAGAGCCGAGGCAATCGTCTTCATGGAGGCACGCGCTTGCTCCACGGTGACTCCTGGCTTGAGGCGGCCGACGATGGAGATCCAGCGCATGCGGCGGTGATTTTCGTAAATTTTGAGCTGACCTGTAACAATGTAGTCGCGCATGCTGAGCGGAACCCAGAGGACATCGGGCGGAGCGAGCGAGACGATGCCTTTGAAATTGGGCGGCGCGATGCCGATGACGGTGTAAGAGGTCGCGTTGAGAGTGATGTTCTGGCCGACGATGCTGGGGTCAGAGCCAAATCGGCGGACCCAGAGGGCGTAGCTCAGAACAACGAGGGGATCGGAGCCGACTTTTTTGCCTTCGTCGGGGAAGAAAAAGCGGCCGCGATAGGCCTTCACGCCGAGAACGTCGAAGAAATTCGGGCTGACCATTGAGGCTAGGAGTTGCTGAGGCTCGGCTTGGCCGCCCCAGTTGAGGGGAAGAGGGAAGGTAGCGGCGGCCAGGCCGGTAAAGACCGTGTTTTGATCGCGATAGTCCTCGTAGTTGGGGAGCGAAGTGCCGGTAAGCTGAAAGTTCGCGTTGGCGTTGACGGTTTTAGTGTCGCGCGTGAACATCTCGACGAGCTGGGCGGGATCCTGGACGGGCAGCGGGTGCAGGAAGACGGCGTTGATGATGGTGAAGATGGCGGTGTTGGCGCCGATGCCGAGGGCGAGCGAAAGAATCGCGACTACGGTGAAGCCGGGGCTTTTCTTCAACATGCGCACGCCGCTGCGCAGATCCTGACTAAGAGTTCCAGCCATCTAGGCACCCCCTGCGCTACACTTGTCCCCCCAACTGATTGGACAGCTGACAAGTATACTGACGCGCGAGGGTCCTGCCCGTTTCTTAACGGTGACGCCGGGGAAGTGGCGAGTGACCCATCGGCTTCGCTCCCTTCGACTAGGCACGGAGTAAGAAGGAGCCCCGAGAAAACAAGAGAAGATTTTGGCTTGAAGGATGTGACCCCCTCCCCCCGGGTTTTTCTGTAAGTGCGGATTCTAAAGGGTTTTAAGTCTTTGTTTTGGAAGTGCGGATTCTAAACGGGTTAGAGGCGCATTTTTCGTAAGTGCGGATTCTGAAGGAGTTAGTGGCGAGTGACCATTCGGCCTGGCTTAGGGCAAGAGAGTGGCGAGTGAGGTTAGAGGCGTAGCGGGAGCGGAAAAAGGCGCGGGTCTGAAGACCCGCCACTACAAAAGCCCGAGAAAGAGGTGAACGCAGAGGCGCTGGGTGCGCAAAGGGGAGAAGGACCGAGCGAAGGGGAGGGCGATTGGCTGGATTGCGAGGAAAGCATGGGAGAGGGTAGCATGGGTTTCGATTACTGTCAAGGACTATTATTGAGTGGTATCGTTCGAATGAGACGGGCGGAAGTGGAGTGGTTGGAAGGAGTTGGCGGGAATTTTGTAGTTTGGTGAGACAGGCGCAAGACTCAGAAAGTCAAAACACGCACCCTTTGCGAAAATCGCAAAGGGATGCGGCACCCGGCGGAAAGTTCAGAACTTATTCCCTTCCTGGAGCGTGAATACAAGGCCACCTGATCTCCAGCTTGGACTAGTAAAGGTGCGCAACGGCAATGGTTCGCAGAATATGGATTTAACTGCCTAGCTAATTATAGCTATTATCGTTATCCTTGGTGAGTAGGGAGGCACCGAATAATGCCCGGCGAAATCGATCTGGCAAAGTTTAAGAGCAAGGCGAAGCTAAAAAATCGTTATGCAAACCAACTCAAGCGATTACAGGCCAAGAACATTGCTCCAGCCTGCATCGAAGAGGCGGTAGGCGGGGCAATCAATAATTTAGCCAAAGCCAAGGCCTCCTCTCTAGTGATTTACGGCGAGCCCCAAAGCGGCAAGACTGAGATGATGATCTGTCTTACCGCTAAACTCTTGGACGACGGTCACCCGATGATTGTGCACCTGATGAACGATAGCGTCGATCTGCTTACACAGAACTTGACGCGGTTCAAAGCTTCGGGACTTGCGCCTGCGCCGAGAAGCTTGTCCGAGCTGCTTCAATCGTCGAACGCGCAGAATCCGAAGGAACTAGTGGTCTTCTGCAAAAAGAATGTGTTCGATCTCAAGAAGCTTGTCGCTCGTTTAGCTGGTAAGGGTCAGGTTGTGGTAATCGATGATGAAGCCGACTATGCAACTCCGAACTCTAAGATCAATCAAGGCACGAAGACTGAAGTTAACAAGTGGATTGGCAAGCTCCCCCTTAGGCGCCTTTCCCTTTTGTTGTCCGGAAATCAGGTGTACTTGCAGATGCGATGAGGATCGCACTGAGTAGAATCATCATCACCAAGGAGCGGGCATCGGTCGGACGCGACACCTCTCACAGCCTGACCGCATTTCCGCGCTCTTCCCGAGAACGATTACGATGTTTATCAGGGTTTTTACAGTCGCGAGACGGTTGGCGGCGCGGTTGGCACCGGAGAAAATTCTCGGCTCAGTGGCTGTAAAGAGAGGCGACGCACGCCGTTGGCACGCCTGTCCCCGGGCTCCGTCGACGTCAGAATCACCTCGCCGCCCATCGGCAATGCCATTGATTATCTACGCGGCCATCGGCTTTCTTTGGTTTGGCTGGGATATGGATTATCTGAAATACGAGAGTTGCGATCGAAAGAGCATCTGGGGGAGCCGACTAGCGCCGAGGCCGAAATTGTTGCGCGGACATTGGGATTTGCCATGATGCGGCAACTGGCTTGGCGAGGAGGAGGACTTCGGCGAGCTCGGTGCTCCGAGGGTATGCGGCGAGTTTAGGACGCGTTTCCGTTTATGAAAGAATTGAGTTTGGGTCTCGGCCAGAAGGTGGTGCGGACTTCTCGTTGTCGGGAATTCATGTTTGAAGGGTGTGCCCATCTCTGAATGCGGATATCAATGTGGCCGGCGGCGAAACTGGTGGGATTCAATGCCACTGGTCGCTCGGAACCGAGCATTGCCTGGGCTCGACCGATGTATCCCCTGCCTGGGAGCAGGAGGGCTTGGGAGTTTAGCTCGTCGCGGGATGCGTACTTGAGACTCTCTCAAGTTTTTCGGATGCAGTAGCGGTCAGGCAGAGACGACCGAGAGGGCGCCGTGTTGTTTGCTGGAGGGGCGGATGGTGATTTCAACGTCTTGACGGAGGGCGGTGAGAAATTCCATGAGGCGGCCGACGCTGAAGTTGCCGGCGCGATTGCGCATGAGCAGGGAGACTTGGAGTCGCGAAGACGGAGAGATTTTGGCTGGCTCGACTTCGGTAACGTCACTGGCGTTGGGGATGGCGTAACAGGCAGCTGAAGAGAAGAGAGATTTCGTTGTTGAGGAACGTACGGCGATGGCGCGGATAAGGGGCAGAGAGAGAGTTTCTCTCTTCGCAAGCCGACACGTTTGCAGGAGCAAACGTGAAAGGAAAAAGCGTCGGCTTGCTCCGTTCGAAATGACGGTGGTGGGACTAGGATTAGCTGCCGAGGAGATTTTGCAGAAGGGGATGTTTGGGAGTTGCGAAGGGATTGGCGACGGTGACGGAGTTCCAGGTGAAGCCAGGGTGCAGGTCTTCGGAGAGAAGGAGGCGGCAGCCGGCTTCTGCGGCGGAGGCGAGGACTACGCCGTCCCAGAAGCTGAGGCGATGGGTGGCGGCCAGTTCCGCGGCGCCGAAGAGCACGGGCTGGGAAGTTTCCACAACGGAAAATACATCGCACCACGTCAAGATGGCGGCGCGGGCTTGTGAGGGAGTTCGCTGATCCTTTCGCACGAGAACTTGAAAGAGTTCGCCGACAGCCTGCGCGGGAAGGACGACGGCGCCTGCCGGGAGTGCGCGGATCAAATCTAGCGCGGTCTTCTTCATGGAAGCGCCATTGACGCCCTCGGCGTAGGCCAGGACGTTCGTGTCCAGGGCGACTCTCAATCAGCGTCCTGGTAGAGCTCGTCGCGAGTCCAACGGCGGCGGGAGCTGGCACCTTTGGCGGGCTTCTGGGAATCAAGTCGACGGAGCAGCGCGGCTCGCGCTGCCTCGGCGTTGCGACCGTCGCCATCGGCGGGCACTAGCTTAGCGACGGGTTTGCCGTGAGAAGTCACCACGTAGCTGCGCCCTTTGCGGACGCCCCGCAATAGTTCTGAAAACTTACGATTTGCATCCGCAGCTGATACGTTCTTTTCCATGACAACTCCAACAGTAGTGATATTACCTACTATACTGCCTGTGAGAATTTTAAGCCAGGACCTTAGAATTCTCAAGAAGCGAAAACGAAGTTTGAAGGTTGTGGGCGGATAGCGGGCACGGCATGCCATGCCCCTACAATGGCATGGACTAAATCTGCGATGGGACGGGGGAGAAGGATGATGGCGGCGAAAAACCAAGTGCGGGATTCGGTTTTGCAGGCGATCGGGAATACGCCGGTCGTACGGCTGAGGAAGATTGTGTCGCCAGGGATGGCTGAAGTGCTGGTGAAGCTGGAGTACTACAATCCGACCGGCTCGTACAAGGATCGGATGGCGCTGGCGATGATTGAAGGGGCGGAGGCGCGGGGCGAGTTGCGTGCGGGCATGCGCGTGGTGGAGTGGACGGGAGGGAGCACGGGATCGTCGCTGGCGATGGTCTGCGCGATCAAGGGGTATCGGTTTACGCCTATCTCGTCAGACGGATTTGCGGACGAAAAGCTGCGGACGATGCGTCTTTTCGGCGGGGACCTGGAGATCTTTCCGGCCGAGGACGGCAAGCTTGTGCCGGAGCTTTACCAGAGGATGAAGCGGCGTGCGGAAGAATTGGCGCGGGAGCCGGGCACGTTCTACACAAATCAATTCAATAACCAGGACGCGATTGGCGCATACATGGGAATTGGCAGGGAGCTCGTGGAACAAGCGGGTGACGGCCTGGCGGCGTTCTGCGGCGGAGTGGGCACAGGCGGAATGATTGTGGGTGTGTCACGCGCGCTGAAGGAGGCTGGATGCAAGGCGCGCATTGTGGCGCTGGAGCCGGCATCTTCGCCTATGCTCACCACGGGAAAAGGCGGTGCACACCGCGTCGAGGGGATCGCCGCAGGCTTCCGGCCGCCACACTTGAAGGACAGCGATTTCGATGAAGCGCGCACGGTGGAGGAAGGGGCAGCGCGTGAAATGGCGCGACGGTTGGCGAAGGAGGAAGGAATATTCGCGGGCACGTCGTCCGGGCTGAATGTTGTGGCGGCGCTGCAACTGGCGCAGGAGCTTGGGCGCGGGAGTACCGTCGCCACGGTGGCCGTGGATACGGGATTCAAGTATCTCGCGGGGGATTTGTATCGAGAATAAGCGAATACGCTGAAAGCTTCGTTACGGGCAGACTGGAAAATCCTACTCGGAGGCGCCGAGGGGGAGGAAGTATTGGGTGCCTTTGACGGGGTCTTGGAGGCGGCGGAGGAGTTGTTGCAGGTCTTCGCTGCGCTCGACGAAATCTATGTCGGAGGTGTTGATGACAAGGAGGTCGGAGGCGGCGTAGCGGAAGAAGAAGTGTTCGTAGGCGTGGGCGACTTCTTCGATGTATTCGGGGGAGATTTGGGATTCGTCGCGGGAGGCTTTTTTGGCGATGCGGGCGCGGAGAACTTCGGGTTTGGCTTGGAGATAGATGACTAGATCGGGCGCGGGAATGTCCGCGGTAAGAGATTCGTAGTAGCGGTCGTAGAGTTTGAGCTCTTCGTCATCGAGATTGAGATTGGCGAAGATGCGGTCCTTTTCGAGGAGGAAATCGGAGAGGACGGGGCCGGGAGCTTCGACTGCGAGAGCTTCGCGGATGCGTTTTTGGCGCTCGACGAGGAAGTACATCTGGGCGCGGAAGGCGGCGCCGGCTTTTTCTTTGTAGAAATCAGCGAGGAAGGGATTGTCTTCGCAGTCGTAGATGCGGCGGGCGTGGAGACGTTCGGCGAGAATTTTTGCGAGAGTGGTTTTGCCGACGCGAAGAGGGCCTTCGATGACGATGAAGCGGGGAGACTGCGGGCCGCGCTCTGGAACGGGAGCGCGCTTGGCTGCGGTGGATTCGTTGGCCGCCATTGTTTAGAGAAACCTCTAGAAGAACCTCGGCGGAGCCGGGGTCAATGGACGGGATTATAGCAGAGTCGTTCACACCAAAACGCCGGGCTACGGCGTTTTACCCGGGATGCAAACAATCGAAAGGAAGCGAGAGATGGACTCGCGCAGTCGAAAGCGCCGTTGAGATTCGCGCGCGGGTGCGGCAATGGTGTGCCGCAAATGTGAAAAATTGTTCACTTTGGCGGCTAGTACGGGAGTCCCGAAAGAGGGAAACGGAGGTGCTAGAGGAGGGTACTAATTGGAATGTGACCAATGGGCCAGTGCGACCTGCCCTTTCGGACAGTATATTCTCCGTAGTTGAGAGTGGGGACCGGAATGCATAGCTCTTAACTACTGAGGTGAAACATGCTGCTCGCAACGATCCTTTTGATGTTCCCCTTTCCGCAAAGCGGGGATGTCGTAAAGACAGTGGTGGAGCGCCCCGCAGGCGTTTCCGTGGATGCGACGAAAGATTCCTCTCCCTCAAAGGCACTGCCGTCCGTGCCGGAACCAAAGATAAAGAGCGATGCGGAGATTGCGGCGGACTCGAGGATCGCGGGTGTGACGCCCGGGGCGGCGGCTGAGCCAATCGTGCCTGGGAGCGCGCCACTGGCCATTAAGCCAGGTAAGCCTGCTTTCAACCCTGAGTATGATACGCAGCGGCAGAAGAAGGTTTGGTATGCGCTGACGTTTGCTTCGTCCGGGGCGGCGGCGTTTGACGCATGGTCCACGCGGCGCGCGATTTCCGGCGGGTACGGCACAGAAGCGAATCCATTGCTGCGGCCCTTCTCGCACTCTGGAGCTTTGTACGCGGCGACACAAGTCAGCCCGGTGGTGCTGGATTACGTCGGGCGGAAGATGATGACGAGCCGGCACTCGTTGTTGCGCAAGATGTGGTGGCTGCCGCAGTCGGCTGGGACGGGGATGTCGCTGTTTGCGGGAGTGCACAACGTTGGCGTGGTGCCTTCGAACTGACGGACTGAAACCGCAGAAAGAATCAAAAGCGTCCCGACCCGGTCGGGACGCTTTTATTTTGTGCGGAGGCGGATGCGCGAGTTAGTGCGCGCTGTCGGTTCCGTTGGTTACTTGCTGACGACCACGATGGCGAAGGAGCCGGGCTTCATTTTGCCGCGGCGTTCGCCGGGGGCCGGAGGATCGAATTCGGCGGAAGGAAGAAAGATGTTATGAGTCTTCAGGTCGAGGCCCATAGTACGGGCGGAGCGCTTGGTGGGGACATTTTCGATGACGGTGAATTTGTCGGGGGAGTCTTCGTGGACGACAGTGAGATTGCCGTCGCCGCAGGAAGCGAAGGCGTAACCTGTGGCTGGTTCAAAGGCGGAGGCGTCAGGGCCTTCGCAGATGGTGGGCGTCGCGACGACTGAGCCGGTGTCGGCGTTCACGACGGCCATGACTTTCTCGTCGCAAACGGCGAAGAGGCGGCGAGTCTTGAGATCCATGGAGAGGCCGGAGGGGGACTTGCAAGGCGCGAGCGGCCAGCGATGGGTTTCGGTGAGTTTCTGCGCGTCGAATTGAACGAGCTCGTTTTTGTCCTCGATGTTTACGAAGATGCTGCCCTTGCCATCGGCGACGGCGAATTCGGGTTTGCCGCCGAGAGCGAGAGTTCCGGCGACGGTGCCGTCGGCGCCGTTGATTGCGGTGGTGTTCTGGCCGCGGCCATTGAGAGTGAAGACGCGCTTGGTGACGGCGTCATAGACGATGGCGTCGGGATTGGCGTCGGTCTTGACGGTGCCAAGAGTTTTGAGCGATTTGATGTCGAAGATGACGGCGGAGTTGGCGCGGCCGGCGCTGACGAAGCCGCGGCCGAGGTCGGGAGCGAGAGCTATGCCGTGAACGCCCTGGGTGTCGGGGATGTCGCCTTCGATGGCGTAGGTGTCGGCGTTCATGACGACGACATGAGAGCCGTGGGAAATATAGACGCGGCGCGTGGCGGAGTCGACGTTGAGATAGTCCCAGCCTTCGTCGCCGGGAATCGGGACTGTTTTGACGACGTGATAGCCGGAAGCACCGGGCACCGGCGCGGCGGCGCGCGACAACAAGCCGGCGCAAAGGATCATCGCGACGGAGAGGGAACCGAGGACGGTGAGTACGGCAAAACTTTTACGCATGATGTTTCTCTCCTGAAATGCTTTGCCCTTGATGGAGATTGGGCAGGCTTATCTATACAGGGGGCAACCTAAACCTAAGATAAACGAAAGGAGATTGGAACGGCGCTATTCGTTTCACACGCGCAGCGGGTGGAGTTAGTTGTTCGCTTTGTGCTGCTGGAACCAGCCGGCGACGTAGAGCATTTTGGTGATGTGATGGCTGGGGCGGCGACTGATGCCGTGGGGTTCTTCGGGGACGCGGACGAGGACGGCGTCGATGTTGAGAAGCTTGAGGGCCGAATAGAATTGTTCGGCTTCGGAAATGGGAGTGCGGTAGTCGGCTTCGCCGGTCATGACGAGAGTAGGCGTTTTAACTTTGGCGACGAGATTGGTGAGCGAGCGCTGCATGTATTGGTCGGTGTTGTCCCAGGGATTGCCGGGGAACCAATATTTTGCAGTCCAGGGGATGTCGCTGGTGAGGACGAAGCTGTACCAGTTGATGACCGGATAGAGACAAGCGGCGGCGCGGAAGCGTTCGGTGTGCTCGATGGTCCACGCAGTGAGGACACCGCCGCCGCTGCCGCCAGCGACGAAGAGATTGTTGGTGTCTATGTAGCCTTTGGCGATGACGGCGTCCACGCCGCTATTGAGGTCGGCGAAATCGTCGCCGGGATAGGCGTGGTGAATGAGGTTGGCGAATTCCTCGCCGTAGCTGGTGCTGCCGCGGGGATTTGTGTAGAGGACGACATAACCCATCGAAGCCCAGACTTGTTTTTCAAAATCGAAGCGGTCGCCGTAATCGCCGAAAGGTCCGCCGTGAATTTCGAGTATCAGAGGATATTTTTTCGCGGGATCAAAATCGGGCGGCTGAACGATCCAGCCCTGTATTTTGCGATTGTCCTTTGAGGATTCGTACGAGATCTCTTCCACATGACCAGGTTTTTTCTGCTCGAGCAATTCTTGATTGAGCGAGGTGAGCACTTTCATGGCACCCATGTTGTTGATGGCGACGTCGCCAGGAATGTCCGTGCGGCCGTAAGTGAAGGCGATGGGACCGGCATGAGCGACGGAGAAAGAGCCGCCGCCATAGGCGCTGGTCGCGGCGGCGACGTGGTCGGCAATTTTCTTGGGAGCGCCATCGGGAGAGAGAAAGCCGATTTTTGTGTCGCCTTGATCGTTGTATTCAAAGTAGACGCCGCTGTTATCGGGCGCCCATTCGGGATTTTGGATGTCGCGGTCGAGCTTGTCAGAGATGGAATGGGAGGCGGAGCCGTCGCGCTTCATAAGGTAGAGCTTGGTGGTTTGGTGGCCCTGGTAGCGGTCGTCAAAACCGGTGTAGGCGATCCACTTGCCGTCGGGAGAAATGACGGGAGAATTGTCTGGCCCTTTGCGATTGGTGAGGGCGCGGAGAGAGCCGTCGGCGACGCTGAATTCGTAGACTTCGGTGTCGAAATACTCGTGGTCAGATTCCGGGTGGCGATTGACGGAGACGAGGAGAAACTTGCCGTCTGGCGCCCAAGTGGCGCGATTGGGGCCGAATTCGTTGCCGCCATTCGGGAAATTGCCGTTGGTGATTTGACGAGGTGCGCCACCTTCGGCGGAAACGACAAAAATCTGCATGAAGCCAGGCTTCAAATAGCCGACGCCGTTGAAGCGATAGACTAGGCGATCGTACGCTGTTGCGGGATCTGCCCACTTGGCTCCCGAGGGCGGAGAGGGAAGATCGGCGATGTGGGGACCTTTGCCGAGAACCAGCGCGGAGAAGGAGAGCATTTTACCGTCGGGAGACCATTCGATGGCATCAGGAGATTGATCGAGATTGGTGATGCGGGCGGTTTGGCCCGAATCCATCCAGCGAACATAGATTTGTTGTTTGCCGTCGGTGTCGCCGAGATAGGCGAGACGCAGGCCGTCTGGCGACCAGCGCGGGGAAGCGTCGTTGTGGTTGCCGGTGGTAAGAGGGCGATGGTCGGTGCCGTCGGAATTTACGATCCAAAGATTGGAGTAGCGGCGGTCGGTCATAGGATCGGCGAAGCGGCGCACGTAGACGATTTTCTTGCCGTCGGGAGAGATTTGGGGATCGGTGGGGAGCTGAAGCTGAAATTCATCCATCGCGGTGAGTTTGTGAGACGACTCTTGCGCGTGAAGAGCGATGGGATGCACCGAGAAAAGAACTGCAGCAACGGCCAATGCGGAGACCAATGGCTTGAAAGTCATGAGCGGGAACCTCCTCGCTGCGGGGAGTAGACAATGAGTGGGAATCGGTGTCAAGCGGTGCGAGAGGCGCAGAAGGTGAGCGGCAATTCACTTTCCGGTAAGGAGGCTGAAAGCTTGCAGGAAGTTTGCGGTTTCCTCGAAGGATATCTGTGACGGTGATGGCGGTTACGTGGCCGCGTGACCAGGGCTACGGCAGCCCGCTTCGGTCCATTGCATGTTTGGAATTATTCGGGGGAGGTGTGAGATGCAAAAAGACGAGCGCGATCTCCTGGAGGTTCTGAAATTTGAACTTCGATTCCTTGAGGATGGAGGCTATGGACGGTCGCCGAGAACTCCCTGGAGGCCTCAGTATGTCTTTGAAGACTCCATCACCTGCATGAATTACGATTCCAAAGAAAATCCCGGTCCGTGCAGTGAGTGCGTGCTCACGCAGTTGGTGCCGCATGAATTCCGCTCCGCAAGGATTTCCTGCCGTCACATACCGTTTAACGTGCTGGGCGAGACGCTGGATTCTCTCTATCAGGTTGGCGATCAAAACGAGATCGAAGAAACGGCCGGAAACTGGCTTCGGGCGACGATTCAGCGCCTTGAAGAGGAGCGGATGGTTGTTCAACGGGATCAACACAAACGGCCGACCCCCAAGGGGAGAGCGTTGAAAGGAATCCCACTCTATCAGGAGTTACATCCGAAGTGCGCGAACCCGGCGTGTCCTACTCCTTTTCATTGGACAGGGGGCGGCAAGTTCTTCCGATTTCGGCCCGATCCGGTTGCGGCTAGCGGGAGCGATTCAGGAAATGATACGCGATGCGGAATCCACGGCGTAAGGCACTACTGGCTGTGCGAACGTTGCTCGCATCTCTTTACTCTGATGTACGAGGAAGGATTCGGAGTGACGCTTCAGCCGATCTGGCCGGAACTCTTCAACGCAGAAGTTCACAAGGAGTTGTCAGCGGCCGAACGGGCCTGATGATGCGGTGGAGTTCCTGTGCGGCCGATGGTTATTCCGCAAACTCCGAACCGCTTGACCGGTACGAAGACGCCGGGGGAGAACTAGTCGAAGGAGTCTGGCCCGCTACGGTTTGCAGTCACGCAAGGCCGGATGGCGGCTTAGATGCGTCTTCTTTTCGCTTACCGATCGTCAAAGTTGAAAATGGCAATGACGGAACTCGGGTCTTCGCCTCTCGTGATTTGAAAATGCAAGTGTCCGACCAAAGCAAGCATTGCAACATTTTCAGAGAGGATATGCGCGATGATCCGACGGAGTTTCTCGTCGCGCGCCACTTCCATGAGCCGGCTAACCAACTCCGTTCCAAGCCCTGCCCCCTGGCAACGATCTGACACCAGAACTCCGAGTTCGGCATCCGCCAGAGACCATTGGCGCGTCAATCGGCCCACCCCTAGAAGCTCGCGCCGGCCAGATTGCGGATCGGTGCGGTCGGCTACCAGAACCATTTCGCGGTCGTAGTCGATGAAGCATTTTCGGATCAGCCGGTCGTGCGCAACGCGGGAATCGAGTTTTTCACTGTGAAAGTAGCGCAAATACACCGTGCTGTCGGAGAGCGTTCCGTGAAACTGAACCATCAAGGGTTCGTCTTCCGGGCGGATCGGCCGGATCACGACCTCGCTTCCATCTTTCATCGTCCAGCGGGAGATGTACTGCGCGGGATACGGGCGGATTGCCGGCCGCGGAAGCGCCTCATCTTTCAGTTCCGGGCCGAAGAGAACGATGCGTGCGTCCAGCGCAAGCAACTGCTCGGGGGAGGCAAGAAGCGGATTGATATCAATTTCCCGGATGCGCGGCTGCTCGACAATCAGCTGACTGAAACGGACAAGCAGTGTCTCGAGCGCCCGCAGGTCCACGCTCGCACGTCCGCGAATTCCTTTCAGTGCCTCGTAGACGCGGGTCTGTTCCATGAGCCGCTGTGCCAGCGTAGTGTTCAACGGGGGAAGAGCGAGTGCTCGATCCCGATACACTTCCACCAGCTGTCCACCCGAACCGAACAGAATAGCTGGACCGAATTGCGCGTCCACGCTGCTCCCGAGAATGAGCTCGAAACCCTGCGACCGAATCATCGGCTGAACACTTACACCCAGAAAAGCGTCCCTGTTTGCTTTCGCAACCACGGAAGACTCAATCGTCCTGTAGGCATCGCGGACTTCCTTTGCGTTTGCCAAGTTCAACTGGACACCGTTCACCTCCGTTTTATGGGTGATTGTTTCGGAGTGGACCTTCAGGACCACGGGATAGCCAATTTCCTCCGCTCTCAAAACCGATTCGTCCTCGTTTTTCGCAAGGTACGTTGGAACGGTGGGAATTCCATAGAGCGCGAGGATCTCCTTGGATTCAATTTCAGTGAGCAGAGATCTCCCAGCACCACCTGCGCGACGAATGAGTGCACTGGCCTTTTCTCGCCCAGCGCTGAGGCCAACGGTGTCGTCTGCTGAAAACGGCGTCTCGTACAGGGCGCGCAGATTGTAGGTGTACCGCCACATAGCTTCGAATGCGCGCGCGGCCGTGTCAGGATAGGAAAACGTAGGAATTCCCGAAGCATTCAGTATTTCCACGCCGTGTGCGACACACTTTCCGCCCATCCAGCTGGCTAGAAGTGGCTTTCCGTAGCCCGTGGCATAGGGTTTCAATCGTTCCGCCACCTTCGCGGGATCCGTCATCCCCTGCGGCGCCAGGATAGCCAGCAGGCCATCGCTGTTGGGATCCTGTATGGCGATCTCCAGGGCGCGCGCGTAACGCTCCGGGTCAGCGTCTCCGAGAATGTCAATGGGGTTGGCATGACTCCAGTGTGGAGGGAGAAAGGCATTGAGAGCCTGGTGCGAATCCTCGGAGAGAGTCGCGAGCTCTCCGCCACTTGTCATCAAGGCATCGGTAGCGAGAACTCCCGGCCCTCCGGCATTGGTGAGAATCGTCAAGCGGCGACCGCGGGGCCGTGGTTGTTTGCCGAGCACCTCGGCCATATGAAAAATGTCGGAAATGTTCTGCACGCGGAGGACACCGCAGCGCCGAAAGGCCGCGTCATAGACTTCGTCACTTCCCGTCATGGCGCCGGTATGTGAGGCGGCGGCGCGCGATGCCGCTTCCGTGCGGCCAGCCTTGATGACGATGATCGGTTTACTGAGGGCTACCACGCGCGCAGCGGACAAGAACGCGCGCGCGTCGCCAATGGACTCCATGTAAAGAAGAATGCTTTCCGTTTTTGAATCTTCACCGAAAAAGGAGAGCAGATCGCCCCAACCCACGTCGAGCATGGACCCCGTGGAAACAATGGCGCTGAACCCTACCTGCTCAACCAGACTCCAGTCGAGGATCGCGGTCAACAGTGCCCCGCTCTGGCTTAGAAAAGCAACGTTGCCCGGGCGCACAATATCGTGCGCGAACGTCGCATTCAGTCCGAGCCAGGGATTCATCAGGCCGAGGCAGTTCGGGCCAATGAGGCGCGTTGCGCCTTGGCTCAACTCTGAATGGATTTGCCGTTCCAGCTCAGCGCCCTCAGGACCCTTCTCCTTGAAACCCGCGGAGATCACCACCACCGCTTTGGCGTCCGCCCTGACGCATTCGGCTACAACTCCGGGCACAGTGGGAGCTGGTGTAACGACAATTACAAGATCGACGGCTTCCGGGACCGCGCCGATCGTCGCGTAACACCTTTGACCGAATAATTCCGTTCGACGAGGATTGACGGCATACACCCTGCCCTTGTAAGTTGCCGCGAGCAGATTGCTTACAACGGTGCGACCCACGCTGCCCTCGCGGTCGGTTGCTCCAATCACCGCCACCGAAGCCGGAGAAAAGAAATAGTCCAGCGGAGAACGATCGCTGATTCGAAAAACAGGGCTCATGCGAAGACACCTATGACTGAGCGGAAATCATCTCGTATCGGTTTGGCAGATACCAGTACAAGTTCGGAAGGATTAGGCATTCTCAAAAATCGCGCAAGGTGCCAACAGGAAGCGCCACTCGGACCGCGTTGAGCACCGCGACGAGATCAATCACTTCCTGGGCGACAGCCCCGCCAATGGGGGGCAAAAGACCGTACGCGGCGAGGAGCATTCCCACTGCACTGAGCAACATGCCGCCGATGGCGCTTTCTAGCGCAATCCTGCGCATGCGCCTGCCGATGTGGATCAATTCGTCTACTTTCGCGAAAGACCGTTCAAGAACGACGGCGTCCGCAGCCTCCGAAGTGATGTCATTCTCATGTCCGAATGCAATCCCGGCTGTCGCCGCCTGCATGGCGGGAGCATCGTTGATTCCGTCGCCGACAAAAACCGTTTTTTGCTCGCGCGTTTCCGCGCGTACCAACTCTACCTTCTCTTCTGGACTCCTGGCTCCATATGCCGCTTGTATTCCGATCTTGGCTGCAAGAGAACGAACCTCTTCTTCGCGGTCTCCGGAAACGAGAATCACTTTTGTGACTTGGTGGCGCGGCGAAAGGTGGCCAACAAACACGCGGCTGTCTCCCCTCGGTGAATCCTCAAACCGAAACAGGGCCGCGAACACGCCATTCAAGAAGACCAGACACTCGAGACCTGCCTGGACAGGTGGTAACTGCAAACCCTCCACTGAAACCTTGTTGCGGCCTGTGATCAAGACTTCGCGGCCGTTGGCCGTACCCCGCAGGCCTTCACCGGGTCGCTCGCTGACTTTAGAGACTTCTGACACCGCACAACCTCTCTGTTGCGCCAGCTCCCGGATGGCACTTGCCAATGGATGCTTCGAATACCGTTCCACGCTCGCTGTGACGGCGAGAACGTCGGCTTCATCAAATCCGGGAGCGCATACGATAGCCGTTACTGTGGGTTTGCCGTAGGTCAAGGTACCGGTCTTGTCGAAAATGAATGTCCGGCAGGAATCGAGCTGTTCGAGGATCCCTGGATTCTTAATGATGATGCCACGCCGTGCGGCGAGGGAAATTGCTCCGATCACGGCCACCGGTATCGCGATGATCAAGGGACACGGTGTTGCAACCACCAGAACTGCTAGAAACCGTTGCGGATCGTGGCTCAAAATCCATGCGATGACCGCAATGCCGAGCGCCAATGGCGTGTACCAGGCGCCGAGCGTGTCTCCCAAGCGCCGTAGCCGAGGCCGGCGTTGTTGCGTTTCCTCCATCACGCGCATGATGCGTGCGTACCGAGAATCCGTCGGCAATTTCTCGGCACGAATCGTTAAGAGGGATTCTCCATTCAATGCTCCGGAAAGAACCAGCGCACCGGGCGTCTTGGCGACCTCGAACGGTTCACCCGTCAAATATGCCTCGTTCATCGATCCCTGGCCCTCGATGACCACACCATCCACAGGGCAGATCTCGTGAGGGAGAACGACCAGCGTGTTACCCACCTGAATCTTTTCGATCGTTATTTCTGTCAGTCCCTGTTCCGACTTTTGGTGAGCGATGCTAGGCATCCGTTTGGCCAACGCATCCAGGACATGCGACGCGCGCCGAGCAGCGAACTCTTCGAGCGCGGTTCCGCCCGATAGCATCAACACCACAATCGTGCCCACCAGGTATTCCTTGAGAAGAACGGCGGTTAGGATGGAGACGCCCGCCAGGAAATCGGAACCGAATTCTCCAGCCCAAAGTTTTCTTGAAAGGATTACAACCAGGGGCGCACCGCCCAAAACCAGCGCCACGTATAAGGGGATTTCCCTAACGACCGGCGAGCAGTTGAAGACGAACCTCAACAGCAAATGAACAGCAATTCCTGCGGTCGCCACTACAACGACCATTCTTGACCAGCGCGGTGCAAGTTCGGAGGGGTTTCTTCGTGTATCCGATTTTTGCGGACCGCGTCTCGGCGGGTCTACTGCAGTCGCTTTGGCAGAATTGTTCACCATCGTCGTGCCACCAGGCCAACGGTACTGGTATCGTACACGCGTTTTGTTCTTAAAGAAGCGACGCCGACCGCTCCCACGAAGAGGTTCGCGGCAAGGCTTCGCTTCACCTTAGGGCACCGACCGCTTGCCTGAATGCAAGCCGCATCACGGCGTCTGGTGACCTGCCTCACAGCACCTCGCTCCGGCATGAAGGGAGAATCGGCCCCAGGAGGACCAAGACCATGACAACCGGCGCCGCAAGATCCGCAGTACGATTCCGGAATGTCCTGTTTGCGACGGACTTTTCGGCAGCCGCCGCTCAGGCTATCCCATACGTCAAGAAAATTGCCAAACACTATGATGCCGACCTTGTCGCCCTGCACGTCCGCCCCCCTATTGTGAATTCAATGACGGAGCCGGGCACTTGGCCGACCGATATGGAAGCGGCGCGGGCCGAGGATGACAAGCATCGCAAGGAGGTTCTCGATACCTTTGCCGGAATCCGCGCACAGGTCTTGATCGGAGAAGGGAACATTCAGAGTTGCTTGCAGGCAGCCATCGAGAAAAACAAGACGGACTTAGTCGTGATCGGCACCCGTGGGCGCACCGGACTCGGGAAGCTTCTCCTGGGCTCCATTGCGGAAGAGATTTTCCGGACAATCTCGTGCCCCGTGCTCACGGTTGGACCGCATTCCGGCGCGTCCGGCGGAGCGAGCGGCCCGTTTAGGGAAATTCTTTATGCCACCGATCTCAGCCCCGAATCGCAAAGCGCCGCGGCGTACGCGGTTTCCCTGGCTCAGGAATTTCAGTCACGGCTGACTCTCTTGCACGTGGTTCCGGAGGAAGAGGCCGGTGATCTCGTATCCGCATCGGACGTTAGGACCTCTTCGAAGGAACTACTGCGCAAACTCGTCCCGGCGGAAGCCGAAGCCTGGTGCAAACCCGAGTGCTTCGTCGAACAGGGCGACCCCGCAGAGAAGATTCTAGAATTCGCTAACCAGAGACAAACGGATCTTATCGTTCTCGGCGTGCGGCCGGAAACGGGCGTGCCTGGCGCGGCAACACATCTGCCGATCGCGACGGCACACAAGATCGTGTCTCACGCAAATTGCCCGGTGCTTACGGTCCGGCACTAGATAATCGGGGCGGGACTGGGTAAAGGGCTTCGCTCAAACTACAAACGCTGGAGAAGATCGAGTGACGTTGAATCGTCACGCGGGCCTCGATCGTTTAGCTTGTGCAATACGCCAGCAAGTTTCGCCTGCCACTTGTCATGGAGGACTCCCTTGCATCACTAAAATGAAGCAGGGCAGGCAAAGTGGCGGTGAGGGATATCAGCTCCACGCGTGCGGACGGTCACCCTTCGCCGTGTGTGCCGTACGCTTCAAAAACCAGGATACTGCGATATACTTCGACTTATTTCCTATCTACTCTTGCGGATGAGTATCGGCGCGACCGCTGACAGCCTAGATACCAGGTGCACTATCCGCGAACGCGAGGAGCTGAAATGTGAGTGGAGAAGCGCATGACAAGGTCCTCCGCGCCGACGCTAGCGGTCTGTTCGAGAAGCTATTCGAATTCTCTCCCGACGCCATCGTGGTGAGTGACCACGAGGGAAAAATCAGCGAAGTAAACGCACAAGTCGAAAAATTCTTTGGGTACAGCCGTTCCGAACTGCTGGGCCAACAGATTGAGATTCTGATTCCTGAGCGGTTCCGCCGAACTCACCCCAGAGAGCGGAATGCCTATAGCAATCAGCCGCGTGTTCGGCTTATGGGCGCGGGACTAGAGCTTTACGGCAGAAGGAAAGATGGCAGCGAATTTCCAGTGGACATCATGCTGGGCCCGGTAGAAGGGGCAGAAGGCCGAATCGTTCTGATTGTGATTCGCGATCTTACGGAAAAGAGAGAAGCCCAAGAAGCCCTGCGGCGCAGCGAACAGGAAAAGCGGTATCTCGAAACGGAGATCAGCACGACACACCAGTTCGAGGAAATCGTTGGGGAAACTTCCGGGCTGAAACGCGTATTGAAACAAGTCGAGGACGTAGCGGGGACCGACGCAACAGTCCTGATCCTCGGCGAAACCGGGACTGGCAAAGAACTCATCGCGCGCGCCATCCACGAATTGAGCCCCCGCCGCGATCATGCCTTCGTAAGAC
The DNA here is from genome assembly GCA_963727945.1 of uncultured Acidobacteriota bacterium. Classification (GTDB taxonomy): domain Bacteria; phylum Acidobacteriota; class Terriglobia; order Acidiferrales; family UBA7541; genus Acidiferrum. Next base: position 75,639 of record CAVSIW010000034.1, read on the forward strand.
TGAATTGCTCAGCAATTCCCTCCGGGCTTCTCGAGAGCGAATTATTCGGACATGAAAAAGGGGCCTTCACCGGAGCAATCGCGCAGAAGGTCGGGCGGTTGGAACTAGCCAATCATGGAACGTTCTTCCTTGACGAAGTGGGTGACCTTCCGCTGGAGCTCCAACCCAAGATTCTGCGTGCGCTGCAGGAAAAGGAGTTCGAACCGGTCGGTGGCACGCGCACGATCCATGTAGACATGCGCCTCGTGGCAGCTACGAATCGCGACCTCGCCAAAATGGTCAGCGCGGGACAATTTCGCAGCGACCTGTATTATCGCCTGCGTGTTTTTCCCATCACAATTCCGCCGCTTCGCGAGCGCCGCGAGGACATTCCTCTTCTCGTCCGGTATTTTCTAGCTATCCATTCAAAGCGGATGGGCCGGCGCATCGAAACGATTCCCCCCGAGACTTTGCAAACGCTCGTCAAATGGCACTGGCCGGGCAATGTGCGGGAGCTTGAGAATTTTATCGAGAGATCGGTGATCCTATCGCAGGGATCGGTATTGCGCGCGCCTCTCGCCGAACTCGAAGCTGCCGAGGAACCTGCCGAATCGACCGATTCGAAACTGGAGGCAGCGGAACGCGAACATATTCTTCGGGTACTGCGCGAGTGCCGCGGAATGATCGGTGGCGCCAACGGTGCCGCCGAACGCCTCGGTTTGAAACGAACGACACTGAACTCCAAAATAAAGAAACTCGGCATCAAGCGCCGAGACTATATCTAGTCCCAAGACGGAATTTCGTCTCGTCAGTCGGTGATCCGGCGCACTGAAAATTCTCACGATCACATCTCTCGTGCCGAATAAGTCCATTTGTTTCAAGCGAATACGTGGTTCCGCGTGAGGGCGGTCACCTGTGGCGAGTGACCTGCTTTACCAAGAACGTGAAGCAAATAGAGCGGGTTAAGCAACGATGTTAAGAATCACGATTCACGAAGGCGCAAAGGCACAAACGATCCGATTGGAAGGAAAGATCCTCGGACCTTGGGTCGAAGAATTCAATCGCATTTGGCATTCTCTTGCACCAACGCTTGGTTCAAGGGAATTGCATCTTGACTTGCGCGGTGTGGGTTTCGTCGACGCCAAGGGAAGACAGCTTTTGCGTGAGATCTATCAGAAGGCGAACGCTTGCTTCCTGACTGATTCGCCGCTGACACAGTATTTCGCGGATGACGCGATGAAGCAGCCTCCGAAACATGGAGAGGAAGGCGTCTGAGATGCGCGGACCGTACGGGTTCGAACCGAATCAAGACTGCCAGTCATGCAAATCGAGAAAGAGTGGCTATTTTTGCCAGCTGAGCGATGCAGCATTGAAGGGCTTCAATGCCGTGAAGTCCCCTGCGGAGTATCCAGCCGGCGCCTTGCTGTTCCTTGAGAAACAGGATCCTCGCGGCATATTCGTGCTTTGTGCGGGGGAGGTGAAACTCTCGATCAGCTCCAGCGCGGGAAAGACGCTGATCTTGAGAATTGCCAAGCCTGGGGAAATCCTTGGGTTAATGGCGACCCTGTCTGGTAATCCCTACGAGGTCACGGCCGAGACATTGCACCCGTGCCAAGTAGCGTTCGTTCGCCGCGACGACTTCTTGCAGTTTGTCGCCAAACACCCGGAAGCGTATCAAAACGCAGTGAAACAGCTCAGCACCCTCTACAGCGGGGCCTGCGAGCAATTGCGGACCGTGGGTCTATCGGCTTCTGCACCGGAGAAACTCGCCCGACTTCTCCTGCACTGGTCGGCCAGCGCGAAAGACACCAATGGGGGTACACCGATCAAGCTGCCGCTGACGCACGAAGAGATTGCGGCATTCATCGGCACGACGAGGGAAACCGTGACGCGCACACTTAGCGAGTTCAAGAGCCGCCAGCTTGTGGCGCTCGAAGGTTCGACGCTGATGATATCCAATCGGTCCGGTCTTGAAGCGATCGGTGACGGGGACTAACCGAGTATCTACGCTCGCAGAAGCGCAAGGAGAAATACCATGGGGAGGGTTGCTGCGAACTCTGCTCCGCATAGATCATCAGAAGTCTGAAAAAACTGTGTGGCGAGAAATTTCCGGTGGTTCAGATTAAGGCCGTTGCAGCCTAGCCATCCAAAGACGCTCTTGGATCACTGGGGTGTGGGGCGCGCTTGGAGATATGGGCCGCACGGACAGCGGCGATTCGGTCTTAACTCGTTCTTGCGATGCTTGAAAAACTGTACCTACCGTAGCCGTTTCCGCGCCGGCTGGCGACTCGTATAAGGCCCCCAGATTCTTGCCGTTGCCGGAGACAATCTTGTAACCGCCTTTCACTTTCATGATCCTGGTGACCTTCTGAAGGCAGGAACAGTGCAAAACCATGGTCAACGGTTACCCGCGGACCGTGAGAACAGGACACGAAGCGTTCGCTACGATCGTGTGAGCCAGGGATTTCTCAAGGCGGCTTGCAACAGATATATGGCTCGCTCCATGTATGCCCAGTACGATCAAATCCGCTTTTTTTTGCTTCGCAACCTCCAGAATTCTCGCCGCCGGCTCACCGTGCTCGACAACTGTTTCCGGACGGCACCAGAGCGCGGCTTCCGGCGGAATGATTTCGTGGAGTTGATGCATGGCTTCGGCTACTGTCAATCCCTGTTTGTTTCCTTCTTTGCGTTGCCCCCAAACTTCAATGACATGTAGCAGAATCAGGTGAGCGTTGTTTTCCTCGGCGAAGGAAATTGCGTAGGGCAGTGCCCTCAGGGATTCCGGAGTGAAGTCCGAGGCAAAAACCACGCGCTCCCACCGCGCACCACGTTGGTCATTCTTATCCGCGGCAGGGCCGATGGTCATGACGGGAATCGGTGAGCGCCGAAAGACTTCTTCCGCTGTGGAACCAAGGAGAAGTTTCTGCAATCCCCTGCGTCCGCTCGTCCCCAGCACAATCAGATCAACTTGATCTTCTCTCAGCACGGATTCTAGCGTGGCCCAAACCTCTTTCCCACCAAGTACAAGCACCTTGTTCGGGACGCCGGCGAGTTGGTTCTCCACTTGCTTCATTTCTGCGAGGGCGGAGTCCTTCTGCAATTCGATCGCGGCGGAGGGCGAATCGGGAGTCATATACGTCAAGACGTCAGGTACCAGGACATGCAGCGCCGTCACTTTCGCCCCGTACTCCTTGGCGATTTCGCAGACAAACGGTATGGCCCGCTCCGAGGCTCCAGAAAAATCGGTTAGAAACAAAATGTGGTTCAGGATGATCCGCTTGTCAACTTGCGCTTTTTTCATGGCCATTTCCGCTCAGTCTATATGCCCGGCATCCTGCGAGTCTGTCCGTGACCCGACGCACCTTGAAAAGTGATCCCCGTCACTGCCGCTCCGCGTGAGCCTTGTCACAGTGGGAGCATAAGAGGGCACAGAAAGAATCGGCCATACGGCCGCTCATAGGAACGGAGTTCACCATGAAAGTACTCATCGCGATCGACAGCTCGCCGGCTTCGGAACGGGTGCTAAACGAAGCTGTCGCACGCCCTTGGCCTGAAGGCACGACTTTTTCCGTGGTGAATGTCGTTGATATCCATCGTTTCACCCGGCTACCGGCGTTGATCGAGGACGCAAAGCGCGAAGCGGACCGGATTGTGAAAGACGGCGCGGAGAAGCTTTCCCGCCCGGGTCACGAAGCGCTGTCCGAAGTGATTGTGGGCTTTCCGCGAAGGGCCATCTCCGAGTACGCAAAGGAATGGCAAGCGGGCCTGATTATGGCTGGCTCGCATGGTCATAGCGCCATCGGACGCTTTTTGCTTGGAAGCGTGGCACAGGGCATTCTGCGCACAGCTCCGTGTTCCGTGGAGATCGTGCGTTCGGCCGCAGGCACACCAGCGCCCTCGTCCCATCCGATGAAGATTCTCATGGCCACGGACGGGAGTGACTGCTCCGTCGAAGCGGTTCAGGCGATTGCCAGCCGCCCGTGGCCGAACGGGACGGTGTTCAAAGTCTTGAGCGTTGAGGAATTGATGGTCCTGGATGGTCAAATGGGGGCTAGTTCTCTCTCCCCAATCTATCCAGCAAGTCTGCTTGAAGAATTGACCACGCAGGCCCGTGAACGCGCGCGCTCGGCGTTTCAAGCGGCGAGGCAAATCCTTCTCCGCGCAGGGATGGCGGTGCTGGACGATCACGCGATAGAGGTCGGTGAGCCGCGCGCATTAATCTTGGACACCGCCAAAACCTGGGGGGCGGACCTAATCGTTCTGGGCTCGCATGGTCTCCGCGGGATGGATCGTTTCCTCTTGGGCAGCGTATCGGAGGCTGTCGCGATTCACGCCAAATGCTCCGTTGAAGTCATCCGCTCGCAAAGCGCATAGAAATGTTGAATGAAGAAAGCATCCTCGACTTAGGAAGGCGCACCAGCGGCGTTCGCAATTCACGCGTGTCTTCGTTCGTTTCGTCAAGACTGCATCTCCACTGTGTGATCCTTAGCACTCCATTTCGTGACTGGGCGCACATTTCCACTGCCTGATTCTGTTCACACTGAGTGTGCACATTGCAAAAAGGTTCAAACGCGATCTAGGGAAACAAAAAGCATCAGGAGCAATGACATGGTTACCGCAAGCCAAATTCAATCACTGACCAGGCTTCAAGAACCGGCTGTTACTGTGTACCTGAATACGCGGGAGAACAAACCGTCGCGTCACCCCAGGGTTCCCCGCTCTCTAACATGGCTCAAAAAACAAGCAGGAATTCTCACCAGCCATCTGCCGGCGGCTGAACGCTACCAGTTCCAAGAGCAGTTGAACCGCGTGAATACATTCCTTGGCGAGCGGCACGCTCACGAAGGGGCTTTGGTGATGTTTGCCAGCCAAACGAACTGGACGGTCTTTCCCCTGCGAATCGCCGTGGAAAATGAGCTTGCCTGGGGCCCGCCCGCCGTTGGCCAATTGTTCCGGTTGCTCCACGAAAGCAAATCCTGCTGCATCGTCACTGTAGACCACAGCGGTGCGCGTTTCTTCGCATACTCGCTGGGCGAATTGACCGAACTCGCACAGAAGCCGTTCGAGGTCGATCCATCACAGTGGAAGAAGAAAAGCCTGGGCCATCTCACGAGCGGTCGTATACAGAAAATGCGCGGACCTTTTCCTGATCGTTTCGAACATCGCTTGGAGGTGCAGTACGCCCGCTTGTGCGGCGAGACGGCAGAACAAGCGGCCGCTCTGTCTGAACAGTACGGCCTCTCTCATATATTCCTCGCAGGTCCCGACCGGCTGATTGGGCCCATGCGAGCGCAATTTCCTCCCGCTCTAGGAGAATTTGTAGTCCTTGTGCCGGAAGATCTGGGAAACTTTTCACCAAAAGAATTGCTGCAGCGACTCGAACCAATCATCGCCAAGTACGAGCAAGAGCACCAAATGGCGGCGGTGGTCCGTTTGATGGACACTGACAAAGGGGCCGTTGTGGATCTGGATGAGACGCTGGCTCAGCTCCAGAACGGAAGCGTTCGAAGTGTCATCGTTGCTCAGGACTTGGCGCTCGACCTGCGGCAATGCACGAAGTGCGGTTTGGCAACCCGCGCTGCAGACCCGGTCTGCGCCGTATGCGCTGGGGCGGTCCGGAAGGTCGCTCTGGGCCAACTACTACCTGCTTTGCTGGCGGCTCACAACACGGAGGTCGAGATTGTGAGCGGCGAAGCAGCACGTAAATTGAAACGGGCAGGAGGGATGGGCGGTTGGTTGCGCCAGCCGAAAGTCGCCGCCCGGTGAAGCTATTAAGCAAATTCGTGGCTGGCGTCTATGCCTGTCAAACTTGATTTCACGTGAGGAGCGGATTTTTTAGCTACGCCCCCGCCGCCATCGCGGCCGGGCAAATCTAGAGTGCGGGATGCGGTTCGAGGGTGTACGGCACAAAAGGAGCTATCTCTCCGCTCCTCACGCTCGGCTTACCCCCGTGTTTTCTCCGCAGCGCGGGAACTCGCTTGAGTTTCCTCATCGCGCGATTCCGCGGAGGCGCTGCCGATCCCATGATCCGATGACGAAACGCCATACCGCCTCCTTCCTGGAGTGCTCGCAAAGCTGGTTGGCAACCGGAAGAATCCGATGTTCCGGCTACCAACCTCGGGGGAGGTGCTCAGGCGGCCTTAGGGCGGATGCGCACGGGCTGCGCTTGGGCCATTTTGGGGAGGTTGAGCTCCAAAACCCCGTTCTTCAACGTCGCTGTCACTCTGCCGATTTCGATTTCGGCGGGCAAATTCACGATCCGGAGGATTTGGTCCGAGGAACTCTCGGTGCAGACGGCTTTGCCAGTCTTTTCTTCTTTCGTAGATTCCCGTTTGCCGGTAATCGTCAACCGGCGCGGCTCCATTCCAATTTCGAGTTCCTTTTCAGTGAAACCGGGAACTTCAGCCTTAACTGCAAAAGTTTCATTTGATTCGACAATGTTCAGGGTAACCGGATGGAGCAGTTCCTTTTCTGCTTGGAACCAGTTCTCGATGTCGCGCCCAAAGGTGCGCCCGTTGCCGTCAAAAATCTCATATGCCCGATGCGCCAGAGCGTTGAGCGTCTCCTCGATCTGATTGAAGAGTGAAACATATTTGATCGGCTTCGTGGGCTCCACGGCCCTTTTCACTGGACTTGCTTCTCCCATGATAGTTTTCACCTCACACTCTTGTCTCAATATCGAGATTTCGGATCGCTTCGTGGAGCATAAGATGCATTCGCTCCTGAAAAACCATCCATCCCGGCGTTGCAAGACAGCAGTGCTTAATGGAGAAGATCCAGGCAGAGATCCAGAGTCACAGGAAGCAGTGATTGATTTCACGGCCCGCAATCCGGCGAATGTAACCAGCCGCGCTTAGGTGGGAGGGTCTCCTTGGGTCACTGACGGCGCGAATCTCGGTCCACTCGATCCACTAGAAAATTCAGGGACAAGCACCCCAGAAAGAGTAACCCCGAGAAGATCGCAGCGGGCAGAGCTGCTCCGGCGTGTCCGGCAAGGAAGCTTTCCAGCGTTGCGCTGAGAAGCCAGATTTGCACAATCAACAACATGACGATGAGCGCCATCGCCCCGTCGATCACGACCAAACCACGTCTTTGCCTTGGAGATTGTCCTCCTGTCACGTCAGCCTACCTTTACGCCGATGGCGACCAGTTTTTGCCCTTGGCGCTCAAGCAAAATGCGGGGGAGTGGCCGGGGCGGCGGGCCCTGCAACACCGAGCCATCCTTCACAGAAAAATATCCCTGGTGACAAGGACAAGCTAGCCGCTGGCTCTCCTTGGTGTAGTAAACCGCGCAAGATAAATGCGTGCATTTCTGAGTGTAGGCATTGTATTCGTCTTCGCCAGTGCGAATGAGGATGCAACGATCATCCGGCGTCGGGTAACTGAAAAGCTTTACAGCATCTATTGGAATTTCACGCAGTTGGGCGACGGCCACCGAAGGAAACACCGGCGTCTTCGCAAGGCGCGATCGCAGTAGGATCCAAAGATTGCCCACGAACATGCCGAGACTGGCCAGAGTAAGGAATTTTGTGAATTGCCGGCGAGATACGTACCTCTCGTCGGACGTGTAGATAGAAAATTCATCCTTCCAAAGAGCTTCTCTACTGGGTTTGCGGAAGAACGGCATGAGACTCCTCCCAGATGTAATTCAATACATCCAGCGAAACGGATTCGGTATTTGCCGGGACCATCATGTGGACCTGAGTTTGGATGCGTTGCGCACCGAAATAAAAAACGTTTGTGGGTTTCTCGCGCCGCCGGGCGATCTCCTCCGGACGTACATAGGCCAGCGCCTGGCTCGGACACACCGTCGCACACATGGGGCGCTTGCCAATGGAAGTGCGGTCGTAGCACATGTCGCATTTCATCATCTGCTCGTATTCCGGAAAGATTTTCGGAATGCCGAAGGGGCATGCAAGTACGCAGTTCGAGCAACCAATACAGCGCGGCTTTAAAGACGATTGCACGATGCCGTCCTCGCCCTTCTTGATGGCGTCCGCGGGGCACACCATCGCGCAGGTCGGTTCGTCGCAGTGCCAGCAGACGTAGGCCGCGGTTGCGGTGGTTCCTCCGCGATCGAGGAAATCGAAATTGATCATGGAGTTCCCGCGGTGTGTCTCACACTCCTCGCATGCGTTCACACAGGATTGGCAGCCGATGCAGCGCGAGGGATCGACGTAGAACTCATAGCCGTGCATCAAGCTCCTCCTCTCTTTTCCGCAGTTTTCCGTTCGGCGGGTGTGTCGGACCATTCCGGCGGCCCCGGTGACTTTCGCAAGCGGCACGCTGATACCTTGAACTCCGGGATTTTGCTGCGGGGATCGAGCGTGCGATGCGTCAGACGATTGGCGCTACGCTCCCCGGGCCAGTGGTAGGGAATGAACACAGTGTCTGGACGAATCGTCTTCACCACCATCGCTTGCAGAGTAATTTCTGACCGGCGCGAGGTGACCGTTACCCAGTCCCCATCGGCAATACCGTACTGCTCAGCAAGGCGCGGGTGAATTTCCAAACGGGGGTTCGGATACTGGTTCACGAGGGCGCCGATGCGACGCGTTTGCGTGCCGGAAAGATACTGGCTGACGACACGACCGGTGGTGAGGTAAACAGGATATTCCTCAGAAACCGGATCACCGCTCTCCCGCCACTCGGTTAGCTGGAAATGGTGCTTGCCATCGGGATGAAAGGAGCGACCATCTTCGAAGAGCCGCGGCGTTCCCGGATGATCCAGAGAAGGACACGGCCAGAAAATGCCCATGTTTTTATCGATCTTCTCGTAGGTGATACCGAAATAGTCCGCGTGCCCGCCGCGGGAGGCTTCACGCAATTCGTCGTAAATCTCCCTGGTCGAGGTATACGGGAAGAACTGACCTTTCCCCAGCCGTTTCGCGAGTTCGCAATATATCCAGCTGTCCCCTTTTGCATTTCCCGGAGGATCGACTGCCTTCTGGATGTGTATCACGCGACCCTCGGCCGTGCAGCCAATGCCTTCCTCTTCCTCCTGCAGGCTGCCTGCAAGCACAACATCGGCGTAGTGCGCGGTTTCCGACATAAAAAAATCAACGATGCCGAGGAATTCGAGTTTCTCCAGAGCTTCACGGGTGAAGTTGGCGTCCGGCAGTGACACAAGGGGATTGAAACAGCAGGACAGCAAAGCCTTTATTTCCCCGCGATGTATTGCCTCCATAATCTCCACTGCGGAATAGCCGGCTTGCGGAATTTCGTCCGGCTGGATGCCCCAGATCTTGGCAGTGTGGGCCCGTGCTTCGGGATCATTGATCGACCGTTGGCCGGGAAGCTGGTCGCATTTCTGTCCATGCTCGCGGCCGCCTTGCCCGTTGCCCTGCCCAGTGATCATGGCGCAGCCCGCGCCCTCGCGGCCGATCTGGCCTGTCGCTAAACAGAGATTAATCAGAGCCAGACAGTTTTCGACGCCCTTGGACTGATGTTCGACGCCGCGGGCATGAAGAACGATCGCTCGCTCCGCTTTCGCGAAGAGGTGCGCGGTGCGCTCGATGGATTCCGGCGGGACACCTGTCTTTTCCGCAACCGTCCGAGGATCCCAGGCGCGCACAGACTCGGCGACCTGCTCGAAGCCGGTGGTATGCGCGGCGATGAACGCCCTGTTCTCGAGTCCATCTCGCAGTACCACATGCAAAATTCCCATGTACAACGCCAAATCCGTCCCCGGGCGCACAGGAAGATACAAGTCCGCGTTGCGCGAGATCGGAGTCATTCTTGGATCAACAATGATTAGCTTTCCCCCGGCGTCGCGGCACTTCCAGATATAGTCCGTAGTTATCGGTGCGCACTCGGCGACGTTTGCTCCCGCAACAAGCACGACTTGGGCCTGCAAGATGTCGCTCCAAGGGAGGGGGCTGCGGTCCACGCCAAAAGCCAGTTTGTATGCGACTCCGGCGGAAACCATGCAGAGGCGTCCGTTGTAGTCAATGTGTCGCGTGCCGAGGGCGACGCGAGCGAATTTGCCGAGCAAATAGGATTTTTCTGAAATGAGCGAGGCTCCGCCATAGATCGCGACAGAATCCTTGCCGTACTTCTCTTGAAGCTCCTGCAGGCGTCTCACCGTGAAGTCTAAGGCTGCATCCCACGAAGCGGGCTGAAATCCGCCCGGCGTGCGCATCAAGGGATCGAGCAACCGGTCCGGATGCCCGCCTTGCATGTAGCGCTTCACTCCCTTCGGGCAGAGCATCCCATGATTGAATGGAAATTCTTCCCACGGCTCGAATCCGATGACTTGATTCCCGCGAACCTTGAGCTGAATTCCGCACTGCTGGCCGCAGAAACAGCAATGGGTTTTGACAAGGCGCTCAGCCGGGTTGCGTGATTCGTCTTGCCATCCACCCGGAGGCGTATATGCCGGGTGCGGACCGAATCGTTCCAGCAACGCTTCCGGTGAGACGGGCGGCTTAGCCACGCGATTGCTCCTTGAGCTGGAGATGCGCCAACGAAATCGATTTCCGTTTGCACGCTGGACACAACTCCTGCCACGTGGCTCCTGTTCCTTCGATGCGGTAGTCAAATCCAACCTGCGGAAGGACGCGCTTTAAATCGTCGACGTGCATTCTCGAAGCAAACCGTTCCCCACAGCGCTTGCAAAGCGCGGGCTCGCCCTCTTCTCCAGCTGCTTGGTAGAACTTCACGCCAAGCTGCGCGGGACGCTGGAAAATATGAAAAAACTTTCCGAATGGAAGATAAAGCAGCGCAGCAATCACGGTGACAGCGTGCAGAATCGCGAGAAAGCTGTAGAAGGCACCCTGCAGCCAGTTTTGCGAAACTGTAAGCGCCAGTCCAGTCACCGAAATCGCGAAGAGTAGAAAGATCGGCAGAAAATCCAGCGCGAAGGACTGCACGGCTTGTGCGCCCCTGTCGCGGAAACGCCTCCACAGCGAAAGAGCAATGCCGCCGAGAACCAGAATCGCCGATACGTCGAGTCCATGAAAAAGGAGCTCCGCAAGCAGGGTGTGCAAACGAAAAGTCTGCGCCGGGAATCCGTACAGCAGGACCACGTACGTCTCCTGATCGGTGGGAAGCGATTGGAACGAGATCCAGCCGAAGACGAGCGGGAAGGTAATCGCGACCGCAAGCACGCACCCCCAAAACAGCATCTGGTGCATCCACCAGCGCAACGCCGAGCGGCGGAAAATGAACGTTTGCGCGGCAAGGTGTGTTGTGGCCAGCCGCACAAGCCGCACCGTCCCGCGAAAAATGCCTGCCTCGCGAAACAGTTGCCAGCCCCGGTCCCAATACACACGAGTGGGAGGCTTGTCGAGCCAGACACGGTAGTGGTACACGACGCCCCAGGTCGCAAAGATCGTCGCGAATGTGTAAATGACCAGCGCAGGATCGAAATTCTGCAGGTTACGCGAGCCAACAACGATGGCGGACACGAGTAAGCCTGTGAAGAAGGTTGCTGTAACACCCGCGCGAATGCGGTCCACCGTTCGCGTGAGGGATGCCGGCAGAGTCAGAGCCGCGTTCTCCTGCCTGGCCAGGAAAACCGTAGCGTTGACGCGCCAGAGAATCCCCGAAAGAAAAGCGAGTAACGCGAAACCAGGCCAGACAGTGCGCATGTGATCACGGAAGAACCCCAGCAGCAAGGGTGGAAAGAATCCGCCCAGGCCGCCCATCGCTCCCACCAGCCCGGTAACCGTCCCGACCTCTTTTGGAAAGTACTGCGGCACCAGCTTGAAGACGGCGCCGTTGCCGTTTCCAAGCAAGAATGCACATCCGAGCGCCCCCACCGTGAACGGCAGCATCGCTGGCCAGGACATTAATAAGGCAAAGGGGATAATTCCGATGAACACGATGTGGAGAACGCGAGCGCCGCCGATTTTATCCGCTAGCCAGCCGCCCAACGGGCGACTCAACGTCGCCAGCACGACAAAGCCCGCCGTTCGGAATCCGGCATCGGAGGGCTTCAGACCAAACTGGTCCTTGAGTAAAACAGGCAAGTAGATTGAAAACGCGACAAATCCGCCGAATGTCAAAAAATAAAAGAGGGACAGAACCCAGGATAGCCGCTCGCGTGAAAGAAGCTGGAGCATCGCGCCCAAGCTGGAAGGCCGAACCGTTCTGGGAGAGTTGCGCGCGAGCAGAAAGAAAACGACTCCCCAGACAACCAGCAAGGCTGTCATCCCTCGAAAAATGTTCTGCCAGCCCACCGCCACTGCCAGGACCGGCCCGAGGAATACGGCGGCGGACTGCCCGATGTTTCCAAGACCATAGATGCCCAGCGCGCTGCCCTGTTTTTCCGGCGGAAACCAGCGGGAAACAAATCCCACGCCGACGGCGAACGAGCTTCCGGCCATGCCGAGGAAAAATGCGACGTAGAGCAGCATCCGGTAACTTGGGACCATCGGCACCAGGTACGCGGGCACGGCGACGGCAATCATCAGCAGCGAGAAAATCGCGCGGCCGCCAAAGCGATCTGCAAGCATTCCGGTCGCGATCCGCAACAGAGCACCGAGAAGCACCGGAACGGCCACAAGAAAGGCAGTTTGCGTTGCAGTCAGGTGAAAAGTTTCCCGGAAACGCGGCGCGAACGCGCTAATCAATCCCCAGGCGGCGAAGCAAATAGAGAAGGAGACTGTTCCGAGAGCGAGCTGCAGGTTCGGTCGAGAAGTGGCTGACGACTTATCCATCACTCTGCTCCGCGCAGGCTCCCGGCAGCAAGGAAGCTCTGGTTTCGGAAAGACACTTGTCGGAAGGGAGTTTCAGCATACATCTCACTCTCCCGTCCAGACAAACTGAAACTTACTAAAAGCTACTTCCGAGCCGTCCGATACGTTTTAAGAACTCTTCACCGCCACGCCCACAATCACAAACTGTCTCTTTGCGTGGCTGGGCTCCAGAATAAATGTCCCGAGAATATTGATCGCGTAGAGTGTCAGCCCCGCAAGCTCGCACAACGTCGAAATTGGCAAGACCGACCAGGCCCACGCCGCATAACCCTGATACGCGATGATTTCGCTGGAAACACGAAGCGTGCTGCCCAGAGTGACGAGTGTCAGGCCTGCGAACATGAGTTTCGTACTCCAAAGCTTCCGCATTCCCGCAAACGCGGGAAGGATTCGTTGCCCGACACTCGCAATCATTATCGAAATACACCCTACGGTTAACGCGTGACGCGATGCGCCCCAGAATCCGCCCGAAGTGTCCCAGCGTGTCGCTGCAACGCCAAGGACCGCGGCCACGATTAGCCATGCGTACACCATGCGAACGAAGAAAGGAAAATTGGAATGCACTCCACGGATCTTCGCTTCGTTCTCGGAGGACTCGAACATGCGCAGCGCCTCTGGATTGGAAAAGGCAATTTCGTTCACCCTGGTTTCGGCGCTGAAGTTCATGACTGGCTCCCCGTCCATCCTATTCTTGACGGATCATAGGGAGTGGGCAGTGACCAAAGTCACTACTGGGTTGGAAGGTTTTAAGATTTTGCTTTTGGGGTTTTATTCTGCGCAAATCTGTTCGCGTTTCAATCCGGGCAGGTCTTTAACCACGATCTTGCGACCCTCCACTTCCAGGTATCCTTCGGCCTGCAGCCTGCTGAGATTCCGGGAGATCAATTCACGCACCGTTCCCAGTTCGGCAGCCAGATCCTGGTGACTCTTCGTCAGTTCCACGCGAATTCCTTGCCCGGACGGCGTCCCGCCCGCTTGCGCCAGCCGCAGAATCAGCGCGATCAATCTCTGACGCACTGTCGTAAACGAGAGCTCTTCAATGATGCCGACCAGTCGCCGTAACCGCGACCCAACGACGGCGATCACTTTGAGGGCCACGTCCGGGTGCTCGCGGCAGAAGTTCTGGAAATCCTTGCGCGAAATGAAGAGGATCTCTGTGTCTTCCACCGCCGAAGCCGCCGCCGGATAGTTGCCACCGTCAAAAACAGGAAGTTCCGCGAACGAGCTTCCGGGGCCTTCAACCGCAAGCACCTGCTCGCGTCCCGATGCTGACAGTTTGAAGATGCGGACTTTTCCGGCTGCCACCAGGAACAAGCCGCTGCACGGATCGCCCTCGGCGAACAAGTGCTCATTTTGTTGGAATCGCCTCCTGGACGTTCGAGCGGCCAACGCTTGCAGCTCGGTTTCCGTCAGATTCGCGAAGAGAGGAGTCTTCTTGAGGACTGCGCCTGTGTCATTGCTCATGCCAAGGCCTGCAAAGCATCATCGGATCCAAAGCTGTTCCCGCAACACACTTCTGGATCTTACAGGCTTTCGAGCTTTCTCAAAACGACTTCCGTTATTTTTGCCCGATTAGATTCACTATTACGGTTTCCCCAGATGTCAACGCCACACGCCTACAGTAGTATTTCCAGAAAGTGGCACCCATTCCATCCATATCGCGCCATCACGGCATTCCGTAATGCAATGCTCTTCACTTCCGCATTCGTCGGGGCGAGGCAATACGGCGATCCCCCCCGACGATTTCCAGACACTTCGCGCCGCACACCTCGACGCAACGGCCGCAACCGACGCATTTATCTGCTGCGGCTACGGGCACCCATTTGGCGCTCATGGTCAGACTTTCCTTGGCCAGCTTCTGCCTTCGCTCTTTACTTCACGATGATCGTGCCATTCATCCAAGGGTGGGGCGCACACTGGAAATCCACCACGCCATTCTGATCGAACCGTTTTTCAAACGTGGCGCCCAGACCCAGCATCGACGAGGCAAATTCGCTTTTTTGCCGAATACGCTGTGGGGCATACTGACGTCCGTGTTTTTGAACACCACGGACATTCCTGCTTTGATCGCTACCGTATTCGGCCCGAACGTCTGCATCGGACCTTCCTTCCAAATCCCCGAACCTGGCAGCATTTTGATGGTGACGCTGTTCGCGGACTTCGGCTCAGACGCCTGAGCCGCCATGGCTAAATGCACACCGGAGTCGCCTGTGCTCCTCGCCGAAGGCATTATCTTATGCGATCCGTTGCCCAGATGTGCGTCCTCGCTCATAGGCGGCATGTTTTGCAGTGTTTTGGGTTCAAAAATCTCCGCGTTCTCCTGCCCATGCACATTGATGCTGCCGGCGGCTCCGTGGTGCAGCCGGGAAATCGCGCGATCCACAAGGAGAAAAGTGCCCGGAACCGGTGGTGTGAACTCCACTACTGCCGAGCCAGCTGTCGGAATCAATGTCGTCTGCAGACTGCGGGTCGGCCTTATCCGCTCGCACCGTGTCGAACGACTTGTGTCCCGGCTTATCGTCGTTCGTATAGATTTCGCCTTGCACGACGCACAGCTTTTGCCTACCGCCAGCAAACCTTCTTCCGGCTCCACGAGAACGGATCCATACATTCCTTTCGCGATGTGTATCGGAATGTCCGGCGTTGCGCAGTGGAACACATAAAATCCAGGAGCCGTCGCCCGCGCTTCAAGGACCCCTTCTTCTCCTGGTGCAACACTAAGCGCACCCGCGCCACCGCCAGAACCCATCACAAAGTGAAAATCAATGTTGTGGGTCCGCATGCTGTTCAGCGCGTTCTCCAAATGCACTTTCACAAGGTCGCCCACTCGAACGCGAAGCAGCGGGCCGGGCATGTGCCCTTCGAAATCTCAGGCGTCGTCATAAATCACGCCCGGAGCGATTTCACTTTGAGCTTCACGAATGGTTCAGTGCACGACCTCCCGGCGCTGTTCCCGACGACCTATGGGAACCGGAACATCTGGCGCGAACGTCCAGCGCGCATCCTCGCTGGGCAGATGCGCCTTCGGCACCAGCACGAGTTGACCGCGTTCTCGATTCTCACGGTTGTCCTTTTGGCTCGGCACATTTCTCATGAGAGCTGCACCCAAACCCAAAGCGAGTCCAAGAGCGATCCCAATCGTCAGGCGATGATAAATCCTGTCACTCATGGCATGTCTCCCTGCCTGTCAGGCAGGAAGGACGTGCGGGGCAGGAATCGCAGTGACTTTAGTCACTCGCGCGGAACAGGAAGATTTATTAAATCTTTAAGTTCAGGAGAGCATCGAGTGCTTCCTGGCCAGAGCAGGAAGTCGGCGTCAACTCCGTGGTATCTACATTGACGCCGACAGTTCGTTGACACTTTTGCGGGGGGTTCGCTAGACTACTCGCTGCTCTTGCAAGAACCGTTCCTGCCTGCGCGGTTCCCCGGTAGCTCAATGGTAGAGCATTCGGCTGTTAACCGAAGGGTTGCTAGTTCGAATCTAGCCCGGGGAGCCAAATCTTTCTTTTTCAATCATTTGAGTTTTTTCAAACCGCGAATTTTGGTCGAATAGCATTCGGTTACAAGCCGAAGGGTGTTTGCTCCAACTCAGATGCCAGAGTTGGGCGATCCTTCCTGGATTCAGTAAAATACGTATCCTTTCGTCCTGATTCCTCCAATCGCTCCTTGGGCGCAATGGGTGCAACATCGCGTCTGGTTCCATGGTTTCGTGCGCGTCGTCGCTCGCGGCTAGCACTCACCCTCGCTGAGCGAGAAGATATTTCGCGAGGGATCGCTTCCAGCTCGTCGATTCGCGAGATCGCCCGTGGTCTGAGTCGTGCCACCTCGACAGTGAGCCGAGAGATCGTACGCCATGGCGGCCGTCCTGCCTATCGTGCCCATGATGCGGACGGACAAGCTTGGCAGTCGGCTTTGCGACCCAAGCGCTGCCTGCTGGCCATGAACCGCAAGTTGCGGGATATCGTTGCGAGTAAACTGATTTTGGACTGGTCGCCCGAGCAGATTTCCGGGTGGTTGAAGAATCGGTATCCCAACGACGAGAGCATGCGCGTGTCGCACGAAACCATTTACCGCAGCCTGTTCGTTCAAGCGCGTGGCGTATTGAAAAAAGAGCTGATGGACCACTTGCGATCGAAGCGGCGCATGCGTCGCTCGCGCCATTTCAGCGAGCATGGACATTCACGGGGGCAGATCGTAGATGCCATCTCGATCCGCGAACGGCCAGCGGAGGCGGAAGACCGAGCGATTCCTGGCCATTGGGAAGGCGATCTGCTGGCCGGAGGAAAGAACAGCTACATTGCAACGCTGGTGGAGCGGCATTCACGCTTTCTCGTGCTGATCAAGGCGCGGAGCAAAGATACAGCGGTGGTCGTGGCGGCGTTGAGCAAACACGTTCGTAAACTTCCGGCGACCTTGCGCCGCTCGCTGACCTGGGATCGCGGGTTGGAGATGGCCAAACACAAGGAGTTTGTAACCTTTCGTCCTGATTCCTCCAATCGCTCCTTGGGCGCAATGGGTGCAACATCGCGTCTGGTTCCATGGTTTCATGGCGAGATCAGACATTCGGTGCTGTAACTGTTCTATAGAAACTGCCGCGAGCCCGTCAGCAATTTGCCCAGTCGATTTCATCATTACGTCCAGGGGATTTGTGAGGCCCGCATTCATCGCGATGGGAAATCATGCGCACAGACCCTGGACAATTTCCGAAAGGAACCACGCCCGGCACCCGAATTGATCAAGCCAGATCTCGAATTGCTTCCGAGAGGCCCGTTAATCGGGACTTGGGCTTTTGCGACTTGGGTCGGCGTTTGCCATCGCCGTGGCGATCTTAT
Source organism: uncultured Acidobacteriota bacterium (assembly GCA_963727945.1). Classification (GTDB taxonomy): domain Bacteria; phylum Acidobacteriota; class Terriglobia; order Acidiferrales; family UBA7541; genus Acidiferrum. Next base: position 93,151 of record CAVSIW010000034.1, read on the forward strand.
TCATCGCGAGAGGGAGGTTCGCAGTGAATGCAGCCCTCACCTGGGAAAGGTACATATCGGCCTTCTCACCCTGCAGGACAATTCGCTGTGTGAGCCGGGTTCTTCCATCGGCAAGTCCTACAAAGCGCCACTCAAACGACAGTGCAGCACCGTCTAAACTCATCTCGATCGTGGCTGCGTTGGGCGGAGTTACTTCTCGAATGAACCAGTGTAGCGGCTCCTGCCCCGGCAACCGCGTGGCCCCGCGCGACCCGGTGGCAAACGGCCCATCTAACTCAAACTCTGCTGGCGGGTCGTCCTAATTGGCGATATTGGTCCAGTAGTGCCATGCGAAGGGGGGACTTGCTTTCGTCTCGACCGAATGGCTTATCTCCCAGGGGACGGTTGCCATGAGTTTCGCCTCAGGTTTCAACTTCGCTGCTCACAAACTCGCGCTGATGATGGTGTTGGACCAATCCCGATTTCCGCAGTATAGGCATAAAGCGTAGTGGACGATATGCCCGTGATCCGGCCGGAATCCCTGTGAATCCACAGATGGATTCGCCACAAGAGACTCAAAGCGGGGTTGCATGTATTCGGAATTCGCGATCACGCCCGAAACCCTGAGGCGTTATCGGTTGCCCAGTCGAGGAACGTTTGTGGGGTGCTCCGGTGATCTCTGCGACCGAGGACGTCACGTGCGCAGGTTGGCCGATTGCGGCAGCCCAGGCCGAGAGCAGCATGTTCACTGCAACCAGCGGACCGATTGTGAGCAAGTCACGACGCGCTACGTCTGGGGTAGATCTCTTCGATGCGCAGCGAGCGGCCGATGACGCGACCGATCGTGGAGATTTGCTCGAATTGGCTCAGCGATTGAGGTCCGGTCAGAACATATTCCGCTCCGGCGTGTCCGTCCTCGCACAACGCGCGGACCGCGACTGCGGCGATGTCACGCTCGTCGATTGGGGCTGTAGGAGCGGCGAGATGCGGCCACCGCACTACATCGCCGGCGCGGACCTGAGGCGCCCACCAGTTCAGAGCATTTGCAGCGAACATTCCGGGCCGCAGAAACGTCCACTGGAGTCCTGAGGTCTCGATCAACCGCTCGATTTGTTCGAGCATCGCTCTGCCCGGATTGGGCTGTTGGAAGAGCGGATGCGCCGTTTTGATCGGTGCCGAAAGGAATACGACGCGCCGAGCGTGCTTCGCGATCCGCTCCAACGCAGGAGCAACAGCGGTCACCGACGCGGTCCACACCAGGAACACCGTATCGATGCCATCGAGGCATCCATCAAGGGTTTCGGGGAGAATGAGATCTCCGCGAACAACATCAACGTGTGACGACAAGCCAGCCGTGAGCGGGTTGCGGGCAAGCGCACGGACTCGGACACCTTTGGTGAGCAGTTGAGAGACTACCTGGCGGCCTACGGTGCCAGTTCCTCCAATAACGAGAATACGATTCATGCGGGGCCATCCTATGGGCGGAGGTGCAAGGGAATCAAGGTAGTGTTGGGTTCTCCCAGATAGGCGCCAGTTGAAATCATCTTTCGTGTGTCGCCCGTTACCAGCTTCACTCTGCAAGAACTTAGCAGATGGGCCAAGGCGCGAGTAATCCGAGAGGATTATTACGTCGCTGGTAGTACCAGACTCTGAGAGCCCGAGTTATTAAAAAATACGGATCAGGATGAATCCGGCAAGGCACCCACCCTGATCCATTGAAACATGAAAGCGCAATTTGCGATGCGACCTGCGCCGAGCCTACTGTTCGATCCCAGCTGCGAACCAGGGGTGAGCTCCCGCCGCAGTGCGAATCAGGAGTACCGGCGTTTCGCAGGAACTCGGAGGCAACGGCGACAGAACATCATCAATGGTGAAGTCCCCGTCAGACTCAAGCGCTACGCCGGTCTGGTTGGAGCTAGAAACGGTGGCAGTGGCGACAGGCCCGCAGAAGAGTGTGGCGAAGACGCTTTGCCCACCGTTCGTTCCGATGGCGTTGCCGCCGCCGAGAAGCAGTCCACGTCCACGAACACGAATGCGTCCATCAGTGGTGACATTCGCGTCGAGATCAGCGATCCGCCAGATCTGACCTGCGGGAGAAATGCCCCGTACCACGTTTGGGGTGACTGTCGTGGTTGTCCCGTTGACGACGACATTGGAAATCGGATCGACGCCGATGGCGTGATCAAATCTCACGAGTGAGTTCTCCTGCCTGCCGTAGCCGACCGCCGGCCGCGGGACGAGGGCTAGAATCGCGAGCGCCGCGAGCGATCCTAAAATGATGCTGTAAGCGACTTTGCCGCCCCAGGATTTCTTATTGCAATTGTTGTTCACTTCTTTCTCCTTAGTTTTTCGATTTTGTACATGCAAGCGCACTAGAGATTCTCAACCTGAAACCTGAGGGGCTGCTTACGCTTACTTCCGTCAGCGCTGAGTCCCTCAAGGACCTTCGGCCGGCATTTCGCCCCAAACGTCCAACGTCTAAATCAGGGCGACCGCGTAAGGCCAGTGCTATTGGTCCCCACTTGAGATATCGGAAACCGCTGGGAAAAGACGACAACCAGGATGGAAAGATCCGGATCTTAACTGGCCACTTGCGGGGAATCTCGAACTCCGCGAATGGCATGGCGCTTCGGATATTGGGACAACGCCACCTTGGACACTGGCGGTGAGGATGTTCAGCATCCGCCAATACTCTTCGCCGCGAAGCGCAGTCTGGTGCCTCAGAAAAAACCAATACAGGACTTGGCCGCAAATCCAAGTCCCGTACAGGAATGACTCGATCATCGACGTTCTTTCGTGCTACTGCACCGTGACACTGACTGTTGTCGTATGGGCAATGCTTCCAGAGTGGGCAGTGACCATGATGGAAGCGGTGCCGCGGTTTGGCGGCGCAGTGTTACCATATCCACCGCAACCACCGATCGCGAGCCCCAAGGCGACAATCGTCAGAGATGCCGTGGCAGTCAGCAGCGAACCTCGATCTTTTCTCAAATCCCCGCCATTCCAAAGCAGAAGACTCAAGAGCAGCAGCGTGGCGAGAAAAGCGGCAGGGCCGCTGAGACTGACGAGCAGAAATCCGTAACGAGGAACGCTAGCCGACGTGGTGACCGTTAAAGTCGTAATCGCAGCACCGTTCGCAGTTGTAACCGTCGCTGGATTGAAGGTGCAACTGATGCCCGTTACCGGCGAGCACGAAAACGTGACGTTGTCGGCGAACCCGCCGGCAGCTGTAATCGTCAGCATGAACTGCGTCGAGTTGCCGGCTAGCACCATTGCGGTAGAAGGAGTTGCTCCTATAGAGAAGTCCGCGCTTGCAATGTCGAGGGTGACTCCCGCAGAATTGCTTCCTTCAAATTTCCCATCTCCGGCATAGGACGCCGTAAGAATATGTGTACCAGCGGCCAAAGTGTTGATCCTCAAGATGGCAACACCAGCGTTATTCAGTGGAGCCGCACCCAGGTTCGTGTTTTCATCGAGAAACACAACTTGCCCTGTGGGTATTCCTTCGGCTGAGGTAAGGGTCGCGGTCAATACCACGGATGAACCGGGAGCGGCGTCTGCCGGTGCCAGAAGATTCAACGTCGTGGCAAGCCCTGTGACTTCCAAGGGAATTCTTTCGCTGCTCGGCAAGAAAACGCCGTCTCCGCTGTACTGTGCGGTGATGGCGTGGATTCCCCTGTCGGTGAAAGTTGCATCCAAAGTGGCTGAACCATTGATCAAGGACGCGGTTCCCAATCGATTGGAACCATCCAGAAATGTAACAGTGCCAGTTGGAGCTCCCGGGTTGCCAGGGCCGGCTGCGACGCTTGCTGTGATCACTACGCTTGAGTCGGCGGTAGGGACTGGAGCGGATACTCTGATTACGCTAACCAATCCGGTGGTAATTGCACCGAATAACCCATCGTTTTCGTTGTTGAATTGCGAAGTGAAGTAGAGCGCGTTCCGGTCTCCAAATCCATCGGCTCGAAAGGCCAGCCCGTGAAGATTAACTTCGGCGATGGGGAAGCCATCGCCGTCCAGCAACTCGCCCACAAAGTTTCCTGTTGTGAGGTCAAACGCGTTGATGTTTCCATCGCCAGCGTTGCCAATCAGAATGTTGTTGCTGAATGGGCCGAAGTCGGCGCTCGCCTGGGTGATTCCCCAAGGGGCGTTTAAAGCCCCGGCGGTGGCGAATCGCCGCACGAAATTGCCATCCATATCGAAAATATTGACGATGCCATTTCCCGCTCCAACGATCGGGTCGTGCTTGGCGGCGTCCTGCAACGCATACGTTACGAAGACTTCTCTTCCAATCACTTGAATACCAAAAGGGGAGTAGCCCGCGGGTAGATTCGGATCCGTGAAAGAACCCGGAAGTGCCACTGGGTCGAATCCGGGAAGGAAAGTCTCGATAAAACCACCATGGAAGTCCGTGACCGCCAGCACCGGTGCGGTTAAAGAGGAGTTTAGGATCGTCACATCCTTGTATACAGCCCCTCTCGATGAGTCATTGCGCACCAGCGTTGCCGATTGCGGAAGATCGCCTTGAGCGTTCGGGCCCCACGTAAACACTGTCCCTTCCTCAGTGACCAAAATGAAAGGTTTGATCAGCGTTGGGCCGCCAAAGATTGAATTCTGATCGGCAACAATTCCGGTTGAATGATCGAATCCGGTCCCGGCGGCATTCGGGATTATGAAACCGGCGGGCCAGACGCCCGTGCCAGAGGCGTCGTGCACGGTGACTCGTCCAACTTCATTATTAGCAATGAAGAATGGCTGGTCCGAAAGAAAGGCAATCCCCCAGGGATTGACCAAACCTGTGGCCACATTGTTAGCAACGTTCGGAACGTTCGACGCCAGATTGGTCTGCCGGTAGCCTGTCGTTTGCGCGGTTGCGTTAGCAGCGGCAAGCAGAAATCCGAATAGAAAAAATGACGACAGAACAAAAAGTGTTTCTGTATTTCATGGACCTAGCTCCTCCCAGAGCAAAAAACATCTGCGTGCTCGAGCCTGAGTGGGCATCGAGCGTGAAATTAAGGAATTCGTAATCCGAAATTATTCGAGTGAAGAACGCCCGGCGTACCGTACCGTTGACATTTCGGTCTAATGACTGTGCTGGCCGGATTTCCGCCCTATGCGGGAACGATAGAGGCGTCCGCGCGCACTTGATCTCCTTGCAGCAGTCGCCGCAGCCGTTTGCGGGCCTTGTGAAGCTGCGATTTTGAGCAACCTGTTGAGCACCCCAAAAATTTCGCGATCTCGTTGTGCTCGTATCCAAAGACGTCGTGCAGCAGGAAGAGCTTTTTGTAACCAGCAGGCAACTTGCGGATAGCACGCTTGAGGTTTAACCAATCGACCGCGCCCAGCATCGAGGTGTCGCTAGAGCCGTATTCACGTGAAATTTCGCCATTCGAATTATGGCGTTCCAAGTCTTCGGCTAGAATCTCCGTCGGCCTTTTCCGCCGTAGATACATTAGAACGACGTTCGCAGTCACTCGATACAGCCAAGTGGAGAAGCCTGACTCACCGCGAAACGTGCCGATCTTCCGATAGACTTGGAGGAATGCCTGTTGTGTCAAATCTTCGGCTTCGGCTGGATTCTTGATCATGCGCAAACACAAGCCGTAGACGCGCCTGCAATGCGCCTGGTAAAGATATTCGAAAGCGATCGCGTCGCCGTCCTTCGCCTGCCGTATGGCTTCCGCTTCGGTCAACTCGCCCTCTGTTGTCTGTCTCACTAAGAATTTCGCCATGTCACACCTTCTGAAAAGTAGGGCCAACTACCGACATGTATTGGCCCTTTGGGTCGTTCCTACTTTTGCCGGCTCTCCCTCATGTAAGCATCCCAGCAGTCCCCGTTATGAAACCCGCGATGGAAAAACAGGTAACCCTCCTTGCCGGGAATCTTGAAGCAGACGTAGCCGAAGCCTGCTCCCGAAACAATGGGCTGCTGGCATTTGCAGCAGATGACAGCTGTCCTGAATTCCATAAATCTCCTCCCGGCTATGCTGCCCCTCCATGTAGGATGGCTCGCCAAATCCTTCTCGACTCCGAAGTCCAATTCGTGCGGAAGCCGCGCACGCGAAGAACACTTCGACCAGCTGACTCTTCGCGTGCGCAGATCCGCTATGCGGCAACCCAGTTCTTACTGGTCGTTGCGGAAGAAGTAGTAGTCCGCGCTATACGGCACGAGAACCTGCTTTCCCACGTCAGCGAACACCAGGCAACCAGTCCCGGGAGCAGAACCGCCGTTGGTGTTAAGGCGTTGGATGAAAGTAGTTTTGGTTAGCAATCTGCCGCCGGCTGGTCCCTCATCGGAGCCGATCACCTGCAGCAAGAGACAGTCGATCGCGCCGCTATTCGGGCAACTCGCTTCGGTCCCCGCGGTAACGAACTTTTGCTTTTGTGCCCACACCCGGCTGCTGTCGGAGGAGCTCTGCCAGGTAGCGTCGCCGAAACGTGACGGTCTCGGTCCGACGTCGTTGGGATTTACGACGGGGCTGAGAAAGTGGGTAATGATCTGCACCGCTTCACCGAAAACATGCGTGAAGAGTGTGGCTTCAGGGCGGGCATTGCTTACGGTCCAGGAAGCCCCAGTGGTTGTGGGCAGACAAACATAACCCTGCGTGCCGACTCCGTGACCCAATAGGAATGCGGAGGTTCCCGCAGGCGGTGCAATCGTTTCCGACGTGGTCGGGCTCGGAATCGAGCCGAAGTTAATTACTTCCTTTCTGTCTTGGCCCTTTTCCTGTGCATAGGCAACGCCAGAAAAAACGAGCATTGCCAGCGCCGCCATTGCCTTGCGAATGATGCGAGCGGCCGCGCCGCCGAGGAACTTTTTACTGAGATTGTCGTTCATTCTTTCTCCTTCTTCCGTTGAACTAGATTGTGCAAATTATCGCTAGCTCGAGGGCCTTCGCCCCGTAGTCACCGCAACGCTCGACGCTTGGAATCGTGGCGACGGCGTAAGACTAGAACTATTGGTCCCTACTTGAGATATCGGAAATGGAGCAGAAAAGACGACAACAGGGAGGTAAGAATGGAGCAGGTTGCAAGACTATCGGGTTTAAGTACCTGATTCGGCCAGCAGTCGTCCAGCGCGGGTGTCGGAATCACCCTGGCCTAGGGCCGCTACCTGCTCAGAAGCTTCGCCGTCGACAAGGACTTATGACGAAAATCCATGGCCCGGCGATGTTCAGCGGCACGGTGAGAGTCTGAGCGCCGGCGGACGATGCCAGCAGGATTCCCAATAGTATAATTGCTAAGATTGCAAACGGCCTATGGAGCTTCTCACGAAAGTTCTCCCTTGGGTTAAGCCCAAGAAGCGATCACTGCCGCTTCCTGGGCGTTTGTCGGGCGATTGACGCCTTTCGTTGCCGGGTTGAACGCCGGGATTGTGGCTCAGATGCTGCCGCTGGGGCTGATGTGTGCGGCCGCGCGAATCTCGGTCTTGCAATGCCGCAACACCTCGGAAGTGTTTCGAGAAGATCGGCCGTCCCAGGAATCGTCGTCCTCAGGAAGACGCCCGATGATGTGTCCCAGTTCGTGAAGCAATATCGTAATTTGTGCCTCTGGAGTATTCCCATCGTAAGAAGAAACCGTTAGCAGACGGATGCCATCGGGCCGAGCTAGCCTTCCTCTTGAGTCCAGTTGCATGACAACCGAAGTGCGGTTGAAGAACGGCCCGTTGGCATTCAATAGGATGGTGGAGTCTCGGCCCCCATTCTCGAGCGACCTGGCCGCCCATGGGTGTTTGAAGGATTGCCCACCGTGACTGTCTCGAATGCCGTAAACATACGAAGGTCCTCTCATCTCCAGCGCGAAGTGCAACAACCGGAACACTTCGGTGGCGTCAGGATCAGCTTCCTGGAACCAGACGGGGCACCCATTTCCATATTGCAAGATCTCGAGAACCTGCCCGCGCGCCCGAGCGATCGTGTCACCCCGTTTACCCAGGGCCGACAATTCCAGCGCAACGCGCTCCTCGTCCTGGTTTGGCGTACGCTCCGAATGAGATCGACTCGGCGCAAACAATACGCACGAGAGTACGGCAGCAGCAATCCATCGCCGGCGTAACACAAAAGATTGGTGTCTCTTCCTCCAGCCTGTCGAACAATTTCCCGAGGTCTTGGTGTCGCTGTGTGTCCCCATGCACCGTGCGACGTCCATGCCGGTCGTCCCAGCTCGGCTTAGTTCAGAGGGGCCGTTCACTTCTTTCTCCTTCTTTCTTTGATCTAGATTGTGCAAGTGCACGGTACCTCGAGGGTGTCGACCCGCAATTCGCCGCTACGCCCGCCGCCTCGAATCGCGGCTCTGGCGTATGACTGGGTTTATTTATCGCTACTTGAGATATCGGAAATGGAAGGACAAAGACGACAGCGCGCAGCTAGACTCTTGGAGGTTGTAAGACTACTGCGTTTGAGTTCTTGCTTCCGCCAACTGGCGGGAAGCTCGGGCGCGGGAATTACTCGGGCCTAGGGCCGTTAACGGCTCCGAAGTTGCCAATCATCCACACATTCGCCTCTGAATTTGAGCCTAAAATGGCAAGATGACGTCCATCAGGCGACGGAAATCCCCAGGTGAAGACCGACTGAGGCTGCTGCCACACAGGCTGGGCGTCGCCGTTGAGGTCAACATGCAACACGCTGGCGCCACCAGGCTCCAGAGTTGACACAAACATGCTTTGGGAATCGGTCGCCCAATTCAGATTCATGAGATCGGGGTAGTCCTTTACCGTAATCGTTCTCGTTTGACCTCCACTTAGTGGCACCAGCCGAATCTGATGCCCGTGTCTTTTCACGATCCCGATTCGTGAACCATCCGGAGAGAGCTGCCACACGTAATCGAATTCCATGTCGCCACTAGTGCCTGCCTCCAGCGGAATCCGTACCAGTTCCTTCCCCGGACCGTCGAGCGGGTCAAATGAGACAATCACCAACTCGTTCTTTTCCGTAGATGGTTGCCCGAACACACAAAGGTTGGCGGCCTTGTTTGTGCACCAAAACTGTACAAACCCCTTAGTGTTAAATAATAGCTGTGGAGTGCCACCCGTTGGGCCAACGCGATAGAGGGCAATTTTGTGCGAGCCGATCGCCCTCCCCTCCAGAAGTATCCAGGCGCCATCCGCACTCAACCGAGCCAGATAGAAATTCGTGTCTGCAGCGTGCGTAATGGGTTGAGCGACACTGCCATGATCCAGCGCCTGCCGAAACATCAGCCAGTTTGACGCTCGCTGTGATGAATAAATCACCTCGCGAGAGTCTGGCGTCCATGTCATGGGGAGATTGTAATTGTCGTCGAGCGTCAGCCGGCGAGAATTGACGAGACGGTTCTCTTTGCCGGCGAGGTCCCCGACAAAAACAGAAGCGTGGTCAGTACCTCTTAGAAAAACCAACTGCTTTCCATCGGCGGTCGCGCTGAAGCTAAAGACAGAAAATCCCGACCAATCTGTCAACTGGCGTGCCTTGCCCTGTGGACTTCCATTCTTTCCGTCAACTTTCAGTTCCCACAAATTATCGGACTCAGCCGCGCCGACTTCGCTGTTTCGCGAATAGATGAATCGTCCCGACGACAGCCAGGTGAACGCGCTCAACTGATCGTCTTGGAGGATAGTCGTTTTATCCGCACCGTCGAGGTCACAACTTTGAACCATAATCTCTGTGCGGTCACTTTTATCACGTATATATCGGAAGGCAAGCCGGTTTCCTGTCGGCGACCAGGCGATACCGTTAAATATGGCCTGGTTCTCGGCTGTCAGTATCTTGTGAGGAGACTCTCCGCGCGAACCCATCACCCAAATCTCGCGGGCTCCAATGACGCTCCGCAGCCTTTGGTACGCAATGTTGGAACCGTCGGGGGAAGCCGTTCCACCTCCGTACATGTCCTCAACTTCAGCGAGTTTCTGTGCCTCCCCTCCGATTATTGGAATCGACCACACTGTGGATGGCGTTCCGGGCACGGTGACAGACGCTACGAATCGTGTGGAGTCAGGGTACCAACCTCCAAACGCCCAAGAGGCCGTCCGTATCTGGATGCCGGGAGGCAACGGCACACTTTGGGTTCCGCCCGTCGCGACAAGCTGCAGATGAATGCCTTGCTTGTCGCCGTAACCTAAATACTTGCCATCTGGAGAAATCGCAGCATTGAGCACAGGCGAATCCTGAACGTTTGCCGTGAGCTTTCGCTGATTGAACTGGGGCAGAGGTTCGGGGCGACGAGGAAAGAGCCATGTAACGATGGCGGTGCCCATCAGTGCCAGCGTAACCAGCAACGCTGCAGTAACACTGCTCCTGTGTCGGCGAATGAACTTGCCGGCGCGATACGTGATTGCATCCGGTCGAGCACTGATGGGCTCGTGTCTTAAGTATCTCTGCAGATCGTCAGCAAAGGCCTTTATCGAGAGATAGCGCTCTTGCGGATTCTTCTTGAGTGCCTTCGCGACAATTGTGTCTAGGTCGCCACGCAGCATCCGGGCCAGCTTGTCAGGCGTGGTGGCGCGTCTCCCGGCACTTGTGACTGCAGTCTCTCCATTCCTCTGCGTGAGAGCTACGATCTCCGAAGGAGGAGGGGGCTCGGTTTCCAAGATCGCTTTCACAAGACCCGCGGGTGTACGTGGACCGGCGCCGAGGGGGTGGTGGCCAGTCAGAAGTACATACAGCAGAACCCCTGAGGCATAGACATCCGTGGCAGCTGTGACAGCTTCGCCCTTCAGTTGCTCGGGAGCAGCGTATTCGGGTGTCAGCGCCCTCCCACCTTCGAGCGTTAGCGGTGACTCCCCGGTCTGCCCATCGCCTTCAAGCAGTTTGGCAATTCCGAAGTCCAGAAGCTTCGCCTGACCATCCGTTCGCACTAATATGTTCGAAGGCTTCAGGTCACGGTGCACGATAAGGTACGCATGTGCTTGTGCTACGGCCCCCAATGCATCGAGGAACAGCCGGACGCGCGCTCTGACGTCGAGCATGTTTTGGTCACAATAGCGGTCAATGTGGTCGCCCTCAACGTACTCAAGTACAAGAAAAGGCTGGCCAGTTAGCGAGACTCCCGCGTCAATCAGTTCCGCGATGTGGGGATGTGTAAGACGACCTAGAATGCGGCCTTCGCGTTTGAACCGTTCCTCGCCGCCTTTCCCCATCAGCCCGATGTTGAGAACTTTTACTGCTACGCGTCGCTCAAATCGTCCGTCGTTTCGCTCCGCCAGCCAGACGGTGCCCATTCCCCCATGGCCGATCTGCGAAACCAGAGTGTAGACACCAAAAATTTGACCAGCGAGGCCCGGCGCTCGAGGCAATTCAACGGGTCGCTCGTCGAGAAAACCTTCCTCGGACAACGCGCGGTGCTCCTCCAGAAGGATCTCCAGTTGACGCGCCAAAGTGGGGTTCTCGGCCCGCAGCGCGGAGAACCAAGTCGAGCGCTCGTCGTCTGTCATTTCAAGCGCTTCGTCGAGCCGTGGGCTCAGGGCCTGCCATTGATCGGGGCTGAGCTTGGACATCAATTCCTCAAAGCGGCAAATCCGCGCGGATGCTGCGATGGAGATAGATGCGCGCCTTTTCCCAACTTCTTTGCACCGTGCGTTCCGAGAGGTTTCGCAGGGCGGCGATTTCAGCGAAAGTGAACCCGCAGAAAAATTTCAAGTCGACGAGTTCAGCGAGCTCTGGCTCCACTTGGGCGAGTTGATCCAGGGCATCGCTTATGGACGAGAGCTCCCTGGCATCCACGGAGTTTTCGACGACATCGGTCTTGAGCGACGTAATTTCGAACTCGCCCCCGCGTTTGATGGCGTTGCGGCTCCGGGCGTGATCGATAATGAGACCGCGCATGACGCGTGCGGCATACCCCATGAAGCGCCCTTGGTCGGGAAAGTCCTTGCCTTCGCGTCCGGATATGTTGAGATAAGCTTCGTGCAAGAGCGTAGTAACGCTCAGACTTGCCGGGGACCCGCGTCGTGCCAGTTCCCGTTTTGCCAGTCGGTGCAATTCAGAGTACAGAGTGCTGAAAAGTGCATCCGCGGCTGCGCTATCGCCCCTTTCAGTTGCCCCGATGAGAGAGGAAATTGTCGATTCCACGCGGCACGCTCCTGCCGGCGAAACGCCCCGAGTTAGTTCTAGGGTCTCACATTTATAAATGGCAACCAAGGCACTCCTCCCGTCCAATACATCGACGAACATCTGCAATTCTTCTGTAGAAGTAGGCAGACCTAAGCCCATATTTGAGTTCTGTGAATGCTGAAGCGTTACATATGACAATGGTTTGTCGCCCAAGCACTCCGGATTGCCCAACCGCCTGATCTTTGTTGGATATCGGGCGACCAGAACCAAGGAGTTTGGATTCAAAGGATGTGTTCTTTTGCTTAGGGGACGAACCGGACCGAAGTGGACATGAAGCCCGGCCTGGTTTCTTCCCAGAATCCCGTTTGTGGACCGGGACCTCTGTCTGGCATCTACGTCCAAAAAGGTGATTGAAAATTATCTCGTGATCATTGCGAACATCTCTTGGGTGCAGGATTGGGTGCAACTAGACGAGGAAAAATGGCTCCGTTTTTCTTATAAGCGACGCCAGATAGGACACTTAGATTTTTGACCACCTCGGCTGTTAACCGAAGTGTTGGAAGTTGGAATCTTCCTCCGGAGAGCCAAATTTTTGCTTTTCAAGAATTTGAAGTTCTCTAGAGCATTCGGTTTGTCGCCGAATGGCCTGCGTTGAGGCATTACCCTCCATGTGTCCTATCTCCTTGGTCTTGAGCCGAAGGTAGATGGCGTTCGCACATTCCTTCTTCGATTCACCTTTTCCGTTATGAGAGTGTCATGTCTAGACAAGTGGGCCAACACGAAGAACCAGCCTCCGATCGGCGCGTTCATTTCCAGTTCTTCCCTTTTTGACTCCAGTGCTATTCCGCGCCTGACCTGATAGTCAGGTTGCCAGCCCGAAGCGCTCGCTCCATCATCACCGCGAAGAAAACCGGAACCAAAATCAGGACGTGGATTGTCGACGTAATTATGCCGCCGACAATAGGCGCAGCGATGGGTTTCATGACGTCCGAACCGATTCCGCTTTCCCAGAGGATTGGGATCAGACTGGCTAGGACAGCCGTCACGGTCATGAGCTTCGGGCGCAAACGCTACACGGCACCCTCGATCGTGGCCGCTTCGTAACCCACCCAGATGGCGAGGCTGAAGTTCTCGCCAAGCCAATACTGGAGAATGAGTCCGCCAGTCATCGCATAAAACGTCGGGAATATGAGGACAGCGGCTCCCGTAACCGAATACTGCTTAACCTTGGGTACTCAGGCATCTACGGCTGTTTGTCCATAGGTGAGGCGCCTACGGACGGATGGCCGGGTGGAAGTGTTTGCGGTGGTGCAGGCGCGCCACCGTGGAGTTTATCCAACACTTGAAAAACAGCTGATTTCTCTCCCAAATTTCCAGTCGCCGAAGGACCTTGGGGTTTATCGAGGCCCGGATGGGAGAAATTGCTGCCGCCGGGTGTGGATTCGATCACTTGCCACGTCCCATCTCGCTTTGCGAGTGCATACGAGAGCTGCATTGATCCTGACCCGCTCTTCGCGTGGAATTCAACGTGCGCCTGTGCACGGTCACCATCAAACGCGATTTGTTTCACTTCCATGTCGAAAGAGTCCAGCCTCAAGTTAGAGTTGTGGGCGAGGTGCGTCTGAATGGCGGTATGGATTGCGGCATCCGGGCTGGCGTCCGCTGAGGCAACAGCCGGAGAGTAGGGCAGGGAATTGACGCGTTGCTGACATCCCGCGAAGGCTACGGAAGAAATAGCGAGCGTAATGCCGATCTTAAATTTCATTATGACCTCCGAATCTCTCAGGCCCCGTTGATTTTGACTTCTCCCACGAGCGGCGATCCTCGGACACTTCCCTCGCCGCGGCTCATTGTGACACTTCAACCAGTTGATTCTTCAAAAGGGCGGCTTGTTTCGCCTCGTTCCCTGCTTCCAGGGTCATATCACGCGCCCCAAGACTCACTCCGATTTTTTGGAGGAAGGCATTCGGGGATGTTCCGCCGGCAAAGATCCAAACAAAATCATTGGGAATCTCTTGTATTTTTCCGCCGACCTCCAGCACTGCACTCTGCGATTTGAACTCAACAGGAATGGAGTTGAATAGCACCGTGAGTTTCCCCTTGCGGATAGATTCCTCGAGCCGCTGCTGGTTTCGAGTTTTAATGCGGCTAAACCGGTCTTGCCGATACGAGAGCGTCACTTTGTTTCCGCGCTGCTCGGCGAGTCCCATGGCCGCTTCGACGGCGCTGTCGCCGCCGCCAACAACAAGGATTTGCTTGCTAATATAGTGATCGGTCTCGATCAGCCGGTACATGACTTTCGGAAGTTCCTCGCCCTTAATGCCGAGCTTCTTCGGAGTGCCGGATCGCCCCATGGCCAGCAAGACAGCGCGCGAGCGGTGCTGATCCTTGGATGTGACAGTCGTAAAGATGCCATCGTCTCCCCTGCTAATGTTTTCAACTCTTTCACCAGCGCGGACCTTGAAGTCCGCGCGCTGCAAGAGTTTCTCCCAAAAGGAAAGCAGTTCTTCCTTGGACAGCTCCATTTTCCTGAATTTTCCGTGCATTGGAAACTGCACGGGGCTCGTCATCACCAATTTTTGGCGCGGATACTTGGACACTGTTCCTCCAACTGTATCCTGCTCGACGGTGAGGTAGTTGAGCTTCCTTTCAATAGCTCGCAGGGAGGCACTGATTCCCGCGGGCCCCGCCCCAATGATCAAGACGTCATAGATGTCGTGGCCGCGGTTGGCGCCGCCCGGGGCCGCGACTCTGCTGGCGATGGTGTCTATGCAGTCGCGCCCCTGATTGATGGCATTTTTGATCAAAGCAAGTCCACCGAGCTCCCCTACGACAAACAAGTTCGGAATGGTCGTCTCGTAGTCGGGCGTGAGCCTGGGCATGTCGGCACTCATGCTGGCATTGGACATGACCATGGTGATGGCACCCACTGGACAGGCCTCGGCGCAGAGACTGTGCCCGATGCACTTGTAACCATTCACGATAGCGGCCTTGGCTCCGATCATTGCCAGCACATCGCCCTCTGGGCAAACTTGCGTGCAAATCGCGCAGCCTATGCAATTAGTCGCATCGATATGTGGATGCTGTGCCCTGGGTCCTTCGGAGTAGATTTTCCCTTTTTCCGCTGCCGCGCGCGCATGGGCATCCCTCTTCTTCAGGCGCTTCTGGTACAAGATCATCGGGACGGCGACAACAATCGCGCAGAAGCCGTAGATCAAAATGCTTAGAACCGTTTCAGACATTTCCTACGCTCCAAGTCTTCTTAAGTAAATCCGCCACATAAGCTCAACGGTCCTAATTTAGTAGTAGCCGAGCATAAGCATTAGGACAACGTGAATGGTCGCCAGTAGGGCGAACGAGTAACTGAAAGGCCTATGGATGACGTGCCAGAGCTGAAACATCTTTTGCGATTTCGAGAGGAATAAAATTTTCTTTGAAACCAGGGTTTGCTGGCGCGCCAAATCAATCGCCCGTTCCAGCGACACGTTCTTGGTACGGCGAAATCCGGCGATGGCAAAGATGTTTCGCGTATGAGACCAAAGCATTTTCTGGCGCAGGCGCCACACGCGGAACGGAAAAGTAGTGTCAAAAAGAATCATTTTTACCAGCGCAGTTACCAACAACATGCGTTCTGCTTGCTGAAGATTCGGCAAGCGCACGAGGGAGGCGATGTCCTTTTGCGTCAGAATGCCCAGCGCTTGCAATTGTGCGCCGAGCTCAGCGCTCTTTTCCTGGGCTTCCTTGAAGGAAAGTTCGGCAAAAGTGAGGCTTCGCGGAATCTGCGCGTAGATGTAGCGCCCAATGATGCCGCTGAGGGAGACAATCATCATAAGCCAGTAGGCAACGCCAGCAACGCCCGAGAATTTGAACGAAGAATGAAAAGTAATGACAATCGGCGCAGATAGTCCGAGCAGGACATGAAAGTTGAGCCAATGGCGAGAACTGCCCTGTCTGCCGAGCCATGCCCATTTCTTGCGAAGCGGGTACAGATAGATCAACAAGAACATCAGGAATCCGAGCATCCCCAAGCGGAGACCAATCGTGCCGCTAGGTTTCAGGTAAGCGTGTTTGGGCGAAAGTGCGCGCTGGGCTGCCGAGAGCCAATAGTAGTTTGATCCGTAGATCAACGTGGCAAGCGCCAGCACACCGGCCGCTAGATATCCCGCTCGCAGCAATAGTTTGTGTATCCGTTCGCCGTTCGGCAGTCCGGCCGCGACGCGTGGAACAGTTAGATTGAGGCTCATTTCGTTGCCACCTGCTGTTTTGTGTCCACAGAAAATCTCCTGTATCCCGAAAACTGGTGGGTATTGCGCCAACGCTGGTGGCGCGTTTCCACATCGACCGTCGCCAGAGCCGGCAGCCAGAACGAACCGGGAGAATCATGGAAGGTAACTGCGGCGAACCGCACCTCGGCGTGCAAGGTGCGCAGACCTACATCTTCCATGCCTAGATCAATACCAGCCGTCAGTTTGGTGATTACTCCGGTCGCTGGGTCAACCCACGCGGTGCCGGATAGATCCAAAGGATACTCGCGGCCACGAACGGCGAGCGCGGCGGGCGAACGCATGCCCGGGATGTGCTGAAAATGAATCTTGGTTAGCATCCGTCCATCGACGGCCTCTTCCCCCTCTCTGGCGAATTGAAAACTTTCGACGTAATAAGGATGAAAAACGAGGAATAACATGGAGAATCCATTGCTGACGAGAAGCGGCGAGCGAAGCTTCTTCTGCTGCTTTGCATCTTCGGGAACGATTCTTGATTCGGTTAGATTCAGCTCACCGCCGGAAGTGGAAAGGATGACCAGGTAATCAAACGTCGATGCTTCTTTCTCGATGACTTTGCCGTTGTCCGAGAGCTTTTCCTGCAGGACCCGTTCCGTGCAGTTCGTTTCGGAAAACAAATCCAGAAAGGACGAAACCTGCCTGGAGGTTCGTTCGATCAGGGCGTCAAGTTGACCATCGGCCGCGCTGGATGCGGGGAACATTGCGCAAAGGCTCGCTACGGCAAGCGACAGACAAATCGTTTTGATGTGGCTCACCAATTGTGTTCTTTTCTTCATTTGTGTTTCCATTTGTTATCAAACCGATAGCCAATGATCACATCCCACTGGTTGTAGTTTTGCAGTTGTCCCCGATACGCGGTGAAGCCTCCCTGTAGAAAGAACATTGCGCCGAGGGAAGTGTCCACGTTCGTCGTTATAAACTTCGCGTTCTGATTCCCCGCCAGCGAAGAGGTGAAGACCTGGTCCCCTGCAAGGAGTTCAACGTGAAAGCCTTCTCCCAAATTTCGAGAGAGCGAGAATGCGCGGTAAGTTCCGGAACCAAAGGAACTGTTGAACCGCGAATAGTGGGCGTCCGCGTGAAGGTTTAGCTTGGGAATCTTCAAGAACGTGATGCCGTACATTTGATTGAGCGAAGTCTTGGCATCACCGGTGCGGCTGCTGCGGCCAAGATCCGTATACAAAACGATATTTTTCACGGCCTCGATGCGGACCCCGCCACTGAAGCCCTGAAAGAGATATTTGTCTAACAGTCCGGTACCCACAAGCTGAGGATCGAAGGTCGGAATATCGCGGAAGTACGTCTCATTGACGCTAAATTCGATGCGCTTGACCGGCTGCAATCGCACGGTCAGAAAACTTTGGCTGATTCCCGCGCCGGGGGAAGCCACGGCTGGATTTGCGCTCGGTTTATCCGCTTGCACGGCGCTAAAAATGGAAAAGACGCTCTTATAGGAAATGGAGTTTTCGAAAAATGCAAAGGGTCTGTTGTCCTGGTAACTGGATTGAGTAGTGGTTCCAGTTGGGGTCGTCGTGGAATACGCAACTGTGTTGAACTCTTTCCCGAATCCTGCCGTGCTGGAGAAGTGGATCGCGTCAAAACTTCCGCCACTTTCGTTGAGGAAGGCGCCGCCGATGTGCCGGTTCGGGCTGTAACTCCACGAGGTCGGGTCGGGCGTTGAGCCGCCAAAGAGTCCCGAGGTAATTCCATGTCCGAGCCGTACGCCGAAATAGCCGCCGTCCAGCGTATCGAGGCTTGTGGCCCACGGCAGGTATAGCCGGCCAACTCCCGCAACCCACCGCGCATTTGGATTCTCGTAGGTAAGGCTCAGGTGATAGGTGCGATTGATCAGATCTTGCAAGGTCTGCTGGGAAGCTGCCGAAGTCGAAGTCAATCGACCTCGCCAGTAACCTCGCAGATCCCAGTACGTGCCCCCGATTCTCGTGACATCCGCTTGAATTAACGCACCCAGGCTGGAAGAGGTGAGCTGCGAAGAATCCCTGCTCTGAGTGCCGCTATAATCGAATCCAAGCCGCAAATTCGCGCGGTTGACGGATGGTAGAGGCGGACGTGGTACCTCCGCTCGCGCTTCTTCATCCAGAGCATCACCTCCTTCACTGAATGTGATCACCGCCGGATACTTTCGAGTCGCGCCCAAAGCATTCTGCTGAACGAGGGCCTGCAAATCGTCCGAAGAAAGATATGCCAAATCGCCAGCAACAACGTCGCGCTTTGGCAGGTGAATCTCGGTCACCGCGGAAGTTTCCGCCACGCCAACCACCACCAACTCCGCAACAGCACCATCAGCGTTCGCATTTGTGTCAGACCTTGCCAAGGACCCTTTATTCCTAATTACCAGTTTCATGCCCTCCGTCAGACCGGAGCTTCGCCCGCCGTCGAGGTAAGCTGTGTCCTGCTCGACAAACTTGACCTGAAATTCGGTGCGTATTCCCGGATTGGCGATGGGAACAAGAGCGGCCTTCTCCAGAGCGGGATTCGAAGTTTCCTTGGACGGCGACGCACTCTCCGGCGCGCTGCTTGGAGGCGGTTCAGACCCGGCAATAACAGTTTCCGTCGGCGCAGGCGGAGTTGCCGACGGAGAACTTGCGGCTGGCAGCTTGTTCCGATCCGCGGAGGCCGTCTCCGAGGCTGGAGAAGGCGACGTAGTTTCTGGTTCCGATGCTGGCTGGGGCTGGACTTGAACGGGTGTCTGCGTTTTGGCCGGCGGTTCCGGCGAAGAATTTGACGCGTTTATGGTATCTGCGGACTTTCCGTTGAGTCCTGATTCAGGAGCGGGAGGGATCTGTGCTCCAGGCGGAAGCGGAATTGCTACCGCAGCGGTAGTGGGCAAGGGGGCATTCGCCGGAAAGGAACCCTGAGCCGCACCCTCGGATTGTGCAGTTTGTGATCCAGAATCATATTGCGGCACTGGCTGGGCGTCCCGAATCTTTGAATTGCTGTATGTAGTTGGCTTGCCCCGCCCTCGCCGGAAAATTCCTCCAAGCTTACTGACGGCATTTGCCGATGCGGAGCCTCGCCCTGCAGGACTGGGCTCGCGGCTACCGGAGACTTCGGTGGTATGAGGAACTGTGCTGTTCGCAACTCCTTCGAGGACAGGCCCGACCCGGAGCACAATCCCTTTCTGATCAGAGGAGACCAGATACTCTTCGTTCTGATCAATCTCCACAACCACTCGGGTGAGTGGCGGATCTTCGCTCTGCATCCACACGCGAACTGCCCGGATGCCCGCAGCGTTGACTGGGAGTCGGCGCGGGAGACCACGATAGACGGCTCCCGGTATATCTAGGATCAGAGAATCTGGATAGGTTGCGACAACTTGAGCCTCGGATACGGAAGCACTGACGCTCAGCTCGATGCGAATTTCTGTTCCTTGCTGAGCGGAGATGATCACACCCGTGACCTCGGCCGGAATGGCCTTCGGCTGTTGTGCGGCCGCCAGAGGTACCAGTAGTAGAAACGCCGCCAATTGTCTCGCTCGCATCATTCCTTGAACTCATATTTATCAAGCCGCGACGCATTGTTGGGGTTGCATCGGACCTGCCAATTTTTTGGGCTTACCGCCCGCTTGCTCCTGGATATTTAAGGCCTATCTCCGCTGCTTCAATTTCTTGTTGAGACCGCAATCCGTTTTTTCTTTCTCCGAATGACTGGAGGGGCGACGCAACAACCGCGCTCATCCTCCGCCTCCGTTCTTGTGACACGCATAACAGTTCACGCTGTTGTAAACGTAGCCTTTAATTCCTGAATGGCGTTGATTGGTCGTGGCCGCGGGATGGCAAGATCCATTCGTGCACGAAAAAACGGTGAAATCGTTTGGATTCGTGTGGCAGGTCGCGCACACGCCGCCTGCGTTACCGTGACTGATGCTCCACCACGTGTGGCTAAAAGTGGCTCCGGTCCAAGCCGTTGTGGTGTGGCACGTCGCGCAATCGGTTGTGAAAATCGTCGGTGCCGCCTTGTGGATGGGGTTCGTGGTGGCGTTGTAATCCGCCGCGTGGCAGCCGTAACACGTGGTTGGCAACGTTGTGTAGTTGCCGTTCACATGGCAACTGGCGCAGGCCACTTTTGTGTGCGCGCCCGTCAGCGGAAACGCCGTGGTGCTGTGATCGAACTTGCCATCTGTCCAAACAATCGTGTCGTGGCACAAGTCACAGGCAGTTGGGAAACCCGCCTGAATGTGATTCACCGGAGTCGTGGCCGTGTTGTAGTCGTTGAGATGACACGACACGCAGGCAGTATTCGCGCTCGTCAGAGTGTAGTTGTTGTTGATATGACAGTCGGCACAAACGCGTGGGGGAACGGCGTGTGAGTTCGACAGCGGGAAACCTGTGGCCGTGTGATCGAACTTCCCGTCGCTCCACTGAACCGTGTCGTGACAACTTTCACACGCGGTCGGAAAACCGAGTTGTAAGTGGTTCACCGGAGTGGTCGCCGTGTTGTAGTCCTTCAAATGGCAGGACGCGCAGGCAGTGGTCGTCAAGCTGTAGTTGTTGTTGATATGGCAGTCTAGGCAGACGCGCGGCGGATCGGCGTGCGCGTTGGTCAAAGGGAACCCAAGTGAGGTGTGGTCGAAGCTCGCGGGCTGCCACGCGACCGTGGTGTGGCAGGTTTGGCAAGTTTGGGAGAAGCCGCCGGCGACATGGTTCGGGTTGGTGGCTCCCTGGAAGTCCTTCAGATGGCAGGAAACGCAGGCCGTGGTCGTGAGGTTGTAGTTGTTGTTGATGTGGCAGTCCAGGCAGACGCGCGGCGGATCGGTGTGCGCGTTGGTCAAAGCAAATCCAACCGTGGTGTGGTCAAACGTTGCGGGCTGCCAGGCAATGGTGGTGTGGCATGTCTGGCAAGTTTGGGAGAAGCCGCCGGCAACATGGTTCGGGTTGGTGGCTCCCTGGAAGTCTTTCAGATGGCAGGAAACGCAGGCCGTGATCGTGAGGTTGTAGTTGTTGTTGATGTGGCAGTCCAGGCAGACGCGCGGCGGATCGGCGTGCGCGTTGGTCAGGGGGAATCCGACAGTTGAGTGATCAAATTTGGCGTCAAGCCAGGTGTTCGTGCCGTGGCACTGTTCGCAACCGGTCGAGAAAGCGGCTGTCACGTGGTTCGGGTTGATGGTGGTTTTGAAGTCTTGCGCGTGGCACGAATAGCATTGCGTCGACAGCCCCTGAAACTGTCCCGTCGCTGCTCCTTTGTGGCAAGATTCGCAGTCGACAGCCGCGTGCGCACCGATCAGCGGGAAGCGATTCTGGTGGTCGCGAATCGCCGTGACAGAAACGTTCCAGCCCTTGACGGTATGACACGATTGGCAATTCGCTCCGAACTGTCCCCGGTGAATGTCCGCGTGGCAATCCGAGCATTTCTGTCCCACGTTTGTAAAAACGAGTTTCACGTGACACTGGATGCATTGCACTTTTTCGTGCATCCCTCGCAAGGGATAGCTTGTTTTGTCGTGGCTAAATTCAGGCATGCTACGGATGGGCTTCCAACTGAGGGAAGAATGGCAGTTTTCACAAGGAATTGTGAGCGCGCCGTGCGGATTGCGCGTGACCGGTTTTTGCCTGGGGCTAGGCTGCCCCTGGCCGAAAGCCTGAAGCGCGAATAAGCAAACTCCGACCTGTAGAATTCTTCGACCGAGCACGGCACCACGTCCTTCGGCGACCCGATTCAATCAATCGGGAGTTGGGCAGGGTTGCATGCAGAGTAAAGGCGGAGGTGGGCCGAAACAACTGTACATGTGTACAGTTTTAGTCCAAAGAAACAATTGTGCCTTTACCTTAACTCGGCGACAGACTACGTCCCCGAGGTTAAGTAGGAATGGAACTAAATATCTGTTCGGGAAATACTAGGCTAGGATTGCCCATGGCATTCGCTGCATTGCCGTGGCGTCAGCTTGTAAATCACTACCTTCTTTCCATCCACTTCGCGGGCCAGCTTGTGACATTGGTCACAAGAAACCTTTCGATGAGCGCCCTCAAGTGAAAATGGCGTGCGCTTGTCATGATCGAATTGCGAGGGCTTCCAGCGCCCCGAGTTGTGGCAGCCGGAACAATCAGTCGCGTCTTTGCGCGCGGCAAACTGGCCCGCATGCTGGTCGTTGTGGCAGCCGGAGCACTTGGTTGGTGCGGCGCGGAAATCGACATTCTTTAGGCTGGTTTCGAGGGCCGGTGGGCGATGGCAATCGCCGCATCCTACCCCTCGGTGAGCTCCGGTCAGCGGAAACAGCGTTTTTGAATGATCAAACCGGTTGAGCTCTTTCCATGTTTTGGTCGTGTGGCACGCTTCGCATCCCGCCATAGTGCCGTCCGCGCGTTTCGCTTCCATTCGCTCGCGGAACTGGCCTTTGTGGGGATCGATGTGACAGCCAGTGCACGATCGATCTTCGAATCTGTATTTCACCGGCGTCGTTGATGGCGTCGATACAGGCTTGTGGCAATCCGCGCAAAGCACAGCGATATGCGCGCCTGTCAGAGGAAACCGGGTGTCCTTATGCCGAGCCAGTGCGAAGCGCGCCGGTTTGAACCCCTGCACGTCATGGCAAGACTCGCAGCGATTCTGATGAGGATGCCGCGGCAAACTGTCCTTTGTGAATGTCTTCGTGACAGTCCTTACATTGTGTCTGCGTGATTTTAAACAGGGTATCCTCGCCCTTCGGCCCTTTCGAAATGTGGCACTTTTCGCAAACTACTTCCGCGTGATGGCCTTCGAGCGGGTATTTTGTTGTCGCGTGATCTTTGACGGTAAATGTCGAGGGTTTGAAGCCGTCAACGGTGTGGCACGCCGCACATTCACCGCCGCCGGGTCGCCCGAGAAATTGCCCTTTGTGCGCATCTTTGTGGCAGTCCATGCATTTGGCAAACGGTACTGGTGTCTTGAAGTCCCCGTGCGTGTGGCAATCGCTGCATCCTACGGAAGAATGTTTGCCCAATAGCGGAAACTTTGTCTTTGCGTGATCAAACCCCTGTAATTGAGCGATCCGGTTCCAGTTTGTGGTGTTATGGCAAGACTCGCAGGTGGCGCTAAAGCTGCCTTTGTGTGGATCCGTATGGCAGGCGGTACACTTCGCAAAAGCAATCGCTTTGTATTTCACATAAGGTTTTGCATCGGCGATGGAAATGTGGCACTTGGCGCAGGGCGTCTTTTCGTGCGCTCCGGTCAGCGCGAATCTTGCTTTGGCGTGGCTGAAAAGTGAAGCCGGCTTCCAAGCTTGCACCGTGTGACAACTCGCGCAATCTTTCCCGAGTTGGCCGCGGTGCTCGTCCTGATGGCAGGCTGCGCACTCGCGGGAAAGCCCAAGATAAGTTTGACCGAGGTCCTTGACCAAAATTCCGCTTCGCGCCGCAACGGGAATGAATTCAGCTTTGTGGCAGTTCCCGCACGCAACTCCAGCATGCTTACCCGTGAGCGCGAAGCCCGTCTTGCTGTGGTCCATGGCCTCGCGGCTCGGATCCCAGTGAACGATTTGAAAATCCGCGCCGTTATGCTCCGAATGGCAGGTCGCACAATCCTTGCTGGTTCCATTCGGTTTTACCCAGACGGCATGCATCCCGCGCCGCTGGGTAACCCGTTCCCGAATTTCCGTGTGGCACTCTAGGCATTTCAACTCCGCAGCGCCCCGGCCCAGGTCATGGCATTTGGTGCAGTTCGTGGGCCCGGAGAGTGATTGATGAGCTTTCGAAAGGGCGCCTGGGGAGATTTGCGCGTGCGCCGATCGTCCCGCGAAACTCTCCTGACACACACAATAAGGCGAGGGCAAGTGCCAAGAGGCACAATGCTCTGATCAAATTCCGCGGGCATGAATGGTGACCAAGCATCCGTCGTTGGTTAACGCCGCTTGAGGCATCAAACCTGGTTTATCAAACAAACGGGCCGGTAACGGCATCCTAGCATGTGAGTCAATTTTATTTCGTTGATTCCGAACGGTGTTCCCAAACCAACAAGACTCAGCTCCACTTTTCAAAGCGCTGGCCACTTTTGAAATCGAACTAACTGATAAAGGCAAGATATCCATGACCAAGCAATCGAGTTCGGTCTGGTTCTCAGCAGCGATGATCGACGAACTGTCCCGCGTGGCCATGTACGGGCAGTGCCAGTGTCCGACTGGGTGAAGCAGACATTTTATACCTGGCTGGTGGCGGCCAGCGTCACCGTTGGCAGGATGTTCCGCCGCGTAAGCCGAAGTGGCACGATTTGGGGCAACGAAATGACAGAGAAGGTGGTCTGGCACGTCGTAAACAGTACTCCGGACAGATTGGCATTGTGGAACTCGCGCCACATGACCTTCGTCGCTCATGTGCGCGGCCGTGTCACAACGCTGGGCGATTCACGAGTCTCATTGATCTCTGCATGAAGACAAGGATGCGACTCCGGCAACGCACATTAAGACCGATGCGAGCGACGGCGCTTTCTATCCAGCCATCTTGCTCAAACATTTTCTCGATCTCTGCCAACGCAAAGGATGTGATCCACGAAGGACAAGGAACATCGGGATTAGAGCCGAGCGTAGAATCCAGGGAAGCGAAAGCCCAATGTGCCCTATCTTGTGCCCTCCCTGCATCAAAAACCATCGCACTTGGTAGCTACGGGACGGAGAAGAAAACCGCCGATACTAACTCGGAAAATCAGCAAGATAGCAAGTCATCGCACTCGGTGCTAGAGAGGAGCGCTGCAACTGTTAACCGACGGGTTATTATGTCGATCCTAGCCCAGGAAGCCAAGGTTTTTACATTCAAGCGCTTATGAGGTTGCATTCTCACGTTTTACCTCCAGGAAATCATAGTGTCATGTAAGGGTGAAGTTTAGGGTGACGCTTTCTTTTTCGCTGCGCGGCAAGTCCACTAAGGATTTCACCGCGGAGAAACGTCCTTAGGCGATTCAGCAAATTGCAGACCTTAGTCTCACGTTTGCCACGGCTGGTCGCAATGTCATATAGGTGTCACACTGGTTTCCAGTAGAATTTAAACGTGCGGATATATCTTGCAGTTCATGAGTAGTTCGTTGTTGCCAGGCAAGGAGCCGCCTATGCGTTCACAATTCTTGATGACGGCGATGCTTCCACACGAATACGCACGTTAAACAGTTAGCTAACGTCTCAAGTTTTTCGTTGTATCGTTCTGGGCACCCGCGTAAGATGTGGCGTATAGGAGCTTGGCGTCTAGCACCAACCTGGTTCCTTCAGTAGGGTTCGGATTGCTTTCCCCCTCCACCGAAACCCTGAATCGATATCGGTTAAATGATGATGTCCGGATATTTGCCTCTTGCGGGGCGCGCGTTTGACTGCGCGCACTCTGCGCACGGCATGACGACCGTGGCGGCAAGCGACAGCCACGTGGCGTCGATTCTGATGATTCAGCACAGAGTAACGGAGAGCTTAGCCAGTTGAAGAAGTAGGCGGAGGAAGGAAGTGATGATCGAACGCGCTCCAGGGATAAGGAAGGCTCTCATCGTTGGGCTCAAGAGCTGCGTTTGTGCCTTGCCGCTCGCGCAGGTCATCGAGACGATGCGTCCGCTTCCGGTCGAGCCAATTTCCGGTGTGCCATCGTTTGTTCAGGGCATCTCGATCATCCGGGGGATTCCTACGCCCGTTGTCGATTTGAGAGCCGTTCTGGGCACACCCGGCGAACTGGCAGAGCGCTTCGTTACGCTTCGCATCGGAAACAGACAAGTCGCGCTTTCCGTAAATTCCGTGCTCGGTGTTCGTGACCTCGACACGATCATGACGAACCGGGAACTGCCTCCGCTCTTGCAAAGAGCTTCCAAAAACGCCGTTGAAACGATTGGCACGCTCGACGAACAAGTTCTGATGGTTTTGCGGGCCGGCTGGGAATTGCCGAACGAGGTTTGGCAGGCACTGAAGGCACAGGAGGCGGTCTCGTGATTGTGGCACCAGCCGCCGCCGAGATCGAATGCTTTCGGAGCCTGGTGGCCGAGCGCCTCGGGCTGTATTTCGAGGATGGCAAGCTGGACTTCCTTGCCGATGTCCTGCGGCAGCGGATGGAAGATACAGGATGCCATCTCTTTTCAGCGTATCAAAAGCACATTTCCTCCCATGCTGTGGAACGTCGTGAAGTTGGCGCTCTCGCTGAGCAACTGACCGTAGGCGAGACCTACTTTTTCAGGTATGCGGAACACTTCCAAGCGTTTGCCGAGGCCGTCCTCCCAAACCGAATTCAAGCGCGAGGCGATGACCACCGGCTCCGAATCCTTTCCGCCGGATGCGCGTCAGGCGAAGAGCCCTATTCTCTCGCGATCCTCATTCGCGAGCAGTTCCCGGAACTCGCCGCCTGGGACATTCAGATCCTCGGTTTCGACGTCAACCCACTAATAGTGGCAAAAGCCAAGCGAGCGAGATATTCCCCTTGGTCACTCCGGGAGACTCCTGATGCTCTGCGGTCGAGGTATTTTCACGGGCATGGCCGCGACTTTCAGTTGGACGAGGTAGTCCGATCAGCAGTCACGTTCGAGGAACGCAACTTAGCCTTGGAAGATACTCTGTTTTGGCAGAGCAACGCCTTTGACGTCGTTTTCTGCCGCAATGTGACGATGTACTTCACGGCTGACGTTACGCGATCCGTGGTTGCACGTATGGCTCGGTCCCTTGCACCCGGAGGTTTTCTTTTCCTGGGGCACGCGGAGACGCTCCGCGCTGTCTCTCAGGGATTTCATCTGCGTCACACGCACGAAACCTTCTACTACCAGCGCCGGGAGGCCCACGAGACAGAGTGCGCGATGACTCTTCCGCGAGAGACATCGGACTACGGTTCCCTCCGGCGACCCGTACCCGAGTTGGTCGAGCCCAACGATACCTGGTTTAGCGTCATTCGCCGGGCGTCCGAGCGCATTGCGAGCCTAACTCAAGAAGAAAACGGAATGGCCGTGAACAGGCCGGGAAGCGTGGCGCCGCCGACTTCGAATTCGCGGCCAGCGCAGCCGCCACCGGTTTGGGATCGGGCGCTAGCGATTGAGTTATTGCGAAAGGAAAGGTTTTCAGAGGCCATGGAGCTTCTGCGCGCTCTTCCAACGGAGTCGAAGGCTGATCCAGATACGCAACTGCTCATGGCCGTGCTTCTCACTAACGGAGGAGATCTGCTGGAAGCGGAGAGAGCCTGCCGACATGTCCTGAGTCTCGATGAATTGAATGCCGGCGCCCACTACTTGATGGCGCTCTGCCGGGAGCATGCCGGCGACCATGCCGGGGCTACGCAGCACGACCAGACCGCCACTTATTTGGACTCGGCGTTCGCCATGCCCCATCTTCACTTGGGTCTTGTCGCCAGGCGTGCGGCGGATGCGGAGACGGCTCGACGCGAGCTCGGACGGGCGCTGGTGCTCCTTGATCGCGAAGATGCAGCTCGAATTCTTCTCCTCGGCGGCGGATTTACCCGCGAGGCTCTCGTCGAGTTTTGCCGTGCGGAACTTCGCGCGTGCGGAGGTGCTTCATGACGGGGTTATCGCCAGTTGCCAGCAAGGCTGCGGAGCTGCGGAATGCATTCGATCGAGCGCGCGCGATACCGTCTTCCTCGGGCGCAGAGGAACAGACGGAAGACCTGCTTGCCATCCGCGTGTCCCAGGACGCTTACGCAATAAGAGTGCGCGAGATCTCCGGCCTTGTCACCGATAGAAAAATTGTTGCATTTCCGACGCCTATCCCTGAGCTGCTGGGGGTAGCGGGCATCCGGGGTGCCCTCATTCCCGTTTACAGCTTGGCGGCACTCCTTGGTTACCGCGCGGAACCGGAGCTAGCTCGTTGGCTCGCCCTCTGCGGAACCGAAGAGCCTGTCGCCATCGCGTTTAGCGACCTCGAAGGCTACGTGCGAGTTCCTCTGGCACAACTCCACTCGGCGGAGCAGAAGGCCGTAGCTCGCACGCACGTCGAGCACGTGTTGCGCGCGACGGACATGGTTCGTGCGGTCGTCAGCATTCCTCTCATCAGAGAAGCGATTCAAAGGCGATGCGGTAACAACAGCGTTTCGAAGGAGCGATGAAATGTGGACATTCGGTCGAAAGATAGCTGCTGGATTCGCACTTGCATTCTTATTGCTGGCGATAATCGGCGCGGTGGCGTATCGAAGCATTAGCGTGCTCACGGGCACCAGCCAATTGGTTACCCACACGCACCAGGTCTTGGAACACATCGCCGAAGTGCTCAGCCTGCTCAAGGATGCAGAAACTGGACAACGCGGTTACATCATTACCGGTGATGACGCCTTTCTCGAGCCTTACCAGGCGGCGGTTGGCAGCGTCCACAATGTCGTAAGGGATCTGCGACAGCTGACCGCTGATAACGCTAACCAGCAAACACGGATTGACAAGATGGAGCCACTCGTCGCAGCAAAACTAGCCGAGCTGAAGCAAACCATCGACTTGCGCAGGAAGGGAAACCTTGAAGAAACGACGAAGGTTATCCGCTTGGGAGAGGGCAAGAAGCTCATGGACGACCTTCGCGTGGTCTTATCCCAGATGGAACGTGAGGAACGGGATCTGCTCAAGCAGCGCGCCGACGAAGTGGAGGCCGCATCAAGCGGCGCGAAATCGACGATCGTTTTCGGTACGGTGTTCTGCCTTCTGTTTGTCACGGCCGCGGGCTTTTTCATCACGCGCTCTTTGAGCGGTCAAATTGGGGCGGCCGTCCGGCATGTGCAGAGCTCGTCGGCGGAGCTCCAATCGGCGGCCAATCAGCAAGCGTCCGGTGCCAAAGAGTCAGCGACAGCCATGACTGAAATCACCACCACGATCAGCGAGCTTCTCGCGACTTCGCGGCAAATCGCCGAGAGCGCGCAACGAGTTGCCCACGTGGCCGAAGAAACGTCGACGGCGGCGCGATCTGGCGACACTACCGTTCAGAAATCACACGAATCCGTGAACAGTATCAAGAGGCAAGTGGATTTGATTGTCACCCACATGCTCGACCTGGGGAAGAAGTCACAGCAGATTGGCGGCATTCTTGAAATCATCAACGAACTTGCCGAGCAGACCAACATTCTGGCGATCAACGCGACGATCGAAGCTTCGGGTGCCGGAGATGCCGGGAAGAGATTTGCGGTTGTGGCGGACGAGATTCGCAAACTTGCCGATCGCGTGGGCGGATCGACCAAGGAAATCCGTGTGCTCATCGAAGAGATCCGCGCAGCGGTCAATACGACGGTGATGGCGACGGAAGGTGGCTCCAAGGCGGTCGACCTTGGGGCGCGCCAATTCGTGGAAGTAACCGCTGCGTTGAAGCAAATCACAGAGTTGCTCGGAACGACCACGGCAGCCGCAAGGGAGATCGAACTCAGCACGAAGCAGCAAGCTACAGCCGTGGAGCAGGTGAACATAGCGGTTTCTAACGTCGCAAAGGCTTCCAAGGAAACAGAAGTGAGCTCCGGCCAGACTCTGCAAACAGCAGGGCAGCTCGCCGGATTGTCGCGAGAACTAATCCGGCTTATTCAAGCAAAGGCAAGTGCATAAACGATGGCGAAAGACCAATACAAGTACTTCCGGATCGAAGCACGGGAACTCTTGGAGGGTCTCAACCAATGCCGTGCTCGAACTGGAGCGAGGAGGCAGTGGAAAGGATCTCATTGCGCGGCTCCTGCGCCTTGCACACACGCTGAAGGGCGCTTCCCGCGTCGTCAAGCAGCCTGGAATTGCCGATTGCGCGCATGCCATCGAGGACGTTTTCGCGCCATATCGTGACCGGCTGGACACCATTCCGCGGGAACATACGAGTCAAGTATTGGCGCTGCTGGACACGATTGCCGGCAAAGTCGAGGCACTCGATGCGCCGACCGCGGAACCCCAGAGAGAGACGGCGCGACCGGCTGGCGAAGAGGTCTTCGAGACCGTACGAGTGGAGATCGAGGAAATGGACAGGCTACTCGAAGGCGTCTCCGAAGCCTCCGTGCAGATTCGGGCGCTTCGCAGGGAACTGGAGACCTTGGATGGCGCGCGCCAACTGGCCGGCAATTTACTTGACAGCGTGTCGGCGCAACTCAAGATTGGAACCAACGGAAGCCGGTTGATGGGCAATGGCTCGAGGGCCCGGACAACCGCCGAGGATCTTCGCACTCACTTGGATCGTCTTGGGCGCAATCTCTTGACGGGAATCGATCAGGTCGAAGCGGAGTTCGTGCAAGTCCGGGGTGCCACCAACCGCTTGCGGCTTTTGCCTGCGGCCACTATATTTTCACCTCTTGAACGCGCTGTCCGCGACGCTGCCCAGTCGCTTCACAAAGAAGTGATGTTCGAGTCGTTTGGCGGCGCGAATCGCCTCGATGCGCACGTCCTGGCGGCGATTCGCGCCGCCCTACTGCACGTGGTTCGAAACGCTGTGGCTCACGGTATTGAGCACTCACAGGAACGCTTGGCTGCCAATAAACCAGCTCAGGGACGTGTCGAACTGCGCGTGGAACAGCGTGGTGCGCGTGTCGCATTCCTTTGCCATGACGATGGGCGCGGCATTGATGTTGAAGCCGTCCGGCGAGTCGCCATTCGACGCGGCATGGTGGCAGCTTCTGTTGCGACTTCCCTCGGGTTAGAGGAAGCGGTCAAGATCATCATGAAAGGCGGAGTCACTACGACCGGCGCTGTGGACGACGTTTCGGGGCGTGGAATCGGACTGGACGTCGTGCGAGAGACGGCAGCGCGGCTCAAAGGCGATGTCTCGATTCGAAGCGAGGCCGGAAAAGGCACGACGTTGGAAATATGTGTCCCCGTTTCGCTCTCGGCGCTGACCGCGCTGGAGGTGGACGCCGGTGGGATTGTCGTTGCGCTGCCCGTTGATTCGGTGCGCCAAACCTTGCGGCTTGCGGATCATGAGATTGCCCACTCGGCTGAAAAGGATTCGATCATCTACGAAGGCAAGGTCGTCCCATTCTTGAGTTTGCAAAGAGTACTGCGCAGGAAGAATGCGGGCGACCAGAAACGACGCTTCTGGTCCGCAATCGTACTGGAAGCGTCTTCGGGTGTGGCTGCCATTGGTGTCGATCGGTTGCTGGGCACGGCAAACATCGTGGTGAGATCTCTTCCGCCGTTGGCTGTGGCAGAACCGATGGTGACCGGAGCCTCCCTGGATGCGGAAGGCGACCCCCAGCTTGTTCTCGATCCAGAAGGGCTCGTGGTCACCGCGCGCCTCGGGCGCACGCCCGTCTCCGAAGTTGCCCCGGCGAAACGCGCTCCCGTGCTCGTCATCGATGACTCGCTTACAACGCGCATGCTCGAGCAGAGCATCCTTGAGTCGGCAGGTTATGAAGTCGAAGTTGCGACTTCCGGCGAAGAGGGGCTCGAAAAGGCACGGGCAAAACAATATGGCCTTTTCCTCGTGGATGTCGAAATGCCCGGTATAGACGGTTTTGAGTTTGTATCACGGACCCAAGCCGATGCGCGTCTCAGCGCTGTGCCGTCGATTTTGGTGACCTCGCGAAATGCCGTCGAAGACCGGCGACGCGGAGAGCAGGTCGGTGCCCGAGCTTATATCGTAAAGGGCGAATTTGACCAAGGCTATCTGCTGCGGATGACACGGGAGCTGATCGGTTAGAACATGGCGAAGACGCGCGTACTCGTTGTCGATGATTCGCTGACAGCACGAAAGCACCTGGTCGAGGTCCTGAGTGCTGATCCGGAGTTGGAGGTTGCCGGAGAAGCCGGGGACGGCAAGAGCGCTATCGAATTGTGCCGGACTCTGCAACCCGACGTGATGACCCTCGACATGATGCTGCCAATAATGAGTGGCCTCGCGGTGACAGAATACGTTATGGCTTACTGTCCGACACCGATCCTCGTCGTTTCGTCCTCGACGAATCGCGGGGAACTATTCAAAACCTATGACGCGCTGGCTGCGGGTGCCGTGGATGTGTTCGAGAAGCCGTCGGGTAACGATCCAGATGGAGTCTGGGAGCGTGGTCTTGTGTCGTCCGTCAAGACCGTCTCTAGGATTCGGGTCATCACGCACATTCGTGGCCGTCTTGGACCGTTGGGACAAACTGCAACACACCCAACCAGTTTCGCGAATTCCAACGGCTCAGCACGAAAGAGCCTCATTGCGATTGGCGGCTCGACGGGTGGTCCAGCTGCAACCGTCGAAATACTTCGAGGACTGCCCTCTGGTTTTCCGATTCCTATTCTTCTGGTCATTCACATTGGCGAGCCTTTTAGCGTCTCGTTTGCTGATTGGCTCGACGGCCTGTCCCCGATGCGCGTGCGCTACGCCAGCGATGGCGAAACGTTGCCGGCCTTCGGCCAGACCGGCATGATCATGGGTCCACCGGGTTTTCATCTGACGGTCGATCGCGGAAAACTCAAGCTCACTCGCGATCCGGAGCGGAACTCGTGCCGCCCTTCGATCGATGTGCTCTTCGAGTCCCTCGCCAAGGAACTGGGCAGCCAAACTGCCGCGTGCCTTCTGACCGGGATGGGCCGTGACGGTGCCGCCGGCCTGCTCGCACTCCGGCATGCCGGGGCCCTAACAATTGCCCAGGACGAAATGTCCTCCGTTGTCTTTGGCATGCCGAGGGAAGCCATCCAGATCGGGGCGGCCGATCAAGTCCTTGCCCTCGGCCAAATTGCTCCGGCACTGGCTGCAGTGGCGTGGCCTGGAGAATTAAGGAAGAAAGCTTGAAGCACAGCGTTCTCATCGTTGACGACAGCCTCACGGTCCGCATGGACCTGGGTGAAGCATTTGAGCTGGCAGGATTCACGAACACCCTGTGTTCGACTCTTTCGGAAGCGCGTCAGGCCATTTCTGCGGCATCTTTCGCTCTCATCATCCTTGACGTGCTGCTGCCGGATGGAGACGGCATCGAATTCCTCCGGGAAATAAGAACTACCCCCTCCACAGCAGCAACGCCCGTAATGTTGTTATCTTCCGAGGCAGAGGTTAGGGACCGCGTGCGCGGACTGAATACCGGCGCGGATGAGTATGTCGGAAAACCGTACGACCAGTCTTACGTCGTGGCGCGCGCCCAGGAACTATTGCGGAAGAAGGAACCCACAAGGGGGTCCGCGAAATCACGAACCGTCCTGGTCATCGACGATAGCCCGACTTTTCGCGAGGAGCTGAGGTCCGTGTTGGAACTGTCCGGATATGCGGTCGTCACTGCCGGGTCCGGAGAAGAAGGCTTGCGAATGGCGGTAGATTCCCGCCCCGCAGCAATCGTTGTTGATGGTGTGCTTCCTGGCATCGACGGTTCCACTGTAATCCGCCGAATTCGGGCTGACGCCGTGCTACGAAGTACCCCTTGCATTTTGCTAACGGCATCGGGAGAACGGAGCGGCGAACTCAACGCCCTCGATGCCGGGGCGGACGCCTACGTCCGAAAAGAAGAGGACACCGGGATCATTCTTGCGCGTGTGACCGCTGTCCTGCGTTCCTCAGGGTCTTCCTCCGTGGTTGTTTCGACATCGAGCCTGCTTGGACCGAAAAGAATTCTGACGGTGGACGATAGCCTTACATATCTCCACGAGGTCGCGGCACAGTTGCGTGAAGAAGGCTACGATGTTGTTCCTGCGCGTTCAGGGGAAGAGGCTCTTGAACTGCTCTCGGTTCAAACGGTGGACTGTATTCTCTTGGATCTGGTGATGCCGGGGCTCTCCGGGCAGGAAACCTGCCGGCGCATCAAGGGCACCGCCGCGTGGCGCGATATTCCCCTGATCATGCACACGGCCCTCGATGAACAGAATGCGATGATCGAAGGTATAAACGCCGGCGCGGACGACTACATCGCCAAGTCTAGCGATCTCGAAGTTCTTCGTGCGCGAGTGCGAGCGCAGCTTCGCAGAAAACAGTTCGAGGATGAGAACCGCAACATCCGTGAGCAGCTTCTGCAAAAAGAGCTGGAAGTGGCTGTGGCCAACTCCGCCCGGGAACTTGCCGAAGTGCGCGCTGCTTTTGTTGAAGAGCTGGAGCGCAAAAACAGCGAACTTGAATCCTTCAGCTATTCGGTTTCACACGACCTCCGCGCTCCTCTTCGTAGTATCGACGGATTCTGTCAACTGCTGCTGGAAGACTATACGGGCGATCTCGATAGTAAAGGGCAGGACTATTTGCACCGTGTATGCGAGTCGGCGCAGCGCATGGGAGAACTGATCGACGATCTTCTGTTGCTTTCGCAAGTTGCTCGCGCCGGGCTAAAGCGTGATCGGATCGATCTTTCCAGCATTGCGCGCGCCGTTTTTGAGGAGTTGAAGAAGCGAGATGCGGAACGGCAGGTCGAGTTGCGCGTCGCAGAACAACTTCTGGCGGAGGCGGACAGCCGGCTTCTGCGAGTAGCCTTCGACAACTTGCTTGGCAACGCATGGAAGTTCACAGCCAAGGTACCAGAAGCGCGAATCGAAGTCGGCGCGGAGCAGAAACCGGGAGGCGCCGTGTTTTTCGTTCGTGACAACGGAGCAGGTTTTGACATGAGTTACGCGGAGAATCTCTTCCATCCCTTCCAGAGGTTGCACACGGAATCGGACTTTCCCGGGACAGGGATAGGTCTGGCGACAGTACACCGCATCATCGACCGCCATGGCGGCCGCATTTGGGCGGAGGGTGCGGTCGACCAGGGTGCGACCTTCTATTTCACGATTCCACCTGCAAGACCGGGAGGTCACCTGTGATCCGGAATCGAGTCATACTGCTTGTTGAGGACAACCTGAACGACGTCGAGCTAACTTTGCGCGCGTTCGAGAAAAGCAACATCACCAACGAAATCGTAGTGGCTCGCGACGGTGAGCAAGCCATTCATTACCTTTTCGCGACCGGCCCTCACGCCGATCGCAATCCAGCGATGATGCCGGAAGTCGTGTTCCTTGATATGAAACTACCGAAGATTGATGGCTTGGGGGTTCTGCGTCGTATACGTGCCGACGAACGGACCAGACGATTGCCCGTTGTGATGCTGACATCCAGCAGAGAAGAAAGGGACGTGGTGTCGAGTTACGATCTTGGCGCAAACAGCTTCGTTCGCAAACCCGTTGATTTCGGTCAATTTGTCGACGCCGCCAAGCACCTCGGAATCTATTGGCTCAGCATGAATGAGCCGCCGCCTGAGCTACGCAACGCGGGCGAGCAATGAGTTGTTCGTTACCGGGGTGACAACCTATCCGTGGGTTGGCTGCAAAACCTTGGCTTCATCTAGAAGCTCTCGCACTCTTCGGGCCAGGGCCTTTGAACCATACGGTTTCTGGAGGACAGTGGCCCCCTTCGCAGTCAAGGACGCAAGCAGAGGCCCGTGATCGGAATAACCGGAAGTGAAGATGACAGGGGTGCCTGATTTTGCTTTGCATATCTGTTCGTACGCATCGATGCCATCCAGCTTGGGCATGATCACATCGAGTAGCACCAGCGAAATGCTATTTCGATGCGCTGCAAACTGATTGACGGCTTCTTCTCCGTCCCGAGCAAGCAGCAGGTGATAACCCAGAGTTTCAAGAATCTGCCGTGCCATTTCGCGCATTCCTTCATGGTCCTCGGCGACCAGGATGGTTTCCGTCCCCCCTCGGACCGGAGCTTCATCTACATAGTGCAGCGGTTCCGCGTTACCTTCACTTGCCGGGAGATAAACACGAAATGCCGTACCCTTTCCCAGTTCGCTGTAAACGTCGAGGAAACCTCCATGTTGTTTCACGATCCCCAAGACAGTCGCTAATCCTAGCCCTGTGCCTTTCCCAACCTCCTTGGTCGTGAAGAAAGGTTCGAAAATCCGCTCCACCGTTCCTGGGGCCATCCCAACACCCGTATCGCGCACCGAAAGCTGGATGTGTCTTCCTGGACTCGCGTCCGCATGCCGCTCGCAAAAGTAAGAATCCAAATCAACGTTACGCGTCTCAATGAGTAGCTGGCCCCCCTTAGGCATCGCGTCTCGGGCGTTAAAGCAGAGGTTCATGATCACCTGCTCGATCTGAGACGGGTCGGCCCGCGTGATCTGAAGATCCGTTGCGAGCGCCATCTTTACTTCGATCTGTTCGCCGAGAGTCTTTTGGAGCAGGGCAGTGGTCTCGTTGACCATCTGATTCAAATTGATGTTCTTGGGTTCCAAGACCTGACGCCGCGCGTAGGC
Source organism: uncultured Acidobacteriota bacterium (assembly GCA_963727945.1). Lineage (GTDB taxonomy): Bacteria > Acidobacteriota > Terriglobia > Acidiferrales > UBA7541 > Acidiferrum. Next base: position 129,463 of record CAVSIW010000034.1, read on the forward strand.
GAGGAGTTGTCGCGTGAGGCCCGCCGCCCTGGTTGCCTGTTCGCGTATGCTTCGGAATAGTTTAGCTTCGGGGCTGTCTGAGGTCACACGGTCGACGCCTAGTTCCGCCCAACCCATGATGGCCCCGATGACGTTGTTAAAATCATGCGCCACCCCGCCAGCCAGTTTTCCCAGCGCCTCGAACTTTTCCAGTTGTCGGACGCGTTGCTCCATCTGCTTGCGTTCACGGCGGAGCTCCGCTTCACGCAATTCTCTCTGAATCGCCGGAAGCAACCGCGCAGCCTTGCCCTTGATGACGTAGTCCTGAGCACCGGCCCGCATGGCATTGACTGCTATTTCTTCGCCGATGGTGCCTGAAAGGAAGACGAAGGGAACGTCCAAGCCCTTTTCCCTAACCATCGCAAGTGCATCTGTGCCATTGAAGCCGGGCATGGAGTAGTCCGAGATGACTATGTCCCATTGGTCTTTCTCCAAGGTTGACGCAAGCGCCGACGCACTGTAAACACGCTGGTGCGTTACATCGTAACCCCCGCGACCCAGCACACCTAAGAGCAAGTCGCAGTCATTCTGCGAGTCTTCGATGATCAGTGCACGAAGCGGTGTGGCCATTTACTCCCCCTGAGATCGTGAGACCGTCTCCGCTCCAAGATCTGATAACAATTGAATTGCACGCCAGCACCGAACTTGCCGCATGAAGAGTTGCCCGGCACGACGTGCACGGCGTGCCCCGTACAGACGTGTTTCGCCGTTGGTTCGTTCGTGATTTTTTCCTGCAACTTAAAGAGAATCTCAATTGTCGTACCAGCGCGCGGGAGTGGATCCGTTGCGAAATGAATTTCTTTTTCTGAGGGGTTCTCGCATTCAGCTCTCTGCTCAGGAGTAGCAGACCCCCAAACGGGAACACGCCACGGGGCTTTGCGGCAGTAACGGGGAGCGACACGACGGTTCGATAAGCGCATTTTCATGAGGGTCGGCCTTCTCGTGCCAAGGAGGGGGGAATAGCACACAATGAGATCAGGAACAAAAAGAAGGGGTATGAGAATTATACCAGCGGATCTTCAAACAACAATGTGATTCTTTCGAGTTGCTCACAATCTGCCTAAGAATTCCCTAAGACTCAGGCGAAAACCGGAGCCTAGAAGAGGAGGCGGATGTAACCTGCCCCCCTCCAGATGTACCAGTTGATATGAGAGTCTAACGCCCGAGAGGGCGGGAACACTCGATGAAAAGGAAGAGACACACACTGCTGGGACTCTGCCGAATCAGTGTGGCCAGTTACCCGCAATTCCATTCGCCCGAAATAGGAAACAGCTAAACGCTCGGGTTGTCGCGTCGCATCTCGCTCACTTGCCGTTCAGCCTCTCTCCCAGACGTCCGACAGCGAGTAGGATTCCATGGAGGAGTGCTTGTGGCCTTGGCGGACATCCCGGAATGTACACGTCGACGGGAACGACGACGTCGACGCTTCCGAGAGAGGCATAGTTCTTGCCAAAGATGCCGCCACTGATGCCGCAAGCGCCGACCGCGACAACGACTCTCGGTTCCGGCATAGCTTGGTAGGTCTTCAACAGGGCCAGTTCCATATTCCGTGTGACAGGTCCAGTGACCAAGAGCATGTCGGCGTGCCGCGGAGAAGCCACAAAGTGAATTCCAAATCGTTCGATGTCATAAACCGGATTATTGAGTGCGACGATCTCGACTTCGCATCCGTTGCATGAACCCGCGTCCACCTGTCGAATGGCGAGGGAGCGTTTCAGAAGTTTCTGGATTTTCTCGCGCGCTTTCTGGCCAACCTGCTCGGCGTTCGCTTCGACTCCGGCGGAGTGCCGATGTACCGCGAGTAACTCGCGCTGGGTGCCGTCGGTATTAAGCGAGTATTGCGCGGTTAGGACGAGGTTCCGGCGGTCCGCCGTGGCGAGTTCAAATTCTTGCGTGATTCGCACGGCCCGATCGGCGGATGCATCCGCGCACAAGCCGCAGAAAACACACAGACCGTAGTCGACGGTAACCCGCCGGGTGTCGCCGTCATCGCGCAGGAAAATCGCTCCGGTTGGGCATACCTCCGCTGCGGGGCGCGCATCCGTCCATTTTTCGAGGTCGAAGCTCGGCCGCCCGCGAAAGCGGTCGGAGAGTTGTGCCGGCTCGTTAGGATAGTTCGTGGTTACAATGCCGGTCGTGATCGTTTTCTGCAGGATCTTGAACATTGGCTAGCGATCCGTTCCCGAGTAGGAAAGATTGAAACTCTTGTTGATGACCGGGAAATCCGCAATGATGTTTCCCTGGACTGCCTCGACGAGGGCCGGCCAGTTGTTGAGAGAAGGATCCTTGATCCTGCAACGTTCGAGGTGATTGCCGGGACCGGTGCGAATCCAATGAATGATTTCGCCCCGCCATCCTTCGACGGCGCTCAACGCACATCGGTTGGCGGGAATGGGGGGTACTTGTTCACGGAACTTTCCCTGGAGACTCTCCTCGGCAGCACGCCGGATAATGGTCAGGGATTCGTTCACTTCGTCGACCCGCACCTGCATTCGGTGGCTCACGTCGCCAATTTGATAAACAGGCACACGGAAGGGGTAGCGGTCGTAGGCCGCATACGGGTGGTCGCGCCGAACGTCCAGGTCCATCCCGGAGGCGCGACCGGCCACGCCGATGATTCCCAGATCCTTTGCCTTTTCAGGACGGAGGACTCCGGTCTGTTCCAAGCGGTCGCGAGTCGAATCCGAGGACTCAATTAGCGCGATGAGGTCCTGAAATTCCCTTACGAAAGCATCGATTGTGGTACGAAGTGAGACCAGTTGCACGACGTTCCAGGCTCTTCGCACGCCACCGACGCAGACCATGCCCCGTAAGAGACGATTGCCCGTCAACTTTTCGTTTAAACTGACGAGCGTCTCCTTCAACCGGCTGGCGTGGGAATTGGCGACGACGAAGCCCACATCTGTTGCAATCGCCCCGATGTCGGCAACATGATTGCAAATCCGTTCGAGTTCCAGAAGGATCGTTCGCATGATCAAAGCCCGCAACGGAACCTCCATCTGAACCGCGCGTTCGATGGCCTGGCAGAAAGCTGTTCCATGAGAAAAACTGGAATCCCCGGAGATGCTCTCCGCGAGAAACACGGCGTTAGGTATGGGCAGATTCTCAAAGAGTTTTTCAGTGCCTTTATGGGTATAGAACATGCGAAGCTGCAAATAGAGGATCGGTTCACCCGCCACGGCGAAATTGAAATGGCCGGGCTCGATGGTTCCGGCATGAACCGGCCCCACTGGCACTTGAAAGACGCCCTCGCCCAAAGCGGGGCGGTAGATGTGGCGCTCTCCCTCGAAGGGCGCCAGCACGGTATCGAGTGGGAAGTCCTTGCGCAAAGGATGAACATCCGGCCAGTTGTCGTGGAGGGCGACCCTGCGAGGATTCGGGTGTCCAACAGCTTTCAAGCCAAACCAATCCTGGATTTCGCGCTCCTGCCAGTTCACGGATGGGAGTTCGGCAGAGAGCGATGGAAACTCGGGATGGTCGGCACGCACGGGGGCCCTCACAATCAGATACCGAGGGTCGCCCTTGCGTTCAAACACGTAGTAGTTGAAGAACACACCGTCCGCGGAACGGCGGTCCTCGGCGAACACCGTAACCAGTCTGGCTTCGAACTCACTTCGCAGGTGACCGGTTAGAGCGCGAACGTCTGGATCGCTGACGAGAAGATAGACTTCATCTTCGCGTCCCGCAGACGTCAATTGAATCTGCGCGCCAAATTTCTGTTGAAGAGCCTCAAGGAACCCAGACATTGGTTGCCTCATGGTCCGTTCGTCACAATGCCCGCTGCGCCCTGAATGAGCCGGAACAAGGGAGCGGGTATCCAGAAGCCCATGACAATGATCACAACAGCGAGACCGAGGACAGAGGATTTCTTCCAGCGGCACGTATCGGCCGGAGGAAGACCCGGGTCCGGGCCAAGCACCAAGTTGGCGATGTGAATGAGGAATCCAGAGAAGATCGCCACGAGAAAGGTCATGAACAGGCCAGCCAGAACGAGATAGCCTCGGCTGAACCCCGCGCGGAGAATCGTGAACTCGCTCAGAAACAAACTGAATGGAGGCGCTCCGGTGACCGCAAGTGTCCCCATGAGAAAGGCGGCTCCGGTCAAAGGCATCGAATGGATCAGGCCCCCTCTCGCCTCGCGGAATAGGTCCGTCTTCATGTGTTGCTGGACATTTCCGGCGCAGAAGAAAAGCAGGGGCTTGGTAATCGAATGAAATGTCATGTGAAGAAACATGCCCAGGACGCCCAGGGGCCCTCCGAAGCCGAGCGCAAGCACCATGATCCCGCTGTGGTCAATGCTCGAATAAGCCAGCATACGCCGGAAGTTCTTCTGAACGAGGATGAAAGGAACGGCTACTCCCATAGAAAGCAGTCCGAAAAGAATCAAGAGATGAGAAGCAAACTCCGGGCCTAGGCATTTGGAACTTAGAATGTAGAACCTCACGAGACCATAGAGAGCGCAGTTGAGGACACCCGCTGCGAGCATCGCTGCCCCCGGGATCGGTGCTTCACTGTAGGCATCCGGTTTCCAGGTGTGCATCGGTGCGATGCCCGCTTTCGTTCCGTACCCCAGCAAAATCAGAATGAAGGCCAGCCGCATGGTCGGCTTATCAAACTGGGCGGCATTTCCAACGAGGACAGACCAGTTCAGACCCGCAAGCGTGTCCATTCCGAGAGCCCGATGGGCGGAGTAGTAGGTCAGAATCGTGCCGAACAGGGCCATGGAGAGGCCCACGCCCCCGATGATGGCGTACTTCCATGCAGCTTCCAGAGACGTTTCGCGCCCGTAAAACATGACCAAGAACACCGACGCCAACGTGGTTCCCTCGATCGCCACCCAAAGTATTCCGAGGTTGTTGGCGAGAGCCACCAGGATCATGGAGAAGACGAACAGGGGGGTAAGGGAGTAGTACTCTCGCAACTTAGGCACGGCAAGCAAGGGGCGCAGTTCTTCCTGCTTCTGGAAAATCCCGTTTCTCTCATCGTGACGGAAATAGCCCACAGCATAGATGGAACATACGAGTGCGACAAAACTCGTCAAGAGAACAACCAATGCGCTGAGGGCGTCCGCGTAGAAGAACCCATTCCAAAGCGAAACGGGGCCAATCCGAAGCACCTGAACCCCCAGTGCGGCAGCCAGGCACAGCAGAAGGGCGAAGGCAGCGAGATTGATCGCCTCCATGAGGGGCCGCCTTCGAAGAAAGAAGGCCAGAGGACCGGCAACAAGCGGAATGATCAGGAGCCAGAGCAAAATCATAGGTTTGCCTACTCTCGCAACTTCCGAAGCTTGCTGACGTCCATCGAATCGAATGCCTCGCGGATGCGGAAGACGAGAATCCCGAGAACCATGACCGCCACTAGAACATCAAAAAAGATGCCGAGTTCAACGACCAACGGCATTCCGTACGTCAACGAGATCGCCGCCAGGAAGAGCCCATTCTCCAGGGAAAGCAACCCGAGAACTTGCGTCAGGGCCTTGCGGCGATTCAGCATAGTGAAGAAACCGATCAAGAACAGCGCGATTGCCACGGCGAGAGTGTTATGTCCAAGGGCCGCCCGAACCGAAGTCTCTTCCGGATGGTAGAAGGACTGTGCAACAACGTAGCCCACCAGCGTCAGGCAGCCCGTGATCAGAATCGACAACGGAGCGTTGATCAGCGGTTCAATTTCCCGCCGGATTTCGATTCTTTTTACGAGACGCTCCAGCAACCAAGGAAGCAGCCCCGCCTTCAAGATGAGCGTCAGGACGGCGGCAACATATATATGGCTGGCGTGGTTGAAGTGCGCGATGACCCCGGCGATCGCCGCTAAAAGGAATGACTGCAGCGCGAAGATGCGAATGCTCGAAACCAGCCAGCGCTGCCCGACCGCGGCGATCTGCAGCACGAGGACCAGTGCCGCCATTAGCGTGATGATTCTAGCGCCGAATTCGGGATCTTGGAGGAAGGTCATGCAAAGCCTCAAAATAGGAATGTGGAAATGAGCGCGAGCGCTCCAAATATGAACGAAACCATGAGCAGTTCGGGCACGCGAAAGAGCCGCAATTTCGCGTTGGTGGTTTCCACCAGAACGATGAGACACGCCAACAGAAGCATCTTGGTAAGGTAAAAGAGCAGGCCGAGACCAAGTCCTCGAGCCGTCCAATCAGAACTCAAGCCGAACGGAAAGAAGGTATTGACCACCAGCGTCATCAGCACAAGTTGCTTGATGGAAGCGCCCCATTCCAGTAGAGCGAGGTAAGGTCCGGAATACTCAAGGATCATGGCTTCGTGAATCATGGTTAGTTCGAGATGTGTCGCCGGGTTGTCCACCGGGATGCGGCCCGTTTCCGCAATCAGCACGATAAACAGCGCCGCAAAGGCCAACATCTGCGACGGCGCCAGAAACTTCCAGCTTTGGCTCACGGCGACCTTGGCCATTTCGCTTAGGTTTGTGGAACTCGCTGCCAAGGCCACCGTGAAAATCGCGAGCATCATGGCAGGCTCGGCGATCGCCGAAATCGTCATTTCCCGGCTGCTGCCGAGCCCGCCGAACGAGCTGCCTGCATCGAGCCCGCCAAGGGCCAGGAAGAAACGCCCGAGCGCCAAGAGATAGACGACCGCGAGAACACCACCGAACAGGCTGAGCGGGGCGTCTGTGGCAGCCATCGGAATCATGAGTCCGACAAGGGCGGCCGTCGCAAAGACGATGTAGGGAGTCGCTGAGAAAATCCACGACGCAGTCTCCGGAATGACCATTCCCTTGCGCAACAACTTGGAGATGTCACGGTAGGATTGGAGGATATTCGGCCCGCGACGGTTCTGCAGTCTGGCCTTCAGAGTCTTGATGATGCCGCTGAGGAGCGGAGAAACGATCAATACCAGCACCAGCTGCAAACCAGCTTTGGCTAACATGCCGCTCACGGGCGAACTCCAAAGAGCAAGAGCAAGACGAGGGTTACGAAGATGTAGGCCAAGTAAGCATGAATGCTCCCGGCTTGAATGGCCCGCATTCTGGTGGCGAACCGCAGCAGGAGATCCTTCAGCGGCACATATAGTCGTTTTTCAAACGTCGGCTCGATTTCACTCTCGAAACGAATCTCTTTCGGATAATACGGGGACACGTCGAAGACGGCCTGAATCTCACGGCGCGGCTGGTACAACGCTGAGAAGATCATCCGCAGGGGTTTTGAGAAGGCGGTGGCTGTGAACTCATTCTCCGCCGAGAGGCCGGGCAAGCCGCAGTCCCACGTTGGCCCGCGCCGCCGCGCGAACCGCCGCGCACCGATCCATACGAGAAGCAGAGCGGGAAGCACTAAGACCAGTAGTGCCATCCCGATGACGGCTGTGGATACCGTTCCCCCGTGACGCACGCCTACCGAAAGCACCAATCCACTCCCCGTGATGAGATTGGCGCCGACCCTGTGTCCGAGGAGTTGCTCCGTCAGCGCATCGAATACCGGGAGAAACCAGGTAGCGCCGAGACCCAAGGCTACGCAGGAAACAGCCAGCCAGCCCATGCCAACGAGCATGGAGCGGTGGACTTCGTGAGCGTTGCGGGACTCAGCGCTGCGCGGCAGGGCAAGGAACGTAATCGCGAAGGCCTTCACAAAACAAGCCGCAGCCAGAGCTCCGGTCAACGCGAGCATGGAGCCTGCGAGCGGGAACAGGATTCGCGTCAAGCCTCCCGTCGCGCCAAATCCGGCAAGGAGGCTCTGGTACGTGAGCCACTCGCTGACAAATCCGTTGAGTGGGGGCAGCCCGGAAATGGCGACCGCTCCGATCAGGAAACAGAAAGCTGTGGCTGGCATCGGACGGATCAGCCCGCCCAATTTCTCCATATTTCGCGTACCTGTGGAATGCAGCACCGACCCTGCTCCCAGGAACAAAAGACATTTGAAGATGGCGTGATTGAGGGTATGAAACATCGCGGCAATCAGAGCTACCGCCGCAAGCTGCGGATGTCCCGCAACGCGGAAAACCAAAGCGGCCCCAAGCCCAATGAGGATGATCCCGATATTCTCAATACTGTGGTAGGCCAATAGCCGTTTGAGGTCATGCTCCATCAGGGCATACAAGACACCGAGAACGGCGGAAGCCACGCCCACGATGAGCACCAGCAAACCGGCCCATGAGGGCAGCACCCCCAGTCCATCCAGGAACATGCGCGCCATGCCATAGATGCCTGCCTTGAGCACGATTCCGGAAAGCAGCGCCGAGATGTTGCTGGGCGCGACCGGGTGCGCGGCAGGAAGCCAGATATGAAACGGAATGACACCCGCCTTAATGCCGAAGCCCAGGAAGAACAGCACAAATGCAGTAGCTTGCTGGCTGATGGACAATTGCGTTGCGGCATTGTGGAAGCTCGTGAAGTCCGCGCTGCCGCTGACCTGCATTAATAGAGCGAAACCGAGGAGCAAGCACCCGGCATCGATATGGGCCATCACGATGTAGAGCAACCCGGCTCTCCGGGTCTCCCGGTCCTCGTGGTAAAACGTGACGAGCCCGTACGCAACCACCGCCATCACCTCCCACCCGATAAGGAACAAGAAGGCATTGGCGGCGGTGAAAACGATCGTCAAGCTGAGAAACAACAGATGGAATAAGAAGCCGAAGACGCCCATATTCCTCTTACCCTCGAAGACTTTTAAATAACTGAACGAGTAGATGGAAACTGCACTTGCGAGGATCGCCAGAGTCAAGTTGAAGAAGCCAGCCAGTGCGTCGTAGTCGAAGCTGTATGCAAACAGTGGAATTCCTGAGGAGACCGACCAGCGGACCGGCGTGCCTTTCAGAATGCCGAATACTGCAGCGAGACCTCCGAAGACGGCGCCTGCCAAGCCGCTGCCACAACAGATGTAGCGGCAGAGCGCCGGCTTTCGCCAAGCCGCAAGACTCGCAAGGGCGCCGGCCGAGTAGGCCGCAACACTGAGTGTGAAGATCGGGCCAACTGGAAGTGTGTTCATAACCTGCTCACGAAGACTTGATGATAGAGCTTACAGAAAACATCATCCCAGAAATTTCGGTGCCCATTTCGGTTCCGATGGCAAATTCTATACACTGCATCATCTTCCTCTCGCGACTCCTTGTCCTTTTTTTCACTCCTCGGCGCAGAACTACAAGACCCTAGCCCTCCATATCCCGTTTAACATACGGAGCGGAATTGCACGATCCGTTAACTAGTTGGCAGATGAGGTATAAGAAGCTGAGATGATTCTACTCCTACTGGCATCCCGTGTTGGTTTTACGTAGATCACGTAGGCATGCTCTTGCGGAGATTCACCGGCATCATAAAATTTGCCGTCAGCCAACCGCCCCGGGGGCATCCTGATCCACGTGAGATTCAAGCCCATCGATTCCTGCAATGTGGGGACTCGCTGTTTCAAGGTGCCGGATAAGCTCATCCATTCCGATGACGGGGATGCCCGCGCGACAAGTTGTCCGACCGGTACACTGGTTGCTGTGCCTCCCGGATAGAAGATGGAATGGTTCCTCCTGTTGCTTAGGCGGAACCGCACGGGGAAATCGAGCCCCATTTCCGGATCTTTCCGGGAGCGACACAGTCAAGCTCACAAGTGTCGTGGAATCTGGTCCGAGGTTTGTATCTGTCCGCTCTCGCGTACGACCAAGGTGCTCCGCCAGCACAAACAACAAGACGACCACCGCAAAGTACCAAGCGAACTTCATGATGGCCCGTTGTTCTTCTGCTTGGTCACCGCGAATCCGAGAAAGAAAACGGAGCCTGTCGCCATTTGTTTTCTTTGAAAGTGAAGGCTCTGCCTAAGGTCGAAATACTGAAAACTTGGGTTTGCCAGACATAGCCCCCCTATACGCCGCACCTGAGGCAACGCTGTCGCCCGTTTCTGCGAGTTTTGTCAGTGCCTTTCTTCCACCGGGAGGGGCGATCGAACTGACCCCCGTTGAACATAAGACTTGACATAGTAAACTTCGCAGATTACAGTATGCATGTACGCAAGGATCAGCATGCCACAACAGCTTGCCAACTTCAAGTCTGAGTTCTTCAAGGCTCTCGCGCACCCCATTCGCATCCGGATTCTGGATTGTCTCCGTGACGGCGAGAAGGGGGTCAATGAACTCAGCGAGATTCTAAAAATTGAACCTGCAAACGTTTCTCAGCAGCTTGCGATTCTGCGAATGCGCAACATTGTTGTGGGACGGAAAGCGGGCAGCAATGTCTATTACTCGGTTTCGGACCCAACCGTGTTCGGGCTTCTCGACGTAGCGAGAGAAATCTTCAACAACCATTTGGTGGGTGTACGAGACATGCTGCAGCAGATGCAGGCGGCTTCGTAGAGGAAAAAAATTTGTCCAACATCTGCAAATATTCGCGGATGCGAGAGCGTCTCCAGACTGCTGGGTTCTCTCTTGAGTCTGGGTGAGGAGATCGACAACGATGGCGGACTACTACACGGTACAGCAGCTAGCCCAAGTCTTAGGAATCGCGGAGGCCACTCTCGCGGAACTCCAGACGAAAGGACTGCTCCAACCCACGGTAAAGGACGGTAGGTCCTTCTTTTCATCTCGCCAAGCACACTGCTTACGTGCCGCAATTCGGTGGGCACGCAAAGACAAAATGGATCTGCAGGAAGCTTTCGCGAAAGTGGAAGAACGCTGGCTCGCTCAGACCAGCGCGATGAAGGACTAAGTATGGCCTCGGGGAGTGGGTATGGACTTTGCTTGCCGCGCGTGCGCGTTCGGGGTGCAGACCATTTGCGAAGTGTCAAGGATGGGACCTAGAACCGTCGGACGAAATTGCTCCGGGCCGGGCGGGGCTCGCGTGGGCGCTGCTGCTTCTCTTGATACTCTGAGCGCTCGGGCAGGGATTGCTGTTGGGAGTGGCTGGCGCAGCTCTCGTGTTGTTCTTGCAAGAAGCGGCTGACCCCCACCGTTGTTCTGGACGGTATCTTGGGAAGCCGTGCAATTGCTTCTAAGCTGAGCTCGCCGCGTGAATCACCTTTGGCTTCATCGGACGCAGGATTAGGCGCGTGAATCGGTCGGTCGATCCATCAAGTCCGATAGTTTTTGCAATGGCGGACGGTTTCGTCGTGATCGGTATTGGGCGGAACAAGCAGTTGGTCGAATGGACTGTGGATTCTGCCTGGCGCGGAATGGCCCATGAGCGCGAGGGAGTGGTGCGGCAGTTCTTGTTGAGTCTCGGTACGCGGGCGGATCAAATTGCGGGAATCAAGAGCTGGGAAAATCTAAACGGATCGTGCCGTGCAGGCGTACCGGAGTGCCAGCGGCAGAATCGAAGCGCCCGCCTTTTCTTGGCCGAGCCCGCAGTGGGCTTGAAGTGAGGCAGGACAGAAAAACCGGAATTCGAATTAGAGAACTCCAACATTCCGCGCAAGCGGGCAACTCCTACGGAATCTGGAAGAACTGACGATAGAAAAAACATAATGAATAACTGGCTTCCCAAATCGGTGCTGTGTCTCCAGTCCTACACGAAGCGTCTGTTCGTGGCGGATCTTCTGGCGGGCATAACCGTTGGTCTCGTGGCCCTGCCTCTCGCGATGGCCTTCGCGATCGCTTCTGGTGTTCCGCCGCAGGCAGGTCTGTACTGCGCGATCGTGGCGGGTTTTGCAATTTCGGCTCTGGGGGGATCGAAGACTCAAATTGGCGGTCCCACCGGCGCGTTCGTTGTCGTGGTCTTCGGTATCGTCGCGAAGTATGGCGTGGACGGTCTGTTCATGTGCACCCTGATGGCCGGACTCATTCTGTTAATCCTAGGCGTGACGGGTTTGGGCACGGCCGTCAAATTTATACCGCGCCCGGTCGTCGTCGGTTTTACGAACGGTATCGCGGTGATTATCGCCAGCACGCAAATCAAGGATTTCTTTGGGTTAAAGGTCGAGAAGGTTCCCGGTGAATTTCTCGGTCGCATGCAGACCATCGCACACAATTTCTCTTCGTTCTCTCCGTTGGAGACGGGCCTAGCGGTTGTAGCTCTCGCGGTCATTATCGTTTTCATGCGTTATGTAAAACGGGTTCCGGGTTACATCGTGGCCCTCTTTCTCGGTACGGCGGCGGTCGTGCTGTTCAAACTTCCGGTCGAGACGATTGGGACTCGCTTCGGTGGCATTCCCTCGGGGCTGCCAACGCTCAAGGTTCCGCACTTTCACCTGGACTTGCTCCGGCCGCTGATTTCGCCGGCCATCACTGTCGCCATGCTGGGGGCGATCGAATCGCTGATGTCAGCGGTGGTGTCCGATCGCATGAGCGGCGACAAGCACAACCCCAATGTGGAACTTGTGGGACAAGGGGTCGCGAATATTCTTTCTCCGCTGTTCGGAGGGCTACCGGCGACGGGCGCCATCGCGAGAACGGCCACCAACATCCGTTCCGGGGCGAAAACTCCGGTATCGGGAATGATCCACGCCCTGACTCTCCTGGGCATCGTGGTTTTCGCCGCTCCCCTGGCAAGATTCATCCCGTTGTCGGTCCTGGCTGCAATTCTTCTCGTCGTTTCTTACAACATGGGTGAGTGGCGAGAAATTCCGGAGCTTTTGAAGCTCTCTCGAATGGAGATTGCGACATGGCTCGTCACGTTTCTATTGACGGTGTTTGCGGATCTGACGGTAGCCGTGGAAGCGGGGATGATTCTTGCCGTGCTGGTTTTCATTAAGAAAGTTACACAAACCACCTCGGTCTCGGAGGTAAACGAAGAGTACGTACGCGAAGGTCATGTTCACATCCTGCAACACAAGGCAATCCCTGCTTACGTCACTATCTTTAGAATTCACGGGCCTTTCCTGTTTGGAGCGACCGACAAAATCGAGGAGATCACATCTCGGTTGGCCACCCTGCCCCCGATCCTGATTCTCAGGTTGCGCAACATGACCGCGGTCGATTCCACTGGTCTCCAAGCATTGGAGAGTTTAGCGGACCAAGTGCACGAATCGGGACGAGAACTCATTCTCTGCGGAGCCAGGGAACAACCTTCGAGACTTATGCATCAGGCAGAGTTTCAACATCACATCGGACCCGAGAATATGTGCAACAGCATCGCGGAAGCGCTGACCCGTGCCAGGATGGTCTACCCGGAAGCCTCGAAACGCCATCCTGTGGGAACAGTGTGGGGTCGAAGAACCACGGATGTTCTGCCGGAACCCGAAGCATTGCTCCGAGGCACAGAGGAAATCACCTGAGGAATCTCATCTGCCATCGGCGGTGGGCCGTTCGGGAATTGAAAAGAATCAGTCCGGAGTTTCGCAGGGGCATACGTTCGGCCGAGACCAGCAAAGGAGATATTTGCGAGTGCCTTCCTCAAATGTGAAATCCGAAGTAAGAAGTTTTGCCATAAAGTTCGCATCAACTACTATCGCCCGCGCGGTGACAACAAGGAAAGCTGGAACAACATTGACATCTTCGGCTGGCTCGGGTATCCGATGCAGATCAAGGTCAACTTCCTCTGCCGCGATTCCATCCTCGATGCACCGCCTGTTCTCGACGTGGTTCTGTTTCTGGATTTCGCCCCAGCGGGCGACAGACTGAAGGACATGGGCATCCAAGGATGGCTGAGTTTATATTTCAAATCACCCATAATGGCACCGGGCTTGTACCCGGAGCATGACCTTTTCATTCAAACGATGAAACTCAAGAATACGCTCCGTCACATCATGAGGCAGGAGATGATCACGCACTTGGGACTGGAATGCTACGATTGAGAGTTCGGTGAAATTCACCGTTGGATTTGTTCCGAGGTTAGTGCGGGCTTCCCTTGCCGAATGCCACAGGTTCGACATGGCCGCAGGCAGGTGCCCCGGATCAGCAGCCACGGCTGGGTCGTCGGCGTGTTATGGTCTTTTTTGACTTATGCCTCTGAATGCCATCATCCAAAGAAATACCACTCGAACCGTCCGTCTCCGCGGTGCGGACCTGCTGAACAATCCAGCCCTGAACAAGGGCACCGCCTTCACCGAAGAGGAGCGAGGAATTTTTGGCTTGCATGGCCTTCTGCCGCCCATCGTGGAGTCACTCGACGCTCAGTGTCTCCGGGCGCATCAAGCCTTCGTCTTGAAGTCCAACGATCTTGAGCGTCATATTTACCTCCGGCAGCTTCAAGACACGAATGAGGTTCTCTTCTATCGGCTCCTTCTGGATCACATCGACGAGATGCTGCCCATCGTGTATACGCCGGTCGTGGCGCTGGGCTGCCAGGAATTTAGCCACATCTATCGCCGGCCTCGCGGCCTTTTCATTCCCTATCCGCTCCGGCATTCGATTCCCGTACTCTTGCGCAACCACCCCAATCCCGAGGTGGACGTTATCGTTGTGACCGACGGAGAGCGCATTCTCGGCATCGGCGATCAAGGCGTGGGCGGGCTCGGTATCCCCATCGGCAAACTATCACTCTATACCCTCATCGGCGGTATCCATCCCTCGCGCACTCTTCCCATCGTCCTGGATGCCGGCACCAACAATGAAGAGTGCCTTCGCGATCCAGAATATCTCGGTTGGCGGCATGCGCGAATCACCGGGGCGGACTACGATGAGTTTGTCGACGCCTTCGTCCAAGCCGTGAAGGGAGTTCTTCCCGCCACGATCCTGCAGTGGGAGGACTTCGCCGGTGTGCACGCGCGCGCCATCCTCGACCGTTACCGTGACCAGTTGCTCACCTTCAACGACGACATTCAGGGCACGGCTGCGGTCGCGCTCGGAGCCATCCTTGCGGCCGTTCGCGTTATCGGTTCTGCTCTCCGCGATCAAGAGATTGTTTTTCTCGGGGCTGGCGCCGCCAGCACAGGCGTCGCTGACTACCTGCGCGAGGCGCTCGTTGCGGAAGGACTGTCCGAAGAGGAAGCCTGCCGTCGCGTATGGATGGTGAATAGGGGTGGTCTTTTGCATGATGGGCGCGCAGATCTAACGCCCGAACAGCGCGTATACGCCCAGCCCCTGAGCCGCGTGGCAGGATGGCTTCGCCACAGTGAGGACAAGATCGGACTTTCCGACGTGATAAAGCATGTCCGGGCAACTGTGCTCATCGGCCTGTCCACCCTGCCTCTTGCTTTTACGGAGCCGATCGTGCGCGAGATGGCGAGCAAAGTCGAACGACCGATCATTTTCCCGCTTTCGAATCCAACCAACCGCTCCGAAGCATGTCCGGAAGACTTACTTCGTTGGACTGATGGCCGCGCCATGGTTGCGACGGGCTCACCTTACGGACCCGTTAGACTCGGAGACCGAACGATCCCGATTTCGCAATGCAACAACGTGTACATCTTTCCAGCCGTGGGGCTGGCTGTCGTTGCATCGCGCCCCTTCGCAGACTCGGCCGGGACTCGGCGCATCACCGACGGAATGATGCTCGCTGCCGCTCGCGCACTTGCCGAGCACTCCCCAGCGCTGAAAGACCCTTCCGCACCTCTTCTCCCTGCCTTGAGGGACATCCGCAACGTCGCCATTGAAATTGCATTTGCTGTGGCGCGCGAAGCTGAACGATCTGGCGTTCCTCCTCGCTCTGATTCTTCGTCTTTCGCCTCGCTCCGTTCGCGTATTCTTGCCTCCCAGTGGTTCCCCGCTTACCCCACTTATCTTCCGGCATCCGGCTAGTTGGAGAAACTCGAAGTGGAAGTTGCCCGAGTGTTCCAAGACCAGACTCCTGAGTCGAAATCAGCTTTTGGGGGTCAGCCGGCCAATGTGCGTGTCTTTTCAGGTGTCATGTAGGTGTTATGCGAATGGTGACGAATTGCGGCTAGAAGCAAATAAAAACTGAAGAGAGAAGGTGAAATCAACTGCTCCCGTTTTATCAAAACTTGCTGATTCCCTTCGATTTGTCTCCACTTCGGAAAATTCTTAGTACGTTATATTATCACTTATTAACAGAAGGGCCGCTAGTTCGAATCTAGCCCGGGGAGCCAACGCCGATGAATTCAATCGCTTTTGAACTTGCATTTTCACGTATGGCTTCCAGAAAACCATAGTGTCATGTAAACGTGAGTTTTTGTGCTTCACCGATGTAATTCAGGCAACAGGAAATCGATTCAAAGTCTTGAGAAGATATTTCCTGTATACCTTGAAGAACGTAGTACGGACTCCCGATTCTTCGGGCTGTGACCATGAAAGTGTCACGCTCAGCCTATGCCTTCACGCCTGCTTTGCGAAGGATTGCCATCATCGGACACCAGTTCGTAAAGGCCGATTGGAACAGATTCAACCCGACGAAACGCGGTGAACAGAAACCAGTAGGGGCTTACCCAGTATCCCAACGCGAGGGAAGCCAGGACAAAGGCACCGGCGATCAGTCTGAAGTAGCGTTCTACGTTCATGGTATTGCCTCCTTTTCAATCTGTTGCAGGCACGAGATCTTCGTCAACGGGTGGCAGAGCTTTCTGTGCCGCCGCGTTCGCTCAGGTAATAAAGAACCGGAACAGTCATTCGAGAAAGAACCGTCGAGGCGACTTCGCCCGCCATCAGCGAAATAGCCAGCCCCTGAAAGATCGGATCGAACAGAATCACGCTCGCACCGACAACGACAGCCGCCGCCGTCAGCAGCATGGGACGGAAGCGCACCGCACCAGCATCGACGACGGCTTCTTCGAGCGACATTCCGTGCGAGCGGCGTAGTTCGATGAAGTCCACCAGAATTATCGAATTTCGAACGATGATTCCCGCACCGGCGATGAAGCCAATCATCGAAGTCGCGGTGAAAAATGCTCCCATCAGCGCGTGAGCCGGCAAGATGCCGACGAGCGTCAGCGGAATCGGAGCCATGATCACCAGAGGTGTCTTGAACGACTTGAACCAGCCGACCACCAATACGTAAATCAGCACCAACACGGCAGCGAAGGCCAAACCGAGGTCACGAAATACCTCGACCGTGATGTGCCACTCGCCGTCCCATTTCATGGAGAAGCGATCGGTGCGGTCCGGCAGCGTCGTGCCGGAGTATTGCTTCACCTGATAGCCGTCGGGCAATTGGATTTTGTTGATTGCATCGCTCATCTTGAGAATGGCGTACACCGGACTTTCGATCTCACCTGCCACGTCGCCCGTGACGTACACCACGGGTCGCAGGTTCTTGCGATAAACGCTCTGATCAATCGTGGTCTCCCGGACGTTGGTGACTTCGCGCAGGGAAACCTGTCCGCCCGAGGGACCGGGCAACTTCAGATTTTCAAGATCCTCGATGCCGGAGCGATCTGGTCGAGACAAACGCACTTCGATGGGAACATCCTCCCGCGATGCGGGATCGTGCAGCAGTCCCGCTGAGGCTCCGCTCAGACCTATCTGCACCGTGCGCGTGACTTCCGCCGCTGAGATGCCCTGCAGCGCGGCCTTGTCGAGGTCCACTTTCATGTCGTACTTGTTCTGCGGATCTTCCACATACCAATCAACGTCCACGACGCCTGGGGTCTCCTGGAAAATCTTCTTTATCTTTGCCGCGAGTTCGGTCTGACCCTTGTAGTCCGGCCCGTACACCTCTGCCACGAGAGTTTGCAGCACCGGCGGACCCGGCGGAACCTCGGCGACTTTGATGCGCGCGCCGAACGGAGCGGCAATCTTGTCCAACTCCGGGCGCAATCTGCGCGCGATTTCGTGACTCTGTGCTTTGCGGTCATGCCGAGAGAGCAGATTCACTTGAATGTCGGCTTGGTTCGGCTGGCGGCGCAGGAAGTAATGCCGCACGAGCCCGTTGAAGTTGTAGGGCCCCGAGGTGCCCGCATAGATTTGATAGTTGATCACCTCGGGTTGCTGGCCCAGGTAGCTCCCCAATGCCTGCGCTACACGTGAGTCGTCTGCTCCAGCGGGGTTCCGTCGGGCATGTCGATGATCACCTGGAATTCGCTCTTGTTGTCGAAGGGAAGCATTTTGACCTGCACCCACTTGAGCGGAATGAACGCCACCGCCGCCAGCAGCAGCACGACCACACCGCCGAGGAACAATCCACCTCCGCGCCGGATTTCTGAATCAGCGGATTCATCAGGCGGCGATAGAAGCGCGTGGTCCAGCCTTCCGCCTCATGCCCGGACTCGGGACGATCGGCGTAATGATGCAGCAGCCGCAGACGCGGCCCAGGGCGAAACCACAAAAGCCACGATCAGCGAAAACATCATGGCTGAAGAAGCGCCGACCGGAATCGGGCGCATATACGGCCCCATCAGGCCACGCACAAAGGCCATCGGGAGAATGGCCGCAATCACTGCGAACGTGGCCAGGATCGTTGGGTTGCCGACTTCGTCCACGGCCTCGACGGCAACGTCAGCAAGTGAGCGTCCGCGATTTTCGGGCAGCCGGAAATGGCGAACGATGTTCTCGACCACGACGATGGCGTCGTCCACCAGAATGCCGATGGAGAAGATCAGCGCGAAGAGCGTGACCCGGTTCAACGTGTACCCGTAGAAATAGAAGATGGCAAGAGTCAGCGCGAGGGTTACGGGAATGGCCAGCAGCACTACGCCCGATTCACGCCAACCCAATGCCAGCGCTATCAGCAGCGTGACGGAAAGCGTGGCGAGAAAGAGATGCTTGAGGAGTTCGTTCGATTTGTCCTTGGCCGTTTCACCATAGTTGCGCGTGACGGTGACGTTCAAATCGTTTGGCAGCGTGTTGCCGCGAAGAGAATCGACCTTGTGCAGAACGCTTCTCAGAAATGAGCGTGGCGTTCGCGCCCTTGCGCTTGGCCAGGGTAATCGTCACGGCTGGGTATTCCGGATTTGCCGCGCTCCCGTTGTTCCCTTGGCGCTGGCGAACATGACGTAGCTGTCGGGTTCCGCTGGGCCGTCCTCGATCTTTTCCACCACGTCGCGCAGGTACACGGGCCGTCCTGCGTGAACTCCCACAACGACTTGTTGCAGTTCTTCCGGCCGCGTGAAGAAGTTGCCGGCTTCGACCTGAAACTCCTGGTTATCGCGCGCAAAGCTGCCGGCCTGACTGCGCGTGTTCGCGGCCCCGAGTTGCATGACAACGGAACCCGGAGTCAGTCCGTACGCCGCGAGGCGCTGCGTGTCCAGCACAACGCGCAACTTGCGCGGCTGCCCGCCGATGATCGTGGTTTCGGAAACGTCGTCCAATTGTTTGAGCGAATGTTCCAGTTCTCCCGCAATGCGCCGCAATTGGTAGGCGTCGTAGTTCTTGCCCCACAGCGTCAGAGCGAGAATCGGCACATCATCAATCGAACGCACCTTGATGATCGGCTGCGAAACTCCTTGCGGAATGCGGTCAAAGTTCGAATAGAGCTTGTTGTAGGTCTTGACGATCGCGTCTTCTTCTTTCGTGCCTACATAGAAGCGCACGATCACCATGCTCAGGCCGGGGTGGCTGATGGAGTAGATGTACTCAACCCCCGGTATTTCACGGAGCAGTTTTTCCATGGGCACGGTGGCGCGTTGCGTGACTTCTTCGGCCGACGCCCCTGGCATCTGGACGAAGACGTCCAGCATGGGGACGACAATCTGCGGTTCTTCCTCGCGCGGCGTCTGCAGGATGCTAAAAGCCCCAAGGAGGAGAGCGCCCGACGATTACCAGAGGCGTCAGCTTCGACTGAATGAAAATGTGCGCAATGCGGCCTGCCAGTCGCAGGACGTGAGTGGAGTTGCTCGGTTTGGCTGAGGTATCGCTCATTGCCGTACTGCGATTCGTTTGCCGCCCAATTCACGGTCTCCGGGTGCGGCAACCAGCTTCTCTCCGTCTTGCAAGCCCGGAGAGGACTTCGACCTGTTCTCCGGCACTCTTGCCGAGCGTGACGTAACGCAATCCGGCGATCTGGTTCGCGTCGAGCACGTAGACTCCCTGCAGTTGTCCGCGCTCCACCAAGGATGTGCGTGGAATCAACAGTGCCGAGCGCTCGCCGCGAGGGAAACGTGCCCTCCCGAATAGGCCCGAGCGGAGACGCGTATCAGCGGGCAGTTCGACTTTCACGAGGAAAGCTGCGGCTGGCAGGATCGGCTGCCGGAACGATTTGCACGACCTTGCCGGAAAGCTCGGCATTCCCCAGCGCGTCAATCGTCACTGGGACGGCTTGCCCGACGCGGACAAGGCGGATGTCGCTTTCGTCCACCGTCACTTCGAGTCGATAGCTCCGCGTGTCTTCAATGGTGAAGATGGGCATGCCGGGCGAGGCCAGCGTGCCGGCATCGGCCTTTTTTTCCGTCACCACGCCGGCAAACGGCGCGCGAATGCGCGCATAGCCGAGCGAAGTTCGAGCCTGAGTTAGCGCTGCATTCGCTTGTGCCTGTCCGGCCCGCGCCATATCGCGGCGTGCTTCCGCTGACTGGTAGCGGGCCTTGATCTCGTCGAATTCCTGCGGGCTGACCGATTTCTTCTCGTACAGTTGCTGGTAGCGCTTCAGCGTTGCTTCGGCGAGCGCGAGGTCGGAATCGGCGGCGGAGACTTCTTTTTCCGCCGCCGTCACGGCAGCCGTGGCCTGTTCGACTGCGGAGCGAGGTTGCGCGTCGTCGATCATCGCCAGCACCTGGCCGCTCTGCACGCGGTCGCCTTCGTGCAGCACGGATCTCGACGATGTTGCCCATCATCTGACTGGAGACTTGGCTCGTTTGCGCAGCGCGCACGGTTCCGACGGCTTCCAGCCAGTCAGGTACCGTCGTCTTTTGCGCGACAATCACCGAAACGTTGCTCACCGTCTCCGGCGCTGCGGGCTCGCGCACGCCGCTCGTTCGTGCACCCGGCCAACACTCCGCTCAAAACCGTAATCAGCACGAGAACACTGTGACTGCGTGATTCTTGTGACTCATGGCGTCACCACGGGAGACTGAGGATTCAAGGTTCCGCTGGCCAGTTCGAGGTTCGCGTAGCCAGTGTGATAGCGATAGACGGCTTCCCAATAATCCGTCTGGCTGCGTCGCGCGGCTTCTTCGGCGGCGAGCAGATCGGTAATCGTCGAAAGACCCGAGTCGTAGCGGTTCTGATTGATGCGCAGGCTTTCCTGCGACTCCGCAATCGTGGTACGGGCCACTTCGACCTGCTGGCGGGCAGCATCCAGATCGTAGTAGGCGCGACGGACTTCGAGCCGAATAGCATCGGTGGCCATTTCCTTGACGGCCGCAACCTTCTCCTGCATTGCTCGCTCATGGGAAAGCTGAGCTCGTTTGGCTCCGCCTTCGAAGAGATCGAACTGGACCTCGATTCCGGCTAGCCAGTTATTCCCGCCACCTCCGGCGACGAAGGTTGGGTTGTCGGCTTCCCACCCTCCAAACGCATTCACCCGTGGACCGAACGACGATTTCGCGATCGACACGCTCTGCTGCTGCGCCGCCTCCTCCGAGCGGATGCGCTTCAGGTCCGGACGCATCTCCACTGCTTGCTTCTCTGCTTCTTCAAGTGATGTTGCCGGAAGATTTCTTTCCGCGAGGGCCTCGGCTGGATCGAATTCATTCTCGGTGGAGATCGCCCATGGCCGTGCTCAACTGTGCTCGCGCTAGTGCCAGGTTGTTTTGGGCGCGAATGAGTTCCTGCTTCCGCGTCGCCAGCCGTACTTGGGCGCTCAGGAAATCGGATTCCACGACCACGCCGCTTTCAAAGCGATCCTTGCTGCGATCGAGGATGGCCTGCGCCGTCTTCATGGCTTGCTCGGCGACCTCCAGTTGTTTCTTGGCGAGCAGCACGCCGTAGTAAGAGTCCACAACGCGAAAGACGATTTCCTGGTCGGTGCGTTCCAGCTGATGCCCAGCGGCGTCCTTCATGCGCTCCGCGCGATTGACCGCGCGCCAACTGCGCGAAGGAATCAAACAGATTCCAGGTTCCGCCAAAGCGTGTCGCGAAGTTGCCGAAGGGCGCCGGAGTGTTCAGCACGTTCAGCGCGAAGTCTGCCGTCGTGAACCGCTGCTGCCGCAACTTGCTGCCAAATACGTACACGGGATCGTTGCCACGCGTGGCCGTCTCGGAAAAAGTGACGTGCGGCAGAAGGAAGGATCGAGCTTCCTTCACGTCGGCCGAGGCCGCTCTTGTGTCGGCGAGCGCTGCTTTGCGCTCCGGGTTCTTCTCCAGCGCGATGCTGACCGCCTGCTGCAGCGTAAGCGGAGAAGGCTGCTGTGTTTGTTGCGCGAAGAGCAACCCTGGAATCGACAACAGCAACAAGCGAGATCAACAAGAGCATTCCCTGCAAAGCGAGATACGCCGTTCTAGTCGCACCAGGAGTCTTCAGCGGTCATCTGACTGTTTGTCACCGTGTCTGTCGTCCAGAGCTTCTCATTGGAGATCTTTCACCCTTGTACGATTGCTGGAGTCGGCGCGAGCCATGGCGTCTTCTCTTCGACGATCTCGTAGGTGGTGTGCAGGGTGGCCGTTTGCTTCACCATCGCGCCGACCGAGCAATACTTTTCCTCGGAGAGCCGGATGGCTTCCTCGATCGCAGCTGGATCGATTTCGAAGCCGGTGACCACGTGGTGGATACGGACCGCGGTGAACACCTGTGGCGGACGCTCCGCCTGATCGGCTTCGACTCGCACTTCGTAGCCGGTCACCTTTTGGTGGAACTTCTGGCGGAGGACGGTGATGACGTCGAATGCCGTGCAGCCGGCCAGCCCCACTGCGACTAGCTCAATGGGCTTGGGACCGGTACCCCCGGCCGCGTCGTCGAGCAGCATGTGGTGTTCGCTGCCGGTCGTCGCGGCGAACTGCCGCTCCGTCTTAAGTGGTTGAGTCAGCAGAACTTTAGCAGTGATCATGTTTATCTCTCATGGACCCTGGTTATTTCGGGGCCACACCAATAAATGCAAAAAATCGAGTTCTGTTACAGAAAAAGTGTGGCCCAGCTAGGGCAATGGGAATGCCCTGCACACGCAATCGCCGCCGAACCAATGCTGTCTCGTTAGCGATTTCTTCCTCGCGACCACACGGGGATTCCACGCGCATTCCTCAACGTCCAACTGCTGCCGCCTTTCTTGATTTGGCGTGCGAGGATGACATCGACTCCCTGATATTTCACTTTGGAACCGATGACCTCAATCTGGTCGCCTTTTGCGAACTCATAGTTCTGCTGTTTTAAGTACCAGGTCGGCCCGACATGAATATCGTCCACTTCCTCTCCAGCCTTAACGACCAAATGCGTGCCGGTACTACGCCCTGCACCAGGTACTTCCTTTACTTCCTGGATCACACCGGTAACGGTCGTCTCAGTCTTTGGATCGTAGATAGTTGTGCTTTTGACCGGCCCCGGCCCCGGGCTAGCTTGACCGAACGTAGAAATCGCGCTGAGGGCTGCGAGTACAGTGGCTAACAGCAATGGCTTTGGTAAACCGAGCAATGGTTTCATGGTTTGTCTCCTAACCTCCGTTGGGGCCTCTCGAAACACGTCGACCTTGCGAGGTGGGGCGCACTCGTCATGCCGCCAACCAGTTAAGCTCCATCCGTTTCGGCTCTCTGTGATCTAAATCACAGTCTGATGTGACGGCTGAAGATATGAGCCTCAATCGAGCACGCAAAGATAAAATGCAGAGGTGTGGAATCTATTTCAGGATAATCGTGAAGGAACGGGAAGGGGTTTTCGGGCCGGACTAAATTCAGTTTGGCTGGATTTGTTGGCCCTTGGTGACCTTGCTCATCAATCCTTGATACTCCGCCATCAATTCGCGTCTGAGTCTCGCTGTGACGCGCGGGTCAGGCGACTCATTTGGCGCGATTCGACACTCCTGGATCGACCTTTCTAGGCTCGATAGGAAGGCTTTGCAGGGCTCGCAGCCGTCCATGTGCTTTTCCAGCTCTTCACAAAGGGAATCATCTAGCTGTTCATCAAGGTAATTTGACAGTTCGGCGAACATTTCTTTGCAGCGTCGTCGGCGCGGTTGAGCGGACGGGTGCATTTCTCCGGATGGTTTCGCTGTTTGACGGTGCATGCGATGCTGATCTTGCCTGGCTAGTTCTTTTCGCACGAAGAGTCGTGCCCGGTGCAGTCGCACGCGGATTGTCCCTAGCCGGAGGCCCGTGATTTCGGCGACGTCCCCGTCGGACAACTCCTCCATGTCATGCAGAACGAGAATGAGCCTGTACTCCGCAGGGAGCTTCTGCACTGCTTCCCGGAGGCGCTTGGCGCTCTCGCGACGCAATAGAGATGTCTCTGGCGTTCCTTCGGGACCGCCCGATAGTTTCTGCAATTCCTGGCGGTCGGGCATCAGTTCTTCGAGCGAGAGATCTTCTTTGGGAGCAAATTTGCTCTTGCGTCGGCTCATCAGACAACGGTTCTTGGCGACCTTATAGAGCCAAACCATCAGAGCCTTGGGGCTATCGAACTTCGGCAGATTGGGAACCGACTTGAGCAACACCTCCTGCATGGTGTCTTCAGCGTCTTGCCGCTGCCCGCATACCTTCATGCTGAAGGAAAAGACTGTGCTCTGTAGCAAAGCCAGCGCCCCTTCGAGAGACTCTGGGTCCTTTCGCTGGAGCAGTTGGACGACTTGCTCGATCTCGGGTCGCACGGGCTAACTGTAGCACGACAGGCTGGACCTCAGAATTTGCTAGACCGCTTCGAGCCGTGAAGTGATCCAATCTTCACAATTCACACCTGATCCGTGTGTCCCGCCAGAATCATGCGGATTGTGCTAAAACGCGCCAAAAAGCAAATAAAAACTGAATAGAGAAAAAGAAGAAAGCGATTTGTCCCGGTTAGTCAGAACTTGCTGAATTTCTTCGCTTTGCTTCGATTCCGGCAAGTTGCGATGAATTTAGTTCCCAGTATATTAACCGAAGAGTTTCTATTTCTAATTTAGCTCGGAGAACCGGATTCTCTTGATTACGGAATCAGTTTAAAAGTTGTAGAGCATTCGGTTCAAACTGGATGTTCGCACATTTGCTGCTCTGCTTGCTCCGGTCGGACTATTGTTTGCCGATGTTCCGGTCGCGGACACGTCATCGCTGCCTAGGTCTCCAGGCTCTAACCGGGTGCGAGAGAATTTTATTCGGTCGGCCGGAACAAGGGGGCGCATCCGATAGGGAGGAGCATAGGAGACATAACCTCGTGTAGAATCGCGGTCACGGAAAGTGCCGGCCAGATTGGTCTCCCGATGGCAGAGCTGAAGAAAGACTGGACGTTGAATCAAACCGCTCTGAACCAAATTCTCAATTGGTTGGACGCGGGTTGGGATTCCCATGGTGAGTCCTATCTCGAGATGCGCCGCAGGCTTGTCTTCTACTTTGACCGAAAAAACTGTTTCTCCCCGGATGATCTGGCTGACGAAACCCTGAACCGCGTCGCGCGCAAGCTTGAGGAAAAGGGTGGAATCACGAATGTCTCCCCGGCCCACTATTGCTACATCGTTGCGAAGTTCGTGTTCCTGGAATCGGTCCGCGGAGAAAAGCACACCGGGAAAAGCGTGGAGGAAATAACGGAATCAGGAGCTGCCCTGCCCGGATTGACAACTCCATCACGTCCTGGCGAAGCCGCCGAAGGTCGGGAGAAGATGCTTAAATGCTTGGAGCACTGCCTCGCGCGCCTTCCGTCTGATGACCGGAATTTGATTGTCGAATACTATCAAAGCGAAAGAAAAGGGAAAATCGAACGCCGCAGCGGCCTGGCAGCCCGCCTGGGCCTCACCCTCAATGCGCTGAGCATCCGGGCTTGCCGCATCCGGAGCAAGCTCGAGAACTGCATGAAGTCGTGTTCCCAGGAGGGATGAAAGCTTTTTGGTATTTTGTCTTATCTTAGAGGAATGATGTTTACGAACGACAAACACGGATTTGATGACCAACTCCTCACGCGCTACCTGCTTGGCGAGTTGACCGAGGAAGAGGCCGAGCGGCTGGATGAGCGGAGCGTCGCGGATGAGGAATTCTCCTGGCGCCTGAACGCGGTCGAGGACGACCTGGTGGACGCCTATGTCAGCGGCGAATTGCCCGGGGAGCAGTTGGAACGGTTTAAGTCCTTCTATTTGGTCTCGCCGAAAAGACGCCAGAAAGTTGGATTCGCTGAAGCAATGCGCAAGATGGGAGACGAATCTCCGGCTCCCGCCGTTGCGAAAGCCAGTGCTCGCTCAACTCGAGTGGGCTCCGGCTCTGAGCCGGAGAAAGTATCCTTCTGGCGCTCGTTTGCTGTGCCGCGCTTGCATCTGCAGTGGGGATTTGCCGGCGCAGCTGTGGCGATGGCTTTGATGGCCGGCTTCTTGTTCCTCCAACTAGGCCAGCTTAAGCGGCAGATCTCCGGAGCTGAATCTGAACGAGCTGCGCTTGATCAGCGCCAACAAGGGCTGGAAAAGCAACTCAACGAACAGCGCGCCGCCAACGCACAAACTATAACTGAGCTGGAGCGCCTCCGAAACGAAGCGTCGCGTTTCGGCGCCATCAAATCGATCGCGGTTCTTCTGATGCCGCAAACGCGCGGCACCGGTCAGCCGGTTTCGGTTTCTGTGCCCACCGGCATTGACTCCTTGCCGGTGCACCTCGAACTCGAATCGGATGAGTTTCCGGAATACCTTGTAACTTTAAAGGACCCGGGTTCGGACGAGGTTGTCTGGCGTGCGGCAAGATGGAAGGCGGGAGCGGAGGGAAAGAATAAGTCCCTCGCCATCTCGATTCCCGCGAAGGTGCTCAAGCAACAAACCTACGTCGTCGAAGTGAGCGGAATCCCTGCGAAGGGAGCTCCGGAATTCATCAGCGGTTACGTCTTTCGCGTCGTTCTCGACTAGCCAGTGGTCGAAGAAAGTGCCTTCGATGCCACTCAATAAGGTGCAGCAATGAAGCTGACTGAACATCTCGAACGCCTCGCACGCAACAATCTCCTAAAAACACTAACGCTATGCGTCGCGCTGGCCGCACTGTGCGGTACAACAAGCCCATCGCGGCGCAGCCAAGGCTACTATGAGTCAAACCGCGCTGTGACACTGGCTGCAGTGCAATCCGCAATACCTTCCGATGCCGCGCTCCTGGAATTTGCCATCTACGAGCCGTTTGATCCAAAAGTTCAAGCCGAGGGGGAAGACTATGACCCTCCGCACTATGTGGTTTATGTCATTACAAACCAGGGTGATGTCCGCTGGAAAGACCTCGGCCTCGCCAAGGAAATTGATGCCGCCGTTGACGCATTCCGCCAGGCTTTGCGCGACCCGCACCGCTCCGACGAAATCCAGCTTTCCCGCGCACTCGCCGAGAAAGTGCTGCAGCCGGTTCGTCCTTTGCTCGCCGGCGCCAAACATCTTCTAATTTCGCCGGACGGAAAACTCAACCTCGTTCCATTCGAAGCGCTGCTGGACGAAAAGAATCTGTATGCAGTGGAAAGCTACTCCATAAGCTACCTCAGCACCGGGCGGGATCTTTTGCGGATGCAAGTGCCCCGGAACAGCAAGAGCGGTCCGGTTCTCTTCGCCGATCCATTTTTTGGGGATCCAGACACGATTCAGATGGCAAAGGCCGGCCAGCCTAAGATCAAATCGGGGAGGTCTCTCACAGCGCGGCGCAGTGTCACGACCGCTGCGGATTTGTCCGCCATGTACTTTGCGCCATTGACTGGCACAGCGCAGGAAGCTAGTTCCATCCACTCTCTCTTTCCTCAGGCGATGGTCTTAACAGGCCAGCGCGCCACCAAGATCGCTCTCAAAGAAATGGAAGCGCCCAGCATTCTGCACATCGCCACTCACGGATTCTTTCTGCAACAGTCGGCAAGCTCTTCTTCACAAAACGGCGACTCGCTGCCGAGCCACGGGCAGATTTCGCTTGGACAGCCAGAACTCGAAAACCCACTGTTGCGGTCGGGCCTCGCTTTTGCCGGCGCTAATTTGAACAAGGGCCGCTCCGAAGAAGGCGTACTCACTGCCCTCGAAGCTTCAAATCTCAACCTTTGGGGCACAAAGCTGGTCACGCTTTCGGCTTGCGACACCGAAGTGGGAGAAGTGAAGACCGGCGAGGGCGTTTACGGTCTCAGGAGGGCATTTTTCCTGGCCGGGACGGAATCATTGGTGATGAGCCTTTGGCCCGTCAGTGACAACGTTACCCGGGAGCTTATGACCGAATACTATTCGGGGCTCAAACGGGGACTGGGAAGAGGCGAAGCGCTGCGGCAGGCACAGCTGGGCATGCTGAAACGGAAGGGTCGACAGCATCCTTTCTATTGGGCGAGCTTTGTTGAATCCGGAGAATGGGCCAACCTCGATGGTAAGCGATGACACGGGGACCATCTTTGCGGGCTGATTAGGATTGCACTGGAGGCAAGCATGTACTCTCCCCTCAGGGCCCGCAAAGTGTTGCAAGCCGCTTTATGCCTCATGCTTGCCTCAGCCACAACTTCTTCCGCGGCTCTCCTTCATGATTGGCCATCTCCTGCAGCGCAATCTGCCCCGCCACAAACAGGTCAAGAGATCACACTGCTGGAACCCGGAAGGCCTGTTGAACTTGAAATCGCCGCCAAGCAAAAGCGCAGCTTTCGCTTTCAGCTCGCGCAGAATCAGTACGCTACGCTCCTTGTGAACTGCCACGGTATGACGGCGGACGTCACTCCGCGTGATCCAGCCGGCGCCGTGATGGAGCTATACGACTTCGATTCTGGTGATGCCCAGATAACCATTGCACTTGTCGCAGAGCAGGCTGGCAGCTTCGGCCTCGACATCCTGAGTACGGTGTCCCAAGCGCCGGAAAGAACCTGCTCCGTTCAACTCACAGACCCGCGCCCCGCGACCGACAAAGAACTACGGCTGCATCAGGCTCACGTCTTGGCCTACAAGACGAATCTCCTGATCAATGCTGAGAAATTCGATGAGGCCCTTGAATCCGCGCAGAAGACCCTTGCTCTTCGCGAGCAATCTGTCGGGCAAGATGACCCCGAGATTGTCGGCTCCCTGAATACGCTTGGTCAGATCTACTTCATGAAGAGCGAGTATCTGAATGCGGAATCGTTCTTTCTTCGCGGGCTTAAGATCCAAGAAAAAATCTCCGGTTCCAGCAGCCCGCAGGTTTTTCGCCTCGTTGCCAACCTCGGAGGTGTCTACGCGGTATTGGGCGAGCTCGACAAAGCAACCGAATATTTGCAACGCGCCGCGGACATTCGCGAAAAAAGCGTCGGTACCAACGATTCGCTACTGTCTGTGGTCATCTCCAATCTCGGAAAAGTTTATACAGACAAAGCCGATTACAACAAAGCCCAGGCGGCGTATGAACGCTCGCTTGCGATAAACGAGACATTGTTTGGCCCGGAAGCGTCTGCCGTGGGCGATGCGGTCGTAAGTCTCGCCGTGGTGTACTCCGATCGAGGAGACTATCTTCGCGCCGGCGAACTGCATCAGCGCGCCTTGACCATCTATGAGAAGTCTCTCGAACCCGACAATTCTTCGCTTGGATATCCTTTGCTCGGTCTTGGCAACACGTATTACAAGTTGGGCGATCTGGCGAAAGCCGAAGCGTTCTGTCTACGGGCTCTCAACATCTTCGAGAAGGCTCTGGGTGACGAGGATCCTCTCGTCGCAACCTCCCTCGAACTTCTAGCATGGATCTATCACGATCAGCACGACCTCGTGAAAGCCGAGCCGCTTTACCAACGAGCCCTCGCCATTCGAAAAAAGAAGCTTGGTGAAGACCACTTCGATGTAGCTCTATCCCTCGAGGATCTTGGCATTCTTAGCTTCAACCAACACGAGTTTGCCCGCGCCGAGCTTCTTTATCAGCAGGCCCTGGCCATTCGCGAAAAGGCGCTTGGCCCGGAACATCCGGATTTCGTCAGCTCCCTCACAAACTTCTCGAATCTGTACATGGCCAAAGGCGACTACAAACAGTCTGAAGCCTTTCTCTCTCGGGCCATTGCCATCAGTGAACGCAACGCTGACATAAATCTTCAGGTCGGCTCCGAGCGTCAAAAGCTCGCCTATCTGGATTTGTTGGCTGCCCAGCTCCACGCCGCCATCACGCTAAACGTAGACTTCGCTCCCGCGCAGGCCGCCGCTCGTGACCTCGCCGTAACCACCGTGCTGCAGCGCAAAGGCCGCGTTCAGGATGCCCTCTCGGACAGTCTCGAGACGTTGCGCCGTCGTATGAATCCGGAAGATGCCGCTCTCCTCGACAAATTCAACGACATCACCGCTGAAATTTCTCGGCTCGTCCTCAGCGGTCCACAGAATATGACTGCCGAGCAACATCAGCAGCGAATCGACGCACTCAAAGATAAGCGCGAACAGCTCGAGGCTGCAATCAGCCGCCGCAGTGCTCAATTTCGAGCTGCTTCCAAACCCGTCACCCTAGACACTGTACGCGCCGCGCTTCCTGCCAATTCCGCTCTGCTGGAATTCGCCGCCTACAAGAGATTCCTTCCCGAAGGAATCACCGAAAAGGAATGTTTCGGCGAATCTCATTACGTCGTCTACGTCATCCGCCCCACGGGAGACGTTCAGTGGAAAGAACTCGGCGAGACGAAAGCTCTCGACGATCTGATCCTAAAGTTCCGGCAGGCTCTACGCGATCCCGCTCGAAACGATGTCAAGGATCTCGCCCGCGCCATGGACGAGAAAATCATTCAACCTCTTCTTCCGTCAATCGGCGATTCTACTCGCTTGCTTGTTTCGCCTGATGGCGACCTAAATTTGATCCCCTTCGAAGCCTTGGTTGATCAGCAAGGCCACTATCTCGCGGAACTCTATTCCATCACCTACCTCACCACGGGCCGCGATTTGCTCCGCATGCAAATTTCGCGTGAAAACAAAAGCGCACCGTTTATTATTGCCGACCCCCTCTTCGGAGAACCGGTGGACCCGCAACACCCGCCAGCTGCTCCGCGTGTAGGAAAATCTCCGTCATCCACTAACGCCCGCCGTAGCGTTACGACCGGCGAAAATCTGTCCACTCTCTATTTCGCTCCTCTTGGCGCCACCGCCGAAGAAGCCCGCGCAATAAAGTCTCTTTTCCCAGAAGCGCAAATCTTTATTGGCCAGCAGGCGACGAAATCCGCGGTGAAGCAAACTACTGGACCGTTGCTGTTGCACATCGCCACGCACGGCTTTTTTCTGCTGGACGCTTCAGGCAATGCGCCGCCATCTCTGCCGCAATCGCAATCGCCACCGGCGCGCGCCATCAGCGGAAGCATCCGCTCCGATAATCCTCTGCTCCGCTCCGGCCTCGCCCTGGCCGGCGCGAATCTTAACGTAGGCGCCGATGACAATGGAATTCTCACTGCCCTCGAAGCTTCAAATCTCAACCTTTGGGGCACAAAGCTGGTCACGCTTTCGGCTTGCGACACTGGACTGGGAGAAGTGAAAACCGGCGAGGGCGTTTACGGTCTCAGGAGGGCATTTTTCCTGGCCGGGACGGAATCATTGGTAATGAGCCTTTGGCCCGTCAGTGACAACGTTACCCGGGAACTCATGACCGAATACTATTCGGGGCTCAAACGGGGGCTGGGAAGAGGCGAAGCGCTGCGCCAGGCACAGCTGGGTATGCTGAAACGGAAGGGTCGACAGCATCCTTTCTATTGGGCGAGCTTTATTGAATCCGGGGAGTGGGCCAACCTCGATGGCAGACGTTGAGCTGGACACTCGTAGTTCTTCTAGTTGTTCTAATGGCAAGAAAACAAAAGACGTCTTTGCGTTCTCCCATCTCACACACCTTGCCCTGCTAGCGCTCGTGCTGCCAGCACTCCTGGCAAGCTCTCTCCCTGCCTGATTCGCATGAAATAGTTGGCTCTTATCTGAGTGAGAGCAGCCAATGGCGCCCGACACTTCGAGAGCGGTCAATTCTGAAAAGGGAGACAAACCATGAAAATCAAGACGAAACTCAAGGCAGGACGCCCCGCCAACAACCACAACACCGTGGTTCGTTAATTTAGTACTTGTAGATTCCGAGTTCAGTTGAGCCGCAAACGAGCCAAGTTGCCGTCCGCGGCAACCGCATTGCGCTGCGTTTCATGCGTCCCCAAAGTGTCCGAAATCGAAGAGTTAGTCAGGCGCTAAAAATATTCAAGAAGAAAAAGGTTACGGAACACCGCTAATTGTTACGGATGACTCGGCGCTGCGCTGCCAATGCGGTCGAGTCGAGTCCTTCACGGACGTCCCCCTCGACCGCTACATCACCATCGTCGAAGGCTCCGCCATTAAATAGCCTTCAACCGTTCACCTCGCTAAATCCGCCATTCAACCCCCAAATGTGACCATTCCATGCAATTCACTTTACTCTCGCGCTAACTCACTGCTACTATTTCCCATGTTCTCGTCGCAGACCGTCGTTCCTCCTCCGACCTCCGTGCCCTCTGTGGGTGGCGCCTGCTCCGACCCGGTCGGAGTGTTAAAATTCCCCGGATTCACCGCCCCCAAGCACTACATTTCGCTCCAGCCGATCCTCTTTAGAATCAACACTTCTAAAACTGTATCAAAACAAACGACTTTAACTATCTCTAGAATCAACACTTATGAAAAAACCGGGGGGAGGGGGCTTATTGTTAACCAGAATTCCGGCCAGGAATTTCAGGCGCGCGGCGACCAATCAGATAATCAAGTAGGGCGGAATCCAGCCTTTTGCATCCCAGTCTGCGCTTCCGGATTCTTCATGAACGTGTCCCACACAAGTCCGGTCCGGTGGTTCTCCGCCATGACCATCGTGATGCCCAGGTCGATCCCAAGCACATCCGGGTCGGACCATCCATCGAGCGGATTGAACGCATCTACGAATCCGTATCTCGCCCAGGCTTTTTCCTTGTATCGGCCGCGGATGTTGCGAAGCACGCGCATGCAATCGTCGTACAGAAAGGGAAGCGAGCCGCCCGTAGCGCACGGCACGATGCTGCCATCAATCGGCCCTTGCGCCGGGGGGCCGCCCCACGCTGTATACCCTTTCTCGTAGTCGGACGCGCTGATGCCCCACAAGTCTTCGCTGTAGTCCGGAAACTTTTCGTGCAGCGAGAGACAGAAAAGTTTGTGGGCCTTTGTGGCCTTGATCGAGTTCTCGAAATAGTCGGTGTAGGCGTCGCGTTTTTTGCGGAAATCAAACCACGCTTGTGAATACTGGTGAGTGAAAATCGGATCGTCGCCGGAAATAAATTCCAGCCCTTGGTACTTGATCACCGGCCGCGTCCACGCCTTCCAGCTGTCCGGAGAGATTTTATGAGTCGGCGAACCGATGGCCAGCAAATAAATCATCATCAGCTCGCAATAATGTTCCCATCGCGCATTCAGGAAGCTGGACTCGGGAGTCCAGCCCATCGAAAGAGTGGCGCCGCCATTCAGCATCCACGGCCAGTCAACGCGTTCGTAAATCTTTGTCGCGAGATCTTTTATTTCGTGGTCGGCAAAATATTGCCGTGCGGTCAGCACGCCGCACAGCAGCAAAGAAGTATCGATCGAGGACAGCTCGCACTTTTCCCAGCGCTGCCCGGTTTCCATGTGGATGAAATGGAAGAAGAACCCATGCTCGTGATGCAGGTCATTCGCCAGGAATCGCAGCGTGTTGCGGACACGCGCGACAATGTCCACGGACTTTCCAAACCCGCGATGGTCGCCGATGCACAGGCTCGTCAGGCCAAAGCCCGTCGCCGCAATGCTGGACATCGCGCGCTTGTCCTTTCCGTTCGCGAGGGCACGGTCTTTCACCTGGCCGGTTTTCGCGCTTGCTTCATTCCAGAAAAAGTCAAACGACAGGCGCTGGATTTCGTCGAGCAGTTTGTCGTCAGTTCCTTGATACGGCGTTCCGGCAGGCTCCGTGAATTTCTTTTGTGGATTCGCGAAGCCGCTTAGCAGCGGCGCAAACGAAGAAGAGAGCAGCCCGAAGCCACCAAGTTTGATGACATCTCTT
Source organism: uncultured Acidobacteriota bacterium (assembly GCA_963727945.1). Lineage (GTDB taxonomy): Bacteria > Acidobacteriota > Terriglobia > Acidiferrales > UBA7541 > Acidiferrum. The sequence continues at coordinate 163,143 of CAVSIW010000034.1, forward strand.
CGACGGTAAGAGCGATGGTCAGTCATTTTGCCCTCGCAGCTACAGGGTGATGTCGAGCGTCGCTTCGGAGCCATGCGCGGAATCGGGACTGATCCAAATCTTCACGTGCGCGGGTTCAACGGTGTATTTGTTTTGATCGTCCCAAAGCGCAAAGGCATCCGCTCCCACATGGAATGTGACGCGCTGCGTTTCACCCGCAGCGAGCTTGACGTGCTGAAAACTCTTGAGTGCGCGAATCGGTTGCGCCGTGCTCGTACCCTCGAGGCGAACATAGAGCTGAACGGTTTCTTCGCCGGCACGAGAACCGGTGTTGGTGACGTCTGCGCTCACGGTCAAATCGGAGTTCGATGGGGTATGTGTACTATGAAGCTCGCTGCTCAATGTTTTGGCGCTCAGCTTGGCGGAAGCGGCTTGTGTCGCACCATAGCTAAAGTTCGTGTAGCTGAGTCCATAGCCAAACGGGAACTGCGGACTGTTCTGCTCGTCAATGTAACGCGAAACATACTTGTCCGAGCCTTCCCACGGCGGCTTCGTGAGGTCGGCGTTGCCCGCCGGACGTCCCGTACTCAAAGCGTTGTAGTAAAGCGGTTCCTGCCCGACGGTGCGCGGCCAGGTTACCGGAAGTTTTCCGGTGGGATTTGTTTCTCCGAAGAGTGTGCGGACCAGCGCAGGCCCGGCCTGGATTCCGGGGAACCATGCCGCAATGACCGCGGGCACATGTTCAAACGCCCACGGCAGAGTGAGGGGCCGCCCGCTGAACAATACAAGCACCAGCGGTTTTCCTGTCGCGACAACGGCTTCCAAAAGTTGTTGCTGATGACCCGGCAATCCAAGATGCGCACGTGAGGAGGCTTCGCCGGTCATCTCCGGGCCGTTTTCGCCAAGAGCAAGAATCACGATGTCCGAGTCCTGCGCGCTCTTGACGGCGTCGGCAATTTGATCGTCCGATTCTTTGGTGATACCGCTGCCCTTCGCGTAGCGCACATGCTCCGCGCCTAATTTTTGGACAAGCGCGACACGCAAAGTGACGGCATCCTCCGGGCGGCCTTGCGCGGTCCACGAGCCGAGCATCATCGCGGCATCATCGGCGAGCGGTCCGATCAGCGCGACGTTTTTTGAAGCGGCGGAAAGAGGAAGCAACGGAAAGCCGTCCGTCGCAGACGAATTTTTCAGAAGAACCAGCGAGCGCTCCGCGGCCGCTCGCTCCAGCTCGACACTTTCCGGCTTTAGCATCGCTTGCGCTTCTTGCTTCTCGTCCGCATAGGGATGTTCGAACAAGCCCAGGGCGAACTTGACGCGCAAAACATGGCGAACTGCTTCGTCCACGTTTGCTTCGGGCACCTGGCCCGAGCGCACGAGCCCGACGAGCGTGTCGTGATAAAAACTGCTGACCATGTCCATGTCCACGCCGGCGAGCAGAGCTTTTCTCGCGGCGCTTGCAGGATCATTCGCAATTCCATGGGGAACAAGCTCGGCGATGGAAGTCCAGTCGCTGTCCACAATTCCGCGGAATCCCCATTCCTTGCGCAAGATCTGTTTCAGCGTGAAAGGATTTGCCGAGGCAGGAACTCCATTCAGGGAATTGAATGAACTCATGATCGTTGCAGCGCCGGCATCAATCGCGGCATGAAACGGAGGCAGGTAAAATTCCCGGAGGGTGTGCTCGGAAATCTCAACGGAGTTGTAATCTCTGCCCGCTTCGGCTGCTCCATAACCAACGTAGTGTTTGGGGCAAGCGGCGACGCTATCCGGCGCACTTAGTCTCTCGCCCTGGTAGCCAAGGACAAATGCTCGAGCCATTGCCGCACCCAGGTAAGGGTCTTCTCCGGAACCCTCGGCCATGCGGCCCCAGCGTGCGTCTCGAGCGATGTCCACCATCGGAGAAAACGCCCAGCGGATTCCGCTTGCCGATGCTTCGCGGGCAGCGATGCGCGCCGCCTTTTGAACGAGGTCAGGATCCCACGTGGCTGCCAGTCCCAGAGGAATCGGAAACTCGGTGCGATATCCGTGGATCACGTCCAAGCCAAACACGAGGGGAATCTTCATGCGTGATTTTTCGACGGCGACTCGCTGGAAGGCATTCGATTCCCGCGCGGTCGTTATGTTAAACAGCGCGCCGACTTCGCCTTTCTGGATCATGTCGTTGTATTCGGTGCGGCCGGTGCCAGGCCCGGTGGGCTGCCCGGCGGAATACTGAACTAGTTGCCCGACTTTTTCTTCCAGGGTCATCTTGCGGAGCAGGGCGTCAATTTTCTGTTCCGTGGCAGGATCATTGAGATTCGAATGAGGAGAGGCGGCGCTGGATGCCGCGGCAGAAGGCGAATCTTGCGCAGTGGCGGCCTGGCAAGACAGCACCAAACAAGCCACAATGACGAACCGAATCAGCGAGGTGAGCACGTTATCAAAAACTCCGATGGTGCCATCGGACGTTTAGCGAACCGTCCTCTAAAGCACGGAAATTTGGAACAAGTTACAAGAGCGTGGCCAACGACGGGCAAGAACGGCAAACGATACAGAATTCCCGGGCGTGCCGCCAGCAAAATCCTTATTCTTGGGGAATTTGTGCAATTCTAAACGAAGGCAAATTTTCGAGCTCCCTGACCTCCTCGACGGAAAGAGCATAGTAAACCGATTTAGTAGGATTCACAAGCTAAGGAACTGTTCGTCCCTGAGAGTACAACCGATATCCGGCCATGGAGCTTGTTCTCCCTTGGTCCCTTATGGGAGACTACCAGCCCAGACGAAGTTATGCCGCGTCCAAAATCAAAGGATACTTCCGGCGCGCGGAAGTCTTCGGGCACGGCGGTTAGCCTGAAGCATCTCGCGGAGCACCTCGGTCTTTCACAGGCCGCCGTCTCGTTTGTAATCAATCGTTCGCCTGCCGCAAAGTCCATTCCGCACCGCACGCAGGAACTGATCCGTGCGGCTGCAAAGGAATTAAACTATAGGCCGAATCATCTGGCCAGATCGCTGCGGCAGCAAAGGAGCTTCACGATTGGCGTGGTCGTTCCAGAGATCAGCGAAGGATACGCGGCGCTGGTCATGTCAGGAATCGAAGACCATCTTCTTCAGGAAGGTTATTTTTATTTCGTGGTAAGCCATCGCCATCGCGATGAACTTATCGCGGAGTATCCGCTGCTTCTGCAACAGCGAGCCGTGGAAGGCTTGATCGTCGTGGATACCGCGCTTTCAGAAGCGCTGGATGTCCCGAGCGTTGCGGTGTCCGGACATCGGGACGTGCCGGGTGTGACAAACATCGTGCTCAATCACTCGCGGGCGGCGTGCCTTGCGGTGCAACATCTCGTAAACCTCGGGCACCGGAAGATAGCATTCATTAAAGGGCAGGCGTTCAGTTCGGATACGGAAGTGCGCTGGGAAGCGGTGCGCGAAGCAGCCCAGAAGTCGGGCGTCGGGGTTAAGGAAAAACTGACAGGTCAACTTGAAGGGGAATCGTCTTCGCCGCTGCTGGGATATCAGGTCACACAAAAGCTTCTAGCTTGCCGCGAACCGTTCACTGCGCTTTTTACGTTTAACGATATTTCGGCGATTGGCGCAATCCAAGCGTTGCGGGAAGCTGGCCGCCGCGTACCCGAGGATGTTTCCGTCGTCGGCTTCGACGATATTCAGAGCGCCGCATTTCAGAATCCCGCGTTGACGACAGTTCGGCAGCCGCTGCGCGAAATGGGAATGATTGCGGCAGAAACTCTTCTACGCCGGATTACGGCGCCTGCAAAGACGCCCTACCCCAAAGAAATTGTCGTCGAGCCGGAGTTGATTGTGCGAGCCAGCACGGCACGGCTTGTAAAGCCTGCAGAATCCGCTTGAGTTCCACTTACTCTTTTTTCCAGTTCAAGGCGCGAGTTTGACGGCGCGGTCGTAGCCGGTCATTTCCAGATAGCCGACGCCATTCAGCGGCAGTTTTCCACGCTGGCCTTCCAGAGTGATGGCTCCCTCCCAATACGTCGGCGCGAGTTTTGTGTTTCCAGTGAGCTCTTGCGCGGCCAATGCGGTGTGCGCTTCCAGTGCGATTCCTAATTTTGGGATGGCGATCCTCCAGGCGACGGGATAAATCGCGTGAGTCGCGGGACTAGTCCAATTTTCCGTGAGCGGATGCAATATAAAGTCGTTCGCTTTCACGTGAGTGGATTTTCCTCGCGCATCAACATAAGTGCCCGCAGAGAAACGGATCGAGCGATCCATCTTTCCGGCGAATGTGAAAGAGCATCAACTCGGTGTTGTCGTCCAGTTGGAGGCTCAGCCAGTCCCAGCCGACCTGATCGGATTCCAATTGATGAGTGAAGAATTCGTGGTCCATCCAGGCGAGGCCGGACACTTCGAGTGTCTCGCCGTTCAATTGAAGTTCACCGCTCGCGGCCAGCCGCGTCAGCGAAATGTAGTAAGACGCGTGGCCCGCTCCTTCTGATTTTTGGCTTATGCCGTTCTCGCCATGAATAACGGGCGGCTTCTCCGGATGCAGCCTCAGATGTAATTGAAATTGCTTCTCGATGGCTTGCAATTTCTGATCTGATCCCTGCCACTGAATCCGCCAGTTGCCATTCCAGATGCGGGCGCTGGATTCATCTCGCCCGCGATTCCCGGTCCGGCGCGATTTATTCTTTCCTCGTGGTAGAAGTGCTGACCATCGAGATCGCTGAGGGCGAGATGCGCCAGGTAGAGATCTTTTACATCCCAGGTTGCAGTTTGGGCCGGATCGCGGCTGACAGCCTGGCGAAAAAAAGTCAGTTCGAATCCGTACCGATGACCGTTCGTGGACTTCAGATTCCCGGTGTAGTACCACCACTCGGTCTGAAAGTCCGGGTGATCAAAATAATCCCGTGGGAAATTCGAATCGATAGCCGGGTACGGCGGTGCGGTATTGAGCGGCGAGCGGATTGAAAAGCAAGAGCGCGGCGGCCAGTGCGGCCAGTCTTACTCTTCATGGACAGCCTCAAGCGGATTGAGCCGCACGGCGACTTGCGCGGGATACAAACCTGCCAGCACACGTGGACACGTAGACCACGCTGATCGCTGCGAACAAAACCGCGACCGGCCAATGGAATCGAATCGTCCAGCCAAACGACTGCTTGTTGATGACGAAGATGAGGACGAGCGAGAGCGCGAATCCGAGAGCCAGTCCCACGAAATTCGCGAGCAGGCCCAGAAGGCCGGCTTCAAAGAGAATCTGCTTGCGAACTTGTCCGGCGGCCGCGCCGAGAAAACGCAGCAGGCCAAGTTCGCGCCGGCGGTCAATGACGAGAGCAAGCAGCGCACCGGCGATACTCATCACCGCCACAATCACGGCGACGGCTTCGAGCGCATAGGTTATGGCGAAGGTGCGGTCGAAAATGCGAATGGCTTCGGTACGCAAATCGCGATTCGAAAAGAGCAAGACACGATACCCGGCGGCCGCTTGGGTAATTTCTTCGCGCACGGTTTCGACAGACGCGTTCGGCGCGACATAGACGGCAAGATTCGATGGAGCGGGGTCCGGGAGATAACGCAGCATGGTCTGGCGATCCATCAGGATGCTGCCGCGCTCGCTTCCGTAGTCGTAGTAAACATCCACAATCCGAAAAGATGGGCGCGCCGCCGCCAAGGGCGAGGGTGATCGTGTCGCCGGCGTGCACGTGATGCTTGTACGTAAACGGTTCGCTGACAGCGACGCAGTTGGAATTGCGAAGCTGCGAAAGGACTTGCTCGGTTGGGCGGCCCGAGAAGAAATTTGACCGATGATCCGAGCGCAGCGCGCTCAGATCCACCGAAGCCAAGTGGCGGGCATGCCGTCGTAGCTGATTTCGTACGCACGCAAGCCGGTCCACTCCGGCGACACCGGGCAGCTTGCTGATTTTGTCCGCGAGTTCCAGAGAGATTGTCGGGTGGCGGTCCGGCAGCCGGGTTCGCCAGCAGGGCGCAGATAGAGATCGGCGGGAAGGCGATCGTTCATCCAGATGAGGACGGTTTCGCGGAAACTGCCCACCATGATGCCGACGGAAGTCATCATAGCGATGGCGGTGGAGAGCGCGCCGACGAGAACGGAAGTGCGGCGAAGCGAAGCCGAGAGGCTTTGGGATGCCAAGCAGAGCTTCGACACCCAGGATTTTTCCAAGCCAGCGAGAGGAGCGAGAGATAACGGAATCAGTGAATGCCGGAATTGCGAGCGCGGACGCGACAACGAGCAAAACCGCGGCGAGATAGCCAAAGAGCGGCTTGCCTTCGATGGCGGGAACGGTTGTTGCCGCGGCTGCCGCGATGGCCAGAACCAGCGCAAGCCACAAATCGCGTGATTTGTGGACACGGGCGATGAATTCGCGCCGGCCTCGCGCCATGGCTTCGACGGGAGAAACAAGCGACGCTTCGCGGGCGGGCGAGTACGCGGAAATAATCGCGACGCCGATGCCGATGACAAGCGCGAGCACGACGGAAGGCACGCTCAGTTCGATTGTTCCAGGGCGGCTGCTTACGTAAAGCGACTCCACCGTCGCGGCCATGAGCTTGACTGCTCCCGCAGCCATCGACGCGGCCGACCGGGAGACCAAGCAGCGGCACCGGCCAATCCGAAAAACGCCGCCTCGCCGATGAATGCCGCGAGCACCGCACCGCGGCTTGCGCCCAGCGCGCGCACGATCCCGGTTTCTGGACGGCGGCGAACGACGGAAACCGAAATCGTGTTGTAGATGAGAAAAGCGCCGACAATCAGCGCAATGTAACTGAGGAGACGCAGATTCCATCGGAAGGCGGCGAGCATGCGGCGATTTTCGTTTGTGCCTGTGCCCTGTGCGCGAACTTCCACGCCTGCGGGCAATGCGGCGCGCACGCGCTGCTGCCACTCCTCGAGGCTCGGGCCTTCTGGAAGCTTTAAGAGGATGCGGTCGACGCTGCCGAAGCGGTTCAGGGCGAGTTGCGCTGCGGCGAGATCCATCACGATGGCAGACTCGCTGCCGTTCGAATCTGGGTAAACGCCGCGGACAGTGAATTCGCGGACACGGTCGTTGATCAGCAGACGGAGGTGGTCGCCGGGTTTCTTTCGCAGACTCGCGCCGACCCAAATGCTGTCGGGACTTTGTAAGAAACGCATCGCATTTTCCGATGGCGAAGATGTTTCCGTCGGGCTGGATTCGGATCCGAAGATCGCGCCGCTCCTCTCGGAGCTGATTTCTGCAACCAAGTCGAGACCGATGAGTGGAATGGTTTGCTGCGTGTCTGCAATGACCGCCGAGTCTTCGATGCGCGGCGAAATGCGAATGGAATAGGGAAGCGTTGCGATCGTACCCACAACTGTTTCTGGCACACCGCCGGAAGCGACGATTTCCAGATCGTTGTCGCCGGCGAGGGTTTCCATGGAGGCGCGGAAAGAGCCGGTTGCCGCGGTTCCCGCGAGATCGATCGCGAGCACAACGGCCACGCCAAGGGTTACTGCAAGGACGGTCAGGACTGCGCGGACCGGCTCATGCAGCAGCGGGCGAAGCATCAGGCGATAAAAGAGGAAGAGGCGTCGCATGTCAGCGCCGGGTGAGCTCTTCTATTTTTCCGTCGCGCAGGCGCACGACGGCGCCGGCGAGCGCGGCTGCTTCCGCACTATGCGTGGCCATGAGAGTCGCGGTGTTGAGTTCGCGCGTGAGGCGCTTCAAGAGACCGAGGATGACGTTGCCCGTCACCGTATCGAGATTTCCCGTGGGCTCGTCGGCTAGAAGAATGGCGGGCGACTGAACGAGAGCGCGCGCGATGCCTACGCGCTGCATCTGGCCGCCGGAGAGCTGGTGCGGAAAGCGGTCGCCTAAACCATCGAGTTCCACCCAGGCGAGGCGCTCGCGCGAAGCGGCGCGTGCATTCGGTTTGCCGGCAAGGAGCAGCGGAAGTTCGACATTTTCGAGAACGGTGAGTGTGTGCAGGAGTTGGAAGGATTGAAAAATGAAGCCGACTTTATCGCGGCGGAGACGGGTCAAGCCGGCGTCTTTCAGAGTAGAAGTGTCCACGTCGTCGAGGAGGACGCGGCCGGAGGTGGGAAAATCCATTGCGCCAGCGAGATTGAGCAGAGTGGATTTGCCGCAGCCGCTGCGGCCGGCGAGCGCAACGAATTCGCCGCGGTTTACTTCGAGCGAGATATTGTGCAGCGCACGAACTGGCTCGCCGTCGGTGAGATAGTCCTTACTTACATTTTGGAGCGAGACGATCGCCATAACTTATGATGGGGCTTTTAGAGGATAATGCGCCAGCGCTGCATTGCGCAGGTCACAAAACCGCGCGTCAGCCGGGAATTGGACGGCCAACGCGCAGCACATCGTTCTAACCATGCGGCTATTTTTTCGCTGGTGCGAGCGCCTTTTCGATTGCGGCGACGACTTCCGGCGAATCCGGGGTGACGGCGGATTCGAAGCGCATAATTACATGGCCGTCAGGGCCGATCAGAAATTTTGTGAAATTCCACTGAATCTCGCCGCCCGTTTGCGGATGAGCAGCTTTGTCGGTCAGAAATTGATAGAGCGGCGTCTTGTCATCGCCCTTCACAGAGACTTTGGACATCATCGGGAAAGTGACGTTGTACTTGGTGGTGCAGAAAGTCTTGATTTCCTGATTCGTGCCGGGCTCCTGCGAGCCGAAATTGTTCGCGGGAATGCCGACGATTACGAATCCGCGGTCTTTGAATTTTTCATAAACCGCTTCGAGAGCAGTGTATTGAGGAGTGTAGCCGCAACGGCTCGCCACGTTCACGAGCATGACAACTTTTCCTTTGTAAGCGGCGAGCGGCGCGGGCTGGCCGTCGATCGAATTAAGCGTGAAGTCGTAGACGGATTTGTCGGCAGCCATCAGCGCCGTTGCAATGAAAAGCAGGCAAAGCAACAACTTGATCATAAATCCTCCACACTCTTTTTACGCCGATCCGGGGATCACGGCAAACGGAAGTTGTGAGCCGCTCATTTTGCCGGGTGACAGCGTCTCTGCGGGGCTAGTTCGCGGGCGAAACGGTCATTGAGCCTTCCCGTGCCCTGTTATAGACTGCGCACGCAGAAATCCTGCTTATGGGCAGCGACGGTCTCATCGTAGGAAGCGCACTGTGCGAAGAAGGGGATTGGTGCGCTGTGCTTGCTCGCGAAGATAAGACCAACTGAGCGACAGATCCCGCCGGGATGATGGCGACGGGCGCCAAGGAGGAACGGATGCTGTTTGCAGCGGACGTCACGGTTGCACACAAGACGATAGCCACCTTGGATCTCGTGATCATCGGGATCTATTTCGCGATTGTGTTTGGCATTGGGATGTATTTTTCGCGGAGAGAACGAACCTCGGAGGACTACTTCCTGGCGGGCCGCGACATCGGCTGGTTCTTCATTGGCGCTTCTTTGTTCGTATCGAATATTTCGACGGAGCATTTTATTGGTTTGTCTGGGACGGGCGCCTCGTCCGGACTTGCGGTGGGCCACTTTGAATGGCTTGCTTGTCTGATATTGCTTGTTCTGGGCTGGGTGTTCGTGCCTTTTTATTTGCGATCGAACGTGTTCACCATGCCGGAATTTCTGGAGCGGCGCTTCAATCGCAATTGCGCGGTTTATTTGGCGGGGATTTCGATCATCGCGTACATATTCACGAAGATTTCCGTGCAGCTTTACGCGGCGAGCGTGGTTCTGGAACGCGTAGCTGGATGGTCGCTGTGGAAGACGGCGGTGGTTCTGGTTATCGCAACGGGGATTTACACAGTCGCAGGAGGATTGGCCGCGGTCATTTATACCGATACAGTCCAGACGCTGATTCTGATTTGCGGCGCGGTTACGTTAACAATCATCGGTCTTCACCGGGTGGGCGGGTTTGAGCACCTGCGAGCGATGGTGCCGCCCGACTATTTTCACATGATAAAACCGGCGTCCGATTCACAATTTCCGTGGACAGGAATATTTTTTGGGGCGCCGATACTTGGGATTTGGTATTGGTGCACGGATCAGGTAATTGTGCAGCGCGTGCTCTCGGCGCGTGACGAAGGACACGCGAAATTAGGCACGATTTTCGCGGGATTTTTGAAGATACTGCCGGTGTTCATGCTCGTTCTGCCGGGCATTATTGCCTTCGCGCTTTTTCCAGAGCAGGTGAAGAAGCCGGATTTTGCGTATCCGACCCTTATTTTGAATTTGCTGCCGACTGGGCTTGTCGGGTTGGTGATGGCTGCGCTACTTGCGGCGGTGATGGGTGCGATGAGCTCGGTGTTTAACTCCGCGTCTACGCTGGTGACGCTAGATTTTTACAAAAAGATTCGCCCTCAGGCGTCTGAGGGACAGCTCGTGAATTTTGGCCGTGTTGCCACGGGCTTCATGGTGCTGCTTGGCTTGCTCTGGGTTCCGTTCATTCACTACATCAGCAGCCAGCTCTACATTTATTTGCAGAGCGTGCAGGCTTATATCAGCCCGCCGATTTCCGCTTGCTTCGTCCTGGGAATTTTGTGGCCGCGGTTGAATGGCTCGGGCGCGATCAGTTCGCTCCTGACCGGATTTGTCTTGGGCGCCACGCGATTTATTTTGGAGCTTGCGGATCGTGCAGCCGGCGGACATTTCGGATCACCCATCGCGCGTTGGATCATTGACATGAACTTTCTGCACTATGCGATTTTCATGTTCGTGGTCTGCTCGGTCATCCTCGTCGCCGTCAGCCTGATGACCAAAGCGCCGGATCGAAAACAGCTTGCCGGACTGACCTTTGCAACCGTGGACGACAAGATCGAAACCACCGCCGTTGGCATCCCCCAGCGCAAACCAGCAAAGGAAACTCCGACCGAACATCGCCTCAACATATTCTTCAGCCTTTTGTTGCTGGCGACAGTGATCGGCTTGTGGATTTATTTCCGCTAGAAGCCGCAGCGGACGGGAGATAGATGGAAGTCAGCGCGATCCGAACGTTGAAGCCTAACGTCACGCAGGAAGAGGCCGTCCGTACATTTCGCTCAGGCGTCTTCAGCGCGGCTTATTGGAGGATTCGTAGCGGCCCTTTGCAGCGGATCGCGGATGCTTACGTGCCGTTCTGGGTCTATAGGGTGCGCTATGAAATAGGCCGGGCGCGGAAGACGCGTTTTTTCGCGCTCGATGCGGTGCATGGTGCACTCGATCTATTCGAGTTTCCGCGTGTTCCGGCGGACAATGAACTGGTCACGATTGAAACGCGGAACCAGCTCATGCCGCGCTTGCAGCCGGATGCTGCGGAAGAACTTCTCAGAATGAAAGTTCTGCGAGTGCTTTTCCAGCAGGGTTTTTTCAAGCTACGCGCGCTGAAGGTGGAAATCGAGCGCATTCCCGTTGAGTTGCATCTGCCGTATTGGCTGGCTTTTTACGGAAGCAATGGAACGGCAAAGTGCCGAGTCATGGACGCAGTGCGGCGGCGCATCGAAGGCGCCAAGGCTTCCTCCTTTTTTGAGGAATGGCTCGCGGCATAGCAGCAAATCCAATGCGCGCCGCCCGGTGCGCAGGCGTATTCTAGGCGAAGCTTCTTCCACGATTCTCCGCGGAGAGAGGGTTAACATGCCACGTCTTGCCAGATGGACCGTTTGCGGCCTGTTGCTTTGGGTACTCGGCACCAGCAGCGCGGCGGCGACGGGTTGGCAGCACATCGGTAACGTTCAGCGTGTTGAAAAACTTCAAGACGGGGTCGAACTGACGGCCGGTTCCGCAAAATTGCGCATCACGGCCTTTCGCGACGGCGTGATCCGCGTCCGCCTGGCGCCGCAAGGTTCCTTTCCGGAAGATTTTTCCTGGGCGGTGATTGAATCCCCGGATCCCCCTGCGATTACCGTCGAAGACGGCAAGACAGAGCTGCGGATGACTACTGGCCGTGTCGTTGTCATCGTCAAGAAATCGCCCCTGCTGATTACGTTCACGGATTTGACGGGCAATGTCCTCCTTGCCGACGAGCCGGCTTTGCCCATGGCGTGGGACGGCACATATATCCACTCCTGGAAGCGAATGCCATCCGAGGAAAATTACTTCGGTCTCGGCGACAAAGCCGGCCCAATGAACCGCCGCAATCACGCGTATACGATGTGGAATACCGATTTCTTCGGCTGGCAGGAATCGGACGACCCGCTCTACAAGACGATTCCGTTTTTCATCGGCCTTCAGAAAGGAACGGCCTACGGTGTTTTCTTCGACAACACGTACCGCAGCAGCTTCGATTTCGGAAAAGAGTCGCCCGATTACTTTTCGTTTGGGGCGGAGGGCGGCGAGCTGAACTACTACTTTATCGCCGGCCCGGAACCCAAGAAAATCGTCCAGCAATTTACCGCCATGGTTGGCCGCACTCCGCTCCCGCCGCTCTGGTCGCTCGGCTACCAGCAGAGCCGCTACAGTTATTATCCCGAAGCGCGCGCCCGCGAGATCGTTCAAACGTTGCGCGATAAGAAGATTCCCGCTGACGCCATTTATTTCGACATTGACTATCAAGAAGGCAACGCGCCGTTTACCGTCAATCGAGAATACTTCCCTCATTTCGAAAAAATGATTTCGGATTTTCGCGTGCAGGGCATGCGCACCATCCTCATCACTGACCTGCACATCAAAAAGGATCCGGGCCACGGCTATGCGCCATACGATTCCGGTATCAAGAATGATGTATTCGTCAAAAATCCGGACGGCTCGGTGTATGTCGGCAAAGTTTGGCCTGGCGACAGCGTGTTTCCGGATTTTACGTTAACTCGTGTGCGCGATTGGTGGGGCGGCCTCTACAAAAACTTCGTGAACATGGGCGTCGCGGGCTTCTGGAATGACATGAACGAGCCGGCGACCTTTCTGACTCTTTCCAAGACCATGCCGCTTGATAATGTCCACCGCCTCGATGACGGCAAAACGCTCGATCATCGCGCCATCCACAACGTCTTTGGCATGGAAAACGCTCGCGCGACCTACGACGGCCTCCTCAAGCTGCGCCCTGACGAGCGGCCCTTTGTTCTGACACGCGCGGCCTATGCAGGCGCCGAACGCTATGCGGCGACCTGGACCGGAGACAACAGCGCCACCTGGAATCACATCGGAATGAGTGTGCCGCAGATCATGAGTCTTGGGATTTCCGGTTACTCGCTCGTGGGCGCTGATGTCGGCGGTTTTGCGGGCTCTCCGCCAGCCGATCTTTTGACGCGCTGGTACGAGCTAGGCGTGTTCTATCCGATGTACCGCGATCACGCCGCAAAGGGCACCGCCGATCACGAACCCTGGGCCAGCGGCCCCGAGCAGGAAGCAATCCGCAAGCGGTATATCGAGCTGCGCTATAAGCTGCTTCCATATATTTATACGGCGATGGAAGAAACCTCGCGCACCGGCGTTCCGTTGATGGAGCCAATTTTTCTCGAGTATCCCGATGCGCGGGACCTCTATGGCGAGGACCACGAATTCCTCTTCGGCCGCGATCTCTTCGTTGCGCCCGTCGTTACGGAATTCGTGGTCCTCGCCATCAAGGTCCCCGCGCATCGGGGTACTCGAGAAAAATTGGCTCCATCAACGGAACGCCGGTGCGCGAGGTTTCTTCCATCGCCGTATAAATATATGGAAGCAGCTTATAGCGCAGCTCGAATACCGCTTGCGGGAATTCTTTCCTGCTCGGGGCCGCTGGCCCGGTTCGTGATCGGCGGTGCCCTTTGCGGCGTGATCGCGGTCCATCGGATAGAACACGCCTAGGCTCGTACCAGCGCGTCAAAAAGGGGTCCGCTGGCGGAGAGCCCACAAACCGCCGACATCAGCGCCCACGAGCGAGTAACCGGAAATCCCAAGAACTCATGATCTGCGGCACACTCATTCCGATGTGATTCCAGGTGGCGCTGTTGTCTCCGGTCCAGGTCGCCGCATAGCGTTCGGCGCCAGCATAGGCCGCGCGTGTCAGAACAAAGGGCCGCTCGTCAGGCGCGGCTTGAGGAGGCCGTCGTAGGTCGCGCGAGCGTTTCCATGCCAAAGACGTTGTGGATGGCGCGATGATCAAGCGCTTTGCCGCCATCGAGGCCGTGGACATTACCAAGCGGCATGGTCTTGGAAGGATCCCGGAGAAGAATTCGCCGGCTCGTTCATGTCATTGCAGAAGCCCGCGACGCCCATGTTCACGAAGTTTTTGTAGAGGCCGCCCCACCAATCGCGCACACGAGTTAGACGTAAAATCCCGGGAACTCGCCAGGCCAAACTTTGCCGACATACACCGAGCCGTCCGGATTTTTCAACAATTCCATCATTCTTGATACCGGGAGTTCTATGGCGCATAGCCGTGGCCCGGAATTGTTTTTGATGTGCAGGTCAGTGATGAGGATGGTGCGCATGCCCTGCCGCGAAAATCCGAAATCATTTTTTCGAAATGAGGGAAGTATTCTCGATTGACGGTAAACGGCGCGTTGCCTTCTTGATAGTCAATGTCGAAATAAATGGCGTCACGGGAATCTTCTTATCGCGCAACGTTTGAACGATCTCGCGGGCGCGCGCTTCAGATAACTGTAGCGGCTCTGCTGGTAGCCGAGCGACCAGAGCGGCGGGGGCGGGGGTCCGGCGCGACCGTCGCGGTAAATTGCTAGACAAGTTCTTGGGTTCAGGCAGGCGAGAAAGTAGTAGCGTACTTCACCACCCTCCGCCCCCAAAACGAGAAGTAATCGGCACATTTTTTCGAAATCAAAGCTGTACGGTATGTGTTGTCGAAGAAAACACGTAGGCCGTTCCTTTCTGAAGGCCGATGAAAAACGGAATCGTCTTGTAGAGCGGGTCGTCGATTCCGGCCGCCGAAGAATCGGTATTCCACATCGTATACGCGTGATTGCGGCGGTTCATTGGGCCGGCTTTGTCGCCGAGACTACGCAATTTTTCGGATGGCATTCGCTTCCAGGAGTGGATATATGTGCCGTCCCACGCCATGGGCAAAGCCGGCTCGTCGGCAAGGAGGACATTGCCCGTCAAATCCGTGAACGTAATCAGCAGGGGCGATTTCTTGACGATGACAACGACACGGCCAGTAGTCATCCGCAGCTCTGTCTTGCCGTCTTCGACGGTAATCGCAGGCGGATCCGGGGATTCAATCACCGCCCAGGAAAAATCTTCCGGAAAGGAACCTTGCGGCGCCAGGCGGACGCGGATCACGCCGTCGCGAAAGGCCGTGATGCGCAATTTTGCGGAACCGGCCGTCAGTTCGACCCCGTCTTGAAGTTTTTCAACACGCTGAACGTTACCGATGTGCTGCCAGCCCGTCGCCGCCGCGCTGCTGGTGCCGAGTACCCAAAGCAACAGGCCGCAAACGGTCCATCTGGCAAGACGTGGCATGTTAACCCTCTCTCCGCGGAGAATCGTGGAAGAAGCTTCGCCTAGAATACGCCTGCGCACCGGGCGGCGCGCATTGGATTTGCTGCTATGCCGCGAGCCATTCCTCAAAAAAGGAGGAAGCCTTGGCACCTTCGATGCGCCGCCGCACTGCGTCCATGACTCGGCACTTTGCCGTTCCATTGTTTCCGTAAAAAGCCAGCCAATACGGCAGATGCAACTCAACGGGAATGCGCTCGATTTCCACCTTCAGCGCGCGTAGCTTGAAAAAACCCTGCTGGAAAAGCACTCGCAGAACTTTCATTCTGAGAAGTTCTTCCGCAGCATCCGGCTGCAAACGCGGCATGAGCTGGTTCCGCGTTTCAATCGTGACCAGTTCATTGTCCGCCGGAACACGTGGAAACTCGAATAGATCGAGTGCACCATGCACCGCATCGAGCGCGAAAAAACGCGTCTTCCGCGCCCGGCCTATTTCATAGCGCACCCTATAGACCCAGAACGGCACGTAAGCATCCGCGATCCGCTGCAAAGGACCGCTGCGAATTCTCCAATAAGCCGCGCTGAAGACGCCTGAGCGAAATGTACGGACGGCCTCTTCCTGCGTGACGTTAGGCTTCAAAGCCCGGATGGCAGAGAACTTCATGTCTTTCCCGTCCGTTACCGTTACTAGCGAAAATAAATCCACAAGCCGATTACTGTCGCCAGCAACAAAAGGCTGAAGAATATGTTGAGGCGATGTTCGGTCGGAGTTTCCTTTGCTGGTTTGCGCTGGGGGATGCCAACGGCGGTGGTTTCGATCTTGTCGTCCACGGTTGCAAAGGTCAGTCCGGCAAGCTGTTTTCGATCTGGAGCTTTGGTCATCAGGCTGACGGCGACGAGGATGACCGAGCAGACCACGAACATGAAAATCGCATAGTGCAGAAAGTTCATGTCAATTATCCAACGCGCGATGGGTGATCCGAAATGTCCGTCGGCTGCACGATCCGCAAGCTCCAAAATAAATCGCGTGGCGCCCAAGACAAATCCGGTCAGGAGCGAACTGATCGCGCCCGAGCCATTCAACCGCGGCCACAAAATTCCCAGGACGAAGCAAGCGGAAATCGGCGGGCTGATATAAGCCTGCACGCTCTGCAAATAAATAGTAGAGCTGGCTGCTGATGTAGTGAATGAACGGAACCCAGAGCAAGCCAAGCAGCACCATGAAGCCCGTGGCAACACGGCCAAAATTCACGAGCTGTCCCTCAGACGCCTGAGGGCGAATCTTTTTGTAAAAATCTAGCGTCACCAGCGTAGACGCGGAGTTAAACACCGAGCTCATCGCACCCATCACCGCCGCAAGCAGCGCAGCCATCACCAACCCGACAAGCCCAGTCGGCAGCAAATTCAAAATAAGGGTCGGATACGCAAAATCCGGCTTCTTCACCTGCTCTGGAAAAAGCGCGAAGGCAATAATGCCCGGCAGAACGAGCATGAACACCGGCAGTATCTTCAAAAATCCCGCGAAAATCGTGCCTAATTTCGCGTGTCCTTCGTCACGCGCCGAGAGCACGCGCTGCACAATTACCTGATCCGTGCACCAATACCAAATCCCAAGTATCGGCGCCCCAAAAAATATTCCTGTCCACGGAAATTGTGAATCGGACGCCGGTTTTATCATGTGAAAATAGTCGGGCGGCACCATCGCTCGCAGGTGCTCAAACCCGCCCACCCGGTGAAGACCGATGATTGTTAACGTAACCGCGCCGCAAATCAGAATCAGCGTCTGGACTGTATCGGTATAAATGACCGCGGCCAATCCTCCCGCGACTGTGTAAATCCCCGTTGCGATAACCAGAACCACCGCCGTCTTCCACAGCGACCACCCAGCTACGCGTTCCAGAACCACGCTCGCCGCGTAAAGCTGCACGGAAATCTTCGTGAATATGTACGCGATGATCGAAATCCCCGCCAAATAAACCGCGCAATTGCGATTGAAGCGCCGCTCAAGAAATTCCGGCATGGTGAACACGTTCGATCGCAAATAAAAAGGCACGAACACCCAGCCCAGAACAAGCAATATCAGACAAGCAAGCCATTCAAAGTGGCCCACCGCAAGTCCGGACGAGGCGCCCGTCCCAGACAAACCAATAAAATGCTCCGTCGAAATATTCGATACGAACAAAGAAGCGCCAATGAAGAACCAGCCGATGTCGCGGCCCGCCAGGAAGTAGTCCTCCGAGGTTCGTTCTCTCCGCGAAAAATACATCCCAATGCCAAACACAATCGCGAAATAGATCCCGATGATCACGAGATCCAAGGTGGCTATCGTCTTGTGTGCAACCGTGACGTCCGCTGCAAGCAGCATCCGTTCCTCCTTGGCGCCCGTCGCCATCATCCCGGCGGGATCTGTCGCTCAGTTGGTCTTATCTTCGCGAGCAAGCACAGCGCACCAATCCCCTTCTTCGCACAGTGCGCTTCCTACGATGAGACCGTCGCTGCCCATAAGCCTGATTTCTGCGTGCGCAGTCTATAACAGGGCACGGGAAGGCTCAATGACCGTTTCGCCCGCGAACTAGCCCCGCAGAGACGCTGTCACCCGGCAAAATGAGCGGCTCACAACTTCCGTTTGCCGTGATCCCCGGATCGGGGTAAAAAGAGTGTGGAGGATTTATGATCAAGTTGTTGCTTTGCCTGCTTTTCATTGCAACGGCGCTGATGGCTGCCGACAAATCCGTCTACGACTTCACGCTTAATTCGATCGACGGCCAGCCCGCGCCGCTCGCCGCTTACAAAGGAAAAGTTGTCATGCTCGTGAACGTGGCGAGCCGTTGCGGCTACACTCCTCAATACACGGCTCTCGAAGCGGTTTATGAAAAATTCAAAGACCGCGGGTTCGTAATCGTCGGCATTCCCGCGAACAATTTCGGCTCGCAGGAGCCTGGCACGAATCAGGAAATCAAGACTTTCTGCACCACCAAGTACAACGTCACTTTCCCGATGATGTCCAAAGTATCTGTGAAGGGCGATGACAAGACGCCGCTCTATCAATTCCTGACCGACAAAGCTGCTCATCCGCAAACGGGCGGCGAGATTCAGTGGAATTTCACAAAATTTCTGATCGGCCCTGACGGCCATGTAATTATGCGCTTCGAATCCGCCGTCACCCCGGATTCGCCGGAAGTCGTCGCCGCAATCGAAAAGGCGCTCGCACTAACGAAAAAATAGCCGCATGGTTAGAACGATGTGCTGCGCGTTGGCCGTCCAATTCCCGGCTGACGCGCGGTTTTGTGACCTGGGCAATGCAGCGCTGGCGCATTATCCTCTAAGAGCCCCATCATAAGTTATGGCGATCGTCTCGCTCCAAAACGTAAGTAAGGACTATCTCACCGACGGCGAGCCAGTTCGTGCGCTGCACAATATCTCGCTCGAAGTAAACCGCGGCGAATTCGTTGCGCTCGCCGGCCGCAGCGGCTGCGGCAAATCCACTCTGCTCAATCTCGCTGGCGCGATGGATTTTCCCACCTCCGGCCGCGTCCTCCTCGACGACGTGGACACTTCTACTCTGAAAGATGCCGGCTTGACCCGTCTCCGCCGCGATAAAGTCGGCTTCATTTTTCAATCCTTCCAACTCCTGCACACACTCACCGTTCTCGAAAATGTCGAACTTCCGCTGCTCCTTGCAGGCAAACCGAATGCACGCGCCGCTTCGCGCGAGCGCCTCGCCTGGGTGGAACTCGATGGTTTAGGCGACCGCTTTCCCCACCAGCTCTCCGGCGGTCAGATGCAGCGCGTAGGCATCGCGCGCGCTCTCGTTCAGTCGCCCGCCATTCTTCTAGCCGACGAGCCCACGGGAAATCTCGATACGGTGACGGGCAACGTCATCCTCGGTCTCTTGAAGCGCCTCACGCGCGAACTCAACACCGCGACTCTCATGGCCACGCATAGTGCGGAAGCAGCCGCGCTCGCCGGCGCCGTCGTGCGCCTGCGCGACGGAAAAATAGAAGAGCTCACCCGGCGCTGACATGCGACGCCTCTTCCTCTTTTATCGCCTGATGCTTCGCCCGCTGCTGCATGAGCCGGTGCGCGCAATCCTGACCGTCCTTGCAGTAACCCTCGGTGTGGCCGTTGTGCTCGCGATCGATCTCGCGGGAACCGCGGCAACCGGCTCTTTCCGCGCCTCCATGGAAACCCTCGCCGGCGACAACGATCTGGAAATCGTCGCTTCCGGCGGTGTGCCAGAAACAGTTGTGGGTACGATCGCAACGCTTCCCTATTCCATTCGCATTTCGCCGCGCATCGAAGACTCGGCGGTCATTGCAGACACGCAGCAAACCATTCCACTCATCGGTCTCGACTTGGTTGCAGAAATCAGCTCCGAGAGGAGCGGCGCGATCTTCGGATCCGAATCCAGCCCGACGGAAACTTCTTCGCCATCGGAGAATGCGATGCGTTTCTTACAAAGTCCCGACAGCATTTGGGTCGGCGCGAGTCTGCGAAAGAAACCCGGCGACCACCTCCGCCTGCTGATCAACGACCAAGTCCGCGAATTCACTGTCCGCGGCGTTTACCCAGATTCGAACGGCAGCGAGTCTGCCATCGTGATGGATCTCGCCGCAGCGCAACTCGCCCTGAACCGCTTCGGCAGCGTCGACCGCATCCTCTTAAAGCTTCCAGAAGGCCCGAGCCTCGAGGAGTGGCAGCAGCGCGTGCGCGCCGCATTGCCCGCAGGCGTGGAAGTTCGCGCACAGGGCACAGGCACAAACGAAAATCGCCGCATGCTCGCCGCCTTCCGATGGAATCTGCGTCTCCTCAGTTACATTGCGCTCATTGTCGGCGCTTTTCTCATCTACAACACGATTTCGGTTTCTGTCGTGCGCCGCCGCCCGGAAACCGGAATCCTGCGCGCGCTGGGTGCAAGCCGCGGCGCCGTGCTCGCAGCTTTCATCGGCGAAGCCGCTTTTTTCGGACTTGCCGGTGCCGCTCTCGGTCTCCCCGTCGGCCGCCTCATGGCTTCGGGAGCAGTCAAGCTCATGGCCGCCACAGTGGAATCTCTGTACGTCAGCAGCCGCCCCGGAACAATCGAACTGGGCGCATGGTCCGTCGTGCTCGCCTTCGTCATCGGCGTCGGCGTGGCGATCATTTCCGCGTACTCCCCAGCCCGCGAGGCGTCGCTCGTTTCTCCCGTCGAAGCCATGGCGCGAGGCCGGCGCGAATTCATCGCCCGTGTCCACAAATCACGCGATTTGTGGCTTGCGCTGGTCCTGGCCATCGCGGCAGCCGCGGCAACAATCGTTCCCGCCATCGAAGGCAAGCCGCTCTTTGGCTACCTCGCCGCGGTTTTGCTCGTTGTCGCGTCCGCGCTCGCAATTCCGGCATTCACTGACTCCGTTATCTCTCGTTCCTCTCGCTGGCTTGGAAAAATCCTGGGTGTCGAAGCTCTCCTGGCATCCCAAAGCCTTTCGGCTTCGCTGCGCCGCACTTCGGTTCTCGTCGGCGCGCTCTCCACCGCCATCGCTATGATGACTTCCGTCGGCATCATGGTGGGCAGTTTCCGCGAAACCGTCCTCATCTGGATGAACGATCGCCTTCCCGCCGATCTCTATCTGCGCCCTGCTGGCAACCCGGCTGCAGACCGCCACCCGACAATCTCTCTCGAACTCGCGGACAAAATCAGCAAGCTGCCTGGGGTCGCGGGAGTGGACCGGCTGCGCGCCTACGAAATCAGCTACGACGGCATGCCCGCCACTCTGGCATCGGTGGATCTGAGCGCTCTGCGCTCGGATCACCGATCAAATTTCTTCTCTGGCCGCCCAACCGAACAGGTCCTCTCGCAGCTTCGCAATGCCCATGCTGTCGTTGTCAGCGAACCGTTTACGTACAAGCATCACGTCCACGCCGGCGACACCATTACCCTCGCCCTTGGCATCGCGCGCACATCTTTTCGCATCGTGGATGTTTACTACGACTACGGAAGCGAGCGCGGCAGCATCCTGATGGACCGCCAGACCATGCTGCGTTATCTCCCGGACCCCGCTCCATCGAATCTCGCCGTCTATGTCGCCCCCAATGCCTCTGTCGAAACTGTGCGCGAAGAAATTACTCAAGCAGCCTCTGGATATCGTGTGTTGCTCGCTTCGAATCGGGACTTGCGTACCGAAGCCATCCGTATTTTCGACCGCACCTTCGCCATAACCTATGCGCTCGAGGCCGTCGCTGTAATCGTTGCAGTAATGAGCGTCGCCGGTGCGCTGCTTGCTCTCGTCATTGATCGCCGCCGCGAACTCGGACTGCTGCGTTTTCTCGGCGCGGCCGCCGGACAAATTCGCAAGCAGATTCTTGTCGAAGCCGGCTTGCTGGGCCTGCTCGCGAATTTCGTGGGACTTGCGCTCGGATTCGCGCTCTCGCTCGTCCTCATCTACGTCATCAATAAACAGTCCTTCGGATGGACGATTCGATTCCACTGGCCGGTCGCGGTTTTGCTGGGAGCCACCAGCGTGGTCTATGTGGCGACTGTGCTGGCCGGTTTGTATCCCGCGCAAGTCGCCGTGCGGCTCAATCCGCTTGAGGCTGTCCATGAAGACTAGACTCGCCGTACTGGCCGCGGCGCTCTTGCTTCTCAATCCGCTCGCCGCTCAATACCGCACCGCCGTCCCCGGCTATCGGTTCGAATTTCCCAAAGATTATTTCGATCACCCCGATTTTCGTACCGAGTGGTGGT
>CAVSIW010000035.1:0-114160 GCA_963727945.1 uncultured Acidobacteriota bacterium
CGAAGGCCAGGACATTCGCAGTGAAGCGCGCGAAGAACTCAACGCCGCGCTCGTACAAACTATCTCTGATTCGCAAGCGGACCTGGGCGTGCGCGCCGGTGTATCGGAACCGGTGAGCGCCGAGCGATTGCAACCCGGCGCTCGAATTCGCGTCCGCGGCTTCAGCAAGCCGGTTATTTTCCGCCGACTCGACGGCTCGTCCGCCGAGATCGAAGCTGGTCCGCTGCGCATGAAAGTCGCCCTCGATGAAATCATTGGCAGTAGAAGCTGCTCCCGCGCCTCCGGCGGCGTCATCAGCGTCGCGAAATATCACTGTCACATCGCAGCCCGGCGAAGGCGCAGCTTCCGGCGAGATCAACGTAATCGGCATGCGCGTAGAAGAAGCCACTGAGCGCGTAGACAAATATCTCGATGAAGCTGCGCTTGCGAATCAAACGCGCGTGCGAATCATTCACGGCCACGGCACCGGCGCTCTGCGCAAGGGCCTAGGGGAATTCCTAAAATCGCATCCGCTGGTTGAACGAACCTCATTTGAGACCGAAGAACACGGCGGCAAAGCGATTACAGTTGTAGAGCTCAGAGGCTAATATGTTCTTGCAAAACGTTCTGTCGAACTTCCTTGGCTCACTCTTGGCAGCTTTTGTCGCTTGGTTTCTGGTGACAAGAGTCTACGAAATCTCGAGATCTAAAAAGACCAAAGGCGAGCTGCTGGCAGTGTCGTATGCTTTAATAAGCGCGAGATTGACGCATGTTCAGCATTGTGCAAGGACCATCTTAAGGCCACATCGAGCCAAATCTCGGCGAGCGGCCCAATCACTCAGGCTTGGGAGACGCTGCATTCGACTGAGGCGTTCAAGTATTTTTCACCCTCGCTTTCCGAAAAACTTGTGAAGTATTACTCTCTCGTTTTCAGGTTGAACGACAACATCAAACTTTCGCAGACACTCTTCGCTAATCGAGGAGTTCCTGTCCCAGGGGCGGATCCTATGGCTTCGGCGCAGCAGCGGTTGCGAGGGTTCCTTGAAAATTCTGTTGCAGGGATCTCGTCAATCACGAGCCACGACTTCGATCTGTGCTTGACGGTGAAATCTCGAAGTTGAGCAAGAGACAAAAGAATGTCTTCACCGAAGCGTATGAGAATCCTCCCACTCATGGAGCAGAATGAAAGAGGGTAGATGGCGGAAGCGGGATCATTCGCGGAGAGGGTGAAGCAGCAGGCGGACATTGTTCGCGTGGTGGGCGAATACGTGCGCCTGAAAAAGACCGGGAAGGATTTCAGCGGGCTTTGTCCGTTTCATCAGGAAAAAACTCCTTCGTTTACCGTATCGCCGATTAAGCAGATTTTTTATTGTTTCGGATGCGGCAAGGGCGGAGATGTTTTTAATTTTGTGATGGACATGGAGAAGTCCGCGTTTCCGGAAGCGGTGCGGACCGTCGCCGAGAAGTGCGGGATCGCGATTCCGCGGCCCAGGGAGCGGTCGCCGGAGGAGCGGCAGGAAAATCAGCAGCGTGCAACGCTGGTGGAGATGCATCGCGAGGCGCAGGCTTTCTTTGCGAAACAAATTTCCGGAACGCTCGAGGGAAAAGCGGCGCGCGCTTATCTCGAGGACCGCGGGCTCGATAACAAGGCGATTGACCGATTCGGAATCGGCTATGCGCCTAGCGACGGGGACGCTCTGCTGCGATTCCTTAAACAGAAATATCCAGAGAAATTGCTCGTCGAGTCCGGACTTATTTCGCGAGGCGAACAGGGCGGCCGGTTGTTCGACAGGTTCCGACGACGCATCATGTTTCCGATTGCGAATGACTCCGGGAAAATCGTGGCGTTCGGCGCGCGCGCGCTGGGCGATGACCAGCCGAAATACTTAAATTCGCCGGAAACACCGATCTACTCGAAGAGCAACGTGCTGTATCACATGGACCGCGCAAAGGAAGCGCTGCGGCGATCGGATTTCGCGGTGCTCGTCGAAGGCTACATGGACGCGATCGCCGTGGCACGCGCGGGAATCAGCAACGTCGTGGCAAGTTGCGGGACGAGTCTCGCAGAGCCGCAGATCAAGTTGCTGAGCCGCTTCACGAAGCGCGTGATTATTAACTACGATCCGGATAACGCCGGCCAGATGGCGGCAGAGCGGTCCGTGGCGCTGCTGCTGGAACAGGATTTCGAGGTGCGCGTGCTGGCGCTGCCTCCTGTCGGCGACAAGAAAGCCGATCCGGATTTGTTCATCCGCGAGAAGGGCGTCGAGGAGTACACCAAGCTGCTGAAAGAAGCGCCTCCTTACGTGGACTACCTGATTGCGCGCGCGCGGAAGATGGATTTGACGACCGGAGAAGGGAAGCGGCGCGCGGTGAATTTTCTTCTGCCGTACGTCCAGAAAATTCCAAATACGATTCTTCGCTCGGAATGGGCGACGCGGATCGCGCAGCAGCTTCACCTGGACGAGCCGGTGTTGCGCGCCGCGTTGAGCAAAGCAGCCACGCAGCGCCACAGCGAGCTAAAAATTCAGCCCGAGCTGGTGGGCCGCTCGGCAAAGCCCGTCGAGCGGCGATTGATCCGCATGCTGGCCGAGGCCGAGGGATTTCGCCGCGAGCTGGCGCAACGGCTGCAGGCGGCCCAGCTCCATCACGGGCTCGAGACCGAGAAGGTTTTCTCGGCGCTGATCGTCGCGAGCCTGGCCGACGAGCCGATGCAGGCAACGGAAGTTGCGACGCAGCTCGAGGAACGCGACCGGCGCATGCTTTTCGAGATTCTCTTCGAGGAAGCCAGCGAGCCGACCTGGGAAGAGGCGGTCAGTTGCGTCGAGGCGTTGCAGCACCGGCAAGCCGAACGGGAGCTGGCGGACGTGCAGCGGAGCATCGAGGCCAACCCGCCTGTGACGGAGATGCGCGGGCTGCTCGAGAAGAAGCAGGATCTGATGCGGCGGCTGGCTGCGGCAAGATAGCCGTCCGAGAGTGGACCTCGTTGAATTAATTGGTTAACAGTCACTCCTAGTTTACTCCCCTCCCCCTCCCCCTTTTTTCGCAAGTGGGGATTCTAAAGGACTTAGTTGTTTCTGTAAGTTGTTTAGAATGAACAGTTGGGCGCGATTTTTGTAAGTGTTCATTTTAAAGGATTTGCAAGTAAACATAACTTGTCGCTGAAATATGCCATTTCAACGCGTGTAACCAGATATGAACAGCGCTATCGAGAGCTTTTCGGCCTTGTTCTGGCGCGAATCGCTAAGGCCGCAGGGCTTCCCCCTGCGCTACATGTCCCGTGCTATACATGCTTGGAAGCTTGCGAAGCATAGAAGAGCAAAGCCAGGAGTGCCTGTGCTACTTTGGCCCAAAATAAAAAATGCGGCTACTAGGCCGCATTGAGACTAC
This sequence comes from uncultured Acidobacteriota bacterium, assembly GCA_963727945.1. Taxonomy (GTDB): domain Bacteria; phylum Acidobacteriota; class Terriglobia; order Acidiferrales; family UBA7541; genus Acidiferrum. The sequence goes on from CAVSIW010000035.1 coordinate 3,367, forward strand.
GTAGGATTGCCTACATTAAGGATATCAGCTTCAAGAATCTTGTCAAGGGTTGGGAAGAACATTGGGAACAGACCGGCGGCGAGTGAGCCAGGCTACGAGGATTACTATCACTGCGGGGAGCCAGATGTAGAGGAGTTCGCTTTGGATGACGGCAAGGCTACGATAGGAGAAAAAGCGGGCGACGCCGATGGGGGAGACCCGGATGGGTGTCCAAGGCAAGAAATAGCGTGTGGTGTCGAAGGGGGAGAAGAAGGCGACGCCGAGACCGCCGTCGGTCATTGCGTCGAAGAAGCCGTGGCTGGCTGTCGTTAGAAAGAGATACGTCCACAGGACAAATCGGCCCAGGCCTCCGTGCCGGAAGGCTAGGAGCACGACAACACTTGCCAGAAGGGCGGCGAAGATAAGAGAGTGCGTAAATCCGCGATGTCCCCAGAAGTCGCCGTAGTGGATGCCGAACCGGAACCCGATGACGTCCAGGTCGGGAATGACCGAGCAGAGTGCTCCCGCTATCCAGACGCGCCTTGGCGTATCGGGCCGGTAAAAGCATGTGCCGATGCCAAGAGCCGCTACTGCATGTGAGAATACCGACGCCATTTCGATCTATCCGTTCCCGTCCGCACGACATCTTACACAGACTGCTGCTACCGCCGCTGGACCGCTGAGGGGGAACTTCTTCCACAGATTTCCACTGATTAAAATGTTGACGGGGACGGAGTTAAGCGTGTAGCGTAATAGGGTTTCGCGAGTAACGGTTTCGCACCTAAATGCATCTATATAGATGAACTTAGAGCCGGGGGACCGTACTCTGAGAGCGGGAAACGGGCGAAGTACAGGGCGAACGACACGCAAGCGGCGCAGAGGCTTTTCACAAAAAGACGAACGACCTGGTGGGAAATTCCCCACAGTTCTTTTCGGTGACCGCAGAGGAGTTGACTGCGCAAGCGTGGCATACTGCCCGCGCCTCTACAAAAAAAGTTTTCACCGGCTCTGACCGGTAGCACTTGGGATTGCGCGTTAATGGCTGGAGGAATTCGTGGCAGCAGTAGGTCTTGAAGAAAAATATGATGCGGTAAAGCAGCTCATTGCCATCGGCAAAGAGCGTGGGTACCTGCTTTACGACGAAGTGAACGATTCGCTTCCGGCAGAAGTGCATTCCTCGGAAGAGATCGACGACCTTCTCACTACATTTGAACGGAACGGGATTGAGATTTACGAGGACCAGGCGTCGGCGAAGGCTGCGCGCGCGGTGGAAGTGTCCACGGAGGGTGGCGATCGCGATGTCGTCGTCAAGGACGAGGCGCATTCGGATGAGGGCGGCAGCGATCTGGATTTGACGCCGGGGTCTCTTGAAAAGACGAACGATCCGGTGCGCATGTATTTGCGCGAGATGGGCACGGTGCCGCTGCTGACGCGCGAAGGGGAAGTGACCATCGCGAAGCGCATCGAGCGCGGGCAGCTTGTGGTGATGAAGTCGATCACGCGGTCGCCGATCGTGATTAAGGAATTGATCGCTGTTGGAGAGGATTTGCGCAAGGGCGCGCGGTCGATCAAAGAGATCGTGCAGTTTGACGACGAAGAGCTGACCGAAGAGAAAATCGCGAACAAGACGAAGCAGACGCTGAAGTACATCGACAAGATCGCGAAGCTGTACGACTTGGCGCTGAAGCAAGCGGAGAAGCTGGATAACACGGCGAAAGCGAAGAAAAAGCCTTACATGAAGGCGAAGTGGGCGCTGTCGCGCACGCGCGTGGAGATTTCGGTCGAGATTCGCGGGATTGATTTCAATCCGTTTGAGAAGAAGCGGCTGATTGACAAGATGCGCGGGACCGTTGAGCGCTTGCAGTCGCTGGAACGCGAAGCGGGGCGGCTGGAGCGCCGCGTGGACGCCGCGAAAGGCGACGTGGCGGCGGAAGCGCGCAAGGAATTGCGCACGCGGCGAACCGAGCTGAAAGACATTGAAGAGGCGAGCGAGGTCGGGCTCACCGAACTGAAGCGCACGCTGACGTTCATTCACCGCGGCGAAGCGGAAGCCGAGCAGGCGAAGAAGGAATTGATCGAAGCCAACCTTCGGCTTGGTCGTTTCGATTGCGAAAAAATATACGAACCGCGGGTTGCAGTTCCTCGATTTGATTCAGGAAGGCAACATCGGGTTGATGAAGGCCGTGGACAAGTTTGAATGGCGCCGCGGATATAAGTTTTCGACGTATGCGACGTGGTGGATCCGGCAGGCGATTACGCGCGCGATTGCGGACCAGGCGCGCACGATTCGTATTCCGGTGCACATGATCGAGACGATCAACAAGCTGGTGCGGACGAGCCGCCAGTTGGTGCAGGAACTTGGACGCGAGCCAACCAGCGAAGAGATCGCCAAGCGTATGGACATTCCGGTGTCCAAGGTGCGCAAGATTTTGAAGATTGCGCAAGAGCCGATTTCGCTGGAGACGCCGATTGGCGAAGAAGAAGATTCGCATCTCGGGGACTTCATCGAGGACAAGGCCGTGGTTTCGCCGTCGGACGCGGTGATCAATTTGAATTTGAAGGAACAGACGTCTTCGGTTTTGAAGACGCTGACGCCGCGCGAGGAAAAAGTCATCAAGATGCGGTTTGGCTTGGATGATGGAAGCGAACATACGCTTGAAGAAGTGGGGCAGTCGTTTGCTGTGACCCGTGAGCGTATACGGCAAATAGAGGCGAAGGCGCTGCGAAAGCTGCGGCATCCGTCGCGTTCCCGGAAGTTGCGGGCGTTTTTGGAAGGGCCTTCGCGGGATTATTTATAGAAAGATTCAGTAGTGCCAGCTGACGAAAACGCCTTCGGCCTTGCCGAGGGCGTTTTCATTTTGGGGCGAAACTGTCGCGAGGGATCCGGGCGAAGTGCGTGAGCAATCGGATCGACCATAATATCGTAAAGACAAAAAATCCTCCGAAGACGTAAACAAGCACTGGAGGATCCAGGTGCGCATCCGGATGCAGATTCCGTCCAATAGCGTAGTTGACCGCGGTAGTTATTACCAAGAGCACAGCACAGCCGAACCAGGCAAAAGAACTGTCTAGACTAGCAAGGGTTGCGGTACGGCGCTCGGGCGCCAGCCAATACTCTTTGTGGGGAAGATTGATCAAGTCCATCGGCATTTTGGAGATAATACTGGGAATTCCAAACCCCACCAAGGAAGCGAGCGCGACGGCTCCAACGAAGAAAGCGAAGAAGGCGGATTTGGTTTGCCAGCCGTTGGCGACGCCGCGTGCATTGAAGTGGGAGGCGACCACGTCAGGCAACTGGGCGTAGTTCGACCAAAAGTAAATCGCGGCTAAAATTGCGAGCACGACGAAAATGCTTTTGGGCAATCTTGAATCCTGCACAGGATCCTCAGCAACCAGCTTACGAGCCGTCTTGGGCGCCAGCAAGCAGCATGAATCGCGGTTTGTCATATTGAGAACCACGCAAACTTCAGTGATTTCTTGGTTCGGGCGCAGGCTAAAGATTGTAAAACGGTTCGCACATCGAGGACGATATCGAGACTCGTGCTTGCGAAAGTCATGCGAAGGAGTTGTTTGTGGCGGGCGGGAAGCATACTAAAATGGTGGACCCAGCCGTAAAACAAACATGAAACCGGTACAAAAAACTGCAGCTGTGGTGTTGGTGGCGCTCCTGGCGACGAGCGTTTATGGATTGCTGCGCACGGGGCAGCCAGCCGGATCACCGCCCGCCGGGAATGTGGCGAACGGCGGTGCGACCGCACAAGCGCCGCTGGTGGACCAATCGCCACTGCTGACGGCGCAGCGGCTCGCGAAAATGCCGACCAGCCTAGAGGAGCAGCCGTTCGCTCAGGAAGCCCTTCGACTTGCCGATCATCACATGGATCTGGCCTATGCGGCGGCGGAGCGCGAGGCGGAGGAGCATCCGCCAGCGTTGAGCGCACAAGCAAAAGAGATTCAGGGGCGATTAAAAGCAGCGGAAGATGCGCTGGACGCCGATAATGCGCTGGTTGCGCGGTTGACGGCCGAGGATGCGAAAGCTACGGGAGCCAAAAAGGATGCATTGGACGATCAGCTCGTCCTGGCGACGGCCCATCAAGAGGAGCACCAGGATGAAGTGGATGATGCCAAGGAGGATCTAGAGCGTGCGGGCGGTGATCCGAAGAGCCGCATAGCAACGATGATGCAGGAGCACAAAGCATCTTCGGAGGCTACCGATGCTTTGCGGGTCAACCTCGGCACCGCGGTGGACGAGGTTGGATTGATTCACCGGTTTCAGCAATGGCTGGCGCTTCATCAAAAGCAGCTTCTCTTGTGGCAAGCGAAGCAAGCAGCGGAATCGGCGGCCGCTTCGCTTTCGGGAAGACACCATGAAATCGAAGCGAAAATCGATGCCAGAAAAAACAGCTCAGCGCAAGCGAGCGGACAGACGAACACAAATCAACAATCTACGAAGGGTTCGGACCAATCAAAGCTGAGCCACGAAGACTCCGAGGCGCTGGTTAAGGCGTCAAAGCGACGCTCGGCCGAGGAGAAAGCCTTGTCGTCGTTTGACAAGAGGATCGACGACCAGAAACAGCTCGCCGATAACTATGGCAAGTGGATCCAAGTAGTCGCGGGAAAACAGAAAGCAGTATTTCACCGTGCCTTGATTGGTCTCATCATCATTCTTGGCATCTTGCTGATAGGCGTCTTTTTCGACAGCTGGCTGGAAAAACTGCTCGGGCGGACTTCGCTGGATCGGCGGCAAGTGGAGACGTTGCGCACCGTGACGCGGGTGGCTATCCAGGTTCTTGCTGTGCTTCTCGTTTTGCTGGTGATTTTCGGGCCACCGGGACAGCTTGGCACATTTCTTGGATTGGCCGGCGCGGGCCTGACCGTTGCGCTGAAGGATTTCATCGTGGGGTTCCTGGGCTGGTTTGTTCTGATGGGGAAAAATGGGATCCGGCTGGGCGATTGGGTGGAGATTAATGGAGTGACGGGCGAGGTTGTCGAGCTTGGGATGTTTCACACGGTGCTGCTTGAAACGGGGAATTGGACCGATTCAGGGCATCCGACAGGGCGGCGCGTGACGTTTACGAATAGCTTTGCGATCGAAGGGCACTACTTCAATTTTTCGACTTCGGGACAGTGGTTGTGGGACGAACTGCAAGTGGTTTTGCCGGCGGGGCGTGATCCTTACCCGATCGTCGACGCGATTCAAAAGAAAGTGCTGGAGGCGACGGCGGAGACGGCGAAGCAGGCCGAGAAGGAATGGCAAGGCGTGGCGCGGTCGCGCGACAATGCGCATACGCTTACCGCGGCGCCGGCCATCAATGTGAAGCCGGTCGTCGGCGGGGTCGAAATCGCGGTGAGATATATTACGCGGGCGAACGAACGCTACCAGATGCGCGCGAAGCTAAACCAGGCGGCGGTGGACCTCTTGGGTCAGAATATGATTCCGCAGCAGGCTGCTCCGACGACACCCGGGCCGAGCGCTACTTGAAATCTACTTCTGGAGCTAACGCATAAGCTGGCGAGCGCGGGAAGCGGAAAGAGTTGCGCCTGCGTAAAGCAGGGCAAGCAGAGCATAACCGGCGACCAAGCTGACGCCTTGCGCGATGATGCCGAGGGAAATACTCATCACGAGCTGGAAGCACGTCGTGAGAATGGCCATTGCGGATTGTGTGCGGCCCATGAAGTGGCGGGGGACGATGGACATTAGGCCGGACTGGGCGGTAACGCCGCCCATCGCGCGGCACAGCCCGAAGAGAATTTGCATCGTCACGGCGCCGGTGAGAAACGCGACGAACGGCGTGGCCATATGGCCGACGGCTAGTACGGCGCAAGCGCCGACGTAGAGCGGCATGCGCAATGAGCTGCGCAACTGGCTGGCGATGAGGCCGCCCGTGATGGCGCCGACGGCCCAGCCGGCTTCGAGAAAGCCGAGGCCGCGCGCGCCGGCGTGCAGAATGTCATTCACCAGGGCCACGAGGACGACGTTGCTGCTGACGACGCCAGCCATCATGATCGAGTGCGTGACTCCCAGCGAGCGCACCAGCGGCTGTTGCTTGAGGTAGGCGAAGCCTTCCTTGAGATCGGAATAGACGGCGAGCGAAAGACCGGCCTCGGCGACTTCTGGGTTTTCGCCTGACTCGAGGGCTTCGGCGGTGGCTTCGGTCGCTTCGGAATATTCGCGCGGATATTTCAGATGATCGCGCGGCGAGACGTAGCCGCGTCGGACGCTGTAAAGACAAAACGCGGAGACGAAGTAGGTGAGGCCATCAATGCAGAGAATGCCCGCGATGCCGGCGCTATCGTAAATGAAGCCGACGAACGCGCCTGCGAGGAGCATGCCGCTTTGGACGCCGACGAGGACGGCGGCGTTCGCGCCCGTGAACTGGCTTGGCGGAATGACTTCCTGGACGAGAGCGTTGACGGTGGCCCAGTACATCGCGGAGCCTGTTCCGGTGATCAGCGTCATCGCGTAGAGATGCCAGAGCTGAAGATTTCCGCGCCACGCGATATAGGCGGTCGCCAAGACGAAAAAGCCACGAGCCAGGTCCAGCATCACTCCGAGATAGCGGCGGTCGAAGCGATCGATGAGCACGCCGCCAAGAAAAGGAACAATAAGGCCCGGCAGCGTGACGACGATGACCTGCAAGCTGACTTTGACGGTGGAATGCGTGGCGGCCATGATGTACCAGCTCACGCCGACGAAGTTCATGCCGCTGCCGAAGAGAGAGACAAACATGGCCACAAAGAAAAAGCGGAAGCCGCGCTGCGCCCAGATCAGCTTCCAGTCCACGCGGTGTGTCACGGCGGTTGCCATAGAGCCCTATAGCTTACTATCGTAGGCGCGAGGATTTGCGGGCGGCGACGGAGGTGGTTTACATCTGCTTACGTCTGTTTAGAGCTGGGGAATCGAAAGCGGGGGCCCCCATGGGAAGCGAAGTGAAATGCACGGTGCGGTGTGGGAAGCAAGTTTCGGAAGGAAAGGCGCTGCTGGAGAAGAGCGAAGTTCTTTTTCGCGGCGAGTTCCGGCTGAAGATTCCGTTTGCTTCGATCAAGTCGGCCAAAGCGGTTGAGGGGGAGCTTTGGCTGCAGACCGCGGAGGGATTGGCGGTTTTTGAGCTGGGACATGCTGCGGAGAAGTGGCGCGAGAAGATACTTCATCCCAAATCGCGGATTGAAAAGATCGGCTTGAAACGCGGAGCGAAAATTTCTTTGATTGGCGGTTTCGAGGCGGATTTTCTTGAGGAGTTGAAGCCGCTTGCTGGTTCGGTGACCAAGGACAAGGTTGCAGCTGATTCGGACGCGATTTTCTTCGCGGCTGATTCGCTGAAGACACTTTCTTCGGTGACGAAAATTGTGAAGTCCGTGAAAGGCGCCACGGCGCTTTGGATCGTCTATCCAAAGGGTCAAAAGAGCATCACGGAGAACGATGTGATCGCTGATGGGCGGAAAACCGGTTTGAAGGATGTGAAGGTAGTCGGCTTTTCCGCCACGCACACCGCCCTGAAGTTCGTCCTTCCTCTCGACAAGCGCTGAGTGGCGATGTCCCCTGTGCTGGACACAGCCGCGCAGTTTCGCATTTGGAGTTCCGAAATTCAGCACTAAGATGGCTGCGTGACCACTTTGTTGGACGTTCGCGGGCTGACGGTGGAATTGCCGACGCCGACGGGATGGGTGCGTCCAGTGCACGAGGTGTCGCTGCGTATTGATGCGGGCGAATCGCTTGGACTGGTTGGCGAATCGGGGAGCGGGAAGACGATGCTGGCGCTGGCGTTAATGGGATTGTTGCCGGCGGGGGCGAGGGTGAGAGGGGAAGCGTGGCTGAGCAAGGATGTAGAGGAGGTAAAGGAAGTAAAGGAAGTAAAGGAGAAGAACGCTCGTGAAGCGGGTGTCGGCGTACGGAAGAATTTGGTGGAGCTGAGTGAACGCGAGTGGCGTGGGGTGCGGGGCGGAGAGATCGCGATGGTGTTTCAGGAGCCGATGACTTCGCTGAATCCGGTGATGCGCATCGGAGCTCAAATCGAAGAAGCGATTCGCGCGCACGAAACGAGGTTAGCGGGGGGCGATGTGAAGCGGAGAGCGGCGGAGGCCTTGCGTCGCGCGGCCATTCCCGAGCCTGAAGCTCGCGCGGAACAGTTTCCTCACCAGCTTTCTGGCGGACTACGCCAGCGCGCGATGATTGCCATGGCTTTGGCCGCTGGGCCTCGGCTGCTAATTGCCGATGAGCCGACGACTGCGCTTGACGTGACCGTGCAGAAACAAATTTTGGATTTGCTCGATCGTCTTCGACGCGAGCTGCAGCTTGGGTTGCTCTTCATCACGCATGATCTTGGCGTAGTGGCGCAGGTCGCCGACCGCGTTGCCGTCATGTATGCCGGGCGAATTATCGAGGAGGGGCCGGCGCGCGAAGTGCTGGCCGCGCCGCGTCATCCCTATACGCAAGGCTTGCTGAACGCCTCACCCACGCTCGAACGCGGCAAGCTGTCACCGATTCCCGGCTCCGTACCGCAATTGACCGCTCTGCCGCCCGGATGCGCGTTTGAGCCGCGTTGCTCGTTGCGTCGCGCGGAGTGTGTGGTTGCTGTCCCCGATCTGCGAGCCGCTGACGCACGCCACACGGCGCGCTGCGTCCTGGTGTAACGACTCATATGCCAAGCCACAAGACCGCATCTGCGGCAATCAAGAACGAGGGAATCTTTCTCGAAGCGCGCGAGCTGAGAAAATCCTACCGCCGCGGCGGCGGCGTATTTTCGCGCGAAGCAGAAGGGCCGCGGTTCACGGCGGTCGACGGCGTGAGACTCGAGGTCCAACGCGGCGAAACGTTTGCCGTGGTCGGCGAAAGCGGCTGCGGAAAAACGACGCTTGCACGAATGCTTCTGCGGCTTATCGAACCGGACTCCGGCGAGCTTCGCTTTGATGGAAAAGATCTTCTCGGCTTGAGCCGCTCGGCGCTTCGCGCCGAGCGGCGGCAAATGCAGATGGTCTTTCAGGATCCTTTCGCGTCGCTCGACCCGAGAATGCGCGTCGGAGAAATTGTCGGCGAGCCGCTGGCGATCCATCATCCGGAGCTGAGCAAGAGCGGAGAAGCAAGAGCGGACGGCGGCGATGCTGCAACGCGTGGGGCTTAGCGCGGATGCGCTGAAGCGCTACCCGCACGAGTTTTCCGGCGGGCAACGTCAAAGGATCGGCATCGCGCGAGCCCTGATTCTCCGGCCAAAGCTCGTGGTTGCCGACGAACCGGTTTCCGCGCTGGACGTTTCCGTTGGCGCGCAGGTTTTGTTACTACTCCAGGAGCTGCAAAGCGAGTTCGGCCTCACCTACATCTTCATTTCCCATAGCTTGCCGGTTGTGGCGCAGGTCGCGACGCGGATCGCGGTCATGCGTGCGGGCAAGTTTGTGGAGGTCGGACCAGCGCAACAAGTCCTTCATCAACCAGCGCATGCGTATACACGGGAGTTGCTGGCCGCAGTTCCGTCCCTGCCAGCGCACTAGATCGCCAGCTTCGACCCCCGCCGGGCCCTCCACTCAGAACTGACAATTTCCTCCCGTTTAGGCTAAAATCCGCCCATTGAAATCTTTGGATTGCTCACTGCGTAATGCTTTAACAGAGAGCATTTCCCAACCTCGTGGTGGAGGATCTTTCGATGGCAACGACAACAGCTGTTCCCCCGGCTGCCCCTGAGCCGCAACAACAAATGAGTGCGATCAGCCGCGTCTTTGGGGTTCTGTTTTCCCCGCAAAAGACCTTTGAAGATATCGTGAGAAAACCCGGCTGGGTACTCCCGATCGTTCTGCTGACCATTCTGAGCGTCGCGGTCAGCGTCGGAATCAATCAGCGGGTCAACTGGCGGGAATTCATGAGTCAGCAGATCGAAAAAAGCCCGCAGGCTTCGTCGCTCTCGGCAGAGCAGAAGGAGCAGCGCATCGAAGCTGGCGCCAAGTTTGCGCCGATCTCTACCTATGTGTTCGGGACTCTGGGGCCACTGATTGGAGCGCTCGTCATCGGTCTGATCATGTGGGGAGCTTACAGCCTGCTTGGCGGAGCGAGCACGAACTTCGGCACCGCCATGGCTGTTACCTCGCACGCGTTTATGACTGGGCTTGTCAGCAGCCCTCTTTTTTTGCTGGTGATCTTTCTCAAGGCGCCGGGAACGATTGATCTGGAGAATCCGATCGCGACGAATCTTGCGGCCGTTTTGCCCGATGAGTCGGCTAAATGGCTGGTCGCGCTCTGCAAATCGTTTGACGTCTTCACTTTCTGGACGCTCATTCTCCTCGCCATCGGATTCGCAGCAACGAACCCGAAGAAACTGAAAGGCGCGAAGCCATACGCGATAGCGTTTAGCGTATGGGCTGCCTACGTGGTGTGCCGGGTGGGATGGGCGTTCATCTTCTCCTGATACACTCACAGAGTGAGTTTCTCGTTTGAAGTAGCGAAGACCGACCCGACCGGGGCGCGGCGCGGCGTCTTGAACACGCCGCACGGCGCCGTGCAGACGCCGTTCTTTATGCCTGTGGGCACGCAGGCAACAGTCAAAGGCCTGCGCAACGAAGCGCTCGAAGAACTGGGCGCCGAAATTATTCTCTCCAATACCTATCATTTGTATTTGCGGCCCGGGCACGAAGCCGTGCGCAAACTCGGCGGCTTGCACAAATTCATGTCCTGGCCGCGCGCGATTCTCACGGACTCTGGCGGCTTCCAGGTGTTCAGTCTTTCCGAATTGCGCAAAGTCACGGATGAGGGCGTGCGCTTTCGCTCCCACTTAGATGGTTCGGAGCACATGCTCACGCCGGAAAAAGCCGCGGAAATTCAGCTGGCGCTCGGCTCGGACATTGCGATGGTGCTCGACGAGTGCATCGAGACGCCCGCGCCACGCGACAAAGCCGAAGCGGCGGTGAAACGCACGACGGAATGGGCTGCGCGCGCGCGAACTTATTTTCTTGGAACAAGCCAGCCGGAACGGCGGAACTTGCGCAATGGCAATTCGGCATCGTGCAAGGAGCGACGTTTGCTGATCTGCGGCGCGAAAGCGCGCGGCAGTTACTCGAATTGGATTTTCCTGGATACGCCGTCGGTGGTCTTGCTGTCGGCGAACCGCACGCATTGACATGCGAAATGACCGGCCGAAGTCACCGCGCTCTTGCCTCACGACCGCCCGCGCTACTTGATGGGTGTTGGAAAGCCCGAGCAGATCGCCGACTACGTCGCACTTGGTATAGACATGATGGATTGCGTGCTGCCGACGCGCGCCGCTCGTCACGCATGCCTCTATACCAGCGAAGGCCGCGTCCTCATCAAGAACGCGCGGTACGCGCAAGACCAGCGGCCGCCTGATCCGAACTGCTCCTGCTCCGTTTGCAGGCGCTACACGCGCGCCTATCTTCGTCATCTTTTCGCTGCTGGAGAACTCACTGCGGCGATCCTGGCCACCCACCACAATGTCCACTTTTACCTTGACTTAATGAGGCAAATCCGCGAGGCTATCGGGTTTGGGAACCTAGCGAATTTCTCATCAAAGATGCACGCACGCTATGCAGTTGGTCCGGACTGAGTTTTGGACCGGGGTAGCGTCCGAGATTCTTCCTGTGCGGCCCCGGCCTGGCCGGGGTTGACCTGCGCGGCTCAACGAGCAGAGAATCCGGGGGCAGTGAAAGCGGGAACGCGGTACCCGCTGGGCTGATTCCGTCCCCAGCGATGCTGGGCCGGCCCGAAATTGGCGAAAGGAACGATGCAGCACTTGACGATTATGGCGGCGATTTTTTTCCAGGCTTCGGGACCGGCAAGTCTTCTCGGCAATCCCCTCGTGATGATGGTCGTGGTGATGGCCATCTTCTACGTGATGCTCATTCTGCCGCAGCAGCGGCAGCGCAAAAAGATGCAGGCGATGATTGCCGCGCTCAAATCCGGCGACAAAGTCGTCACCAACAGCGGCATCTACGGAACCATCAATGCTATTGACGGCGATACGGTCATCCTCAAGATCGCCGACCAGGTAAAAATACGCATCGCGCGCTCGGCGATTGCGCAGGTGGAGGCATCGGAAGATGCGAAATAAACCCGCCCGCGGCCGGATCGTGCGCTCAACTTTCTGACCATGAACCCCAATCTGAAGTGGAAAGCCATTTTCATCGTTCTAGTCATTCTCGGCTGCATCTACGGCCTCGTGGGACTACCTACGTTCCCGACGTCCGTGGCCCAGTTGAAAGATAACTTCTCTCATCAGATCAAGCTCGGGCTCGATCTGCAGGGTGGCACGCACCTCGTCCTGCAAGTGCAGGTGCAGGAAGCCATCGCGCAAGAGACGGACCAGATGGTCGATCGCGTAACCACGTGGCTGCGCGGCAAGAACATTCGCTACGATGAAGTACGCCGGGTGGACGACACGCACATTCTGGTGCGCAACGTGGACACCGCGCGGCTCTCGGAATTTCGCGATTACGTCAGCCAGCAGTTCGGCAATGTGTGGGACATGGTACCCGCGGCGGGCGATCCTTCCGGCTACACACTGACTTTGCGCCCCGGCGCCGTTGCCCAAATTCAAGAAACGACCATGACGCAATCGCTCGAAACCATCGAGCGGCGCATCAATGCTCTCGGTCTCACGGAGCCGACGATTCAACCTCGCGGCGGACAAAACAGCAACGAAATTCTCGTGCAGCTTCCAGGTGAAGGCGACCCTTCGCGCGCCAAAGCCGTTATTCAAGCTGGCGGTCAGCTTGAGCTGAAGCTTATGGAAGATCCCGTCGTTTACAGCTCGGAAACCGACGCCTTGAGCAAGCATGGCGGTGTCTTGCCTCCCGGCACGGAATTGGTGCCGGGAAGTCCCACACGCACAGCTTCAGGAGCGTCAGCCGGGGCCGAAGGCTGGTACATTCTGACCCGCTCGGCGGTCGTCACCGGCCGCGATCTGCGGACCGCCACGCCAAACAGGAATAGCAACAATCCTGGTCAGTGGGTGGTGGATTTCACACTTGTCCCCTGATGCCGCCCGGCGGTTTGGCCCATTCACTCAGCAAAATATCGGCCGGCAGATGGCCATCGTGCTCGACCATCGCGTTTCTTCCGCCCCGACTATCAATGGCAAGATCGAGGATTCCGGCATGATCGAAGGCAATTTCACGCAGGATTCGGCGCTCGATCTTGCGCAGATCCTGCGAGCTGGCGCGCTGCCTGCTTCGATCAAGTACCTCGAAGAACGCACCGTGGGACCGTCTCTTGGCGCGGACTCCATCCGTCATGGCGTGCAAGCCTCGGTGTTGAGCTTGCTGGTCGTGATGATTTTCATGCTGGTCTATTACCGGCTATCGGGCGGCAATGCGGTTCTGGCGCTCGTCCTAAACCTGGTGATTCTGCTCGCGGCGCTGGCCTTCTTTGGCGCGGTGCTCACTTTGCCCGGCATCGCCGGCGTGATCCTGACCATCGGCATGGGTGTGGACTCCAACGTCCTCGTTTTCGAGCGCATTCGTGAAGAGCTGCGCAATGGCAAGTCCGCGGCTTCAGCGGTGGACGCGGGCTTCGACAAGGCTTTCCTGACGATCATTGATACACACGTTACGACTGTCGTCTCCGCCTTCTTTCTCTTTCTTTTCGGTACAGGGCCCATTCGCGGTTTTGCCATTACCCTGACGATCGGTTTGATCGCCAACGTATTCACCGCTATCTACATATCCAAGACGATTTTCCAGTATCACCTGGCCAAGATGGACCGCCAGAGCGAATTGAGCATCTAGGCTGTACTAGGAAGCATAGGTCCAAAGATTTGCCAGAAGGAAACGACAGAGTGATAGCTATCTCCGGCAGCCTCCTCCAAGCTGGGTAGGGAGGCAGTGGGAACTAATCCACCCACGCTGGAGTCTAAAGAAGGGAAGTAAAACCCGCATGATCGAGCTATTCAAAGAGCCCAACATAGACTGGATGGGCAAAGCCAAGTATTTCTATGCCCTTAGCGGCATTCTGCTCATAGCGGGCTGGATTTCCATCTTCATGCAGGGTGGCCTCCGTTACAGCATTGACTTTAAGGGCGGCACCAATGTGGACGTGCGGTTCGCTCAGACTCCTAATCTAGACAAAATTCGCAGCGGATTAACCGCGCAAGGTCTCGGCAATAGTGAGATTCAGACCGTAAGCGACATCGCAAGTTCGAACTCAAACGAAGTGCTCATCTTCGTCGAACAAAAGAACCAGGGCGACGAAGCCGGCGACGCCAGCAAGACGCAAGTTCTAAACGCGCTGAATGCGATCTACGGTGTGACGAACTCTTCCAAGCCCGATTTCAACGCTGCGACGCCTTCCACACTCGCCGCTTTTCTTACGCAACACGATCCCCTGCTACTCTCCACGAATGCTGGCGACCGCTACCAGCAGCTCGCAAAGAAAATTCTGGGTTATCGCGACACGAACAGCCAGGGCGTACTGACAAGTTTTGACGGCGTCTCGAAAGTGGATGGCGTTACGCCGGCGGTGCTTTCTTCCTTGAAAGATAACTACGCCCTGGGATCGTTCGCGATTCGCGGCGTGGAAATCGTCGGCCCCAAGGTTGGCGGCGAGCTTCGCCGCCAGGCAATCTACGTTACCCTCTATGCTTTGGGAGGCATGCTGGTATATATTGCCTTCCGATTCCAGTTGGTTTACGGGGCAGCCGCGGTTCTAGCCGTGTTTCACGATGTTTTGATCACGCTGGGCTTTTTCTCGCTGCTGCATTTCGAGATTTCACTGACGGTTATCGCGGCCCTTCTTACACTGGTTGGATATTCGATGAACGATACTATCGTCATCTTCGATCGCATCCGGGAGAACAATCGTCTGCTGAGGCGTGAGTCGTTTCCAGACGTTGTGAACAAGTCCATTAACCAGACGCTTTCCCGGACGATACTAACCAGTGGATTGACTTTCCTCACTGTGCTCGTCCTGTTCCTGATGGGCGGCCAGGTGCTTCGTGCATTCTCCTTTGCTCTGGTGGTGGGGATTGTGGTAGGAACGTACTCCAGTTTTGGTATTGCTGCACCGCTTGTGGTCGCCTGGAATCACTGGCGCGGCCAGCGAAGCGTTGTGACAGGCACCGGACCCGCAGCCGGAAACAAACCCCGCGGAAGCGAGGGCGTCACGGGACGTCTTGCTCCTTCTGGGAGGAGGTAGTATCCATGTTTGAAGATATGGTGCTCTCAGGTAAGACGAGGCGGACGAACAAGCCTTGGACGGTTGTCGTGTCCATGCTCGTGCAGGCCGTTATCCTTACTATTCTGATCCTTATTCCGCTTATTTACACCGAAGCGCTGCCGAAGACGATGATGGCGACCATGCTCACTGCTCCCCCGCCACCGCCGCCGCCTCCTCCGCCGCCTCCTCCTGCGGCGGTTGTGCACGTCAAGCCGCAAGTTCACTTGATGGATGCCGGCAAACTCATGCAGCCGAAAGCTATCCCCAAAGACGTCAAAATTATTAAGGAAGACGCGCCCGAGATGGATACAGGCGTACAGGGCGGCGTTCCCGGCGGCGTTCCTGGCGGTTCGATGGGCGGCGTGATTGGCGGCGTCATCGGTGGCATGGGCGGAGCCCCGCCACCGCCGAAGCCCACGCAGAGCCGCATCCGACAGGGCGGCAATGTCACCGCAGCCTCGCTGATCAATAAGGTCAACCCGACGTATCCGCCACTGGCGCGCCAGACCCGCATCTCGGGGACTGTTCGCCTGCACGCGATTATCGGCAAGGATGGCTCGGTGCAACAACTCGAAGTCCTCTCTGGGCATCCACTGCTGGTACAATCCGCGCTCGATGCGGTGCGGCAATGGCGATATCGGCCTACCCAATTGAACGGCGAGCCGGTTGAAGTGGACACCACGATCGACGTGATTTTCTCTCTGAACCAGTAAGCGGTCTGGCGTGCCGGTCGTGGGACAGGCGCGCTGGTCCGGGCGGCAAGCTTGGCAAACTCTCGCGTTGGCCCTGGGAGACCCGGGGCCATCAGAACTAAGGAGCAAAACGAATGGTAGCGACCCTGTTTGTGAACGCGGCCCTGTTCCTGCAAACCCAGGCTACTTCCTGGGACCTGCGGAGCATGTGGTCTTCAATGAGCACCCTTCCCCGAATCGTCGTTGCGATCCTTTTCATTCTCTCGATCTATTCCTTCGGCGTGATGATTGATCGCGCCCTGATGTACAGCGCGGCTCGCAAGCAGTCCCGCGTTTTCGTGCAGCAGGTTGCAGGCGCCCTCAAGGAAGGCAAGCTGGACGAAGCGATCGCTATCGCCGAGCGGAACAAGAAGAGCCATATCGCCAAGGTTGTGGCGACCGGCCTTTCCGAATTCCAATCTGCCTCCCAGCAAGTCACCGACTCCGACGTGATTGAAGCGGCCAAGCGCGGTCTCGAGCGCTCCGTCGCCATCGTTCACGCGGAAATGAAGCGCGGTCTTTCGGCGCTGGCCACCATCGGCTCGACGGCTCCCTTCGTCGGACTGTTCGGCACCGTCGTTGGCATCTTGAACGCGTTTAAAGGAATTGAAACGAGCAAAGCGACCGGTCTGTCGGCAGTCGCCGGCGGTATCGCGGAAGCTCTCGTCACCACGGCTCTCGGCCTTCTCGTCGCCGTCCCTGCCGTTTGGGCCTACAACTACTTCACGAACAAAGTCGAAGCCTTCGACGTCGAAATGGACAACTCTTCGATGGAGTTGATCAACTACTTCATTTTGCGTCGCGGCGCGAAGAAATAAGGTAACCCATGGGGTACAAGCCAAAAGTCGGAAGTCAAATGGCGTCGCCAAACGTCATCCCTATGGCCGACATCATGCTCGTCCTGTTGATCATTTTCATGGTGGTCACGCCGATGTTGCAGAAGAGCCTTGCCCGTGGATATGGCCAGGGTCAACAACGCGAAAGAAATGCAGGACGCGGATAAGGATGACGCAATTATCGTAGCGGTTACCCGAGATGGAACGATCTACCTTAAGAATACGAAGATCACGAAGGAAGATATAACGGGGCAGATTAAAGACATGATCTCCGCCCGTCTCGATAAGACTGTCTACGTGAAGAGCGACGCTCGGGCCAAGTATGGAGACGTTGTTGCGGTTGTGGATGAAATCCGCTCCGCAGGCGTCGACCAGCTCGGCCTCTTAACGGAACAGAATCAAGAACGCAGGACACCGCCTCCGCCTCCCAACGCAACCACTCCATCGGCTGATTGAAGCCCTTGGAGAGGTGTTCGGGCAGGCGCGCGGTGCGTTGGCACCATTCGTTTGCTGAGTCAGAATGGCCGCGCCGGATCCCACCTGGCGCGGCATGATGGCCTGCAAAGTTCGCGAAACGCAGGCTAACGGGAGATTCGCAATGGGAATGACTGTTGGAGAAAATAAGGGCGGTGCGATGGCGGAGATGAACATCGTTCCGCTCATCGATATTTTGCTCGTGTTGCTCATCATTTTTATGGTCATCACTCCGCTCACTCCTCACGGGTTGGACGCACTTGTGCCTCAGCCCAATCCGAACAAGCAAGAGAATCAGGAGATGAACGATAAGACTGTGGTGGTCCAGGTGCTTTCCAATAACAAGCTGAAGATCAACAACGAAGATACGACTTGGGACGGCCTCGGTCCGCGTCTCGAAACGATCTTCAAAGAACGCGCCGAGAAAATTGCTTTCGTCAAGGGCGACAACGATGTACTGTTCATGGAAGTTGCCCGAGCCATTGACATCATGCGCGGCGCGGGAATCGACAGAGTCGGCTTGATCACGGCCAAGCTCGAGGCCGGGCAGTAAACAGCAAGGGTTTCTTTTTCAGGGCGGCCGCTTCTTGGCCGGCGCAGGGTGTGAGAGTCCTCCTCGCGGGGGCAGTTTACTTTAGGCGAGGTGGCTCATGGGAATTTCGCTTGGTGGTGGAAAGCTAGGAACGATGGCGGAAATGAACGTCGTTCCGCTGATCGATATTCTGCTGGTGCTTTTGGTCATCTTTATGGCGGTTCGTCCGCAGGCGCAGTTTGGTCTTCCTGCGGATTTGCCCCAGCAGGCGGAATCATCGGCGCCAACGCCGCAAATGATTGTCGTGCAAGTTTTCGGCGATGGCACGCTGCGCATCAACCAGGATCCGGTGCAGTGGCAAGATCTTCAGGGCCGGCTCCAGGAAATTTTCAAGATGCGGGCCAGCCGCGTGGCTTTTGTTCGCGGAGACAGCGCTATTGAGTTTGGCGTTATTGCCCGGGCCATTGACGTGATGCGCGGCTCGGGAATTACGACGGTGGGGCTGATGACGCCGGAACTCGAAAACGCGCACTAAATAGTGTAGATTGGCCCCTCGCAGGGCTGATCTGAATCCTAGCAGGGATGGATGCTTCGATGACTTATGCATCAGTTCGTATAGTTCGCCGGATCGGTTTTCTGGCAGCGCTGTTCATCTTCACTGTCGGAGTTTCGGGCTGTAATAAGCTCAAGGCCCGCGATCTCTTGAATAAGGGCGTTACGGCCTTCAAGGCTGGCAAGTCAGACGAGGCAATTGAGGATTTCAAGCGCGCCCAAGAGCTCGACCCCAGCTTGATGAATGCTCGCATTTACCTGGCCACGGCCTACGCCAGTTTGTATATCCCGGGCGCTCCGTCCTCGGAAAATAAGGCCCGCGGCGAACAGGCCATCAAAGTATTTAAGGAAATTCTGGATATCGACTCCAACAATCTAAGCGCCATTGACGGCATCGGCTCGCTTCTCTTCCAGATGGCGGGCACGCCGCCGGTTAACGAAAAAGGCTTCGAGGAATCGAAGACCTACCATCAGCATCACATTCAGATCAAACCCGATGATCCGGAGCCGTACTATTGGGTCGGCGTGATTGACTGGACGCTGGCATTCCGTGGCAATGGCGAAATGCGGTTGGAATACAACAAGAACTTCATCAACAATATCAAGAAGCAGGTGAAGGAAGCGGAACCGCTGCCAACCTCGGTTCGGGCGGATTACGCTGCCAAGTATGGTCCTCTGGTGGATGAGGGGATCGCCGACCTACAGAAGGCTATCTCGCTCAGGCCGGACTACGACGACGCCATGGCCTACCTCGGTCTTCTGTATCGTCGCAAGGCGGACATGGTGGAGAGCGCGGATGAGCGCGCTTCGCTCCAGAAACAAGCCGATGACCTGCTCGACAAGATCAAGGAGATCAAGCAGAAGCGCCTGGACCAGCAGCAACAAGCATCCTGAGCAGATCTGCCAAATCACTAGTAGTAAATCGATTTTCTAGCGAAAGGACGCCTGCGAAGGCGTCCTTTTCCATTTGGGTAGGCTCGCCCTTCTGGCTCTCCCGCCGCTCGCGCGTTTCCCGTTTCGGGCGTATACTAGAACATGCCGTCTCCCAGCAATGTTCCGTTGAGCTTCCAGCGAGACCGCGCCGTCCGCCATCTCGAAGCTCGCTTCGAAGAGCTCCTCGAAAAACTTCGCAAGAACCGTCCTTCCGAAGATCCCTGGGTTGTCCGCCGCGCCTACGAAATTGCTTCGGAGCGCCACCGCGATCAGTTCCGCAGCTCCGGCGATCTCTATATTTCACATCTCCTTGAGGTCGCCCACATTCTCGCGGACATGCGATTGGACGCCACCACGCTCACCGCCGCGCTTCTTCACGATGCCATCGAAGATACCGAATATCCCGTCGCTCGCATTGAAGAACGTTTTGGCCCGGATGTCGCGCGCCTCGTCGAAGGCGTCACCAAAATCAGCCGGCTGAACATGACCGCCCCAGAGGCGCGCCAGGCCGAAAACGTCCGCAAAATGCTCTTGGCGATGGTCAACGACGTTCGCGTCGTCCTCGTTAAGCTGGCCGACCGCCTTCACAACATGCGCACGCTGGAGTTTCTCCAGCCTGAAAAACAACAGCGCATTTCACGCGAAACCCTGGACATCTACGCTCCCATAGCCCATCGCCTCGGAATGGGTGTCATCCGCGGCGAGCTCGAGGATCTCTCCTTCCGTTTTCTTGAGCCGGAGGCTTTCCTCGCGGTGCAAAAAGAAGTCACGGAAAAGAGTCCTGTCTACCAGAGGTTTTTGGAAGAAGTGCAGGGCACGATTCGCACGAAGCTCGTTGAGAGCGGCATTCCCGCGGAATTGGAAGCGCGCGTCAAAGGCTTGTATTCGCTGCACAGAAAAATCCTGCGGCAGCAGAGTACCCTTGAGCAGGTCTACGACCTTCTCGCCGTCCGCGTGATCACGGACACAGAGCGAAACTGCTACGCTGCCCTCGGCGTAATGCATCACATCTGGCGCCCGGTCCCCGGCCGCTTCAAAGATTACATCGCCATGCCGCGGCCGAATCTTTATCAGTCGCTCCACACCACTGTTCTGCATGGCGGCCAGCCGTTTGAAGTGCAAATCCGCACGCAGGAAATGCACCGCATCGCCGAAGAGGGAGTGGCCGCTCATTGGAAATACAAGGGCGGCAAACCCGCGTCCGGCGATGACGACCAGCGCATCGCCTGGATGCGTCAGCTTATTGAGTGGTCGCAAGAGCTGCAGGAGCCCGGCGAATTTCTTTCCACGCTGAAAGTGGATTTGGCGCCCGTCGAGGTCTATGCCTTCACGCCCAAAGGCCGCGTTCTCGAGATGCCACGCGGGGCGACACCCGTGGATTTTGCTTATTCCGTGCACACCGAAGTTGGCCATCAATGCGTCGGCGCGAAAGTGAACGGCCAAATGGTTTCCCTGCGCCACGAGATTGTCAGCGGCGACGTGGTCGAAATCCTCACCAACAAAAGCCACACTCCGAGCCGGGACTGGCTCAGCTTCGTCAAGTCTTCGCACGCGCGCAGTAAAATTCGCCAGTGGATCAACCTGCATGAACGCGAAGAAGCCACGGACATGGGAAAGAAGCTGCTGGAGAAAGAGTCCCGGCACTTCGATCGCGGCTTAAAGAAAATTCCCGAGGCGGATTGGAACAGGCTGCTCGCCGACTATGGCCTCTCGAAATTGGAGGACCTCTACGCGGCAGTTGGTTTCGGCAAATACTCCGCCCGGCAGGTTCTCACTCGCGTGCTTGGTGAGCCGGAGAAGCCCGGAGAGTCCGAAGCGGAAGATTCAAAACCGACGCTCGTCAAAACCGTCAAACGCATGCTTGGGTTCGGCGAAGCGCCGCTGATCGTCAAGGGCCACGACGACCTTCTTGTTTACCGCGCAAAATGTTGCAATCCGATTCCTGGCGATGACATCGTCGGCTACATCACGCGCGGCCGCGGCGTCGCCGTGCACACGCGGGCTTGCCCCAACGTTCAGAATCTGATGTACCAGACCGAGCGGCGCATCGCCGTCGAGTGGGGAGGGGAAAGCGCTGCTACTTTCCCTGTGCAACTCTCCATCCGCGGCAAGGACCGCGCGGGCCTGCTTGCGGAAATCACCGCGGTCATCAGCGGAGCGGGCTCCAACATACGCAGTCTCGAGAGCCGCCCCGACAAGCAAAATGCCCGCATTGAAGCCAGTCTCGAAATTGTGGACCGCCGCCAGTTGGAAGCCATTCTCGTTAACATCCGAAAAATTTCCGGGGTGTTTGGAGTCGAACGCGTCTATCAGGTTTGATTTTCCATTTTTTCGCACCTGTCCTTCCTGCCGGGTATCACCCAAGCACACTCCCCCGTTTCCTGCTTTGCGCCCTCTACAATGGTTCTATGCGGCACCAACGATTGCTTCTCTGTGTGTGTGTCCTCGCGGCGGCAGGCTGCCACCAGCATCCGCTCACGGACTACCGTCCATTGGACCAAGCGGGAATGTTTTCCAGTGATATCGAGCAGCTCAAAGGGCTCAATACCTCTGACCAGGAAATCGCTCAAGTGGTCAAGCTAAAGCACGCTGGAATCAGCGATGACGTTTGCGTGGAGTTGGTGAGCACCGCGCACGTCCGCAAGCACCTCTTCACCAGCGCCGAATCCGCTTCCAACCTCGCGGGCGCAGGATTCACCGAGTCTCAAATTCTCGATATTGCCCGTGCCGACCAGCTCGACACTATCAGCATTGACGCCGTCACTCTCAAGCTCATCGGTCTTTCGGACTCGACCGTTCAGCTTGTTCTTCACCGCCATTTGGAGGGCCAGCCGGTCATGGCCAGCGCGGAAATCTCGCGCCTCAAAAACACCGGTTTGACGGAGCGCCAAATTCTCGATCGCATCAAGGCAGGAATGACCGACGAGCAGGCCTTGAAAGAAATTCGTGCCCGTGAAGGCGCACGCAATCATAAGGACACCTCCTTCGTCCGCGTCCGTGGCCGCAAACCACGCTAGTGCCTTTGCCTTTCCGGCGCCTGTAAATATCTCTGTTCGCTTTTGCTTCTTCTGTTTTCCCTCGCTACAATCGAGTCGCTTTGCTGCCTCTGCCGCATCTTCGCCCGCTTCTGTGTCTTTTTCTTCTCGCAACAGGTCTTTGGGTTTCTTCTTGCGCCGTCCCGCTCGGGCCGGGTTACTCCATTGAAAATCAGGAAATTCGCGTCCAGTTTGAACCTGCGTCCGATCCAAAGATTCGTGTCGAATCCACCTACCAGCTTCGAAACATCGGGACTCGTCCGCTTTCTTCTTTGGAGCTGCGCCTTCCCGGACGTCGCAGTTTTCGAATCGGAGCGGCACAGGCCACGTGGGACGGTGCGTCTCTTGTTGAGCGAGTCTCGCCGGATAATCCGCGGAACACCGTTCTCTCGCTGCCTCAACAGTGGAAGGTTTCCGAAAAACACACGCTGCATCTTTCCGCTGTATTCCTGACTTCCGTTGGCGGCTCAGCCGGGTTCAGTTTTGCTGCCGATGCATTTTTTCTGCCTTCTGAAAGTTGGGCGCCGGAGCTGCTCCCTCCGCAGGGCTTGTTTGGCACCGGAGGAGCCCCTCCAAAACAGTGGCGCTTATCGGTGCGTGTCCCCGATGGATTTCTAGCGCATACCAGCGGCCGCTCCCTAAAGACGTCGCGCAAGGGCCGCGAAATCACGGTTCAGTCCGTGCAGCGTCTTGAGGATCGTTATCCATTTGTTGTCGCAGGGCTCTACAAAGAAACGCGTTTGGACGCCGGCGCCGGCAACAAAGTTTTTCTCTGGGCGCGCGCACAGGAAAATGCGCCTAGTTTGCACCAATCTGCGGACGCGCTCGTGCGCGCGATCCAGGCTTACGACGCGACATTCGGCAGCCGCAGCAAGAGCGCGCAGCCGATTTGGATCGTGGAATGTCCCGCGCTCCCTGGCTGTTTTGCCGGCACGGAATCTTCCTATGCCAATCTTTTGAGCGCGGAGCCTGGGACCGCATCTTCTGGTCTCGTCTCGATGGACACTTTAATGATTGATTTTTCCGGCGAAGCGCCAAAGCTGGCCGCGGCCGCTCCAGCCCTTGCCGCCAACTGGTTGGGCTACGGACAGAGCCCAGGCTTTTACGAGCAACAGTTCCCTCTCTCGGCGCTCCCAGCGTTTGCCTCCGCGCTGGGGCAAGAAGCCGTTGATGGGCCGTCCTCGCGAACCGAGACAATCCGCCGCGCCTTGCGTATGATTCCCAAGAGCGCGGTTGCTCGCAAAACGGAAGAGGAAAGTGTTCTTCGCGCGAAAAGTTTTCTCTTCTTCTTTGCGCTCCAGGATCGTTATGGGCGGGATGCGTTTCGCCGCGCGATCAGCCACATGCTCTCTGCCCGCCGGGGACACGGCTTCGATCTCGACGATTTAATCGCCGCGTTCGAAGAGGAGACTCATCAGAATGTCGCCGAGTTTGTGCGCTTGTGGATGAAGCGCCCCGGAGTCCCAGACGAGTTTCGCGGTCGCTACGAAAATGCTTCCGCTTCTATCGCCATCACTTCCAAGGAGACCATGCCATGAGAGAAATTGTTCTGTCAGACCGCGGTCCAAAACCCATCGGGCCTTATTCGCAGGCCATCAAGGTCAATGGGCTGCTTTTCGTTTCTGGACAAGTTTCCATTGATCCCAAGACCAACGAATTTGTTGCCGGAGACATTCAGCAGCAAACGGAACGAACGCTAGAGAACGTAAAAGGCATTGTCGAAGCGGCGGGAAGCAAGTTAAGCCACGTCATCAAGACCACGGTATTTCTGAAGAACATGAGCGACTTCGCCGCGATGAATGAAATATACGCGCGTTACTTTAACGCGGCTCCGCCGGCGCGCTCGACCGTGGAGGTCGCTCGCTTGCCAAAAGACGCCCTCATTGAAATGGAAGTTATCGCCACCGTGTAGTCGTTCCTGCCTCAGGGACAGCTCTTGGCGAGACACAACCACACCTGAAATAGCCGCTCACGGGCGCTGGCTTAACACAGTATTTGAGACTGCACATCTCCGCGGTTGGATTCCAATCTGCGCGCGACCCTCATTGGCGTCCTGACGGAATGCGAGATTTCAGTGAAACTGCAGCCCGAGAGCGTAAATCTCCTGAACGCTGCGATCCCGCATCAAGAGCGGCGCGTCATCGGGAGTCAGTCCTATCCAGGAGGCGAAAGCGTCGGAGAGCTGAGGAAAATCTTTGAGGCTGAGAAGGTGTTCAAGCGCGCCATCTTTTATTCTCACGCGTACCAATTCACCGGCCCCACCGCGGTTCTCTCGCATGTAGACATGTTTTCCGTCATGCGACCACTCGTTGTAGCCGACCTGTTCCCCCTCCACCAAACTCGACCAACGATTCGTGTTTTTATCGAACAGCATCAGTTTCGTCTGTCCTTGCGTGAGGGCGGAGATATAGCGGCCGTCCGGCGACACTCTAGGCGAGTACAGTCCGTCGGAATCCGGAATTGAGGAGACGTTCCTGGTTTTCAAATCAATGCGATAAATCGCAGCATTGCTGCTGTTTTCGTCCGTTTTTCCGAATACGATCGAATTCCCGTCGGGCATCCAGGTAGGGTCTGCTTCATTGGTGGCGGCCTTCAGAAGCTGCTCCGGGCTGCCCCCAGTCGGCGAAGTCAGGCAGATTTTCCAGGGACGGTCGAACTGCACATCCATGAACGCAATCTGTGAGCCGTCAGGTGACCAACGCGGTTCATACGCACGCACTGGCGAGAACGTAAGCTGCATCTTGTCGCTTCCGTCCGCCTTGCTTCGCCACAGGGTCATGTCCGGATAAGAAACGTAGGCCATCCAATTCCGATCGGGCGAAAAATCGACTGGGCCGGCGGAGAGGCCCGGGAGATAAGAATCGAATCGCCCAGCTTGCAGGTCATAGCGCAATAGCTCCACGCGAGGGTCCTCACCCATGACAAATAGTCTCTTGCCGTCACTGCTTGGGACGGGACAACAGAAACGTAGCGGCCCGGACGTCAAACGCGATGGGCCCTTGGCGGGTCTGCGAAAAATTGAACGGCGCTCCGGCATCACCCAGATGGCTTGGGCGTTCCCCCGCCCGGCCTGAAAATAATAGTAATCGCCGTCCGGCGACCAATTTCCGCAGCACTGGACTGGCGACTCTTTCCAGTCCGGAAAAAGTGGGTGAATGTCTTTTCCATTTGCGTCCATTTCCCAGAGCGAGTTGGAATCGGTTCTGCGGTCAGTTAGATCAAAGCGGATCCGCCGGCCATCCGGCGAATAACGAAGTTCATACACGATGCCGTGAACCTTCGCCAGTTGATGAGGCTCGCTTCCATCTTTGTTCACCATAATTATCTTGCCCCCATCCGCGTAGACGATGTGGGTTCCATCCGGAGTCCAAGTTGCCATGAGCGCCATTATGTTTCCGGCGCGGTGGGGTGCTCCCGCTGGCAATGGTTGCATCCAAAGTTCGAAATCGTAGTCTGAGCCGACGGTGACTCCTTTTGCGACCAATAGCTCGGAGCGATCCGGGGAGATGGAATTTACGGCCCAAACGTCTCGGAGGGTAGTTGGAATCCAAGTGGTCTCTCCGCCTGCAGCCGACACCTGAGCGAGCCCCGAGCCCGATGTCGTAGGCATCCCTTCCGTGAAATAGAGATGGACGCCATCGGTGACGGGCGGATTCAACGGGTTTTTCGCTTTTCCGTCATTCGTGATTCGAACCATATTGGTGACGGTCGGCGGCTGCGGCTGGCTGCGCCAGACGGCCACACAAATCAGGACCAGAACCACAACACCAGCAACCGCACCGATACGCATCAGAACGTTCTTCTCGCGGAGTGATTCCTGCGAGTTGATGGAGCCGCGGATTTTACTCTCTTTGCTGACGGGCTTTTCGACAGGTGCAATAAATTTGTAACCACGGCGGGGAAGAGTCTCGATAAAGGTGGGATTGTCGGCGGAATCGCCCAGCGCTTCGCGCAGCCGCTTGATGGCGGTGTTCAGTCCCGTTTCGAAATCAACAAAGGTGTCCCCATGCCAAAGGGTGGAGTGCAGTTCTTCCCGGCTTATGATTTCGCCGGGGTGCTCCAGCAGTTTAAGCAGCACCTGGTAAGGCTGATCCTGCAGCTTCTGCTTTACCCCGTTTTTGCGAAGCTCGCCGGCGCGAAGATCAACCTCAAACACCCCGAAGCGGAACATGGAAGGGTTTTCAGAAGGCACTGACGTACCTCGGAGAGCCAGGAAACCTGCGCAAGTTTAGCACTATTTCTCTGCCTCCACGTACGCCACATTCAGCCGTAACCCACTGCGAAATAGACACTTGCCGCGTCACAGAGAATCCAGAGGGGTGTCAGCCCCCGTCCATTGAGCTGCATTTTCCGATGACCGACTCTCGGCGCCACCGCTATTGCAGTCGAGGTGAGCGTCGTGAAAAAAGTAATTTGCATTTGCATAATGGCATGGATGTTCCTTTTGGGTTCGGCCCAAGCAAAACAAGCTCCAGACGAAACAGCTTCAAAGGTTAACAACGAGATTCCCTTTGAGCTGCGGGACGGTTTCCTGATTGTCGTTCAAGGACGTATCGCCAAGCACGAAGACCTGAAGTTTGTGCTAGACACTGGTGCGACCTACAGCGTCGTCAACCGCAAACTCGCTGAGAGACTCTCGGCCCGTCGACGCACCGGCCGGATTCTCAATTTTAACAAGACCCTTGCTGCGGAATTTGCTGAATTTGGTGAAGTGCAGTTCGGACCCATCGAAGTGCACAACGCATTGTTGATGATCGCGGACCTTGAGAACTCATCGCACACCGAGCAGGTTGATGCCATCATCGGCTTGGATCTTCTCTGCGTCAGCAAGAGACTGCTCATAGACTACGGTGCCAGGAAAATCTCTTTCCGTGCCGGCAGCGCCGACCTCAGAAGCGATTCAGCACAACAAATACCCCCATTCTTGCTCATGCAAGTTATGGTGCAGGGACACCCCATGCGACTGCTGGTCGATTCAGGAATGCGAGGGATCCTTCTTTACGAGGACCGGCTCCGAAAAATGCTCCCAAACCTCAAGCTGCAAGGAGAGAGACGTGGAGTGCGTATCGGGTACTTGCAGGTGAAGCAAGTGAGCCTCCCAGGCGTGTTGCTCGGCGAGCGTGAACTTGAGCGCACGGTGTTCCTGATGAAGGGGCGGCCCGCGGACGGTCTGGAGGGAATCGATGGCTATATTGGAACGAGCGCATTAGGTGCGCAACGAGTCGAATTCGATTTTGAGAGGAACACCTTGGCTTTGGTCGAGTGAATAATTAGAGATGCATTTACTCGATCACCAGAGTCCGGGAAGATGACGGAAGGAGTTGCTTTGCGAATTTCCCAAGTTTCCCTAGTGCGCGGTCCGTCTCATGAGCCCAAGGGAGGACTTCGAAACAAAACTGTTGCCGGGCAAATAATGAACAGGGAGAAGTGAACTACGGCCGGTCGGGGCTTTCGAGAGCCTCTTGAACCGCGAGGAAGGTCACCACTGCGACCGCTCCGACCGCGTACCACACGAACTTGCTTTTCGCTGCGACTAGCGGAGGACCGCCAGATCCCTTCGTTCCCGCTCCTTGCGGCGGCGGCTGCGACTGCGCTGCCTCACTCGCGGACGGATCTAGAACGATCCGATACGCGCTGCCTTCCGATATCACTCGCGATTCATCGCCAACTGTGATCGTCAGGGCTCCCCGCGTGCATTTCACTACCAATTGCTTCTCGCTCAGGATCGTTACTTGCCCGATCGTGGGTTCGTCGGCCTTGGGCCTAACAATCGCAGTTGCCGCGTTCAGCGCGAATGCTTTCGCATTAGCCGTGGAGAATGTGGCCGATCCCCGCAGCAGCGTCGCCTGTGGCGTCCCGCCGTTTTCATCAATCGTGGCTAAGGAAGACGCCGAAAGTAAAAACCGCGCTCCGCCGGTGCGCAACTGCACGCTGCCAGCGTCGGCAGTGCTCACTTTATCGCCGGCAAAAACCGTCGTGCCCACGGAAGCGCCCGCGCCGCCGACACTCGCACGGTCCGACGCCACAACCGTCCCGAGCGCGCCGGCAGAAGCGCCCCAGACCGGAGTCATCAGTAAACAAGATGCCAGAAATGCAGCAACAATTTCGCGCGAACGCGCCATTGAAGCCTCCAAGAGGGCTACCCGAAGAATACTCACACCTTTTGCATGCGTCAATAAAGAATCCTCGCTGTGGCTAAAAATTTCTCCAGCCAACTGCATGGCTGCGCTGGCTGTAGCGCGCTTCCGCTGCTACAATGCAAGCCAACACATGGCTGACTGGAAACAGATCACCGCCCGGATTCGTCGGGCCCGCACCGGCAAGGATCCCGTCGGGCAACTTTCCAATTTGTACGAAAAAACGCGCGACGCTATGGTCGCGTTTGAGCTGGCGCGTTATTTCGAAACTTCCGGACAAAATCCTGAAGCCGCCAAATGGTATCTCGCTGCCGCGGAACGTTTTCGCAGAGCCGATTGGAAAACGAAAGCGCAAGAAGCAGCCGTCAGGCTTGGCGCCGAAGTAGCTGCTGTGGATCCTGTACATTCGTCCGGCGATTTTATGTTGACGCCATCTCCCGTTGACCATCCCGAGCCAGCTTCCTCACCCGAAATGAATTCCGCCGCGTCCGAATCTTCGGCCGTTCCAGTTGATTCCGAAACGGAAGCCGAGGATGCCTCCGCGAAGCCTGCGGGAGAATCCCCTGATTCGCCAGACAAAAAACGCCGAAGGCGCGGGCGTCGAGGTGGCCGCAATCGCCGAAAGGGCGAAGCTCCCAAAGGCCCAGTGTCAACCTCCGTGTCGTCCCGCTCGTCGGAGCCGGCAACTCCCGCGAAGGGATTGCCTTCAAGAGTCTTCGACGAACCAACTGAGCCCAGACCTTCTAGGATTGCAGATAGCCGCCCCATTCCCCCACTCCCCGTCGAGCCGATTGGTGAACCTGGCGGGCCGAGTGTGCGCGGCCGTTCCGGCGATCCTGGCCTATCATCCAGATTGTCTCTTCTCGAAATGCAGCTTCGCCGCTTGTTGACCTGCCCTGCGGTAAAGCTCAGCGAGGCGGATCACGCGCCTGTCGGTCCCGGCGTTTTCGTCCTTACCGATTCCGATCTCACCAGCTATTATTACGTCGAAGCGTGCCAGACACTGCGCATTGCTATAGGAAATCTTTTGCGCGGTGGCTCGAGCCGCCGCGGTGCTGATTCGCTCAAGCCGCAACTCGCGGAACATCTCGGCATCCCCGAGTCCCGCGTCACGAAATATCTCGCCGATCATTGCGTCGTTCGCTGGCTTCAACTCGATGAAGGCGCCTCGCACTTCGCCCATTTTGTAACTGCCGTCATACGCCCCACCCTGAACGAATAGCCCGGGACTCAACTCTTCCCAATCGAAACATCCCGCTTCCCAAAAAGTGCAAACTTATAGCCCATTCGCCCTAGGAGTAACCCCCACTCCACCCGTTCCGGAACTACCGTTCGCTGCCCCAGGAAACCGTTCAACCCCCAATTTTGACCGTTCAACGCATCTCTCTGGCATCCCCCCCCCTTTACCGTCAAACTATACGAGTACAAAGACTTATTGGACGTACCTAGCGGAAATGGTACGGTATTCCGAGCCCCGGGGGCTGTGAAGGGCTCGGTTTCCATCCAATAAAGCGGGCCGTTGGACTGCATTTTTTGAAAGTGAGGGTAGAGCTTTATGGCGAATCGTGTGGGGACGCAGATTCTGAGAACTTTTGACTGGGCGCTGTGTAAAGCGGCCGCGGCTACTTTTAACGGCATTCAGTATTTCAACAAGCGCAATCCGAATCCTTCCGTCACGCCGCAGTGGTCGGACAAGCCGCTGCTCAAGTCCTGGGAAAAGACTAAGCCCACGCTTGGCTTCCCGCGGCAAACCGATTCCTTGTGCCCTGCATGTGTCAAAGAGGCGCGTGAAGCGATCATCGCCGGCAAGAAGGACTGGCGCGATCTGATGCACGAGAAAGTCGGCGAAATCAAGGCGCAGATCATCGAGCGCGACAATCAGATTTGGATGGTCAAGGATTGCCCCATCCACGGCCACTATGAAGACATGATGGCCATCGATGCTAAGTTCCTCGACTGGATCGAAAGGCAATTCCCTGGCCGCGACATTCCCGCGCACAACGACGAGGATCTTCACAAGCACGGCTCTTCGACGGTTCGCTACGGCCGCGGCTCCGTTCTCACCGTTGACCTCACCAACCGCTGCAACATGATGTGCGACCCCTGCTTCATGGACGCCAATCAAGTCGGCTACGTTCACGAACTCGGCTGGGACGAAGTTAAAGAAATCTTAGACAACGCGCTCAAGATCAAGCCGCGCCGCCAGATGTCCGTGCAATTCTCCGGCGGCGAGCCGACCATGAGCCCGCTCTTCCTCGACGCCGTCGCCTACGCCCGCAAGATCGGCTACAACAGCGTCCAGGCCGCCACCAACGGCATCGAATTCGCCAAGAGCAAGGAATTCTCCAAGAAAGCCTTCGACGCGGGCATGCGTTACGCCTACCTCCAGTTCGACGGCATCGGCAACGACGCCAACAGCCATCGCCAGATCGGCAACCTCTTTGACGTCAAGCTGCGCGCCATCGAAAACATGCACGAAGCCGGCATCGAGATCGTTCTCGTCGTCACCATCGTCAATAACGTGAACAACGACCAGGTCGGCTCCGTCGTTAAGTTCGCGATGGAAAACCCCAAGAAGATCGCTTTCGTCAGCTTCCAGCCGGTTTCGTTTACCGGCCGCGACGAAGACATCACTCCCGAGCGCCGTCTCCGTCAGCGTTACACCCTCTCGCACTTGGCCAAAGACGTCAGCGCTCAGGTCGGCAAAGTCGAGCCTACGCGCGACTGGTTCCCGATCTCGTTCGTGAGCACGTTCGCCGGCTTCGCGGACATGGTCAAGGGCACTGAATCCACTTGGGGCTCGCTGTCTTGCGGTTGCCACCCGAACTGCGGCGTCGGCACCGCCATGATGATCAACAAAGAAACCAAGGAATGGGCGCCCGTTCCGCGCTTTCTCGATGCCGTCCAGCTTACCAAGGACGTCACCGCCATCACTGACGCGGCCCGCGGCAAGAATTTTTCCAACTTCATGATGGCCATGGCCCTCTTGAAGAACTATCACCCCTTCCGCGGACCGAAGGGCCTGACGCTGAGCGCTCTCTTCAAGAAGTTTGACAAGACTTGGGCGCTCACCAAGAAATCCACCGTCAAGTACGGCCGTACGTCCCCGGACCGCAAGATTGACGACGCCATGAAGCGCCGTCAGGATCCGTGGAACTTCCTCTTCATCGCTGGCATGTGGTTCCAGGATCTTTTCAACTACGACTTCCGCCGCACCGAAATGTGCATCATCCCCTACGCCACGCAGCAGGGCGAAATTTCCTTCTGCGCCTACAACACCGGTGTGGGCTGGCGCCAGATCATTGAGAACATGCACAAGAACGCGACCGTCGCCGAGTGGTACAAGAACCACGGCAAACACGAAATCTACGCCAAGGGCAAGAGCGTCAATCTCCAGAGCTTCGAACACTCGCTGAAGATCGACGCCGATGACGCCGCTCGTGTCCGCCACCTCGAACACGACATTCCTCTCACCGCAGCCGAAGAAGATCGCGCGCGCCGCAAGAAGGCCTTCGAGGAACAAGCCAAAGTCCGCGCCATCTATGAAGAGCTAGTCCTCAAAAAGCCCCAGCCGACGGTGGTTCAAATCGGCACGGTGTCAGACATCGCCAAAGCCACTCCAGCGAATTTCGCTAACGCTGGCAAGCCCGTCACAATCGCTCCAGCCACCGGCAACGGCGTCAATGGCAACGGTCATTCGAACGGCAACGGCGCTACCGCAGCCGCCGAAAAAGCCACCGAAGCCGTCGCCGGCGACTAATTCAATTTAACGGCATCCTGCCAACTCCGCAGATACTGTCCGGCTCCGGTCCTCCGGAGCCGGACGCATTTTCGCTGTACAATCGGGGGCTTATTCACTCTGAATTTCGGAGCTTCCGCCCGCTCAAGTGAACTCTCCAAAGGAGTCTTTGCCATGAACACACTTTCTGGGCGCGTTGCACTGGTCACCGGCGCAAGCCGCGGCATCGGCAAGGCCATCGCCCTGGCTCTAGCCGGTGCCGGAGCCGATGTCGCCGTCAATTACCGTGCCCAAGCCGAAGCCGCCGAGTCCGTCTGCCAAACGATCCGCGCCGCGGGTCGCAAGTGCATCGCCGTCCAAGCCGACGTCTCCATCACCGCCGATGTCGAGCGCCTCGTCAAAACCACAGAAAACGAATTGGGCTCCGTCGGCATCCTCGTCAACAACGCTGGCATCGCCAAAATTCTTCCCGCGGATCAGGTCACCGAAGAAATCTGGAACGAATTTCTCCGCGTAAACCTGACTTCCGTCTTTCTCGTCACGCAGCGCGTCCTCCCCGGAATGCGTGCCGCCCGCTGGGGCCGCATTATCAATCTCTCCTCCGTCGCGGCCCAGTACGGCGGTGTCATCGGCCCCCACTACGCCGCCACCAAAGCCGGTATCCTCGGCCTCACCCGCTCCTACGCCTCCCAATTCGCCAAAGAAGGCATCACCGCCAACGCCATCGCCCCCGCGCTCATCGAAACCGACATGATCGCCGGCTTGCCCAAAGACATCGCCAGCCGCATTCCAGTGGGCACCACCGGTTCCGTAGACGAAGTCGGTCGCATCGCGGTGCTCCTGGCCCAGAGCTCCTTCATCACCGGCCAAACCATCAACCCCAACGGCGGCATGTACATGATTCTTAGGAGCCGAGCAATGGTATTCCTCCTCGCGATCGTTCGTGCCTTTGGAGGGTATCTGCTGCCTCTGTCCCTTGCTTACAGTGGCTGTCGTGGCGAGAGTGGCTGCGTAGGAGGGCCAGCGCGCAAGGTCGTAACTGGCGTCGCGTGGCTTCTAACTACCGCCCTTCTTGTCCTCTTAGTCTTGGCTTCGCCCTATGGACTTACGCCCTAGTGCGGCGAATTCCACGGGACTTACTCATATATTTTGTTGAGCGCGAGCGTAGGCAGATGGGGCTCTACCGGCCTCATCGGTGTTTCCACGCTTGCAGAAGGAGAAGACTGAGGCGCTATTTGTTGCTAGGTTCGATAGGCACTTGGTCGTTTCTTCGGCGTCAGCATCGGCGAGTGTTTCTATAGCGCGGTAGTGCCGAGCCTTACATCGGACCGATGCGGTTAAAACAATTTGACGCTATACTTACCGGGGAGAGAATAGGGTCCATGCCCATCTACGAATACATTTGCGACGATTGCGAAACGCACTTCGAAAAAATCGTCATCAACAAGCAGCAGGAAATCTCCTGCCCCAAGTGCGCCAGCAAAAAAGCCACGATCCAGCTCTCCGTATTCGCCACAGCCGGCAACGGCAGCTCCTCCGCTCCTTCCAGTGGCTCCTCTGGGGGTGGCGGCAGTTGCTGCGGTGGCGGTTGCGGCTGCCACTAGTGGTTGGAGTTAGCCGATCCGATCGTCTTGGCGATGCGTCCAGCAAGCATTTTCGCTTGTGCCCTTTGTGCCATTCTTGGCGTTTTCTTCTATTTTTGTGGCCCCGCACTAGAGTATTTTGCGTTCGTGAGGTGGCAATTCCGCAATTCTCCCGAGATGTGGAATGTCCCAAAGCCGTTGTCCCCTGATGCCAGTACCCATCCAACCGGGCCAAAGGTAACTTATTTCGGTTCTGAATTTGAATCCCCTACAACCGAAGTGAAAGTAGAGAGGAAATTCGAGTCCGCCGTTGTCCTTAGCTTTTCAGATTGCGCAGGCATGTCGATCATCAAACCTGGACCCAGCGGGGATCTAATTGGTGTCATGCAGCAGGAAGCATCCAAAAAGGGCCGCAACATCCAAGAAGTCTTTGGACAAGAAGCCACTCGCTCAAGCTTCGCGTTGCGCTCAAAAGTATTGAATTTGACGCCAAGCGATCTGCGCCTCTTTTCCTCCCGTCAGGAGATGGCCGGCAACGCTGTGCTGCTAGTGATAAAGGGCGTGGAATCGCAGCGCTTCAAGAACGGCTTGTACAGCTTTGCGACTCCCTGGACGCGCGGTTTCCAGGATGGCGATCTGATGCGCGATCGAGGCGTAGTCATCGAGGCTTTCGACAATCAAGATCGCCGGCTAACGCTGATTGTTGGTGCAAAGCCCGGCAAAACTTGCTTCGCGCAATCTGATCTAAACCATATAATCTTTTCGCTGCGACCTATTCCCGCCAGCGAGTAACATCGTGCCTATGAACGAAAACTTGCTCCGTGGAACCTAGCCTAGTGTCCATCACCACCGCCGAACAACTCGAAAAACTCCGCGCCTGCGGCCTAATCGTCGCCAAAGCACTCCGCGCCATGACCGCCGCCGTCCGCCCCGGCGTCACCACCGCCGAACTCTCCGCAATCGGCTCGCGCATCCTCACCGAAAACGGCGCCCAATCCTCCCCGCCGCTCATCTACAATTTCCCCGGCGACGTCTGCATCAGCGTCAACGACGAAGTCGTCCACGGCATCCCCGGCCAGCGCGTCATCCAACCCGGCGATCTAGTCAAGCTCGACTTAACCGCCGTAAAAGCCGGCTATCACACCGACTCCGCCGTCAGCATTCAAGTCCCGCCAGCCGCCGAAAAATCTCGCGAACTAGCCCACTGCGCCGAACGTGCCTTCCGCCAAGCCCTCGCCGCCGCCCGCCCCGGCAATCGCACCAAAGACATCGGCCGCGCCGTCGAGCGCGAAGTCCGCCGCCGCGGCTTCCACGTCATCCGCGAACTAGGCGGCCACGGCGTTGGCCGCACCATTCACGAAGAGCCGTCCGTCCCAAACTACGCCGACCCCGGCGCTCGCCATCTCCTCGCAGAAGGCCTCGTCATCACCATCGAGCCGATCATCGCCGCCGGCACCGGCAACGTCTCTCTCGACCGCGACGGCTGGACCGTCCGCACCACCGACGGCAGCCTCTCCGCTCACTACGAACACACCATCGTCATTACCAAGCGCGACCCCATCCTCCTAACCGCCGCCTAGCCGCAAACATCCAACGATCATGTTCCCCAGCCACTCCTCACTCCTAATCTTCGTGAGCGCCGCCGCACTTCTTCTCGCCATACCCGGCCCCGCCATCTTCTACATCGTTGGCCGCAGCATCGGCCACAGCCGCAACGCCGGCTTGGTCTCCGCCCTCGGCATCGGCGTCGGCACGCTCATCCACACAGCCGCAGCCGCCGTCGGCCTTTCCGCCCTGCTCGTTTCTTCGGCCACCGCTTTCAGCGTTGTTAAATATCTCGGCGCCGTCTACCTCATCTATCTCGGCGTCCAAAAACTTCGCCGCGACGAATCTTTCGACGCTTCCCCCAACGCACCGCGCACTACACTGAGCCGCGTCTTCACCCAAGGCATCGTCGTCAACGTCCTCAATCCCAAGACCGCGCTCTTCTTCTTCGCCTTCCTCCCTCAATTCATCAATCCGTCCCGCGGACACGTCGCCACGCAAATCCTCTCCCTCGGCATTCTCTTCGCATGTATGGGAACGTTCAGTGACTCGCTCTGGGCCTATTTCTCTGGCACGGTAGCCCACCGCCTTCGCGGTAACCCCCGCTGGATGCGCACCCAGCGCTACGTCTCCGGCGGCATCCTCATCTCGCTAGGCATAGCCACCGCCTTCGCCGGTTCCAGCACCAAAAATTAGACTGTCTCGCTCGGCTGCGCACGCTCGAGCGCTGCCTAACCGCCAAGCATTGAATGAAGAGAATTATTCTCGCAACGCCCGCGCCGGATCGGTCCGCGTCGCTCGCAACGCGGGCAAGAAACACGCTGCCAGCGCCGCAATCGTCATCACCGCAAACGCTGCCCCGAACGCGAGGGGGTCGCGCGGGCTCACTTTGTAAAGAAGGTTCCCGAGCAGTCGGGTTAGTCCCAGCGCTACTGCCCCGCCAAGCAACACTCCGCCTGCCACCAGCCCCAATCCGCGCGACATCACCAGCCGCCACACATTCGAAACGTCCGCGCCCAGCGCCATCCGCAGCCCTAGCTCCCTCGCGCTCTGCGACACTGCGTAGGACATCACGCCATACAATCCGATGGCAGCGAGTAGCAGCGCCAACGCGCCCAAAACGCCGACCAGAGTTACCGCCACCATCTGCGGCGACGTCGACCGATCCACTTGCTCCTGCAGCGTGATCATCTCGTAAGGAGCAAGATTCCCGTCCAATGCGTGTACTTCGCGGGCCACAGCTGTCGCCATCGTTTCCGGGCTCTGCGGAGTTCGTACATACAACCCTGCCCCAACCGAAAAATTCTGCCGCCGCGGCACATAGAAAAATGGTGTCGGCGTTTCCCGGACGCTCCGGTACTTGGAATCCTTTGCCACACCGACCACGCGCATCCACCGACCCTTTACCTGAACCCGCTCGCCAATTGGATCTTTTCCGCGCCAATACCGTCCGGCCATCGTCTCGTTCACCACCGCCACCAGCGCCGCTGTCTCGTCGTCCGCGCGCGTGAACTCCCGCCCAGACACCAGCGGAATCCCCATGGTCACGAAATAGTCCGGGCCCACTTCGTTGTACTCAACGGTAGGCTGCTCTTCCGGCGGCGGTTGATAGCCATCCACGGCAATCGGCGTCGAAGAAAAACTTCCATAGGCCAGGGGCGTTGCTCGCGCGAAGGCCGCTGACTCGACTCCCGGTAAAGCCTTCACGCGATCCATCAGCTCGTCCTGGAAATTCTGCGCGCGCTGCGCATCATAGCCCGCGGACACCAAATCGACGGCAGTGAACAGCACGCCATGCGTGGAAAAACCCGGGCTGGAAGTACGGATCTTCTGCAGGCTCTGGAGCAAGAGCCCTGCTCCCACCAGCAAAACGAAACTCAACGACACCTGCACCACAACCAACCCTGATCGAATCCACCCTCTACCACGGCTTCCTACCACACCCGCCGAATCGGATTTCAGCGCCCCCGCAAGATCGATCTTGCCACTCTGCATCGCGGGAACCAGCCCGACCACCAATGTCGCTATCAAGCAAACGCCGGCGCTCACCGCCAGCACGCGCCAATCGATTTCCCCCGGCAGGTGCATTGACACTCCCGCCCGAGCCGGGAACAGCAGCACCAATGCATGACGGCACCAATGCGCAACGAGCAGACCTCCCACTGCACCAAAAGCCGAAAGGATCACGCCTTCCGTCAAAAGTTGTTTCAGCAAGCGGCCGCGGCTCGCCCCGATCGCCAGCCGCACCGTCATTTCGTGTCGTCGCGCGAACGACCTTACCAGCAGCAGGTTCCCCACATTTGCACACGCAATGAGCAACACAAAAAACACAACAGCAAGCATGATTTCCAGCGTCGGCAGCAGCGTACCCGCGTTATTGAATGGCGTTTGCCACAATGGCCACAGTTGCATGCTGCGTCCACGGTTCGTATCCGGATAGTCGGCCTCCAGCCGCTTCGCCACCGCCGAAGTCTCCTCCTGTGCCTGCTCGCGCGTGACGCCGGGCTTCAGCCGCACGTACGCTTCAATCCATCGCGCTCCGCGATCCTCCAGTTTGTAGCCTCCCGCTTCAAATATTTCCTCCATCGACGCCGGCACCCAGAACTGCATCCCCCACCCAACAAACGTTCCGTAAAAACCTTCCGGCGTCACGCCCACGATCGTGTGCACCACTCCGTTGAGCCGCTGCGTTTTCCCGATAATCTGCGGATCGCCTTTGAATCGCCCTTGCCAGAGCTGGTAGCTAATCACCGTCACGGGATGCGCACTCCTTCCCGGAATCTTCGCCTGGCTCGAATCCGCGCCCAAGAATCGGATGCACCCCAATCGCGTCAAAATAGTTCGCCGATACGATGCTCCCTATCGTCCGCTCCGCGCGATCGCCGATGCTGAGCGTGGTCCCCGTGATTTTGCTCACAAATAACGTGTCGAAGAGAGTGCAACTCCTCTGCAGATCGACGAAGTCTGGCCAGGAAAGAGGACCGCCGCCCGTTTCGCCGCGCGCCGTTCCACCAAGAGCGAGCAATCTCTCCTGATGACTTACCGCCGGGTACGGACGGAATAAAATCCCTTCCACCCAGCTGAACACCGCCGCATTCGCCCCAATCCCCAAAGTCAAGCAGAGGATCGCCAAGACAGAAAAGCCCGGGCTCCGCCGCAGCATCCGGAAGCCAAACCGCATATCTTGAAGTGTGGTTTCAATCATGGGCAGTCCTCTCCGCTCGCGATAGAGCTCTTTGGTTTTCTCGACCCCGCCAAAACTGCGGAGCGCCTCGCGGCGCGCCTCTTCGGCGCTCATGCCTTTACGCTGGTTCATCTCCACGGCCATCTCCACATGCGAACGCAGCTCCTCATCCAATTCCTCTTCTAGATGCCGGCCGCGGAATAGCGAAAGGAGGCGCCGGATGAAGGCGCGGCAAAACTCCCGCATACGCTAGCTCGCCCTCGACATTTGCATGTCGGACATTCTCGGTAGGAATTTTGTTCTGAAAGGCGTCATGCCTCTCCTTTAGACGGTCAACAGGAGAAAACGCGAGCCTATCACATCCCTGTAGATCGTCAACAGGAGTTTTGCGCGAGCCACTGTCCAGCCCCGCCCGCAGTTCTGCAAGCCCTCAAAATGTTCCCCGCTTTTTTCCGTTTTGTGGTATTCTTCGTTCCAGGAAATTGTGCGACTCTTCAGCGCGGCAGTCCTTCTGCCGCTTTTTCATTTTTTGTGGTCCTTTCGGTCCATATCTCTAAGTTCTTTAGAATGAATACGCCGAGAAGCACCGCGTTTTGCCGTGTTTTACCGGCTTTTCTGGCTGTGCAACCACTTCAGAATCAACACTTCCAAGACATCTCACAAGTGTTGATTCTAAAAGACTTGCAAAAATGTTAAGCCATTTAGAATCAACACTTACAGAATATAGGGGGGGGGGAGGGCACAAACTGCTCTATTGTGGTCGGGAATAGTGCTGAATCCTGTCGGGCACGGGAATCGCTGAATTGCCTCGCGGATCGCGCACCGGTTCTCCTGGCGTCCACTTGAATGGAAGCACGCCAGTCCACGCGCCCCCGGCGTATTCCTTGCCGTCGTCCACCGCAAACCCCGTACGTATTTTTGCGGAGGCTTCCACCAGCGGCACGGCCAAAACCATCGTGCCTTTCAGTTCCTGCTCACTGGGCGGACGCACGGTAGCCCAACGCCCGCGCAGCACGTACTCGACGAAGTCGCGCATCGCCGCCAACTTCGCCGCTGGATCTTCAATTGGCTCAGCCTTGCCCATCACCACGACCGACCTGTAATTCACGGAGTGGCCCGTCGCCGTCGGCGAAAAAACAATCCCGTCTAAGAGCGTCACACTGAGGCAAAACGGCGCTCCGCTCCCCAGCGTCTTCATCAACCTGCTTGCCGTTGAGCCATGCAGAAAAAGTTTGTCGCCCACGCGCACATAATTCGTCGGCACGACAACGGGCATTCCGTCGGAGATGAACCCCACATGGCACACAAAAGCCTGGTCCAGAATGCCGTAAATGGTTTCGTGGTCGTAATTAGCCCGGTCAGGCTTCCGCGTAACTCTTGTTCTCTTAGTAGGTGTGAAATCGCTCATCCCCGCAGGCTAGCGCCAGCCGTGCTCCGCCGCAAGCGCCAATCTGGTAGCACAGGCTTCAGCCTGTGCTCTTTTTCTTTGAGGCATGGAAAATGCAGACAGGCAAAAATGCCTGTCCCACTATTGTTTTGCAGGCGCAGGCTTCGCTGCGCCACGCACCACGCGGAATCCAATATATTCCTGCTCGGGCGTGCAATTGGATTTCGGATCGGCCGGACAATCCGCGCTGCCGCCGATAACTTTGCCCTTGCCGTCGCGCGTCAGCACCCACTCGGCAACGTTTCCGCCGAGGTCATAGATGGGCTCTTCGTCATCTTTGCCTTGAGCGTGGAAGCTGCCAACTTCTTTCAACAAAGGTGCAGTTCCGAGCAGTTCCTTTGCTTTTTCACGCAAATGCGCGGCATCCTCGGGATTCGGCGTATATCCGGCCCAGTAATCGAGCGTATTTTCGCCGTCGCGGTTTTCATACAGGTCTTTCACTTCGTCCTCATACGGCAACCGCCACGTTTCCTTGGTTTGTTTGGACAACCAGTCTACATAGGCAGTCGCCCGGCCCAGTGTGATCGCACCGACCGGAAAGTTGGGTGTGTTCGCGTCGAATTTGTAGCTCTTGTCAAATTCGGCGAATTGCGCTCGCGTTACTTCAAATCTGCCGATCCATAAATCCCCATGCTTGATCACTTCGGGAATGGGGTACATAGCT
This sequence comes from uncultured Acidobacteriota bacterium, assembly GCA_963727945.1. GTDB lineage: Bacteria > Acidobacteriota > Terriglobia > Acidiferrales > UBA7541 > Acidiferrum. The sequence goes on from CAVSIW010000035.1 coordinate 43,883, forward strand.
TCACCCTTCGATCCGGGTGCGGCATATATGCGGCCGATGCCGGCGAGATTCCCGAACGCTAAGTTCTTCTTTCTGAGCGACTCCGCGAGCGGAGAGTCCTTTTTGAGAGCTTCGTTTTCTACTTTGGCGGACTTGAAGAAGTATTTGTCGAACCAGGCGACTTCGTCTTCCACCTTGCGGATCTGATGCGTCAGCTTTTGCGGGCCGTGCGGCTCGCCGGGGAACACCACGAACTTGACCGTCTTGCCGTAATACTGCAACGCACGGAAGAACGACCAGCTTTGCGCCGGTGGAACGTTGCGGTCCGCCGAGCCGTGGAAAATCAAGACCGGCGCTTGCACTTTGTCCATCTTGAAGAAACGGTGATTTGCGAATGTAAAGCTGCGGATCTTCCATCGGCGACTTGCCGAAATAATAGGAATCAAATGAATCGCCGAAATCCACGTTGCCCCAGTCGCTGATCCATTCGACGTCGCCCGCGCCCACGCTCGCCGCTTTATACCGCGCAGGATACGTCGTGATGAGGCTGATCGAAAGAATCGAGCCGTTGGACCAGCCAAGCGTCGCAACCTTGTCCGGATCAACCATGCCCTTCGATATCAGATAGTCGACGCCCATATTGATGTCCGGCGTCTCGAGGTCGTAATACTTGCCGCAGCAAATCGATTCCACCCATTTCAATCCATAATTCGCGCTGCCGTGATAATTCGGTCGCAGCACGAAGGCGCCGCGCTGCGTCATTAGGTTGACGGGATATGCCCAGTTGTCGTCCCACGCATCGGAATCCCAGCCTGTCGGGCCCCCGTGAATTGCGGTGATCACGGGATATTTCTTTCCGGCCTCGTAGTTCGTCGGATAGTAGAGGATGCCTTCGACGTCTTCGTCGAGCGAACCTTTCCAGCGGATCACCTCCGTTTTCGCGAAAGTTCTTCCGCTCACCAGCCCCTCATTCAGTTTCGTGATTTGCACGGGCGAAACGATTTTCGTTCCGTCGAGTTGCGCGCGGTAAATCTGCGGCAGCTTGCTGGCTGTCGAATATTCATAGACGATCGTTTTTCCGTCTTCACTCAGTGCGAAGCCGCGAATATTCTTCGCGTGATCGCCAGTCAAAGATTGCCGGTGCCACGTCCATCCGGACGCCGATTTCTCCGCGGTGTAGCGCGCCAATTCGGAATGGCTTCCCGCCGCGAGGTCGGCAACAAACCCGCCCGGCGCGTGCTCCAGGCCGAAACCGAATCCGTTTTCCCAATCCGGAGAAATTTCTGTCGCTGTGCCTGATGCCAAATCGTAGAAATAATCTTTGAGGATCGTTGCGGTCAGAAACTTCGGATCGGTTGAATACGGCGCAATGGCGTAAAATCCGGATCCGTCCGCGGCCCACTCGAAACCGTACGGACGGACGCGGCCTTCCGTAAAGATTTGTTTCTCCGTGCCGTCACTCAAATTGTGAAGGACTGCTATTGGCGGAACTTTCTGATCGAAAGTGTAGTGCAAGCTTCTGTCGTGCGAGGCGACGGCGAGTTTCCCATCCTTCGAGACGCTCCAGCTTCCAATCCAATCTGTGTTAGTTGTCAGCCGCGTGATTTTCTTGTCCTTCACGCTGATCTTGTAGAGACGCACCGGCGGCGCGTGATCGGCGTCGTCCACAATCTCGGAATCGTCTTTCTTTTTCTTCATTTCTTGCTCGTAAAGAGCCGAATCCTCCGCGGCGCTGAAGATGATGGTGTCCTTGTCCAGCCAGTCGATTTGGCGCGGCGCGCGAGCCAGTTCCGTCAGAACCCAGGGCTCGCCTCCGTGGGGATTGATCAGCCAGATTTGCATCGGCGCGGTCTCCGGCTTGGCATTCGGGCGCGCCCGCGAACTTACGAAGGCGATGCGCTCGCCGTCCGGAGACCATCGCGGATTTCCATAGCGGTCGCCGCCGCGCGTCAGCTCAATCTCTTTGCTCTCGGTGAGGCTCGACAAAACAAGATTGGAAACGCGCGAATCCTTCTCTTTGTCGCCGGTTGACTTCACCCAAACGAGCCACTTCGCGTCCGGCGAAATGCGGAATTGCCCCGCGTATTCCTGGAAGATCTCATCTTCCGCTTTCCACGGTTCCACCTTCGCCGCGGGCTTTGCCTCGTCCGCCGTTACAATCGCCGCGGAGCGCACGAACTCGGCCGCCGCGCACGCACCAGCCAGAAAAATTCCTGCCACAATCCATTTACGTTGCTTCATCTCGTCCTCACTTGGAATGGAACTCGAAAATCCCGCGACTGTCACCCATCTCGGCAAGTGGCAAAGCATAGTCCAATTGACGCTGATTGGGAATCGTGTACTCTTGTCCCCACCAATCTGCACCGAGGGCCAAGTATGGCGAAAGCAGAGCCGATTTTTACGCGCGCGACGTTTCAATTTTTCCGCGATTTGGCGCGCAATAATCGTAAAGTGTGGATGGACGCGAACCGCGAACGCTACCAGCAAACTGTTGTAAAACCTTTCCGCCGGTTGCTCGAAGAACTCAGCCCCACAATTTTGCGGCTTGATTCGCGCTTCGACACGACCGGACGCACCGGCGCGAATTTCTCGCGCATCAACCGCGACATTCGTTTCGCGAAGGATAAGACGCCGTATCGCGCGCAAATGTATTTGAAATGTTCCGCGCCGTTTCCCGGCGAAGGCGAAGCCGGCCAACTTTACACTGGAATTTCCGCCGAGACGGTAACGGTTGGCTTTCGCATCTATGCGGGTTCGAAACGTAAGGAGTCCGCAATAGGGCTGATCGCCGACGCGCGCGTTTCGGCGCGACCGAAATGGCTCGCGCAACAAAAAAAGCGTTTAGGGAAGCGCTACGAAAGCTATTGGTATAGCGCAGCAAAAGGTGAATGGACGGAACAAAAAGGGTGGCCGGCCGGACCGGAAGACTGGAAGAAACTGCAAGCGTGGATCGTGCGGCGCAAACTCAAGCCCTCAGCTGCAACGCAAATTTCGTTTCCGCGAGTCATTGCAAAAATATTTCACGAGCTTTACCCGCTGCTGAAATTTACCTCGCTCGACGATTGAGATTTACGACGAAATGGAGAACCGATGAACAGTAACGCCGTGCATTTTGCGAACGAGATAGGGCTGGTAAGAAAAGGCGCCGTGGCAGCGGCGCTCGTGCTGTGTCTCTTCTCCGTCTCCGCGATTGCGCAAGAAACGGGAGCGTCAAAGGCCTGGCCTGCGGGAGCGCCAAAAGATTTTGGTTTCAATCCGGATAAGCTCGCGGCATTCGACGCCGATCTCGCCAGCGGAAAATACGGACTGGTGGACAGCATGCTCATCCTGCGCTGCGGCAAGGCCGTTTACGAGAAATCCTATAAACACGATTACGGTCAGATTTACGGCGAGCGCGCCAAAAAAGAAGGACCGCTGAATCACGACTTGCACGGCCCATACAATTATTTCAGCACGGACTTTCATCCTTACTACCACGGCACGGACATGCACACGATGCAATCGATATCGAAAACAGTCACGTCCATCACGTATGGAATTGCGAGGACGCACAATGATTTTACGGCCGGTCTCGACACCCCCATAGTGCAGTTCTTCGGCGGCCACAAAATCGCGAATCTCGACGATCGAAAGAAACGCATCACGCTGCGCCACTTGCTGACGATGACCGCAGGCCTCGAATGGTATGAAGATCTCGCCTACGATGACCCGAAAAATTCCGCGGACATCATGGAAGCGAGCCACGACTGGGCGCAGTACGTGATTGATCAGCCGATGGTGGACGAACCAGGCAAAAAGTTCGTGTACAACAGCGGCGAGACGGTACTGCTGGCACACATCTTCAAGAAAGTGACCGGCAAAAATATTGATGACTACGCAGCGGAACATCTCTTCAAGCCGCTGGGGATGCACTACTACTGGAAGCATTCGCCGACAGGACTGCCAGACACGGAAGGCGGACTGTATTTGTCCTCGCGCGATCTCGCTAGGATCGGACAGCTTTTTCTCAAGGGCGGCATGTGGGAAGGGAAGGAAATCGTTTCTTCGGCGTGGATCAAGGACTCGGTGGCGCCCCATGTGGCCGTCGGTGGAAGCGACTGGAAATACGGCTATCTGTGGTGGCTGCAGTCCTTTGGCAGCACGCCCGAGGATGTAGCATGGACCGCGCGCGGATTCGGCGGGCAACAACTCATCGTTGTGCCCGAATACGACATGGTCGCGGTTTATACCGGCTGGGACATTTTGCCATCGGACGAGAAGCGTCCGCACGACTGGCTTGTACGCACACTCGATACCGCGAACAGATTCTTTGGTTGCTCGGAATAACTCGGCTGCGCGAATCGCGCGATCACGGCGCCCAAAGGCGAAGGCCGATAATGTGCCACGAAGCGATAAAGACAGTGACGACGCAGCAGGCCAATGCAACAAGCAGCGAATGAACGCGCGCGCCGCCGTGAATTTCGTTTTTCGGAACGCGAACGGCAAGAAAGAGTCCGTAGAGCGAGAGAATCGGAAACAAAACGCTCAGGGTGAAAATCCCAGCAGTCCAACCCGTGAGTTTTCCGGTGTCCGCGCCGCCCAGTCTTGTGAAGCAAAAAACCAGGCCCAGGAAAGACAACGTCGCGAGAAGGGGAATTGCTCGTACCGCGAGGTGGTGAACGTCTTTCATTCCGCCGAATAACTTCCGCAAGATCCAAACAATCGCGAAGAGCAGGGATGTCGCCATCAACACGACGCAGACAAGAAGCATAGCAATCCGCGCATACGTCCACGCAATACCGGTGCGCTCGCCGTAGGAGAAACCATCCAGCCCCTGGCCGGAGAGCACCATCCGGCCCGCGTCGTCCGTGAAGAAAACTGAGGTCGCTTCGGGCTCCTTTTCACCGCGGAAAAAGTGCTTCCCAACCGGAACCATAATTTCTGGTTTGCCGAAGAGGCCCGAGTGTGTGAGCTGTCCATTGATGACGCGAATGCGCAGGCCGCCGGAAAGATCATCCATGAACGACAAAAGTTGCGAGCGTGGAGCTCGAGACGCGTAGTAGCCTGCAAATTTCTCCAGCGCGGAGGCGGGCATGGATACCGCCGGCTGCTGCGGCTTGGGAAGATCCTTCGATAGGAAATCGATGGCCAGCCGGTCCAAATCGTTCAGCGCTTTGCCCGAGTGGGTGCTGTTCAAGAGCACGACGTAGCCCCAGTTCTGTTCCGGCATGTAGTGGTAGGAGGAGATGAACCCGTCAATGCCTCCATCGTGGCCGTGAGTGACCACGCCTCCTTCGACTTGGGCATAATTCGCGAGGCCGTAGCCGAGGCGCAGGCCGTTTTTCGCGGCCAAACTCGTCTCGACCGATTCCATGCGGATAATGGACTCCGGCTTCACGATTTGCACATCACCTGCTTTTCCGCGCCGCAGGAAAAATTGCACCAGCTTGGCGAGTTCGCCCGGCGATGCTTTTAGATCACCCGCAGGCCGCAAATAAATATATGGATAACCGAGAGCGTGGGGCGGATCGCCATCGTATGCGGTGGCGAGGAGAGGCTTGTTCGCATCGGTGAAGGGAAAGTCGGCATTCGCCATGCCCAGCGGACGAAGAATTGTTTCGCGAATGTACTGGTCGTATGGTTTGCCGGTGATTTTTTCGATGAGGTAACCGGCGATGCCGAAGCCCGGATTAGAGTAGGACATGCGCGTGCTCGGAAGCCAGCGAACGTCTTGCGGCTCCGGGAAACGCTTGAAAACTTCGAGTAGCGGAAAATCGTAGGCGTCCTTGAAGTTATAAACTTCGGCGGCCTCCATGTCGTCAAATCCGGCGGTGTGTTCGAGCAGGTTCACGATGCGCACGGGGTTCGTGGACTCCCAGCGATTCTTTACCGGGACCTCCGGCGCGACATCCTGCAAGCGCGCTTCGAGATTTATTTTTCCCTCTTCTTGCAGCTTCAGAAGCGCAAGCGCGACAAAAGACTTGCTGATCGAGCCGACGCGAAATTCCGTGTCGCAGGTGACATCGCGGCCGGAGGCGACATCCGCTTTACCGAGTCCGCCGCACCAGAGCAGCTCACCATTCGAAACGAGCGCTACGCCCGCGCCGGGCAGGTGAGCCTTGTCGAGAGAGTTTTTCATTGCTGTTTGGAGTTCTTGCAGGGTTTTAGGATGAGGCAAGTCTTCTTTCTGCTGCGCGCCGGCGATTGGCGACAGCAGCAGAAGCGCGGCGAGTGCTCAGGCACACGGTGAAACGTGGAAGGGCTGGGCGCATAGATACTCCTCGACCGAAAGATGTCGGTGACGTGGCAGCATTCTATAGCGCCCCGCGCGCGACACAAGCAAAATTGCGAAGGCAGTTCGGGTGAGTGGCGAGGCGGACACGGATTGACGAAGCTACTGCACTCGCATACGATGCCGCGGGCTGTTGTGACCTTCCGCCGGACTAACAAGAGGAGCCAATCGCCGATGAATTTCGCGTATGTGGGATTGAGCTGCGCCGCACTGATCTCTGCTCGGCAATGTCGTTTGCGTTCGCACAGCAAACGGCGCAGACTCCGCCCCGCGCAAAAGCCGGGCGAGAAAGCCGCCGAGACATCGAAAGAACCGGAGAAGAAAACGCCGCCAGTGCCGGAAGACAAAGTGGTGCAGACGAAGCACTCGGCGCACATCGGCGGGCAAGAGATCAAGTACACGGCGACGGCGGGGATGCTGGTGATGAAAGCCGAGGACGACACGCCGAAGGCGAGCGTGTTTTACGTGGCGTACACCCGCGATGATGTGAGCGATTTGGCGCAGCGGCCGGTGATGTTCACGTTCAACGGAGGGCCGGGGTCGGCCTCGGTGTGGCTGCACCTTGGAGCGTTTGGTCCGCGGCGCGTCGAGATGGGAGACGCGGGCGCGCTGCTGCCGCCGCCTTATAAGCTGGTGGACAACGAGTCTTCGCTGCTGGATGTCACGGATATCGTTTTTATTGACCCGGTTTCGACAGGCTACAGCCGGCCCGCGCCGGGCGAATCTCCGAACCAGTTCCATGGAATTCAGGAAGACGTGCAATCCGTCGGCGATTTCATCCGGCTTTACGCGACGCGCAACAAGCGCTGGTCTTCGCCGAAATTTCTTGCCGGCGAAAGTTATGGAACGACGCGAGCCGCGGGACTTTCCGGATATTTACAGCAGCGCTACGGAATGTATTTGAACGGGATCATCCTGGTTTCGACGATTTTGAATTTCGCGACCACGGAGTTCGACAGCGGCAACGATTTGCCGTACGTACTTTATTTGCCGACGTACACGGCGATTGCGTGGTACCACAAGCGACTGCCCGCCGATCTGCAGTCGGACTTACGCAAAGCCGTGGAAGAGTCGGAGGCGTTTGCGAAGGGCGACTATACGGCGGCGCTGATGGCGGGGGACGCTCTTCCGAACGCAAAACACGCGGAAACGGTGCAGAAGCTCGCGCGGTTGACGGGACTTTCGACGGACTACATCGAGCGCACTAACATGCGCGTGGAAATTGAGCGCTTCACGAAGGAACTGTTGCGCAGCGAGCGGCGCACGGTTGGCCGCATTGACGGGCGATTCACCGGAATTGACAAGGACGCCGCGGGCGATTCGCCGGAATACGATCCGAGCATCGCGGCGATTATCGGGCCGTATACGGCCACGCTCAACGATTACGTGCGCGGCGATTTGAAATTCGACAGCGATCTGCCGTACGAAGTTTTGACCGGGCGCGTGAATCCGTGGAGCTACAAGCCCTACGAGAATCGCTACGTGGATGTGGGCGAGACGCTGCGCAGCGCGATGACGCAGAATCCGTTTCTTCACGTTTTCGTTGCGAAAGGCTACTACGACCTGGCCACGCCGTTTTTCGCGGCGGACTACACGTTCGAGCATCTCGGCCTCGATCCTACTTTGAGAGGCCACTTGAGCGGGGCTTATTACGAATCGGGGCACATGGTATATGCGCACATGCCTTCGCTGGCGAAACTGAAGCAGGACACCGCGCAATTCATTCGCGCCAGTTCGGGGAAATGAAGCGCGTTCTTACAATCATAGTGTGGGTCTGCGTGGCGATTGCAGGAGCCGGCGCTTTGGGCGGGATCGCATTGCACCGCGGCGAGCCGCTGAACGCCACGTGGTTCGTCGTCGCGGCAGTTTGTTGTTACATGGTGGCGTACCGTTTGTACTCGGCATTCATCGCGGCACGCTTGCTGGCGTTGGATGATACGCGTGCCACGCCTGCCGAAATTCACGACGACGGGCGCGATTTCGTTCCGACCAACAAGTGGGTTCTCTTCGGGCATCATTTCGCGGCAATTGCGGGACCAGGGCCGCTCGTCGGTCCTACGCTTGCGGCGCAATTTGGATACTTGCCTGGAACACTGTGGCTGATCGCCGGGGCGGCGCTGGCCGGGTGCGTGCAGGATTTTATTATTTTGTTCTGCTCGATCCGGCGCGACGGGAAAACGCTTGGCCAGATGGCGCGCGAGGAAGTGAGCGCGCGCGGCGGATTTATCGCACAGATTGCCGTACTGGCGATCATGGTGATTTTGCTGGCAGTGGTTGCGCTCGTTGTGGTGAACGCGTTGAAGTCTTCGCCCTGGGGGACGTTTACGCTGGCGATGACGATTCCGATTGCGTTGTTGTTGGGCGTCTACTTGCGATTTATACGGCCGGGGCGCGTGCTGGAAGCTTCTTTGTTTGGCGTTGCGCTGGTATTGTTCGCCGTGGTGGCGGGGCAGTGGGTGGCGGCGTCGCCATCGTGGGCGCTGGCGTTTACGTTTGGTGGTGTTTCGCTGGCGTTCGTGATCATCGCGTACGGTTTTGCGGCCGCGGTTCTTCCCGTGTGGCTACTCCTCGCGCCGCGTGATTATCTGAGTGCGTTCATCAAGACGGGAGCGATTTTCTCGCTGGCGGCGGGAATTTTGTTTGTGCGGCCGCACATGATGATGCCCCCGCTCACGCGATTCATTGACGGCAGCGGCCCCGTTTTTGCGGGGAAGATTTTTCCGTTTTGCTTCATCACCATCGCTTGCGGCGCGATCAGCGGCTTTCACTCGCTGATTTCCTCGGGCACGACGCCGAAGATGATTCTCCGGGAGAGTCACGCGCGGGTAATCGGTTATGGCGCGATGCTGCTCGAGTCGTTTGTCGGGGTGATGGCCATGGTGGCGGCTTGCGCGATGCCCCCGGGTGTCTATTTCGCGATCAACAGTCCGTCGAGCATTGTGGGCGGCACGGCGGACGCCGCGGCCGCTACGATCAGCTCATGGGGATACCATCTGGATGCGCAGACCATGACGCAGCTTGCGCATTCGGTGGGCGAGCAGACCTTGCTCAATCGCGCGGGCGGCGCACCTTCGCTGGCCGTCGGAATGGCGCAAATATTTTCGAGCACCATCGGCGGCGATCGATTGATGAGCATCTGGTATCACTTCGCGATCATGTTCGAGGCGCTGTTTATTCTGACCGTGCTGGATGCGGGGACGCGCGTGGGCCGATTCATGGTGCAGGAGCTCGGCGGTCGAGTTTGGAAACCGTTCGCTCGGACGGGATGGATGCCGGGGATTTTGCTTTCGAGCGCTATCATTGTCGGAATGTGGGGCTATTTTCTGTATCAGGGCGTCGTTGATCCGCTGGGAGGGATCAATTCGCTCTGGCCACTGTTCGGGATTGCCAATCAGTTGCTTGCCGCGGTAGCGCTGGTTGTGGCCACAACGATTCTCCTGAAGATGAAGCGGCTGCGATGGATCTGGGTGACGCTCGCGCCGATGGTGATGCTTGTGGCGGTTACGATGACGGCGAGCTATCAGAAAATATTTGATGCGAATCCCAATCTCGGGTTTCTATCGAAAGCAAATTCGCTTGCCGCGGAGATCACTGCCGGCCAAATTCCTGTCGCGAAAATTGCCGAGACGCAGCGGCTGATCTTCAATCAGCGGCTGGATGCCGCAGTGACCGGAGTGCTTGCGCTGATGATTCTCGTGCTGCTCGTCGAAGCGCTCGCCCAGTGGTTTGCGATTTTGAGCGGGCGCCGCGAGGCAGTGCTGCATGAAGCGCCGTATGTTGCGACACAGTGGGCCGCTGAATTTACCGGCGCGGCGCACGGAGACGACTGATGCAGATGAGGCAACGAGCGTCAAAATTCGCCAAGCGATCGCTTCGCCGGTTCTGGCGCGGCTTACGGGAATGGTGCGGCGACGCGGCGTACGAGCGCTATCTGTGCGCAAACGGCAGGCAGGACGCGGGGAGCCGCACGCTCAGCGCGGAAGAGTTCTACGTCGAGCAGATCAATCGCCGCTATTCGCGGCCCAACCGCTGCTGCTGATGGCTCTTGCAATTTGCGTGGTGAACCGCCTAAAATCCGCGGCAATTGCTCGGCCCACCTACTTTCTACCCGACGGAGGAATAGATGGCAATCAATCCGGATAAGCTCAATGAGTTTCTTGGAAGGGCGCTGGTGGATTTTGGCGCGACGTTCAACGCAGCGCTGATTCGCATCGGCGACAAGCTTGGTTTGTACAAAGGGCTCGCGGCGGGCGGTCCGCAAACGGCCGCGGAACTGGCGAAGCGCACGGGCACTGCAGAGCGCTACGTGCGCGAGTGGCTGAGCGCGCAGGCAGCCGGCGGTTACGTGACGTACGACGCGGCGGCGGGAAAATTTCATCTGAGCGAGGAACAGGCGTTCGCGATGGCGGACGACAACAGCCCCGCGTTTATGCCGGGAGCGTTTCAAGTGGCGCTTGCGGCGGTCAAAGCGGAAGAATCGCTGACCGAGAGGTTCAAGACGGGCGAAGGGCTGGGCTGGCACGAGCATCATGCCGATCTCTTTGTCGGCACGGAAAGATTTTTTCGCCCGGGATACGCCTCGAATTTAATCGCGGCGTGGATTCCGTCGCTAGAAGGGGTCGATGATAAATTGAAAAGCGGGGCGCGCGTCGCCGATGTGGGTTGCGGATTGGGCGCGTCCACGATTCTGATGGCGAAATCGTATCCCAAGTCTGAATTTTCCGGATTCGATTATCACGATAAATCGATCGAGACGGCGAAACAACGCGCGCGCGATGCGGGCGTGGGCGACCGGATCAAATTTGAAGTGGCCAGCGCGAAATCGTTTCCGGGCAAGGACTATGACTTCGTGACGTTCTTCGATTGCCTGCACGACATGGGCGATCCGGCTGGCGCTTCGGCGCATGTGCATAGCCGGCTCAAGAAGGATGGAACGTGGATGATCGTCGAGCCGTTCGCCGGTGACAAGCTCGAGGATAATCTCAATCCGATTGGGCGAGCGTTTTACGGAGCTTCAACGCTTTTGTGCACTCCGGCGTCGTTATCACAGGAAGTGGGACTCGCGCTTGGCGCGCAGGCTGGTGAGAAACGCTTGAAGGAAGTTGTGACGAGCGGGGGCTTCACGCGATTTCGCCGAGCGACGCAGACGCCGTTCAATTTGATTTTCGAGGCACGGCCCTAGCGGCGAACGGGTCAACGGCGCAAGTCAAAACTCTTCGTCGTCTTCGCCGTCGTGTTTGAAGGCCGTTGTTTTGTGCGTGATCTTCACGCTGTGAGCGCGGATTCCCGCAATGATCGCGCGGCGCGCTTTCACAGGCAACATTTCCGGAGCGAACACACCAGGTTCCTCCCGCGGAAGATATTTGATGAAGAGGGCGGCGACGTGAGCGGTGGCGTAGGCGACCGGCGTGGTGTAACGGCCCTGCCGGCGGATCTGATAGAGCGTCGGAAACATCGCGTCGGTGCGTATCAACAGATGTTGATCCTCTTTTGCGCCGCGTTTTACGCCGCGCACCAGCACCGCTGCGGAAAAACGCGCATTCTGCAGGACGCCGTGGCGAATCAGCTTGGCGATTGCGCGAGGCGACGACGTCTGCGGAAACCGGTGCCGGACGATGCCGCGCGACTTCGATAGTTTTCCCTGCTTGTACCAACGGCGCAGGCGGTCGAACTCGTTTCCGCCAATCTTCACGTCCATGTTCCGCATGGAAATGTCATGGGGAAGCGTAGCGACTTCATCTTGCGCGGCGAGCACGACGCTGGCGTTTCCGATGGGATCCGGAAAGCGAAATTTCTCGAGCTCCGCGAACCGTTTTCCCATGCGAAATTTGCCGTGGCGATACACGCGAGGATGCGAGATGGCCTCGTCGAACGAGACTTCCGGCGACCATTGCGAAATCGGGTCGTCGCTTTCGGTGCTTTCGTAGAGGCGGATGTGCACGGAATGGACTTCGTCCAGCATCTCCGCGGCGCGCTTGACCAGGAGGTTCGTCAAGCCCGGGGCCGCACCGGCATTGATCAGCGCCGTGCGATTCTTCTCTTCAAACCGTTTTTTGTAAGAGAACTGTTCCGCCTTAAACGGATTGCGCGTCAGATGTGAGCTCAGATCCACATAGTGCGCACGCAGACGCAGCGCGGCCCGCATCACAATCTGATTAAAGACGCTCGCCGAAGCGTTGACGATGAGCTGGCAGCCGCGCGCCGCGCGCACGATGCCGCGCAGGTTTCTTGCGTTCACTTCGGCGACGGCAATCGTGCTTCGTTTGCCGAGAAAGCGCCGCGCGCGTTCGGGATCACGGTCACCGCACCAGACAGTATGTCCTTGACGTTGAAGCAGTTCTGCCAGAAGGGAACCGGTCGCGCCGGCCCCGAGAACGAAGATCTGCATGGCGTGGCAAAAACTCTATCACAATACACGGGCTGGACTCAGGGAAGGGGCTCGGATTGCGTGAATTGCACCCCGCCTGATTGGAGCGTAGACTAATGGGGAACTCCGATTCCTGTCGCCTACGGGAGAGAAAGCCTACGGCGCAGGGACGATGCTTCGGCGGGAGAGATTTAAGAACCGCGAGGCTGAGGGTTCGGGTGGAAACGCCCGGGCCTCCCGAACTTGGAAAGGAGCGTACCGACGGAAATGCGTATATTTCCGTTGAGCGCCCGCATCCAAGCATCCGGATCGGGCGATTTTGTTTTTAGGGAAGCAGGAAAAAGGGAATTCAGGCGGTCGCGTCCAACCAGAAAAGCGTGCCATGACCCTTCACGACAAATTCGGCCGGCAGATCACTGACCTGCGCATTTCGATCACGGACCGCTGCAATTTCCGCTGCGTCTATTGCCGTTCCGCCGATCCTGAAAATTACCGCGACCACGACGAAATTCTTTCCTGGCCGGAGCTGGACCGGCTTGCGCACATTTTTCTGAACCTCGGCATTCGCAAGATACGAATCACCGGCGGAGAGCCGCTGGTGCGCGACGGGCGTGGAAGATTACATCGCGCGGCTTCACGCACTCGGCGTCGAAGACCTTTCCATGACCACCAACGGTCATCTGCTGGTGGAACGCTGTGACCGGCTGATCGCGGCGGGTTTGCGCCGCATCAACATCAGCCTCGATTCGCTCGATCCCGGCAAGTTTGAACGCATCACGCGCACAAAATCGTTTGCAACGGTGATGCACAGTATTGACGTGGCGCAGAAGTCGCGGCTGGCTCCAGCGAAGATCAACGCCGTGCTAGTGCGCGGGCTGAACGATGACGAAGTGGAATCGTTCGCCGAATTTGCACGCGAGCGCGGCGTGATCATGCGCTTCATCGAGTTCATGCCGCTAGATGCGGACCGCACCTGGACGCGCAATCACGTCGTGCCCGCCGCCGAAGTTTACCAGCGCATCCAAGCGCGCTGGCCGCTCGTTCAGATTCCGCACGAGCGGAGCGAGACGGCGCGCAAATACCGCTTCGCCGACGGCGCTCCCGGCGAGATCGGCCTGATCGCGCCGGTGACGCAGCCCTTCTGTGGTCATTGCTCGCGCATCCGCCTGACCGCGGACGGAAAGCTGCGGACGTGCCTCTTCAGCAAAGAAGATCACGACCTGCGCGGGCTGCTCCGCGAAGGAGCGACGGACGAGGTACGTGACGACCTACATCCGGTCGGTCGTAAATGAAAAGGAAGAAGGACACCGCATCAATGCCCCCGGTTTCGCTGCCCCCTTCGCGTACTATGGTGTTCATCGGCGGTTAGTGGAATCCTTTCGCATTGACACTCCTTCCTGAACGCATTGCGCTCGACCATGCGATGAGTTTGCGTTAGCATCAAATTGAGCAGGGTTCTAGCCGCGAAGAAAAGACGGAAAAAGAACGGACATACCATGGCGGACGAAGGACGACGAAGAGGGACAAGATGACACGCCCGAGCCGGAGCCGCGGCTTTTCACGCTAACCGAAGCGGAGCGCGCCCGGCGAGAGTTGGAGCCTTTTCTCGTGGAAGCCATGGACTGCCGCAAGAAATTGTCCGGCCTGGAAAACGATCTTTCCGCGGTTTCTGCTCGGATCATGATGATGGGCGGCGTGATCGTGCCCTACGAAAAACTGGCGGCGTTACGCGTGGAGCACCAGCAGCTCGCCGAATCTTTGAAAACTTCATTGAACCGCATACTTGAAACAGGCTGCGTGATCAAGGATCTCGACGTGGGCTTGCTCGATTTTCCGGCCGTGATTGACAACGAGGATGTCTATCTTTGCTGGAAGCTGGGTGAGGACCGCATCCGTTTCTACCACCGGCAGGACGAGGGATTTGCCGGACGCAAACCGCTCGACCCGCGCGATCTCGGCCCTGGAGACATCGTGCAGTAGTTTGAGCCTCGGCTTGCCTTTCTATTCCACATTCACTCACGCTTTAGCAAGAATGGCGCTTGCCCCCAGCGCTTTGGGAACCGAAAGGATTTTTCGTGTCATCTCATCCTGAAAACCGTTTGAAAGATTCCGCCAGCCCGTATCTGCGTTCCGCGGCGCACCAGCCCATTGATTGGCACGAATGGGGCGACTCGGCATTTGCGCACGCGCAATCGGAAGACAAGCCCATTCTTCTGGATATCGGCGCGGTGTGGTGCCACTGGTGCCACGTGATTGACCGTGAGAGTTACGAGAATTCCAGAGATCGCGAGAATTATCAACGAGAATTTCGTCGCCGTAAAAGTGGACCGCGACGAGCGCCCCGACGTGGATGCGCGTTATCAATCCGCCGTCAGCGCTATCTCCGGCCAAGGCGGCTGGCCGCTGACCGGATTTCTACTGCCGAATGGAAAACCATTTTTCGGCGGCACGTATTTTCCGCCGGAGGATCAAATGGGGCGGCCCGGATTTCGGCGCATTCTCCTGGCGGTGGCGGATTCTTATAAGAATAAAAGAGCCGAGCTTGTCCGCGCGGCGGATCATTTGGCCGATGCCGTTGCTCAAGCCGAAGTCTTCACGGGCGCGCGGGCGGAGTTCGACCCGAGTGTCGTTGATGCGCAAATCACTTCCGTCACACAGCAATTTGATATTAAGAATGGCGGCTTTGGCCGCGCACCGAAATTTCCCCATTCCTCGGCGATTGATCTGGTTCTCGAGCGCTATCAGCAAACAAAAGAGAAGCATCTCCTGGCGATGATTGAGACGACGCTGGAAAAGATGGCGCGCGGCGGCGTCTACGATCAGCTTGCCGGTGGCTTTCACCGCTACTCCGTGGACGAACGCTGGCTCGTTCCGCACTTCGAGAAAATGAGTTATGACAATTCGGAGCTTCTGAAGAACTATCTGCATGGATCGCAATTGATTGAGAATTGGCGCCTGGGGGAAATTGCTGAAGGCATTGTCGCTTGGGTGAATGAAACTCTCTCCGACCGCCAAAACGGCGGCTTTTTTGCGAGCCAGGACGCGGACTATTCGTTAGACGACGATGGTGACTACTTCACTTGGTCTCTCGATGAGGTCCGCGCCGTCCTCACGCCTGAAGAATCGAGAGTCGTCGAACAGTATTACGACGTGGAAGCGCATGGGGAGATGCATCACAATCCCGCGAAAAACGTGCTTTGGATTGCGCGCGAGATCGAGGACATCGCGGACGTCACGAAAACAGATGTCAACACCGTAATGAGAACGTTGCTTCTGGCAGAGCCGAAACTGATGGAAGCGCGCCGCAGAAGGCAGACCCCGTTCGTTGACAAGACGATGTATATCAGCTGGAACGCGATGTTCGTCTCCGCATACTTGGAAGCGAGCAGAGTTTTAGAAGAGCGCGAGTATCTTGGTTGTAGAGAATTCGCGCTGAAGACTCTGGACCGCATGCTGAAGGAAGCGTGGACCGAAACGCGAGGGTTCAGCCATCGAATTGGAGGACCCGCGCTCGATGGCTCGCTGGACGATCAAGTGTTCAGCGTCGTGGCTTTGCTGGATGCTTACGAAGCGACGCTCGAGCCGCGCTATTTTGAGGCGGCGCAGAAAACGATGGACTTGGCCATTGCCCGCTACGGCGATGAGGAAGGCGGCGGCTTTTTCGATCGGCCTTCGGATGCAGCGCCGATGGGCGGCCTCGATGTCCGCCGCAAGCCGTTTCAGGATTCACCAACGCCGGGAGCCAATTCTGTCGCGGCGATCGCGCTGATTCGCTTGCACGCGTTTACCGGCGACGAGCGCTACTACAAGTTCGCGCAGAAGACTCTAGAAGCCTTCGCCGGTATCGCGCCGCAATACGGGATGTTTGCCGCGACGTATGGTTTAGCTGCAACGCTTTTCGCGCGCCACCCCTTGCAGGTAGTCATTACTGGACGCTCGGACGATCCTGCCGCGCAAGCTCTCGAAGCCGCCGCGCACCGCGTCTACCGTTTCGGCAAATCCGTGCTACGGCTTACTCCAGGCGCTTCGCTCTCAAATTTTGCAGGCGCGCTGAAAGAAACGTTGCCGCACCTCCCGGCAGGTAGAGCGATGGCGGTTGTTTGCGCCGGCCAGACCTGCCTGCCGCCGACCAGCGATCCCGCCCAACTCACTGGCTTACTTCAAGAGGTCAGCAAAACCGCCGCGTCGCATGGAGCCTGATCTGGGCGAATCCTTGGAATTTCTGTTTAAAGTTCTAATTCTTCCGGACAAAGTGCATTCCTAGCTCTACGACCATGTCACCTTCGGGAGTCACTCCGAGAACCTCCCGTTGAAGTTGCTCTGTAGACATCGACAGAATGTCGTGTTGGCGCTGTTCTCTGGCCAGCCGCTTTTCCCTGGAAGCTTCGTCTTCTTTCTTGAATGCAGAAGAAGTGTCACCCCCTCCTGTCCATGAAAGAGAAAGTTTGTCTCCTTCTTGATCGACTCGCATTGCCGTATGCACAGGAACGAGAAATTCCAACTCGTCCGCGCTGGTCTGAAATCTTTCCTTTTTGCCGGTCACACGGAACGAAGTCGGAAGCAGGTCAAGATAAGTTATGTCTTCATGTTTGAAAAGATGGGCTTCGAAGCTCCAACTCGTTTCGTTCTTCTTGTCCTTGTCCTTTTGTGTCAGCTCGACGTTGTAAGAATCCGCCGCTTGAGCTTTTACGATCAAGCTGCCATTCTCCAGTGAATCGACACCGCGCCAATTACCTAGCAGGTTGGCATCGAAAAACACATCTTGAGGACGATAGAAAGGATTCACAGAGCGAGCTGGGTCGCAGCCGTCCAACAGAAGTGCAAGGGCAATGGTTGCAGCGATTTTCGCAAGCCGGAAGTTCATTTCGGCGCCTCCAAAGAAAAAAGCCGGAGAGTGTTGTCGCTCTCTCCGGCTCGTGAGTATAACTAAATTGTTTCGTGTCGGACTGTAATTCGCGTGCTATTTCTTGGGCCGCGACTCGGGCGGCACCAGGCCATTGATGCGGTAATAAACGACGAGCTGGCCGTAATGTTCTCCGGAGTGCTCAATCAATCCGTAGGCCAGGTCAGAAACGCGTGTCAAACTTGGCCCGCCGGCAGCGACGCTCTCGTTCATCCCCTTGTCGCCCTTTGCCTTGATCACGTCCGCGCCGTCCTGAACGCATTTTTTCACGAAGGCCACAACCTGGGCTTTGGTCTGCAATTCGTCGCGCTTCGGATCATCGGACAAGTGCGGCTTCTTCCCCTGCGCGGGGTCCGTGAAGTAATACATCGAAGCGGAAGCGTGAATCAGTTGAGCAACAAACGTCCGCGAGTCCGGATTCGGTTTGTAGTCGTACTTGTCTTCCGGCAAATCCTCTGCGATGGCGATCAGCTTTCTTCCGATATCATTCCAGGACTCCAGAACGGCTGCGGACGGACTCGGTGCGGGTTTCAGCGGTGCAGCTTTCTTGGCTTCCTGCGCCAGTGCTGGCATTGCTGCGAGCACTGCCACAACCAGCAGCGTCCCCCATTTGCTAAGACTCTTCATCGTTTCTCTCCTCATCTTTGCCTGCTTGTGAACCTGCTTTTGGGGCTGTTTTGGGCCAGCCTGGGCAGGCACACATTCTCTGACGGACCGCGCGGCCAAGCGTTTCTCCCCTCGGCAGGCAAACACTGGCCTTTCGGCCGGGTTTCATCTTACGCAGGACGCCCAGCGGCGTCATGGGAAATCCACCGGGGCAGGCATGTTAAGCTTATAGCTTGTGTCGGGGGGGCTTCTTCCATTGAACTGGACCTGGCTGTTGGTGCGTAGCGCGATTGGCCTGGGCGTCCTCGGGCTGCTGTTTTTCTCCCAGCGGTTCTGGTATCGCGCCATTTGGCGAGTGACGTCAAATTGGGGAAGCCAGGGGTTGCGCGTTGCGGCGCGCCTCGTTTACGTGACGGTGCTGCTGCTGATTGTCGCCGCGACGGCGGACAGCTTCCGCATGGGCCGGCGCGGCTACCTGATTCCGACCGGCAACATGGTTACGGTATTCGCAGGCTTATGGTTTTTCAGCGCGCTCTTCGCGTATCTCGCAGTGAAACTTGTACGCGGCATCGATCGAATCTGGGCTTGGCTGCGCGCCGCCCGTCACCTCAAGAACAATCCAACGACTTCGCAAGTCGCAAGTGCTCCTTCTGTAGTGGCGCGGCACTCCTCGTTGCCAGCTGCAGCGGAACTGATTCCAAACCCTTCGCGGCGCTACTTTTTTAAGTCGGCTACCGCCCTGGCCGGGGCCGGGCCGTTTCTCACTGCGGTCTATGGCTTTGCCGCCGAGCGCCTGGACTATCAAGTGCATCGGGTCGAAGTGCCGCTGCCCAATCTGCCAGCCGGTCTGGAAGGCATGAAGATTGCGCAGATCAGCGACATTCATCTGAGCAGCTACATGCCACGCTTACAGGTGCGCCGCGCCGTCAATATGGCCAATGACCTCGGCGCGGACCTCGCGCTGGTGACGGGTGACTTCATCACCGGAGCCGGTGACCCGATCGCCGATTGCATTGACGAAGTGCGGGGGTTGCGTGCCCCGCTGGGAGTTTGGGGTTGCAATGGCAACCACGAGATTTACGCTCGCGCGGAAGACACGGCACAATTCCTTTTCAAGCAAGCTGGAATGAAATTGCTGCGCCAAGAAAATGCGCAGATTGATTTCAATGGCGCTTCGTTCAATTTGATTGGCGTGGACTACCAGCGCGAACGGACTACTGGCGGCCGCAGATTGCAAGTGCTCCAGTATGTGGAACCGCTGGTGCGCCGCGACATGCCCAACATTCTCATGTCGCACAATCCCAATGCGTTCAATCGTGCTGCGGAATTGGGCATCGAGCTGACACTTGCCGGACACACGCACGGCGGACAGATTCAGGTGGAAATTCTCGACCACCGGCTCAGCCCCGCGCGGTTCATCACGGACTATGTAGCCGGCCTGTATCAGCGCCCGATGTTTGCTCCGGCGCCGAATGACCGCGCCGCTTCAGCTGGCTCCGCGTTCGATACGAGCCATGGGTCGCTGTTCCCAAATCGTTCGTCAGCGCTTGCCTCGATTTACGTGAACCGCGGGCTCGGCACTGTGGGTGCGCCTGTGCGCCTCGGTGTGCCGCCTGAAATCACGCTCCTGACTCTTCGCCGGGCCTAATTGTTAGAGTTGAGAATTTCGATGGACGAAGCGCCGGAAATCGACCGCATCCTCAACGAGTTGAACGAACTTCGCGACCAAGACGGATCGGAGCCCGCCAGCGCTGTCCAACTCGACGGATGGCTCAAGACACTGATTGCACGCAGCGGAAGCGATTTGCTGCTCGTCGCGGGCGCGCCAGCTTGCATTCGCGCAAAAGGGGTAGTGCAAAAAATTGAAGCCGCTCCGCTCGATGGCTCCGAAATCGAAGCGGCGGTACTTCCTGCCCTCACCTCACATGCACTGAAGCGCTACCGAGAGTCTCAGATCGCGGACTCTTCCTATCGCATCGCGGGGTTAGGCCGCTTCCGTATAAATCTTCATCGCGAACGCGGTCGCGCTGCCGCGGCGATTCGCGCCCTGCCGCAAAAAGTGCCCACTCTTCGCGAGCTAAACCTTCCGCCTTCCGTGGAATCCCTCGCGCATCTGCCACGCGGCCTGGTGCTTATCGGGGGGCCCGCAGGCTCAGGAAAATCGACGACTCTCGCAGCGTTAATCGACGACATCAACCGCCGCGAGGCGCGCCACATCGTCACCATCGAAGATCCGATCGAGTACGAGCACACGCACATCCGCAGCGTCATCGAGCAAGTCGAAATTGGCACGGACGCTCCGGATTTTCCGACGGCCCTTCGCGCGGCTCTGCGTCAGGCGCCGGATGTTCTCGTGGTGGGCGAGATGCGCGATCCGGAAACGATGCGCATCGCCGTCGCCGCTGCCGAAACCGGCCATCTTGTGCTTTCCACGCTGCACACGATTGACGTCGCCACGACCATCTCGCGCATCTCCGATTCCTTTTCCGATGAGCGCCAAAACACCATCCGGCAGGAATTGGCGATGGCCATTGCCGCTGTCCTCACGCAAATCCTGCTGCCCAGCAAGAGCGGGGAGCGATTTCCAGCCGCCGAACTTCTGATGATCGGCTACGGCGCGCGGCAGCACATTCGCCGCAACGCGTTGCAGCATCTCCACCAGGAAATCACGATGACCAAGAAAAAGGGCTCCTTCGCGCTCGAAGAATCGCTCGTGCAGCTGATCAGCAAAGGCCACATTGACCGGGAGGACGCGCTTCTCTGCGCCATCCATCCCGACGATCTGGACATCCTCCTGAAAACCGGCAGCCGCGGATAAAGATAAATCTGCAACAAACGTTTCCAAACACCGCGTAGTTCAGGCAAAATACCTGCGCAAAACGAGGGGGGTCTTATGAACCGCAGAAGTTTGCTAGCAACGATTGTCTTCGCAGGTATTTCCCTGGCGCCCGCCGGAACACACGTCGTCGCCGATGAGCAGCCGCTCGCCGGCTATTCCGCCGAATCTTCGCGTGCGGAGCGGCAGTGGGAAGAAAAAATGAAAGCGATTCCCGACCCGGAAAAAATTCGCGGCTATCTCCAAAGGATGTCCCTGCGGCCGCACCACGTGGGCTCGCCCTATGACAAAGACAACGCCGAATGGCTGCTCGCAAAATTCAAGGAGTTCGGACTCGATGCTCATATCGAATCGTTCGACGTGCTTATGCCAACACCGAAGGAGCGCGTGGTCGAGCTCGTTGATGGCGGACCGAAGTTCACGGCCAAGCTGGAAGAGCCCGTCGTCCCTGAGGACGAGACTACGAAGCAGAAAGCCGAGCAACTTCCCACGTACAACGCCTACTCGATTGATGGCGACGTGACGGCTCCGCTCGTCTACGTCAATTTTGGCGTGCCCGCTGACTACGAGCAGCTCGAGCGCATGGGTGTCTCCGTGAAGGGCGCCATCGTCATCGCGCGCTATTACGGTTCTTGGCGCGGCATTAAGCCAAAAGTCGCCGCGGAACACGGCGCGATCGGTTGCCTGATTTTTTCCGATCCGCACGAAGACGGCTACACCCAGGGCGATGTTTTCCCGCAGGGCCCGTACCGCCCGAAAGACGGCGTGCAGCGCGGCAGCGTCGCGGATATGCCGCTCTACGCAGGCGATCCGCTGACGCCTGGAGTCGGCGCGACGAAAGACGCGAAGCGCCTCGATCTGAAAGATGCCGAGACCATTACCAAGATTCCCGTTCTGCCGATTTCCTATGGCGACGCGCAGCCGCTTCTCGCCTCGCTAAAGGGTCCGATGGCGCCGCAAGCGTGGCGCGGCGGGCTCGGCATCGGCTATCACATCGGTCCCGGCCCCGGCAAAGTTCACCTGAAAGTGAAATCGGACTGGACTCCTCTCAAGCCGATCTACGATGTCATCGCCAAGATTTCCGGCTCGGTTTATCCCGATGAATGGGTGATTCGCGGCAACCATCACGATGGCTGGGTGAACGGCGCCGAGGATCCTCTCTCCGGCCAGGCCGCGATGCTCGAGGAAGCTCGCGCGCTCGGCGAGCTCGTGAAGCAAGGCTGGAAGCCCAAGCGCACACTGATCTTTTGCGCGTGGGATGGCGAAGAGCCTGGCTTGCTCGGCTCCACGGAGTGGGTCGAAACGCACGCCGAGGAACTCGACAAGCACGCCGTCGCGTACATCAACTCAGACGGCAACGGCCGTGGCTATCTTGCGCTCGAGGGCTCTCACACCCTTGAAAAATTCATGAACGATATCGCGCGCGACGTTCAGGATCCCGAAACGAAGTTGAGCGCCTGGAAACGAGATGAGCTGCGCGCCATCGAGCGCGCGCCTGAAGACAAGAAGCAGGAGATCCGGCAGCGTCCCGATCTGCATCTGGGGGCGCTCGGCTCCGGCTCTGACTTCACGCCCTTTCTCCAGCATGTCGGCGTCGCTTCGCTTGATATCGGTTTTGGCGGCGAGGATGGCGGCGGCATCTATCATTCAATTTATGACACCTTCTACTGGTACACGCACTTCAGCGATACCACCTTCGTCTATGGACGCGCGCTCGCGCAAACCGGCGGCAGCGTCATGATGCGTCTCGGCGACGCTGATCTCCTGCCATTCGAATTCGGTGATTTTGCGGAAACGATGCAGTCCTATGTCCGCGAACTCAAGGACTTGTCGAAGAAAATGCAGGACGAAATTCGCGAGCGCAACCGCGAAATTGAGGAAGGTGTTTTCACCGCCGTCGCGGATCCGAAGAAAACCGAAATTCCGCCGAAAAAGGAAGAAGTTCCGCCTTACCAGAACTTCGCGCCGCTGGAGAACGCTGCCGATGCGGTCACCCACAGCGCTGCGGAGTACCGTAAAGCCCTGGAGCACGCTAACGCCAACGGCGGCGCCGCTCTGGCCGCTACTTCGCTAGCGGAGGTGAACCGCCTGCTCATCGAGAGCGAGCGCAAATTCATCACGCAGGAAGGATTGCCACACCGGAAATGGTATCGGCATCAACTCTATGCTCCTGGTTTTTACACTGGCTACGCGGCCAAGACGATGCCTGCTGTGCGGGAGTCCATCGAACAGAAGGAATGGAAACAAGCCGATGCGGGCATTGTGGTCGTCGCAAAGTGCTTGCAGGATGAAGCGGCATTGATCGCTGACGCCGCCGCGAAACTCGCCGCGGCCCATTAATACAGTTCATCGTTCGGGCGCCGCATGCTGCGCCCGCATGGTGGGACATACATTCGTGTCTGTCCCATCCCACGCTTTTTCCCGGAGGATCGGCTCATGCCGTCCTACAATCTCGCCATCGTCGGCATGGGCAACGTCGCCCGCGCGCTTCTGCGTTTGCTCATTTCGAAGGAGACCGATCTGCGCCGGCGCTACGACATTCGCTGGCGGCTCACGGGAGTAGCCACGCGCCGCACTGGTTGGATCGCCGATCCCGATGGCCTCAATCCACTGGCCGCTCTGCACGGCCATTCGTTGATCCAGCACGGAAATACATCTCAGCCGCGCAACCTCCGCGAGTGGCTGGAAAAAACGCGTGCCGACGTACTCTTTGAAGCGACCTCGCTTAACGTGAAAACCGGTCAGCCGGCCACGGAACATCTGAGGCTGGCGCTCGAATTAGGAGCGCACGCCATCACCGCCAACAAAGGCCCGATCGTTCACGCGTATCACGAGCTCACGGCGCTCGCAAAAGAGAAAAACCGTCAATTTCTCTATGAGTCCACGGTCATGGACGGAGTGCCGGTTTTCTCGATGTTTCCTTACGGCCTGCCCGCGACGGACATTCGCGGCTTCTATGGAGTTTTGAATTCCACGACGAACGTCGTGCTCACGGAAATCGAGAAGGGCCGTTCGATGGAAGATGCCGTGAAGCGCGCACAGGCCATGGGCATCGCGGAAACCGATCCAACCGCGGATTTGGACGGCTGGGATGCGGCGGTGAAGGTCGTGGCGTTGGCAATTGTCTTGATGGGTGCGAACGTGCGACTCGAGCAGGTGCAGCGCATGGGCATTCGCGAGCTTAGCGAAGAGAAAATCCGCTCGGTGCGTGCCGCGGGGATGCGCTACAAGCTCGTTTGCCGCGCGGAACGCCGCGGCGACAGCGTGGAGTGCAGCGTGCGTCCGGAGCTGCTGCTGGCCTCGGATCCGCTCGCTAATCTGGAAGGCAGCAGTTCAGCGATTCGGTTCGATCTCGACGTGTTCGGTTTGTCGCTCGTCGAGCACAATCCGGGAGTCGAAGCCACGGGCTACGGCCTGCTCGCCGATTTCCTACGCGCCGTGCGCCAGTAATGCCGTCGCAGGCTTGCAGTCACTTGCAACTCACCGCCTATAATTTGCCGCATACGCCGGCAAAGGAATTCCCAGATCGCATTTTTCATCGCGAATCGGCGCACCGGCGACGACGCGCAGAGGGATTACGCCGGCCCAAACGGGAAGTGCGTAATCGGGAGCGTCGTCTTCGGGCGGGCCGACGCGCACTTTTGCCGAGGCTTCCGTCAGCGGCAGCCGCAAGATGCTTGTCGCCTTCAACTCTTTTTCGTTTGGCTGGCGCGCATCGTCCCAGCGGCTCGGCAAAATCTTTTCCGTGAAAGCGCGCAGCGCTTCAAGTTTTTCTTGTGGCGCATCCACGAGCGTCGCTTTGCCGAGCGCGACAACGGAGCGGTAATTCATCGAGTGATTGAAAACCGAGCGCGCGAGCACGATGCCGTCCGTAAGCGTCACCGTCAAACAAACATTTGCGCCCTCGCTTACACTGCGCAGCATCCGGCTTGCCGCGGAGCCATGAAAGTAAATGGCGTCGCCGATGCGCGCGTACAGCGTGGGAATCACAAAGGGCTGGCCCTCCGAGGAAAAGCCGACGTGGCACACGAGCCCTTCATCGAGAATCTTGTAAATGGTTTCGCGGTCGTAAATACCGCGCTGCGGCTCGCGCACGACACGCGTGCGCTCACTTGGCGTGAAGGATTCGGACACGGTACACCTCTTGGAGAAGCGTGGCGCGGAGCCGGCCGGATTGTGGCCGCTCATTTGATTTGTAGCCGGCGCCAAAGCGGCATGAGTGAGGAACAACCGGTTAAATGCTAACACGGTTGCGCGTGGCTTCATCCTCGGCCCGCCCTGTGAGAAACTATCGGTCGGAGAAAACGATGAGCATATCCGCAATGCAAGGAGCCGAGAGCAAGCCGCTGGATGTCGCCTGGGTCAGGGCGCAATTCCCATCGCTGCAATTGCAAGTGAACGGCCACGCAGCGGCGTTTCTGGATGGGCCTGCGGGTACGCAGGTGCCTAAGCAGGTGATGGACGCGGTGCAGAATTATTTTCTCAGGTCGAACGCGAACACATGCGGGGCGTTTGCCACCAGCCGCAGCAACGACGCCATCATCGCTTCCGCTCGCGCGGCCATGGCGGATTTTTTCCATTGCGATAAAGACGAAGTCATTTTCGGCCAGAACATGACCACGATCACCTTCGCGCTCGCGCGTGCGATCGGGCGGACGCTGGAACCTGGTGACGAAATTGTAGTGACCACCCTCGACCATGACGCGAACGTCGCGCCCTGGCGCGCATTGGAAGATATGGGCATGGTGATTCGCCAGGTGGACATTCGCGAATCGGACTGCACTCTGGACCTCGAAGACTTAAAGAGAAAGATCAACGCGAACACAAAGCTTGTGGCCGTCGGCTACGCTTCGAATGCCGTGGGCACCATCAATCCCGTCGCCGAAATCACGAAGCTGGCTCACGCGGCGGGCGCGCTGATGTTCATTGACGCGGTGCATTACGCGCCACACGGGCCGATTGATGTTCGTGCTCTCGATTGCGATTTTCTGGTCTGTTCGCCCTACAAGTTTTTCGGCCCGCACATGGGAACGCTCTACGGAAAGCGCGAGCACTTGTTGCGGTTTAAGCCGTACAAGGTACGCCCGGCGCCGGATTCGCTGCCCGATCGCTGGGAAACGGGAACACAAGTGCAGGAGTTGATCGCCGGAATCGGCGCAGCGGTGGATTACCTCGCGGAACTGGGCAAGCATTGCGATGCGTCCGTGCAAGACCGGCGCAGCGCATTGCTTGCAGCCTACCGCGCCACCCGCGAGCATGAAATGACGCTCTTTTCGCGCTTGGCCGAGGGGTTGTTTGCGATTCCCGATCTACAGTTTTTCGGAATCAGCGATCTGAAGCAATTTCATGAGCGCTGCTCGACGGTCTCTGTGCGGCTAGCGAATCACTCGCCTGCCAAAGTTGCTGCATTCCTCGGTGAACGCGGCATTTTCACCTGGGACGGCAACTACTACGCGCTGAATTTGACAGAACGCCTCGGCGTCGAATCAACCGGCGGCCTTCTGCGAATCGGACTCGTTCATTACAACACCGCGGAAGAAGTGGACCGCCTGCTCGCGGCCTTAAGGGAGATCGCGGCGCATTAGTCGCCACACAAACAACATGAGCAAACGGCCAAAACCAATTGTACTGACCGTGTTGGACGGTTGGGGCTATCGCGCCGAAACGAAAGGCAACGCCATCGCCCTCGCGCGCAAACCTGCCTACGACGAGCTGATGAGAAAGTTTCCAAACACTCTAATTCACACGTCCGGTCCCTACGTTGGATTGCCCGAAGGGCAGATGGGCAACAGCGAGGTCGGCCACATGAACATGGGCGCAGGCCGAATCGTGCACATGGACATCACGCGCATTGATCTTCTGATCGCCAACAAACAATTGCAGAACGTGCCGCTCTTTCAGCAAGCGATGGAGCGCGGCCGGCAGCGTCGGTTGCATTTGATCGGACTTCTGAGCGATGGCGGCGTTCACTCGCACATCCAGCACCTGTTCGCGCTGCTCGAAATGGCCAAGCAGCAGAAAGTCGAACGCGTGTTCGTCCATTGCTTCATGGACGGGCGCGACACGCCGCCTAACAGCGGCCGCGACTACGTGCGCAAGCTGCAGCAAAAGATGCGCGAGCTCGGCGTCGGCGAGATCGCGACGCTCACCGGCCGCTACTACGCCATGGACCGCGACAACCGCTGGGAACGCGTCGAGCTCGCGTACCGCGCGGTTGTTCATGGCGAAGCAGAGACGCATTCGAACGACCCTATCGCCGCGCTCCAAAAGAGCTACGAGCAGGGAGTCACCGACGAGTTCGTGAAGCCCATCGTCATCACCAAGGGTGACGGAGCCGCGGCCGCCGCGCCGGTGGGCTCAATCCACGATGATGACGCCGTGATCTTCTACAACTTCCGCGCCGACCGCGCTCGCCAAATGACCCGCGCCCTCGTCGAGCCGGGCTTCGAAAAAATCGCCGATTCGAATCGCCCCAAAAATCTCTTCTACGTGGCCATGACGCAGTACGACAAAAACTGGCCGTGGCTGAAGTACGTCATCTCTCCCGAAAAACTCGAACACATCCTCGCGCAAGTGTTCGAAGAGCTGCAGTACAAAAATCTGCGCTGCGCCGAAACCGAAAAGTACGCGCACGTCACCTATTTCTTCAACGGCGGCGTCGAAAAGCCCTTCGGCGGCGAAGAGCGCATTCTCGTCCCCTCGCCTAAAGTCGCCACCTACGACCTCAAACCGGAAATGTCCGCCGAAGGAATCACGGACACGGTTGTGAAAGCCATTGAAAAAGGTGAGTTCGACGCCATCATCATGAATTACGCGAATGCCGATATGGTTGGCCACTCCGGCAATCTCGAAGCCACCATCAAAGCCGTCGAAGCCGTTGACGTCGGCCTCGGCAAAATTTATCAAACACTGAAACCGCGCGGCGGCGTGTGGCTCATAACCGCTGATCACGGCAACGCGGAGACGATGATCGATCCCGTCACCGGCGGCCCCCACACTTATCACACAACCAACCCCGTGCCGCTCATTCTCGTCAGCGATAATGATTCGTTGCAATTGAAACCGGGCGGCTCTCTTCGTGACCTCGCGCCAACAATGCTCGCTGTCCTCGGCCAGCCCGAACCGCCGGATATGACCGGCCAGGATTTGCGCTTTACCACAAAGCGGTAATATGAGCCTCAGCTACGAACCGTTGTCGAAAAAACCGCCTGAATCAGGACAAAATCGCCAGCGATCTTTCGGCGCCATCACGATCCCCGGCACACCTGTCGGCGCAATCGTTTCGATAGGGCTCGTCGTAATTTGCTGGTTCGCTCTCCCGCTCTCACATATCTTCATACTTGGCACCGGCGGGCTCGGCCTCATCCTCGGCTTACTCCTCTATTGGAAGCACCGCGGCCCCCGCGAATGAATCGCACCAATCCAGCCGAAACAAAACTTCTCATCTGCGTGTGGCATCCGTTCACGTACTGGCGCCCGCAGCCCGTGATGCCGCGAACCATCCGCGCTCGCTGGCCAGAGATGCGCGTCGTGCATCTGCCCGACTACGACCGCCTCGCTGAGGAATTGCCCGACGCGGATATTTTCGTCGGCTACTCCCTCCGCGCCGAACAGCTCACACACGCCAAAAAGCTAAAATGGATTCACTCCACCGCCGCCGGCGTCGCGCAACTCATGTATCCCGAACTCCGCGATTCCGGAATCACAGTCACGAACCCCAGCGGAGTTTTTTCTCCGCCGATGGCCGAACACACCATGGGCCTGCTCTTGTCCCTCGCGCGAAATTTTCCCGATTCCACACGCCACCAAGACCGCTCGCACTGGGGCCAGCAGGACATCTGGGACAAACCGCAGCGCCTCACCGAACTGAGCGGCCAAGTCCTCTTGATCGTGGGATTCGGTTCGATCGGCCGCGAACTCGCCAAGCGCGCTCGCGCCTTCGACATGCGCGTCTGGGGTGTAACGCGCTCCGGCAAAGGCGACACAACGCACGCGGAAAAAATCGTCCCCGCCTCGCAGCTCGAAGAAACTCTGCCGCACGCGGACTACGTGGTCATCGCCGCGCCGGAGACCATCGAGACGCGCCACCTGATCGGCTCCGCGCAAATTGCGCGCATGAAGCCCGGCGCTCGCCTAATTAATGTCGGCCGCGGGTCACTCCTCGACGAAGCCGCGCTCATCCGCGCGCTGGAATCCGGCGCTCTCGGCGGCGCAGCTCTCGACGTAACCTCCGTCGAGCCTCTCCCGCCCGAGAGTCCTCTCTGGAAAGCCCCGAATCTTTTCATCACGCCACACACCAGCGCCGTCAGCGACCGCCTCTGGCATCGCGAAACAGCTCTCTTGATGGATCTTCTCGAACGATGGTTTGACGGCCGCGAAATGTTCAACCAAGTTGATTTCGCGCGCGGCTACTAGGTAGCCTCGCAATCACGAAACGCAAAGTGCAAACGCGGCTCCTGCCGCTCTCATTCAAGACAACCAAAAGCAATCAGTTCCCGTTACCGGTTTTGTGCGGCTCATAACCCTCGCGCGCATAAACCACCCATTTCTGTTTCTTCCCTTTTTGATCGTGCACTTCCAGGGGCGTGCCATCCGCGTTCACAAGCTCTATTTTCACTTTGTGGAACTTCGCGTCTTTTCCCCCGCTCGAAGGCGTATACGAGAGGCTGTACTGGTGCCGCAGGTACGCCGCGACGTCGTGGAATATTCCAGGCAGTTCCCCGTCGAATTGCGGGAACCACGCATAGCCGCCCGTCAAATTCGCAATCGTCTTCATCTGGTTTTCGCCCTGCAGATAATTCATGTGCGAGCTTTGCGACCCGTTCGAATCCAGAAAATTGGTGTACGGTTTGTCGAGACCGACGCAAAAGATTGTGACGTCGCTTTGCCGGAGCTGCTTCATCGTCTGGTCCAGGGTATGTTTCGAAAACGTGTCCACGCCCGTCGCCAGAAGCAGAATCGATTTCTTGCCCTTCACGTCTTTCATGTCATCGATCGTTTTCAACACGGCGTCAAACACGTTTGATTCGCTGAAGCCCGGAAAATAAAGATGGTAGATGGCGTTGCGAACCTCGTCCTTGTTCTGCGTAAAATCCACTTCGTCGCGCACTTGCATGTCAAACGTCCGCAGCGCGACCCAGTCCTTCTGCTGAAGATTGGGGAGAAACGCGTCCGCCCAATACTTTGCTTGATACGCAAACCATTCGTACAAGCCCCTGCTGCTGAACTCCATCAGCATCACGATTGTGATCGGCGCCTCGGTCGGCCCAAAGTTCGTGATGGTCTGCGTCACGCCGTCATCAGTCACTTTGAAATTCTCTTTCTTCAGCCCCGTAAGGAGATCGCCATGCGAAGTCGCGGCGATCACATCCAGAGTTACAACAGGCACTTCCACGGCGATGCTCACTCCGCCCTGCGGCGCCTGCTGCTGCGGCGCAACGGGAGCTTGCGTCTTCGGCGGTGTGCCCTGCGGAGGCGGCGCGCCTCCTTGTGGGCCTGTGGGAGCCTGCGCCGCCGCATGTTGCTCTGCCAGAGGCACGATGATCACAGTCGCAAGCAACGTCAGTAAAACCAAAGAAACGATCGTCTTCATATCACCCCTCGATTCGCCTTAAAAATCATCGCCGTCCGCCCAACCTGTGCTTCATCCCTCTTTTGGGATGATGGCGCGCCGTTTGAGCTTACGCAACGCCCGGCCACGGCTGCGGCTTGGCCCCCACATCTGCATGTTAGTATGAAGCGCGATAACCGCAAAACGTTTGCTGAGCCGGTCCATCTAGGCCGCATCTGAGACGGAGGATGTCTTCGTGAATTGGAACTGCAGATTGCACAGTCTTTTGCCCGCCGCGGCCCTGTCACTCTCGATCTTGGCCGCAAGTTTGCCCGTTGCGGCGCAGGCGCCATCCACAGCTATGCCCACCGTCCAGTCCACGCGATCCCCGGTTGGCGACACCACTGCTCTCGCAAAAGAGGCCGAGGGCTGGCTCGCCGATCTCATCCGCATTGACACCACGAATCCCCCCGGTAACGAGCAAGCCGCCGCGAAATACATCGCCGGCATTCTCACCAAGGAAGGATTTACGCCGGAATTGTTGGACCTTGCTCCCGGACGTAGCGCGCTAGTCGCCCGCCTGCGCAGCGCTGCGATGCCGGACCCATCTCGCGCGCTCCTTCTTGTCGCTCACATGGATGTCGTCGGCGTGGACAAGTCCAAGTGGACGGTGGATCCGTTTGGCGCCGTAGTCAAGGATGGATACATGTACGGCCGTGGCTCCATCGATGACAAGGGTATGCTCGCGGCAAACCTCGCGGCCTTCATTGCCCTCAAGCGTTCGAACGCCCGCGTCGACCGCGATGTGATTTTCCTCGCCACGGCGGATGAAGAGCAAGGCGGCGAAGCGAGCATCCGGATGCTCATCGCGAAATACTGGGACAAATTTGCCGCCGGCTTTGCCATCAACGAAGGTGGCCGCGTCATTCTGAAAGACGGCAAAGTACAGTATGTCGCCGTGCAAGCCAGCGAAAAAGTTTCCTTGGACGTCGCTGTGATCGCGCGCGGGCCATCCGGCCATGCCTCCGTACCGACCAAGGACAATGCCGTTCTCCACCTCGCCGCCGCCGTCGCCAAAATCGGCGCCTATACCGCACCCGTTCATTTCACGACGATTGTTCGTCGCTATTTCGAGCAGCTTGCCTCCATCGAAGACGACGAACTCTCCAAGTGGATTCGCTCGCTCGACACTCCCGACCGCGGCGAACACGCACAGCGCGTCGTCTCTGACATGAATCCGCTCTGGAACTCCATGCTGCGGGACACCATTGCGCCCACCATGCTTGCGGCCGGTGTCCGCGCCAACGTCATTCCTTCGGAAGCCCGCGCTATGCTCAACATTCGTCTCTTGCCGGGTGACACCATTGACGTCTTGCTGGGAGACTTGACGAAACTCCTCAACGATCCGAATATTCGTTTCGAAGTCCAGCCCGACGCCGGACTTGCTGCTCCGCCTTCTTCGCTCGAGTCCGATTTCTATGCCACAATCACAAAGGCCGCCTCGCAGGAATTTCCCGGCGTGCCGGTGCTGCCGTTTATGTCGGCTGGCGCCACGGATTCGGCTCAGTTGCGTCTGCATAACGTGCAGGCGTACGGCCTCTCGCCGTTTCCGATGGCCGACGAGGATTCCCGCCGCATGCACGGCGATGACGAGCGCATTCCGCTCGTCTCGTTCGATAAAGGCGTAGACTTTCTCGCCCGCATCGTTTCGGAATTCGCCGCCACAAAGTGATTTAACCGGAACTCGGCGCGCTTGTTGCCCCGATTGGGCGGGGATAATCTCGACTACCCTTCCACAAGAGTTTATGGTTTTTCGTCACTCAAAAATCGTCTGCACCATCGGTCCGGCAAGCTGCTCGCCGCGCATGATCCGCCGTCTGATGCAAGCCGGCATGGACGTGGCGCGGCTGAATTTTTCTCATGGCACGCACACTGAGCACGCCCAGAACATTGCTGCCTTGCGCGCCGCCGCCATTGAATTCGAAAAGCCGATCGCCATTCTCGCGGACTTGCAGGGACCGAAAATTCGCACCGGGCCGCTCGCGGGAAGCAGGCCAGTCCAGTTGCGCACGGGGCAGCGCTTTGTCATTACCACCGCGAAGATTCTGGGTGATTCCACGCGCGTCAGTACCGTCTTCCGCCCCCTGCCACGGGAAGTCCACCGGGGAGACCGCATCTTGCTCTCGGACGGCTTGATTGAATTGCGCGTCTTGCAGGTGCGCGGCCCGGAAGTGATTTGCGAAGTGATCAATGGCGGGGCTCTCGGAGAGCACAAAGGCATCAACCTGCCCGGAATCAAGCTGCGCGTTCCTGCTCTCACGCCGAAGGATCGCGAAGATCTCGCGTTCGCTTTGAAGCACGGCGCGAACTACATCGCCGTAAGTTTTGTGCGCCGGCCCGAGGATGTGCTCTTGGCGAAATCGCTGGTCCGGCGCGCTGGCAAGACCACGCCGGTCATCGCCAAGTTGGAAAAACCGGAAGCCATCGAAAACCTCGACGCCATTCTCCACGCCGCCGATGGCGTGATGGTCGCGCGCGGCGATCTTGGCGTCGAAATGAGTCCGGAGCGCGTCCCCGTCGTTCAAAAAGCAATTATCGCCCGCGCGCGTCATTTCCGTCGTCCCGTCATCACCGCCACGCAAATGTTGGAATCCATGACCGAAAATCCCCGGCCCACGCGCGCGGAGGCGTCAGACGTCGCCAACGCGATTTTCGACGGCTCCGACGCCGTCATGCTCTCCGCGGAAACTGCCTCGGGAAAATATCCTTTCGAAGCCGTCAGCATGATGGCCAGAATTATCGAGCAGGTGGAAGCCAGCGACTGGGAATCGCCGCGCCGCGTGCCCCAGGAAAAATTGAAAGTGGCGGAAACTGTTGCGGAGTTGGTCTGCCACGCCTCGCGTGAGCTGCACATGAAGCTGATCGCCGTCTTCACGCACAGCGGATTCACGGCGCGTCTGGTCTCTTGTTACCGGCCTGCTGTGCCCATCATTGCATTTTCGCCCGAGGCGGACACACGCCGTCGCATGGCTTTGATCTGGGGCGTGATGCCGCGCCACATTCCCGATGTTCGCAAGATTGACGGGCTAGCGGCCATCGCTGAAAAACGTCTGCTGGAAGAACGCCTCGTTCGCAGAGGCGATGTCATCGGAATCATCGCAGGCACGCCCATGGGCATTCGCGGCACAACAAACTTCATGAAGTTTCACGTCATCGGCGGCGCTGCTTAACGTATTTGCCTTTTGCGCTTCGGCAAGCGCCGGATTCGAATGAAATAATCAGGCCGAATTCACCATACTCTGTCAAACAGGCGATTCGAACGGAAGGAATCTCGTGATCGTTCGAATGAGAGGAGTGTCTGGTATCTTGAATGCGAGCGAGTCTTCTGAAAATTAATTGACCCAGCGGTCCGGGCGCGAAGGAGGTTCGTTCTTGTGCTTATTGATGTACACGTCGAATCGCTTGCGGTTGCGCTTGTACTGCCAATCCGAAACGCTGTTTCGCACGCTGTACAGAAAAGATCCCCGCCGCAAGTAAATGTACCCCACCAGCATTCCACCCAAATGGCAAATGTGCGCAACAGCGTCGCCGCCAGATCCGAGCGTGCCAAAAAATTCGATCGCCCCCATCACCGCGACGTACGGCCGCATGGGAATCGTCACCGGCAAGGGGAAAAGCCAAATGCGCCGGTCGGGAAACAGAATTGCGTTGGCCATCAGAATTCCGAAGATTGCGCCCGAAGCTCCGATCGTCGGAACGTCCGATGGCATGTGGCCCCACGACATCGGAATTACTTTGACCAGAATTTCGATCACGCCTGCGCCGACTCCGCACAGAAAAAAGAAATTCAGAAAACGCCGCTTCCCCCATACCAGTTCCAGCTCGCGGCCAAACATCCACAGAAAAAGCATGTTGATGAGCAGGTGGAACAAGCCGCCGTGAAGAAAAATGTAGGTGAACGGCTGCCACAGGCGGAGGCCCGGCACGGGGCCGAGGGCGACTAGGCCGAAGAAATGGTTAACCCAGGACGAAGCCTTCAACCCCAGGAAGAGGTCGACGATCGTCTGGACCAGGAAGACGCCGGCGCAAATGAGCACCAGGAGCTTGACGCCGGGCGTGATAAAGCCGCGCCAGTCGAAGTTATAGCGCCGGCCGCGGAATGAAGTTCCCATATTTAAAGTTTACGGCGTTGGGATGCGCCCGTCAAAGCGGCGTTTGGCCCGGAATTCCTGAGTTTGTGAGGGGTTTTAAGATTGTGCGGAGCGCTCCTTAGCTTAGTTTTTTGCGGGCGAAATGGAATAGCGAAGCGGCCAGGAGAATAAACATGGCCATGCCAAAGAGCGACTGGATGTGGGATGGCAGAGGCACTTGGTCACTTGGCGAGAGCCACGGCCAGAACTTGGGGCCGAGGGAGAAGAGGTCGGGGCGCCACGGCAAATGCATGATGCTGCCGAACCAGCCGGGGACGTGCGTGGCGATTTCGGGGTCCTGGAAAAGGTTTATGACGATTCCGAGCAATCCGAAGACGCCGCCGGCGGCAATCAGACCGCTGGAATAGAGCGCGCCGGGGCTGGCTTCTCCTTCGTTTTTCTTCTCTTTGGAACTCGTTTCCACAAGCCAGCGGACGAGGCCGCCCGCAAACATAGTGGCCGTTGTGGCGATCGAGAGATACGAACCGACGGCAAAAGCGAGCGAGCGGACGCCGAGAATTTCGACGGCGATAACCAGTGCGACGCCCATCAGAACGAGGCGCCAGGGGAGTTTTTGGTTGAGGATGCCGTTGATGACCGTGGCCATGAGGCGGGCCTGCGGAGCGGGAGCTTTGTCGCTGCCGATGCCTTGCGCCCACTGAATTTCGATTTGTTTTGTGTCGCTGTCGTAGAGATATTCGCCGTCGGGAATGACGCCAGAGCTGAGCGCGTTGATGAGGGTGTAGCTTTTTCCGCGATAGACGAAGCCGTCTCGTTCGATCTTCGCGCCTGAAGGAAGCGCGGCGATGTTCACGGGGATCCGCGTGGGGATGTATTTTTCGAGGCCGACGTTCATCAAGTTGAGCGTTGCGCCGATGGCGACGGTGGAAACGGTGACGCCGATCAAGAGGCCGAGTTGCTGGCGTTTGGGTGTCGCGCCGACGAGGTAGCCGGTCTTCAGATCTTGGGAAGTAGCGCCAGCGATAGCGGCGGCAATACAAACGACGCCTCCAATCATGAGCGCGAGAACGGCGTAATTTGGCGCGGTCCAGCCAGCGAGGAAGAAGATCGCGCAGGTGGCCATGAGCGTGGCGATACTCATTCCGCTGATGGGATTGGAAGAGTTGCCGAGAAGGCCGCTAATGCGGGCCGCGACGGTGACAAACAGAAATCCGAAAACGACAACGAAGATGGCGGCAAAAAGATTCTGATACCACAGCGTGCTTGCGCCCTTCATGGGATGGAAGGTCAGCAAAACCCAGAGCATCACGATGATGACGATGGAGCCGACGATTACAGTGCGCATAGGCAAGTCTTCATCAATGCGGCTCGCGGCAGAGGATTGGCCGCCGCCTTGCGCGCGGACGTCCTTCAGGCCGGAACGCAGGGCGGAAATGATCGTGGGCAACGTGCGGATCAAAGTGATCACGCCCGCGGCAGCAACGGCGCCAGCGCCCATCGGGCGAATGTAGGTCCGCCAGAGTTGATCCGGAGTCATATCTGGAATGGGGATCGTGCCGGGGTAGATGGCATGGCCGCCGGAGAGCTGGCCGAAAAATTTAATCGCGGGCATCACGAGAAGCCAGGAGACGATGCCTCCGGCGAAAAGAATTCCGGCAACGCGCGGTCCGATGATGTAGCCGACGCCGAGATATTCGGAAGTGATGTTGGCGCGGAAGGAGGCGCCGGGAAACCACTTGGGCTGGCTTTCTGGCTGTGCGGTCCAGGCCTGGAGAGTGTTCATGCAGAAGGTGTAGATGCCGCCGAGACCGAGTCCCCAGAAAACGCGGCCTGCAAAGGAGCCGCCGCGCTCGCCCGCCACAAGGACGTCAGCGCACGCGGTGCCTTCGGGAAAAGCCAGATTGCCGTGCTCGCCGACGATTAGCTGGCGGCGCAGCGGAACCATGAGGAGCACGCCAAGCCACCCGCCGAGAAGCGCGAGCGGGAAAATGCGCCAGAAGGTGAACTCAGAGCCGAAGCCGAGAAAGATCAGCGCGGGGATCGTGAACATGACGCCGGCGGCGAGCGATTCGCCAGCGGAGCCGGTGGTCTGGACGATGTTGTTCTCGAGGATCGTGGAGCGGCCAAACGCGCGCAGGATGCTGATGGAGAGCACGGCGATGGGAATGGACGCGGAGACGGTGAGTCCTGCGCGCAGGCCGACGTAAACGCTGACCGCGCCGAAGAGCAATCCAAACAGCGAACCAAGGACGACCGCGCGGACCGTAAATTCCTTGACGGTCTCCTCCGCGGAGATGTAGGTGCGAAATTCTCCTGGAGGAGCCGTGGAACTCCATGGACGATCAGTCACTGAATCCTCCCTGTATGCCGAATGGAATGCGGCCGCTCGTTGCGCGAGCGGACGCTGGTATGCCCCTGTGCGGCGGGATTATGCCGTAAATCAGGGGCGGGAGGGTAGAAGTTCTCTGGGAGGGGACAGGTTGACAGTCGAAAGTTGAGAATTGAAAGGCAAAGAGCGGAAAGAGATAACGCAGAGACGCAGAGTTCGCAGAGACACGCAGTGAAGGTGTGACTGTGGCTAGGCGATCCGTGGAGCATAGCCCGTCACGCATGAAAGAGGACAGCCAGGATTGGCTGTCCCACTCCCGGGGCTGCGCTTGCGGCGAGCAGAACAGAAAGGCATGGCCGGATAGCTGGTTAACAATAAGACCCCCTCCCCCCGGGGTTTTTTCGTAAGTGCGGATTCTAAAGGGTTTTAAGTCCTGTGTTTTGGAAGTGCGGATTCTAAACGAGTTATGGGCAGTTTTTTCGTAAGTGCGGATTCTAAAGGGGATAGGGCCGGCAGGGCAGAGACAGCCAAACGCAGAGACACGCCGACCGGGTCCGAGTAGGCGCAGTGCATAGAGGTTGGAAGAGGAAAGGACGCGGGCAGGTTCGTTGAGGCGCGGGCGAAACATGAGGAATGGTAGCAGAGATAGTTACCTATTGTCAATTAGTTTTTGCGTTTACTTAGTGCTCATTCGAACGGGCGGGGCGGATTCGAACGAGGTTGGCGGAAGTTGAGATGCTTGAGGGAGTTGGGCGGGGAGTGATGGGTTTGCTACGGCTGTGGAAATGTGTGGAAAAGTCAAAACACGCACGCTTGAAGAACCAAATACCAAAAGTGCGGCACCCGGCGGAGAGCATGAACAGCGAATGGGTGAAGACGGAGATTGCGAAGGCGAGGAAGCGCGAGGTGCGGGAGAAGAAGCAGGTGCTGTTTCCGGTGAGGCGGGTGGGTCAGGCTCTTGAATTGGTGGCGCACCCTTTGGGGTTTTGTTTTTCAAAAGGTGCGGTCCTTACTGGCTTTGCGGCGGTGGCTGTAACCCTCCTCGTTTTGAACAGGCGCGAGACCATACGCGTGGTTGACAAGCGACAATTATCACTTTACAATGCGCTCTAGTGATTCGGAGCTTCAAGCATCGAGGACTGAAACGCCTCTATGAACGGGGCGACCGAAGCGGGATACGCGCCGACCTGCTGGAGACGGTGGAACGAATCCTAACGGTTCTCGATTCCGCCACAACGCCGCAAGCTCTCGACCTGCCCCGCTATCGGCTGCACCCGCTGAAAGGCGACTTGAAAGGATTCTGGTCCGTGACGGTGCGGGCCAATTGGCGCATCGTTTTCCGCTTTGAGGGCGAGGATGCCTTTGACGTTGAAATGATTGACTACCATTAAGGAGGAAGAAAATTCCATGCCCATGAAAAACCCCGTACATCCCGGCCGGGTCGTCCGCCACGATTGCCTTGAGCCTTTGGGACTCTCTGTAACCGCAGCCGCAAAGGTGCTAGGCGTGACGCGGCAGGCTCTCAATAACGTCGTGAACGGCAAGTCTGGCATTAGCCCGGAGATGGCTATACGGCTATCCAAGGCTTTCGGCGGCACGCCAGAAGCGTGGCTGCGAATGCAGCTAGCCTATGACCTGGCAGCGGCGCGTAAGAACGAGAGCCAGATCAAGGTCCGTCGTCAGCACATCGAAGAGTTGCACGTCTGATCCGCAGTTCACACCGGTATCTCGTCCGTAAGCGGTCGTCCTCTGAGGCCGATGGGGCACGCTAACCTGGCGGTGGAGGATTCAAAGGTTGGCGGGAAGCAGGAATTGTGAAGCTTGGGTCGCGGGGCCTGATGAGGGTGCTGGGCGGTGGAACGAAAAAACGCCAGGAGAACGATATCAATGATCAATGTGGCGCTTGGCCGTTGATGCGGGACGGATTTTTTGCAACTGGCTTGTTTGCCGGTGGGCACGAGGGCTATTGACAGCGGGTTTGCAGGCTTGTAATGTCCGCGGCAGCACGTAACACTGGTCGGCAACACTGCTTATGCGCCAACACCCTTCCCAGCGCAGTGGTGCAGGTCGCAGGTCTTTGCCTGTGCGTCCTCGAATTGTGCGAATCCCTGAAATTCAGCATTGTGAAATTCAAGCCCGGAGGTGGACATTGTCTCTACGCCGGTTGTTCCTGATTACGGCGGTGATTTTGCTTGTAGCGGCGGGGTATCGAGTGGGGTCGAGCAACGCGGACGAATGGCTGCCGATTTCGGCGGAAGAGTTGAAGATGACGAGCGATGCGGCGGCTCCGGGAGCGCCGGCGATTATTCTGTACCGGCAAGTGGACCGAGACGACAGCAACGCGCAGGTACCGCACGAGTACAACTACGTGCGGGAGAAGATATTCACGGAAGAAGGGCGGAAGAACGCGGACGTGGAGATACCGTTCGTGAAGGGCGACTACAACATTGTGAATATCAGGGCGCGGACGGTTCGACAGGACGGTTCGAGCGTGGTGTACGACGGCAAGGTGTATGAGAAAGAGATCGTGAAGGCGCGGGGATTCAAGTATCTGGCGAAGACGTTTACGTTGTCGGACGTTCAGCCGGGCAGCATTATCGAATACCACTACATGATCGACTTCGCGGAAAACAAAGTTTTCGATTCCAATTGGATGCTCAGCTCGGATCTATTCACGAAGTCGGCGAAGTTCACGCTGAAACCATACGGCGAATTTCCGCTGCAGTGGAGCTGGCCAAACGGATTGCCCGAAGGAACCAAACCGCCGGTGAACGAGACTCAGACCAACCACCATCTCATCCATATGGAGGCGCAGAATATTCCGGCATTTCTGGTGGAAGACGATATGCCGCCGGAAGCGGCGATGAAGTACCGCGTGGACTTCACTTATACCGACGGCATATTGGAGACGGATGCCGATAAGTTCTGGAAAAAGCAGGGCAAGAAATGGAACGAGTATGTCGAGAGTTTCGTGAACAAGCGGAAAGCGATGGAACAGGCGGTGGGGGAGACGGTGTCGGCGGGCGATTCACCCGAAGTGAAATTGCGGAAACTCTACGCGCGGGCGCAGAAGATCCGCAACACCAGCTATGAGGTGGAAAAGACGGCACAGGAGCAGAAGCGGACGCAAGAAAAAGGGGCCGGGAACGTCGAAGATGTGTGGAAGCGCGGATACGCCTACGGTGATGACATCACGCTGCTGTTTCTGGGATTGGCGCGGGCAGCGGGGATGGACGCCTCCGCGGCGCGAATCTCGACTCGGGACGACCACTTTTTCTTCAAGAATCTTATGAAGGCCAGGGATCTCCGCACTTATGTCGTGCTGGTGAAGCTGAACGGGAAGGATGTGTATTTTGATCCCGGAACGGCGTTTGCGCCGTACGGGCTGCTGCCGTGGTCAGAAACCCTATCAGCGGGATTGAAACTGGATAAAGACGGAGGCACGTGGATCACAACCAGCCTGCCGGAGAGCAGCGATTCGCAGATCGAGCGGAAGGCGGACCTGAAACTAACGCAAGAGGGAAGTCTGGAAGGCAAACTGAGGGTGACGTATTCGGGATTGGAAGCGATGTATCGGCGATTGGAGGAGCGAAACGAGGACGAGGCGCAACGGAAGAAGCTGTTGGAAGATGATGTGCGTTCCATGATTCCAGCGACCATCGAGGTCGAGCTGGCCAACAAGCCGGAATGGTCGAGCTCGGATCCGAACCTCGTCGCTGAATTCGATCTGAAGGTGCCCGGATGGGTGTCAGGAGCCGGGAAACGCGCCCTCTTGGCGGTGGGAATTTTTGGCGCGACTGAAAAGCACACGTGCGAGCACGCCACGCGCGTGCATCCGCTGTACTTTCATTACGCTTCGCAAAAAGTGGACGACATAACGATCGAGTTGCCGCTCGGCTGGCAGGTGAGCAGCGTGCCAAAGCCAGAAAACAGCGATGCCAAGGTCATGCTGTACACGATGAAAGTCGAAAACAACAACGGGACGCTGCACGTCGAACGCCGCATGAAGAGCGATCTGATAAGTCTCGACCAAAAATTCTACCCGGCGCTTCGCAAGTTCTATGAGGTCGTGAGGACATCCGATGAAGAGCAGATCGTTTTGCAACCCGCGTCCACCGCGGCAAGCAACTAAATACGTCCACCGCTGTGGCTTGGCCGCTGCTCTGTCCACGTTCTGGGTCATGGGAGTGCCCGGACCCGCGCGGGCCAACGACGCGCCGCAGTGGATGCACGCGCTGGTGAATGTGCCGCTGCCCGCGCACGACGAAAAAACGGATGCGGTGCTGTTGTACTCGGAAGAGATACTCAGCGTGCAAGGAAACGGAAAGATGAAGCGCACCGAGCGGCGGGTGTTCAAGATTCTTCGTCCAGACGGCCGGAAATACGGCAGGGTATTCGCAGACTTCGATTCGGAAACCAAGATCAACAGCATTCATGGCTGGTGCATCCCAGCCCAGGGCAAAGACTATGAAGTGAAAGACAAAGATGCCTTGGAGACAGCCCTGTTTGGAGTGCAAAACGGCGAGCTCATGACAGACCTCAAGACGAAAGTGCTGACCATTCCAGCGGCGGATCCCGGCAGCATCATTGGGTATGAGATCGAACAGGAAGTGCGCCCGTACGTCATGCAAGACGTTTGGGCATTTCAGAGAGCGGAAACTCCAGTTCGCGAAGCGCACTATACGCTTCAGCTTCCAGCGGGATGGGAATACAAGGCCGTGTGGCTGAACTATTCAAAAGCGGAACCATCGGCGGCGGGAAGCAACCAGTGGCAGTGGATTGTAAAGGATGTGGAGGGCATCAGACCCGAATACGACATGCCGCCGCGGGAAGGTGTTGCGGGCCAGATGATCGTGTCCCTGTTTCCGCCGGGAGGCAGTCAGAACAAAGGTTTTGAGAACTGGACGGATATGGGGAGGTGGGAGGACGGGCTGGAACAAGGACGGCGAGAGGCTTCGGCGGAAATTAAGCAGAAGGTGGTGGAACTGACTGCGGGGAAGGCGGCGCAGTTGGAGAAAATGCGCGCACTTGCGCAATTCGTGCAGAGGGACATACGGTATGTCGCGATTCAACTGGGAATTGGGGGATGGCAACCCCATCCGGCGCCGCAGATTTTTACGCACAAATACGGTGACTGCAAAGACAAAGCGACGATCTTGAGCACGATGTTGAAGGAGATCGGAGTGACGTCTTACTACGTTTCGGTGAACACGGAGCGAGGGACGGTGACGCCCGCAACACCCGCAACGCGATGGTTCAATCACGAGATCCTCGCGATCCGGCTGCCGGACGGAATGGAGGACAGTTCCCTAATGGCGGTTTTGCCGCACGCGAAACTGGGACGGCTTTTGATCTTTGACCCCACGGATGACATGACGCCGCTTGGGCAATTGCGGGGAGCATTGCAGGCCAATTATGCGCTGCTCGTGAGTCCGGAAGGCGGCGAACTCGTTGAACTGCCGAAATTGCCGGCGCTGTTGAACGGCGTGCAACGCACGGCAAAGCTGACCTTGAATCCAACGGGAACGCTCAGCGGTGACGTCAGGGAAGTGCGAGTGGGCGACCGTGCAGCGGCGCAGAGGGCGGCGCTGCGATCGGTGACGAAGGATGCGGACCGGATCAAGCCTGTCGAATCGTTGCTCGCAAACTCGCTTACTACCTACTATCTGACAAAAGCATCGGTTACTAATCTCAACATGACCGACCAGCCCTTCATATTCGACTATTCGCTGGTAGCGCAGAACTACGCCAAGACAGCGGGAAATTTGCTGCTGGTACGGCCGCGGGTCCTCGGAAATAAATCCAGCGGGTTGCTGGAAACGAAAGAGCCGAGGAAATATCCGGTGGAGTTCGAAGGGCCTTCGCGGGACACGGATACATTTGAGATAACGCTGCCGCAGGGGTACGAAGTGGATGATCTGCCGCCGCCTATTCATGCGGAGTATAGCTTTGCGAGTTATGAAAGTAAGACGGAGACAACGGGAAACGTGCTGCGGTACACAAGAACGTTTGAAGTGAAGGAAACGAGCGTGCCGCTGAGCAAGGTCGAGGATTTAAAGAAGCTTTATCGAATCATCGCTGGCGACGAGCGGAATACGGCGGTTTTGAAGCCGGCGGGGCATTGAGACGAGGACGGTGCGGCGAGCCCCACGGCCTACAAAACCGCAAGCTATTGATTCTTGCGTTGCGCGCGCATTGTGGGGACTGACCAGACTTGAGCGCTGCGCCCTAAAAGAAAAACCAGAAAACAGAGAGCAAAGACGGAGTGGCTGAGGCTCGCGCCGAAGTATTGCCACGCGGGAGCGGTTGCGCCTGGGTAGTCGGATGAAAAGAGCATGGTGAGCATGAAAACGAGGCCGCAGGCGCTGGCGGTGCGGACGAGTAAGCCGAGGGTGAGCGAAATGCCGATGGCGAGTTCACCGTAGGCGACGAGAAAGGCGATGGGCGTGGAATGGGGGAGGACGAAACCGCGAAGTATGGGTGCCATGAAAGGGTAGACGCCGCCTTCGAGGAAGCGGTTGATCCAGAATTGGAAGCCGCCGTGAAGGGTGAATTGTGTGCCGAAGACTTTGTATTGGCCGAAGATCAGGAAGAAGATGCCGACGCCGATGCGGAGGACGGCAAGAGCGCGGGCGTTATTGTCATTTGGCGCGACGGATTGGGGCATCGGCTTTGGGCTCCCGAAAGAATTTGATTAGGAGAGACGCGCGCGGACGCGGTCGCTGAGGGCTTTGCCGTCGACGACTTTGCCTTCGAGGTGGGCTTTGGCGGCTTTGACTACCGCACCCATTTGTTTGATGGAGTTGGCGGCGGTTTCGGCGATGGCTTTGGCGATCGCGGCGTCCATTTCG
Organism: uncultured Acidobacteriota bacterium; assembly: GCA_963727945.1. GTDB lineage: Bacteria > Acidobacteriota > Terriglobia > Acidiferrales > UBA7541 > Acidiferrum. The sequence goes on from CAVSIW010000035.1 coordinate 87,726, forward strand.
GCGTCGCTGGCGCTGGCAGGGAGGTAGGACTCGAGGATGGCGAGTTCTTTGGTTTCTTTGTCCACAAGATCCTGTCGGCCGCCTTTTCCGAATTGGTCGATGGACTCTTTGCGCTGTTTGACGAGAGTTTGCAAGATTTGGATGGATTCGGTTTCGTCGAGAGTGCGGATCTTTTCAGTTTCCTTGTACTTGATGGCGGATTTGACGCCGCGGAGGACGCTGAGGCGGAGCTCGTCTTTGGAGCGCATGGCATCGGTCAAGTCTTTTTGGATTTTTTCGGAGAGAGTCATGCGGTTCAATATAGCAGAAGAAAAAGAAACAGAAAGAATTTACATAGACAGCGCAGAGGACGCCGAGTTCGCGGTGGAGAGCAGAGATCCGGGATTTGACAGGGTGAGAGTGGCTCGCTACCGTTAATGTTTTAGTTTCTGCGGGTTTTGCCCGCTTATGCAGACGGAAATACAAACTAATTCGAACGAGGCCCGATGAAAGTCATTGTTGCGGACAAGATTAGCGAACGGGGCGTGGAGCTGTTGCGGAAGGCGGGATGGAACATTGTTTTGACGACGAAGGACAACCTGAACGCGGAGATAGCGGACGCGGACGCGCTGATCGTGAGAAGCGCGACGAAAGTCACGGCGGAATTGCTGGATAAAGCGCCGCGATTGAGGGCTGTGGGACGCGCGGGCGTGGGCGTGGACAACATTGACCTGGATGCGGCGACGACACGCGGGGTGCTAGTGATGAGCACGCCGGGCGGAAATGCAATCAGCGTGGCGGAGCATACGTTTGCGCTGCTGCTGGCATTAGCGAGGCAGGTGCCGCGGCTCGACAAAGCGATGCATGAGGGAAAGTGGGAAAAATCGTCCGCGGCGGGGACGGAAGTGCGGGGCAAAACGCTTGGATTGATTGGACTTGGGCGCATCGGGAGCCAAGTAGCAATCCGCGCGGATGCGTTTGATATGCGCGTGCTGGGGTATGACCCTTACATCAGCGAGGCGGCGGCGCGGGAGGTGCAGGTCGAGTTGGTGCCGCTGGAAAAGCTGCTGGCGGAAAGCGATTTCGTGTCGCTGCATACGGCGCTGAGCCCGGCGACGCACAACTTGATCAATGCAGAGACGCTGGCAAAGATGAAGAAGGGCGCGCGGATAATCAATGCGGCGCGAGGCGAGCTGATTGATGAGGCGGCGCTGGCGGAAGCGCTGAAGAGCGGGAAGCTGGCTGGGGCTGCGCTCGACGTTTTCGTGCACGAACCGCCGAAGGATTCGCCACTTCTGGGCATGGCGAACGTGATTGCCACGCCGCACGTGGCGGGGTCCACGACCGAGGCACAGGAAGAGGTGGGAACTCAGGTGGCGGTGCAGATCAAGGATTACCTGGCCGAGGGGCTGATTCGCAACGCGGTGAACTTGCCGGCGCTATCGGCGGACCAGTACCGACGAGTGCGACCGTATTTGGCGCTGGCGGAGCGGCTGGGGGCGCTGGTGTCGCAGGCGGTTTCTGTGAGGCCGGCGAGGATACGAATACGGTACGCGGGCGAGGTGGCGGAAGTGGGGACGCATCTGTTGCGCAGCGCGGTCCTGGCGGGGATGCTGAATGCAGTGCTCGATGAGAAGGTGAACGTGGTGAACGCGCCTGCTGTGGCTGCGGCGCGCGGGTTGTCCGTTGAGGAAGAGACGCGGCGGCGTGAGCGAGGGTTCCCTAACACGTTGGAAGTAGCGGCTTTACCGGAGAAGACAGGCTCCGCGAAGGGCTTTTCCGCAGAGGGCACGGTTTTATTCGATGGCTCGCCGCGCGTGCTGCAGATTGACGACATACCGCTGGAGGCGGAGCTTGCAGGGACGATTCTCTATCTGAGAAACCGGGATGAGCCCGGAGTGATTGGGCAGGTTGGGACCACGCTGGGCGCGATGGGAGTGAACATCGCGACATTTGCCCTGGGACGGCGAGACGCCACCAAGGGTGCGGAGGCGGTGTCGCTAGTGCGGCTGGATGGAGAGGTATCGGACTCGATCCTGAATGCCGTACGCGGAATATCGGCGGTCACCGTGGCGCGACTGTTGAAACTCGGATGAAAACCTGACGCTCGTGAACGACCCGAGGTTCTATGCGTTGGGGTACTGGAGTGGCTGTGTCAGCGATCCTTTTCTCAAGAAACTAAAATTCAGATAAGTCAGAACCGAAAGACGATTCAAAAGAACTTTCCTTGACACCGACAGGTAATTTGGCCTACAAGCTAGGTCAAAGTTCTGTGGGCTTAGTGGTGGGGGAAGGTTGCTCGGGGTCGGTTTTTACCTCCAGGTATATGACTCGGCAACGGGCCGAATTGCTTTTGTGTCGGCTTGGTGCTGCCCACCTGCGTACGTCTCAAAAAAGATAGGTTAGGGTGCGCGAAAGGAGCAGTCCATGAGGTGGGATTTGATTAAGCGTAATATTCTGATTTCTTGTGTAGCAGTTCTGTTCGCGGTTGCGTGCGCGTGGGCGCAAGTCGGTACAACGTCAATTCGCGGCGTGGTGACGGACAAGACCGGCGCGGCGATCGTTGGTGCGCATGTGACTCTAGTCAGCAGTGCCCAAGCTATTCAGCGCGATATGCAGACGAATCAAGCCGGCGAGTATGAAATCCTTGCACTGCCGCCGGGGACCTACACGCTAACCGTGGAGTCGGCCAATTTCCGCAAGTTCGAGCACAAAAATATCCAGCTGCTTGTAAACTCGCCTGCCACTGTCAACGCCACACTGGAAATCGGCGCCACTACGGAAACCGTGGAGGTCTCGGCCCAGGCTGTCGCCCTAAATACCACCGACGCTTCACTCGGTGTCGCGTTCGGCGAAAACCAGATCAAGCAACTTCCGCTCGAGGGACGCAACGTGCCGGATTTGCTAAGCCTGCAAGCGGGCGTTCTCTATACCGGAAACCGCGCCGACATCAACACGGATGTGGACACTCGAAATGGCGCGGTTAATGGTTCGCGGAGCGATCAAAGTAACGTGACCCTGGACGGCATAGCGGTCAATGACGCGGGGGGCCATGCCTTTACCTCGGTCCTCCCGGTCACGTTGGACTCCGTGCAGGAGTTCCGTGTCACAACCACAAACTACAACGCCGATCAGGGAAGCTCTTCAGGCGCGCAGGTGGCGCTCGTCACCAAGAGCGGGACCAATAATTTTCATGGCTCGGCGTACGAGTACAACCGCAACACGTACACCAGCGCGAACGACTATTTCGTGAAGGCCGCGCAGATCCAAGGTTGCCTTGGAAGTGGAACCCCGCTGAGCGATAAGCAGTGCAATCAAGCGCCGAAACTGATCCGCAATGTGTTTGGCGGGTCGCTCGGTGGGCCGATTAAGAAAGACCGTTTCTATTTCTTTTTGAACTATGAGGGAACTCGGCGCCTCGAGGAGACTAGCGCGGTGCGGACAATTCCGACCGATTCGTCTACGGGACGGCGTGGTCGTGTACCATGTGCTGCAAGACTCGAGCGGCAGGTTGCCCTGGCCGGTGACGCAGGGCGTGAGCGGGAAGTCATACGCTATCCCGGCCCCTGTTACAAATCCGATGGTACTGGACTGCTTATTTCGCAGTAAACCACAACGCAGATCACGGCTATGGATCCGCAGCATCGTAGGTCCCAATGCTGCGACGTTGGCGTACTTTAACAGCTTCCCGCATCCAAATGACGGTTCCGTCGGCGACGGGTTGAATTATTCCGGCTTCCGGTTCAGCTCACCGCTATCGGACACCAAGAACTGGTATATCGCGAAGTTTGATTACAACATTACTCAGGACGCAAAACAGCGGATCTCCTGGAGCGGTGCCCTGGCCAACGAAGCGAACCCCCAGGGCCAGTACCTGCCGAGTTCGCCCACAGGGAGCCTCTTCAATTACACCTCCGCGGAGCATAGTTTCGTCAATTACAACAAAGGATTTGTGATCAACTACTCCGGAGTGATCACAAATACCCTTGTGAACAGCTTCCGGTACGGATTCGTTCGTGAGAGCGTCGGCGACATTGGCGACTCCAATCAGCCGTACATCATTCTGCGCGGCATCACTCAAGGCGTCACGCGCACGTCAGCTTTTCAGCGTCCTATCCACACGTTCGCGGATGATCTGTCCTGGACGCACGGAAGGCACACCTTGCAGTTCGGTGGTTCGCTAACCTATGTCCGCAATCCGCGCATCAACACCTTGAATTCATTCAGCGACGGCGTGGCAAATGCCTCCTGGCTCGATGTGTCGGGCATGCTCGTGAAGACGGGGTCGCCGTTGAATCCCTCGAACAACGGGTTTCCAGCGGGTGACTCCTCTTTCGCAAATTCCTACGACTTCCCAATGATGGCACTCCTCGGGATGGTCACCGAAGACGACGCAACCTACAACTACAAGAAAGACGGAAGTGTCCTGGCGCAGGGGGCGCCGGTGCAGCGGCACTTCGCGGAGGACGGCTGGGAAATGTACGGCCAGGACTCCTGGAAGGTGAAGCCGAATCTGACTCTTACTTTTGGATTACGCTACTCGCTCTTTTCTCCGCCGTGGGAGACCAATGGCCTGCAAGTTTCGCCAAGCCAGGATCTGTCCACTTGGTTCAACCAGCGCGCCACGAACATGGAAAACGGCATCCCCTCCAACCAGGATCCGCTTATTTCATTTTCGCTTGGCGGGCCGGCCAACGGCGGAAAGCCCGGCCTCTGGAACTGGGACTATCATGACTTGGGACCCCGCGTTGCACTGGCGTGGTCACCGAAAAGCAGCGGCGGCCTTCTCAAGAGTTTGTTTGGAGATGGCGGGAAGACCGTGATCCGAGCAGGGTTCGGCGTGGTGTACGACAACATTGGCAACGGTATATTGGACACGTTTGATTCTGCAGGGTCATTCGGTTTGGCGACCAGCCTGTCAAATCCGGCCGGCATCGAAACGGCAGGCTGTGCACCGCGTTTGACGGACATGCACACGATTCCTACTACTGACCTAGGCTGCCCAACCAACGGCAATGTACCCGGTCAAATGCTTCTCCCAGCGCCTCCGGGGCAGTTTCCGCAGACCTTTCCCAGCACTTTGAATAGCGGCGGATTTGCCATCACCTGGGGTCTGGACCAGAATATCAAGACCCCGTATTCCTACACGCTGGACTTTTCCGTCGGGCGGGAGTTGCCGAAGGGATTCACGCTCGAGGTCTCCTATGTCGGCCGGCTTTCGCACAGGCTGTTGACGCAGTCAGACTTGGCGATGCCTCTCGACTTCGTCGACAAGAAGTCTGGCCTCGATTACTTCAAGGCCATCACAGCGCTGGCAAAAATCTACCGAAAAGGCGTTTCAACCGATAATTTCAATGCCTCCATGGTGCCGGCGAACGTTGCGCAATACTGGGCGGACGTTCTAAACCACTGCAGGGGAATGACTCCTGATCTGAACAGGCGCGTGCGGCAAGAACCGCTACGACTTCTCCCGTGGTGGCTATCTACGACCTCTTCTGCGGCTTCAATTTGAATGAGACGACGGGACTTTTCGTGTTGGATTATTTCGGAGTTTCGGTGCTCGGCTTCCGGTAGCTCCTACTGTTCCTGCATTCGGCCGTACCGGAACAAACTCTTTTTCGACCCGCAGTATTCTTCGCTCTATGCGTGGCGCTCCAATGCCAACGCAAACTACCATGCCCTGCAGGTGAATTTGCAGCACAAGATGCAGCACGGAGTACAATTCGACTTTAACTATACGTTCTCGAAGTCGATTGACATCTCGTCGGATGCCACCCGGATTGGTGCATGGAGCGGTCTGGGCGGGCAGGTCATCAACTCCTGGGATCCGAACGCGATGCGCGCCGTGTCCGATTTTGACGCAAAGCATCAATTCAACATGAACTGGGTTGCGGAGCTTCCGTTCGGTAGGGGCAAACTGCTTGCCGGGAATGCCCATGGCTTGCTCGATGCCATTATCGGCGGCTGGCAACTCTCCGGGCTCTTCCGGATTACAAGCGGACTTCCTTTCAATGTGTTCAATGGCTTCCAATGGCCGACAAACTGGCAACTCGGAGGCAATGCCTTCCTGGTCTCGCCCGTGAACACCGGCAGTTTCAAGAGCACCGACTCTTCTGGAAACGCAGTCGTCAGCGTCTTCAAGAACGGGACCGATGCCATCAATGCCTTCACGAATCCGTTCCCGGGAGAATCTGGCGCGCGCAACCAGGTCCGCGGCGATGGCTTCTTCAACGTGGATCTAGGTCTGGCCAAGCGCTGGCGGATGCCGTGGTCTGAGAAGCAGGGCCTCCAGTTGCGTTGGGAGGTCTTCAACGTCACCAACTCGAACCGCTTCGACGTGCAGTCGATCGCGCCGGAGCTGGACATCTCGTCCACCTTCGGCAACTACACCGGCTTACTCACCAACCCGCGCGTGATGCAGTTCGCCTTGCGGTACGAGTTCTAAGGCGGTTTAACCCTTTTCCAAAAGGCCGCCGGAGAGCGAAAGCTTTCCGGCGGTTTTGTTTTGCTTTATGGGTTACTTTGCTGGGCCACATGCAAATGGATACGCCGGGAAAGGATCCGCCGGGTAGCGGTTGCGGATGCGCTGAATCCCGCGTAAACTGACAGGAAGCTGGGAATAACGTTCGGGGCGTAGCGCAGCCTGGCTAGCGCGCCTGGTTCGGGACCAGGAGGTCGAAGGTTCAAATCCTTTCGCCCCGACCACTCCCTCCGCCGTACTCCTTTTCTTCAAGAGTCTCTACGCAATTATCCGGACCAAGAGCGAATTACTCGTAGCTTTTTTCGAGCGAATTTAGATTCGCTCCTATTTTGTCGCGGCGGGAGCGGACATCTGCAGGTTCAGAGACTCCGCGACGATCGCATCCAGCTTACGCCGGACGCCGGAAGCTTCCGGTCCAAGACGGGCTTCGCTTTCCTTGCGTGCCTGCGAGATCACGGTTAGCTCGTCGCCCGGAGCGTTCTGCAAAGCATTTTCCGCGTGCAGCAAGCAAGCGAACACGTAGCGCTCGGACTGTTGTTGTTTGCGCAGGAATTGAGAGTAGTTGAACCAGTCGGACGCCGTGCTGCGTGGATCGGAGAGTCCCGCATCGAAGCGCAGAGCGCGCTGGTAGGACTGCGCCGCTCCGCCAATGTCGCCTTGTTTTTCCTGCAAGTCGGCGAGATGGATGAGGGCAAGGCTTTCCAGCGTCTTGTCGCCAGCTTTATCAGCAAAAGCGACAGCTGCGCTGTAACCTTTGGAAGCATCGCCGGTGTGATTGATTGCGGCATCCGCATCGGCGACTTTTATGAGAGCGGCGAGCACCGGGGCTGTGTCCGCGGCGTTCTTCTCGTGACGAGCCGCGATGATTTCCAGGTAAATGCGATAGTGCCGCGCAGCGGCCTGCAATTCGCCCTGTTGATCGAGAGCTTGCGCAAGATAAAGCTGCGCATTCGGCTGGCCCGGATCAGCGTCGACGGCGCGTTGCCAGTTGTCAACCGCCTCGTCGTCGCGCCCGAGGCTATGCGCAAGCATTCCGTAATCGACCAGCGCGTCCGCGTTGCGCGGCCAGCGCGCGAGGATCTTTTGGAACTGCGCATAGGCATCGGTGATGCGGCCCGCTTCAATCAAGCTGCGGCCGTAAGATTCCTGCAACGCGAGATTTGCCGGATTGACGGCGGCAGCCCGCTGCATGGCCGCGAGTGCAGCGTCGCGCCGGCCTGCGAGTTGCTCGGCGCGCGCGAGCCGAACCTGCACGGCGCTGTCGTCGGGATTCAAATTCGCGGCGCGCTGAAGCGCGGGAAGAGCGCCGGCTTCGCTCGACCACCAAAAGTGCAGCTGGTCAAGGCCGGCCCAGAGAAACAGCAACAGCACAGTTGCGGTGCGCAAGGCACGAGCGGCCGGCGCTTTTCCTGTTAGCCAGCGAGCAGCCGCTGCAAAACTATTTTGCTTTTCGGCGCCAGCGTCCCGGGACTTTTGCTGGGCGTCCAGCAGCAAAGCCGCGATTCGCGAATCACGCAATTTCCAAATCGCGCCGTCGAGAACAAAGTGATGGATATTGACCAGCGCGGTGAACGTAAGAAAGCTCGCGGCAAAATCGGTGTGGAAAACGCGGCTGACGATCCATGGCCCGGGAATGAAGAGCGCAATGCCGCCGGCAATCAATGTCACAAGATAACGAGAAAATGACCACTGGGAATCGCCGGCCGCGCGGGCCTCTTTTTTCTGGTAATAACTCGTGATCCACAAATACTGCGTCGAGTGCAACACAGCGAGCAGGCCGCTGCTGTAACGAGTCTGCGGAATTTCCCTGCCGCTGACGAGCTCGATCACGGCGGGCAAAAGAAACCAGAGAAATTGCGTCACCATGAGCGTGAGGACAGGAAGAATTGTCCGGAAGCTGCTCCTTCGCGCCAGAGACGCGAGCGCCCAGCCGCTGGCGCCAACAAAAAACAGAGCCAAAGCCGCGCGAGCCGGCAGAGTGAATTTCGCCGCAAGACCAAGAGAAAGAATCAGCGCATCGCCGGACCCGCCGGTGTGAAAGCTCAGCATCAGTAAAATGTAGGACGCGATGAATGACAGCCGAAGCGCGCGGCGCTCCGATTCCGTGGGCGAGATGTCTGCGCGCCTGGCAAACATCATCAGCAATCCGAAATTTTGGCCGGTGTAGTGCCACGGGCTCCAACAAATGTAGAGCGTGAATATCCAGGGAAGCAGGGCATACCAGAGGTGCGTGACGACTCCGGCAAGCGCAAGGAGCAGCGCCACGTGTACGGTGTATGTGCGGTATTTTTCGAATTCGTCGCGCGTGTGATAAGCGCGATAAACCGTGGCCATGAAGTGTGGATAGTTGGAAAGCAACGCAAGAAAATAAAACGCCACGCTCCAGCCGCGGCCGTAGGAATTCGCAAAATAAAAACCCGCGAGCAGAAGCGGCGCGGACCAGGCGCCGCAGCCGACCGTCAAGTCAATCCACGGACGATAGATCCACGGACTCTGCGCGTGCGAGGCCGCTGCAGGTGCGGAAGCGCGCTGCTCTGGCGGCGCTGTGGTGATTGTTTCCATTGTCTTGCAGAGTAACGCAGGCGCGGTAAACGCGCGCCTCGAGGGCCGTTGGCGCATGCGGAATCGGTTACTTGTACTTGCGAACGGGCCTCAGGAAACGGCCTTTAGGAAACGGCGAGGATGCGTAGAAGCAATCCCGCCACCGCTCCGCCGAGGAGCGGACCGATCACAGGGATCGGCGCGTAGCTCCAATCGGAGCCGCCCTTTCCGGCGAGCGGCAGAATGGCGTGCGCGATGCGCGGACCCAAGTCTCGCGCGGGATTGATGGCATACCCGGTCGTGCCGCCCAGTGAAAGTCCGATACCCCACACGAGGCTGCCTACAAGATAAGCGCCCAGTCCAGCAGCGGGACCGGTCGCGGCAACTCGCTTCGAAAATATCGCGCCAACGACGAAAACCAGAACGAAAGTGCCGACGATTTCGCTCAATAAATTTGCGAACGTGTTACGAATAGCGGGCGCGGTGCAGAAGCAATCCCGCTTCGCCGCGGCGTCGGGCGTTTCCGTCCAATGCGGTAAATAGTGCAGCCAGACGAGTATGGCTCCGACGATTGCGCCGAGAAGCTGTGCTACGAGATAGGGAGCGAACTTCACGAAGTTCGCGTCGCGCACGGCGAAGCCCAGAGTCACCGCCGGATTCAAATGTGCATCGCTGCTCCCGCACGCAATCGAGACAAAGACGCCGGCCATCACCGCAAGAGCCCAGCCGGCCGTGATCACGATCCATCCGCTGCCTTCCGCTTTCGAGCGCTTCAGCAGCACACCGGCGACGACTCCGTTGCCGAGTAGCACGAGAATCATAGTGCCCAAAAATTCGCCGACAAACGGGGAAGTCATTCAGCATTCTCCTAAGAGTGGTGTACGCACAGAACAAGACTCTGAAATGCGCATCAAGAATCAACCCAATCGAACGAGCGAGAGACCGCTTTCTTCCACTGTTTATAGAGTTCTTCGCGTTCCGCTTCCGCAAAGTGCGGCGTCCAGGTCCGGTCCACCGCCCAATTGGCTCGCAGTTCCTCCAGGCTTGAGAAAAATCCAACAGCCAAGCCAGCCGCGTACGCTGCACCGAGCGCGGTTGTCTCCCGAATCACGGGCCGGACAACCTCGCGATTCAAAATGTCCGCCTGGAATTGCATTAGGAGATCGTTCCCGACCATCCCGCCGTCCACGCGCAACGACGACAGCGCGATCTTCGAGTCCTTTTCCATTGCCTCCACAACTTCGCGCGTCTGAAAAGCCGTGGCTTCCAGAACCGCTCTCGCAAGATGACCTTTGTTGGCAAATCGCGTCAATCCGGCAATGACGCCGCGCGCATTTTCTTTCCAATAGGGGGCGTACAGTCCGGAGAACGCTGGGACGAAATAGACGCCGCCATTGTCTTTCACAGTGCGTGCCAGCGTTTCGATGTCCTCGCTTTTCTCGATCATTCCGAGATTGTCGCGGAGCCATTGCACCAGCGCTCCCGAAATCGCCACGCCGCCTTCCAACGCGTAGCATGCCGGCGCGCTGCCCATTTTGTAGGCAACCGTCGTCAGCAAGCCAAAGTTCGATGGAACGGCGCGCTCGCCCGTATTCATCAACAGAAAACAACCTGTTCCATAGGTATTTTTCACTTCGCCGGGACGGAAACAGGCCTGCCCGACGAGCGCGGCCTGCTGATCGCCAAGGATGCCCGCGACTTCAACGCCTGCGATGGCCGGAAGTGCCGCCGCAGCGTAGACTTCGCTGCTCGAACGCACTTGCGGCAAGATCGCGCGCGGAATCTCGAATGCCGCGAGCAACTCGTTATCCCAGTCCAGTGTTTTCAGATTGAGCAGTTGCGTCCGGCTCGCGTTGGTTACATCGGTGACGTGGACGCCGCCTTTGGGACCGCCGGTGAGGTTCCACACGAGAAACGTATCCATATTTCCAAAGAGTAGTTCGCCAGCGGCTGACTTCTCTTTTGCGCCGGGAATATTTCTCAGCAGCCAGCGCAGCTTCAGACTGCTGAAGTACGTGCTTAGCGGCAAACCCGACTGCGCGCGAAACCGGTCTTGCCCTCCGCTCTTCGCAAAATGTCCGACGTCCTCCGTGACACGCGTATCTTGCCAAACGATGGCGTTCGCAATCGGCTGGCCTGTGCTGCGCTCCCACACGACTGTGGTTTCGCGCTGATTGGTTATGCCAATCGCGGCCAAGTCCGAAGCCCGCAATCCTCTTTGTTCAAGCGCCTCGGCGATCACCTCTTCCGTGCGGCGCATGATTTCCAGCGCATCGTGCTCTACCCAGCCAGCCCGCGGGAAGATCTGCTCGTGCTCTTTTTGCGCGACCGCAACGATGCGCGCCGCTTTGTCAAACACCATGAAGCGCGTACTTGTTGTGCCCTGGTCGATCGCCCCAATATAGCTTTTCACGGGATTGGCCCCTTTTGGCCGGGATGCATTCTACGACGGAACACGCCATTGTCTCGAACGAGATATACACATTCAACGGAACGTGCATCCAACAGTGTGGGATGAGAAAGAGGGAATTACGTTCATGAGGAAGAACCTACAGTGGAAGGGGATCTTGTTGTTGGCGGCCATGGCCGTGGCTGCTGCAATGCCGCTCGCACTAAAAGCAGCCGCAGCGGACTCATCCGCAGTTACGATGACCGTTACGGCGGTGGGCAAGAAGGATACGCAGCCGCCCGCGCTCACGAAAGACGACGTTCAGCTGTATGAGGGAAAGGAGCGCGTGCAAGTGGCGGATTGGAAGCGCGGAGAGACGCTCTACCTCGCCGTGCTCATTGACGATTCCTTGGAAAGCGCCGTCGCGAACCAGTGGGGCGATTTGAGGGCGTTTTTCATGGCCCAGCCCGAGAGCACGTACATCGCCGTGGCCTATGCGCGAAACGGTGCAGCCATGGTGGCGCAGGACTTTACCAAGGATCATTCACTTGCCGCCAAGGCTCTGCGCATGCCCATCGGAAGTGCAGGCGCTTTCACGAGCCCGTATCTCGCAATCGAGGATTGGATGAAGCGCTGGCCTGACTCGGGAGAGCGCAAGTCCATTATGTTGTTCTCTTCGGGCATCGATTATTTCCGCGGGAGTTTTGATCCCATTGATCCCGATCTTGATACAGCTGTCGAGCGCGCCCAAAAGCAGAACATCAACATTTGGACGATCTATGTACCGGACGCCGGCCACGTCGGCCGCCGTTCGTTCCGCGTGTTCAACGCGCAATCAAACCTCAGCCGCCTTTCGGAAGAAACTGGTGCCGAATCTTACTATCTCGGTTTTGGATCGCCAGTTACCTTGAAGCCGTACTTCGACGAAATCGAGACGCACCTCAAAAACCAGTACTTGCTCACCTTTGTGGGCCCCAGCGCGAAAAAAGGAAAGTTCGAGCGCGTGCGAGTGACCACCGAAGTTGCAAACGTGGAGTTCCTGACGCCCTCGGGAGTGTTTCTCCCTGCCGTGCACTAATTGAAGGCAGAATAGGCAAGATAAATCGAGCGAGGCGCGAGCCGGAAGGTTCGCGCCTTTTGCTTTTTAGGGATAGCACTTGTCTCTTTTCTTGTCATCAGGCTAAACTATCGCCCGTTGGCACCGGCTGGACGTGTGAAGACGATTGTCGCTATTGAATCGGTTTAAATGCTCCGGCTGCTCGGCGCCGTGATGGAGAGCTCGTGATGATTTCATTCGGCAAGCAAGAAACTTTCTTTTCGCGAACCGCCGCTCACTTTGCCCGCGAGGTCAGAAGTCTGGTTGTTGCGATCAGCATCGTCGCTGCGCTCCTCGCAGCCGCAACCATCGCGGCGCCCACTTCACGCGCCGATGGCGATGTCACTTTGCGCGAAGGGTGGACGGTGCAATCCTCCGCAAAGGTCAGCGCCGGCCCAGAAGCGGTTTCGACCGAGGGGTTCGACGCTTCAGGTTGGTACAAGGCCTCGGCGCCAAACACCGTGTTTGCCGTGCTTGTCGAGAACGGCGTCTACAAGGATCCCTATTTCGGCATGAACTTACGCTCCATTCCGGGCGTCTCTTATCCCATTGGAGGGCAATTCGCCAATCAGGAAGTGCCCGAAAATAGTCCCTACGCTGTTCCCTGGTGGTACCGCAAAGAGTTTGAAGTCCCCGCGCATTTTAGCGGGAAGACAATCTGGATGGCGTTTCGCGGAATCAATTACCGCGCTGACATCTGGATCAATGGAAAAAAGGTCGCCGGCTCGGACCAAGTCGTCGGCGCTTTTCGACGCTATGAGTTTGATGTGACGCAGTTCGTCAAAGTTGGCGCGAAAAATGTGGTGGCTGTGGAAGTCTCCGCGCCGCATGCCAACGAACTGGGAATCACATGGGTGGATTGGAATCCTACTCCGCCCGACAAAGACATGGGTCTCTGGCAAGAAGTGGTTCTTTCTGCGAGCGGGCCGGTCGCCGTGCGGCATGCGACGGTGGAAACGAAACTCGATCTTCCTGCAATCGACAAAGCGCATCTGACCGTGCGCGCCGAACTCCAGAACGCTTCAAGCGCACTAGTAAAGGGAACGCTGCGTGGGAAAATTCTTGGCGCAGCTGCGCCAATTGAGTTCTCGCAAAGCGTCGAGTTGAAAACGGGCGAACGCCGCGCAATCGCCATAACGTCCGATTCCGCCGCTTCGCTGAACGTGCAGAATCCCCGCCTTTGGTGGCCTTACCAAATGGGCGAGCCGTATCTTCACAAGCTCACTCTCGAATTTGTTCCCGACAAAGGCTCCGCATCGGACAAACAAACTATTGCCTTTGGCATCGTACAAACCGACTCCGAACTGACTCCCGAAGGCTACCGCTTGTTCAAAGTGAACGGCAAACCCGTGCTTGTGCGCGGCGGAGGCTGGGCGCCGGACATGATGTTACGCATCAACCAGTCGCGCCGCGAGGCGGAGTTCCGCTACGTGAAGGAGATGGGCCTCAACACGATCCGGCTCGAAGGCAAACTCGAAGACGAAACCTTCATGGAGCGCGCGGACCGCGACGGCATTCTCGTCATGGCCGGCTGGTGCTGCTGCGACGCGTGGGAAAAATGGAACAAGTGGGGCGACGAGAATCGCCGCGTTTCCGTGGACTCTCTTCGCGATCAGATTCTGCGTCTGCGTGCGCACCCGAGTATCCTCGTTTGGCTGAATGGCAGCGATAATCCGCCGCCACCCGATCGCGAGCGCGTTTACCTGGACGTGGAAAAAGAAAACAGCTGGCCGAAGCCCGTCATTTCTTCCGCGACGGCGAAAAAGACTGACCCCACGGGAGACAGCGGCGTGAAAATGTCCGGCCCGTACGAATACGTTTCGTCGAACTACTGGCTGCTGGACACCAAGGCCGGGGGCGCTTACGGATTCAACACGGAAACCAGTCCCGGCCCCGCGGTTCCGCCTCTCGAAGAATTGAAATCCATGTTTCCGCCGGACAAGCTCTGGCCCATCAACGAGGTTTGGGATTTTCACGCCGGCGGCGGCGAATTCAAAAACATTCACGTCTTCACCAACGCTCTCGAAAAAAGATACGGCGCGGTGAAAGACGTCGCCGACCTCGCTTGGAAGTCGCAGGCCATGACGTATGAAGGCGAGCGCGCCATGTTCGAAGCGTATGGCCGCAACAAATACAAGTCCACCGGCGTCATCCAATGGATGCTGAACAACGCTTGGCCTGGGCTCATCTGGCATCTCTATGATTACGACTTGCGCCCTGCAGGCGGTTATTTTGGTTCGAAGAAAGCGCTCGAGCTCGTTCACGTGCAGTTTTCTTATGACGACCGCACCGTCGTTGTTGTCAACGGAAAGCAAGAAGCCCTCAAGGGATTGAAAGTGTCCGCCAAGCTATACGACAGCACGATGAAGGAAGTTTTTTCGCGTGAAGCGTATTCCGACGTCTCGGCGGACGGCGTGACCAAGTCCTTTAGGGTTTCCGAACCCGAGGGCATCACTCCCACCTATTTCTTGAGTCTCCAGCTTTTTTCCGCGCCAGGAGAATTACTCAGCCGCAATTTCTACTGGCTCTCGTCGAAGCCGGACGTTCCTGATTTCAGCAAGACGGAGTGGTATTACACTCCCCTGAGCGAGTTCGCGGATTTTGCCGCACTGCAGGATCTTCCGAAAGCCACGATCAATGCCTCGGCAAAATTCTCCGACGCGGCCGACGAGACTGCTGCTCGCGTCTCTTTGCAAAATATAAGCTCTGGACTAGCTTTCCTTGTGCGCCTTCGCGTGCTGAAAGGCAAAGACGGCGCGGAGGTTCTGCCGGTCTTTTTCGACGACAACTACATATCGCTACTTCCTGGCGAGAAGCGCGAAATCACTGTGCATGTGAGGAAGAGCGATTTGGGCGGTGCACAGCCGGTTCTCGCCGTTGACGGCTTCAACGTCACCCCGGCTGAAGTGCAATAGGATTGTTCTTTCTGTTTTGAAAAGTCGCAGCAATTCGCCGCACTGCGAGCGTGTCTGGGTAACTATGCGCTAGGGACGTACCGGTCAATCGTTCGAACTGCCGTGCGACACGGCGCGCGTGGAATCTCGAATAACCAATTCCGGATTCGTTTTCTGGCGCACGATGTTCCATTCACGCTTTTCAAGCCCTGCTTTGATTCCTTCCATCACGATATTGACGGCGTGAGTTCCCATGGCTTCGAGTGGCTGGCGCACCGTCGTCAACGATGGCGCGCTTAGAGCGGATAGCGCCACGTCATCAAAGCCTGTCACGGAGCAGTGTTCCGGCACTCTGACACCCGCCTTCGTAAGCGCACGAATTGCTCCCAGCGCCGTCAGATCGTCAAACGCCATCAGCGCTGTAAACTTTTTCTTTTTTTGCAGTAATTCCTCGGTCAACCGGTGGCCGCCTTCGAATCCGGAATTCGGGTCGAACGAATCGGGCAGCTGCAGCACCAGCGCTGGGTCGATCTCGAGGCCGGCCGTGTGAGCAAACTTCTGCACGCCGCGCCAACGCGGAGCACTATCTATCAACATTTTTGGCCCACGAATGAAAGCGATCTTGCGATGACCGAGCTGGTGCAGGTGTTCAAGCGCCATCCGACCGCCAGTCTCGTTGTCCACCATCACGGAGCTTACGGTGTCGCCCGGCAGCTCCCAGCCGATCGTGGCCGCCGGAATATTGCGCTTGCTCAAGTCCGCGAGCACATGAATGTCCACGACCAGCCAGTTGGCCACCACGATCAGCGCTTCCACGTGATGTTCCAGCAGCATTTCCAGATAGCGTTCGAAGCGGCTGCGCTGGTTATGCGCGTCGGCAAAAATCGGAACGTACGACGATTGATACAGCGCGTTTTCAATGCCGCGCAGAACCGGCGTGCAGAAGGGGTCGGTGATGTCGAAAAAAACCAAGCCCACGCTGTGGCTCCGTTTGCTGCGAAGAAACCGCGCCATTGCGTTAGGGCGGTAGCCGAGTTTCTTTGCTGCTTCTTCGATTCGCTTTTTCGTGGCGGGAGCGATGTAGCGTGCCAGCGGCGCGTTGTTCAAAACGATCGAAACCGTAGCGGGAGAGAAGCCGCTGTCCTCCGCGACGTCCCGCATCGTCACCGTCTGATCTTTGCCGCTTGCGCGCTTCACGTGGATGCCTCTAGGGGTGCACTCATTCTGACAGAGTTCTCCACTTTAAGATAAGCGAGCGGCGCCAAGACGCACGGCTTACTCGGCAGGCACATCAAACGACAGTGGCTCGCGGAATCCCTTCGTTTTCCATACGCCAAACGCGATCCCCGCCGCCATCCAGATGGTCCCCACGATTTTCGCCGGAACGCTGAGGTTCCACCATAAGCCCAGACAAATAAAGAAGCCCACAATCGGCATCACGAAATTCGTAAGTTTCTTCTCCGGCTGCTTCACGAAGTAATGCACGAAAGCCGAGGCATTCACGCCCATGAACGCGATCAACGCCCCATAATTCAGCAGCTCGATTCCTTTTTCGAACGTCAGGAAAAAAGAACCCACGAGGACGATCACGCCGATAAAGACAACGTTATTTCGAGGCACATGGTGCTTCGCATCTATTTTTCCAAAAAAGGATTTCGGCAGCGCATTGCTTTTTCCCATGCCATAAAGCAGCCGCGCCGCGCCGATCTGCGCTCCCATACCCGAACCGAAATTAGCAACCAGAAGTGTCGCGCCAAGGATTGTAAACAGCGGCGCCCAGGTCCGCGCCGCGGCGTAAACGTACGCGGTATCCTGATTCGGAAACGGCTGAGAGGCCGGCCACACCAGCTGCGCCACATAAACTTCCGACGCCGAAAGAATTCCGACCGCGAGACAAGTCAGAACCGTTGCAAGCATGATATTTCGCCGCGGATTCTCCGCTTCTTCCGACAGCGTCGAGATTCCGTCGAATCCAATGTAGGTCAGCACCGCCAGCGACGTGCATCCAAACAAATCGCTAAACGTAAATGTCTTTGGATCGTAGAACGGCCGCGTAAAAAAGCCCGGTTCGCTATGTGGATGGCCAAAGATATACCGAATTGTCGTCACAAAAACGATTACAACGACCCCGCTCATAAGCGCCGCTAATGTGGCGTTGACCCGCGCCGATGTTTTGATTCCCTGCATGTTCAGCAGTGTGAAGACCACCGCAAAAAATATTTTCCATTCCCACACCGGCAGCCCGGGCGCAAATTCGTGTGCCTGCCCCGCGCACCAGATCGTGCAGATCAGCGGATTCACGATGTAGTCCATCACCATGCTCCATCCGGTGACGTACCCCGCCGCTGGATGAATTTCGCGCGCCACATACGTGAACGCCGACCCTGCGCTCGGATAAACCCGCGCCATTCTTCCGTAGCTCACGGCCGTGCACAGCATCGCAACCATCGCGATCAGGATCGCTGTCACCACATGCCCGCGGCCTCGATCGCTCAGCGCTCCGAACGCAGACATCGGCGCGACGGGCTGCAGCACGATGATTCCGTAGAGAAGTAGATCCCAAAGCGTGAGAGTGCGACGCAGTTGCGGCCCACTGCCGGCGCTGGCCTCGTTGCTCAAGCACCTCTCCTTTTCGCGGGCGCGCCATTTTTCGAACCGAGCACAACAGCGCGGGTCAAGTTCTTCGGCACATCTGGATTCAAACCCCTGCGCAAACCCACCGCCAGCCCCAGCAGTTGTGCCGGAATCGCGGTGATTGCCATGCGCGCATATTCCGGCTCATCCAAGCCAAGCTCAATCAGCAGATCGCTCTCGCGACGCAACGCTGGGGTCGCGCGGTTGGCGACAACTAGCGTCGCTGCTCCCAGCTTTTTCAGCTCCCCAACGATCAAGCTTTCCTCTTCCGCCGCGGCATCGGAGAGAAGAAACGTAATCAATGTATCTCTGCTCGCAATCGAGCGCGGTCCGTGACGGAATTCCAGCGTGTGATACGCTTGCGCATAGGAAGAAGACATCTCCGTCATTTTCAGCGCCGCTTCCTGCGCCAGCCAGTAATGCGCTCCTTGCCCCAGAAACACAAAATCCGCGAATCGCCGTTTGGTTCCAAGCGCCCGAATCTTATCAGCATTTCGCGTAAGCCACGTCGCTGTCCTTTCCGGTAGGCCATCCAGCGCCGAAGCCAGTCCGGCATCGCCTGCGAATTTCGCGCCCAACCTCTCGAGGAGCAGCAAGATCGATGTGAACGACCGCGTCATCACCATGCTTTTCTCGTCGGCCCAGGGAAGCTTCAGCGTTTGGCTGCACAAATTTTCAAGGACGCTATCCTCGCTGCACGTAACGCCCAGCGTTCGAGCCGTTCCATTCACCTTCAGCCATTCCGCCGCGCGCAAAACTTCCGTGGTCTTCCCGGAGCGCGATACAAGCACAACCTGCCGCGCACCCGTCTGCTGCATCACCTCATGCGGCGCGAAGAGCAACTCCGATGCAGGCACTGCCGTGCACGCCACCTGAAGAAGTTTTGCCCACTGCGCCGCGATCGTCCGCGAAAGGTAGTAGCTCGAACCGCAAGCGGCAAACAACCACGGTTCCTTAGGTGAAAAATCTTGGAAAACTTCCGGCATCTCGGCGTTCTGTTCGAACTGCCGCGCCGTTTCCACCCAAGCCGTCGGCTGAGAAAGAATTTCCTGCAGCGTCTGCAATCCCGCAACCTTCAATGCAGATCGCCCGCCGCGCGCGGCCGCCGCTTTTTTTTGCAACACCCCTCGCTTATCTTTTTTCACTCTTAGCCCAAGTTCCTTTCGCTCGCCCGGCCTTCGCCGAGTAGCATGCAGCTTTTTTCAAGGGAAGATCGCGGCAGTTACAGAGTATTCGCCAGCGTCATTGAACCGTTTCAATAAAGGCATTTTCTAGGAAATCTGACTTTCGCGCAAGCCAAAACTTTTCGTCGAACCTCGCCTTCCTGAGCAAATCACGCTTCGTTCCGCCTCAATCTTTGAATTTGACCTGTCCTTCCGGCCAGTAGGAATAATTTCCACAGTCCAGTGGCTCTTCGTTAAAGTTCCCCCACATTCTTCGCAACGCTCCTCTTCCCCTCGTAGTCTAATTAAGTAGCACCTCGCTCCAGCCGAGGGCCCTGGGTATGGGCGAGGAAACCCGCATGACCGGTCGCAGTCCCTCCAAGCTTTTCTTGTGGCATGTTTTGGGCTTCCTGCTCACGTTTTTCATAGCCTGCTGGTTGCGGACTTTTTCCATCGAGCCTGATCCCGTCCTTCAAGGATATCTTCAGGTCATCAGCGCCCTGTTGGCATTCGTTTTCTCCGCCCTGGCATTCGTCCGTTTCCAAGGCACGCAGGATCGCATTTCGCTGATTCTCGGCGGTGGCTATCTTCTTTCTGGCGCCGTACTCTCGGCTTCCAGCGTTCTCTTTTTTCAATTCTTCCAAGATTCGCCGGTGCGGGCTACTTGGGCGCCTGTTGCCTGGTGGCTCAGCAGGGTGATTTTGGCGGTTCTACTTCTTGTCGCGCTTCTCGTGGAGCACTTCATCCCCCGTTCGCGGCACACGAAAGTGGAAATAACCGGCGCGTTGCTCGCGGTGGTCGGCTTCACGTACTTGATCGCCGCCGCGCTTCGACGTCTTCCGCCGGATGCGTCGCGCCATCCCGGCGCTTTCCTGCCCAGTCCGCAGCAGCTTTTGCCCGGCTTGATTTTTCTCGCCGCCGTAATTTGGTATCGCCGCCGTCTTCAATCCGAAGACTCTGCGTTCGACCGCACTATCTACGCCGCCGCTTGGATGAACTTCGCCGCTCAACTCGCCGCGTGCCAGTCTCAGCGCCTTCTCGACGCGCCCTTTGTCCTCGCCCAGGTTCTCACCGTCAGCAGCTATGCCCTCGCCCTTGGCGGCGCGCTTCTCGACAACGCACGGCTCTTCGAACAGGTCCGCCACCTCGCCGTCAGCGATCCACTCACCGGCCTCGCTAACTACCGCCGGCTCCTCGACGTCCTCGAAAACGAAACCGAGCGCACCAACCGCACCGGCAGGCCATTCGCCGTTCTCCTTCTCGATCTTGACGGTTTGAAAAAAATCAATGACCGCTTCGGCCATCTGGTCGGCAGCCGCGCTCTTTGCCGTCTGGCCGCCATCTTGCGCATCCATTGCCGTGCCATTGATACTGCCGCCCGCTACGGCGGCGATGAGTTCGCTCTTGTTTTGCCGGAGTCGCAGGACGCGGAAGCGCAACGCGTCGCGAATCGCATTCGCGTGGTTATGGCCGAAGACGAAGAGCAACCGCAGCTCTCCGCGAGCATTGGCATTTCGATTTACCGCGGAGATGGTGAGAGGATCGAAAAGCTACTTTCAGCGGCAGACCGGGATCTGTATGCGGAAAAAGCCCGGCGCGTAAAGCGCGGCATCGCCGCCTTCCATGCCCGCCGTCGCGCTCCAAAAACCTGAACTCTTCGAGGTGATTTGACCGTCGGCTGGAACGTCTCGCAACGATGGTCGATATGCCGCAATCGCATCCCTAGTTTTTCTTTAGAATCTCCTGCAGCTTTGCCACAAACTCTGGATAGTCGTCCTTAAACGCTTCCACAAAACTCTTCATCACGATTTCTCGCCTGCCTGGCGGCCACAAATTTATATCTTTTAGCGCCTCGTTATACTCCCGGCAGAATACATGCTGCGATGTCCGCGAATCCAGCGTGCTGATGATATGTTCATTGTCTGTAAAATTGCGCTCTTCCTGGTTCCCCAATTTCCTTATATCTTCGGGCGCCAGAAAGCCTCTTTCGAGACGCACATCTTTCGTTCCGCAAAACTCCGGCGTGACGTCTACCAGTTTGCTTTCCCGCACTCGCAAAACTTTCGCCGCAAACGGACGTCCTGCCATTGAAGTGAATTCTCCCGGTACGCTCACTCTTTCCCAAATCACCATTTTCCCGTCTTTGTCCTTCTCAAAATCCACTCGCCCTTCCATCGCGATCTCAAACAGCTTGTGCGGTTTCGGCGAGAGCGAGTACATAAGGTAGCCCCAGCAGCAGTGCTGACCGCCGCCTGTGTCCGTCCGAAACACAACGTCCGGCTTCCCATCACCGTCAAAATCCTCGCCCGTCAAATCTTGGTCGAACACCACGCTGAATCCGTTGGTGCGAAACACCACATGGCCCGCGCTGTTGTAAATCGCCGCCGTGCATTTGAATTCGACCTCGTCGGGGTTTCTCGACGGCCCAAGAGAAATCTCGTAGCCATCCCACAATTTCTTTTTTTGCGCATCATTGTTGTCACGATACGAGTAGCAGGAAATCTCATCCTGACTATCTTGAGCATGAAGCGCAGGGCAGATGCAGGCGGCAAGAAAGACTAAGAGTGCAGTGCGGCGCACGGGGCTTTCCTTCCCGCGCTTTCAATATACCGCGCGGTTTTGTGTCGTGGCTTTAGTATCCAGCGAATAGCGTGGCTCGGGTTTCCCTTTGTCGAGAAGTTGCCCAGCAAGGTACTCGCCCACCGCCGGCCCGTGCTTGAAACCGTGCCCTGACCCGCCTCCCACAAACCACACGTTCTCCATTTGCGGATGCCGGTCAATCAGAAAATCGCCATTGGAAGTATTTTCGTACTGGCAAACGCGTGTCTCAACCACCGGCGCATTTCGCATCGCAGGAAACCGGCTCCCCACGTATTTCTGAACTACTTCCGCCTCCGCCGCTGTCGGCAAGCGCGATTGCGTGTCGGGATCGACGCGCTCTCCATGATGGTCGAGCGCAATCTTCAGTCCGCGGCCCTCTAAGTCGGGCATTCCGTAATACTCGTCCTCCTGAAAAAGCCACGTCGGCAAAGCCGGTGGCGCGAATCGCTCGTCTCCCGGTGGCACGCCGAAAAAGAAAACTTCCTGTCGGCTCGGGAAAATTCGATGCCCAAGAATCTCGGGAAAAACTTTGCCGAGCCACGCTCCGCAAGCAAAAACAAACTGTCCTGCCGAAATCGTTTCGCCGTTGCTGCATTTCACGGTGCCCAGAGGTCCAGTTCCACGCGGCGTTTCGATGAACGCAATCCGGAACTCGACGCCCAGTTTCACGGCATCTTCGACAACGGCTGCGACGGCCCTGCGTGCCAGCAGCACTCCGCTCTTGGGCTCCAAGAATCCCCGTGTCACGCGTTCGAACGAAATCTGCGGATAGCGACGTTCCAGCGCCGCTTTATCCATTTCTTCAAACGGCACTTCGCAGCGCTTCAGAGTAGCCATCGTCTGCAGCACGCGAGAATCATCTGCGCCCGCAAGCCACAGCACTCCCGTTTCGTGAAACAGCCGCTGCCCGGTAGCAACACAAAAACTCTTCCACTGCGCCAGCGATCGCTGCGACGACGCGAGGATTTTCTGGCTCTCCTGAGCGCTCTCAAAAACGAAGGGAAAACCATTGTCATGGTGAGCCATCGAAAAGATGATTTTCAAAGCGCCAGCGCCATTTATCACTTGATTAACGGGCGCCTTTTCAAGGAGCAGAAAAATGCTGGACTTTGAATTCATGCGTATGGCCCTAGCCGCTGGGATCATGCTGGGATTGACGATACCATTGATTGGTTTAACCAACGTCTACAAGCGTCTGTCGATGAGCGGAGATGCTTTGGCGCATACTTCCCTAGCAGGAGTCGCCATCGGGCTGGCCGCAGGGCTGAACCCTCTTTTTTCTTCCGTCGCATTTTGCGTCGTCGCATTTTTGATTATCGAGTTTCTGCGTCGGCGTTTCCCTCGGTTTTCCGAAATTGGCGTCGCTGTTGTGCTTTCCGCGGGAATCGGCATCGCCGGCATCGCTTCGAGTTTTACTTCCTCGGCCAACTTTGATTCCTATCTTTTCGGATCGATTTTGCTGATCGGTTGGGACGACCTCCTCATCGTGGGAATTCTTCTCCTGGCTGTTTTGGCTTTTTACTTCCTTTTTTATTGGCGCATCTTCGCCATGGTTTACGACGAAGATGAAGCAAAATCGAATGGAATCAAGATCGGGGGTTTGAATTTCGTTCAGTCCCTTTTGACGGCATTGACGATCGCCATTTCCGCCAAAATAATCGGCTCGCTCATCGTTTCTTCGCTGATGGTTATCCCGGTTGCCTCCGCCATGCAGATAGGCAAAAGCTACAAAAGGACTGGTCTGCTTAGTGTCGCTCTTTCCCTTTTTTCCGTTATTGGTGGCTTGATCGGTTCCTATTATTGGGGCCTGAGACCAGGGGCAACAATCGTAATGGTTTCGCTGCTTTTCCTGATCGTCGCCTTCCTTTTCCGAGCCGGTTGCGGAATCATTCGCCGAAGCGCCATCAAAAACCGATAAAATGATGAAGCGGTTATCGTTTTTGGCAGCAACGCATTTCTTCCTTCTTTCCTTTTTGAATGAGAAAACTTTTCTGGAGTTCTTTTTAGCCTCACAAAACATTAGAATAGAAGTTGTTTGGAAAAGAGGGACTCACTATGTCTCAAGCCAATAGCAAAAACGATGTCATCCTGGCTCTTAATCAAACGGCAAATGAAAAGACTAGGCAAGGTATCAAAGTCATCAATGGCTCCATTGGCATGATGTACACCGAAGAAAAGACGTTGCCAGTCTCGGAAAGGGTCCGCGGCATTCTTTCCAAGCATGTCAAAGACGCGGATTTGGTTTACCCCTCCGTATCGGGTGAAGCGGCTTACCGCGAAAACCTTCGAAAATGGTTCTTGGGAAATGACTTCGACAAAGAAGTCAATAATAAGCAGTTCTTCTGCTTAGCCACAATTGGCGGAACCGGGGCTCTAAGCCTTTGTTTTCCCCTTTCGAAAAGAGGAAATACCGCTGTTGTGATCCCGTCTTTAGACTGGCCTAATTACGAGGCGATCGCCAATTCCTTCGGCCTTAAGGTCGAATACTATCAGCTCTTCAACAAAAAGAGAGGATTTGATTTGAAAGGTTTGAAGAAAACGCTTAAAAATTTGCTCGTGAAATACGATTCTTTGACTCTTGTCATCAATGACCCCTGTGAGAACCCAACCGGCTATTGCCTCTCAGCTGAGGAATGGGAAGGCCTCGCCAAGATCTTAAGCTCCAAAGAAATCGCGAAGAAAATTTCCCTTGTCGTCGATGGGGCTTATCTCGATTTCGCAGAGGCGAAGGAACGCGAAGCCATGATGGCCGCCATTAAGTCTTTGCCAGAGAGCATTCTGGTTTGCTTCGCTTTCTCTTTTTCCAAGACTTTGTCCTTCTATGGCTTAAGAATCGGGGCTTTGGCGCTTTATTCCAAGGAAAAAGGGGTGGCTCAGGAAGCCTTCGAAGAAGCCAAAGCCAAAGCGCGAGCGATCTGGAGCGTTCCTAATCATATGGCGATGAACGTGATCGCTGAGCTATTGGGGGATGAAAAGTCCTTTGCGGAGTTGAAGAAAGAAGTCCAAATTAACCGTGAAATCGTTGCAAAACGCGCATCGATGATGATTAAGGAAGCCAAGGAATGTCATCTTGGCTACTATCCTTACGTCTCAGGCTTTTTTCTCTCGATTCCTTGCCTCGATGCCTTCAAAGTCTCGCTTCGCTTAGAGAAAGAAAACATCTTTTTGGCGCCGACCGGAACCGATTGTCTCCGCATCGCCTTAAGCTCGCTGTCTCTTAATGAAATACATGGTTTAGCCAAGACCATCAAGGTTGCGATGGATAGCCTATGAGCCAGTATTACTTCAAGGACAATGTCTTCGTCACCTCGCTTAGCGATATTGCTTTGGACGAAACCCAAGAAAAAGGAAAAATTAGCCGCGATGCCGATCTGGTTTACTCTCCTGCATTCAAAGAGGTTCTTTCCCATTATCTAGATTCTTTGAAGGATAGCGACGCTGAGCTTTACGACTTCTTTCAAAGCAAACTTACGAATTTGAAATCCGATGTCTTATCGTTAATTAAATTGCTCTTAGTTTATTCCCGCAAGGAAATCGTGATTTCTGATCCTGAGTTTGCTCCCGCCCTGCAAGACGAAGGCCTTCCTTTTTTCAAACTCGTGGAGGGTTTATTTCAGTATTGGCTCCATATCAATCGTTTCGCCTATCAAGAGGACGACGGAAAGAAGGGCTTGCTTGCCCTTAAACCCAAGATGCTTTTTGTCCGCAAAGCGGTGTTTCGAATTTACTATGCCTTAAAAGAGCATGTCACCGGCGAAGCTATCACATTGGAGACTGATTATTCAGTGGGTTTCGTAGCGGGCTTCGCCGTTAGAAAACTATCGATTCCATACCCTGCTGAATACCGTTATCTTAATCGCATTCCTTTCATTTCTTCGGCTGATCTTAACCTTCCTTATGCTACCGAAACCAAACGGAACAAGAGAATCGGGGTTTATAAAGAAAGCCCCGAAAATATGGCCGCCGCCCTCTCTCTCAACCCGCAAGAATGGCTTTGCCTTCCTTTGTTCGCGGGCGAAAGCTTGGTTTATCTTTATTTCAATTTCCGCTTTGCAAGCAGTCTTGTCGGTGCCCTGAATTTGTTTCAAAAAGCCGATCTTTCTCTTTGCGAAGGGAAGAAACCGGATATTCTCATCGTTTATGGCGGGGACAAGGGAACCACGACCGGAACCTACGTTGTTGATCAGAAGAACGATTTGCTGATAGGCTACGTTTCCAAAGTCGACGATGCCGATTATTTTGGATATCTCAAGAAACTCGTCCTGACGCTCCATAACATTCGAATGATTAAAAAAGGTGCTCTCCCGATTCATGGTTCGATGGTCGATATCGTCATGAAAAGCGGAAAAGAGTTCCGCGTGGTCATCATGGGAGACAGCGGTGCCGGAAAATCCGAAAGCATCGAGGCTTTCCGCAAATTAGCCAAAGCCTACTTAAAGGATATCAAAGTGATTTTCGATGATATGGGCACCCTTTTCCTTCAAGATGGGAAGGTGACTGCCAGCGGAACCGAAATCGGCGCTTTTGTCCGTTTAGACGATCTTGATGTTGGATACGTTTATTCCCACCTTGCTTTGGCGGCCATGTACAACCTTGGCGAAACCAACGCGCGCATCGTTTACCCTTGCACCCCTTATCGAGAGATCATGAAGAAATG
>CAVSIW010000036.1:0-150640 GCA_963727945.1 uncultured Acidobacteriota bacterium
CTGGACTGACCGCTCGATCGCTTGGTATGAGAAGCATTTTCCGAAACCGGATGCGGAAGGTGTGACGAACGTGCAGCCCTGACTTCGCCATTGATGCAAGATAGAAACAGCCTCGTCCCTTAAGGGGCAAGCCACGGCAGGGAATGAAAGAACAAAGAGCTCCGGAAAGCCGGAGCTCTTTCGTGACGGCGATTCGAATCGGGAGTTGCGCTTACGCCTTGGTTTCGGACCCAGCCGTTGCAACGGCGGCCACTTCTTCGCGGGGGGCGCGCTTGATGCGGGCGGCCTTTCCGCGCAGGTCGCGCAGGTAGTAGAGGCGGGCGCGGCGGACTTTGCCCTTGCCGACCACTTCGATCGAGCTAATCGAGGGCGAGTGCAGCGGGAAAATGCGCTCGATGCCGACGCCGAAGCTCACGCGGCGCACCGTAAACGTGGCCCCGGAAGCGCGGCCCTTCTTGGAGATCACCACCCCTTCGAACGCCTGCAGGCGCTCTTTTTCCTTCTCGCCCTCGCCTTCCTTCAGGCGGACGTTGACGCGCACCGTGTCGCCAGGGCGAAATTCGGGGAGGTCTTTGCGCAGTTGCGCTTCATGGAGTTTGGCAATAACCGGATTCATGTTCGTATTCCCTGCAGACCCACTCAGGCGGGGCCAGCTCTTCAAAGGCAAACGCGAATTATAGCGAAATATTCACAATTTACCTAGCGCAATCAAAGGCGGGCCGGCCTACCAGTGCCGCTAGCGCGATGCTGCAGAGCGAAGGGCTTCAGTCAGGAATAAAAACCAAACAAGAAAGTTATACACCGTCCACACAATCATCAGTATAGAGGATGCTGAAATCAAGAAGTTCGCCGGAGGTTTCTCCATAGACTCCGGCCACTGGTGACCGCAGGAATCGCATTCCCAGTCAATGCCGCTGCCGGAAGCGGCATCGGACCGGCAGGCGGGACAGTGAATGGGTTCTACGGCGCAAGTGTTACGGTTCCAGCCGGCGCTTTGTCTACTACCGCAGATATCGAAATCCCGCGTGACAGCACCAGCGCCCCAACTTTGCCCTCGACTGGAATCGAGACGGCAGGCGCCATGTATGCACTCACACCCCACGGCACGTCGTTTTCTGTGCCAGCCACGGTGCAGATTCCCTTCGATTCCAACAGCATTCCTACCGATGCCACGCCGGTGATCTATAAGGCGGAGCAAGGGGGCGCGTTCACTCCGATTGCCACCACTATCAACAGCAACTTTCTTTCCGCGGACGTTTCAAACTTCTCCTGGGTCATCCCGGGCTACGCGTCCACGCTGCCTCGTATGGTCTATGCGCTCACGCGGGCGGACGTCAACGGCACCAGCACGGTCAGCGTCTCAAGCTTCAAGATTACGAAGGATACCGGCGCATTGTCGGCCGCGACCAGTTCCGCACCCGTCGGTTCCGGCGCCATCTCCGTGACCGTGCATCCCTCGCGGCGTTTCCTTTACGTGGTCAATGGCAGCGGCTTCGCTCACGGTGCCGCGACGAACGTCCCCGCCAACAGCATTTCCGTCTATCAACTCGATGCCATGACCGGCAACATCACCGGGCCCACGAACACGCAGCCCATCAACAGCAATCCCGTCTCCGTCGTGGTCCATCCCACCGGCAAGTTCATCTACGTCGTCAACGAAGTCCGCTTCGGCGGCACCATCGGCAACCTCTCCGCCTTTTCCATCGACAACGTCACCGGCGCTCTGACCTCGCTAGGCACCACCGCCGACCTCGGCGGCGTTCCCGCCACGGCCCTCGCCTTCGCTCCCTCCGGCGAGTTCGCCTATGTGACCTACATCCCGGGCGATCCGCAAAACCAAAACGATTTCGACACCATCAAAACCTATGGCGTTAGCCCCGCCAGCGGCCTCTTCACCGCCAGCCCCATCGGCAGCGCTCCCACCGGCGACAATCCCTGGGCTTTGGCCGTCACTCCCGGCGGGCATTTCGCCTACGTCGCCAGCCTCTCCGCGCAGGGCAACGTGGACCAGTTGGCCGTCTACTCCATCAATCAAACCACCGGTTTGCTGAGTTTACAGAGCAGCTTCGGCATCAGCCCCGCGTCCGGCCAATCGCCTCTCTCACTCGCCATGGATCCCGAAGCGCGCTTCCTCTACGTCGGTTTGCAGAGCCTCGTCTTTGCTCCGCCCAACTCCAATTTCAACGTCCACACCTACGCCATCAATCCCAACAACGGCTCCCTAAGTTTTGCCGCCGGTCTGGCCACCAGCAGCAATCCCCAAGGCCCCATTTCCGTGATCGCCGAACCGCAAGCTCAGTTTCTCTACGTCATGGACGCCAACAACCAAGTGGGCGCTTTCAAGATCGCCAGCAACGGCTCACTCGCGCCGCAAGGCACTCCGATCACGAACGTCTTTCTAGGCGGCAGCACCGGCGGCGTCGGCGACCCCTTCTTCTTCGCCGCCAGCGGCACCAGCCCGGTGTGGGTCGACAATTGCACCGTCATCGTCAGCGGTCCCTACATCTTTGATGGCTGTCCTACAACGTTCTTGAGCACCGGTCCCGGAAGCACCGGCACCGGCGGTACCGGCACCGGCAACCCGCCACCGCCGGCCGCGCAATTCACCCTGGATGTAAGCACCGATGTTACTGGCGGCTCCATCGTGAGTTCCCCGCCAGGCATCGACCTCGATCCCATTAACGGACTGGATTTCGTCCAGCAAGGATTTCCCAACGGCACCCAGGTCTTGCTCACCGCAGCACCGCCCGATTCCCTGAATGTGTACGACGTGAAATGGACCGGATCCTGCAGTGGCACGACGCTCACAACATCCGTCCTCATGTCTCAGGATAAGGGCTGCCATGTGACCTTTACGCCGTCTTCTTTGCGTTGACTTATGGTTGCCCTGAGAGCTATGAATGACCTACCGGCTTCCAGTTGGAACTCGCGCAAAACAATAAGTCCTCGTGGGTGGTGTTACGGAAATGAGCCTTGAGAAGAGGACCGCCGCGAACGTCAAGCAAGCCGTGCCATTTTTCCATGTGTCGAACATGGAAGAATCGCTGCGATTTTATGTCGAAGGCCTGGGCTTCGAGATGACCAAGAAATGGATCGACGACGGAAAACTTCGCTGGTGCTGGCTCGAAATCGGCGACGCGGCCCTGATGCTGCAGGAGTTTCGGATAGAAGGACACGATTCCTGGAGACCGAGCGGCAAGGTGGGAGAAGGTGTTTCCATCTACTTCATGTGCGAAGACTCGCTAGCGATCTATCACGAGGCAAAATCTCGCGGAATCGAGACTAACAGAAACCCATTTGTTGGAAACGGTCTGTGGGTGGTCCCTTTTTCGGACCCGGACGGCTACCGGATCGATTTTGAGAGCCCCACGGACGTCCCCGAAGAGACGGAGTACTCACCGCAGCACCACTGATTCGCAACTTGCCGTTGCCTTAAGCCTGCGCTGCCACGGCAGCGCTTCGGCGAATGACGCTTTCCGCGAAACGCTCCATCTCTTCGAGCTGCGGGCTAAATTGGAGCAGGACCAGGTCCACGCCAACGGCTTCAAATTGCGCAAGCCTTTCTGAAACCTGTTCTGAAGTGCCCACTAAGCCCGACCGCAGCCCGCGATTGGAAACAGAATAGTCTTCGAGCGAAACGCGCTGCTCGAGCTGCGTTCCTGCGAGCCACTGTTGGTAATTGGCATAGCCGGCAGCGGATTGCTGGACGTCGGTGATGCGCTTCAGCTCATCCTGAGCTTCCCGCTCCGTTTCGCGGACGATGGTATAGCCCGCCACGCCGAATTTCAGCGGCGGCAGATTGTGCCGCGCGCGGCGTTCTCGCAAATCCGCGATTTTCTCGCCAACGCGCTCCGGCGGATCGCCGTGCATCAGGTACGCGTCGCATTTCTCCGCGATGAGGTCTTTCGCCGCGGGGGATTCGCCTCCCGCATAAAGAATCGGATGCGGCTGAGCCACGGGCTTTGGCTCGAGCACATTGTCCTCGACGCGGTAATACTTCCCCGCAGTAGGAAAAATGATCCCGCGACCACACGCCGTGCAGCACGTCGAGCCATTCGCTGGTGCGCGCGTAGCGATCGTCGTGCTGTTCGAAGCCCACGCCGTACTTCTTCGCTTCATCCGCCCACCACGACGACACGACGTTCAGCGTCAGCCGCCCGCCGCTGATGTGATCGATGTTCGCGGCCTGCTTGGCGAGCAGCGCGGGCAGATGGAACGTCGGCCGCACGGCAACCATCAGCTCGATGCGCTCGGTAACCGCGGCCAGTGCAGCCGCCGTCGACCACGCATCGAGCGATGGCGCTTCCACGCCCTTGATGTCATTCAGGTTCAACTCGGCGATGAGCGTAACGTCATAGCCCAACTGTTCGCTTCGCTGCGCGAGCTTTTTCACGTAAGGCCAGCTCGCTTCCATGCTTTCGTCCGCGACGTTGCGTAGCCAGCCGCCAAAAACGGGGAGCCAATAGCCGTGTCTCATCGAATGCTCCCGGTGGAGATGAGCCGGTCGCCTCGGCTGGCCTCGTGAATCCGCGCTTCGCTGATGAGGTAGTCCGCCAGCCGCGCATACGGATTGAAGCCAATCATGCGCTCTGGGTCGGAAACAAAATTCGAGAGAGCGTTGATGTCGTAATAGAGCAGCCGTCCAGTGCGGTCATCAATGACGTACTCGACGCCCCCGACTTCGATGCCCGCAACTTCCATGATGCGCTCGACTTCGTCGATGACTCGCCGTCGGCGGCTCGTAAGCTTCGACCGTGAGCCCGGACTTCGGAGCATCGACCGGGCATGCCAGACGTGTCAGTTCCTCGCCCTTTGTGTTTTTGCAGATGTCTGCCGGGCACAGATCAAAAGTGTCGCCGGTAATGTGAATCTGAATCGCGTAAAGATATTCGCCGCCAAGAACTTCGACTCGCGTGATCACACCGTCGCGCGCCGTGAAAAATTCCTGGACCAGCGCGATGTTGTCGATGCCAAACGCCAAGCTATTTTCTTCGACCGCCCCGCGCAATTCCTCGGGCGAATTGAACTTTTTTATCCCCGCCCCGCTGCCGCCGATATTCGGCTTTATGATCAGCGGGTAGCCGATTGCTTCAGCGGCGCTCAGGGCTTGCGAAGGGTGATTGATCACACGCGCTTTGGGATATTGCAATCCCAATGCTTCGAGTACGCTGCACTGCAAAGCCTTGGAAATTTCATGAGTGAAGGCGCGCGACCCGTTCACCACACGAACGCCTTTTTCCTCCAAATGGGATAGGTAGTTGAGCGTGTAAAAGATCCCGTGGCCGACACCTCGCTGCCATGCGGAAGGGCTCATGCGGTTGAAGAGCAACGAATATTCGCGCTCTTTTGCCGCAACATCGTATTGATGATTCCGTGCGTCCACTTTGACCCAGTTCACGCCGCGCGCGTCGAGCTGGTCGAATAGTGGCTTGAACCAATGCTGCTGCTCGTAGTAGATGGCGATGGGTTTTCCTTCGCTGTGCTCCTTGCCGTTTCCGCTTGCCGCGTTGCTCATGGCACTGTGCTCCTTAGTGGCTTTAAAAAGAAAAAGGGCCGCTTGTTTTAAGCGGCCCTGGATTCCTTTTGGGTTTAGACTTGCGCTATACCGAAGGACTTCCCATGCCGCTTGTTGCGGTACACATACAAGCGCAGCATGGACACGCGCAGGCCTGCCCGCAGGCGCAAATGCTCTGCGTGGTGCGCGAAGAACCGGTCTGGATCGCTGGTTTCACAGAAACCTCAGTATACCGCGAGGCAATTTCAGCGCAACAACAAATCCGGCCGGTTACGCTGGGTCTTCTCGATGGCCGCCGCCCGGCGCCACTTCGCGACTTCCGCGTGATTGCCCCCGATCAACACCTCGGGTACTTTCCACCCGCGAAAATCGGCTGGCCTCGTGTAGTGCGGAAAATCCAAAAGAGCGCGACCTTCCCTACGTGATTCACCGCCTGTAGGGGCGGGGCTTGCCCCGCCCCCAACTCGCCGTTCCAAGTCCCGCACTTCGCTGAACGATTCGTTCTGCGAAGACGCTTCATTCCCTAACGCTCCAGGAATAAGCCGCGTGATTGCATCGATCACGATCATCGCCGGCAACTCTCCGCCGCTCAGCACATAATCCCCGACGGAAATCTCTTCGGTGGCGAGATGCTCCGCGACGCGCTCGTCCACTCCCTCATAGCGCCCGCAGAGAAAAATAATGCGATTAAGCTCCGCATACCGCCGCGCGGTTTCCTGCCGGAAAAGTTTTCCCGCCGCCGACATCAAAACAATGGCCGTCTTTGGATCGAGCGAACTCTGCTGCTCGGCGCTTCCCAAGCTATGTCCAACCAACGCTTCGGCCGCCTCGAAAAGCGGGTCCGGCTTGAGCACCATTCCCTCGCCGCCGCCAAAAGGCCGGTCATCCACGCTGCGGTGGCGATCCTTGGTAAACACACGCAGATCCTGCACATGAACTTCGACGAGGCCCGTCTCGCGAGCTCGCCGCAGAATACCGTGATCGAGCGGGCCGGCAAAAAATTCCGGAAAAATCGTAATCAGGTCGAAGCGCATCGCTGCTGCCAGTTTAGCGTACACACGGGCTTTGCGAACATCGCCAACGCCTCCAACCGCTGGTTCCTTGCCCTAATTCTGTCCCTCTGAACAGGTTGTCACGGCCCTCCGTCCCACCTAGTCTAGTCACCAGACAGGACGCACCCCAGTCCACAGCGGCCAGTCTTTTCAACGCACCTTTCCACATTCCCTGCTCCGATTCACGCATCCGGAGGTTTCGCCGATGGCTCGTTGGAACACGGAAAACGCGATTGCCGGCTTCTTTCTTCCCGCTCTTCTGGCTTTGACGCTGGCAGGATGCGCAGGCTACTCGAAGAGCAGTGGCGGGAATGGAGGAGGCGGTGGCGCTAATACTCCACCGGCTCCCGCGGGGCTAACGGCGACAGCCGCAAACGCGCAGGTAAACCTCTCTTGGAGTGCAAGCTCTGGTGCCACGGCTTACTACGTGAAGCGTTCGACGACGAGCGGCGGTCCTTACACACAAATTTCAACGCCCACCACAACGAGCTACACCGACAATAGCGTGACAAACGGGACGAAATACTACTACGTCGTTTCGGCTTACAACTCGAACGGCCAGAGCGCGAATTCTTCTGAAGTCAACGTCACGCCCACCGCGCCGCAGCCTCCTGCGGCACCGGCCGGCCTGCAGGCCACGGCGGGTAACACCCAGGTGAACCTCACCTGGACCGCCAGCACGGGCGCAACGAGCTATCACGTCAAGCGCAGCACAACGAACGGCGGCTCGTACGCGCAAATTTCAGCTCCGACCTCGGCGAGCTTCACCGATACCGGCCTCACCAACGGCACGACGTACTTCTACGTTGTTTCCGCGGTAAACGCCTCGGGCGAAAGCGCCAATTCTTCGCAAGCGAGCGCCACGCCCGTTGCTCCTGCAACACCTCCCGCAGCGCCAACTGCATTGAAAGCAACTGCGGGGAATGCTCAGGTGAGCCTCACTTGGACCGCAAGCGCGGGCGCAACGAGTTATCACGTCAAACGCAGCACAGCGAGCGGCGGTCCATACACTCAGGTCGCCGCGCCCACCACAACAAGTGATGCAGACACCGGCCTCACCAACGGCACGACCTACTTCTACGTTGTTTCCGCGCTGAACTCCGCTGGCGAGAGCGCCAATTCTTCCCAGGTGTCCGCCGCGCCGGCTAACGCGACTGCCGACGTGACGATTACCATCAATCCTTCCGCCACCAAGCCCATCTCTCCGTACATATACGGCATCAATTTTTATTCCGGCATCACCGCCGCGCCGCCGCTCTTGACCTTCGATCGCGCGGGCGGCAACCGCTGGACCGCCTACAACTGGGAGACGAACGCCTCGAACGCCGGAAGCGACTACATCTACGATAACGATAACTACCTAAGCGCCAGCACCGTCCCCGCCGAAGCCGTGCGAACTTTCATCGCCGGCGATCAATCCAACGGCTTGGCGAGTCTCGTGACCTTCCAACTGCAAGGCCTCGTGTCCGCGGACGAAAATGGCCCCGTGAGCGTCTCCAACCCGCCGGACTTGACGCGCTTCAAGCAGGTAGTCGACAAAAAGAGCATCCTCTCGTCCACTCCCTTCACCATCACGCCTCCGACGACCGACGGCAACGTCTATATGGATGAATTTCTCTGGGCGCTGGACCAAAAATTCTCTGGCATGGGAATCTTCGGTGCCAATTCCACTCATCCCACTTTTGTCAGCCTCGACAACGAGCCCGAACTTTGGAACTCCACTCACCTTGAGGTACAAGGTTCCGCTGCCGTCACTTCAGACAACTACATCACCAAAACTATCAATCTCTCGAAAGCTTTGAAGGATCAGTTTCCCAATGTCGTGATTTTCGGGCCCGTGCATTACGGCTTCCAGGGCATTTACAACTGGCAGGGGGAATTGGCCGCCACTCCCAACGGCACCAACTGGTTCCCGGACAAATATCTCCAGGCACTGAAGACCGCTTCGACGACATACGGAAAATCGCTCGTGGATGTCTACGACTTCCATTGGTACGTGGAAGAGTACGACTCCAACGGAACGCGAGCTCTCGATCTGACGAGCACGACCCTCACCGACGCGCAGGTCCAGCTAATCGTGCAGAGCCCTCGCGCTTTGTGGGATCCCACCTTCACGGACGCAGGCAATAGCAATCCTTGGATCTACGAAGAGCTGGGCAGCACACCCATCAATCTCCTCGGCCGCCTGCAAGCCAAGATCAACGCCGAAAACCCCGGCATGAAAATCTCCATCACTGAGTATGAGAACGGCGGCTGGAACCACATAGCGGGAACCATCGCCCAAGCAGATAATCTTGGCATCTTCGGCAGCCAGGGTCTTTTTGCTGCCAGCTTCTGGCCCCCGAACGGAACCTATTCTTACGCTCTGGCGGGCTTCCGCGCTTTCCGCGGCTTTGATGGAGCTAACGCCACTTTCGGCGACACCTCTCTCCAGGCAACGTCGAGCAACGTGCAAAATGTCGTGGTTTACGCCAGCGCGGACAGCACGACGCCGGGCCGTACCGTATTTGTAGCCATCAACCGTTCCACTTCCGCGCAAGTGACGGCGATCAACGGCGCAGCTCTCTCCGGCACCGCCCACTTGTTCCAAATCACTGCGGCCTCGGCCCAGGGGCAAAACCCTGTCGCACCCGTGTCTATCGGAGCGATGGCGGTCAGCGGTTCTTCGCTCACGATCACGCTCCCAGCACTGAGCGTGACAACGATCGACGTCCACTAGTGCCTGCAAACAAGCCACTCGCGAACTCAGGTTCGTTCGTTTAGATCGCGCAGACCATCAGGAAGCACCACGTCAATTCGCCGGGCAGCCGTGTCAATGCTCGTGCAAATATCTTCGGCTAGAGGAACTAGCATCTCGCCGGCGTGAGTATGAACAGCGAGAAGCGGTGTGCCGGAAACACCCTCGCCAGTGAACTGCACGTCCTTAACTATGCCCAGCAAAGACGGTACAGTGGCCAGCGAACAGGGCGAGGAAGAAACGACCGAAGGCTCTGCAAAATTCTCGAACACCGAACATCCAATGAGGTCGTCCACAAAATATTGGCCCGCGGCGAGCGACACGCGCTTTTCGATTGGAAGCAGTACATCGAGCCCGCGAAACTTTTCCGCCTCAGAGATCGAATTGCATCCCTCAAAATGAAAAACGGCTTGTCCCTTGTGGTTCTGGCTGAGCCAGCAAGCCTTCAGCGCGGCAAGGCGCGGCTCTTCCGTCCGAGCGCCGCCACTCGCGCCAAGAAAAACTTCCGTCAATCGTGTCAATCGTTCGGGAAAGTCTGTGAGGAGTTGAGCAGCCACTTCGCCTTTATTGCCGCGGGGCCGGAGAATCCGCGCGACAATCACCCAACGCTGGGCTTCGGCGCTCAATCTTCCAGTATCTCGAGCGTGTAACGCTTCTTCCGCTTCATGCCTGCGGCGCCGAGAAGCGTGCGCACCGCTTTCGCCGTGCGCCCTTGCCGCCCAATCACCTTGCCCAAATCATCCGAATGCACCCGTAGCTCGAGAACGGTGACCTGCGAGCCGTCGACGGACTTGACCTGCACATCTTCGGGGTGATCTACCAGAGCTTTCGCGATGGCTTCAACCAGCTGTTTCATCCTTCACCTCCACGTGCTCGATCCTTCGCTGGGCCGTGGAAAAACGCGCCCCGGTCTGGCCGGGGGCGCTCAAAAGATGCGGACTTCGCTGGGATTACGCAATCTTCTGTTGGTCGATAAAGCTGCGAACAGTGTCGCTGGGTTGCGCACCGACTCCGAGCCAATGCTTGATGCGTTCGGCGTTGAGCTTGATCTCCGCAGGCTTCTTCAGCGGATCGTAGGTTCCCACCAATTCAACAACACGTCCGTCCCGTGGCTTGCTGCTTTCAATCACCACCACGCGGTAGAACGGCTTCTTCTTCTTGCCAATTCTGGATAAACGAATAGTGAGCACTAACTGATGCCTCCACCAGATATCTTAGCCTGTCCAGGTATCCGGCGGCAATCGGAGAGTCAGGGGTATCCGGTTGTTACCCGGTACCCTCCAAGTATAGAGCCACTAGCCGGACGACCTCGCGAGACCATTTTGAACCGCCCAGTAAGCCTGAGCCCCCGGCGAATTCCCTCCCGAACTTAGCAATCGCAAAGTGCTCCCGACAGCGCGATAATGCCCGAAGCAAAAAGGGAGCAGCCCATGCGTAAGAAAAACGATTTGTCACGCCGCAAATTCTTGACCAACGTCGCCACTGGTGGCGCCGCGATGGCCATCGTGCCACGGCACGTCCTCGGACGCGGCTTTACTCCTCCAAGCGACATGCTCAACATCGCTGGCGTTGGCGTCGGCG
This sequence comes from uncultured Acidobacteriota bacterium, assembly GCA_963727945.1. Classification (GTDB taxonomy): domain Bacteria; phylum Acidobacteriota; class Terriglobia; order Acidiferrales; family UBA7541; genus Acidiferrum. Next base: position 10,886 of record CAVSIW010000036.1, read on the forward strand.
GCATGGGCCGCTCCAATCTGATCAATCTCGCCAGCCAAAACATCGTGGCGCTCTGCGACGTGGACTGGGGCTACGCCGGCAAATCGTTCGATCGCCTCGACACCGAAATCCCGAATCTGCAAAGCGCCTCGACCAGCCTGACCCGCAGCCCGCTCCCGGGCAGCCTCCCGTCGAGTTCGATCGCGTCAAAGCCAAGGCCCGCCTTGCGGGAATGATTCGGCTGAAGAACCGAGCACTGCCGAAGAGCCAAGCGCTATCAGGACTATCGCGACATGCTCGAACACCAGAAGGATATTGACGCCGTTCTCGTCGCCACCTCCGACCACATGCACGCGCCGATCGCCCTTGCAGCCATGGCTCTCGGCAAACACGTCTACGTGCAGAAACCGCTTACCTGGTCCATTGATGAAGCCCGCCAGCTCGCGCGGCGTGCCAAGGAAACCAAGGTCGCCACGCAGATGGGTAATCAGGGTCATTCGGCCGACGACGCGCGCACCACCGTCGAATACATCCAAGCCGGTGCCATTGGCGAAGTTCGCGAAGTGCACGTTTGGACCAACCGCCCGCTCGGCTTCTGGCCCCAAGGCGTGCCGCGCCCCGAAGCTCTAAAAGAATCCGCTGACACTCTTCGCTGGAACGGTCCAGGAGTCAACGCGCGTCTCGCCGCCGCAATGGCCGGTGACTATCCCGTCCCAGACAAACTGTCGTGGGATCTTTTTCTCGGTGTCGCCCCGCATGTGGACTATCACCCCATCTACCATCCCTTTCAACTGGCGTGGCTGGTCCGATTGGGGCATGGGCGCCATCGGCGATATGGGCGCGCACCTGATAGACCACTCCATGTGGGCGCTAAATCTCGGCTTGCCAACAACTGTCGAGACGGTCTCGACGCCGTTCAACGGCGTCTCCTATCCCCACGCCACTCAAACGTTTTACGAATTTCCCGCGCGCGGCTCCATGCCGCCCGTAAAGATGACCTGGTACGACGGCGGCCTTATGCCCAACAAGCCAGAAGAACTTGGCGACGAAGATCTGAACAAAGGCGGCGGTGCGTTGCTCATCGGAAGCAAAGGCAAGCTGCTCCACGATACCTACGGATTGAAGCCTCGCCTGCTGCCCAAGTCCCTTCACGATTCCTATGGCAAGCCGCCGCAGAAGCTGCCCCGCATCGAAAACGAAGACCATGAAATGAACTGGGTCAACGCCGCCAAAGGCAAAACGGAAACTTCCTGCCCGTTCGAATACGCCGCTCGCCTGACCGAAGTCATGCTCCTTGGGGTCGTCGCACTTCGCGCCGGAAAGAAGATCAACTACGACGGCGCAAACATGCGCGTCACCAATGTCGCCCAGGCCAACGACTTCCTGCGCCGCGAGTACCGCCAGGGCTGGGCCTAAACGGGCCAGCTCGGACCTTTGTGAATTGCCGCCTCAACCAAGGCGGTTGAGGCCGTTAAACGCGGCGGTCTTATAGCATTCGGCCAGCGTGGGATAATTGAAGACTGTGTTGATGAAATACGTGATTTTGCCCTTCAGTTTGAACACCGCTTGCCCGATATGAAGCAGCTCCGCGGCGTCTTCGCCAAAAATATGCACGCCGAGCAGCTCAAGTGTTTCCCTGTGAAAAAGAAGCTTCAAGCGGCCGTCGGTGTGGCCGGAAATTTGTCCGCGCGCAATTTCGCGGTAATACGCCACGCCAACTTCATACGGAACGTCGTCATCGGTGAGCTGCTCTTCCGTCTTCCCGATAAAAGAAATCTGCGGAATCGTGTAAATCCCGTACGGGTAACTCGCGGGATCGGTCTGCACTTGCAGCCCGAACGCCCGAGCGGCGGCGATGCGCCCCTGCTCCATCGAAACTGACGCCAGGCTCGGGAATCCAATCACGTCGCCCACGGCGAAGATGTGCGCTTGCGTGGTGCGGTAATCCGCATCCACCTTGATGCGTCCTCGGTCGTCGCATTCGATGCCGGCAGCAGGCAGGTCAAGCTTGTCCACGTTGCCCTGCCGCCCAACGGCGTAGAGCAACGCATCGCCATTGATGCGTTTTTTGCTGACAAGGTTCGCCGCCACTTTTCCGTCGGGTAACTCTTCCACGCTCTCCACTTCCTCATTGAGCCGCAGCGTGGCGCGGTGATCGCGCATGTGGTACGTCAGCGCCTCTACCATCTCCGTATCAGCAAACTCCAGCAGCCGCGGGCGCTTCTCTACGATAATCACGCGCACGCCCAGCGTCGCAAACATGCACGCGTACTCGACGCCGATGACGCCGCCGCCCACCACGATCAGCGTCCGCGGAATCTGCGGCATCGTCAGGATTTGGTCGCTATTAATAATGGTTCGCCCGTTGATGGGCACTTTCGGATTGACAGCCGGCTTCGTGCCCGTGGCAACCACAAAATACTGCCCCTCTAGCTCTACGTAACCGTTGCCGTTTTCCACGCGCAAGTGGTGCGCGTCGGTGAATTTGCCAAAGCCGTGGATCACGTCCACGCCGTTGCGCTTGAGTTGATCCTGTGTAACCGCAACCTCGTTCTCGATCACGCGTTGCACGCGGAAATTCAGGTCCGCCATCGTGACGTTTTCTTTGACGTTGTAATTTGACCCGTAGAAACTCTTCGAGTAAAAGCCGGAAAGATGCAGCACCGCTTCGCGCATCGTTTTGCTCGGAATTGTTCCGGTATTTATGCACACGCCGCCGATCGCGGCCTGTTTTTCGACCACCGCGACGCGCTTTCCAGCCTTCGCTCCCTGGATGGCGGCGCGCTGGCCGCCCGGTCCGGAGCCAATGACGATCAGATCATACGGTTGCATTCGACGAGTCCAGCGAGCTTTCTTTTTCCGGAGCGCGGCTTGGCAGTGTAATCATCGCCATAGGAGTATAAACGACGCCCTGGTTTCGGAGCGCAGGAATGTGCTGAGAGTCACCATCGCCCGCGGCCAGCCGCATAAAATGTTCCTGCGCGGAAAATCCGTGTCCATTCCACACCGCGCGCGGCCGCGAATATACCTAGTTCAGTTTTTCGCGGAACCAAAAAAATAACGCAGACGTGTTAAGGGGAGATGAACGCGCCGAAGGAATGCTATTCTGCGGGGCGTCTCTAGGAGGCCTGATGAGGCCAGCGCTCATCCTTTTTACCGTCGGCTTTCTTTCGCTCGCCATCGAAACCTGCGCACAGACCCAAGCCTCGCTTTACGAAAAGCAAGCCGACGCGATTTTCTCCGCAGTCACGCAAGAGCACGCTCCTGGATTGGCGGTACTCGTGCGCAAGAATGGGCGCACATCATTTGAAAAAGGCTACGGCGTCCGCGATTTGCGTTCGAAGACGCAAATTGACCCGTACACCAATTTCCGCCTGGCATCCTTCACCAAGCAGTTCACCGCCATGGCCGTCATGCTGCTCGTCCACGACGGAAAGCTGCGCTATGACCAGACACTCACGAAAATATTCCCGGATTTCCCCGCCTACGGCAAAAACATCACCATCCGCAATCTCCTCAATCACACAGGCGGATTGCCGGACTACGAAGATTTGATGGATGCCCAAGAAAAAATCAAAGGTCCGCTCTGGTCGCCCGAACGCCAAATTCAGGATGACGAAGTTATCGCTCTCTTGAAAAAAGAAACCAAGGGAAAGTTTGCCCCCGGAACGAGTTGGTCTTACAGCAATTCTGGTTACGTCGTCCTCGGTCTTATCGTCGCCAAAGCGTCAGGTCAATCCTACGGTGATTTTCTTCGCGCGCGAATCTTCGCTCCGCTGCACATGGATCACACCATCGTCTATCAAAAGGGGAAAAACGAAGTCGTGAACCGCGCTTTCGGCCACTCCAAAGATGGCGACGCATTGAAGGAAACCGATCAAAGCTCGACTTCCGCCACGCTCGGCGACGGCGGCATCTATTCCAATCTCGAAGATCTTGCTAAATGGGATGACGCGCTACGAAATCACACTCTGCTCAGCGCCGACGAAATGAAGCCCGCGCTCGTCCCCGCAAAACTAGCGAATGGCTCGCCCACTCTTTGGCCCGTCGAAGCCAACGACGACAACCTGCATCCGGGCAAGCCCGTCTCTTACGGCTTCGGCTGGTTTCTCGACCCTTACTGGGGACATCCGCGCATGTGGCACACCGGAACCTCTATGGGCTTCCGCACCGTCATCGAGCGCTTCGCCGAGGACAATCTGACAATCGTCATCCTCTGCAATCGCACCGATCTCGATCCAGAAGCGCTTGCCGTGAAAACCGCTGATCTCTATTTGAATTTAAAGCCGAAAGAATAAACCTCGCGTCAGGACAATCCCGCGAGCTTCCCCAATCCCTTCAGCTTTGCCCGCGCGGCCATCGAGCCATACTGTTTCATCATCGTGCGCATTTGTAAGTACTGCTTCAAAACCTGGTTCACATCTTGCACGGTTGTGCCGCTGCCCTTCGCGATCCTCTTCCGCCGCTTGCCATCAATAATATTGTGGTCCTGCCGCTCCTGGTTCGTCATCGAGTTGATAATCGCCTCGACCTGCTTCAGCTTCCCCTCGTCCACCTTCGCGTCCTTCGGGATATTCTGCAGCGGCCCCATCTTCGGCAGCATGTCCACAAGCTGCTCCAGCGGCCCCATCTTGCGAATCTGTTTCAGTTGGTCGCGGAAATCTTCCAGCGTGAATCCTTCTTTGCGCAGCTTGCGCTCGAGGTCCGCGGCGGCCTTCCTGTCAACCGTCTGCTCCGCTCGCTCGATGAGCGACATGATGTCGCCCATGCCCAGCACGCGCGAAACGATGCGCTCCGGATAAAATCCTTCCAGCGCGTCGTATTTTTCGCCGAGTCCCACAAACTTCACCGGCGCCCCGGTCACTTTCCCAATCGAAAGCGCCGCGCCGCCGCGCGCATCGCCATCCAGCTTCGTCAAGATCACACCGGTGAGCCCGAGCCGCTTGTGAAACTCGCCCGCCGATCGCACCGCGTCTTGCCCAATCATCGCGTCCGCGATGAACAGAATCTCGCTCGGCTGCAGCTCTTTCTTCAGCATGCTCAATTCGTTCATCAAGTCGTCGTCAATGTGCAAACGCCCGGCCGTGTCCACCAAAATCACGTCGCTCGCGGAAAGTTTCGCTTCCTTGATCGCGCCTTTGACGATTTCGAGCGGCTTGTCCGTTCCCGCCCCTGGCCATAGCGCCGTACCCACAGCCTTCGCCACTTGCGCAAGCTGTTCGCGCGCGGCAGGTCGGTACACGTCCGTCGAAACAACCAGCGGCCGGTGCCCGTGCTGCACCAGCCATTTCGCCAGCTTGCCTGTCGTGGTCGTCTTACCGGAACCCTGCAACCCCACAATCATCCACACCGACGGGGGCCGCGAAGCAAACAGCGGCTTTGCATGCTTCCCCAGCATCGCCCCCAGCTCGTCGCGCACCACTTTAACCACTTGCTGGTCGGGCGAAAGTTGCAGCATCACCTCGCTGCCCAGCGCCTTCTTCCGAATATTCGCCAAAAGCTCATCGGCAACGCCGACGTTGACGTCGCCCTCGAGCAGCGCCTCGCGAATCTCCGCCAGCGCCGCGTCCAGATGCTCGTCCGTCAGCTTCCCCTGCCCGCGCAGGTTCTTAAATGTTCGTTGCAGCTTCTCTGTTAGATTTTCAAACATGGCCTATACGTTTGCCTCAGAACTGGCCCCTCAAGAATAGCAGGGCGAGGCCGGCGAGTGCACGAGCGCGGCGCCGAATCGCACAATCACGCCATCCCGCTCTACTCAATCTCTAAAATGTCATTGCAAGCGCAGCGAGGAACCCGCGCCATCGCGCGAACTATGCGCGATAAATCTGCTTTTCTCTTCCTCGATTTCAGTAGTGCCAATCCGTTGTTTTCTCACCAGCCGGCGCATTCTTCGTAATGTGCTCCGCCATCCAGCGCACTAGGTTCGCGGTAGTAGTCGGCTGCCAGCCGTGACCCTTCATCGGCCGCCCATACTGAAAATCGCAATCGCAAGGCGGATCCTTCACCGCCTTCAGCGCGTCTTCCAGCTGATACACCGCCAAGTTCAAATAAAAATTGTCCATGTCGCCGACGTACACATGAATTTTCCCCCGCAGCTTCGGACCGAGCGTAGCCCAATTCGTTCGCAGGTTGTAGCTCAGGTCGTAGCCGTGGTCGCGCATGTACAGCGCCACGCTATGGTCGATCTTGCCGGTCTTTTTGTCCCACAGCGGCCTCGGATAACCATCGTCGCCAATCGGCCCGTACGCCGCGTCCCAAATTTCAATCTGCTCGCCCGAACGATTGTGGCTTCCAAGAACATCTTCCATTTCACTGAACTGCTGGATCGTGATTTCCGGCTGCCCTTCCGAAGTACGCATCGATGTAGCGCGGCACCTGCACCCAGTTGTGTCCCGGCTCAAAGAACGCGTTGTCATCTTCGTACGCGTTCACGGACCCATACCGCCGGAAATCAATCGAGTCCGGATAAAGCGTCCAGGTCCCTCCAAAAAAGTCCGGATAGAAAACTTGCGCCGCCAGCGATTCCCATCCGCCCGTCGAACCGCCCGTCAACACTCGCCCGTATGGCTTGGCGATCATCCGGAAATGCGCCTCAAGATACGGAATCATCTCCTTTACCAACGCATCGCCATACGGCCCGTTGTTCACCGAATTCACCGCATACGAATCGTCGTAGTACGGCGTCGGATGCTGGAATGTCACCGCGATCATCCGCGGAAATTTCTCTGAATTCCACGACTCATAAAGCTCGTATCCCGTCTCGCGGTTTAGGTCGCTCATCCTCGCTCGCATCTCGGGACTGACCGCCGCATCCTCCGTGTTGAATCCCAGCGGCGACCGAAGACTGAAGTGGCTCTGCTCATAAATCACCGGATAATGCACGCTCGGATGCTCGTCGTATCCCTTCGGCAGCAGCACAATCGCGCCGATATACATCGGATGTCCCCAAAACTTCGTCAGCATCTCGCTCTGAATCTTGATGTGCTTCACCCACGGCGTATCCGCGGGCACCTGCACCGCTGGAATCTCCTTCGTCAAGCTCAACTTGATGTCGTAGCCCGCCGCCGGATCCAAATGCACTTTCTGCACTTCGCTATACAAATTCCCCGGCGAACGATTGAAGTGCTGGCCCTCCCACTGGTCCATGTGCAGCCAGACCGTATGCCCGTCCGCGCGATGAAACTCCGTGTAAATATTCATGATCGCTTGCACGTAATAATCGCCCGCGGGAATTTCGCGCAGGCTTCGCACCGGCGAACCCGGCGTGCTCGCGTCAATCACCGCTGCTTGCTCCGGCGCCAGCGCGCTCACATCCGCTCCAAACAGCGGACCCGAATCTCCCCAGCTGCCGGCTACCAGTCGAGGCTCCGGCTTGTCTTTCGTGCTGACCACCACATACACGCGTCCCGTGATCGCCCCCGTATGCGCCGACGCGGGAAACGATACCTCGAATTTTTCTCCCGCCGCTTGCGGAACCGCCGCCGCATGCGCGCTCGCCACCAACAAAAATATCGCCGCGCACAATGCGCCCCAAAAAATCGTCCTCACTTTATTTTTCATATTTCTCCTCCACAGGCGCCGAGAGCGTACTACACCATCCGCTCCGCATCGAAAATCTTCTGCTCTAAGACGCCCGGCACTCTCTTCCTCGCTAGCACCGCATCGTCTTCCGCTTTTTCCCCACGCGTCCCATCGCCTCAATCTTTTCAATGTACGCCACCGCAGACGGCACTTTGCACGCCGTATCTCCCATATCCACCGACACCGTCCCAATCTCTTTCGCCACCGCCTTCGCCCTCTTCAACAACGGCTTCACATAACTCCCCACCGCGATCACAAAATAGTTCATCGTGTGCCGCACGCGATTCTTCGCCCCGCCAATTCCTTTGACCACCGCCCCCAGCAAGCTCCTCAATCTCCGCCAAATCCAATTCCTCATCCGGCTTCGTCGCCAAAATCCCCGCATACGTGCTCCAACCGCTCGCCGCCACTTGCTCATTCTTCGATTTCATCCACTTCAGCGCCAATTCCCGCCCATCCGCGTTCTCCACCGCCACCCACGCCACCGTGTACTCCGAAATCATCTGCAATCCCGCCGCGCCTTCCGCCCACTCGTTCAACTCTTTCTTCGTCATCTTCGTTCCGTCCGCCACCATCCCCGCCAGATACATCGCGTCCAGATTCCCCGTCGCATACAGCTCGCACGCCAGCGCCTGCTCTCCCTTAATCGTCTTCGCAATCACCTTCAAGTCCGCGATGCTCACGCCATACACGTTCTCCGTCTTCATCCCGTGCCGCGCATACATCGCGCGCATCTTCTCGCTCCCCTTCTTCTTCAACCCCGCCATCACCCCCGCCACGCCGCCCATGTTCTCTCCCCTCCGTAATCAGCCGCTTTGCCGCATCATCCTACACAACCCGCCTTCCACCAAGCTCCCCCACCGTCATTTGGCTCCGCGTCACCCACACCGTCATTTCGAGGGAAGTGGGCCGACGCATTTTCTATCCAATTCGCTGCTTCCTCAAATCGATCCGCCACCCCACCGTCATTTCGAGCGTAGCGAACTGACGCATTTCCTTTCCATTTCGCTCCTTCCTCAAATCGATCTGCCACCCCACCGTCATTTCGACCGTAGCGAGAAATCTCTCTTGGTTCTTGCTTTGCGCAGTGACAGTCGCCACCAACCGTCTTGCGTCTCATGCGAGCGATGAAATCTCTCTTCCTCTTTCTTTTCGCCCAGACCTAGACGATCATATACTTGTACTTGTATAAGTAATTCTGGAATCCCCACGATATGCGCAGAAGAAAATCAAACGAGCCAACCCACATCACCCACGGCAACCTCCTGGACGATCTCGGCTTTTTCCCGGAGCACGCCACCGCTCTGAAGTTCAAGGCCGAGCTCTACCAAGCCATCTTGAAATTCGCTAAAAAGTACTCCCAAAGAGAACTCCAAATCATCCTGGCTGAGCCTCAACCCCGCGTAAGCGAACTCCTCAACGGAAAAATCGCCAACAAATCCGTAGACAAACTTCTCCACTACGCAGGCCGCCTCGGCATCGAAGCCAAAGCCAAATTCACCCAACCCCACAAAGAACTAATCGAAAAAGAACTCGCCCTCGCCGACTAACGCTGGCAAATCCTTCGAAATTCACCATCCGCGATTCTCGTGGATTTACGCATTTTAGACGTGCTATAAGCGGGTAGTGTCGGCGCTTAGGAATGGCAGGCGCGTTGGGTCGTATGATGAGCCGCTTGATCCTGCGGAGACGTTGGAAATGGAACTTATGACACGACCAAAATTCCATCGGCCAATCGCCAATTCGGGAAGCAAAAATGCAGTCGAATGACGAAGCCTTCTCAAGGACTCCACAAGAGCCATCCGATCTAGTCGCTGAAGTTGTGTCTTCGCTCCGAGCCGCGAAAGAGACTGACACCGAGCTATTAGAAATCCTTTCCAGAAGAATTCTTACTATGACGCCTTCCCAAAGCGCGGTGGCGGACGCCCTATCCGACATTCAGAATCTGGCGTCGATGCGAGCAGATAGGCCCGAGGATGACTGACAAGATTACAATCGAGGCGCTTCAGCTCACAGGATTCCGGGCGTATCTCCAAGAACAGCTCATACCCTTAAGTCGCGGAGGCAAACCAATCAGCCTCGCTGTCTTCTCACCAAACGCCAAAGGCAAATCCAGCTTAGTCGATGCGTTCGAGTTCTTTTTTTCCTCGGACGCGACTCTCGAGCGTCTCGGTATACGCGCGATGGACCGCAACGCCGGGCGACCTGCACTTGAACACGCGGAGGCCCAGGCCAAAGGGATAACGGGGACTGTCTGTATCTCTTTCCGGCAAGGCAAGGAAATCTTCAGCGAAAGTCGGACCGTGGCACCTGGGGGCACCCCAGTTCCCGCAGCGGCGCTCAGAGTTCTGGCCAAGCGGGTACTTCCATTTGTTATAAGGGGACACGAACTTCGCAAATTTGTCGAAGGACAGACGCCCGAAGACAGACACCGGGAAATTGTCGCATGGTTCGGCTGGCAGCCCTTGCTTGCGATTCAAACCAGCTTGCGCGCCCTACGCCGACAGGTTAAGCAAAAGGCTGAGTCTCAGAACGCATTTCAAGAACGAATGCGCGATCTGACTCGCATGACCAACAATTCGGTCAAAGACTGGAACGAAGCAAAGATCTGCACTTGGTTCAACGAAAACGTTTCCGGAAAACTCGACAACACCCTCGTCCTGGAAGCTCTTTCCATTGAAGACAACGGGTATATAGAACTGGACAAGCGAAAAAAGGCTGAGGACCTCAACCTCGGGCTCGCATCACTGAATCGGCTCCTGAATAATGTCGAGGCTTTTTATCGAACTACACAAGTTGAGGGAGAAGATCCTCGCGGCGCAGCCAGCAATTTCAAGAATGCATTGACGAACTATCGCGCCGCCGCATCTGGGGAGGCCGCCGAACGCGCGAAGGCAAGCCAGGCGACGTTCAGTAGCGTCTGGACTGCTGCCAAGAAGCTATTCGAAGACGAGAATCTTCCCCTTGAGACTTGTCCAGTGTGCGACACGGATATCCCTGCGACGCCTCATGGAACACGTGAAGCGATTCGAGTGCGGTTGGACGCAAAACTCGGAGACCTTTCCGACTACCGAGCGGCCGAAATTAATCTCCGAGCGCACCAAGGGACGCTGTCCGAAGCTCACCGCGCACTAATCACATGTCTCGGCACCTTGAACGCGACCCTCGAAGACTCCGGCTATGCCCATCGGACCACCTCCGTTGCGGCCTACAAGTTGGCTGTCACAACGTGGAAGACCGAAGATGTTCCTCCCGACGATGCCGCAGCGATCTCCGAAGTGCGCGCCGTGCACGAAGAAATCGCAGAAGAAAAGAAACGCATCGAAGAAAAGCAGGGTGAGCATACCTACGCGAATTCCCTCAAGATCGCGGACGACCTTCTCAGAGTGAAAACTGACTTGGAGCGTATCGAACGCGCCAAAGAAGAATTGGCCAAACTCAAAACCCAACTTGATCAGCAGTCCCAGGCCATCAATAGGGCGATCGGTGGGCATACACAGAGACTCATCGGCATCCTAAAGAGCACGATCAACGTGCTATATGGCGAGATTCAAGGGCCCGGATCTAGCATCCCACCCATTCGCCTGGAGCTTCCGGGCGAAGAGGACATCAATCAGCAGCGAATTGAGTTGCTCGTTGATTTTGCGGACACGCGCAAGGGAGTTGTTCCAAGCGGTTATCTAAGTGATTCGCAGATCCATGCGCTGGCTCTCAGTTTTCGGCTGGCTGCTATCCAAACCTTCAATTCGGGAATCCCGGTAATCGTCCTCGACGACGTGGTTACCTCGTACGACGCTGACCATCGAAAGAACATCGCCGCGATGCTTGGGAAGCACTTCGCCTCCTATCAGTTGATCCTCGTAACCCACGATGAACGCTTTTTTGCGCTTCTTCAAGACCACGTCGCTCCAGCGACGTGGAGCTTCAAAAGAATCACAGAGCTCAAACTGGGCTTCGGGCCCCTTTTTCATGATCACCGCACGCCAGACGAGGTGATACAAGAAAAACTAGACCAGGGACAAAGCTGCGGAAATGAGATACGTCAAGCCGAAGAGGAATGGTTACTCGACATCTGCCGTGGCTTCAGAACAAAAGTAATCATCCGACCCATTGAACGCCCATATAAATATGAGCGCAGCGAACTTGCCGGCGCGTTGGCTGCGTTCCTCAACAGCGCGGGAATAACACCGCCGACGGTGCCGGGTATCGCCAACCCCTTTCTCACCAGCCTGCAGAAGGGCGACCTCGAGAATTTTGCGAGCCACTTTTCCGACAACCCAAATGAGTCTGCATCCGCTGGAGACGAGCGCACACGTTGGGCCGAATTCAAATACTTTCGGGACAAGTTCGCCTGCCCTCAGTGCGCTAGCACACGTTTCGCAAGGCCTGAGCCCTTAAAACTCCCAGTCTGCAACAAGTGCAACGTACCGTTTTCCTTCAAAACTTCCGGTGCGGCGGGCTAAACGGTGGAAGGAGCCGCGCGCTCCAAGTGGCCAGCTCTACACGTGGGGACTTTTCCGTTTTCCACACACTTCCACAGCCGTAGCAAACCCATCACTCCCCGCCCATCTCCCTCAAATCTCTCCACTTCCGCCACTCCCATTCGAACCCGCCCTCCCCGTTCGAATGGCCTCCAGTAAACAGCAAATCTATTGACAACTGGTAACTAAACCTGCTACTATATCCCATGTTTCGCTCGCAGATTACCTCATCACCCTCCCTTTCGCCCGATTTCTCTTCCGTCGCCACGCTTCACTCATCACTCTGCACTATCCTCTTTAGAATCACACTCTTTGCGCACCCCCACTACCTAACTCCCATCGAATCACATCTTTGCAAAAAACGGGGGAGGGGGTGGAGTATCCCACAGACCCACTCAGCCCAACCCATTCCACTCTTTTCCACAGCGAGTAAACATCCGAAGCGCAGCAACGCCCGCAACTCCATTTTTTTCATGCGTTTACTTCACGGTTCTCTGGATACCCGGGGGTGGGGGGCCTCGGCTCTCTTCAGAGTCTTGCAATTCCGAGCAAAGCCACCGACCAAAGGTTTCTGCCCTGTCGGAAAGGTTCCAGACTTGTCGGAAGGAATCTGCTATTTCCATGTTTCGCGCCTTCCATGCGCTGCTCCCCGGACCCAAATCGCATGGAACAAATGTCCCCGCTCGCACGTCTTCACAGGTGCGGAGGTGATGTCCATGCGTAAATTCACGATGTGGCTCGCGGCGGCGGTCTTGATCGACGGGAATCCTGACGGCGCGCGTCCCGCGCAGCGCCGCCGACGACACCATTCACGGCGATTGGTCGGCCAGATTCAATCTGCGGAGCCGGCGCCGGATGCTTCAATCTCGAGGTCGAGCGCTCCTCCGGCTGGGGCCATCACAGCACCTGGGGCAACACGCACAAAATCACCGACTTCGTCGGCCTCGACGCCAACATCGCCACCGCGAAAGATTCCCCCGTCCACTTCGAGCTGCGCCGCGACGCCGGAATCATGAGTTTTGACGGCCGCTTCCGCGACGGCTACGGCAGCGGCAAATTCACCTTCGCCGCTAGCGCCGAGTACGTCCAGGGAATGAAAGCGCTCGGCTACTCGGGTCTCACGCAGGAAGACCTTTTCGCCTTCGCGATGCATGACGTCTCGCGCCAGTTCGTCAAGGACATGGGCGACGTCGGCTATCGCAATCTCAGCAAGGACGATCTCATGGCGTTTCGCATTCACGGCGTCTCGCCCGAATTCACGCGCGCCATGCTCGACCTTCTTCCCGAAAAACCGGATCCCGACAATCTCGTTGCCATGCGCATTCATGGCGTGAGCCCCGAATTCACGAAGGAAATCAACACGCTGCTTGGCAAGCGATTTTCCGTGGACGAACTCGTCGCCTTCCGCATCCACGGCGTCTCTCCCGATTTTGTCCGCGAAGTGCGCGAGACCGTATCGAAGGATGTGTCCGCGGATGATCTCGTGGCCATGCGCATCCACGGCGCCGACCCGCAATTCGTCAAGTCCATGAGCTCATTGCTCGGCCGCAAACTCGATGTCGACCAGCTCGTAGCCTTCCGCATTCATGGCGTCAGCCCCGAATTCACCGAGCAAATCCAACAGCTCGTCGAAAAGAATATTTCGTCGGACGATCTCGTAGCCTTCCGCATTCACGGCGTAAGCCCTGAATTTGTGAAGAGCATGAAGGAAGCGGGCTACGCGAGGATTTCGCCCGATCAGCTAGTCGCCATGCGCATTCACGGCGTTGATGCCGCGTTTGTTAAAGAGGTCCGCGAGCACGGATACAAAGATCCGTCCATTGATGACCTGATCGAAATGCGCATCCACGGCGTTCGCCACCGCGAATCGCTGTGAGCGGATCTTCGCGGCCGCGCACTGTCTTTGTTTTAGTTGCTAGCCCTATGTAGTTGCTCAGAACGGAAGCCGCACGCCAATCTGAGCGGCAAAAGGAATGCCCACGGTTGTGCCAGGTCCAAAGAAATCGCCGAGCCCGCCCGCGGGAATCGTAGCTGGCTTCCAGCCGTCACCGGCACCGATGGCGTGCAGGAAAGATTCAGCGCAAATGTCCGTCACATTGTTCGGAGCCGTTGTGCGCGGAACCGGCAGCGCCGCAACGTTCGTCACGAAGTTGGCGCCCGGATTGTTGCGATTGAAGAGATTGAAGAATTCGATGAATGGCGTGACGTCCAGCGCTCGCGAAATTGGAACGGACCGGCTGACGCGCAGATCCGTTTGAATATACGGCGTGCCGCGAAACTGCATCGAGCGAAGTCTTCACTCCTTCACAAATGGCGCGATTGGATCATCCGCGGTTGTGATTACAAAAGGCCGCGCGCTTTCCGCTTGCGAATAGAAAAGTGATTTCGAAGCCCCCAGGCGCGTGAATAGTTCCCACAAGCACGGCGCGGTGCGTAACATCTTCTCCGGATGGTCCGTAGTCGCCGGGAGCCAAAGGCTTTGAAGTCTTACATACTCCGTTAACGTAATCGAACAGTTCGCCTAGAACGCAGCCCCACGTTTTTGCGCACGCGAGCGTGTAGTTCGCAACGAGGCTCAAGCGCTTCGCCACGTTTCCCTGCAAATGCACGTTCAGCGCTTTGTAACTGGAGCGATTGTCGCTGCGAAATACGGAAATCGCGTTCGGAAAATCGTAGCGCCGGTAACCATGCATGCCGGTTTCAAGCGTGAAGTCCGCGCTCAGCGTCCAGTCGGCGTTGAACGCGTGCTCGAATGCCCGCCGTCGCGTGAATCGCGTAAGGCGTGTGGTAGTTCGGATCGATCAATCGACGGCGGCCCCGATGCATTCTGAATGTTGAAGTTGTTCACTGCTTGAAAGCTTCCACCCATCCGTTCTGCGCGAGATCGTTGTAATAGAGGCCGACTCCGCCGCGAAGCACGGTCTTTCCCGAAGAGCCGACGCCGTACGCGATTCCCAGCCGCGGAGCGAATGCTTTGCGATAATCATGAGGAATTCCCGTGATGATGCCGTTGCCCGCGAGTGCGGGATTAAAGTTTTGATCATGGCCGGAAGCGATGAAGAGGCCAAACGTGGTGTCGTAGCGAAGACCGTAGTTAACGGTCAAATTCCGTGTGACACGCCAGGAATCTTCGGCGTAGAGGCCGAGACGTTGCACATTCTGCGAGAAGCTTCCGTCTCCCGCGGGTGTGGCGGTGCATGACGTGCCGGGCGTGACGTTGGGAGAAGGTGTGGATGAACACGCAGTGAGATCGGTAGAGAATTGCTGCGGATCGGCGGCGTAGTCGCTGGGATTGAGGACAAACGCGACAAGAGTTTCGGAGTTCGCGGTGAGCGCGCCGCTCATCACCGGCTCGTGAATGAAATTAATTCCAAAGCGAACCTCGTGGGGCCCGCCGGCGTGCACTACGTCATAGCGCAGTTGATATTTTTCCTGATTGCGCAGAACCGGAAACGCGGTGATCGCGGTAACGAATTGATTGTCGCCGAAAGTTTCGAATCCCGAAGTGGTGGCCGAAGTGGAGCTAAAAGGAAAGGCGAGAGCAAAGCCTAGATCGGAATTGCGCGCCTGCGTAAGGTGGAGGAGGCTGGCGCCGAAAACAAACGTGCCAACCCAGGCGGGGCCGAAAGTGTGTTGATTGCTCAGAGCGAGATTCAGGTAGTTGTTGTGCGCGGTGGCACCCGTGGAAGGGAGTGTGGCTTGCTGAATGAGCGCGTCGTGAGTTGTGTAGCTGTCGGCCGCAGTGCGAAAGAACCATCGCGAAGAGTTGGATTGGGCCCAGTCGAGGCGAATCAAGCCGAGGTAGTCGCGGAACGGAATGAGAACACTCGTTGGAACGGGAATGGAGGTGACCGTTGTGGGGCCGACAGTGACCAATCCTTGGGCGGCAAGCCCCGCCAGCGCATTGAATTGATCCTGACTGTCCGGACTGTAAGCGATGCTGGCGTTTTCGTGGACGTATTCGAATGAGGAGAAGAGCCAAAGTTTTTCCTTGACGATGGGCCCGCCGAGTGTGCCGACGTAATTCTGGCGAGAGAACGGCTGCTTCGGATTGGGGGCTGGATTTTCAATGGGGAAGCGGGCGTTGAGCGAGGAGGCGCGCACGTAAAAAGCTTCGTCGCCGTGCCACTGGTTTGTTCCGGATTTTGTGTTGATGACAATCGAACCAGCGGTCGTGCGTCCGCTGTCGGCGTCTTCCTGGGCGGTTCGAACGGCAAACTCTTGAATAGATTCGGGAGAAAAATTTTGCAGGAAGCCGCCGATCCAGTCGTCGGAGTTGTCCACGCCATCCACAGAGACTTCGTTGTTCAGGCCGGAGCTGCCTCCGGTGGAAACCGCCGTGATTCGCGCCTTCGTGGGATCCGAGGGCTCGACGGGCACGGTCCCAGGAGCCAGGTAAGCGATATTCGCAAAGCTGCGGGCGGCGAGAGGAAGAGTGTCGAGATCTTGTGAGGAGATAATCGTCTGGTGCACCGCGGTGGAGCTATCGATGGGTTGGGTGGTAATGGTGGCAGGCCCAAACTCATCCAGTTTTACGGTCTGCTGGAGAGGCGGCAATTTCAATTTTATTGTCACCTCTCGGATGGAACTGACGACCACCTTTACGTCGGAGCTAGCCTCCGCAAAACCTTTGGCATTCACGACGAGGTGGTAGGTTCCAGGGAGAAGATCCTCGATGCGAAATTCGCCGCGATTGTCTGAGGTGGCTTCGCGCTGGAGTGAAGAATCGGCGGCATGAACGACGATTTTTGCGGATGGAACAGCGGCGCCGCTGGCGTCCTCGACGGTGCCTCGCAAAGCGCCGTAGGGATTTTGCGCAGGCAATTCGAACGGCGACAAAAACAGGGATAAGAACGTGATGCGCCGAAGTAGATGCAGTCTCATTGATGGGAAGTGGCTTTTCATGGCGAGCAATAGGCTACTGGAGGGGAGGGACTACTACCACGGGTCGTAGGCCGGGGTGATGCGAAAAAATGCAATATTGGGGGCGAGTCCGCTGTGAAGGTGAATCAACGGAGCAAAAGTTCGAGGAGCTCGTGAACGGAGAAGAGCGCGGAGGGGGCGAGGAGCAACGCGGCGAGGCAGCCGGCGAGCAAGAAACCGGCGGTGCGGAGCCAATGGTGCGCTGGTTTTGTGTGGGCGCGCGCGACGGGGATGGCATGGAGCAAACGATCCACGCGGGCGGAGAGATCGCGGTCGCAGGCGAGCAGCGAGGTGGAAAGATAGGGCAGGCGCGGAGCGGAGCCCATGCGGGCGACTTGAACTAAAGCGGCGGCAAGAGAAACGGCACGGCTGGAGTCTCCTGCGGCCGCCTCATCATCGGCGGCCCATTCTGCGAATTTTGACCAAGTGCCTTCGAGGAGCTGAAACGAACGGAAAAGCGGAAAAATGTCCGGAGCAAGGAGAATGAGGAGGCGCTTGGCATTGTCGCGTGAAGTGCGATGGGCATGCTCGTGGCGCAGGGCGGCGGCGAGTTCTTCAGCGGAGAGATTGCGAAGAACGCTGCGCGAAATGAGGAGCCGCGGACGAAGCAAGCCGGCCAAAGCGAGGAGAGGAGCTTCGGATTCAACCACGACGAGCAGGGAAGAATCGCCCGGCAAGCGCATTTCCTGGCCGACTCGCTGGCAAAGACGATTGTGGCGCAGGGAAGAAATTAGAGAGTGAATTGTTCGCGTAATGGAAACGGACCAAGTTGCAAAGCCTAGAAGGCCAAATAGAGCGCAGAGCACGCCGACAC
The DNA here is from genome assembly GCA_963727945.1 of uncultured Acidobacteriota bacterium. Classification (GTDB taxonomy): domain Bacteria; phylum Acidobacteriota; class Terriglobia; order Acidiferrales; family UBA7541; genus Acidiferrum. The sequence goes on from CAVSIW010000036.1 coordinate 28,664, forward strand.
GTTCTGTGGTGGTTGCGGGTTCTAGCCAGAGATAGCTGGGGACGCAGAGGACAAAGACAAAGAGGGTGGCAAGCACAAAGGGAAGCATGCGCAAGACAAGAAGAAAAGAGGCAGCGAAACGGGGCGTTCTAGATTCGGCGAAACGGATTGCAGATTTGGCGGAGATGCGGACGAGCACGCCTGCGGCGACGTTTAGTACAAAAAAAGAGGCGAAGCAGAGACAGAGCAGCCGCAAAAGATAAGGGAGAATCATGGCTGCTCCTGACGGAGAAGCACTTTGCGGCGGGTGCGGATCTTTTTTTCGAGATCATCGAGGAGCCTGGCGTCGTGTTCGCCAACAGCGTCCAGCAAGCAAGAGAGCAGAAGTTCACGGGATGGATGGGGACCGGATAAGAAACCGGCGACCAAATTCTCCGCGCGAGTGCGTTCCCATTCCTGGCGAGAAAGATGCGGCAAATAAACAAAGGCGCGTTCGGATTTGTGGCGGTCCAAAAGACCTTTTTTGAAGAGACGATCGAGGGTGGTCATTACGGTGGTGTACGCAAGTGGGCGACTGAGCTTCGGGACAACATCGCGGACACTGGATTCGCCGCGGGACCAGAGAATTTCCATCAATTCGAATTCGAGTGTGCCGAGAGCCGATGACTGGCTCGGGTTGGCACCACGAGCGATGCGATTTTTAAGGAAGCGAATCATTATTTGCTGCTCATCGAGCCGATGCCGGGGACAGGGGGAGATTGTAAGCCCCCTGTCGAGAAGTGAAAAGAGAAAACCCGGCAACCGGCCCAACAAGACAGCGTTCCGTTGTAAGGATAGGTCGGCCAACACCCGCTTTTGTGGTGTGTGACGCACGGAAGGGCGGGGCGGTTTCACCAATGCGGAATGAAAGTAATGGCCTCCTAAGGGGGGTGCCTAGGGGTGTGTTGCGGAAACTCGGGCCTGTGACCGATGGTCTAGCTCGGAATTATCACTAGCGCCGGGCGTATCTAAACCACAGCTTACTTGGCTCACCTCCGCCGTTTTCTCACGGTTTCGGCTTGGTACTCCGTGTAGCGCATGAGGTCGAAAATTTCTAGATGGCCGCCCGGGTGCAATCGTCCGACCCACGGTGGCTCTCTTTTTTTCCAGGCGCGTTCAATTTTCGCCTTGTTCCTCGCGAAACCCGGAACCCATACTTTAAGGTTGTCATCGTTGCAGTTCGTAGTGAAAATGACGCATTGGCGGTGAAAGTTCAACAGATAACGGTGCCTCAGAATCATGTTCTTATCCGTCGTCGCTATCAACAATTTGCCTTTAGCGCAGTATGGAATCAACTCTTCATCTTTCACGTTTTGCCGATTATCGTAAACTTCGTGATGGCCTACAATCTGAAACTGAACGCCTCTTAGTGCCACTAGCAGATCATTGTGTCCGAAGCACTCATCCACGAAGAGGATGCACGGATCATGACGCTTGTACACTGGGCCTCGGAGGCTCAATATGGTTGAGTGCTAGGATTATTCTCTCTTCGCTTACATCGTAGTCATTCGCGATGTGAGGAATTGATTCTCCAGCATGTTTTCTGCTCAGCAGCACTTGCACCGGAATCCGCGTTCCGGTGATCACCAAGCGACCGGACATTATTTCGGGGTCGATCGTGACGGGCGTTTCCTCGCGCGTGCCAGGAATCCAGTATCGCCAAGGGTACAGTTTAGTAACGTCGGCTCCTACACGCTGGGCACGAGTCGCAAACAGATCCACAACTTGGGGTATCGTTAATTGGCGATGATGGCTAAGGTCTATGTCTCTCCGAGGTTGTTTTCCACGTGCGGGTTTGGTCAGGATTATGTGTTTGAAAAATCTCCGAATGTGCCCTGTTAACAGTGGGTACTGGGCTTTGCTTTCACTACGCGCCGCCGCAAGAAGTTGGCGCGCCTTGTCCATACTGAGGTGAAAATGGCTGCGTATGAGTTCCACATAATATGCTTGTGCGATGTCCTGGAAAGATAGAAGCGGGACTGCGTAGTCAGCACCAGAGACCTTCCAAAGCGGTTTTTCCAAAATCCACCGCTGAAGTGTTCGACGAGACATTCCCAGGAATAGCGCTGCTTCGGGGATGGTATAGGTGGGATAATCGCGAAGTCTTTGTCGGCGCTCTCTTGGAATGCGGTAAGCCATGTCACTGTCCTTAATAATCCACAACAATGCTTGTAAGCGGTTCGTCTCGTCAACGTGAGGTGGCGAGGTGGAGCGGCCTGAAGCAACTTGCCTGGGCGTTGTCCCCTAGCTCATCGATGTGTCCGATTCCACCTCTTTCCGCATCACGTGGTCCCAGGTGAGCCGATTTCCAGTAATCGATCGACATGAAACTCTGGAGGCTCTCGCTTCTCACTTATTATACCTTTACAATTGTTCATCAAGATACCGAAATAGATGGACAGATTCAACATTCGCGCATGCGAGTGTATCCCAGGCTTAAACAGACTCCGCAAATAGTGCGGCCTATTTTGTGAGTCAGTGTTTAGCCCCTCGCAGGACGCTAGCGCGTCCGCCTAGCAGTACTGCCTTCACAGGCTTGTCCATCACGCGATTTTAGGCGTCGTCAGATTTCTCACAGTGCTGGACGCTGCCTTTATCCCAGTGGGCTCAGCGGAGATGGGCGTCGAACCAGGCTAGGGTGCGCTCGACTACGTCGCGGCGATGCTTGGGGTTTGCGAACATGTGGCCTTCGTGTTCGTAGACGACGAACTGGGTTTCGACGCCGAGCGTTTTGAGGGCGTGCCAGAATTCGTAGGATTGCGGGGCGGGGACTTCGCCGTCGCTGTCGCCGACTAGAATGAGCGTGGGGGTTTTGGCGTTCTTGATGAAATTGATGGGGGAGCTTTTGGCGTAGACGTCGGGATCGTCGTAGACGGATTTGCCGAAGAACGGGATCATCCACTGATCGATGAGATTTTCGCCGTAGTAGCTTTGCCAGTTGGAGAGGCCTGCGCCGGCCATGGCGGCTTTGAAGCGGTTGGTTTGCGTGACGGCCCACATGGTCATGTAGCCGCCGTAGCTCCAGCCGCAGATGCCGAGGCGGTTGGGGTCGATGGGCGCGACGTCAATGGCTGCGTCGACGCCGGCCATGATGTCTTTGAAGTCGCCGTAGCCGAAATCCTTGACGTTGGCGCGCGTGAAGGCTTCGCCTTGGCCGAAGCTGCCGCGCGGATTTGGCTGCAAAACAAAATAGCCGGCACCGGCTAGAGGCGAGTAGTAATCGGAGGAACTGGGCCATTCGGATTGGACAGCGGCTCCTGGTCCACCATGAACGCGGACGACGAGCGGGTATTTCTTGGCGGGATCGAAATCTCGGGGGTAGAGGAGCCAGCCTTGGACGTCGAAGCCACCGTTTTTCCAATGGAGGCTCTTCGCTTCGCCCCAGCCGGGCTTGATGGCGTTGTTGCGTTGTGGTGATTTGCGTCCAGTCGGCGGTGGGACCGGCCCAGACTTCGGGCGGGGCGCTGAGAGAGCTGCGAATGACGGCGGAAGATTTTGCGTCGCGGGAGAGGGAAAGATTGACGCCCCACGCGCCTGCGGTGATTTGGCCTGCATCGCGGAAGAGTTCGGTCTTGGTGCCGTCGGCGGGATTGATTGTCGCGAGGCCGGAATCTCCTTCGAGATATTCGCCGAAAATAATATTTCCTTGCGGGGTCCACGCGAGCCAACTGGCGGAGGCTTTCATTTCGGGAGTGATATTTGTGGCTTCGCCGCCGGTTGCGGCGATGGTGAAGATGTCGCCGCCGACGCTCGGCTCGTCGCTCATCAGGCCGCCGATGAAGGCGATACTCTGGCCGTCCGGGGACCACGCAGGATTGGCTATTTGCAGCGGCGGTTTGTATACGGATTTCATCAAGCCAGAGGCGGCGTCGAGCGTGTAGAGCTCTGCGATGTACCAATTGTTGTCGCCATTGCCGAGAGCGGCGGTGACGGCAAAGCGGAGGCCGTCGGGGGACCAATCGTATTCGTAGACGTAGGTGTCGGCAGGGGAGATTTGGCGAAGCTTGCCGGTGGCGAGGTCGACGAGCGCGAGGCGCTGCTCGAAGAACGAGTCTTTGATTTCGCCGGTTTCGGGAGTTTCGGCGACGAGCGGGCCAGCGGCGCGGGTGGCGTTTTCGGTGAAGAGGACGGCGATGGTTTTGCCGTCGGGCGACCAGCCGGGAGTGGAGAGAAAGCCTTTCACTTGCGTAAGTTTTCGCGCGGAGCCCGCGGGACCTGCGGCGTCCATGACATAGAGCTGAAGCTGGCCGGCTTTCGCGGCGTCGGAGAGAAACGCTAATTTTTTGCTGTCGGGTGACCAGGCGACGCTGCCTTCCGCATGGATGGCATCGGCGACGCCCGCGCCGATGCGCTTGGGAGGATTTTTCGGGCCGATGTCTGCGACGTAGATCACTGTGTCGCCGGTGGAGACGCCGCGTTTTGCGATGACGTCCTCGACCCACGCGACTTTTTTGCCGTCCGGGGAGATGGAGGCTTGTTCAAAGCGGTGCGTGGCGGAGAGCGTGTTGATGATGTCTTGTGCAGGGCCGGAGGCTCTAGGCTTCGCGGCAGCGGCGAGACGTGCTTCAGCGGCTTGCTTGGTGCCGCTGGATTCCTGCGCGGAGATTGTGTGGGCGGCACAAAGAATGATCAATGAAGACGCGGCGATAGCGAGGCACGGTCGAAGGCGAGTCATGTTTGCATCCTCTTTAGAGCTGCGAAATTGTCCGCGAGTACCTTAATCCGCTTGGCGATGGGCCGCAAGCTTTGGTTGGAAAATTTTGAGAAGAAGAATTGGAGAAGATGTGTTGTCGCATCGCGGACTGGCGAGTAGAATCCGCGCAGACTGAACCGTGGAGGAACTGATGCTGGATCGCCGGGGATTTCTTTCTTCGCTTGCCGGAGCTGCCGGAGTCGCGGGCTCGCTGAGCCTTTCGCCAGCGTGGCCGAAATTGCTGGAGCAGGCACCCGCGCAACTGCCGGACCATGCGCTGCTTGATTCGAACGAAGAAGCGTACTGGACGGAGATGCGGAAGCAGTTTTTGATTCCGGCGGACGAGGTGTATTTGAACAATGGGACGGTGGGATCGTCACCGGCGCCTGTGCTGAAGGCGGTCTTCGATACGTACAACGACACAGAGAGGATGGCGCAGAGCGATCCGGAGGATTATCCGATCTGGGGCTATGGGGATTGGAACCAGGTTCGCGATCCATTGGCCGCGTTCGTGGGCTGCACGCGAGACGACATTGCGCTGGTGCGCAATTCGACGGAGGCGAACAGCTACATTTGCAACGGACTGGATTTTAAGGCGGGCGACGAAGTGCTGATGACGGATCAGGAGCATCCGGGAGGTGAGCAGGGATTTAATTTGAGGGCGAAGCGGCACGGAATTGTGGTGAAGAAAGTGACGCTGCCGAAGCCAGTGCCGAATGCGGCGGCGGTGCTGAATCTTTTTAATGATGCGATTACGCCGCGGACGAAGCTGATTTTCTTCAGCCACATCACGACGGTGACGGGAGTGGTGCTGCCGGTGAAAGAGATCTGCGCGCTGGCGCGTTCGAAGGGGATTTTGAGCGCGGTGGACGGCGCGCACGTGATTGGAATGATGAAGCTGAACGTGACAGGAATTGGGCTGCGACATGTATTCGTCGAGTCCGCACAAGTGGCTGCAGGCGCCAAAAGGATCGGGGTTTTTGTTTGTCCGCGATGAGGTGATTGACCGACTGTGGAACACCATTGTCACGGGAGGATGGGACGAACCGAAACTTCGCGCGCTGCGATTCCAGCAAATTGGCAGCTCGAATGTGCCGATTATTTATGGGTTGCGCGCGGCCGTTGAGCTGGCAAATTCGATCGGGATGGAACGGATCGAGCGGCGGCACCGGATGATGGCGGACTACATTTTGAAGGAGATGGTGAAGAGGGGGGCGGAGTCGTGGACGTCGCCGGACCCGGCGCTGCGGTGCGCGATTGCGTCGGTGAACGTGCCACCGATTCAGATTGGTGAGCTGGAGACGTGGATGTGGAAAGAAAAGAAAATCCGGATTCGCGGCGGTGGGCCTTCGAAGATTCGGCTTTCAACGCCGTATTATTTGCTGCGGAAGGACGTGGACCGGTACCTGGCGGCGTACGACGAATACAAGAAAGTTGAAAAACGTCGCATGAGCGGGGCACGGCCGCGTTTCGCGGCGCACGTTTCTTGACCCTGTGCGCGGGGGTCGTCTACACTAATAAATTCGATACCTGTCGCTTGAGCGGCTTGACGGTCGCTTTGTGTTTACAGGGAGAAGCGGCCACAGCCAGCTAAGGCTGGGGCCGCGCAACTAAAGGGGGATTGCTTTGCCAAAGCGCACATATCAACCGCGGAAACGACGCCGCGCAAAGACGCACGGATTCCGCGCGCGCATGAAGACAGTAGGCGGCCGCAAAGTTCTGGCGGCACGCCGCAAGAAGGGACGCCATCGCCTCACGCCCGAGTAGTTCCGGGCGCATGGATTTTCCGCGCGAGGCGCGGCTGGTGCGGCGCGGCGAGTTCGATGCCGTGTACCGCGCCGGGAAGCGCCGAGCGAGTTCCCACTTCACAGTTTTTTTTCGCGCCAACCAAATGCCGGTAAGCCGCTTCGGTTTCAGCATAAAGAAGGCGCTGGGCGGCGCGGTGGTACGCAACCGCATCCGGCGGCGCATTCGAGAGATCGTGCGCTGCCATCGCATGGAGATACCCGCGGGATGGGACATCGTGATTCATCCGAAGAGCAGCGTGGGGCGGGCGGAGTTTGCGGGGCTGACGGCGGATTTGCTGCGGTTGATGAAGAGCGTGTGAATGCGGCGATGAAGATGAGCGGCGGAAGCGACATGAGAGAAAAAGACAGACTGAAGTCTGTCCCACCCGCGCCGGCGGAGAAACAGTCCATGGCGGTGAAAGCGGCCCTGGCGGCGCTGCGTATTTATAAGGTGTACTTGTCGGTTTTGTTCGCGGGGAGCTGCCGGTTCGAACCAACCTGCTCGAGGTATGCGTATGAAGCGATCGAGCGGTTTGGCGTGATGCGGGGATCGTGGATGGGAATCAAGCGGCTGCTCCGGTGCCATCCTTTGTCGCGGAAATTTGGATACGACCCGGTGCCCGAGAAAACAGAAGCGGCAGTGTTGCAGTCCTACGGTGCCGGACAAGATGCGGGCCGAGCCGGTATCACTCCCAGAGGGGCACATTCGTGAGCGAGCCGCAAAAGAAAAAAGAACTCTCTTCGGAGATGCGGATTTTAATCGCTTCGATACTTTCGATGGCGGTGATCTTGCTGTGGGTCAAGTTTTTGGCGCCAAAGGCTCCCGCCAACTTGCCGCAAGCGAACAAACCGGCGATCACAGCGCCGGCAACGACAAGCCCCGCGACTCCAGCGCCATCCACTTCGACTCCTTCGACCACGCCAAACAAAACAAATGCGCAGGTTTATTCGAGAACGGCGACGGGGATTTCCGCTTCGAACACAGCAGCGATGCCGCCAAAGGCCGACGCGCAAGAGCGCACGATCGTTGTGGAGAACGCGCTCTATCGCGTGGAGATTTCGAACCGCGGCGGAGTGGTGAAGAGCTGGCAGCTGAAGAAATATAAGGATGATGCGAGGCCGCAGCGCGTGCTGGATGTGGTGCATCCGGAAGCGGCTGCGCAGGTGGGCGGGTGGCCGTTCGCGTTGGTGCTGGATGATCCGCAACTTGAGGCGCAGGCAAATTCGGCGCTCTATGTGGCCGGGATCCCTCATCCGGGTGCTGCTCAGAGAGACGTTCCGGGGTACGTTGCAAATCTTCCAGCCAATCCGCTGGAGGCTCCCGCGGAATTGCAACTGACATGGAGCGATGGGCACCTCGAAGTCACGAAAACATTTCATTTTGAGCATTCGTATGTGGTGCGCGTGGAAACGGTCGTCAAGTTCAACGGCGTGGCGATCAAAGCCGGATTGGCGTGGCTGGGCGGATTCGGCGATTTGACGGTTTCGAACCCGGCGCCAGTCGAGACGGTGACGACGTTTTACAGCGAAGGCGGCAAGCTGACGGACTTGCCTTACAAAAAGCTCGAGGGTCCAGAGAAATGGGGACCGGGCGTTTGGATGGGCGGCAAAGATTATGCGGGGATTGAAGACCGCTATTTCACGGCTGCATTTCTGCCGGTAAACGGCAGCGCTTCAGCATCGCTGGAAACGCGCTACTGGAAAGTGATGCGCACGATCCAGGTCGAAGGAAAAGACGCGCAGGAGCCGGTGTCGGAAGTGGCGACGGCAAGTTCGTCGCAGCCGCTGGCATTGCGCGTGTACGTTGGGCCGAAAGATTACGATGAATTGAAGGCGATGAACCCGCCGCTGAAGGCGTTAGTGAATTTCGGATTTCTCGAGTTCATCTCGGAGCCGCTGTTCCACGGAATGAAGTGGCTGCACGGCTACATCCCCAATTGGGGCTGGACCATCGTCGTTCTGACGCTGGTCATCAATATGCTGCTCTTCCCTCTGCGCATTTCGAGTTACAAAACGACGCTGAAGATGCAGCGGGTCGCGCCGGAAATCAAGGCGATTCAGGAAAGATATAAGAAGTACAAGATGAACGACCCGAAGAAACAGGAGATGAACAAGGAAGTGATGGCGATTTACAGTCGCGAGGGGATTAATCCGGTGGGCGGCTGCTTCCAGATGTTTCTGCAGATGCCAATCTGGTTCGGGTTGAATAGCGCGCTGCGCGGAGCGATCGAGCTGCGGCATGCGCATTGGCTGTGGATCATGGACCTGGCCTCTAAAGATCCTTACTACGTTTTGCCGGTTGTGGTGGGCGTTTCGATGTACCTCGTTTCAAAAATGACGCCGATGACGGCAGCCGATCCGCAGCAACAACAGATGATGAAGATCATGCCTATCATGTTCGCGGGGAGCTTCATCATTTTCCCGTTTTCGAGCGGGCTTGCGTTGTATATTCTCACCAGCAGCTTGGTGGGTATCGCGCAGCAGTGGTATCTGAACCGCACGCATCCCGCACCGGCGGCGGCGAAGCAAATCACGCGCGGCAAGAAATAGAAAGTCCTGGAAAGATCGCCGCACGCGGACGGTCGGGACGAACGTTCTACGAAGACCCATGGGACAGGATCTTATCCGAGACGGCAAGCTCGACCGGCAGGCGGCCGCAGAAGCGCTGCGGCAATTTCTGGAAGAGATTGTGCGCGTGTCTGGATTGGAACTGAAAGTGAAAGTGAGCGCGGTCGAGGCGGCAGCGTCAGATGCTTCGGGCGAAGCGGAAGTGATGGCCGATCTCGATGGGCGGGATAAAGAGATTCTGCTGGAGCGCAACGGAGAAGTCTTAAAGGCAATTGAGCATCTGGCGTTTCGTGCGCTGCGCCTGGAACCTACATATCACGAGAAAATTCATCTGGACAGCGGCGGCTATCGCGCGTTGCGCTTTGAAGAGCTGCGTATGACGGCGCGAGTGGCGGCGGAGCGCGTCCAGAGCTCGCATCAACCGTTTCGGCTTAATCCGATGTCCTCGCGCGAGCGGCGCATTGTTCACCTGGCGTTGAAAGAGATGCCCGGTGTGCGGACCGAAAGCGTGGGGATGGGAGAAGAGCGCCAAGTGGTGATCCATCCGGCGAAAGCGAAGTAGTTCTACGCTCCTAAGCAGTTGTGCAAAAGCCGGACCGTTTTATTCCATCTCCCATCCCTTAGAAATGACCTTCCCGTATTCATCCATTTTTACGCGGTAAGTGAAAGACGCGGCGTGATCTCTACGCATTTGCGGAAATCGCGGGTCGTAAATCTCCACGATGGCTTCGTTGCCTTCCTTGTGAAAACGTGTGACCGGGAAACGCGAGAACCACAAGAATACTTGCACTTCTGGCAGGCGCTTGGCTGCGTCGATGTATTGATTGGGAATTGCGTCGGGGTAGTAGCGATGCTCGATGGAGGCTTGGGGCGCTGGTTCGCTGAGATCAAGACGGACTTCGTAGACGCCGTGGGGCGTATCGACGAGCCCATCCCAATGCCAGAGAGATGGAGGAAAGGGGAGCGCGCCAAAAGATTCCACCTGGAGTTGGAAGAGAGAAGCGAATTTCTCGAGGCGTTCCAGAGCGGCGCGATGGGCGTAGAAGGCTGCGGCGAGGTAAAGAAGAGCCGCGGCGAGACCGGCGCGATTCCAAGTGACATAGCGGACGCGCAGTCCTTTGAAACGAAGAGCCGGGAGAAGAAAAAATGCCGCGAGCAGCATGATGATGGTCACAGCAGTTTGTGCAGAAATCGGCGCGCCGACAATTTTCAATAGTGCGGCGATGCCAAGCGAAGCGAGCGCAAGCACGGACCAGGTGATGATCGCGCGATTCTTGAGGCCTTCGGCCTGGCGGTAGACCCAGGCGAGGATTTGCGGGCAGAGAATAAGCGCGGTGAATGTGAAGTCAATGATGAAAATCAGATCCCAGGCGGGGCGCGACCACTGAAGAGGCGACCAGATCATCGTGCCGAAAGTGGTGATCAGGTCCAGAAAAATGTGGCTGAGAATGCCGATGGCATAGATTCCTGCTAAAGCCGCAAACGAGGGCGCGTCCCATTTGCGCCATCGTACGAACCAGCGCGTTAGCGCGGCGAGAAGTAATGCGAAGAACGGCATGCAGACCAGGGAATGCGTGATGCCGCGATGCCACGTCAAGATGAGCATTTGATTGCTGGAGAGCCAATTGCGAAGCATGTCCGAATCCGGAAAAATCGCGCCGAGCATCAGCGACCAGGTGATGATGCGAGCGCGATTTATGGGCCGCGACGCGAACATATCTTCGCCGCGGAAAACTGCTTTGCCGATGAGCGCGCCGGCGATGCCGTGCGTGATTGTGTCCATTCGTTTCGTTTAGACCTCTTGTCTAAGCGGCGCCTTTCCGATGATTTGTCGCGTTCTTCTTGATGATACGGCGAGAAAAATCCACGGTTTCAAAGAACCCTGATCAAGGGAGCGGTTTTCTGGATGACGCGACCGACGCGACGCGCGGAAACGCCGTGGCGGGCGAAGGCAGCCAAAGCGGAATCCGCATGATCCGGAGCGATGGCGACCAGAAAACCACCGGAGGTCTGCGGATCGAAGAGCAGATCCTGATATTCGGAAGGAACGCTCGGCGCGAAAGCGGCGCATTCGCCGACGAAGGCGCGATTGTTTTTCAGGCCGCCGGACAGATGGCCTTCGCGGGCGGCTTCGACGGCGCCTGGAAAATAAGAGAAGGATGTGTGATCGATTTCGAAGGAGACCGGATCGAGTCCGTGAGATGGATCGCCGAGCGCCATCTCGCGAGCGTGGCCGAGAAGACTGAAGCCGGTAACGTCGGTGACGGCATGAATGGGCTTCGCAGGCTGGGACTTTTCGTCGACTTCCTGGAGGGCCGCAGCGGCGGCGGCGTTGAGAGTGCTCATTGCGGAAACGGCGGCGGCGAGAGATTCCGCGGAGGCGCGATCTTTTTTCAGGGCTGTAGTGATAACGCCGGTTCCGAGCGGCTTGGTGAAGAGCAGCACGTCGCCGGGCTTGGCGCCGACGTTGCGCCAAACGCGTTGCGGGTTGATGAGGCCGGTGACTGCGTAGCCAAAGAGCATGTCTTCATTGCGGATCGAATGGCCGCCGATCACGCTGCATTTCGCTTCGCTCATTTTGGCGAGGCCGCCGCGAATAATTTGCTCGAGGATTTCCGGGTCGCCCTTTTCGGGAAAACCAACGATGGATAAGGACGAAATTGGCCGACCGCCCATGGCGTAGATGTCGCTGAGTGCGTTGGCGGCGGCGATCTGGCCGAAGAGAAAGGGGTCGTCCACGATGGGCGTGAAAAAATCGACGGTCTGGACGAGCGCGAGTCCTTCGCCGAGGAGATAAATTCCGGCGTCGTCATTGGTGTCGAACCCGACGAGGACATTTGGATCTGTTTGGCGCGGAAGATTGCGCAGGACAGCGTCGAGAGTCGCGGGATTCAGCTTCGCAGCGCAGCCCGCTGCTTTTGCCATGGACGTGAGTTTTACTTGTGCCGCCAAGAGTTCACCTCAATGATGCGGAAACCATTATAGCGATGCTATGCCCGTTGCGGTGGTGACACGGCAATTCTTGCAAAATGAGCCGCGATAAAACGTGGCGAAAAGTTGCGCGGCGCGGGCGAACGTGGTTTCATCGCCGGATGCCGTGGGACTTCTGGATGATCTTCTTTGTGTTGGGTGTGTTCTTGCCGCTGCGAGGCCGATTGCGCTTGCAGAAATTGATGGCAATTCCGCAGATCGGGAAGAGAGAGAGACTTTCGCTCTATGCTTCAACTATTGGGTTTCAGTGGCTGGCTGTCGCGGTGGTTGCGTGGCGGGCGTCGGCGCGAGGACTGAATCTCGAGGAATTGGGACTGGTGGTTCACGGGCGCGGGCGAATCCTGATTGCGGCAATTGTCGGCGCAGCGACTTTGGGAGGACTGCAGTGGCTCAACCTGCGGCGGATGGGACGGTCGTCCGGGAAGGCGCGGGAGTTCACGCAGGTGCTGGCCGAGCGAATCTTGCCCCAGTCGCGAGTGGAGCTGCTTCCCTACTTGGCGCTGGCGGTGACGGCGGGTTTGTGCGAGGAGTTCCTGTACCGAGGGTTTGCTATGGCGGTACTGACGAGAGCGGGACTACCCCTTTGGATCGTAATTCTATTGTCCTCCATTCTTTTTGCGTTAGCGCATATTTATCAGGGCCGAGGTGGGCTTGTGAGCACACTGGTCATCGGCACAGTGTTCGGAACGGCGCGAATCGCGTACGATGGACTGGTTCCCGTAATGGCATGGCATTTTGCGGTGGATGCGGTGGCGGGAGTGGCCGGACCCAAGTACCTGCTTAGGCGAGGCGCGCAGGCACCGGAGACAGAAATCCAGAGCCCAGTGAAATTATAGTTACTCTTATGACAACACCTACCCCAGCGGTGCTTTCAGCGGAGACGATTCGCCGTGCGCTTGGCGAATTTCAGCTAACCGCAAATGAGCAACAAATCGTTTATATTCAGCAATATATGAAGCTATTGCTGACCTGGAATGAGAAGATAAATCTGACTGCGATTCGCGACCCCCTGGAGATACTATATCGTCATTTTTGCGAAAGTATGTATGCGGCAGTAGCGGTGCCTGTGGAAAACGGTCGGCTCGCCGACGTAGGCTCAGGGGCGGGATTTCCGGGGATTCCTCTGAAGATTATGCGTCCCAATCTGCATTTGTTCTTGGTTGAGTCGAACATGAAAAAGGCCACATTTCTGGCGGAAGTGCTTAGAAACATTGAACTTCCGGACACTCGCGTGCTCGTGAGCCGCTATGAGGAGCTAGGAGAGGATGTGGCACCTCTGGATTATGTTTGTTCGCGGGCGGTGGGGGAGTTCGAGCCGTTTCTAGCGTGGGCCGCCTCGGAACGTATTGCAGCTAAACAAGTTATCCTATGGATCGGGGGCAGGGATCTGGACCAGGCGCGACGCGGGCTGGACTGGGAATGGCGAGAGCCGATCCCCGTGCCGAACTCACTGCGCCGGTATCTGCTTGTGGGGACGAAAAAGAGCTGAGAGTGTCGGCGTAACGACTTGAAAGATAAAGACTTCCACTGGTTTTTATAGAATTTTCGCAGCTATTCCCTGCGAATCGTCCGCTCGAACAATTCGAATATTCTGAACTCGCGATGATAGCTGCCTGATCGGCGAAGTTCGCTGAAGCCATATCCACGGTCCGGTCTGTGAAAGAAATGCTGGAAACCTATTCTGCGTGCCATGTTCCACGTGGAACATAGGACTGCAAAAGGCCGCGCCAAATATCGAACCATTCTACCAAATGACGGAGTTAGTAGTTCAGCAGAATAGAGTTTCACGTGGAACAATCCTTCTAGGATTTACGCTTCAAGATCACGCGAGTGAGGTGCAGAACCTGAACGATGCGAGTCTAGCGCTCCCATGTTCCACGTGAAACATTTTGAGGGCGAAATTGGAGGAATGTTTGTCGGGTTCAGACCATAAGAGGTCCATTGTTCCACGTGGAACAAAATATTTTAGGACGGAATCATCAACGAAGGAATTTTTGTTTCACGTTTAAAGCAAATTCCACAGGCCGGTGAGTGTTCCACGTGAAACAAGTTGCATCATTCGTGCGATTCTGCTAACTTTCCGCGACTTGGGGGAGCTCGTTGGCACGGATTATCGCTGTCGCAAACCAAAAAGGCGGGGTCGGCAAGACAACGACTGCAGTAAACTTGGCGGCATGCCTTGCTGCCTCTGAACAAGCAACCTTGCTCGTAGATTGCGATTCGCAGGCCAACGCCACGGCCGCAATTGGATTCGCCAAGGATCCTGCGCGAAGAACACTTTATCACTGCCTGATTTTGGGTGAACCGTTCGACAAAATTGTCCAAAAGTCACAAGTCGAGGGGTTAGATGTCGTCCCCGCCGACAAAAACCTTGCCGGGGCCGCGGTAGAGTTGGTATTGGCGGAAAATCGCGAATACAAGCTGCAAGCACTGCTGAACGAGATCCGCGATCGCTACAAATTCATTATCCTGGACTGCCCTCCTGCACTTGATCTCTTAACTTTGAATGCGCTGGTTTCCGCAAGCGCGGTGCTGGTGCCAATTCAATGTGAGTATTTGGCACTGGAAGGCGTTTCTGAATTGCTGGATACGTTGATGCGTATCCGGCGGACACTGAATCCGAGCCTCGAGATTGAAGGCATCCTGCTAACGATGTACGACGAGCGAACGACCCTATCGCGACAGGTGGCAACGGATCTGCGCAGTTTTTTCGGAACGCAGGTATTTCAGAGCGTCATTCCGCGCAATGTGCGCCTTGCCGAAGCGCCAAGCTTCGGAAAACCAATTATTTTCTACGACATTCACAGTAAAGGGGCGGAGGGCTACACGCAACTCGCCCAGGAGGTCATTGCCAATGCCGCGAAACGCACTGGGTCGGGGGCTAGGAGCGCTCATTCGGGAGCCTGAATCGCAGGTTCCTGTCGCGCCGCCCACACCTGCAGCACAGCCTCATGCAACAAGCAGCGGCAGTGCAGCTGCCGCTGCGCCTGCACGGGAAGCGGCACATGCAGGGCCGCTCCAAATCGACATTGATTTAATTGAGCCGAGCCCTTACCAGCCGCGTACGCGATTCCGCGAAGAGGCGTTGGACGAATTGGCAAGGTCCATTCAATCGAGCGGAATCATCCAGCCATTGGTGGTGCGGCCGATAGGGAGCCGTTTTCAACTGATCGCCGGCGAACGGCGGTGGAGGGCTGCTCAACGGGCAGGGCTGACGAAAGTGTCGACGATCGTTCGGCAGGTTCCGGACGAATTGGCGCTCGAAATGACGCTGGTGGAAAATATCCAGCGCGAAGATCTGAATGCCATCGAAGCTGCCCGAGCGTTTGAGCGCTTAATGGACGAATTTCAACTGACCCAGGAAGCCGTGGCGGAACGGACCGGTAAAGACCGGGCAACGGTGGCGAACTCGATCCGGCTGCTCAAGCTTGAGCCTACAATTCAAGATTGGATTGAAGAGGGCAAGTTGAGCGCGGGACATGGGAGAGCTTTGCTTGCTGTGGCCGATTCACCGTTGAGGATGCGCTATGCGCAGCGGGCGTCACGCGGTGGGCTGACCGTGCGCCAAATCGAGAGACTAGCATCCAGACGTTCGCGCGGAGCTAGCCCTGCGGCGGAGATTCATGTAGATGCGAACATCCGGGCGGCTATTGATGAACTTCAGCGCCACCTGGGAACCAAAGTCCATCTGCGGCAGAAGACAAAGATGCGACCCGGGCAGCTCGTGCTCGAGTATTACGATGACGCACAGCTGATGGGAATTTACGATCGATTGATGAAGTAGCACCGCAGATCCTGCGACAATCGGCCTGTCCTGTCGTTCCACCGTATCCTTTGGACAACTCTGCGTATGCGATGCGTTGACTTGTGCGCACCGGACGCTAGAGTAGGAGAGTCCCCCTAGGAGAAAAGTCATGGCTTGGAAGTGGCCCGGTTCCTCAAAGAATGGCGTGAGCGAAGAGTGGACCGGATTTATTGATCAAGGTGTGACCCTCGAAGGCACGCTGCAGCTCACGGGAACGTTTCGCATTGACGGCAATGTGAAGGGCAATATTATCTCTGAACAGACCGTGGTTCTGGGCGAAGGCGCGAAAGTCGAAGGCCAGATTGAAGGGAACCGCGTGGTGATCTCCGGGAGGTTCGACGGCGTGATTTTTGCTAAGGGGCGCGTGGAGATTCAGGCTAAGGGCGTGGTTACCGGCGAAGTGCATTCGCCGTGCATGGTGATCGACCCGGGCGGAATCTTTGACGGCCGATGCCACATGCTGGCTTCCTCGGACGCGGCCTCGGGAGTGACGATTCCGATTCGAGCAGTTGGCCAAGCCTAAGCGGAAAATTCGGAAACTCAGCGAACTTCTAGAAGTAGCCTCAAAGATGGTCAAGCCCTCAGAGCGCCGCGTTTATTAGTTACCAATAAATATATATTTACTTACAGATTATAGCCTAAGCCCGCTATTTAAGGTCATTCGGTGTGGTCTGCCGATTGGGAAAGTGTCGCGGTGGCCTCTTTGATGCCCGCTTGAATGTTGGATTCCCAATCGAGGTGCGGGACGGGAGAAGCCGAAGCGGCTCGGTAATAATGAAGAGCTTCGGCAGGGCGTCCTAGCTTCTTGAGGGAAAGGCGCCCCGCGGCCATGAGCGCGAGCAAGGATTGTCTGTCCTTGGGATAGGCAGTGGCGAGCTTGTCATATTCCGCGACGGCGCGGTCAAAGTTCTGCTGGCCTTCAAGCAAGCGGCAAAGTTCTAGCCAGGTTGTCGCGGGAAGGTGTTGCCCGCCGGTGTTCTGAAACTCTTCATAGTCGCGCCAAGCAGCTTCTCCATCGTGCTGTTTCAGATGGAGTTGGCAAAGCTTGACGGTAGCGTCTTGATGGCCGACTGAGTTTCCTTGGCGCCAATGGAGTTGCTGTAGCAGAACCAGGGCATCGGCGGAGTCTGGTTTGACGGCGACGTGTTCCTCGAGTTTTTTGATGGCTTCGTCGGGCTTGCCTTGATCAATCGCTTCTGTCGCCTGGACGATGGCGGGATCCGCGGACCAGGCCACTTTCTCCTCGATGGCGGAGCTCACCTTGTGTTCGAGGCCAGAGCGAGAAAGGATGAGGGCGCCAATCATGCCGAAAGCGAAGCCACCGACGTGCGCCCAGTGGGCGACACCGGAAGATTGACCAGACAACGAGCCGTAAAACAGCTCCATCAGGCCCCAGAGGGGTAGGAGCCAAATGGCAGGAGCCTTGAAGCGTCCTCGAACGTAGAAGAGGATCCAAAACATTTCGATCTTCATTTTGGGGAAGCGGACGAGGAAGGCACCCATCAGAGCCGCGACGGCGCCGGAAGCACCCAAGCAAGGACCGTAGCTATCAGGGTAGATCCAGCCATGAAACTGTAAAGCAACTGCGCCCGCGAGAAGGTAAAAGACAGCGTATATGGCGCGGCCCCAGTTGTCTTCGAGGATGAAGCCGGCAAGCCAAAGAAACCACATGTTGCCGATAAGATGGAGCCAACCGCCGTGAAGGAAATTGGCGGTTAGGTAAGAGATGGCTGTATGGTGAGCTGGAACAAAACCGTAGCGAGCCAAGAGGGTGTTCCGCTCCGTGTCCTCAAATTGCTGAGAGAGGCTGTCCATTTCAGATTGGAGTGCAGCCGGATCCTCCACCTTGCGGATATTGTCGTCCCATTCGTCTTCCGACTTCCGATCTGGTGAGGCCAGTTCCTTCCAATCATCCGGATACTTAGCCGCAATAGGCTCAACGAACTTCCGCGCATCGTCACCCATTTTCAATTCGGGGTGCATGGCGGCGAGGAAAACGAGATGCTTGCGCATTTCGACGCGCTGGGGAATTTGAGCGTCCTGAGCCTCAATAGTCCAATGCGTTCCAAGGAAGACGATGATGTTAAGGGCGATGAGGGTGAACGTGACGATAGGCCAGCGACGCCCCTTCATGTTCTCGTGGCGGAGGGGGATGAGCAGCATGCACGTTCCTTTCCCGTCGAGAGACTTGAGGAAGAGCCCGGGTTCCATTAAGTCTAGAAGTTCCTCGGCGCGCCGGGCGGAAATTGGAACCACACTGGCCGAATCAGTAATGATTGCGGCTTACGCCACACAAACTAAATGGCTATATCCTCCGCGAAAAACGCTGGGACACCTCGCGGCAGAGAAAGGAGGCGAGATTGGGCGCGGGTTGACACGTTTGAACGGGACGACTATCGTTCGAGGTGAATTTTTCGAGAGGACTTTTGAATGAAGATTTTGGTGATTGGAGGAGGAGGACGAGAACACGCTCTGGTTTGGAAGCTGAAGAAGAGCGCGCGCGTGGAAAAAATCTGGTGCGCGCCGGGTAACGGTGGAATTGCCGAGGACGCGGAATGCGTTGCCGTGGATGCGGGCGACGTTGCGGCGCTCGTGGCGCTGACGGAAAAAATTGAGCCAGATTTGACGGTGGTGGGCCCGGAGTTGCCGTTGGTGAATGGCATTTCGGACGCATTTGCGCAGCGAAATTGGGCGATTGTGGGGCCGTCGCGGAAGGCGGCACAGCTCGAAGGCAGCAAGATTTTTTCGAAGGAATTTTTGCTCCGGCACAACATTCCGACAGCGAAAATGTATGGAGCGTATGACTCTGCGGAGGATGCGTACGCCGGACTGAGCGGCGTGGATTGGCCGATTGTGATCAAGGCCGATGGCTTGTGCGCGGGGAAAGGCGTAGTTCTCGCTCCTGACGCGGAGACGGCTAAACAATTCCTTCACAGCTCGATGGAGAAGAACGAGCTTGGAGCAGGCGGGCATCGCGTTTTGTTGGAAGAGACGCTCGAAGGCGAAGAGTTGTCGTTCATCATTCTGACGGATGGCGAGCGGTATGCGCCGATGGTGCCGACACGGGACCATAAACGCGTTTTTGACGGGAATAAGGGGCCGAATACGGGTGGCATGGGGGCTTATTCTTCGGACGAGTTGTTGCCTCCCGGTCTGCGCGAGACCGTGATCTCGACAATTGTGGAACCTACGCTCAGCGGCCTGGTGAAAGAGGATATCCCTTACCAGGGCTTTCTGTATGTGGGGCTGATGCTGACCAAGGATGGTCCGAAGGTGCTGGAGTTTAATTGCCGACTGGGCGACCCGGAGGCACAGGCAATTGTGGCGCGGATGGATTTTGACCTTGCGGAGATTCTGGCGGATGTGGCGGCGAAGCGGCTGGATCCAGCGAAACTGCGATGGAAGGCGGGAGCAAGTGTATGCGTGGTGCTGACATCGGATGGGTATCCTGGCAAATTTGAAATTGGAAAGAAAATAGAAGGACTAACCTCTCTCAGGAAAAACACTGGTGTGGAGGTATTTCATGCAGGAACGAAACGCAAAAATAATTCGCTAGTGACAAACGGCGGACGCGTACTGGGTGTGACTGCTTCGGGCAACTCGCTAGACGCAGCCTTAGCTTCGGCCTATCGGGCGGCAGAGAAGATTCATTTTGATGGCATGCACTATCGGAAAGACATCGGTGCACACGCGGGCCTCCTGAAGGCCGCAGGAGAATAGGACCATGCCGCACGTCGAACGCCTTTTCCGTGCACCGAAACGCAGTTGCCCCATGGAGGAACTGCCAGAAGTTGCGGCGGTCCAAGAGGCGGGTTTCGAGGGTTGCGCCCATCGCCAGCCGGGCGGAAAACGCCAGTTGCTGTTGGTGGACCGGGAGACACTGGAGGCGCTCGAGCTTTCTCCGGGAATGATCCGAGAGAACATTACGACGCGCGGGCTCAACGTGAACGGCCTCAAAGAAGGGGAATCCCTGCGAATCGGCGAGGCACTGCTCGAAGTGACGATGGCCTGTACACCATGCGGTCAGATGGATGATCTTCGGCCAGGTCTGAGGAGAGAAATCCGCGGGCGGCGGGGGATGCTGTGCCGGGTCGTCAAAGGCGGACTCATCCGGCGGGGCGATGGCATCGAAAAGTTGACCTAAGATTTAAAGGGGATTTACGGCTTCGGCTTGCGGTGCAACGTAGGCGCATCCGGCGGTTGGTTTTTATCCTCTTTAGCCTTCTCGACTGGCTCATCCGGCGGAACAACCCAATCGAAGCCACCCTCGTTTATCGTGCCCATGAAAAAGCGGGCTTTTTCTGCAATGAGCGGCAATACGGCGCGCAGAAAATCCGTGGCGTCTTCGGGGACCGCTTTGTTGGCTTGGCCGCGATCAATACTTTCCGCAACTTTTAAGAACTTGGGATCGCCGTGCGAGACTTTCTCGATATCCGGATCGTTTCCCTGAATGAGTTGCAGTAAGGAAGGCCCCTGGATGGTTTCCGGATAGCGAACTTCGACGAGCGTCTTGGGGGCGTGTTTTTCGGGCGGATAAAGCTGAGTGAAGCGCGGGCGGAGAATCCGGGTCTGCCAAAAGTCGCCGCGCGTTGCGATTTCCTCCTGCTGGATGCGGTATTCGACGGTCCAGACTTCGGGGCCGTAATCGTCCGGCGCGTACCCGATGATGACAACCTCAAAGAGAGCTTCTTCGGGTTTGAATTCGATCTTGTGATGCAGCTGAGAGACGAGCGGACGCAGCCTTTCGAGAAACGCGACACCAATGGTTTCGAGATCCGGCTCGACTTCGTCGGCATTAGAAGCGTAGTTCGGATTCTTGCCGGAAACGTGAGGAAAATCCTTGTCGAGACGTATGGGTTTGGGATCCGCCGTGAGGCGCCATTCGGAGGCGCCCAAAAGAATGCCAATGTGACGGGCGTCTATGCTCAAAAGCCGTGGAGGAATAGAGTTCGCTTCGACGGGCTGATCAATGGCCGCGAAAATGATTTTGTCACGCGCGACGTGAACAATGACACGGCCCCCGGCGAGATTGGCAACGATTTCGTCACCGCGCTCACGGTCTTGAGCGGGCGCACATTGAGCGGCGGCGAGCCACGCGAGGAAGAAGAGACACAACGAGATCAGAATGCGTGGTCGGCAGCGGTTTGTGGGAGACGGCGTTCATAGATAGTGAGTAAGATGCGGGCATTCCGCTAAGGCGTTGGAATGAGCACGGAGTTTTATTGCTTTTCCTCCGAAACAGCGGCTGCGGCCTCTTTCGCGTGCGCGAGCAATGCATCGAGAGCGGCACGGTCATAGTAGCCGCCATTGCGAATTACGGCCCAGACTTTTCGCGTGTTAGCGATATTTTCCACCGGATTGGCGCTCAGCAAAACGAGATCGGCCGCGTGACCTGATTCGACGGTTCCAAAATCTTTTTCGCGTCCAAGAAATTGTGCGGCACCGCGGGTCGCGGCTTGTAACGCTTCCATGGGCGTAAATCCCGCGCGGACCAATTGGGCGAGCTCGTGATGGAAGCTATCTCCCGGAAAAACAAAGGGATCGAG
The DNA here is from genome assembly GCA_963727945.1 of uncultured Acidobacteriota bacterium. Classification (GTDB taxonomy): domain Bacteria; phylum Acidobacteriota; class Terriglobia; order Acidiferrales; family UBA7541; genus Acidiferrum. The sequence goes on from CAVSIW010000036.1 coordinate 50,072, forward strand.
CGAGTCCGAGCCAACAAGAAGAGGCACGCCCGCGCGGTGTAGTTCACCGGTCAACTTCCAATCGTTGGAGGCCTGGCGGCCCAGCCATGCGGCGCGTTGCTGCATCTTCGCGTCGTCGAAGGAGTCGCGCCACTGCCTCGCCATCGCGGGCGGGACAAAAGCGAGCAAGGGGTCGTCGGTTTTCCAGTTTTCCGGATGCGAGGTGATATCCAAGGAGGTAAGCGTGGGCGTGACCCAGGTGCCATTTTTCTTCAACGTTTGGATGAGCGCGGCGGCTTTTTCGGGGCTGTAGGTGGCGTCAGCTTCGTGGGCGATCTGCTCCCAAGCAGCGGAGTCGCCATTTTTTTCGGCTTGGACGAGTCGAGGACGGAGATCAGCCTCCTTGGAAGAAAAGGACAGCGCAAACGCACTGTAGAGAAAATGTTCGATGCTGCGCATGCCGGCGTCGCTCGCTTCGATGGCACCGATTTCGAACGGCAAGATGGCCGACAAAGGGAATGTTTTGCTTTTTGGATTCGTCGGCGACGGCGAAAAAGGCATCGCGCGACGGCATCGAAATAATCTTTATGAAATTGGCGCCGCGCTTTTTGAGGTCATCAACGGCGGCGCGGGCTTCCTCGGCATTGTGGACGGGATACTGCTCGGGAGTTTTCCTGCCGCTCGCAGCAAGGAACGGACCGGGGCCGACGATGTGCGGCGCGAGAAGCGCGCCGGACTCGATGTCACGCTGCCAAGAGAGCAGGGCATCGAGATCGCCGCCCATGTCACGAACTCCGGTGATGCCATTGGCGAGGAGCAGCGGGAGAAGAACCTGTTTGCTCCAAGAAGGATCGGCGTTGATGCCCGCGATGTGGACGTGCATGTCCCAGAAGCCCGGTAACAAGAATTTTCCGGAGGCGTCGACGGTGCGCGCGGATTTTGGGACTTTGATTGTTGCCGCTGCTCCCACGGCTGTTATGCGACCGGCTTCGATCAGAACAGTTTGATCGGATTGTGGCGGGCGGCCGGTGCCGTCAATGAGGGTGACGTGACTTATAGCGAGTGGAGAAGAAGGCTCCGCGGAGGAGAAAGAGGCAACGACAAGGAAAGCCAGCAGCAGGGGGAGGAGTATCTTTCTAGACTTCAAAGGAGCGCTCACATTCCGGGCGACCGGGCATTTCTAGAAAGCTATCACAAACAGCGGCGGGTGGCGGGGCTTCTTGCGGAGTGGCGTCTTGGCTGGGAGAAACTCGGGGAAGCGCTCGTCAGGCTGGTGCAGAGCAGGTAAAATGGCTTATTGGAAGAAGGAGTGGAAAGCACACTATGGGATTGCGAAAAGCGAAGAGTATTGAACACAAGGGTAAGCGGTTGACGGAGATCATCGAGGCACACGAGCGGTTCTTCCGCGGGAAGGAAGGCGGCGCGCGCGCCGACTTGGCTGGCGCTGATCTTTCGCGAGCCGATCTGCAGGGAATCAATCTGAGCGGGGCGATTCTGCGTGGAGCCAACCTGGAAGGTTCGGACTTGCGGAAGGCCAAGCTGCCTGGAGCCGACTTGTCCGGCGCGAATCTTCGCAAGGCGGATTTGCGAAACACGGACATGACGGAATCGATCTTGCCCGGAGCGGATCTGACGGAAGCACAAGCCAGCGGCGTGGAATTTTTTCGCTGCGACCTTTCGAATGCGATTTTCCATCGCGCGCATCTGCGCAACGTAAATCTGCGGCTCGCGAATGTGAACGGCACGAAATTCAGCGGAGCGGATATGGGCGTGGCGATTCTGCGTGAGACGGATCTGACCGGAGCGGACCTTTCTGGCGTGGACCTTTCGACTACGCTGATGCCGCGCGGTTACTCCGTGCAACAGGCCAAAGAGAAAAGCGCGTAATCGTTGGTGCAGAATTCTTCGAGCGTAATTTTTCGAGCAGAGGGCCGCTGGCGTTAATGGCAAACGGCATCTGCGCGTGGTAGCCTCTGGCGGAAGCGAAATTGTCCTTCGCGTAATTCGTGTGACCTGTGGCGACTCCTGCAACACAACTCGACGACGCCGAAGTACGTGAACGCGTACTCGAGGTGATTCGCAGTCTGCTGGAAGAGTTGGGCAGCCGCGGAGCTTTGCCGATGCTCAATGGGGCGTCGCAGCTTGACCGTGACTTGGGACTTGGCAGCCTAGAACGCGTGGAACTGCTGGCGCGGCTGGAGAGGGCTTTTGGCGTGCGGCTGCCTGATCGAGTGGTGGCGGAAGCAAACACGCCGGAGGATTTGGCGAAAGCCCTCTCAGCGGCGCCGGAGGGTGAGACGCTGGAAGAGGAAGCGGCCTCCACTCTGCGCGCGGCCATCACCACACAAGCACTGCATCGCGAGGCGCGGGATAGTGGCGTGTTCTCGGCGGAGACGTTGCTGGACGTGCTGCGCTATCGCGCGATGCATGACGCCGAGCGCGCGCACCTGCTGATCACCGAAGAGATCGAAGGCCAAGAGCGCAGCGTGACGCTGACGTTTGGTGAACTGTACGCCGCGGCACAGCGCTGTGCGGGGGAGTTGGCACGACGCGGTGTGCCGGCAGGCGGCCGCGTGGCGCTGATGCTGCCGACGTCGCGCGCGTTTTTTGTTTCGTACGCGGGAATCTTGCTCGCGGGCGCGATCCCTGTGCCGATCTACCCGCCGTTTCGCGCGGACCGCATCGAAGAATATGCGTCGCGACAGTCCGCAATTTTGAGGAATGCGGAAGTATGTTTGCTGCTGACGTTTCGTCAGGCGGGAGCCGTGGCGAGGCTTTTGAAGCCGCGCGTTCGTTCCCTCGCGGAAGTAGCCGATGCGGAGAAATTGATTGACGCCGCGGACAAAGCGCCGCCACCGTCACCCGGGGCGCTGCCGTTGCACCTCACGGGCAGCCGAGTGCGAAAAGCAAGCGACATCGCGCTGTTGCAATACACTTCCGGCTCAACGGGCGATCCGAAGGGCGTCGTGCTTACCCATGCGAATTTGCTCGCAAACATTCGCGCGATCGGACAGGCCGTGGAGCTCGGGCCTGGCGACGTGGGCGTGAGCTGGCTTCCGCTCTATCACGACATGGGGCTGATTGGCGCGTGGCTCACGCTGCTGCACTTCGGAGTGCCGCTGGCAGTGATGTCGCCGCTGGCGTTTCTCACGCGGCCGGAGCGCTGGCTGAAGGCGTTTCAAAAATATGGCGGAACGATTTCCGCCGCGCCGAATTTTGCTTATGAGTTGTGCGTGCGGAAGATTGCCGACAAGGATCTCGAGGGCGTGGATTTGAGCAACTGGCGCGCGGCGCTGAACGGCGCGGAGCCGGTGAATCCCGATACGCTGGACCGGTTTGCCGAGCGCTTTGCGCGCTATGGTTTTCGGCGCGAGGCGCAACTGCCGGTGTATGGATTTGCAGAGGCTTCGCTGGCGGTGACGCTGCCGCCGCTGAATCGAGGGCCACTGGTCGACCGTATCGAGCGCGAAGTGTTCACCGCGGAGGGTCGAGCGGTTCCGACCCAGACGAACGATGCGACGGCGATCGTGTTCGTTTCTTCCGGCAAGCCGATTCCGCAGCACGAAGTGCGCATTGTGGATGCGAGCGGGAATGAAGTGAGGGACCGGACCGAGGGGTTCCTGTGGTTTCGCGGAGCTTCCGCGACGAGCGGCTACCATCAAAACGCGGAAGCGACGGAAAAGTTGCTGCCGATGGGACCGGCGGCGGCGAGGGCGAATATGCATGGGTGAATTCCGGCGATCGCGCGTATTGTGCGGACGGAGAAATCTACGTCACGGGGCGCGTGAAGGACATCATCATCAAGGGCGGGACGAAATCTCTATCCGCATGAAGTGGAGGAGCTTGCGGCACGCGCGGAGGGAATTCGAAAAGGTTGCATCGTGGCGTTCGGGCTGAAGGACGAAGCGTCGGGAACCGAGAAGTTGATTGTGGTGGCGGAGATCGCGCGAGCGAGAGGCATCGCGGCGCGCGGCGATTGCGGCGGTGGTGACGGAACAGGTTTCGCAAGGACTGGGGCTGCCGCCGGACCGGGTGAGATCTGATTCCACCGGGAAGTATTCCAAAAACGTCGAGCGGAAAGTTGCGCCGTGAGGAAACCAAGCAGCTGTATCTCGCGAGGACGTTGGCGGCTGGGAAAGTCGCCGGCGTGGGTGCAGATCGCGCGTCTTGCGACGACCAGCACGGCGCGGACCGCCGGCGGACAAATATGGTCCGTTGGCGCGCGGCGAGGCATGGAAATCCTGTACGGCCTCTATTTCATTCGGCGTATTCTTGTTGTGGATCGTTCCGAGCTGGACGATCGTGAAATTCATCAAGGACTATCAAAAAGCGGGGCGGTTTACGACCGCGGCGCTCAAGATTTTGTTTGCTTTGATTGGCTGCCGCGTGCGCGTCATCGGAAAAGAATACGTGGACATGCCGGGCGCAAAAGTGTATGCGTCGAATCACACGAGCTATTTTGATGTGCTGCCACTGATGCTGGGTCTCGGCGTGCCGTATCACTTCGTGGCCAAGATGGAAGTGCACGGGAATGCCGTTCATCGGGACATTCTTGCGGCGAGATGGGGCATTTGAGTTTTGACCGGAGCAATCCGCAATCGCGCTTGCGGCAATCAGAAGAGATGGAAAAGATTGCTGCGCGAAGGAAAGTCTGTTTTTGTTTTTCCCGAAGGAACGTTTGACGGCCGAAGACGGCGTGCGGCCGTTCCAACTCGGCGCGTTCAGAACGTGCGGTTGCCGCAGGTGCACCGATTGTTCCCGTTTCACTGGCAGGCACACGAAAATGTCTGCGTGATGGTACGTATCTGCCGCGGCCGACCAGCGTGACCATCACGGTGTCTCCGCCAATCTATCCGCATGTCGACCAGCGACGCAGCGAAAACCGAAGAAAACTCGGCTTGGCATGAATTAATCCGATTGCGCGACACCACCCGCGAAACGATTGCCCGCTTTTCCGACGAGTCTCTCCTGTAGAAGAGCCGCTCTCTTGCGCCGTGGGCTGCGCGACGGTTACTTTTCTTCCCTAAATATTTATCTCCAGTTACAACTTGGGGCTGCCACGCGCGCATCTTTATGAACAGCGCAAGATAGAAAATGCGGAACGATGCCTTCCTGCCTTAGGCACACCGCTAGAAGCGCGAAGCCGCGCGCAGATCACGCCGGATCGCGCAGACAATTCAAACCACTGGAGGACTTATGAGAATGAGGGTAGGGGTGTGTCTACATACTTTTCCTTGCATTTTTGGAACTGAGGCGAGCGAACGCAGAACATCATGCGTGATTCGATGAAGACGATTGTTTACTTCTGAAAAACGGAGAAAGAAGAAAAGAAATTTGGGATGAACATGCGGAGTCTGCAGCCATCCCGCGACTTCGGTAGCCCGGTGCAGGCAGGGGGCCGCGCATGAAGAAAGGCAGGCGCGGCCCTACGCACCGTGCAGTGACGGGGCTGTGACGACAAGGCGAGAAGAGTGGCCGAGTGGCACTGGAATGGAAATACCGCGAGTGGAGATATCACTGGGGAACAGATGTTCTCCGTTTCAAATTTCAAGGAGGAAGTGATCATGCGGAAGCTACTCGTTGCAATTGCACTGCTGGCGATTACAGGAGTGTGCGCGAATGCGCAAACTCCCAAAGTGGAATTGTTCACCGGGCTGTCGTACGGCCAGTTCAATCCAGGCGGCCTGCTCACGGAAAATCTGAACGGCGTGGGACGCCATTTCAGCATGCCGGGGTTGGAAGCCACCGGAGAGTATAATTTTAATTCACATCTTGGTTTTGTGGCCGATATCAGTGGCTACGGAGGAACCGGCGACGTTGATTCGTTTGCCGATCACCTGCGCCAGTACAACTATCTCTTTGGGCCACAATTCACGCAGCGGCATATTGGTCCGTTCGACGTGTTTGTTCGCGGGCTTGTAGGCACGTCGCACGCGCGGGTATCGTTCGACAATTCCGCGGGGACTTTTACTTGCCAGAATGGTCAGGTCAACACGACTTGCACGGAAACGCAGAACCGATTCGCCTATGGCGCGGGCGGAGGCATTGATTTGAACGCGACACGGCACATCGGTCTGCGGCTCATTCAGATTGATTACCTGCGCAACGCTTTTACAAACTGCTCGACGACTTCGACGGGTTGCGTTACGCAGAACGGACGGCAGGATAATTTCCGCATCGCAGCGGGATTCAACTGGCGGTTTTAGTCTTACGCTAGAACAGCAAAAACAAAGGGGGCCGCAGGTAACTGAGGCGGCCCCTTTTGATTTGGGTCAATGTTAGTGGCGAGTGCTGGCGCTTAGTGCTGCATGGTATAGGTGACCGTGATGTAGGTGTCAATTTCGACAGACTGGCCGTCGAGGATGGTGGCGCGGTAGCGCCACTGGCGCACGGCACTGAGCGCGGATTGAATGAAGAACGGATCACCGCTGACGACTTGCAACGATTGGATCGTACCGTCCGTGGCGATGACCGCCCGCAATTCTACTCGGCCTTCGCGATGGATTTGAATGGCTAGCGGCGGATAGACAGGCTCGACGCGCTGAATCAGCATCGCCGGCTCCAGGTGATTCTTGAAGAGGCGTACTGGCGCTTGGGGTTTTGCCTCCGCAGGACGTTCCGGTTGACGCCTGCCGTCATCCATCGCAATGCATCCGACGCACGGCGCGGCCGTTCCAGGCCCGATGGGCAATCCGGGCGGCTCGGGCGAATCACCAGTCGGGGTCTGATCAATACTCGTTGGAATGCGAGTCGGCTGAGAAAGATGTTCGGGTCGAAAGAGTTATCGTTTAGGTTGACTGGTTTGTTGGGTAGCAGTGGTCGTACGCTCCGGAACGTTGTTGTGGAAGTATGGCGGAATTGGAGTCATGGCAAAAGCGACGCGCTCCGGTTTTCCAAAGAGGGGAATCAGAACGATGGCCGTGAGAATCGCACTTTGCACTGCGATGGAAATGATCAAGGCACGCCGGCGAATGCGGCGTTCGCGTGCGCGCTGCTCGGCGCTGCCTTCCACGAAACAGCCTTGCAAGGAACCAAAATCAGTTTGCGAATGGGGCTCGGGTTCGATAGACATCACACACCTCCACAAAAAAGTTCTGCGAGTGAGAACAGGAGATTTTTGCGACGCCGGTTTCCTGTGGGTTGCTCAACTACCGCAGGAGACCGGCGCCGCGCTCGCAGGGATGTGAGGTGCGCGCGTCCTCTGTGATGTTGGACACCGGGGCGGTGCACAAGTTCCCAGGCGCTTGGAACAGGCGACGCTAACTGGTGAAGAACGGAAACACTTCACAAAGGGAAGGTATTAGCCAGCCTGACTTGCGACGCGCTTGGTCTCGTGCAGGGTTACGTCGAGCATTACAACAACATCCGCTTGAACACTGCTATCGGCTATATCACGCCGAAGGATATGCTGGCCGGACGCCTGCAGGAGATTCACAGCGAACGCGACCGGAAGTTGGCAACTGCTCGGAAGCAAGGTGCCTAAGCGCATATCGGATTGCTCGTCGGCTAAAGAGTTGTTATATTCTGCGTAGACGGCATCAGGTGCGTGATGCATAGCCCCGCCTCCGCACCCTCCGCCCCCGGACCGTTCGCCGTCTGCACCCACACCTTCGAAGCCCGCGACCCGGCCCGCGACCGTCTCTTCCCCTGCGATATCTGGTGCCCCGACGAGCCCGGCGCGTGGCCGCTCGTCCTCTACTCTCACCACAGCCGCGGCAACCGTCGCTCCGCCACCTACCTCACCACGCACCTCGCGAGTCACGGCTACCTGGTCGCGGCCCTCGATCATTCCGAAGTCGTCGCCCCGGAGATCGCCGGCAATGTCCAAGGCTTCATCGCCAGCCGCGTTCCCGACGCCCGCTTCCTGCTCGACTACATGCTCGCCGGCGCGATTCCGTGTACCGCCCGGCCCGATCCCGATCGCATCGCCATCGTAGGCCACAGCACCGGCGGCTGGACCGCCTTGGCCTTGCCCGAAACCGACACGCGCATCCAGGCTGTGGTCGCGCTCGCCCCCGGCGGAGCGTCCAAACCCAAGCCGGGAATTATCCCCGCCACCCTCAGTTTCAACTGGCCGCGCCCGCCGGCCACCCTCTACATCGTCGCCGAGGACGACGTCCTCACTCCCATCGCCGGCATGCACGAGCTCTACAGCCGCACTCCCGGGCCCAAGCAAATGGTGGTCCTCCCCCGCGCCGACCACCTGCATTTCGTGGACAACGTTGAGCAGGCCCACGAGCAGCTCCGCGCCGCTAGCCTCCCGCCCGAGGCCTCCTGGATTTCACGCGAAATGCGCCCCATCGCCGAGCTCTGCACCGGAGAAGAAGCCCACCGCCAGATCCAAAGCCACACCCTCGCCCACCTCAACGCCGCTCTCTCCCGCCGCACCGCCCCCTAGCCCGCTCGACGCCGATCGCAGTGGCGAGAGCGGCAGGGAAGCAATGCTGTGATAACGAGTTCGCCGCGACTGTCCACTAGGCGTCTAAAACACCATTTCCTCATTACACTTTTCGGATAGGAGTCGAAAATCGCAGCCTCGCGCCTACATTAGATACGGGCGCAACCAACGCCGATCTTTACCCGCCCTTTGTGGCGGCGTTTCCCGAATTCATCCGCGCGTCGGCAAAGACGGATTCGTACAAGATGGAGGCACATCGAGACGATGATCGACAGCGCGGGAACGAGGTTCTTGCGCTGCTTCCCAAACCATCATCGGATCGAAAGACCCCATACCTTGAAAATCCCCGCCGAAGGGCGGAATACTCACTAACGGAGAGCGCCTCCTCTCCAGTTCAGGCTGAACCATCACATTGCGCTTTCGGCTTCGTTCTTGGTCTCGCGGGCCGAGCAGGGGATAAGTCTCGCGCTCAGTAGCAACAGCGAACACCGGATCCGTGGGGCAAACCTTGGTGCGCCGCAGGTTGCTGATTACAGGCTGTTTATTTTACGTGAACCGAAAACTCCTTCCGGCGCATCCCATATTTGTGGACGTGGATCTGAAGGAGGGTTATCCCGATGGATGGGCGTAATGTCGAGACAATTGGCGTGCGCCGCACGGGTTGGGCTGCTCTAGACCGCGATCCGCAGCAGGACAAGGTCGAGTTCGTCTGTCCGTACTGCGGTGCGCGGGACGAGAAAAATGCCAGGCGCGAGCGGACGCAATATCATTTCACGGACGGTTTTTTGCAGGACTTGCAAGGCGAAGTGACGCAGTGCCATTCCTGCAAGAGATCGTTGCGCGTGGTTCCGGTGGTGCTGCTGCACGACCAGGACGAAGAGCGGCGGTTTGAAGCTGTCTTCTCCGACGAATTGGCTGCCGCAAAAAATTGATTCGTTCTGCAATCTGAAAAATGAAAACGGGGCGCAGATGTTTGCGCCCCGTTTTTCTTTTTGCTCTTGGCTAAAATTTAGTAGCGGTGCCAGCAGCCAAAGCGGTCCCAGTAGCCGCGGGCAAACGCTTCTCGCCGCTCAAGACGCCAGTAGCCGGCGCGCGGGCTATAGAAGCCGCGATGGACGATGGCTTCGTGAAGCCTAAAGTCTGTCATAGCGACGACGCGATCCCGCTCGTTCGGCCTGCGCATTCGGTGCGCCAGCAAAAAACAGAGCGCCACCCAATACGGCCGCAGCTAGTGCGGCCTTGCCGAACATGGACTTCAAAACATTACTGAACATTGCGTCCTCCCAGGCGTCTCCAGGACTGCTCTCGGGTCACGCCCTATATTCATAAAACACGTCGGCTTCGCCAGATGTTGCGCGGCCCAGCAAAACACAGCTAGCTGCAAGTGGGCGCTTAGTAGGCCTGAAGAAGTGGGTCGACTTCCATGTGGTACTTCTCGAGGCCGGCGCGGATGTGGTCGAAGGCTTCGTCCACGCTGTCGGCGAATTGGAGCATCTTGTATTCTTCTTCGTTGATCGTGCCCCAGTTCACCATGGCCTTCCAGTTCAGGACTTTGTCCCAGTATTTGCGGCCGTAGATGAGGATGATGTTGTGCTTGGCGAGCTTTCCCGTTTGCAGCAGCGTGAGCATTTCCCAAAGCTCATCCATCGTGCCGAAGCCGCCAGGAAAAACGATGAGGGCTTTGGCGATTTGTGCGAACCAGAGTTTGCGCATGAAGAAATAATGAAAATTGAAGCTGAGCTCCGGGCTGATATAGGCGTTGGCAAATTGCTCGTGCGGGAGCTCGATCGAGAGGCCTATGGACTTGCCTCCGGCATCGCTGGCGCCGCGATTGGCGGCCTCCATGATGCCGGGGCCACCGCCCGAGCAAACGACGAAGCGGCGCGGCCTGGGTCCGAGCGTCAGCGCCCAAGAAGTAATTTTGTGCGAGAGTTGCCGCGCTTCCTCGTAATACCGTGACATTTCGAGGAGACTCTTGGCGTGGCGCACTTCGCCGCGGTGTCTGGCCCGAGTCGATTCGGAAAGTTGTTTGACGTTTTCTCTTTTCAGCCGCGTGACGCGCGCCTGCGCCGTTTCGTGGGATTCGATGCGCGCCGAGCCGAACATGACGATGGTGTCGGCGATTCCCTCTCTCTTCAGCTGCACAAGAGGATGGAGATACTCTGCCAGGATGCGTAGGGGCCGCGCGGGGGTGCTTTCCAGAAACCGGTGATCTTCATGAGGGGCTTTTGGGGCGTGCTGGGGCTTGAGTTTGGGCTGTCCTGCGGACATGGGCTTTTCTCTCCGAACGATGCAAACAATCATTGTAGGAATCGCGGAGGCTCGCGGCAACGTCTTCCGGCGCGGGTGCGTCGAATTGAGTACACTGCTGGAGCCGGGCCTTTTCTATCAGGGAGACGGAATGAAGCAATTTAGAGGTAAATGCGCGCTGCTGCTTGTTGCTCTTCTTGTGGGGGCTGGTGCTTTGCAGGCGCAGGCTCCCGAAGGGCCGATGGCGCCGAGGCAGGGCCAGCCGGTGCAGCAAGCTCCACCGAATGCGCAGGGCAAACTGAAAGTTCTAGTGGAGCTGGTGAATATGCCGGTGACGGTGCGCGATGCAAAAGGGGCCATGGTGCACAACTTGGAGGCAAAAGACTTTCGAATCACCGACAACGGCATGGAGCAAAAGATTTCGCATTTCGATCTCGGCGGCGATCCCGTTTCCGTGGTGATTCTTATCGAGACGAGTTCGCGCATTGATCCAATCCTGCCGGGGATTCGCAAGACCGGAATTCTTTTCACGCAAACGGTGATGGGGCTGAACGGCGAGGCTGCGATCGTGGGCTTCAATGACGCTGTGGACAAGCTGCAGGACTTCACGAGCGACGGCGATTCGATCGAGAACGTCGTGACACACCTGCAAACGGGCACGTCGGGGTCGAGGCTTTACGATGCCATGGCCGTGGGAGTTGAAATGTTAAGCGACCGGCCGCAGCCGACGGCGGAGAAGCCTGGCCGGCGTCGCGTACTGTTGATTGTGTCCGAAGCGCTGGATTTCGGGAGCGAATCGAAACTTGGAGAAGTGCTGAGAAAAGCTCAGCTCGCGAACGTCACGATCTATAGTGTGGGACTCTCAACCACTCGCGCGGAATTATACGGGAAGCGAAGGAATACGCCGGCGCCAATCACTCCGCCGGGCATTTCCTCGGTGCCACCGCCGCCCGGGACGATCCAGACCCCGACGACGGAGGCCAACCAGAACAACGGCGCCGACTTGTTGGCGCTGGCCATTTGGGCCGTACAGCACATTGAAAGCCAGGTGAAAGACCGTCCGCTGGAGGTGGCCACAACCGCCACCGGAGGCGCATATCTCTCCACCTACAAGGACGGTTCCATTGAGAAGGCGATCGACGAAATCGGTGGTGAGCTGCACGCGCAATACACCATCAGCTATGCGCCGACGGATGGGAACGACTTCGGCTACCACGAGATTAGAGTGCAAGTGAATCGCAAAGACCTGAAGGTGCGCTCACGGCCTGGGTATTACGTCGCGCCGCCGGAAAGCTGATTAGCCTCACTAAATGCAATCAAACGACCTGCTTCCAGAAGGTGACGTCGCGGGAGGCAAGAAGGGCATCCTTGCGGGCGTTCCAGCGCAGGAAGTGCGGCGTGTTGGTGTGCCGGGAATGAGCTTCGCGGCTGGCCCAAACTTCGTGGAGCAAGAAAGGCGCTTGGACCGTCCGCGGATCGGTGCAAGTCGTAAGTTAGGCAGCCGTCTTCTTTTCGCGTGGGCCCAACCAAGGCGCGCAGTTCGGCTTCGAGAAGCATTTCCTGCCCGTCGCGAGGGCGCAACAGTACGATAAGTGTTACAGCTTCTTTCGGAAGCTTTGTGCTCCTAGCCGGACGGAGTTTGCGCGGGCGGGCCGATTTTTTCTTTCTTTTGCGCTTCGCCATAGTGGGCGGGATTCTACTCCAACAGGGCCGAAAAAGCCCAATTCACTAAGGCCATAATCCTGCGCCAAAGAGTTGCGACGACCGCCCTCGGCCCTACTTCTCAGCCAGCTTGCGACCGGCGTTGAGGCTGTCAAAATTCAGGATGGTGTTGAGCACGAGCGAATACGTGCCACGCGTTTCGCCACGATAGACCGGGTTGATGGAAAAAAGCACTACGTGGCCGTTCCCCGTGGGCACGTCCACGACGGCGGGATGCTGCGCGATTTCATCGCCGCCTTCGACGAGCCCGATATGAGCAGTTCCTTGTTGTCCGCGTAGCGGAAGATGACGCGCGCGCGATTCGCCGGAGGAATCACGCGGAAATTGTTGTGCAGTTGCTCGTCGGTGAGCAGAGGATTCTCCCAGATTTCAGCCTTCGGCTCCTCGGGAACTTCGACGCCGGGACGCCCGATCGTGAAATCCGGATCGTCCGTTGTGCCGCGCCCTGTGGGACGCGTGTGCATCTCGCCGCCCAAGCGGCGGAAGCCGCGGGCGCCCGAAATGCTGCTCAGTGAAAAAATCGGACCGTTGTCGCAATAGGCCGAAAGCTTTTCGTCGTAGCCGTAGGCGATGGGGCTGGCGCCGTCAACGAGCCGCGTGCCAACCACGGAGCCGACAATCTTCATCTTCTGCGCGTTGCCGACACTGACGCCATCGGCGAGGCCGATGGACAACGCAAACCGCGAGGTATCTGTCGCGGTCAGGAGGACGCCGCCCTTCGTCACAAAGTTTTGCAGATTTGCCACACCATCCCAGCCGAGGCCGGGGCGCATGTCATCTGTAGAATCATTTTTGCCGACAAGGTTCGGCGTTTCGGGTGTGTTTTTCCAGGGGAGCGGATTGCCCCACGCGCTTGGCAGACCGTTGATGATGGCGGTGGGGCTTGCGAAGAAACCGACGGGTGGAAACAGGATGACGTCGTACTTGGCGTTGAGGTCGCTGGTCTTGGAGACAGTCTGCGTGCTGATGTAATCGTAAGGAATGCCGAGGTTGTCGAGCGCCTCGCGCCACCAGCCTTCGGTCTGCGTGCTGAGCCATGTGTGGACCAACGCCACGCGCGCGGCGCGCACAGGATGGGTCTTGACGCTTGGCATCGCGGACACTGGACTCGCCTGCAACCCCAAATCGGAAATGGCGTCATTCAGCTGCGCGCGGTTGACGTTGCGAAGGAGAAAGGATCCGCGGCTGAACTTCTTTCCGCCGCTTTCGAATGGTTCCTCGGCAGCTTCGATTGAAGCCTCGTGCAATTTGTAGCGCAGCGTGGCTAGCGTAGGCTCGGCGTTGTTATTGATCGCGTAGATCGTGCCATCGCCGCCGACGCCTGCCGGCGCGTGAATTTCTTTCACGCGTTCCATCGCAACATCGAGAACTTTCGAATCGGTCACGCGCGTCACTTGCACGCCGAACAGTTCGCCAAACGTCCAGCCTGTGTCGTCATAGGGAGTTTTCTGCGGGTCGTCCGGACTCCAGTATTGGTAGTCGAGCAGCGCGTCGGCGATTCGCGAGTAGGGCTGATCCATGCGGACGATGTAGCTACCAGCAGGAAATTCGCGCGTTGTGGGAGCGGGCGCTGCTTCTTTTTCTTTGGACTCTTTCGCGTCCTTTTTCGGTTTCGCGGACTTTTTTACGGGAAGGGTTACGGTGAAAGCAGCCGTCGCGCGCGAAATCTCGACCGCTTGCTTTTGCAGAACGCGCAGCATCTCCGCTTGCGAGCCCAATCGCGGATCGTCGGCAGGCAAAACATACGCGGCGGGCCCTTCCGCGCCGGGCTTCGTGACAGACCGTTTTGCTTTGAGATAAAAATTCTTCAGGAAGAGCCGTTTGTTCTCGTTGAAATAGTGGAGCGACGTGAGTAAGCCAGTCTGTTCGTAATTATTATTGTCGCGCTGCGACCAGAGTGTTTTCGGTAGCGGCGGATTTTGTTTATACCAAGTGCGTGCGTACTCTTCGGGCTCGAGCGTGCGTGGCAGCGTGTCCGCGCCGCCGTTGCCAAATGTTTCGTAGAGACGGCTGATGCCGTTGTGCATCGCGGCGATAAACATCAGATAGCCCGGCGACCACGTATCGAATACTCCGTGCGTGAAAACGCCCGGCATGCCGAACTTGGTCATGTCCGAGACGTTGCGCCAGCCAATCATTTCCCATTCGTCGGTGAGAATTGGATCGACCCAGGCATTGAATGGCCCATCGCCGGCGGTGTTATCGTAAAGATACGGCACCGACTCGTGCAGGTCGTGCAGCACCTGAGCTTTCCAGCCGACATACGTGTTGAGCACGTTTTCCGTGAGCTTGAGCGTCACGCCCATGGCGTCGCGGTTGTTATCGTGCGCCACGTATTTGCCCCAATAAATCAGCGGCGGATAAAAATCTTTCGGGTGCGAAAGATGCCAGCGATAGATATCCACCATTCGATCGCGGCCATCCACCTCGACCACCGGCGTGATGAGCGTGATCATTCCGTCGCGGATTTCGCGGATGTACGGGCTTTCGTCGACCGCTAGCCGGTACGCCAGTTCCATCAACGCCGTCGGCGCACCTGTCTCGGGGGAGTGAATCGTTCCGGTGATGTAGTAGACGGGGACGGACTGCGCGACGATGCGGTCGGCTTCCGCGTCGTCGAGTTTTATCGTGCGGGGATCGGCGAGCTTCGCGAGGCGTGCGCGATTTTCTTCCAAGTTTTCCAGATTTTCCGGAGAAGAGACGGCTACGGCGATCATCTCGCGACCCTCTTCCGTCTTGCCGATGGAAAAGACCTTCACGCGCGGGCTGGCTTTTTCGAGCAGCCGCATGTATTTGTACACGTCTTCCGCATAGGGCAAGATGCCCGGCGCACCGGCTACGTCGCCGAGCACAGCTTCCGGCGTAGGAACATTTTTCGAAGCGGGCAGATAGTCGACGAGCGGCGAGGTGAAGAACGGCTGCGTGGTGTACTTGTGGATTTTCGCGGTGTAGGCGTCGTCCACGGGCTGTTTGGGGTCGCGAGCCGGGGCGGTTTCGCCGTCGCCGAGCACCGCAGTCCCGGCCAACGAAAGAAATAGCAACAGGGCAAAACTCCGAAGGATGTGTACGCGCGCTTTTTCATTACGAATCATTTGGTTCTCCCGAACATACAAAGTGGAAGGCGGATTGTAGCGCAGGTGCTACTGGGCGGCGACAAATGTTATGCACACCGGCGAAGGTACCTCGATCGTCTGGCCCGTCGGCGATCAGATTGCCGGTCGCGGGATCAATGTGGAAGACGACGATGTTGTTCGATTCCTGATTCTCCGCAAGAAGGTATGTGCCCGTGGGATCAATGGCGAAATGCCGTGGCGTTTTGCCGCCAGTCAAGACTTGTCCGAGAGATTTGAGCGTTCCCTTTGCTTCGTTGATCTCAAATACGGCGATGCTGTCGTGGCCGCGGTTCGATGTGTAAAGAAATTTCCCGGAAGGATGCACGGCAATCTCGGCAGCTTCTTTAGGGCCTGCATAGTCTTTCGGCAGCGCCGAAATGGCTTGCAGGGATGTAAGCGCGCCAGTCTTCGCCTGATAGGAAAAAACCGTGACTGATGATTCCATTTCGCTCAGGACGTAGGCAAACTTACCGTTGGGATGAAACGCAAGATGGCGAGGGCCGGCGCCAGGTTTCACTTTTGCGAAGCCGGAAACACTCGGCGTAAAGATTCCTCTGCTGGGATCGAAGCCGTAAATGATCACGTCATCGAGCCCCAAATCAACGGCAAGCGCGAAGCGATTGTCGGGCGATGTGGCAATCCAGTGGGCGTGCGGGCCTTCCTGGCGTTCCTTGTTCGGGCCGAAGCCGGAATGCTGAACGAAACCGCTGGCCGTGCCGAGCGTTCCGTCATCGCGGACGGGAAAGGAGGCGATGCTGCCGCTGTCGTAGTTCGCGACGAGCACGTACGAGCCGTTCTTGTCGAGCGAGACGTAGCAAGGCCCCGCGCCGCGCGTGGCTACTTGATTGAGGAATTTGAGCGCGCCGGTTTTCGCATCAATCGCGAACGCGCTCACTGCGCCGCTGACTCCTCCATTGAAAGTTCCGATTTCGTTAACCGCGTAGAGATATTTGCCATTGGGATGCACGGCTACAAACGACGGATCCGAGGTTTCTGCCGCAACACCGATGGATGTAAGCTGGCCCTTCTCTGGATCGAACCGGTAAGCGTAAATCCCTTTGCTGCTGGTTTTTGTGGTGTACGTGCCAACGTAAGCGATGTACTGGGCCTTCTGAGCGGGCTTTTCCGGCGTTTGCGCCTGCGAAATCAAAAGCAATGGCGCGGAAAAAAGGACCAAGCATGCAAACAATCGTCGCGTGATTTTCATGAGGATGAGGATTCTAACACTATCTGTCGGAGTTGTAGGGGCGCAGCACGTTGCGCCCCATTGAGACCGCGATACCCAACTACTTCTTTTCTTCTTCCTGCTCTTCCTGCAGGACGGCGGCCGCGGCCACGGAGTCGCCTTCTTCAAGACGCAGCAGACGCACGCCCTGAGTAGAGCGTCCCGCTTCGCGAATTTCGTTCGCGTGCACACGAATCACTTTTCCATCGTGCGTGATGATCATCACATCAGACTCTTCCGTGACCTGCAGAGTAGCCACGACGGAGCCGTTGCGGTCCGTGGTCTTGATGTTCACGACGCCTTTGCCGCCGCGCGCTGTGATGCGGTACTCCGCGAGCGGTGTGCGCTTGCCGAAGCCCTTTTCCGCAACCGTGAGCATCAGCGTCACGAGCGAATCCTTGATCTGCTCGTTTTCGAGCTCCTCGAGATTCTGTGTGGTGACCTTGTGTTCCTTCGCGATGATTTCGAAATCCGGCTGGACCGCGTCCATGCTCACGACGTAGTCGTCCTTGTCCAGATCCATCCCGTTCACGCCGCCTGCGTTGCGCCCCATGGGGCGTACTTCCGTTTCGCGGAAAAGAATCGCCTGACCCTCGTGGCTGGCGAGGAAAATCATTTTCTTGCCGTCCGTCAGCTTCGCTCCGATCAACTCGTCCTTGCCGTCCAAGTTGATCGCGATGATCCCCGTCGAACGCGGGTTGGAAAATTCCGTCAGCGTCGATTTCTTTACTGTTCCGGTCTTTGTGGCCATGAAAACGAACTGGCCTTCTTCTTCCAAATTATGTGCCGCGACGAGAGCTGTCAGCTTTTCGTCTTCCTGGAATTTCACGAGGCTGGAAATCGCCTTGCCTCGCGTGGCTGCCGCAGCTTCCGGCAACTCATACACTTTGAGCCAGTACACGCGGCCTTTCGACGTGAAGAGCAAAATGTAACTGTGCGCCGAGGCGATGAACATGTGCTCGACGAAGTCTTCTTCCTTCGTGCGCGCGCCGATGCGCCCCTTGCCGCCGCGCGATTGATGGCGGTAGGTGTCCGCCGCCGTGCGCTTGATGTAGCCCGCATGGCTGACGGTGATCAGCATTTCCGTGTCGGCGATCAGGTCTTCGAGTTTGATCTCGTCCACCTTGTCCACAATCTGCGTGCGCCGGTCGTCGCCATACGCCTTTTGGACTTCGCGCAGCTCGCCGGTGATCACCTGCTTCAGCTTTTTTTCGCTCGAGAGAATTTCCTTCAGTTCGGCAATCTGTTCGCGGATGGACTTCAATTCCTTGAGGATTTCGTCAACCGAGAGCTGCGTGAGGCGGTGGAGTTGCAGCTCAAGAATGGCGTCCACTTGAACTGGCGTCAGGCCGTCAGAGACAGACCGCGTGATTTCGCCTTCGAGCGCGGCGACTCTGTACTTCCTGCCATCCAGCTTGACGCCTTCGAGCTTCTTGGATTTCCCGTTTTCCGTGATGGTGACGTCTTGCTCGGAAAAATAGTTGAGCAAGTTCTGCTTGGCCTCGGCGCGGCCCGAAGAACCGCGAATGATTCGGATGACGGCGTCCAGATGATCGAGGGCAACCTGATAGCCGACGAGGATGTGCTCCCGCTCCTCGGCTTTGCGCAGTTCGTAGCGAGTGCGGCGTATTACGACGTCGCGCCGGTGCTCGAGAAACAGTTTGATCAGCGGAATCAGGCCCAGCTCGCGCGGCTGGCCGCCTACGATCGCGAGCAGGATCATGCCGAATGATTCCTGCATCTGCGTGTGCTTGAAAAGATTGTTGAGAATGAGCTGCGATTCTTCGCCGCGCTTGATTTCGATGACGATGCGCATGCCTTCGCGGGAAGATTCGTCGCGCACGTCGGCGATGCCTTCGATTTTCTTGGTCTGCACCAGTTCGGCGATGCGTTCGATCAGCCTCGATTTGTTCACCTGGTACGGAATCTCGGTGACCACGATGTTTTCGCGGTCCTTGCCGACTTCCTCGATCGCGGCTTTGGCGCGCATCATGAAGCTGCCGCGCCCCGTTTTGTAGGCGGACTCGATGCCTTCGCGGCCGGCGATGTACGCCCCGGTCGGGAAATCCGGGCCGGGCACGATCTTCATGATTTCCTTCAGCGGCGTGTCCGGTTTGTCGAGCAGCATCACCGCGGCTTCCACGATCTCGCGCAAATTGTGCGGCGGGATGTTCGTGGCCATGCCGACGGCGATGCCGCTGGCGCCGTTCACCAGCAAATTCGGAATGCGCGATGGCAGGACAAACGGCTCTTCGCGCGTTTGGTCAAAGTTCGGAACGAAATCGACGGTTTCTTTTTCGAGGTCGGCGAGAATGTCTTCGCTGATCTTTGCCAGGCGCGCTTCCGTATACCGCATGGCCGCCGGCGGATCGCCGTCAACGGATCCGAAATTTCCCTGGCCGTCGATCAACGGGTAACGCATGTTGAAGTCCTGCGCCAGACGCACCAGAGCAGGATAGATGACGGCTTCGCCGTGCGGATGGTAGTTGCCGGAAGTGTCGCCGCAGATCTTGGCGCATTTGCGGTAGCCGCGGTTGGAGGCGAGGCCGAGGTCGTTCATGGCCACGAGGATGCGGCGCTGCACGGGCTTGAGGCCGTCGCGCACGTCAGGCAGCGCGCGCGCAATGATCACGCTCATCGCGTAGTCGAGATAAGACTTCTTCATCTCGGCTTCGATATCAACTGGCAGCAGTACCGACTTGTTTGTCTCGTCCGCCATTTCCCCTCGCTGTCGCTTAGTTTCCGTGTAGCAGTGGTGCAGCATGCTGCGCCACTACTAGCAAACCTTACTTTTGCGCTGCGTACTCCAGCACGTACGCTTTCACCAAATCGAACGCGTCCGCTGCATTCGTAAAACGCCGTGGTCCAAAGTGTTCTTCAAGCTGCTTCAAAAAACTGTCGCGCTCCGCGTCGCTCGCGAACTCAATTGCAACGCCGCGTGCATTGTCCGGCGCGTTCGTCGGCGTCGCACGAAACTCGCTCACGCTCAAACCGCGGAGTCCCGGCAAAGTCGTCCAACCCAACTGCCACGTCATTTCGCGGACTTCGCTTTCGGTCGCCATACATAAAAAACGCCGACGCCAATTGCCAGCACGACCAGCACACCAATCAGTTCGACCGTGAGAACCCTGTGCCAGCCTTCCGCGGCGGAAGCATCACCAAGCCCAAGAGCTTCTCGCCACGTTCGGAATTCATTCACGAGCCGCGGTAAACGAAATCCCGCCGTGCAAACTGACGCTAGCAGCAAGCCCCAACGAATAGCGTTTCGAATGGACCCCGCATCTGTACTGTCCTGCGCCGCCACGGATCAAATATCCAGGTTCACGACTTCAAGCGCGTTTTCTTCGATGAACTTGCGCCGCGCCTCGACGTTTTCGCCCATCAGCGTGGTGAAAATATCTTCGGCGGCGACGGCATCTTCGAGCTTTACCTGGAGCAGCGTGCGCGTGTCCGCGTTCATCGTGGTTTCCCACAACTGCTCGGCGTTCATTTCTCCCAAGCCTTTGAATCGCGTGATCGTGAAGTCTTTCTTCGCGTCTTCCACAACGTAATTGAGAACGTCGTGCACGTTTTCCTTGGTCACCTTGTCGCCGTTGCGCGCCACAGTGAATGGCGGTTTGTTGTACTCCTCAATCTGCTTCGCCAGCCCGCGCAAACGCTTGTAATCCGCCGTCGAGGCGAGCGCCCAATTCACTTTTTGGTTGTGCGGCGGGCCGAATTGGATTTCGTAGAGGCTATGCTCTTCATCGAAAGCCACTTTGCCTTCGAGCTTGAGCTTGGCCTTGTCCACTTCCTTCAAAAGCTTTTCGAGCGCTTTCTTGTCCTCGAAATCCGTCTTTTTCTCGAGGCCACTCTCTGCAAGCAATTCCACCAGACCGTGCTCGCGCAAACGCCGGCCCAGTTTCGCCGCGGCGGCTTCATACTCCTGCACGTTGAGAAGAAACTTTGTCAGCCCCGCGCCTTCGAGCGATATGCCCTCTTTCGCCTTCACGACATGATCTTCCGTGGCGCGCTTCATCAGCTCGTGAGCGAATTCGCGTTCATCGCGGATATATTTTTCAGTTTTGCCGCGCTTCACGCGGTACAGAGGCGGCTGCGCGATGTAGATGTGTCCGCGATCGATCAGTTCCTTCATGTGGCGGAAGAAAAACGTCAGCAACAGCGTGCGGATGTGCGAGCCGTCGACGTCCGCGTCGGTCATGAGAATCACTTTGTGATAGCGCAGCTTGCCCGCGTCGAAGTCGTCCTTGCCGATGCCGGTGCCGAGCGCGGTAATGATGGCGCGAATTTCTTCATGCCCCAGCATCTTGTCGTAACGCGCTTTTTCAACGTTGAGGATTTTGCCTTTGAGCGGCAAAATCGCCTGAAACTTGCGGTCGCGGCCCATTTTCGCGGAGCCGCCCGCGGATTCGCCCTCAACCACGAACAGCTCGCAGCGCGAAGGATCGCGTTCCTGGCAATCGGCGAGTTTGCCGGGCAGGCCGCTGGAATCCATCGCGGACTTGCGCCGCGTCAGTTCGCGTGCTTTGCGCGCAGCTTCGCGGGCGCGGGCGGCTTCAATGCACTTGCCGATGATGCGGCGCGCCACCGTGGAATGCTTGTCGAACCATTCGCCAAGCTTCTCGTTGACGAGTTGCTCGACGTCGCCCTTGATGTCGCTGTTCAGCTTGCCCTTGGTCTGTCCTTCAAACTGCGGCTGCGGCAAGCGCACGGACACAACCGCCACGAGGCCTTCGCGAACGTCGTCGCCCGTGATGGTCACTTCATCCTTTTGCTCTTTCAGCATGCCCGCTGCCGACGCGAAATTGTTGATCGTGCGCGTCAGCGCGGAGCGAAAACCGGAAAGGTGCGTGCCGCCATCCACGGTATTGATGGTGTTCGCAAAAGCGAAAACGTTCTCGCCGTAGGTGTCGTTGTATTGCAGCGCGATTTCGATTTCGACTGTGCCACGCTTCCCTTCGATATAGATCGGCGAATCGTGGAGTGTGGTCTTGCCGCGGTTCAGGTGCTTGACGAACTCACCGATGCCGCCCGTGAAGCGAAACTCGGCGGTCTTTTCCGTGCGTTCGTCCGTAAGCGTGATTTTCAGGCCTTTGTTCAGGAAGGCCAGCTCGCGCAAGCGCTGCGAGAGCGTGTCAAAGCTGAAGACTGTCTTGTCGAAAATTGTCCCATCGGGATGAAACGTAACACTCGTGCCGGTCTTTCGCGTTTTGCCGGTCTGCTTCAGCTTCGTGGTCGGCTTGCCTTTTTCGTAGGACTGCTCCCACACCGCGCCATCGCGCGAAATTTCCAGTTCGAGGCGGTCCGAAAGCGCATTGACGACGGAGACGCCGACGCCATGCAAACCACCGGAAACTTTGTAGGTGTCGCTATCGAATTTTCCGCCAGCGTGCAGCACCGTGAGTACGACTTCCGCCGCGGGACGCTTTTCCGTGGCGTGCATGTCGACGGGAATACCACGCCCGTTGTCAACCACCGTGACCGAATCATCGGCGTGCACGGTGACGTTGATCTCGTCCGCGTAGCCGGCCATAGCTTCGTCGACGGAATTGTCGACGACTTCCCACACGAGGTGATGCAGACCCATGTCTCCGGTCGAGCCGATGTACATCGCAGGACGCAGGCGCACCGCTTCGAGCCCGCCGAGAACTTTGATCGACTTCGCGTCGTACTGATGACCCGGAGCTTTTCCGGCCACCGTCTCTTTATCACCCATGTACGCTCCTGACAAAACGAACTGCTTACCGCGCAAGACGGACCCCGAGCTATGCGGTGAGCCTCAGCGCTCAAAAACTTTGCTCAATCTTTTGTGAAGCGAGGAAAGGCGTGCTCGCGGAATGCTCCGTACGTCGCCTTACCCTTTGATTCCGGATTCATCGAGCAAATCCAGAACTCGTAGGGTTCCTGCTCCATCCCATCTCGCGCAGCGAGACGTGGCGAAGACTTCTTAACTCCAAGCTTCCGGCTAACTAGCTCCTGGCGCGGAGCTAAATTGCAAAGCCGAATTTACTTGGCCGACGTGCCGATTTGGAGGTTACCGAACTGCGAATCGACAGCCAATAAAGTGTACCTGAACTAGTTGACATTCTCAAGGGCAAGAACGCTCGCCGCCTGTAGATAAAGGCTTTATTTACTTGGATTTATGGGTACCTGATCGACCCGCTAAAGAAATAAAAAAGGCGCTCAACGCAGCGCCTTTTTTCGTGATTTTTTGTGAATTGTTCGGCGGTCATCGCTCGCATCAAATGCGCATCGGCATGATGATGTAGCGGTAGCGGTAGGATTCGTCGGCGAGTGGGCGCATCTGGCCGGCAGACTGTTCGTCCTTCAGCTCGATGCTGATTGGGCCATCGGCGGCGGCGGCAAGAAAATCCAGCATGTACGAGGAATTGAAACCAATGCTGATTGCGTCGCCCTTGTATTCCTTTTCGATATTTTCCTTGGCTTCGCCGTATTCCGGACTCGACGCGGAAATTTCCACGCCTTCCTTGGAAACGGCCAGCTTCACGGCATGCGAACGCTGGTCAGCGAGTTGCGAGACGCGCCGGACTGCATCGCTAAGTTCCGCGCGCTCCAGTACGACGGTCTTGCTGTTGTCGCGCGGCAGCACAGCTTCGTAATTCGGAAATTGCCCGGTGAGGATTCGCGAAATCAAAAGCCGATGCCCGACCTGAAAGAACAAATGGCTTTCATCCTTGGCAAACTCGATCGAAGCATCGGAGCCGGCCGCGCTCGCAAGCTTCTCTACTTCGTCCATCGCTTTTTTCGGTATGAGAACTTTCACTTCACCGTTCAAGCCTGCGAGCTTCTGGTCTGTTTCCGCAAGCGCCAGGCGGTGGCCGTCGGTGGCCACCATTGCCAGAGTATCCGGCTTCAAAATCAGCAGCCCGCCGTTCAATGTGTAGCGCGACTCTTCCATCGAAATCGCAAACTTCGTTTTAGCAATCAGGCTCTCGATAATCGCCGCAGGAATCTTGACGAGCGTGTGGGGCATCACGGGCAGCGCTGGGAAATTCTCTTTCGCCATACCAACGAGCTTGTACTTCTTCCGGTCGCTGACGATTTCCACCCAGTGATTCTCGAGCAGTTTTACTTTGATCTCGCCCTCGGGCAGCAAACGCACAAGCTCTAGCAGTTTTTTCGCAGGGATAGTCCCCGCGCCTTCTTTTTTGATCTTTGCCTCGCAGGACGTGCGAATACTCAGCTCGAGGTCCGTCGCTGTGATGGTCAACTGGCTGCCCTTGGCTTCGACCAGTAAATTCGAAAGGATTGGGATCGTCGTTTTGCGTTCAACGACGCCTTGCGTCGTACTGAGTTCATTCAACAGCGCCGATTTTGTAACGCTGAATTCCATCGCTTGATGTTCCTCGCGTGCGGTTCCTGGTGCGCTCATTCCGATACCTCGCCACTCTTCTACCGCTGCCGTACTGTACTCGCTTTCTTGAAAAGTATAAAGCCCACTGACCGCGTAAATCCTGTGGAAATGCATGAAAATCTGAACCATCACTCTTCGGGACTTCCTGGGCTAACAAACCGCTTTTTTTCACAACCTCACAAAGACTGTCATAACAACAAGAGTCGTTACTGATTTTCAGAACTATAAGGCTTGTTGTTGTGATGAGAGCTGTGGAACTGTGGAAAGCTCCGCAACCACTTTTGTCCCAGTGGTCTACCGCTATCTATTCCAAGTGGCGAATTGTGGGAAACGGTGAAAACGCGCCGCCAAATCGCTCGCATCGCTTTAAATTAAAATATCTTCCACGACCCTCAACAGAATTTCCGCATCTTCTCCAACAGCTTTTCACAGGGTCTTTGTGGCCTAGGCACAGCTTGAAAAATAAACAGGAAAACACCCTTCGAGCTATCATGCAACGCATGCCATCTATTGGGTCAGACTTTACGTCGCTTGAACAAGCCGTTCTCCGCGCAATTTGTGAAACGCATGTCGCGGATCGCTCCGCGCTGGAAGCTCAACTCTCTACTGCTACCGTTCTCCGTCGCGAAAACACAGGCGCCGGCTTTTACACCGATTTTTCCATTGAGCGGGCCTCCCATCCCGCGATCGGGGGCGAGCGCATGAGAAGCGGACCAGCGGCTAAGGTCGATGGGCTAAAGCAGGGGATGGGTTTTATTCTCTGGCTGAAAGAAGGCTACGTACACCACCTGGAAGGCTATTCCTACGGCGAGAGTACGACAGAAATTGATTTTGAACAAACAGAGTTTGAAATACTCCACGACTGAAACCTAAATACTTGTCCAGCCAGCCGTCAGCCACAGGCTAGAAGGAGACGAGAAGATTTAGCAGGGCAAAGTAAAAAGTTGGATGAAACCTTCAGCTCTACTGCAGTGTGTCCATCAAACGCGTGATCGTCCGGTTCAGATCCTTATCTGACCGTCGCATTTCCTCGATCTTGTTGATCGAATGCAGCACGGTGGTGTGATGCTTGCCGCCGAATTGCCGGCCGATCTCCGGCAGCGACGCCGAGGTGAGTTGCTTCACGATATACATCGCCACCTGGCGCGGGAACGCAATCGCCCGCGTGTTGCTGCGAACCTTCAAGTCCTGCTCGCGCATGTTGAAATGTTCGCTCACGCGCTTCTGAATCAGGTCAATGGTGACGCGCTTTTCCTGTGTGGCAATGATATTCCGCAGAACCTGCTGCGCCGTCGCCAGGGAAATCGTCGCCCCCGTCAGGGACGCATAAGCCATCAAGCGCGTCAGCGCGCCTTCCAGTTCGCGCACGTTGGACTTGATCGCCCGCGCAATGTACTCCGCCACTTCGTCCGGCAAGCTAAACCTGTCGTTCTCCGCCTTTTTCTGGAGAATCGCAATCTTCGTTTCCAGATCCGGCGGCTGGATGTCGGCAATCAGGCCCCATTCAAACCGCGAGCGCAGTCTCTCTTCGATCGAATTGATCTCTTTCGGCAGGCAGTCGGAAGAAATCACAATCTGCTTCTGCTGTTCGTAGAGCGCATTAAAGGTATGAAAAAACTCTTCCTGCGTCCGTTCCTTACCCGCGATGAACTGGATGTCGTCCACCAGCAGAACGTCCACGGTATGAAAGCGGTCACGGAAACTAGTCATGCGGTCGAAGCGCAGCGAGTTGATCACTTCAATGGTGAATTTCTCCGCGCTCACGTAGCTCAGGCGCATGGCGGGATTGCGCTTCTTGATGGTGTGCCCGATGGCATGCATCAAATGCGTCTTGCCCATGCCCACTCCGCCGTAAAGAAACAGAGGGTTATAGGCTTTCGAAGGCTGCTCGGCAACGGCGCGCGCCGCCGCATGCGCAAACTCATTGGACTTGCCGACGACAAACGAATCAAAGCTGTACCGCACATTCAATTGATGATCGCTGCTCTCAAAGTCGAGCTTCGCTTGTTTCACGCCGGATGCTGTGGGAGCGGCTGGCACGGGTTCTTCCTCCGTACAGACGTACTGCACCTTCACATTGGGCGTCCCTAGCTCGTGGAACACCGCTTTGACGATTTCGCCGTAGGTCCGCGTCAGAACCTGCCGGAAGACCGTGCTGGGGATTTGCACAAACAGGTTTTCGCCTTCGGCGCGATTCAGCCGCGTGGGTTGGAACCAGGTGGTATACGTGTTGATGCTGACCCGGGACTTCACGCGTTCAAGAAAACGGTCCCAGGAATTCGTCGCAGTAGTCATCGCAAGAGAAAATCTCTCCCTGTCATTTCCACAGATGTGAATAAGCTGTGGAAAGCGGGTCCCTTCGTTTCGTTCTTCTGGCTTCGGGAATCATGCCCGTACCGGAGCGTCTTGCTTTCCCCTGGCGCCCCGTGCGCGGCCCTTCAAGACTTGTCGGCCCCTCGTAGCCGCCGCTATGAGACAGCGCGGGATTGTCGCCGATTGGACCGACTGGAGCAAGCGAAAAGTGTGCGAAGGCATGCACCGCGGTGCACACCCCATGCACAGCTTTTCCACAGGCGCAAATTTTATGCAACTCCACCGGTGAAACCGCAATTGTAAGGAAATTTTCAAATAATTTCCCCGCACGCGCACATCTTTGCACAGGTTCAATCCAAATCGCCCTGAGGAAAATTCCCTTATTGTTGAGATTTTTTATCGGGCCGGTCGAATTCGTAGATGCCCAGCGGGTCGCTTCCGATAATCAGGCGGTCTTGTTCGACGAGAATCGTGGTTGCTTCTAGCCGCGCTTCCTCAGGCGTGTAGATCACGTAAGTCGCGCGCCGGTTTCCTTCTTTATCGAAGTGCAGCAGCTTGTCGCCAAGCGCCATCCAGACTTCCCCTGTGGCACGCTCCACGCCAATGGCCGTAAGAATACGCTTGAACACGGGCGGTTCTCCGCGCTTCTCCTGCCTCTCGATCTCCTTGCGAGTGGCCTGCGCGGCCGGCCATGCGTCTACTCCGGTGTACTGAATATCCTGTCCACCGTAGCCGTTCCGGTCGTATTGCCGCACGGTCGCCTCCGGTAGATAAGGGAATCCGTAGTAGAGATGGCCTCCGCCGTCCGTCACAAGCATTCCGATATTCAGAAAGCGGTTCACCTCCGGGCGCTCAGAAATCGGCTCGGGATCGCCAAACTCGCGCACGTCGCGCCCATTCTTATCGAACACCATGACAAGGTGCTGGTTCGTGCACGGTGGCCACAGCGACTTCCCCATCCGGCAGTGCCGCCACCG
Source organism: uncultured Acidobacteriota bacterium (assembly GCA_963727945.1). GTDB lineage: Bacteria > Acidobacteriota > Terriglobia > Acidiferrales > UBA7541 > Acidiferrum. The sequence continues at coordinate 77,424 of CAVSIW010000036.1, forward strand.
AGACTGGCGCATTGACCTTCACCATGCCGCGCATCGCCTTTGGCGTCCCAAATCTTGACGGCGTTTGCACCGCGGTCCGCAACATATACAGTTCCTTGCGCGTCCACGTCCAGGTCTTCGCCGTAGTTGATGGTCGCCAATTGTGGCTGACTGAGGACTCGGACCTTTACCGTTTTCATAGGCTGGAACTTTCTTCAGCAGTTTCCCCGCTGCGTCGAAGACGGAAGCGGATGATCCCGGCGCGGTCAAGATGTAATAATTCCCGTCCACGCCCCGCTTCACTGCCCGAAGTCCCGGCCCAACTCCCGGGAAAAGGCGCTTTTTGGCCGTCAATTCCCCTTCGTCTTGCCCAAACGCCCGGCCGGCAAAACACGCCAGCAGACACAATCCCGCAAGAATTCTCACTTTGTTCACAACTCCTTTGTTCTGAGTCATCAGAGTACGACGGAAGGATACAGGTTGCCCGTTTCAGAGCATTCCGCGTGTCGATCAGTCAATCTTGAACCGCAGACGCTCAATCGACTGCGCGCGCAGCCGGCCCGCGGCGTTGCGCGGCCCACCGTCGTCCGTTTCGATCAGCACACAATTCATCTGCACATCGCCGGACGCCACTTCAAACCGCGCTGGCAATCCATTGAGAAATTTTTTGATAATGCCGTCGCGATCCATCCCGATCACCCCGCCGTGAGGCCCGCTCATTCCCACATCCGTGATATACGCCGTGCCGCCCGGCAAGACGTGCTCGTCGGCAGTCGTCACGTGTGTGTGCGTTCCCACGACCGCGGTAACCCGCCCGTCGAGGTACCAGCCCATCGCTACCTTCTCGCTGGTTGTCTCCGCGTGCATATCCACGAATACGAACGCGACATCTTGCGGCAGTTTGGCCAGTTCGCTGTCTGCTTTCCGAAACGGATCGTCAATCGGCGTCATGAAAACGCGCCCCTGCAGATTGAGCACTGCGTATTTCACACCGTTCTTTGCGGTGCCAACATAAAGCCCGCTTCCGACGTTTCCCTCTGGGAAGTTTGCAGGCCGCAGCAGCCGCGGTTCGTGCGGCATGAACTCCAGAATTTCCTTGCGGTCCCAGCTGTGGTTGCCGCCCGTAAGGACGTCAATCCCCATCGCCAGCAACTCCTCCGCCAGCCGCGGCGTAATCCCAAAGCCCGACGCGGAATTCTCGCCGTTGGCGATCACCAAATCGATCTGCCTCTGCGCAACGACGTCCGCCAGCCGGTCGCGAACAATCTGCCGCCCCGGCGAACCTACAATGTCTCCAATGAACAGTACGCGCATGCTTTATTAAGGACTCGTGGATTGCGCTAGCGAACACTGGCTGGCTCGCATAGTACAGTCATGGACGGCAGTCGTCTAGTTTCACTTTCACGAGTCACCAGTCACGGGTCACGAGTCACTCCACTTTGGCTTGACTATAAAAAAACGAAGCGAACTGCTGGCTCGGCAACGGACCCCAGCACGTAAAAAAAGAGCGGACTGCTTGGCCGTGGGGAGCTAGGCCGTGAACCTCTGAATTAGGTGGGCGCCACGAGCCAACCGTTAGGCTTTCCTGCCCCGCTCGCTCGTCTCCGTTCGCCAGCTTCCAGCAATAAACTCCAGCGAAAAAAGACGTTCCAGCGGGACAGGCCGTGCACACAGGCTGTCTATCCGCAGCACCTCAGAGATTCGTCATTGGTTCAAACAGCTTTCGCTCCCTCACCTGCTTCGAAGGACCGCTCCGCTTCATATTCTAGCAGCATGCCCGTTCAAAAATGCGCAGCGTCATCCCACTCATCATTGCTCACTCCTTAACAGAACGCGGATTGCGGCGGTCTTGGGCCTTATTCGTGAGTGACTTTCCGTATTTTGTCCTCACAGAGACGCTCGGCATTGGCATGCACCTGCGAGAGCACGGTTTCCAGCTTGTCGATGTCGACGTTCAGGACTCCCTGAAAGAATTGGCTCCGAATCTCCTCGAATCTGATTTTCAGGTGCGGCGCAATTCGCCGCCCCTTGCTAGTCGCCTTGATGATCAGGAGCCGATGATCGCGGGGATCGCTCTTGCGTGTGAGAAAGCAGCTCGTTTCAAGCCGGTCCACAAACCGCGTGATCTTGCCTTTGTCGCGGCCCATGGCCTTTGCGAGCTTTCCGGCGGAAGTCTCGCCCTCTTCGGCACAATGCACCAGCACCGCTGCCTCCTGCGCTGTCATCCCAAATTGGCTGAAGCAGCGATCAAACGCCGTTTGCAGTCGGATGCTCGTTCGAAAGAGTCGCGATATGGAAAGCTCCGCCTGCCATTCCCGGATGCCGGAGTACTTCCACCGAGACTTCTCCGTTTTTCCGGGAGATTTCCGCGGGAATCCCTCGCTCTTCCGGGTCTCGGTGCTTCGCGGCATCCGTTTGGCTGTCATGACGTCTCGCGTTAAATGCGCAAGCTGCTTTGTCCAGTTCATCTAGAAGTGAAACCCCACTTCGGCCGTTACTGCACGCGGGGTCACAAAGTGTGTTCCGCTAAATGTGGAAAGGAAGTTGTAGAGTGACTCTTTGTTTGTGAGATTGACCACTGTTAGCCGCAAGCTCCATTTGTATCGGTCGCCATGGAAGAGGTCGTCTTGGCCCAGCGCAACATCGAACAAATTACGCGGCGCAATGCGTGGCGGATTTTTGTCGTCGTTCTCCGTCCCCGGCGCGGGGATATTTATTCGCGTTGCCCCGAAAGGAGCCAGTCCATTGCAACTCGCCGCCGTCAACGGCGTCTGCACCGTTGCCCGCAAGGTTCCGCAGAAGAGACCAATCGCCGCCTGCTCGTCCGCATCCAGAGCGAGGGCCGTCGCAAAATCCGGAACGGAGCCTGCTACCAGCCCGCTGTCATAACGCCAGTTGAAGCCCGCCCACGGCCCGCGCTTCCACGGCTGATACTGCAAGTGCGTCGTCTGGTTGAACTTTTCGTCGTGGTCAATCCGGAACACCGATCCGTTCTGCCCCACCGTCACTCCAAGGCCGCCAACCTGCGGCGGAAAATATCGCGCCGCCACGCTGGACATCACCACCAGCGCGCTGAATCCGTGGAAGTTCGGCACGCTCGCGCGCAACAAAAATCCTGGAATCTTCGAGCTGTGCCAATCAATCGGGAAAGTAATCGGCGTGTTGCCGAGCACGCTGAAGTCATACGCGTTGTGCGTGTACTTCCAAATGTACTCGCCGTCGATCACCAGATATTTTTTAATGGCCTGTTGCAGACCCGCGTGAAACTCATTGCGAAAACCGGCCGGCGAGTTCGCCGGCACGCACGGAATAAGCGCTGCGATCACCGCCGAGTCGCAGCCCGTGGTCGAGATGATTAGATTTTCGTTAAACGGTGTCTCGAGCGTTCGCGCGTACGAAATCCTCAGCACCGTGTTGGTTGGTTTGATGTTGTATGCGATGCCCAATCGGGGTTCCGCTTGGTTCGCCGACGAAAGCCCTCTGTACATATCCCCGCGAATTCCCAGATTGAGCGACCAATTGCCTTTCGAGATCGTGTCCTGCACGTAAAGCGAGAGTTCCTTCACGTCCGTATGCCCCAGGAATGTAAATTGGCTCCCGCCACGCGTCAGGTCGATCGGCAGCAAAGTCGTGCAAGGCGCGGCCAAAGTCACGTTATTTACAAAGCAGGGATTGCCAGCCGCATCCGTCAGAGACGGCAGCAAATTCGAATCGATGATGCCCAGACGATCATTCTCGTCCAGGAAAGTCTGCTGATAGGTGACTCCCGCCTTTATGTTGTGAATGCCTTTGACGTGCGATACGTCCGAGCGCACGCCCGTATTGGTGAGTTTGCGGTTCTGCGAAATAGTCTCTGTGTTGATCGGTCCCAAGTCCGCGAACGGATTGTTGCTCGGATAGTAGTTGTACTGGTCGTGCCGCACATACGCGCCCAATGTAAGGACAGTCGTTGGGCTAATGAGCCTCGTCCAGGTCGGCGCGATATTAAACGTGCCAATCTTCGATCGTTGATCCGTGTCGCCAACGGCGCTCCCCGTTGGACCGCTCATATTGAGATTGTCGTAAGTGTTCGGCGTCTGGAACCACGAACGCGTGTACTGAAAATTTAAGTGGACGTTGTCCGACTGCGTCAGTTGGTAGTCCACGCGGTCAAACACGTTCATCTGATTGCCATTGTCATGAATCGCCACAAACTCCGGCGGATCCAGGAATCGCCCGCTCTTCAATCCGTTTGCCGCGATGAAGTTCCCCCACTTCTGGTTTCCATACGAGAGATCGAATCCCGCGTTCGCCGTTCCAAAACTTCCGTAGGAAGTCGTCATCGCTCCCGTAGGTTTCGATACGCCCAACCCCGATTTCGTCGTCACTTTAATGATCAAGCTCGTCTTGTCTCCAAACTCCGCTGGCGGCGCGCCAGAAATCACTTCGAGCGACTGAATCGAATCCGCTGGAATCTGGTTGGAAAAAACCTTGCTCGTTTGGTCAGTGATGGATTGTCCATCCACCGAAAACGAATTCTGCGCATGGTCGCCCAGCCCGTGCATGTTCCCGTTGGAATCCGCCGCCACGCCCGGTGAAACTAGAGTCACAAGGTTCGTCACCGACGAAGACGCGCTTTCCAGCGGAAGCCTGTCCATAATTCCCTGGTCCACGTCCGTGTGAAACGTTGACTCCGTCTCGATCAGGTCCGCGCCCTTTTCCGTCACCGTTACGCTCGTCGTCTCTGTGCTGAGCTTCAGATTAATTTCAATCCTCGCCGGCACTGACGACCGCACATCCACGTCCTGCGTATACGCCGCGAATCCGTCCGCGCTCACAACCGCGTGGTACGAATTGAATGGCACGTTCGTAAACTTAAAGCTCCCGTCCGTCCCCGTCGTTGTTTCTCGGTGGAATCCGCTCACGACGTAAGAAATCTCCACCTTCGCGTTCGCGACCGCGCTCCCCGAGGGATCCTTCACCACGCCTTCAATCGATCCCGAATTCCCAGACTGCCCTCGCGCCACAACCGCTGAAAACAACAATCCAATCGCCAAAAACAGAGGCGTAAGCCTATGCAAACTCTTCATTTTTTCCTCCGTCCCGCTAAGGGAACTCTCGCCGTCGGTGTGTGAATAGAGGCCGCCTGGAAAAATGGCGGTCGCGCTGGCCCGATATGGCTCAACGCATATTTGTGCAATTCACTAGCAGGAAACGCGAACTACGCGGAGGGAGGCGCTCGAGAAGCGCGGTGCAAAGAAAACGTATTGCTCGGCGCAGCGTGCTGCGGGTGCGAAGAATATCGCGCAATCAGTTCCGGTGCGGCAACGAGATCGAGAGCTGCCGCGGCTAGCGCCGGCATGTGCAGCGACTGGCAAATGTGGCAGGCGGTTTCTGGCCCGTTCGTATGTTGGTGAAGTAGGCTGCCGCCCGCTGCGAAATATAGCAGTACAGCGCAAGCCAGTATCGCCAGCGCCCGCCGCGTCGCAGTCCATGCGGACTTGCGTGCGAAGCGACCTATCAAGTTCCGTCCGAAGATAGTCCTGCCCGGTTTCATCGCGCCAATGGCAAGCCTAGCACCTTAGACGCACCCTCCTGGCGCCTTGTTTTAGAAAGTTACCCCCTGGCCTCACGCGTTGCTTGACCCCGCAACCATTCCAGCCTAAGCTTCGTCTTAGTAGACAGATGTTCCTTACTCCCAATCGGACCCGGTTTTGCGCCCTGCTGCTCGGAATCATCTTCCTGGCGGCGCAGTTCCACTTTTGCGCCGATCTGAATTCCGGGCCAGGCGGCTCGCATCCTTGTCAGCTTTGCTCGACGGCGGGCTCCGCTGTCACTACTCAGACTTTAGAATTGGCTGTGGTCCCAGTCGTCAATCGGCTGGAAGTCCTCGCGACAATTCTTGCTCCTTCGATAGAAGTTCTTCGCGCAACTTCTCCTCGCGCGCCTCCCTCTCTGTAGTTCTCCGCTATTTCTCCATTTAGTCCGTTCCACCATAACTGCACCGACTCGTCCCTCTCGCATGGGACCGTAGAGGAGTACCAACATGAAGAAAGGAATGGTATGGGCCACGGCTCTTTTAGCCGTGCCGCTCTGCGCTCTGGCGCAACAGAATCCTGTGCCCGCTCCGCCTGCGTCTCCCGCGCAGGCTTCGCCGCCCCGCGCGGATACCACGCAGCCCGCTCCCACCCGCATCACTCTCGAGGAAGCGATTCGTCTCGCTTTGCAGCACAATCACGCCCTGCTCGCCGCACGTTCGACCATCCTTCAAAATCAAGCCCAGGAAACCACCGCGAATCTCCGCCCTAATCCCAACTTGTCCTGGGATTCGCAATTTTTCCCGCTCTTCAATCCCAGCCAGTTCACTGCGAGCTACCTGGAAAATCAGGCGCAGTTTGACGTCGGCATCGGGTATCTTTTCGAACGTGGGAAGAAGCGCCAGCACCGCTTGCAAGCCGCGAAAGATCAGACCGCCGTCACGCGTGCTCAGGTAACGGACAACGAGCGCCAGCTCACGTTCAATCTTTCCCAGCAGTTTGTTGCCGTTTTGCTTGCGCAATCCACTCTCGATCTCGCTCAACAGAACTACGACAGCTTTCAGAAAACCGTGGACATCAGCGACGCCCGCTTCAAAGCCGGCGACATGAGCGAAGGCGATCTCCTCAAAATTAAATTGCAGCTCCTGCAATTCCAGACCGACGTTTCGGCCGCCAAACTGGCCAAGGTCCAGGCGCTCACTGCTCTCCGCCAGTTTCTCGGGTTCGAATCTGTTCCCGATAATTATGACGTTGAGGGTTCACTCGACTACCAGGCGGTTCACGCAGGTCTGGACGATTTGAAGGCTCTCGCACTTCGCTCGCGTCCCGATCTTCAAGCCGCGCAGTTGAGCGTAACCGCCGCGCATAGCCAGGAGTTGCTCGCCGAGTCCAACGGCAAGCGCGATTTGAACGTCACGTTTGATTACACGCACACCGCCGGCATCAACACCGGTGCGTTTTTCTTCAACATTGATCTCCCCATTTTCGACCGCAATCAGGGAGAAATTGCCCGCACTCGCTCTGCCATCACCCAATCCGAGCAAATGCAAAGCGAAGCGTCCCAGCAAGTGCTTACCGATGTCGTCGACGCCTACGAGGCACTTCGCTCCAACGATCAGATTATTCAGCTTTACCGCGGCGGTTACGTGGATCAGGCCCAGAAGTCACGCGACATCACCGAGTACGCCTACAAAAAAGGCGCTGCCAGCTTGCTCGATTTTCTTGATTCGGAGCGCACCTACCGCGCAAACCAGCTTGCCTACCGCCAGGCGCTCGCCAGTTACATGACCGCGCTCGAACAGATGCGCCAAGCCGTAGGAACGAGGAATCTGCCATGAACTCTAAAATCCAATTGCGTGCCTTCGTTTTTCCATCCTTCGCCTTGGCCTCATGCATTCTCTCCGCCGCGCTCGCCGGCTGCGGCTCCCGTGACTCCGAGTCCAAGATGACTTCCTACTCAGCGAGCGAGTCTAAAGCGGGGTCCGCCGCGCTCTTCACCGTTCCTCAGGACCAAATGGGCCACATCCAGGTCGTGTCCGTCGAAAAAGCTGCCCTCCCGCGCGTTCTCCGTCTTACTGGCTCCGTTGCTTACAACGCTTTCAAAACCACTCCAGTTTTTTCCGCGATTGGCGGGCCTGTCCATGAACTTCTTGCCATGCCGGGCGAAAATGTTCGCGCTGGCCAGCCTCTTCTCACCGTAAACAGTCCTGACTACTCCGCCGCTCGCTCCGCTTACCTCAAGGCGCGCGCCGCTTCTCTTCTTGCCGATAAGATTTACGCTCGTGCGCAGGATCTCCTGGCTCACGGCGCCATCGCGGAAGCCGACTTTCAGACAGCCGAATCCTCGCGCAACCAGGCTCAGGCTGATCTCCAGGCAAGCGAGGACGCTCTTAGAGTTCTGGGCATCAACGATCCGGAATCGCTCGAAAAAAATCCGCCCAAAACCACTTCGCAAGTTCCCGTGCTCGCTCCCGTCGGCGGAGAAGTTGTCGAGCGCCTCGTCGGCCCTGGCCAATTGCTTCAGGCCGGCGCCACCCAGGTCTTCACCATTTCGGATATGAGCACCGTCTGGGTCCTCGTCAATGTCTATCAGGGTGAAGTCGCCTACGTGCATCCCGGAGATACCGTGGACATTGCTACTGACGCTTATCCAGACACATTTCATGGAAAAATCTCTTACATCGCCACCGCGCTCGATCCCAACACGCGCACGCTCCAGGCGCGCATCGTCACGGAAAATCCCGGCAAGAAACTCAAAAAGGATATGTACGTCACCGCAACCGTCAATGCCGGAGCCATCGCTAATGCCCTGACTGTTCCGGACGCCGCTGTCTTGCGCGACACTGAAAATCAGCCTTTCGTCTACGTTCAGTCCTCCACGAAACAAAACGAATTCGCGCGCCGCCAGGTTCAGCTCGGCGAAAGCCACGGCGGCCGCACGCAAATTGCCGGCGGCCTGAAGGAAGGCGAGCACGTTGTCGGAGATGGCAGCCTATTTCTGCAATTCAAGAATTCCTTGGAGAATTAACGGGAGACGCGGCCGAAAGAAATCACGATGATCCATCGCATTGTCCAATTCGCTCTGAACCAGCGCTTCCTCGTGCTGATGATTACGGTGTTGATCGTGATCGCCGGCGCCGACTCCTTCCGCCGCATGCCCGTTGACGCCTATCCCGACCTTTCTCCGCCCATGGTCGAATTGATCACGCAGTGGCCGGGCCATGCTGCCGAAGAGGTCGAGCGTCTCACCACTCTTCCGCTCGAGCTCGCCATGAATGGCACGCCGCACCTCAAGGTGATGCGCTCAATCTCCCTTTACGGGCTTTCCGACGTGCGCCTCACCTTCGATGAGAGTGTCGATCCCTACTTCGCCCGTCAACTCGTCTTCCAGCGCCTCAGCGACGCCACCCTCCCCACCGGCGTCACGCCCAGCATGGCCCCCCTCTTTAGCCCCAGCGGCCTCGTCTATCGCTACGTCCTCGAAAGCCCCGACCGCTCTCCGATGGAACTCCACACTTTCGAGGATTGGATCATTGAGCGCGCCTATCGCAGCGTTCCAGGCGTGGCCGATGACTCCGGGTTCGGCGGTCCCACCATGGAGTATCACGTCCTGCTCGACCCCGCTAAGCTCTACAACTACCACCTCCCCGTTGTTCAAGTTCTCAACGCTCTCACCGCGAACAACTCCAACACCGGCGGCGGCTTCTACACCCAAGGCGGCCAGTTTTACTACGTTCGCGGCCTCGGCCTCGTCAAAAACACGGACGACATCGGTGAAGTCGTCGTCGGCAGCGGCAACGGTGCCCCCATCCGCGTGAAAGACATTGGGCGCGTCGTTATCGGCAACGCGCCGCGCCTCGGCGTTTTTGGCTTTCAGGACAAGGCGAAAAACAATGACGACGCCGTCGAAGGCGTCATCCTCATGCGCCGCGGCGAGCAAACGCAAAATGTCCTTCAAGGTGTCGAGAAAAAAACGGTTGAGTTGAATCGCGATCTTCTTCCGCCCGACGTCAAAGTCCGCCCTTACTATGACCGCAGCGACCTCGTCCGCGTCACCACCGACACTGTCGAATGGAATCTCTTGCGCGGTATGGCGCTTGTTCTCATCGTTCTTATCTTTTTTCTTGTCAGCATCCGTGCTGCGGTAATTACTGCTCTCACTGTCCCTCTTGCACTCCTCTTCGCCTTCATCTTTCTCCACGCCACTGGCGAAGCCGCCAACCTGCTCTCCATTGGTGCCATCGACTTCGGCATCATCATCGACGGCACCATCGTCATGGTCGAAAACATTTACCGAGAGCTCAGCGTCCGCCATGGCCAGCAGTACAAAATTACTGATGTCATCCTCGCCGCCGCTCACGATGTTGACCGCCCCATTTTTTATTCCGTCGCCGTCATCATCGCCGGCTATCTCCCCATCTATGCCCTTACCGGTCCCGCCGGAAAACTTTTCCATCCCATGGCGGACACCATGGCTTTCGCGCTCATCGGCGCGCTCATCCTGACTCTCACCGTCGTCCCCGTCATGGCTTGGTATACCTTCAAGAATGGCGTCGAAGAAAAGCGCAACGTCGTCTTCGATTGGATCCGCGACCTTTACGCCAAGTGCCTCGATGCCTGCCTCGCGTTTCCCAAGACCACTCTCCTCATTAGCGCCGCCATCTTTGCCTCAACTCTTCTCCTCATCCCTCTCATCGGCGGAGAGTTCCTGCCACACCTCGATGAAGGCGCTCTCTGGGTCCGCGCCACGATGCCCTACACCATTTCCTTCGAAGACGCTTCCAAGTTCGCGCCTCAAGTTCGCAACATCCTTAATCAATACCCCCAAGTTACCGTCGTGGGCTCGGAGCTTGGACGTCCTGATGACGGCACTGATCCCACCGGATTTTTCAATTGCGAGTTTTATGTTGGTCTGAAGCCCTACGACGACAGCTCTTGGAAGTCCGGTCCGATTCATTCCAAAGAAGCTCTTACTGAGGATCTCGCGAAAAAACTCGACGCCTATCCCGGCGTCATCTTTAACTTTACACAGCCTGCGGAAGACGCCGTGGACGAGGCTCTCACCGGCCTGAAGTCCGCGCTCGCCGTCAAAGTCTTCGGCCCGGACCTCGACGTGCTTGAAAAGAAGGCCGTCGAAATTCGCAACGCTCTCGCCAGGACTCCAGGCTTCAAGGAACTCACCGTCGTTCGCGAACTCGGCCAGCCCAGCCTCATTATCGACGCCAACCGCCAAAAAATCGCGCGCTATGGCATCAACGTCGCCGACGTCGAAGCTGTCGTGCAAGCTGCGATCGGCGGACAGTCTGCCACTCAGGTCATCCAGGGCGAAAAACTCTTCGACCTCGTTGTTCGTATGGAGCCCCAATACCGTTCCAGCGCACGAGACATTGGCGATCTCCTTGTCCCTGCCCCCGGAGGTCAGCAAATTCCTCTTTCCGAACTTGCCACCATTAAAGAAAGCACGGGCGCGTCCTTCATCTATCGCGAGAATAATTCCCGCTACATTGGTATCCAATTTTCGGTCGAAGGCCGTGACCTCGAAGAGCATTGTAAAATCCGGCCAGCAAGCTGTCCGCAACTCCGTCGCCCTGCCTGAAGGTTATTCGCTAAATTGGGGGGGTGAATACAGCGAGCTTCTGGAAGCTAAATCACAATTCATCGTGATCGCCCCGCTTGCGGTTTTGCTCATTTTCCTGATTCTCTTCGCGCTTTACGGCAATTTCAAATTCCCTGTCACCATCGCCATTGGCGCCGTAATGACCCAGCCCGTTGGAGCCCTCATCGCCCTCAAGCTCACGCACACGCCGTTCAGCGTCTCCAGCATCCTTGGCTTGCTCGCGCTCTTGGGCGTTTCGGTCCAGACCGCCGTCATTCTTGTCAGCTACATCAATAAGCTTCGTCTGGAGGGCCTCTCCATTCACGAAGCCACGCGCGAAGCCTCGCTCCTCCGCCTCCGTCCGATCATGATGACCGCGCTTGTGGCCTGCCTCGGCCTTCTTCCTGCCGCCATTTCGACTGGTGTGGGCAGCGACACCCAAAAGCCCTTCGCCATCGTCGTCGTCGCCGGCCTGGTTTCGCGCCTGCTCCTCGGCTTCTTCGTCAACCCGGTTCTCTACGAAATCGTCGCCCGCGAAGGCGACGTCCTCCAGGTCTGATGGATAGTTCTGAAGCACCAAGCCTGACGCAGCAGATGTGATTTCAGAATTTGGTTGGGTAGGAAAAACGAAGAGGGATTTTGCCTCTACACTCGCAGGAATCTGCTAAATCGTTTACGAGTTCGGATCGAACGCCACAGCCACGGTGAGCGTGCTCTCAACTCCCGCCGCAAATCGCCACTGGCGCACCGCTTTCTCGGCCGCATCCGCCAAAGCCGGATTTCCGCCGAGCACCTCAATATCCTTCACGGACCCATCCGCGTGGACAATCACTTTCAGCCGCACCGTCCCGCCGATGCCCCTTCTTTTCAAGACGGACGGGTACTGCGCCTCCACCTTCTTTATAATTTTTCGGTCCGCTTCCTGCCCGCGTCCCGGTGCCACGCAAAGTAGCGCCAAAAGTAGGCCGCCAAACATTACGGCTTGTAGAGTTCTGCGTTCACGTCTTGTCATTGTGCGGCCTTAAAGCAGCGATCGGGGATTTGGCTCTGGACCAACCACACCATTGCCACTCCCTTTTGCCACACTAATCTTGCAGTCTTCTAACCAACCTTTTGCGTTTCTTGGGGTCGCGTTCCAGCAGCGCATCGCACCGCGGCGCACCAGCGTAAGCTATTGAAATAGGAATATTTAGAAGAATGGAAGCGATTCTCTTAAATCGCCATCTGCCGTACCAGAAAAGCTCCTACCCCAGCTTTCTCAACGGTCTCTCAATTCCCTGTTTCACATTGAGATGATCTCTGCGTTCTCTCCGCCCAGGATGAGAGCCCCGCCCGGCTCGCTCCCCGAATCTCGCCAATCTACCCGCACCTGCCTGCAGCGTGGAATCGTCCCCGCAAACGCCCGCTACTTCGCGGGCTGCGCCGTCGGAGGCAGTATCCCGTTCAACCGCAAATACACCGCCTGCGCCCCGTAGTGGTCGTACCAATCGTCGCTCAACGTGATCAGCGCTCCCGCCCGCGAGGTCTGCCGGTTCCCAAACAGCGTCAGCGAATCGCCCAGTTTCGAATCGTCCACGCCCGCCAGCGACGCGCTGCAAAACTCAAACGACGCCTTCAGTGCCGCCACCAGCTTGTCCTTGCCATCCGAATCCGCGAGTTTCACGTCCGGAGCCGCCTGCCCCGAAATCTTCGAGCACAGAAAATTGTTCGACATCGCGATGTGCATCACCAAATGTCCAAACGTGTTCATCTCCGGCGTCGGCTTGAAATTGTATTTCTCCGCCGGCATCGCATCAGCCGCCGCCACCATGTTTTTCTCGAACCGCGTCAATTGACCCTTCACCGTCGTCGTCACAGGGTTCGCCACAGGCCCCGCCGGTGCCGCATCCTGCGCTGCGCAAGCCGCCCCAGTCGCCATCAGCGCTGCCATCACCAATCCAAATCGTTTCATAGTTTTTTCCTCTCCGCACAAAGCGCGCATCTCGCGCCCCGCATTCGGCTAGCCAGCGGTCGCCAGAAGCATACCCCCGCGCCATCCTTGCGACAAGCAGCTTCCCCCGCTCCTCCTAAACTCTCTTATTACTCCCCCCTCCAGCCCGCGTGCCCCTGCAAGTTCCCTCGAACGATTGCCGAATTCGATTCTCTGCATTCAAATTTCGTTTGCCTTGCGCCGTTCGTTCGCTCTCATAATAGATGCGACGCTCTCGAAGCGCGTCATCTCGCTTCGAAGCGATCTGGATCAACGATTCGCCCGCCCACGGCCAGGAATTCCCGGAAAGGTGGAATCAAAGCCGCAGGTCACGGCCAGAACGAGGAGCTTATGGCAAGAACAAACGGAAATGGTTCATCAGCGGGAAGCAAATCTCCATCTAACAAAAAACTTTCCCCTCAGCAAAAGATTGAAATGCGCGCCTACGAAATCTATCTCGAGCGCAACGGCGCTCCCGGCAATCCGCTCGAAGACTGGATCCGCGCCGAGCGCGAGCTCCTCCAAAAATCCCGCAAAACCACAAAGAAAATTGCGACAGTCGCAGCCTAATCCCGGCTGCCCCGTCATGTAGCGCAGGGCGACAGCTCTGCGTCTTCGCCTTTCTTCGGTCATGTTCTCCGTTTACCCAGCCGCCTCTCGCGACCCAGCCGCAGACATTCTCCGAACACTCGGCTACAATGGCGCGGCCTTAAAAACGCACTCCACGTCTCGCCAAGGAAAATTCCGATGCCTCGTTCGTCACAAACTATTTCGTTCAACTCGCGCAACTTGCGCCGCACCCCCGGAAATTTTGCGCGCTACGCTTCCGCCTGTCTCGTCGCGCTCGCGTGCTCTTCGGCAACTCTCCTCGCCGCTCCGCAAGCCGTGCAAGAAAAACCCGCCGCCCCGCAACCCCGCTTCTCCATTTCGTTCAGCCCCGACCTCAGCCCCACTCCGCTCGACGGCCGCGTCTACGTCGTCCTCTCCACCTCCAACGATCCCGAGCCTCGCTTTCAAATCCTCGAAGAGGAAGTCCGCTCCCAGCAAATTTTTGGCGTTGATGTTGACGCCCTCGCGCCCGGCCAAAACGCCATCATCTCCGACGACGCTCTCGGCTACCCTGTCGCCAACTTCCGCAACCTCCCGGCTGGCGATTATTGGGTCCAGGGCGTCTTCAACAAATACACCACCTTCCATCGCGCCGACGGCCACACCGTCAAGCTTCCCATGGACGAAGGCGAAGGCCAGCACTGGGACTCCAAGCCCGGCAATTTCTTCAGCGTGCCCGAACGCTTCCACATCGACCCCGGCCCGCAGAAACCAATCCAAATCCGTCTCACAAAAGTCGTCCCAGCAATCGAGCCCGCGAAGGACACCGAATGGGTTAAGCACATCCGCATTCAATCTCAGGTCCTCACAAAATTCTGGGGCCATCCGATGTATCTCGGCGCCATTGTCGTCATTCCGGAAGGCTGGGCTTCGCATCCCAGCGCGCACTATCCGCTCCTCGTGAATCACGGCCATTTTCCCTACGATTTCAACGGCTTCCGCACCACGCCGCCCGACCCCGGCATGTCCGGCTTCCAGCTCCTGCGCGCCCAAACGCAATACCAGTTTTACCAGGATTGGACCACCGGCAAGCTCCCCCACATGCTGCTCCTGCTAGTCCAGCACGCGAATCCCTACTATGACGATTCCTACGCCGTCGACTCCGCCAACGTCGGCCCCTACGGCGAAGCCATCAATCGCGAACTCATCCCCGCCATCGAAAAACAATTCCGCGGCATCGGCCAAGGCTGGGCCCGCGCCGTCTACGGCGGTTCCACCGGCGGCTGGGAAACTCTAGCCACCCAAATTTTCTATCCCGATGATTTCAACGGCGCCTGGGGCGCCTGCCCCGACCCCGTGGATTTTCACGCCTACCAAACCGTGAACATCTACGACGACCAAAACGCCTACTGGACCATCGGCCCCTTCGGCCGCATCGCCCAATCCGAAATGCGCACCCCGCCCGGCATCATCCTCGCCACCACCGAAGGCACCAATCGCTGGGAACTCGTCCTCGGCACGCACGGCCGCTCCGGCGAGCAGTGGGACATCTGGCAAGCCGTCTTCAGCCCCGCCGGCCCCGACGGCTACCCCGCCGAAATCTGGGATCAGCGCACCGGCGCAATCAACAAAGAAGTCGCCGCCTACTGGCGCGAACACTACGACCTAACCGCCATCATGCAGCGCGACTGGAAAACGCTAGGCCCCAAGCTGCAAGGCAAACTCCATGTAATGGTTGGCACCGCCGACACCTTTTTCCTGGACCACGCCGTCCACCTGATGCAGCATTCGCTCGAAGCCTCGGCCAATCCCCACTCCGATGCCACCTTCGACTACGGCGTGGACCAACCCCACTGCTACACTGGCCCCCCAGGCTCCACCACCCGCGAAGGCGGCCTAACCTTCACCCAACGCGTCCTAAAATCCTCCGAGCAATGGATGCTCAAGTCCGCTCCCAAAGGCGCCGACACCACAAGCTGGCGCTACTAACTCGTTTTCTTAACCGAACCGCCTCCACCAGACCGTCATTTCGAGCGAAGTGGGCCGATGCATTTTCTTCATCATCGCTCCTGCGATGATGTCGGCCCACGAAGCGAGAAATCTCTCTTCTCTTTCTTTTTATTCGGTGTTTGAACCACGCCCGTCCGAATGTCACAATCCGCCCCCATGGAGCGCACCTTCCACGTCTACTTCATGGCCAGCAAATCCGGCGTCCTCTACATCGGCGTAACCGGCAACCTCGCCAAACGCGTCTTCCAGCACCAACAAAAACTCGTCCCCGGCTTCACCCAAAAATACAACGTCACCAAACTAATCTGGTTCGAACCCCACGCCACCGCCCGCTCCGCTATCGCCCGCGAAAAAGAAATCAAACGCTGGAATCGCGCCAAAAAAATCGCCCTAATCGAATCCCTAAACCCCCAATGGACCGACCTCAGCCTGACGACCCTCTGAGCGCCCCGAATTTGCAGTTCTGCCGTATCTCCCCGGCGGCCACGCCACCTCACGGTTCCGCAGCTCTTCGCTCCTCCCGCCACCGCTACCCAAACCGTCATTTCGAACGAAGCAAGCCGACGCTTTTTCCTTTCACGTTTGCTCCTGGGAACACTTCGGCCACGCCCCCCACCGTCATTTCGAACGAAGCAAGCCGACGTTTTTTCTTTCACGTTTGCTCCTGCAAACGTGTCGGCTTGCGCAGAGAGAAATCTCTCTGCCCTCTTGTCTGCGTCTTGTTCCGCGCCGACTCTCCGTGCGCGCGCCTCCAGCCTCGTCGTCGAAACCATCATCGAAAGAATCGTCAAACCCCTGGTAGAAGAAGCAAACCTCGACCAGCTCGAACCCTCGCCCGCCTTTCGCCCCATACTCCAAACTACGTAAACCAAGCGCGCAACCGCCTCGCCGCCGAACTCTGCGCCAACCACAAGCTCCCCTCCACCGACTGCCTCGCCGCCGCCCTAGCCGCACATCGCAAAGCCTCCCTGGCCACCAGCGATCAGGACTTCGCCACCGCTGAAAAAAAGATCGACATCCTCTGAACTACCGCCTAGCTGTCGGCACCCAAGCTCTACCGTCCACGAAGGCATCCGAACCACCTTCACTCAGCGCGTCCTAAAATCCTTCGAGCAATGGATTGCTAAAATCTACTCCCTCGAAGCACCGACAGCACTTCCTGGTATCCACCGAAGTATCGTCGTATAGCTAGGTATATATACCTAGCTATACAGCACTAAACAGCTTAATCGGGTCAGATCCATTCTTATCTGCACACCATTTCGGGGAAAATATCTGCCGCTGATTCAACGCACTGTTAGGTATATATACCTAACAGTGTCTCACAAGGATATGCAAAGGGCTCGACAGCGGTGAAGTGGTATGCTAAGGTATATATACCTTAGCATACCACTGATGCCGACGAGACTCCAAATCGCTCGAAAGGATATCGCAAGCGCTCTAGATTTATCCACAAGGAAAGCCTACCGATGGAGCGATCTAAGTTTCCTATTGTCATCAAATCGATCCTTCTGGAGGCTGGCCCAGTCAACCACAACAGCAAAATTCGCGGATTTTCTCCTAGAGCGCGGAGAATTGAAGACAGTCCAACTCGCCGCCGAAAATCGACCGGGAAGCAGTGTCACACGCTATGTGCGGGGAACCGCCTCCCCCTACGAAGTAGCGCTGTCACTTCGGCCTGATTCATATCTTTGTCACGCCACCGCACTTTTTCTTCACGGACTCACACAACAATATCCCAAAACTATCTATGTGAACAAAGAGCAGAGCACCAAGCCCCAAGGCGTCATTCTGAACCAAGAATCAATTGATCGGGCGTTTTCCAACAACCAGAGGCAATCGACTTTTGTTTTTCTCTACGAAGACTGGAGAATTACAATCCTGAGCGGCAAAAACACTCAAAACCTCGAAGTCGGTACCACAAGAGACCCCCAAGGTGGCGACGTTCACGTCACCAACATTGAGCGCGCGCTCATCGACATTGCCGTACGACCGGTCTACGCCGGGGGCGTTTATGAAGTCCTAAAAGCATATCGAGCGGCCCGAGACCGTATTTCTGTCAACGTCCTCGTAGCTACCCTGAAGAAGATGAATTATGTTTACCCTTACCACCAAGCGATAGGCTTCTATCTGGCTCGGGCAGGATACGATGAAATCTGGACAACGCGCCTGAAAAAGCTTGGGCTGAATTGGAACTTCTATCTCACACACAAAATCGAGGACCCAGACTACGATCCGACCTGGCGCTTATTTTTTCCAAAGGGGCTTCAATAACTCCGCTTGTTTCACGACAAAATCGAAGTAAAAATCAAACTCTTTCAAAAAGATCGGAACCGCATTCTGGACTTGCGTCCAATCCTGCCGATGGAACTCTCTGTGCTCTTGAATCTTGCCTACAAGATTTAGAGGCACCAGCTTTGCTTCAAAAATGCGCTTTACAAGCTCGTGATTTTCGCGCGAACCGAAACCGACTTCCTGCCATTTCGATATCACTGTTATGTCATAGAAATCTCTGGCGCGCGGCGTCCGGTTTTTCCGCAACGGATATTCCGGCATCTGTTGGCATATGGCCCGTAACTTTTCGAAGGCAATCATAGCAGGCGTGTAGACGTAAACTAAAAAATCATCGAACTCCACCTCCGCCTTACCACCACAGTATTCAAATCTGCTTATCTGTACGGTAAAGCTCCTTTCCTGGGTAGGTCCAACTGGCAACGATTGTATTTGCGCCTTCGACAGATCTTTTCCCAATTCTTCATAGCGGCGAAGCTCGATCACTTTGAAAGTGAGTTGATATCCGCCCCATACTCTGCCTTTCGCGTCTCTGACGCCTCCCCCCTGCTCCTCGAACCGTTCGTCGAATATATGCAAGCCTTCAGCCTCGAATCGTTTGCGCAGTGAAACAAAAATCCGTTCTACTGAATCCTTAGCATCTGCGAAGTCGTGCTCGAGCGAAACATCGATATCGAGGGAACTCCGATTGCCGATTTTGTGAACGAGATGAAGCGCATTCCCACCCTTGAGAACCAGCTGACTAAGCAAGGAATCATCCGAGAACAATCCCCGAATGATTACTCGTCGAATAAAGTCCGGGTCCATCCACCCACATTGTAAGGCCCCCCACGTAGAAATGTTGATTGTTCTTCCCGAATAGTCCACTAACGCGAAATTTCTGGCTGATTCTCAAACGGGGGTTGGAAAATCCTCAACGGTCAAGAGTGACTTCCATTGTCGGACCTCTCAGCCCAGTGGGGTTCTTATGGACATATCGGCTATGGTCTTTTCCACACATTTCCACAGTCTCACCAAATCGTCTCAATCCCGCCAACTCCCTCAAACCTCTCGACTTCCGCCACTCTCCTTCGAATCCGCGCCTCCCCGTTCGAATGACCTACTCAGTAAACAACAAATCTATTGACAACTGGTAACTAACCCTGCTACCATATCCCATGTTTCGCTCGCCGACCACCTCATCACCCTCCCCTTCGCCCGATTTCGTCCTCCCTCTGCAGCTCTTCTCCTCGCCACTGTAGGTGTGGGGCTTCAGCCCCGCGACTTTCTCCCCGTGCCTGTAGCGACGGGTCTTCAGATCCGCGCTTCTTCCCTCCGATAGCTATCCCCTTTAGAATCCGCACTTCCGCAAAATGCGCCTGTAACCCTTTTAGAATCCGCACTTCCAAAACACAGGACTTAAAACCCTTTAGAATCCGCACTTACGAGAAAACCGGGGGTGGGGGGCGTATGCCGAGGCTCGTCTCTGACTGTCCGAATTTCGAGTTTCCATTTTCGAATTTCGTTCTTCCTGTCTCACCGCTCACTACCCTCTACTCACTTTGTTTTCCCCGTATAATGTGCCCTCAACTTCAGGAGAGCACACCATGCACTACCGCAGATTCGGCCGCACCGGATGGAACGTCAGCGAAATTGGTTACGGCATGTGGGGCATGGCCGGCTGGACCGGCTCCGATGACGCCGAATCGCTCGCGTCGCTCCAGCGTTCCGTGGATCTCGGCTGCAATTTCTTCGACACCGCCTGGGCCTACGGCGACGGCCACAGCGAACAGCTTCTCGGCAAAATTCTTCGCGCCAACAAAAATGCCGCCAACGCCGGCCCCGACAAAAAGCTTTACGTCGCCACAAAAGTCCCGCCGAAAAATCGCCGCTGGCCCAGCCGCCGCGAATTTTCTCTCGACGATTGCTTTCCGCCCGATTACATCGTCGAGTACGTCGAAAAAAGTCTCGCCAACATCGGTGTCGAAACCCTCGACCTCATCCAATTTCACACTTGGGAAGACAAGTGGCTCGACGACGACCGCTTGCCCGCGCGCGATCGAAAACCTGCGCAGCAGCGGCAAAGTCCGCGCCGTCGGCATCAGCATCAATCGCTGGGAACCGTGGAACGGCATCCGCGCCGTGCGCGCCGGCCTCATTGACGCCGTTCAGGTCATCTACAACATCTTCGATCAGAATCCCGAGGACGAACTCTTCCCCGCGTGCCGCGAAAAAGATGTCGCCGTCATCGCGCGCGTTCCGTTCGATGAAGGCTCGCTCACCGGCACTCTCACGCTCGACAGCACCTGGCCCAAAGGCGATTGGCGCAACACCTATTTCGTCGCCGAAAATCTCAAGACCAGCGTGGCCCACGCCGACGCTCTCAAGCCTCTTCTCAAGGACGGCATGACCATGCCCGAAATGGCGCTGCGCTTCATCCTCAACAACAAAGACGTCAGCACCATCATCCCCGGCATGCGCAAAATCCGTAACGTCGAATCCAATATCGCCGCCAGCGCCAAAGGCCCGCTCCCTGCATCGCTCCACGCCGAACTCCGCCACCACCGCTGGGATCCGCACCCCGACCCAATGGAGCCAATGATGCCTCGTGACGCCAGTCAGGCCGTCATTTCGAGCGGAGCAGCTCGACGCTTTTTCTTCCCACTTCACTCTCGCGAAATGGTCGAGCTGCGCAGAGAGAAATCTCTCTTGTTTTTTTCGAAGCGAATGACTATTGGAGGAAAATTCAGACCAACAATTGAAAACTTGCTCTACGCAGTTTGTCTCAAGGCGCGCTCGACGAGCGTCAGGCAACGCTCGGCTTGTTCACGCATCAACTCTTCGCGATCGCCGCGATCTTTTTGCGTGCTGTGGAGTTCGTCGGCAATCGCCAGCGCCGCAAGAACGGCCACTTTTTGCGTGTCCACCGTCGCTCCGTCCCGCCGCAATCGCGTGCATTTTTTCGTCGACGTACTGCGCCAGCTTGTGGACGTACGCTTCGTCCAGTTCGCCGCGAATCGCGTACGTCTGGCCGAATATTTCGACTTTTACAGGACTGCTCATGTCTCCGGATTGTAGCGCACCGTGGCGTGGACGAGAACAATCAACTAGCGCGGCTTCAGCTCGCGCGGAGCTGCGCACCAAGATTTTTTCGAGCGCGGAAATAATTTTGGCGGAGAAATCGCTCGTCTGAGCGTCGGTCAATGTCGCTTCGCGGCTTTGGAATGTCGACGCGCACCAGCAGTGAATATTTTCCAGCAGGCACATTTTTCCCGCGGAATAAATCCGCCGCTTCGATGAGCGTGACTTCGCCGATGTTGAGCGAACGAATCGTTTTCACGACGTCCGAAAACGTAGTGCCGTCGGCGAGCAGCAAAGAAAAATCCCGCTCGACCGCAGGAAAACGCGGCAACGGCTCGTAGCGCCGCGCCTCTTTCGCCGCGCGAATTTGCACGTACAAAGGTTCGAGCTGAATTTCCGCCAGGAAAATGTCCTGACGCAATTTGAATTTTTCCGCCACGCGCCGCGCAAGTTGGCCAGCGTGACCGATTTGGTGGGAGCCGAGTGAGATGTTTCCGCGGCGCACAGTGTGCGGCCACGGAGCTCCGCCTTGCTCCATTCGAAGCCGCCGGCGAGCGCGCCGATGGCGTCGAGATCGCCTTTCAAATCGGCGAATTCGAACGTGCGGGCAGATTCGTAGATGCCTTTTTCGCGGGCTTCGCCGGTTGCGCCGATGGTCAGGATGGGCGTTTCGACGGAGTGCGATCCGACAAGGCGATAGTGGCGGCCGATTTCGAAGAGGCGAACATTCCGCTGGCCGTGATTGAGATTCCATTCGAGCGCTGCGGCCATGCTGACGAGGCCATTCGAACGGAGGACGCTGGCTTCTTCGGAGAGCGGATTCGAAAGGCGCGCGGGAGCGACACCTTCGGGACGGAAAAGCGCGTCGCGGTCCTCGGCTACATGGGGAATCGTCAGGATTTCTCGATAGCCCAGACCGATGAGCCGTTCGCGCACGCGAAGTTCGGATTCGAATTTCGGCAAACGCTGCGCACCCTGGCGCGCGGCAGGCAAGCGCGGGGGGAATTTATCGAGACCGTAGATGCGCGCGACTTCTTCGATCAGATCGATTTCGCGTTCAACTTCCGCGCGCCACGACGGCTGAGTGCATTCCCACGCGGCGAGAAGAGAACCCGCTGCGCCGCGATTTTCGCCTGTTCGAACGGGAGCAAAACCAAGCGCGCCGAGAATCGATTCGATTTCTTTGTCGGAAACGTCCGCGCCCATCACGCGAAGAAATTCCGCGCGCGTCAATTGGATTTTCTTCGGCTGGCGCTTGCCGGGATAGACATCTACGACGCCAGCGAGCAGTTCGCCGCCGGCGAGTTGGAGGATGAGTTCGGCGGCGCGGCGGGAAGCGAGCTCCGCCGTTTCGGGATCGGCGCCGCGGCCGAAGCGCGTGGAGGCTTCGGTGTGGAGTTTGAGAGAGCGGGCGGCTTTGCGGACGGCGATCGGTTCGAACCAGGCGCATTCGATGAGAATGTTTTTTGTGGAAAAAGAAATTTCGGTTTCCGCGCCGCCCATGATGCCGCCGATGCCAACGGCGCGGGAGCCGTCGCCATCGCAGACGACGCTAAGGCTGGAATCGAGGGTGCGCTCGAGGCCGTCGAGAGTGCGGATTTTTTCGCCGGATTTTGCGCGGCGGACGACGATGCGATGATCGCGGACTTTGTCGTAGTCGAATGTGTGAAGCGGGTGGCCGAGTTCGAGCATCACGTAATTCGAGATGTCGACGACGTTGCTAATGCTGGCGACGCCGCTCGCTTCGAGACGGTCTTTCAGCCATTTCGGGGATGGCTGGATTTTTGCGCCGCGGATGACGCGGGCGGTGAAGCGGCCGCAGAGTTCTGGAGATTGGATTTCAACTCTTACGGCGTCGGATACTTTCGTTGCGCTCTCGGCAGGCTTCGGCGCGACCGACTTGAGCGGGAGTTTATAGACGGCGCCAAGTTCGCGCGCGATTCCATAGTGGCTCAGGCAATCGGGGCGATTCGAACCGACCTCCGCATCGATGACGGGGCCATGCGGGCCGTTTTCGACGCTGCCGATGTTGGTGCCGGAAAGCGCCAGGCGCGAGGCGACATCGCTTGGCGGAGCGGTGACGTCGACGAATTCTTTCAGCCAGTTGTAGACGACCTTCATGCGCGGTTCCAGTCCTGACGTAGTCGCCGGGAGAATCGAGAGGAGCGTTCAGGCGGCCGAAATAGATGCGCGTGGAATATTCGAGGCGCACGCGGTCGTCTTGATTGTACTCGGCGAAAATTCTTTGGAGTTCGGCCATCATGGGCGCGAAAGTTGGAGCGTCCGGCGCGGGGATGAATGAACTGCTGCGCAAACGTCCGGCGATTCCTTCGAAATCAAATTCCTGAAAATTCGGCAGCGCGCGAGAGGAGTACGGATTTGAGCCAAAAAAATCGCGCATGTGCTGTTCGTTCGGATAGCTTTCCTTCACGCTGGCGTAGTCCGTGCCGAACTTTCGAAGCAAGTCTTCGTACTCGCGGACAAAGGGATTTATGTCCGTGAGCCGCTCGTTCCAGACGACGACGACCCAGCCGGCGGGCTTCAGGATGCGCGATGAATTCGCGGCGGGCGGCATTTTGGTCGAACCAATGGAAGGCTTGGCCAGCGGTGACGAAATCCACGCTGGCATCGTCCAGAGTGGTAGCCTCCGCCGATCCGTTAACACTTGTGAACCCATCGAAGGAAGCGAGATATTCCTCGCCGGCTTGCCGCATCGCTTCGTTGGGCTCGACGCCGAAGACGCGATTGCCTTTTTTCAGGAAGAGTTCGCTCAAGAAGCCCGTGCCCGAGCCGATGTCAGCGATGACGTGTCCTGGGCGCAAGCCGCACTCGGCGCGAAGCACTTCGTGGATCGCGGACGGATATCCGGGGCGATAGCGGATGTAGTCGGCTACGCGGTTGGAGAAGCGTTGTTTGGCGTCGACAAAGGTCATAAAAGTTGCCGACCAGCCGAGATCGAAGAGAGATTTCTCTCCACGCAGACCGACCACTTCGCAGGAGCGAAGTGGAATGAAAAACCGTCGGTCTGCTCCGTTCGAAATGACGGTGCACTAGATAAAGGGTGGCTCATGGGAATTGGCGGAGGAAGCGGACATCGTTTTGGAAAAAGACTTGGATGTCGTCGATTTGGTATTTGAGCATGGCCAGGCGGTCGATGCCCATGCCGAAGGCGAAGCCGCTGACTTTTTTGGCGTCGTAGTTGACGAAGCCGTAGACGGCGGGATCGACCATGCCTGCGCCGAAGAGTTCGATCCAGCCGGCGCCTTTGCATTTGGAGCAGGTGCCGCCGACGGCGCTCGTGCCGCTGCCGCCGCAGAAGATGCAGGAGACGTCGAATTCGACGCTTGGCTCGGTGAACGGAAAATAGCTGGGGCGGAAGCGGGTCTTCACGCCGGGGCCGAAAAATTGTTTAACGAAATATTCGATGGTGCCGGTGAAATCGCAGAAGGTGATGTCCGAGTCGACGGCCAGGCCTTCGACTTGATGGAAGATGAACGAGTGCGTGGCGTCGGGATTGTCGCGGCGATAGACCTTGCCGGGGACGATGACGCGCACGGGAGGCTTGCGCTTTTCCATGGTGCGAATCTGCATCGGGGAAGTGTGCGTGCGGAGGAGGAGCGGCGTTGGAGCACCTTTCGGGAGATCGAGATAGAAGGTGTCCATGTCGTCGCGGACGGGATGGAATTCCGGAATGTTGAGCGCCTCGAAATTGTAGTAGGGCGTTTCGATTTCGGGGCCTTCGACGACGGAGAAGCCGATGGAGACGAAGATGTCTTCGATCTCTTGGAAGACTTGACGGATCAGGTGATGCGAGCCGATGGGGCGTGTGACGCCGGGGAGAGAGAGGTCGACGTGTTCGCGTGCGAGGGCAGATTGGTCGGCGCCGGATTCGATGGCTTGGCGGCGGGATTCGATTTGGCTTTCGACGTGAGCGCGGAGTTCGTTGAGGCCGGCGCCTACGGCGCGCTTTAGATCCGGCGAGGCGGGTTTCAGCCAGTTGTCGGTTATTTGAGCGAGGACGCCGGATTTGCGGCCGAGCCATGCATCACCTTCGTGATGTTCCAGTTCGGCTCGTCATGGTAGCGCGGAAATTTCTGCGTCAAAGCGCGCGCGAATTTCGGCGAAGTGATCCGCGATTGCGGCAGCGGTGGTTACGCCGAGATCGGAGAGAGTTTTGCCGGTTGGATTTTCAATGTTCGGCATGATCGCGAAAATAGAGTGCACCACAGGGGCGCGATATATCGAGCCCCTACCGGTAGATGATGTTTAACAGTGAACTACGCCTTCTTAGCTTGCGGCGGAGCGGCGGACTTGGCGCTGGCTACCAGGCTTGCAAAAGCGGCAGCGTCTTTGACCGCGATATCGGCCAGGATTTTGCGATCGAGCGAGACGCCTGCGGCTTTGAGGCCGTGAATCAACTGGCCGTAGGTCAAGCCGTTGTTGCGGGCGGCTGCGCCGATACGCTGAATCCAGAGTTTGCGATACTCGCGTTTTTTTACGCGGCGGTCGCGCTTGGCGTAACGATCGGCGCGATTCGCTGCTTCTTGCGCGGATTGGTAGAGCTTGCTCTTTGTTAGAAAGAAGCCTTTTGTGCGTCTGAGATACTTTTTACGACGGGCGCGGCGTTTTGTGCCACGTTTTACGCGTGCCATGGGTTTTCTCCTTAAAGTTGGGAGACAAAGGCGGTGCGCTCACGCGAGGAAAAACGCGCTAGGCAGCGGGTTTGTCTCTGATTGTGTTGCTGGCCGCTGGATTATTTGCCTTGCGGCGAATAATTTTTTGCGGCTTATCGGCCGGCAGGCACCCGTGAAGCGCTGCCTGGCGCGATGTGCGGGACTTGCGTCCTGCGTTTTGATCGGAAGGGCACGATGTATCGCGCCCCTACGAAGAAAATCTATGCGCGTGCGGATTCGCGGCACACGCGGAAACTTCCGCGGCTTTAGCCGTAGGGTAGCATCTGCTTGACGGCGGCGACATCTCTGGGACTGACCAGCGTCAGCTTTTTTAGCTTGCGCATGCGGCCCGGAGCCTTCGTGCCCATCAGGTGGCGCTTGCCGGAGTGCATGCGTTTGATTTTGCCGTTCGCGGTGATTTTGAAACGCTTTCTTGCGCCGCGATGAGTTTTCAGTTTCAGTTTTGGTTTCGTCGAATTCCTTGGCATAACCTGAAAGTCTCTCCTTCAAGAGCGGGGCTCACACGGCCCCAAAAAACTCCAAAACTACTGCGACTGCTGGGCGTTGGCAGTTGATTGCCCGCTGGGCTTTGCTACTGAGACGCCTTTTTTCGGCGCGAGCAGAGCTACCAGGACGTTGCCTTCCATCCGCGGCATCGTTTCAATCTGGCACTGGTCGGCAATTTCCACCAACAAGCGGTTCATCTTGGCGCGGCCGACTTCCTGGTGCGCCATTTCGCGGCCACGATGAAAAATCATCGCGCGAACTTTGTGTCCATCGCCGAGGAAACGGATGATCTGATTCTTGCGAACCTGATAATCGTGCTCGGCGGTCGCGGGACGAAATTTTACTTCCTTGAGCTGCGAGCCACGGCTGCTCTTGCGCTGTTCGTGCGCTTTCTTGTTAGCTTGGTAGAGATACTTGCCGTAGTCGGTGATCTTGCAAACTGGCGGATCCGCTGTCGGCGAAATTTCCACCAGGTCAAGACCGCGCTCGCGCGCCAACTTCAGCGCTTCGAACGGCTGCATGACGCCAAGCTGGCCGCCTTCTTCGTCAATCACCCGGAGTTCGCGCGCTCGAATCCGCTCGTTGACGCGGATGCGATCGCTCTGCCGGAAGCTGCGTTCTGCGATATTCCCCCCTAAGTGCTAAAAGGCGCCTTGCAGCCCGCCTCGCCGGGCTGGGCCTCGAATCGTTGCGATGCCGTCCACACGGCCGAAAAGAAGCCGGGGACGGGTTTCAAAGTATAGCACGTAGCCGGATTGGTTGAGCAAGGGGTTGGTCGAGGCCAAGCGGACTGGCGAGTAGACCGACACGGATTAAGAAGCGACCTGCATGACTCCACCGTCGGGGCCTACGATGCGGGCGAAGAGATGCGGTTTTTCGCCTTGTTCGACGGGAACATCGAGGTCTAGCTGGGTGCAGATGCGATTCAACTCAGCGTCAGCGGGTGTTGATAGTGCGAAACGGACGAATTTGCAGCCGGAAGGCGCGTCGGCAGAGGGATGGACAGTATCGGCGCTCCACTCGATGAAGAAGGGGAGCAGGCCGCCGCGATCGTCTTTCAAATTCAGGGTTTTCCATTGAAGGAGGCGGCCGTCGGGGCGCTTGCGCGAGCCGGCATGTGGTCCATCAAACGCGAGACCGGTATCGCGGAGACGAATTGCGAATTGATTCAGGTCGCCGGGATGAGCGGCCCAGCCGACGAGGCGAGGCTCGCTAAGTTTTTGGAGAGCGTAGTGATCTGGCGCGGCGGATTGCTGAGGATCGGGCGCGATGATTTCCAGGTAGTGTTTTTCGCCGAGAGAGAGAAGAGCGTTGCGGGTGCCACGTCCAGGATGGACGCCGCCAAATGCGGCGCGAACACCGGTGTGTTTTTCGACGAAGTCAATGCCGCGATCGAGATCGCTGCAGCCGAGAAGAATGTGATCGAGCACGACGGGCATTTCAACAGCTCCGAAGGACATTTTTGGCGCGGCGAGGGCAGCTCCGGTTAGAGCGAAAAAAAAGCGGCGCGAAATGGTATGCGGCACGCGGCACCTCTCAAATCCGTTTAGGCGGCATGTTATCATGCGCGGCGTTGCGACCCGTGGAATCCCCTACGTCAATCCCTACGTTGATGGAGCCACCCGGCCGCTGGCGCGCGCTGGCGGCGCTGGCTGCTTCCGCTGTGTTTAGCATGGGCGCCTGGTTTTCTGCGTCCGCAGTGCTGCCGCAACTGCGCGAGCTTTGGCACCTCTCTCCTGGCGTGGGCGCGCTGATGACAATTTCCGTGCAAATTGGGTTTGTGGCTGGATGCCTGGCATCAGCGCTGCTTAATTTGGCCGATCTGGTGCGGCCGAGACGGTTGATGCTCTTTGGTGCTGTCGCCGCGGCGGCGATGAATGCGGCGCTTTTGTTTTGCGATGGTCCGGCGGCTGCGCTGCCGGTGAGATTTTTTACTGGAGCCAGTCTTGCGCTAGTGTATCCGCCAAGTTTGAAGGCTATGGCGACATGGTTCCGTCGCGAACGCGGTACGGCGCTGGGAACGTTGGTGGGAGGACTCACGCTGGGTTCGGCGATGCCGCATCTTTTGAATGGCCTCGGCGGATTGGATTGGCGCGTGGTGATTGCGGGAACTTCGGCGATGACGCTGACGGGCGGGATTATCGCGGAATTTGGAACTGCGGATGGGCCATTCCCTTTTCCGCGCGCCGTGTTCAATCCGCGGCAGATTATTACTTCGTTTGCGAATCGAGGGGTGCGATTGGCCACGCTCGGATATTTCGGGCACATGTGGGAGTTGTATGCGATGTGGACCTGGTTTGCCGCGTTTTTTGCGGATGTGCTGCGCACGCAAGGCGTGGCGGGATTTCAGCGGGAGGCGGCGTTCGGAACATTTGCGGTGATAGGAGCTGGGGCGTTCGGTTGCTGGGGAGCGGGCCGGCTCGCGGATCGTTGGGGCCGCACACAAACGACGGCGCTGGCGATGATTGTGTCGGGAGGTTGCGCGATGATCATCGGGTGGAGCGCGCTGCCTGGCGGGATTGTGCTGGGACTCGGACTAGTGTGGGGAATTTCCGTGGTGGCGGACTCAGCGCAGTTTTCCGCGATGGTGACGGAAGTGGGGGATCAGGCTTACGTGGGAACGGCATTGACGATGCAGCTCGCGATTGGATTCACACTGACGGTGGTGACGATTTGGCTCGTACCTGTTTTGCGAGAGCGCTTTGGATGGCACATCGCGCTGGGCATGCTGGCGCTGGGTCCTGTATTGGGAGTCGCGGCGATGCTGCGATTGAAAAATTCTCCTGAAGCCGCGCGGATTGCGGGCGGGCTGGGTTGACGCGCGGGCTTGCGATGATGCTTAGGTCGTCGCGCGAGCGGCGACTTCGTCTTGTAAGGACGCGATAACTTCGGCGAGAGGCTTGGGGCCGAGGTCTCCCTTGCTGCGATGGCGGACGGAGACGGTGCCGGCTTCGGCTTCTTTGGCGCCGACGATGAGCATGTAGGGAATCTTTTGGAGCTGGGCGTCACGGATTTTTGCCGGGAGCTTTTCGTTGCGCTCGTCGAGATGGACGCGCAGGTTGTGGCGTCTGAGAGTTTCGGTGACGTGCCTGGCGTAGTCGGCGACTTTTTCGCTGACGGGGCAGATTTGGACTTGCACGGGCGCGAGCCAGAGAGGGAATGCGCCGGCGTAATGCTCGATCAAAATACCGAAGAAGCGCTCGACGGAACCGAGCAGTGCGCGATGGACCATCAGCGGCTGATGCTTAGCGCCGTCTTCGGCGACGTATTCGAGACCGAAACGCGCGGGGAGATTGAAATCGAACTGGACGGTGGTGAGTTGCCAGGGACGGCCGATGGCGTCAATGAGCTTGACGTCGATCTTAGGACCGTAAAAGGCGGCTTCGCCTTCCATTTTTTTGTACGGGATCTTCATGCGCGTCATCGTATCGGCTAGTGCCGCTGTTGCGCGATGCCAGTCTTCGGGCTTGCCCGCGTAATTTTCCGGGTGAGCGGCGTCCCAATCGGAGAGCTCGACTTCGTATTTGTCGAAGCCGAAATTTTTCATAACGGCGAAAGCGAAATCAACGCAGGCTTCGACTTCGCTTTCGATTTGCGAAGGCGTGCAGAAAATGTGGGCGTCGTCTTGCGTGAAACCACGGACGCGCAGGAGGCCGTGGAGGACGCCGCTGCGCTCATAACGATAGACGGTGCCAAGCTCGGCGAGGCGCACGGGAAGATCGCGATAGCTGTGCAGCTTTGATTTGTAGATGAGGATGTGGCCCGGGCAGTTCATGGGCTTGAGCTGGTACTCGGCCTTTTCGACTTCGACGGGGCCGAACATGCTGTCTTTGTAAAAATTTGTGTGGCCGCTGGTTTTCCAGAGGTCGAGGCGCATGATGTGCGGAGTGTAGACGAGGTCGTAGCCGCGCTTGAGGAGTTCGTCGCGGAGCCAGTCCTCGACAATTTTGCGGATGAGGCCGCCTTTGGGATGCCAGAAAATTAGACCGGGGCCGGCTTCTTCCTGAATGCTGAAGAGCTCGAGCTCGACACCGAGCTTGCGATGATCGCGGCGCTTCGCTTCTTCGAGGCGGTGAAGATATTCGTCGAGTTCTTTTTGGGTGAAGAAACACGCGGCGTATATGCGCTGGAGCTGAGGATTGCCTTCCTGGCCCTTCCAGTAAGCGCCGGCGACGTTCATGAGCTTGAACGCGGTGATGCGCTTGGTGGAAGGAATGTGGGGGCCGCGGCAGAAGTCAAGAAATTTTCCTGTGGTGTAAAACGAGACCATGAGCTCGTTGGCTTTTTCTTCGACGAGCTCGCACTTGAAAATTTGATTATTCTTTTTGTAGAGCTCGATGGCTTCGGGCTTGGGAATGAGCTTGCGCTCGTTCGGCAAGTCTTGCGCGGCCAGTTCGTGCATCTTCTTTTCAATTTTCGCGAGATCTTCCGGAGTGAAAGGCTCTTCGCGAAGGAATTCGTAGAAGAAGCCGGTATCAATGGGCGGCCCGATGCCGAGCTTGACGTTTGGATAGAGATCCATCACGGCGGCGGCGAGCAAGTGAGCCGCGGAGTGGCGGAAGACGAAGAGCGCATCAGGATCTTTTTCGGTAAGGATTTGGAGCTTGACGTTTTCTTCGAGCGGACGGCGGAGATCAACTAGTTCGCCGAGGTCGGGAGCATTGGGCAGAGGAGATCCGTTGGTCGCGGTCACTCGCGCTACGAGAGCTGCATCCGCGAGGCGGGGTGAAATTTTGCGCGCGATATCCGCCGGAGTCGTGCCCTTGGGCACCTCTTGAACCTTGCCGTCCGGCAATGTGACTTGCAGTTGCTCCATGATTCGTTCACCTGGAAAGGAGAAACTCTAAGCTTATCGGCGTGTCCTATCGTGGTCAAGGCGGCGACTTTATAAAGGTCATTGCGTAGGCGAGAGTAGCGCGCGAAATTCGGCGGTGTCGCGCAGCTTGGCGAAGGCGGGTTCTTCATTCAACCAAGCCGAAAAGGCTACGGGGTCTTTGCTTTTTTCTTTGGTGTGACGAAGGGCTTCGAAGGCGCCCTTGCGGTCCCCGTCCAGGGCGCGTGCGGCGGCCAATTGGCTCAGGGCCCAGACGGAGTCTGGGTCGGCGCTACTCCCCAGTTCAAAATACGTGCGCGCGTGAGAGTAATCTTTGGCCTCCAAACGCTCTTGGCCGGTCTCCATGGCTTCGACGAAAATGCCAGCTAAGGCGCGCTTGGCGACGCGGAGCTTTTGCGGATTTTTCTCATGCTCCGCGCGGCTGCGGAGCTCGGAGATTTGCCGCTCGACTTCGCTGCGCACATCGGCGCGGTTTGGAGGGTCCTGACGGAGAGCGGCGAGCCCTGAAGAAATATCCGCGCTCAGGCGTGATTGTTCGTCAAGGTCTTGCTGCTCGCGCTTTGCGCCTTCGCGAACAGCCTTTTCTTTTTCCATCGCAACGGCGCGCTCGCGAAAGGCTGGGGCTTCACCGAGACCGTCAAACGTATCGGCAGCCTGGCGATATTCCTTCCAGCTGCCGTACAGATCGCCGGCGACTTCGAGAGACTTCGCGCGCTTCTCAGCTTCGGCAGCTTGGGCCTTCACGAAATCCATGTCGCGCTCTTCATGGCCGTCCTTCATCGCGATCAAGCGAAACCAGGCCAACGCTTCGTCCATGACGTTCGCGGGCGCCCACTGATGAGGACCGTCGAACCGGCGCAAGGAATGAGAGTAGTGGAGCGCGCCGAGTTTCGCGTCGAGATCCACGACCTCGCCATAGTTGAAATCGAAAGTGCCGACCGCAGCGAAAACAGAAAACGTTGCGTTCGCAACGGGTGGAGAGGAAGGCGCGAAGCCCGCGCCGTTCAAGATCACGCCAGCGGCACAGTTGCATCGTTGTGTGAGCGACGCGGCAAGCCGCGCGCCGCCAGAAAATCCAGCGAAATAGACGAGTTTGTTGTCGATGGAAAGGCGCGCGTGCGTGTCATCAAACATCGCCTGGGCGGCTTCTGCTTGCGGTTTCCAATTGCCATTGTGCGAGTTGTCCGAGCCGACCACGATATAGCCGTAGCGCTCCGCAGCGTCCTTCATCAACTCGACGGGCATGCTTCCGCGGGCGGCGGGATCGAACGCATAGACGATCGGCCATTTTTTCTCGCGGGAGTAATGAGAAGGAAGGTACAGCGCGTAGCTTTGGTCGGGCGGCGTTACGCAGGGGACCTTGGGCAGCACAACACCGGGCTGCAAATCCTGCCCGGGAGGATTCGGGGTAGCGCTCTGTTGGACCAGAGCCTGAGCAAAAATGGCTACCAACGCGACGCAAAATGAAGCGAGCTTCGACATGGAAATAGTATAGACGCGGCAAACGTGCCGCGGGAGAGCATGCATTGAGCCGGAAATTCGCCACGCGATAAACGAAATATTCGAGCGACGCCGGGTGGGAGATTTCTGCCAGTTCGATATAGAATTCTTCGATGTACCCATCCTTCGAAACAACGCGTTTTTCGGCGTTTGGCGGTT
The DNA here is from genome assembly GCA_963727945.1 of uncultured Acidobacteriota bacterium. Classification (GTDB taxonomy): domain Bacteria; phylum Acidobacteriota; class Terriglobia; order Acidiferrales; family UBA7541; genus Acidiferrum. The sequence goes on from CAVSIW010000036.1 coordinate 110,068, forward strand.
CAGCGCCGCAAAAGTGTGCGCAACACGCGCGATCAAAATGGATGCCTGGAGTGAGCTGGCCGTGTTCGCTTGCGATGCTTGCCGTCTTGGTTTGCTCGTTCCTTCCGACGATTGCCATGGGGCAAGCGCCAACCGGCATTGCTCAGGCCGACGAGCGCTACAAAGTGGACATTCTCCTTGTCGTGGCGCATCCGGATGACGAAGGAGCCGCAACACCTTATCTGGCGCGGGCGATTGATGTGGGCAAACACGTCGCGATAGCTTACGGCACGCGGGGCAGCAGCGGCGCGAACGAGGCGGGTGCTGAACAGGCCACGGCGCTTGGCGATATTCGCGAAATCGAAGCACGCCGCGCGGCAGCCACTCTGGGCATCGACAAAGTTTGGTTTTTAGGCGGGAAAGACACCGCATCCCAAGACGTTTTGCAATCCCTGTCGAACTGGGATCACGGGATGGCGCTCGAAAATCTTGTGCGGCTTGTGCGACTGACTCGACCAGAGGTTATTCTGACGTTTTTACCGGGCACCTTTATCGGCGAGGATCACGGAGATCATCAAGCTGCGGGTGTTCTCGCGACCGAAGCGTTTGACCTAGCCGGCGACCCCACAGTATTTCCAGAGCAAGTCGCAGCGCCTCTGCGGCGGCTGGAACCTTTCCTCGAGAATTTGCGGCCGTGGCAGGCGAAGAAAATTTATTACTTCCCGGATGCGGACAAAGAGGAGATTTTTCGCGACAAAGGGCCCAATTATTCCGTTAAAGAAATATCGAAATCAGCGAAACAGGCCTACTGGCGCCTGGCCTTGGAGTCATTTCGCCGGCATGAAACACAGGCGAAGGGTTTCATTGATACGCTCGCAAAAATGGACGAAGCGCAAATCGAAAAGATGGTCACGTCGGATAGTTTCTGGAGCAGTGGGATAAGTCTTGTGCTGGGGAAGTCGCTGGTGGGCGGGAACGTGACGGGAGATGTCTTTGAAGGCATTGCGCCGGGTACGATTCCTTTTGCGCGGCCGGAGGTCACACCTGCGCCGTCGCAGCCGGAAATTGCCGTGGAACTCGCCGGACCGTGGAACTACTACGCCGATTTTCGCCGCGCGCATGGATTGATGCACCTGCCTCATCCCGAACCGCCGGAAATCGCTCAACAAGCGGGCGGCACATTTGTGATTCCCTTGTGGCTGCGCAATCAGACGGCAGAATCGCGAGAATTCACCCTTTCCGTGAATCTGCCATCCGGCTGGACCTTGCAAACGGGCACTCTGAAATTTGTGGTTGGAGCGAAGCAGACGGGAGCAGCGCGCATAGAAGTGAATCTGCCCACGCTCAGCGAGCCGCCGCCCAAAAATTCCGAGGCTCAGGAAATCAAGGTGCATTCCGTAGCAAACGGCCAGACGATTGGGGACGTGAAGATACGAGTGGAATTGCGCAAGAAAGCTCTGCCGGAATAGACAAGCTTTAAGATTTTTTGGAACGAGCCGCTTCGAGCGCTTCCCACGCGGCTTCCGGCAGCATGAGCAGGTCGTTGAACTCGCCCGCCCCGCGCAGCCACTGGCCGCCATCGATCACGACACACTCGCCGTTAATGTATTCCGCCATATCGCTCAAGAGAAATGTGGCGAGGTTTGCAAGTTCCTCGTGACGGCCGAAACGCTTCATCGGATGCTTGTCTTTGGCGTGGTCTTCAAATTGTCTTGATGGCATGAGGCGAGACCATGCGCCTTCGGTGGGAAACGGCCCGGGTGCAATGGCGTTAAGCCGGATGTGATACTTGGCCCACTCCACCGCGAGCGAGGTGGTCATAGCAAGCACGCCAGCCTTCGCACACGCCGAAGGCACGACAAACCCGGAGCCGCTATTGGCAGCAGCGTAGGTGGTGACGATGCTCAAGACGTTGCCGCCGAGCTTTTGCGCTATCCAGCGCTTGGCGAAGGCTTGCGTGCAATGAAACGAGCCGTTGAGCACGATGCCCACGACCGTGCTGAAGGCGTTAGGAGAAAGTTTTTCCGTCCGCGCGATGAAATTTCCGGCCGCGTTGTTGACGACCGTATCAATGCGGCCGAATTGCTGCTCGGCTTTCTCCGCGGCAGCTTCGACCGCCCCGTAATCGCGCACATCACAGGTGGTGAACGCCGCCGAGCCGCCCACGCGGTGAATTTCCGAGCAAACTTCCTTGAGCGGTTCCTCGCGGCGGCCGACGATATACATGCGAGCGCCCAGCTCGGCAAAACGCAAAGCCATGGAGCGGCCCAAGCCGGTTCCTCCGCCCGTGAGGAAGATTGCCCGGCCTTTCAAAATGTCTTTTTGAAACACATGTCACCGCCTTGTGGGTATATTCGCCGGTTGGGGACGGTCCGGAAACTTGATACTAGTGTATCAGCGTACCAAGATTGCGAATTGCGGGCAAAGCCGCGGTGAATATGCGGCAACCGTTTTTTTCTTCCGTGTTTTTAGAAAACACCGGGAATAAATCTCGGTTTGTTGGCCATCGTGGCCCGATATTCCGGATTTGCGAGCAGAACGCGCTCTTCGGTGGAAAGCCGCATCGAGAGTACGGCGATGTGAGCAAGTGAGCCCATGAGTGCCGTGATCCATGCGGTGTGAATCAGAGGCAGCGCAACCATTTCCGCAAAGACGGCAGCGTAATTTGGATGGCGAACGTAGCGGAACGGTCCCGATGAGATCACGCCGAGGCGAGTGGAATCCATCACCTGAACGTTCCAATGATTTCCCAGCGTGCGGATGACCCACCAGCGGACTACATTTGCGGCGAGGAATACCGCAAACATTGCCGCGGCAAGAATGGGGATGAACGGGCGGTGAAGCAGGACAACTTCGAGCGCAGCGCCAATGAGTACAGCGGTGTGAAGCAGAACCATCCAGCGAAATCTAGGTTCTTCCACCTTGGCGGCGCCGCGCGCGATCATCTCTTGCTGATGACGGCGCGAAATCCGCAGCTCCACGATGCGAAGCACTGCCACGGCCACCAGAAGGCCGAGAAACGCTATGACGCTCAGGTCCATTGCAGCAAGAGGAATTCGGCGCTGAATCCCGGTCCAAACGCGGCCGCCAGCGCATGTTCGCCCGATTTGAGGGGTCGCTTTTCCATCCACTCTTGCAAGATGAAAAGAATCGTGGCGCTGGATAGATTGCCGACATTCCTGAGAATATCCCAGGAGGGTTGCGTATCACATTTGCAGAGCCCCAATTCTTTTTCGACATTGCCGAGCAAACGCGCGCCGCCAGGATGCAAAATCCACCCTTTAATGTCCTCCTGCTTCAGGCTCTGGCGTTCTAGAAAACCGTCCACGAGTCCGCGAATTTTTACGCCGATCATTTCGGGGACGTCTTTCGACAGCAAAATGTGAAATCCTGAATCGCGCAGGTCAAAGCCCATGGCGCCCAGGGAATCGGGAAATGTGTAAGTTTCTGAGACGAGGATCTTGGGGCCCTTCTCCGCTTTCCCGCTCACCAGGACCGCTGCTGCCCCGTCGCCAAACAGAATCGATGAGATCAAGTTTGCCTGTGAGATGTCCTTACGTTGAAAGGTGAGCGAAGGCAACTCGACGGAGATGATCAGGACGTTTCCGCCAGGATGAGCTTTCAAGTAATCTGCCGCGCGGCCCAGGGCCATCGCTCCGGCGGCACAGCCCAGTTCCGTGAAGGGCATGCGGCGAACGTTTGAGCGAAAGCCCATGAGATTGATGAGGTGCGCGTCCAGCGAGGGGATCATGAATCCAGTGCAGGAAACGGTGATGATGAGATCCACTTCGTCTGGACGAAGGCCGGCGCGCTGCAAGCACTCTTCCGCTGCCTGGCGGCCGAGCTTTACGGCGTGCTCCATGTATTCCTGATTGGTCTTGGAGAGCGGCCGCGGCTCGACGGTATATTCGATCGGAAAAATCGAGTAGCGTTTGTGAACCTGCGCGTTGTCCGCGATAGACATCAGCGCTTCCAGGCGCCGATCCGGTATGTCGAACACGCGGCCCATGTAGTACTTCACGTCTTCGCGGGTCATCGTGTATGGCGGCAGAGCGGTGGCCGTTGCAGCTATGGTGCAGTGCGAGTTTGAGGCCCCATTCGAGGGTCCAATATTCACGTATTCCACCTGTCGATTCTGCGCGAAAGCTCCGCCCGAGAGCACTACCAATTTGCTAAGCCGTTTCGTTACAACGGTTCAGCGGCGGGTTGCACATGAGCGCTAGACTTTACAACATTCCTGTCGCGGGGAACAGTTTGAATTGAGAGAATTGTTCACCCGCAGGGTCGCGCGCCGTTCACCTCCAATTTATCCTTGTGTAGCGTGTTTGTAAAATCCTCATCGCGGTTTGGGGTATGCTTTTGCCATCATGAACACCTCTAAAAGCTCCCGTATTTTAAGGTTGCGACGGCTCAGCTTTCTTTTTGGCGTCGGCCTTTTTGGTTTCGCTGCCGTTTTTCTCTTCGCGGACAGCGGCTCGGCGCAGGAGCAGGCACCGCCGCTGCTCGTGATGGTTTCCGTGGATGGAATGCGTCCGGACTACATCACCGAAGCGGATGCGCACGGCGCAAAAGTGCCAAACCTGCGCCGTTTCTTGAAGCAAGGGACGTACGCGGAAGGAGTGATCGGGGTCGTGCCTACGGTGACGTATCCGAGCCACACGACGCTGGTCACGGGCGTGTGGCCGGCGAAGCATGGGATTTTCGCGAACACGACTTTTGATCCGCTGCGGCAGAACCAGGAGGGCTGGTATTGGTACACGGAAGACATTCGCGTGCCGACACTATGGGACGTTGCGGCTGCGGCGGGGCGGACGACCGCGAGCATTCAGTGGCCCGTCACGGTTGGAGCGCACATCAATTGGGACATTCCCGAATTTTGGCGCGCGAGTACGCCGGACGATGCGAAGCTGCTGCGGGCGGTTTCGACGCGTGGATTGTTGGAGGAGGCGAAGTCGGAGCTTGGCGAATACCGCGGAGGAATTGACACGTCGGCCCAGGGAGATGAGAACCGTGGGCGGTATACGGAGTGGATTCTTGAGAAGAAGCATCCTGCGCTTTTGACGCTTCATCTGAGTTCGCTGGATCATATCGAACACGAGACGGGGCCGTTCAGTCCCGAGGCGATCGCGGTTCTTGAAAGCATTGATGCCACGATCGGAAAAATTCGCGCGACGGCGGAGAGGATCGCTCCGGGACGGGCGTATATCGCTATTGTTTCCGACCACGGCTTCGTGCGAACCGATGCGCAATTGAATTTGTTCCCGTTGTTTCGCGAGGCGAAGCTGATCACGGTCAATGACAAGGGGAAAATTACGGATTGGAAGGCGATCCCGTGGGTGACTGGCGGATCTGCCGCGATCATTTTGAAAGATCCGAGCGATGGCGCGATCCTGTCGCAGGTGCGCGAGATACTGGCCAAGCTTGCGAGTGACCCGGCGAACGGGATTGACCGCATTTTGGAGGCAGAAGAAGTGCATAAGCGGGGCGGCTATCCGCCGGCTTCGTTTTTTGTGGGGCTAAAGCCTGGGTGGCGGACGGGGTCGGTTCTTGACGGCCCCGTGCTTTCCAAAATAAAAGTTGGCGGCACGCACGGAGCGATGCCGGACTTGCCGGATTTGCACGCGTCGTTCTTTTTGGTTGGCCCGGGCGTTCCGGCGGGCAAGTCGCTGGGCACGATTGATATGCGCGACGTTGCGCCCACGCTGGCGCACGAAGTGGGATTAGCTTTGCCAGGCGCGGACGGCAAGATACTTCTGCCTTAGTTGCGCGGCGTGTGGAGCCGCGAGGTGGTGAAATTCACCCGCTTCCGCGGCTTAGCGCAGACCTACCATCCCTTTTGCGGATTCGATTAGCTTGGCGGAGTCGTAGCCGACACCGTCTTTGAAGACGATCTCGACTTTCTCAATGTCTTTGATGTTGGCCGAAGGGTCGCCCTGCAGGACAACAATGTCGGCCGCTTTGCCCACGGCAAGCGTGCCGATTTTATCGAGCTCGCCAAGGAATTGAGCGCCGTTGGACGTTGCGATGTGAATGGCTTCCACGGGCGTAAATCCGGCTTCGACGAGCAATTCGACTTCGCGCTGGTCTCCGAAGCCGGCGATCACCCCGCCGTATCCGGTTGGATCGAGACCTGCCATCAGCAATCCGCCCTGCCTTGAAAATTCGTGTTCGAATTCCAATTCCTTTTTGAAGATTGCGGGCGCGTCTGAATTCGCGGCGTTATCGGAAACTCGCGCACGTCTTGACAGATAAGCGATGCGTGCCTCAGGTGTCATCGCGTCCAGCACGCGGCTGTCGAGCGGAGCGCGTCCCGGCACGGAGGTTTCGAACACGGGCAGCGTGGAAGTGACGGCGACGTGATGCGCGACCAGATCGTGAATCATGTCTTGCATGGGCTTGCTCGCGATATCAACGGAGAGCAGCGCCTTAGCGGCGGCTTGCGGGTTAGGGCAGACGCCCGGTTTCTTGTCGGGAAGAAATTCGGTGTCCACTTCGATGCCATGTTCCAGATCGTCGATGCCGAGAGCGGCGGCTTCGCGAAAACCGATCGAGCAAAGGTGGCCAGTGACTTTGATTCCGTGAGCGTGTGCGGCTTTGACGGCGGCGGCAAGTTCCTCCGGCGTGATGTTCATATACGCCTTGAAAGAGGTAGCGCCTCGGGCGATCCAGAATTCGACCATCTGGCGCGCGTCTTCGGCATTCTTCAGCTGATGCATCTGCAGAGCGAAGGCGCCTTCACCTTCGAGATACGGACCGGTAACATGAATCTTCGGGCCAGCGATCTTTCCAGCATCGATTGCTTGCTTCAGCTCCAGGTCAGCGTAGGGTTCGAGGCTGCCCGTTGTGCGAATCGAAGTGACGCCTCCCGCTAGATAGAGCCGTGGAAAACTTGAGGCATGCTCCGGATAGAGCGGCAGGCCACCGCCGGGAGCAGGATAAAACATGTGATCGTGCATGCCGACAAGTCCTGGAATCACGGTGCGGCCGGAGAGATCAAGCACTTTTGCGCCGTCGGGGATTTTCGTTGTGGCGGCATCGCCGAGCGCGACGATTTTCCCATCGACGACGACCAGCGTTTGATCAGCGCGGGGAGCGGCGCCGGTGCCGTCCACCACGCGGACGTGCGTCAGAGCCACGACGCTCGCGTCTTCCTTCACGAAGGCGCTTACCCCAGGCGAAAGCTTGGGCTTCACTTGGCACCAAGCGAGAGATGGCAAGAGCAGGAAGCACAAGCCGGGCAGAAGAATTCTTCGCATCGAACCACCTCGCACACTGGGAATGTAACAGCGCGTTGCAGTGTATTCACAGCGCCGCATCAACACAAGAGGCGTGTAGCGAGAGCGCTGCGAAGCCTCGCTTTCCGGTTTGTGATAGATTTTGGTCCGAAGAGGTGAGAGATGCTCAATAGGTTCAAGCAATTTTTCGGTGTGCTGTCCGCAGCGCTGCTTTTGATGGCGATGCCCTGTACCGCTCAGCAGACGCCTGCCCCTGCAACCGCCGAAGGCGATTTTGTCATTCACAATTTTCAATTTCATTCCGGCGAGTCGCTGCCGGAACTGCGCCTCCATTACACGACACTAGGTAAACCGATTCGAGACGCGCAGGGACGCACGACTAACGCCGTGCTCATTCTTCACGGAACTGGCGGCACCGGGCACCAGTTTCTTCAGCCGCAATTTGCGGGCGTACTCTTTGGTCCGGGGCAAATTCTCGATGCGGCGCGCTACTTCATTGTTCTTCCTGACGGCATCGGCCACGGAAAATCGTCCAAGCCCAGCGACGGCATGCACGCGCACTTTCCGCAGTACGATTATGACGACATGGTGGCCGCACACTACCGTCTCCTCAACGAAGGCCTCGGCGTCAATCACCTGCGCCTCGTGATGGGCACTTCGATGGGTTGCATGCACTCTTTTGTGTGGGGCGAGACGTATCCCGATTTCATGGACGCACTCATGCCGCTCGCGTGCGTGCCGGTGCAGATCGCGGGGCGCAACCGCATCTGGCGAAAGATGGTGATGGATGCGATTCGTGAAGATCCCGAATGGAAGGGCGGCGAATACAAGGACGAACCCAAGCAGGCTCTGCGGACGGCCTTGGATTTTCTGCTAATCGCGGGAAGCGCGCCGATCCCCATGCAGAAAGCCTTGCCGACGCGCGATGCCGCTGACAAATATCTCGACGACTATTTCCAGCACGCGATTCAGCGCGCTGGACGCCAATGATCTTCTGTACCAAGTGAACGCGTCGCGCAACTATGATCCGTCGCAGCAACTCGGCAAAATCAAGGCGCCGGTGATGTTCGTCAATTCTGGCGACGACTTCATCAATCCACCAGATCTGGGTGTCGCCGAACGGGAAATCAAGAAGGTGCAGAACGCGCGGTTTGTCCTGATTCCCGCAAGCGAACAGACGCACGGCCACGGCACGCACACCTGGGCGGAGTTTTGGAAGCAGTACCTGGCGGAATTGCTGGAGAAGTCAGGCCACTAGAAGACGCGCAAACAAATTGCTAGCGCGTGGCCTCGTGGCTGGCGCGAATCTCCTGCCAGCGGCGCGGGCGTTTGTTGGCTTGCAGAACCTTTTTTCGAAGGCGAATCGACTTCGGCGTGATTTCGACGAACTCGTCGTCGGCGATAAATTCAATCGCTTGTTCGAGGCTGAGCTCGCGATGCGGAATCAGCCGGATCGCTTCATCCGCGCTGGATGAACGCATATTCGTCTGTTTCTTTTCCTTGGTGACATTCACTTCCATGTCTTGCTCGCGGGAATTTTCTCCGATGACCATTCCTTCGTAGACTTCAATGGCGGGACCGATGAACAGTTCGCCGCGTTCCTGAAGGTTCCATAGCGCGAAAGCCGTCGAAGGTCCGGAACGGTCCGCGACCAGCGCGCCGGTCGGGCGCAGCGCCATCTCTCCCGCATAATCTGTCCAACCGTCGAAAATCGAGTGGATCAACGCGGTGCCGCGAGTGTCCGTCAGCAACTGGCTGCGCAGGCCGATCAGACCGCGCGAAGGAATCTTAAAGTCCATGCGCACGCGGCCGGAATTGTGATTGCTCATCTTGAGCATCTCGCCGCGCCGGCTGCCCAATGTTTCCAGAATGATCCCGATGAAACTTTCGGGAACGTCGATGACCAGGCGCTCGAGCGGCTCAAGCTTCCGGCCATTTTCCGTGCGCACGACGATTTCCGGCTTGCCAACCATCAGCTCGAAGCCTTCGCGCCGCATGGTCTCGATCAGGATGGCGAGTTGAAGTTCGCCGCGCCCGAGCACGCGGAAGGATTCCGGCGTGTCCGTATCTTCCACGCGAATCGAAACATTGGTCAGCAACTCTTTCTGAAGGCGGTCGCGCAGGTCGCGCGAAGTCAGATAGCTGCCTTCTTTTCCAGAAAGAGGGCTGCTGTTCACCGTGAAAATCATCGCCAATGTCGGCTCGTCGATCAGCAGCGGCTCGAGAGGCGCCGGCGCGAGCAGATCCGTGATGCTCTCGCCGATCTGAATTCCTTCCACGCCCGCGATGGCCACAAGATCGCCCGCGCCAACCGCTTCCGCTTCATCGCGCTCGAGTCCTCGGAAGGTGTACAGCTTGGTGATCCGTGTGGATAGAAGCCTTCCGTCCAGTTTGCTGATGCCGACATCCTCGCCGCGCCTAAGCGTGCCGTTAAATACGCGGCCAATCGCGATGCGCCCGAGAAAATCGCTGTAGTCGAGATTCATCACCTGAATCTGCAAGACGCCATCCGGATCGCCGGGCGGCGCGGGGATACTTTTCACGATGGTCTCAAACAGCGGTAGCAGATCCCTTGAGCTGTCCCCGATTTGCCGATGCGCGACGCCTTCGCGCGCATTCGTGTAGACCACAGGGAAGTCGAGCTGGTCTTCGGTCGCGTCCAAATCAATAAACAGGTCGTAGATTTCGTCGAGGACTTCTTTTGCACGCGCATCCGTGCGATCAATCTTGTTCAGCACAATCACCGGGGGCAGCTTGGCGGCCAGCGCCTTCTGAAGGACGTAGCGCGTTTGCGGCAGCGGCCCTTCGCTGGCGTCGACCAGCAGTACGACTCCGTCAACCATGCGCAGCGCGCGCTCGACTTCGCCGCCAAAATCGCTGTGACCGGGCGTATCCACGATGTTGATTTTCGTGTCGTGAAAAAAGAGCGCCGTGTTTTTCGCAAGAATCGTGATCCCGCGCTCGCGTTCGAGGTCGTTGGAATCCATCACGCGCTCGACGAGCGCTTCGTTGGCGCGGAAAATCCCGCTCTGGCGCAGCATGGCGTCGACCAGCGTCGTTTTTCCGTGGTCCACGTGCGCGATAATGGCGATGTTACGAATATTTTGGCTCATGATTTCTACGTCGGTCTATGGACTGCCGTCTGGCAGTCTCTTTAAAGACAAAAATAGCTGCTGAAACAACCAGCAGCCCGGACGAATCTCCTTTATTCTCAGGTGCGGTCGAGCAACCTATAGTTTAACAGAGGCGCTGCTGGTGGGACAGCCATTCTTGGCTGTCTCTTGCCTCCGCCAACAGACTAGGAGTGAGACAGACAGGAATGTCTGTCCCACGGCGAGTTTCGTGTACTATCCTCATCCGGGTTCGTTCGACCTATTCTGCTATCACTCCGTCAGGGAGGATTGCGATGCGATTTGCTCATTTGTTGTGGAAAAGCAGAATCTATTTGTGGGCTCTGGTCATTGTGTTTCTCTTTTTGATCACGGGCCGCGCACAGGCGCCGAATCCGCCTGACTATTCGTTGCTCTTCGACAAAACGGACGTCATGATCACCGCGCGTGATGGCGTCAAGCTTCACACTGAAATCTACCGACCGAAAAATTCCACCGAACCACTACCCATCGTCATCGAGCGCACCCCTTACGGCTTGCACGACGATGACAAAGGTTACAGCCGCATCCTCACGCGCTACGCCGAGATGATTCCCGACGACTACATTTTTGTCTTTCAGGATATTCGCGGCCGTTACGGCTCCGAAGGAACGTTTGTGATGCAGCGGCCGGTGCGCGATCCAAAGGATGCGAAGGCGATTGATGAAGGCACGGACACTTACGACACCATTGATTGGCTGGTGAAAAACGTCCCGCACAACAACGGCCGCGCAGGCCTTGTCGGCATTTCGTACGGCGGCTGGCTTACCGTCATGGGAATGCTCGAGCCGCATCCCGCGCTCAAAGCCGTTTCCGAGCAAGCTTCCCCCGCGGACATGTTTCTGGGCGACGATTTTCACCACAACGGTGCGTTCCGGCTGAGCTACGGCTTCGAATACTCGACCATGATGGAAACGGGAAAGACGAATTTTGTTTTTCAGTTCGACCGCTTCGATACGTACGAATGGTATTTGCATCTCGGCGCGCTATCCAATGCCGACAAAAATTACATCCACGGAACGCTGCCCACGTGGAAAGATTTTGTCACGCATCCGAATTACGACGGCTTCTGGAAACAGCAAGCCATGCCTTATCTCTTGACGAAACCAAGAGTGCCGAATTTGAATGTGGCGGGCTGGTGGGATCAGGAAGATGCCTACGGCCCGATGAAAATTTACGAACTTCTCGAGAAAAATGATCCGGATCATTTGAACTATCTCGTGGCGGGACCGTGGAATCACGGCGGCTGGGGCCGAGGCGCGGGCAAGTCGCTTGGAGCGATTCCCTTTGGCAGCGACACGTCGCTTTATTTCCGGCAAAAAATTGAAGCGCCGTGGTTCGCCTACTGGCTCAAGAATAAGGGCAGCCTGCCGCTCAAAGAAGCGCTACTTTTTCAAACCGGCAGCGACAAGTGGGTGCAGTTTGATTCGTGGCCGCCGCGAAATGCACAGGCGCGCGAACTCTACTTCCATGAAGACGGCAAACTGTCTTTCGACGCGCCGCAAGCAGCCACTCCGCAATCTTTCGACAGTTACGTGAGCGACCCCGCTCATCCCGTTCCGTATCGCCACCGCCCGATTGACATGACTTATCCGGACGATCACGCTGGCGGCTGGCCCACCTGGCTCGTCGAGGACCAGCGGTTCGTGGACCATCGGCCCGACGTGCTGAGCTGGGAGACCGATGAACTGAACGAGGACATGACGCTGTCCGGAAGTGTGACCGCGAAACTTTTTGCGTCAACAACGGGCAGCGACTCTGATTGGGTCGTGAAGCTGATTGATGTCTACCCGGAAAAATATCCCGAAGATTGGAAACTCTCCGGTTACGAACTGATGATTGCGGACGAAGTTTTTCGCGGACGCTTCCGCAAATCATTTGAAAAACCGGAACCCATCACGCCGGACGCCATCACACCCTTCACCATTGATCTGCACACCGCGAATCACGTCTTCAAAAAAGGGCATCGCATCATGGTGCAAGTGCAGAGCACGTGGTTTCCTATCATTGATCGCAACCCGCAGAAATTTGTCCCCAACATTTTTGAAGCGAAGGAGTCCGATTTCCAGAAGGCGACGCAGCGAGTCTATCGTTCGAGGGAGTTTCCTTCAGGAGTCGTGCTTTCGCTAGCGCCGGCAGCGGCGGGCAACTAGCGATTTCTTGTCGGCGAATGTAATTTCGCGCACAAATGGCGCGCTGAATCTCTTGTGATATTCTCAGCCTCGCTAAGAAATGCCGATCATCCGCGTCACTCCGGGAGAGTCTCCATGCGTTCCATCCGCAAAATAAGCAGCGTCACGATTTTTCTCGCTCTAGCAGGGCTATTGTTCGTGCCGCAATTTGGAGCCGCTCCACAGCGTCAACGCACTGACTATTCGGCGCTCTTCGACAAAACGGAAGTGATGATTCCCATGCGCGACGGCGTCAAGCTGCACACCGAGTTCTACACGCCGAAGAGCGCGGCTGGGCCCCTGCCGATTCTCATGAATCGGACTCCCTACGGAATCTCCAGCCCAGACAAAGGCATCAGCAATTTGATCCGTCGCTATGCCGACATGGTTCCCGAAGGCTACATTTTCGCGTTTCAGGATATTCGCGGGCGCTACGGCTCCGAAGGGAAATTCGTCATGCTTCGCCCGCTGCATGACCCGAGCGACGCTAAAGGTGTGGACGAAAGCACCGACACCTACGACACGATCGATTGGCTCGTGAAGAATGTCCCGAACAACAATGGTCGCGTTGGGCTCGACGGCATTTCTTATGACGGCTTTCTCGTGACCATGGGAATGATCAACCCGCATCCCGCGCTGAAAGCCGCTTCGGAACAAGCCTGCATGGGCGATACGTGGCTCGGCGACGATTTTTTTCACAACGGCGCTTTTCGCCTGAGCTACGCGTTTGAATACACCGCCTTACTCGAATCCTCGAACGAGAATTTCAGTTTTGCCTTCGACCGGTTCGACGTTTACGACTTTTATCTGCGCCTCGGCGCGCTTTCGAACGCGAACACAAAATATTTTCATGGAAAGCTGCCAACGTGGAACGAATTCGTCGCTCATTCGAGCTACGACGATTTTTGGAAGCGCCATGCGGTCGCTTACGGACTGAAGGAACCCACCGTTCCGAATCTCAACGTCGCCGGCTGGTGGGATCAAGAGGACTTCTACGGACCGATGGCGACGTACGCGCGGTTGGAAAAATCCGATTCGAAACATCTCAACTTTCTCGTCGCGGGACCCTGGAATCACGGCGGCTGGGGCGGCGGTCCTGGCAAGTCGCTTGGCGAAATTCCCTTTGGCAGCGACACTTCCGTTTACTTTCGCCAGAAAATTGAAGTTCCCTGGTTTAATTACTGGCTCAAGGACAAAGGAGCTTTGCCGCTCAAGGAGGCGATGCTCTTTCAAACAGGGAGCAACAACTGGGTTCAATTTGATTCCTGGCCTCCGCGCGAAGCGCAGACCAAGAATCTCTATTTCCGCAAGGACGGAAAACTTTCTTTCGACGCTCCGCAAACGGATTCCGCTGACGCTTCCGACAGCTACGTCAGCGATCCCGCCCATCCCGTGCCGTATCGCCATCGTCCGATTGACATGACCTATCCCGAGGATCATCCGGGCAGTTGGTACACCTGGCTTGTCCAGGACCAGCGATTCGTTGACGAGCGTCCTGATGTGTTGACGTGGCAAACGGATGATCTAACGGAGGACGTCACGCTCGCGGGGCAGGTCACCGCCAAGCTGTTTGCTTCGACAAGCGGCAGCGACAGCGATTGGATTGTTAAATTAATAGATGTCTACCCGCAAAAATACGCGGACGATTGGAAGCTCTCAGGGTACGAGCTGATGATTTCCGATGAGATTTTCCGTGGCCGGTACCACCATTCTTTCGAGAAGCCTGAGGCCCTCAAGCCGGGCGAAGTGACGCCATTTACAATCGATCTGCACACGGCCGATCACGTGTTCAAGAAAGGCCACCGCATCATGGTGCAGGTGCAGAGCACTTGGTTCCCCGCATATGACCGCAACCCGCAAAAGTTCGTGCCCAACATTTTCGAAGCGAAAGAGTCCGACTACCAGAAAGCCACCCAAAACATTTATCGCTCGAAGAAATTTCCGTCGAGCGTAGAAATCATGATTCTGCCGCAGACTGCGGCACAAGCGGCAAACTAACCGCTTCCTTCAATTGGCCGCTTATTTTTTGCGGCCGCCTTCTTCAGGAATTCTAAAGAGTTTTCCTTGTCTTTCATCGAGGCGTAGACGAGAGCAATTTGGTATTCCCCCAGCGCCGGCGGCAATCCCGCCTCCATTGACTTCTGGTACGCCGCGATTGCCTTCCTCTGCTCTCCAATCCCATGTAGCGACACCGCCAGGCGATACCATGCCCGGGGATTCTGCGGCTCCGTCTCGGCGATCTGTTGGTAGAGGCGAGCCGCCTTTTGCCAGTTTTTTGACTCGTAAGCGGCGCTTGCCTCTTTTGCCGGGCTGGCCTTGTCGTCTGGTGGATTCGCGCGTGCCTGTTCCGAAATTCCGTATGTAAACAACATCAGCACGACACACAGCCCCGTTCGTCTCATGGGTTCTATCCCCCCGTTTTTGGTGCTTGCAGCTTTACAAGTTCTGACGCTTCTCGTCGAGAAAGGGGAGTCGGGCAACAGTGCTCTGCTCACTAGGACCAAGAGAAACGGCGAAATTTGCACCGGAAGTGCGGTCTACCATGACAATTAATGGCGAGTCCACAAACGAAAGCAGGAATCGCAGTAATTACATATGGACAGATATAAATGTCCCATTTGCGGACATGTGTTCACATTCGGTCAATATTTATCTATATTTTCGTATTCTATGAAAATTGCGATCTTTATTCGGCTTCCTGTATCGCTTGGACGAGCGCGGCGAATTTATTTGTTGTTACTTCAAGTTGGGAGGACTCACAAACGAAACATCTCTTTAGAAATTTCGTATTCACTGTAAACACCCTGACGTTTTGCGCGTCTAATGTCTATAAAGGATGGGGTGTATGACTCCAAACGTTATCCCAACAATGGATACCGGGATGGACGAACGATCAAACTTCGCGCCTCCTTCAGGCCCTCGTTTTATGCGTTTCGGTCCGTTTCAGGTTGATCAGCAGCGGCAAGAAGTAACGAAAAATGGCTCACGCCTAAAGCTACAAGGAAAGGTGTATCAAGTCCTCGTAGCGCTACTCGATAAGCCGGGTGAGGTCGTAACGCGCGAGGAATTGCGCCAGCGCCTCTGGCCTGCCGACACGCACGTCAATTACGACGCCAACGTCAACACGACGGTCAACAAGCTTCGCCAAGTCTTGGGTGATTCCACGGACAAGCCGCTCTACATCGAGACGATCCCGCGCAAAGGGTATTGTCTGGTGATTCCCTCCGAAGTATCAGATGTTCCCAGCGCGCCGCTCGCTGTTGTTGAAGCCGCATCTTCATCAATCTCTCCCGTTCTCGCGGGCGAGCCTGATGAAAAGCGCTCCGGATTCTGGATACCCCTTGGCGTAGTCGGCCTGATCCTCGCCGGAATGCTTCTCGGCGCGGGCATCACCATCACCACACTTTATATTTCTCATTTCGCGCAAGCCACGCGCTGGCCATAGCCAGTCGCGCTGAGTTTTTTTATGGGAACACGCGCCGGCCGTATTGGCTGCGGCAGCTACTTTTGCGCGACCGCCGTTTCCCCGGAGTGAAACTCCGTCCACGGGCCAGCCTTCATGTCACGCAAGTAAGGCTCTTGCCAGGCATATTCCGGATGCGCCGCAAGAAACGGCTTGGCAAGAAAATCTTCTCCGCAGGGATGCCCAGCACGCGCCACCATCTTCATCTCTTTGGTCATGCTTGAATCCGTCGCTTTGGCTTGCACTGCGCCGCCCGGAAAATACGGCGTCCATCCCCAAACTTCCACGCCGCGCGGCGAAGAATCCACGTGCCCGCAAAGCGTCCGCTCATTCGTTTCCGGTTTCTGGTGATAACTATCCACGTGATCGCCGAGCATTCTTCTCCGCCCGGTTCACGTCGATCTGTCCTTTGTTCTCTTTCAGCAGCGCTTCCCATCGCACACGGCGCGCATTCGGCGAAGTCTCCAGATTATTTGGTTCGAATTGCGGCGCATCCGCTTTGATAACCTTAGGATCGCGCGCCCAGTTCGAACCAGCGAACGCGCCGTCCTTTGTCCGCCACAGCTTGTAGGCCTTCAGCCCGAGCTCGAGCTGCGCGATCTCGCCGGTTTTGCTGTCGCCCAGAAGCCAGTCGTTCGCATAGCCTCCGTTGTTGCCGTCGAGCATGATCTTCGTGTACTCATCGATCGAGCCCGCATACTGCAGCGCTTTCCTCGCGCGCACGAATTCCGCCTTCCCGCTGGGATCCCATCCCTCGAACTGTGTGATCGTCGTCTCCGTCACCATCAGCCCATCGCTGTTGATTCCAAAGTCGTCGTCGCTTGCGATCACTCCCGGAAATCCGTCCATCAAAATCCGGTGGCCGTTTTTCGGCGCAATGTCAAACACGATGCGCCAGCGTTCGCCGTTCGCGTAGTTTGTCCAGTTGTTGTGGGCCATGACGATCTTCCCGTCTTTCGTCCAGCTCCCAGTCGCTACGAACGCGCTGCAGTTTCCCGGACTCTTCAAATTCGGCGCATGCGCCAACTTCTGCTGCTTGTTGTACCAGGGCACGTAATAGTCCGGCAGCTCCTCAAACGCGTTCATCGCCACGATGTCGTCCACGTCCAGCTTTGAGTTTGTGCGCGCGCGCAAGCCTTCCACGATTCCTTGCAGCTCCTCCTGATACTCCTCGTCGATCTTTGGCCAGAGCATCTCGTGCGCGGCCTTGCGGAAAAACGCCCAATCGCGCTGCGTTTCATGCATCATCCCCGCACTGACTGCCGCGAACGCATCCTCTATTTCCGGCGCCAGCAAATAGCCGTGCTGAAAACCGACGCTCGCAGGATCGCCCTCGAGATGCACGTAGATCCAACCCCCGTCTTCGAACCTATGCGCACCCGCGAGCCGTGGATCGTTAGCACCCGTCCGCATTTGCCCCGAAGCGAAACTCTCGCTCTGTGCGTTCTTGCCAGACGTGAGGTCCGCTCCGCTGCCGCCCAGCCACCACAGCGCAGCTCCTCCCAAGAGAATCACGAGAATCGCCCCCGTCCGCCTCATCGAGCTCGTTCCAGATTCTGCTTCCATCGAGCCTCCTACTTCCCCGCGCTATCTCGGCGCGTAAATATCATTCCCAGCGTGCGTCCCGCATCCAGCCTGAACCCGCTTACCGCACTATTCGAATCTCTCTCGAAGCGAATCGTGACTCCCATCTTGCCCAAACTGAACTCATCCTGGCCCGTGGCTGCGAATCCATCTGGAGGCAAAGTGCTCGTGTGCAAGAATCCGCCGCCATCCAGCATGCCCACGACTTTCAGCTTCCCATCTGCAATCGCCAGCCGGTACGTCACACCCAACTCGTCGCTCCAATAGTCGCCGGTGTATCCTCGGAGTTGCTCCGCGGTTTCCGGAATCTCTTTCTTCTTTGACAATTCCAGCTCAGCGGCCTTTTTTTCTTCCTTGGGCTTCATCATGCTGCTCAAATAAATGTCCGCTACCTGATGCGCGCGTCTCGAAGGATTCGCGTCTCCTCGGTTGCACAAGCACGCCACCGAAAAATGCTGCTCCGGAAAACGCAAAAGTTCCGCCCTGTATCCGCCCCACGACCCGCCGTGGCTCACGGTGTGCAATCCACGGTAGTCCGAAATGAATAAACCTTTCGCATAGTCGAGCACCTTGCCGCTGTTCAGCTTGCCCTGCTCCTGAATTTCCGCCACGAAATCCTTTCCGCCGACTTGCCCGCTATAAAAATTCTCATCCCATTTCAGCAAGTCTTCGACAGAAGTGTGCACCGCGCCGTCGCCCGTCTGCTCGAAGTACGAAACATTCAGCGTATAACCGTCCTTCTTTTCTTTTGGATCGTAGGCCATCGCGCGATTGGAGATCAAAGCCGTATGTTCGTCGCGGTACTGCGTATGGGTCATTCCAAGCGGCGCAAATATGTTCTCCGCCGCGAACTCGCGGAGCGTTTTGCCGCTTACGCGCTTCACGATGACGGACAGTAGAAAAAACCCCGTGTTGCTGTAGAGCCAGTCGCTCCCCGGCGCAAAGTTCAGTGCCTTCTGCCGCGTAATGATCTGCAGCGCATCTTCGTCCGTCGTCACGCTGTCAATGTTGGTTCCAGCAAGATCCATCAACGTCAGGTAATCGCGCAGGCCGCTGGTGTGATTCAGCAGATGCAGGATTGTGATCTTTTGGCCGTAGTCCGGCAGCTCGGGAATGTATTTCCGCACGTCGTCGTTGACGGAGAGTTTTCCCTGTTTTTCGAGCAGCAGAATACTGGAGGCCGTGAATTGCTTCGAGGTCGAGCCAATGTCAAAGACGGTCTGCGGCGCAATCGGAACATTTTCTTCGATATTCGCAAGGCCATATCCCTTGGTGTAGATGGTTCTGCCATTCCGATACAGTGCGACCGCGCATCCCGGCGAACCGGTTTTTGCATAGTCCGCAAACACTTCGTCCACAGCCGCGGTAGTCTTGTCCTGCGCACGAATCGCAGGCGGAGTACTGCACGCCCCAAGTACCACCAAGCCCGCAACCACGCCGCTTCCCACTCTCCGCAAACCCCTCATGCAATACCCCCCTCGCCTTTTCTGCGCGCCGAGTCTATCTTCTTCGCCCCTGGGCTTCAATCCTTCCCGGAGTTCTCGTGTAAACTTGGCCTTCTCATATGCTCACAGCCATCACACGCGCTGTCAGTCCCGCGATCGTAAATTGTGAATTGAGCTTCATTCCGCGCCAGCCGATTGATCTCCAAATCGCTCGCGAGCAGCATCACGCTTACGAAAAGCTAATCGAAAAACTCGGGGCTCTTGTCGTTTCCCTCCCTGCCGAACCAAATCTCCCGGATTCTATGTTCGTCGAAGATCCCGCCATCGTCCTCGATGAACTCGGCGTTATTTTTCCGCTCGGCACCGAATCGCGCCGTCCGGAAGCCGCTTTGCTCGCGCAAGCCATCTCCAGATTTCGCAAACTCGAGCACGTCACCCTTCCGGGCACGCTCGAAGGCGGAGACGTCCTTCGTATCGGTCGCAAGCTTTTCGTCGGCGTCACGAAGCGCAGCAACGCCGAAGGCATCCGTCAGCTCGCCGCCATCCTCGCGCCGCACCATTACGAAGTCATCGCCGTCCAAGTGACTGGATGTCTCCATCTCAAGTCCGCCGTCACCTGCCTCGGCCGCGATACGTTCCTTGCCAACCGCGCGTGGTTCGATCCAACGCCCTTCTCCGGCTACGACTGGATTGACGTCGATCCCGCCGAACCACACGCCGCCAACGCTCTTGCCGTTAGCAACACCGTCATTTTTCCGGCCTCCTTTCCAGGCACACGTGGCCGCATCGAAGCCAGCGGCTTCCATGTCACACCGCTGGACATCTCCGAACTCCAAAAAGCAGAGTCCGGCCTCACCTGTTCCAGCCTCCTCTTCGACGCTCCGTAGCCTTCGCGGTCTAACTCGTCGTGCCCGCGCGCAGAAATGGATGCCACGCCGTTGCCGGCGGCCACATCGCAAACGATTTGACTCACCGGCTTCCCCCGCGCCTAAACTTGGTCTACTCGACGGAGGTCATATGGGGATCGAACTGGAGTTATTCGTGTTGCTGATCATGGCCGTCGTCGGCCAGAGCAAGTTCGCGCGATTCGAACTTGAAGTCCCGGCTTGGCGGAGGATTCTGAAATGGTTCGTAGTAATCGGCGCAACCTTAGGATTGTATGTTCTGGTTCGGCACTGGGCTCTCTTGCTTCCGATAGCCGCTGGAGCGCTCGGAGTAACTTTTCATTT
Organism: uncultured Acidobacteriota bacterium; assembly: GCA_963727945.1. Lineage (GTDB taxonomy): Bacteria > Acidobacteriota > Terriglobia > Acidiferrales > UBA7541 > Acidiferrum. The sequence goes on from CAVSIW010000036.1 coordinate 130,323, forward strand.
TGTATGGTGCCGCCGGAACGGAATCGACCCTCTGAGAGCGACTCCCGCTCGCAAGTATTACGAACTGCGCGGCTGGCCCTGGCCACAAGACTTCAACTGATTTGACCCGCCGTAAAAATGTGGCCGCCCTAATAATTAGAGCGGCCACATTCGAAGTGTTGTTAACTCGCGTTTTAGTTCGTCAGTTCCACCACGCTGCGCGCCACAAACACCGGTTGGCCGCTGATAGGATCTTTCAGCACCAAACCGATTACGCGCAACGGATTCGTCGGATTGTTCGTCAGGTCTTGCAGACTCGTCAGCCCGCCCCCGAACCTCGTGAACGGCGTCACATAAACAGTCACCGGCCCGTTAAACAAAACGCCCGCCAGTCCATTCGAATTGAACTGGAAGGTGCTGGCGCCCACGTTCGTGCTGCCTGCGACCAGCGTGCCCGTGTGTCCCTCATGCCGCAGCACCACTCGTTTCACCGTGACGGTGCCATTGATGAACGGTCCGCCGATGCTGACGTGCTGCCCCGCAACCATCAGTGCCGAGTTAAAGAAAATGTTGCTAAACCTCGCGTTCACGAAATGGTTGTGCATCCAGTAGATGAAGTACTTCTCGTTGCCGGTCAGGTCGATCGTTGAGATCTGCCCGGAAGTGAAGCCCGTGCCCGCAGGCAGGACGTCTCGCACGTACAGATCGAAGTCCTGGGCAGTATTCACTGGCGGATCCACAAAGGTGATCAAGCCCCCCGCAAAGAATTTGTCTTGCGAGAGGATGGCCACCTCATCCGCCAGGAATGTCCCATCGGTCCGGTCCAGCGTGCCCGAGATGGATACGATCGACGTGCTCGTCAAGTCGTTGATCGTCTCGCTGCCTTCCCATTCCGTCTGATCGTTCACATTCACAGTGAACGCGCGCCCATGCGGCCCTTGAATCGTGAAGGAATTTCCGCTGGCGTTGATGGTTGTTACTCCGGCGATGAATTCATCAATGTACGCGTCCGCATCGCTCGGCGTAATCGCCTTTACGTTCAGAGTTGGGTTCACGACGCCCGTAAGCTGTCCATTCATATCAACGGCCAGTGATTTTCGAATGTCGAACTCGAAACCCAAACCGATAACGTCGCCCATGTTTACCACCAACGGGCTGCTCAGGCTGATCGTCACCGTTGATGTCGAGAGCGTAGCTTGCGGTGTCGAAGTTGCACTCAGGCTGCTGATCGTCGGCCTCGTCGGCGGATTTGTCTGCGGATTCGTCACATTGAGGTAGTCAATCTCCGGATTCGCCAGTGTGACGATCACCGTGTCGTAGGTTCCCGTCGGAATCGTGTTCAAATCGAGCAGCGTATGGAGCCCGTTTAACTTCGCAAAGTCCACCGTCTGCGGTCCGGTGGTCACGGTCACGGGAGTGCCCGCGCCCTCCGCCACGCTGATGCCCGAAATAACCACTTTGAACGAAATGACGCTGGGCAGAGGTGCGTCACCGCCGGACAAGAATATCGTCCCCGACTGCGATTGCACGACCGGCATCGTCGTGTTTCCTGCCCCACATCCCGCGGCGAAGGCGACAAGCGCCAACGCAAATAGTCCACTTAACCACTTCCTTGCATTCATGGCTTTCTTTCCTTTCGAGCTTGAATACCCCGGAGGCGCCCCATGCGCCCACCGACCCTTGGGCCCTTAAACCCACTACGCCAAACAAAGTCGCAACTTTTAAATTATTGATTCAAAATTACTTAGCTAAGGGTCGAGAGGAGATTTGTAGCAGTTGGGATGGAGGATTGGGCTTGAGGTGGCCGCTTCGTGTCCGCCTGGAATTCGTTTCCAGGTTCCTCCTTATCTTCCCTTTGCCCCTGCTTTTTCTTGTGCTAATCTTTCTTCCGGTATGATTTCCATCGCGACGAAGCGAATTACCACGACGACGTCTATGTCGATGACCTCGACTAAGGCGAAGACGACTATTTTCGCTTCCGGCGCGTGGAGAAACATCTAGCAAGCTAGAAAAAGTTTCCAACCCACCGCCAGAAGCGAATCTGGCGGTGGGTTTCTTCTTTTCAACCCCCGCCAGAGACGCTCCAGCGGAAATCAGGAGCGGACGTCATGAGCCCCGAATTCGTGCAAGAGAAATTGGCCGCTGAAAGCGGCCTTGTTGAGCCGTTTGCGGTCACCAGAAACCAACCCGCGGAGAGCCCTAACCAACCCGTTGTCGCCTTAAAGTTCGGCGGCAGCTCCTTACTAGGCGCCGAGCGCATGCTGCACGCCGCAGGCCTCGTCCGCGCGGCTGCGCAGACCTCGAACGTCATCGTCGTTGTCTCCGCGATGAAAGGGGTCACCGATCGTCTGCTCTCCATCTCGCGCGCGCTCGCCGACGGAAAGCTTTCCCACGCGCGCAACGAAGCCGAGGGCGTCATCCATCTCCACTTCGATGTGCTTCAGGATCTTCATCTCGGTGAAGAGAAGCACGACCGTGTCCGCCGCGGCCTCCAGCTTCTCGGCCGCGATCTTCTTCACGAAGTGCCGTTGCACGGTCGAGTCGCTGCCACTGCGGAACTCGCCGATCGCCTCGCCTCCTTTGGCGAACGTTTCAGCGCGCGTCTCTTCGCTGCAGCTCTCGAAAACTCCGGGGTCGCCGCTGTTCCTGTTTCTTCCTCCGATTTCGTCCTCACTTGCGACACCTTTCGCGACGCCAAACCTCATCTGGAAGAAACCAGAGAGCGCGGCCGCGCCGTTCTTCTTCCGCTTGCTCGAAGACGGCCTCGTCCCCGTCGTCACCGGCTTCATCGGCGCGACTCCCGACGGCCGCATCACCACGCTCGGCCGCAACAGCTCCGATTTTTCCGGCGCGATCATTGCTCATGTCGTGGACGCCGAAGAGCTCGTCATCTGGACCGACGTGGACGGTGTTTACACCGCCAATCCGCATGATTCCGTCGAAGCCAAACTTCTCCACGACCTGAGCTATGATGAAGCGCATGCGCTGGCAGCCAGCGGCGCAAAAGTCCTTCATCCTCACGTACTTGCCGCTCGCCGCGGAAACGGAAATGACCATCTGGATTCGCAACACATTCAAGCCGCACGTTCGAGGGACGCGCATCGGCCTGCCTCAATCCCGAAATGACCGCGCGCAATGCGGAGGTGCGGCATGAGCGCGCATTCTTCGGAGAATGGCGAGAAAAGCGGCATGGCCCAGCAAACGGAAAGTTCCATGCCGGGCAGCGCGCGGAAAGAAATGGCGTGCCGGTGTTTTGGGCGCGACAGGTCTTGTCGGACAGCGCCTGGTAAAACTTCTCGCCGGTCATCCCTGGTTCGAGCTCACGGAAGTCGCCGCGTCCGAACGCTCTTCCGGCAAGAACTACTCCGAAGCTGTGCGCTGGCATCTCGACGGGCCTATCCCCGAAAACGCGCGTGGACTCGTCGTCAAGGGTCTCGACCCCAGCCTCGATTGCGACTTCGTTTTTTCCGCGCTCGATTCATCCGTCGCAGGCGGCGCCGAGGAAGACTTCGCCCGCGCTGGCTATCCCGTCGTCAGCAACTCAAAAAATCACCGCATGGATTCCGACGTCCCTCTGCTTATTCCCGAGGTAAACGCCTCGCATCTCGAAGCCATCCCCACGCAGCAAAAAAATCGTGGCTACGACGGCGGCTTCATCGTCACAAACCCGAATTGTTCGACGGCGGGCCTCGTCCTGGTCTTGAAACCGCTCGCCGACGCCTTCGGCCTCGAAAAGGTTTTCGCCGTCACGCTGCAAGCCGTCTCCGGCGCAGGCTATCCCGGCGTCGCCTCGATGGACATTCACGCCAACGTCATTCCCTTCATCAGCGGCGAAGAAGAAAAAATGGAGTCCGAGCCGCAAAAACTTCTCGGCAAATGGGATGGCGCGCGTTTCGTCGACGCCGGCCTAGGCCTGAGCGCCCACTGCAATCGCGTCCCCGTTCTCGAGGGCCACCTCGAGTGCATTTCCATCAGCCTTAAGAAAACTGCCTGTTTGATGGAAGTCCGCGAAGCGTTGCGCAACTTCGAAGTCAGCGCCGAACTTGCCTCGCTGCCTTCCGCCGTACGTCATCCCGTCGTTGTTCTGGATGAAGACGACCGCCCGCAACCGCGCCGCGATGTTCACGCCGGAAACGGCATGGCCGCCGTCGTCGGCCGCGTCCGCGAATGCCCGCTCCTCGACATAAAACTCACCCTGCTTTCGCACAACCTAGTCCGCGGTGCCGCCGGCGCCGCCCTCCTCAACGCCGAACTCCTAGCCGCCCGCGGTTTCCTAAATCACCGCGTCACCGCCGAAGGCGAGAAACAGCTTCCCGAGCCAGTCACTCGATAAATTAGTTCGTGATTTCGAGTTGGATATTTTTTCCTGAGGCGTGTTTCTGCAGACGTTCTGTCATTTGCTGGCCCCAGCGCTGCAAAGTTTCCGCGCCGACAAACGAAATGATGATCGCAATGACCTGCCTCGTCGCCAGCGTCACCATCGTCCTCTCCGAATCGCTCGTCGGGCTTCCATGCGGCCCAAGCGCATCGCAAAACACCGGCAATCCCTCCAGATTCAAATCGTATTTCCCGATTCCTTTGTACGTCTCCCCGGCGCGCCCCGCTCGAAACACGATATCGCCTTCCACGTGTTCCAAATCATAGAGCCCCACCGGCAATCGGCTCTCCACGCTCACATAATTAATGACGTCCACCACATTGTTGATCCGCGGCAGCCCCTTCCCCGCGATCACACGCCGCAGAAGCGCCTCCGCCGACCCGCGATATCTCGCCGGGTCCTTGCCCAGCGCCTTGTACGCTGCCCGCGTCGACAAAATCGCCGCCGACTCCAGCACCGACTTCGGTTCCGCCAGCTTCAAGACTTTCTCTTCGCAAGTGCGCAGCTCTTGGTCCAAGGCCTCTGGCGTCGCCCCAGCTTCCACCACCGCCGTCACGCACGCCAACGCCACCCGCGGGCACTTCGCCTTCAACTCCGCATCAATGCCAACCTTCGCCATTCCTCATATCCTCGCCGCAATCGAGCGCAGTCCGTCCCACTCAAGAACTCCATCACTCGTGTTAAACTACCACCTCTGTAGGCTCGTAGCTCAGTTGGTTAGAGCGGGCCGACCGGGTCGGCCAGGTCTGCATCAAATTAGGCTCGTAGCTCAGTTGGTTAGAGCGCCACCTTGACACGGTGGAGGTCTGGGGTTCGAGTCCCCACGAGCCTACCATTACTTTGGCGGTCTGCGTTTCGTAATGGCCTTCGTTTACATTCTTCGAAGCGAAACTACGCATTGTTTCTACGTTGGTTCCACCAATGATCTCACTCGCCGCCGAGAAGAACACGCCCGAGGCCACAACCTCGCAACACGCGGACGGGGCCCATGGAAGCTGCTTTACAAAGAAGAATACGAATCCCTCTTGGAAGCCCGCCGCCGCGAGCTGGAAATCAAACGTTGGAAATCCTCAAAAATGATCCAAGCGCTCATCGAAAGCTCAATTGGTTAGAGCGGGCCGACCTGGTCGGCCAGGTCTGGGGTTCGAGTCCCCACGAGCCTACCATCCCTCATACCCGACGCAGCACCTTCCAAAGCAATCACAACTCTAACCTGAACAATCTGTAGTCTAATAATTGCAGGCCCACGCTCGCCGGGTTTTGTATGCAGTTCGTTCGCCTACTCACTTCCGCATTAGTCTGTCTCGTCCTTCTTACTTCCATGTCAACTCGCGCGGCGGATTTGGCCGGCTGTACCGGTCTTGTGTTGGATGAAAACGGTGTCCCCGTCGGCGCTGCCCAACTGAAATTGGAAGACAGCGCTGGACACATCTACAGAACAGAGACCGACGGAGCCGGCCGCTTCACTCTTCGAAATCTCTCGCCAGGCGATTACAAACTCGAAGTCCGCAAGGAAGGCTTCTTCGTGATCGCTGGCCGCGCTCTCACTCTTCAGGCCGGCCCCAACGAAATCTCTCTGACTCTGAACCACGCGGAAGAGGTTCACGAGCAAGTCCAAGTCACCGCCCCCGCCAATCAAATCGATCCGCAGGACACCGCCCAGCGCAACACACTCACTGCCCGCGACATCCGGGACATTCCCGTCGCCAGCCCGCACATCCTCGCGCAGAGCCTCACCGCTTTGCCCGAAATCACCCAGGACAATCTCGGCAGTCTCCACATTGCCGGCGCGCGCTCTGGAGAAACCCAATACCTGCTCGATGGTTTCGAAATCGGCGACCCGGTTAATGGCCAGCTCACCTCTCGCTTCAACGTAGACGCCACGCGCGCTGCCGAAGTCCAAACAGGAAATTTCGGCGCGGGTTACGCCCACGCCGGTGCAAACATTCTTAGCCTCGAAACTCCCGATGGCGACGACCGCTGGCGCTTCGGTACCACCAATCCCGCGCCCGGCATCAACGTTCAGGAGGGCATCCACCTCGGCGACTGGTATCCGCGTTTCACTTTCTCCGGCCCCATCAAGCGCGGCCGTTTTTGGTTTTCCGATTCGATCAGCCTTCAACACACTCTCGTTCTCGTCAAACAGCAGCCCTCGGGCGCGAACACTTGGGAAGACTGGGCGGGAGACAATCTCCTCCGTCTCCAATACAACATCACGCCCAAGCACATTCTCCACGCCAGCTTTCTCTACAATCGCGCGTACGACACAAACATCGGCCTCGACGCTCTCGATCCCGTCTCCACCACCGTCACTGGCGAGCAGCAGCGCTTCTTCGCCTCTCTCAAAGACCAGGTCTGGCTCCACGACACGCTCTTCGAATTCGGCGTCGCCGCCGATGACGGCGCCCTCGACTTCCTCCCGCAAGGCACGCAGCCCGACGTCCTGCTCGTCAACGGCTCCACTGGCAATTATTTCCAAGAACTCCACCAGCGCGGCCGCCGCTTGCAAGCCGTGGCAAACGTGATCGCCGCATCCCGCCACTGGCATGGCACTCATCAACTCGCGGTCGGCCTCAACGTCGCGGGCCTCACCTATTCTCTCTCCGCCGACCGCGGCGAAATCCAGGCGCTCAGCGCGAGCGCCACGCTCGTCCGCCAAACAACTTTCTCAGGCCCCGCAAATCCATACGTCTCAAACACTCAGGCCGGCGCCTACGCCCAGGACACCTGGTCCATTTCGAAGTATCTCGTCCTGCAGGCTGGCTTGCGCACGGACTGGGATCGCTTCACGCAAAGCGCGATGACCGGCCCGCGTCTCTCCGCCAACGTTCTTCCCTTCGGAGACGACAGCTCGAAAATTTCGCTAGGCTGGGGCATTTATAACGCTCCGCTGAATCTGTCCGTCATCGGCCAGACTCTCGACCAGCAGCAGACCGACACCTTTTACGATCCCACCGGCAAAATCGTCGTAGGCGCGCCGGCCGTAAGCCAGTTCCTCCTCCCCACAAACGGTCTCCAACAACCTCGCTTCAAGACTTTCAGCGCCGGCTGGCAGCAGAAATTCGCGCGCAACACGCTTCTCGGCCTGGAACTCCTCGCCCGCAACGGTTCTCACGGCCTCGCCTACGTGGACCAGCAACCCGCGCAGCCCGGCGGAATTTTTCTCCTGCAAGACACTCGCAAAGATCGCTACCGCTCCGCCACCGCCTCCGTCCGCCACGTTTTTTCCGAGAGCATGGAAGTCTATGGCGCCTACACGCGCTCCATCGCCCACTCCAATGAAGTCCTGAATCCCGCTCTCGGCTCCATCTTCTATGTCGCCCAGCAATCCGGCCCCGTCGCCTGGGACGCCCCCAACCGCCTCCTCTCCTGGGGCTGGGCCCCCACTCACATCTGGGGCATCCAACTCAGCTATTTCTTCGAGTACCGCACCGGCTTCCCCTTCAGCGTCATCAATCTCCAGCAGCAACTCGTCGGCCCGCCCAACTCCTCGCGCTTCCCGGTCTATTCCAGCCTCAACCTCGGCATCGAAAAGAAATTCGGCTTCCGCGGCTACCTCTGGGGAGTCCGCGTCGAAGCCGTCAACGCCCTCAATCGCCAAAATCCCGACACCATAGTCAACAACGCCGACGCCCCCAATTTCGGCGTCTTCTCCGGCGGTCAGGACCGCGCCGTCACCCTCCGCGTCCGCTTCATCGGCCGCAAATAATCCCGCAACATTGATCACGTAAACCCAATCCAAAGACTCATGCAGCCCTACACCTGGAGCTCGACGCCCTCGCCGCTGGCTTGACGCAGATTATGGCCGCGGCAGATCCAGCAGCACCACATCCGAGCGCTCCTGCACTCGTTCGAGGACAATTTCACGACCGTCCGGGGAGATGTCGAAGTCGCGAATATCGAAGTCGGGACTGAGGTTGGTCAACTGCCGCTCGGCGCCCGTCTCCAGGTCGATGAGCCAGAGATTCTTGTGTTGAATTTCTCCTCGCAGGACCACGAGTGCCCGTCCTCCCGGCAAAAAGGCCAGGTGTCGGGCGCCCCGAGTCAGACTCAGGGCTGGCAGAGGATGCGCTGCGGCCCCGGCCGTGACGGCTTTGACAGTAAACGTGGTGCCGATGTCAGGTCCCGAGTAGACAACGAAGCGGCCGTCGGGCGCCCACGCGGGATCGACCGAGTACTCGTGGACAAAAGCAGCAGGGGAGCGACCGTCGACCGGCACGCGGAAGAGGTGTGGTACGCCGTGATCGGCCGCCGCCGTGGTGATCGATTGGCCGTCGGCCGCCCATGCTGGAGCGCCCTGCAGGTCGAGCGAATCGGCCACAATCTGCGCGTTCGTGCCGTCGGCCTGCATGACGTTCAAAAGCGTTTGCCCGCGTTGCCGGACCGAGAATGCGATTTGCCGTCCATCGGGGCTGATTGCGGGGCCGCCAAAGACTTGCGCTCCCTGACCACTCCACAACTGCGTGCCAGTTCCATTAGCGATCTTCCAGATGCTCTCGCTCGTTCCGGCCGCGGAAACATATAGAAGATAATTTGGACCCAGTCGTGGGGAGAACCCCGTGCTTGTCGTAAGGGGGATTCGAGCAGCCCCCGACACCCCGACGGGTGAATCAGCCATCGTCAAGCGCCAGAGTGTTCTCTTTGGACTTGCGAGCGTGGCAACCAGTCGGCGGCCGTCAGCGCTGGCAGCCAGCGATGTGTACCGGTCAAGACCAGAGGCCAGCCGGTGGGAAATGCGGCGCTCGACGTCCACAGTGTAGAGCCACGGCCCCGAACCATCAGGATCGCTGGCGAGGTACATCAACGTGCGCCGATCCAATAGCACCGGATGACTCACGCGCCCAACGTGCGACGTGATCCGTTCTGGGGTACCGCCGGCTGGAGTGATGCGCCAAATGTCCAATTTGTCTGGTAGTGAACCCTGGACGAAGTAGATGAATGCTGCGTCGGGCGCCCACAACGGAAAGTGACTGTGGAGACCGGGAGGCGCAGTGAAGATGGGCCGACCCTCCGATCGCCGGCTGCCGTCTGAGACGAACAGTGGGTCTCCGGGTCCTGGCGTGTGATAAGCGAGTCGGGATCCGTCGTGCGACCAGTCGAACTCGGCCACGCCTTCGAGGTATGGCTTCGGCTGTCCGCCAAGTGTGGGCACAGCCCAAATGCTGATGTCGCCGGCGCTCGAGCCGTCTTGCTTGCGAACCCAAAAGGTAACGAAAGCACCATCAGGCGAGAACCCGAGGGTACGGACCGATGGATTGTCGAGTTCCGCCACGCTCCCGCGGGTCAAGTTGTGGAACTGTCCCGAACCGACTTGCGTAACCCAGACGTCCATGTGTCCGTCCCGGTCCGACAGAAACGCCACAAACTGGCCGTCGCGTGACAACGCAGCGGCTTGCTCCACTCCCTCGAAGTCCGTGAGTGTCTGAAATCGCGCGTCAGCGATGGGGCTTCGCCAGAAATACTCCGTCCTCTGAACCCAAAGGCCTCCGCCAATCACTAGCGCGACTCCCGCCGCTGCCATGAGCAAAATGAATGTCCATCTGGTTCGAGGAGTAGATATCACCGAGCGTGGCGGAGGTGCGAGGGAATCGGTCGAAGTGGCAGCGATCTCGTTATCCAACGTTGCTCGAAGATTTCGTCCTTGCACCCATGCGTCTAACTCCGCCCGAGAAGAGTAGACCGAGCCCATCTTGTCGTGTACGTGCCGGTGAACCGGCATCCCCTCCCGTTTCTCCCAGCGCTGGACCGTCGTCACGTCGCGGTTCAGATAGGCCGCGATTTCCTTCCATGAATCCAGCCGGTCTTCGGGTGGGCTCACAGATGGCGGCGTGCCGGAAGGTGCTTCAGCCATCACGTTCTCCTGCTCGGTCCGCGGCTCTCGCGAGCCAGGGAGCCGAATTGTACCCCCGCCTGCCCGCCTCGACCACGGGAAAGCACGGTATTCGACGGCAAGTAGAGAAATGGCTGCAATTCGGCCCATTGCCGTTTGACGACACTGACTCCGGTGTCCGAGTGTGTCTGTGCGACTCAAATGTGAAGTCGCCGAAGCGCATTGCTTGGGCCGCAAGTCTCCTGCGTGGGCCCTGACTCCCCATCCGCCCGAGGAGCTTCGGGAAATAAAGGGGCAAATCTCAGATTTGGAGGCTTTTCATGAAGAACAAAGCTTTTCCGTGGGCAGTCCGATCCATCTTAGTCGCGGTGCTGGCAGTAGCTGCTGGCGCTCAGGCCCAGGGTCCCAGGCTCGAACGCTTGAGCGGCATCATCAACGACTATACCGCCGCAACAGGCGTCTCTGGCCCTTGGGAAATGCATGGCAAATGGTCGTTGAAGCTGAAAGAAGAATCAGGCAAAGCCGATTTCTCTGGCTTCATGACCATGGAACATTCCGATGCGTGGATTGCGCTGAACCCCGGTACGCCCCCTAACGTTGACAATCCCGGATCACGCAGTCCGCATACTCACCACATCACAATGACCGATGCCCTGGTCAGCTACGACACGAGCGTCTGCCCTGTCAACAGCCCTCCTACCACTAGCTCTGGTTTCGTGGTCACCGGCCAGGTCAGCATTACCGGCAACGGAAACCCCGCTCCCTTTGAGGCTAAGGGGCCATCCACAATGCAGGTCTGCATCACCGGAGGGGCAGAGGTCCAGTTCTCGAATGTCACCCTTGTGTTGACCGGCCCTGCGACCGGTCATTTCGGAACCCATGCCATCAACGGCGTCGTTCGCGAGGTTAAGCATTCCGACAAACACGATGAGGACAAACATTAGGACCGCCATTAAGAAGCATCGCGGCCTATAGAACGCTTCGCTCGCAATTCAGCGCAGTCTGGCGCGGCGACGCGCCACACATCTCCATCAGCATCGGCGGCGGGCACGGTTCTGCATTCCCGTGTCCGTCCCCGTGTCCGAAACAATCCACTCCATGCCCCGCCATTTCTCGCCCGGCGTCCGAGCTGTCGGGCGGGTGATCACTCCATTGCAACTATCCACTGCGCAATTCGGAAAGAGTGGTCGGCCACAAGGAAGTCAAACGCTTGTGGTTCTGTTTTAGGGTGTGATAGCGTCCTGCCCCGCAGCACTCCAGGTGGAAATCGTGGCCCAACCAGAAACCGAACAGCTCAGCAACATTCTGACCGGCGCCGCCGTCAGCCGCGCGGTCTGCAGCATCGCCGAGCTCGGCGTCGCCGATCTTATCCAGACCGGCCAGCCGCAGTCCGTCGAACATCTCGCCAGCGCCAGCAAGACGCATGCGCCGTCGCTTTACAGAATCCTCCGCTTTCTGGCCAGCCACGGCCTTTTTCAGGAAACCGGGAATCGCCACTTCGATCACACGCCGCTTTCGGCCGCTTTACGCACCGACGCACCGGGCTCTTTCCGTGCGGGTGCGCAAATGTTCCACCACCTGTTTGCCGCCTGGGACGGCTTGCATCACTCCATCCAAACCGGCGAGCCTGGTTTCAACAAAGTTTTCGGCGTACCCGTTTTCGACTACATTCAAGCGCACCCGGAAATGGGTCCTGTCTTCGACGCCGGCATGAGCTCCTTGAACTGTTATGAAACTTCCGCCATGTTGGACGCCTACGATTTCACCGGCATAAATGTCTTGGCCGATATCGGCGGAGGGAACGGCTCGCTCCTCTCCGCCGTGCTTGCACGCTATCCCAACATGAAGGGGATCTTGTTCGACCTGGGCCACGTCGTTGGGCGGGCGAAGGAGAAGTTGAAGGCCGCAGGCTTGGCCGAGCGCTGCAGCGTCATCGAAGGCAGCTTTTTCGAAGGCATCCCCGCCGGAGCAGACGCCTACCTCTTCCGCCACATCATTCACGATTGGACCGAGCAACAGTCCATCCAAATCCTCGGCCACTGCCGCAAAGCGATTCCCGCCAATGGCAAGCTGCTGATCGCGGACTGCGTGGTTCCCGCTGGCAACGCGCCGTCCCCGTCCAAAGACATGGACATGACCATGCTCACCTTCCCCGGCGGCCAGGAACGTACCGAAGCTCAGTTCCGGTCACTGCTGAAAGCATCTGGTTTCGAACTCAAGTCCATCACGCCCACAACAACACCGATCAATGTGTTGGAAGGAAAACCGGTCTGAGTGTGCCGCCGCGGACGCTTGGTGCTCATTCACCGCCTCACTCCGCAACACGCCAACGAGCTCTATCACGAATGGAGCACACACAGGCAGCGCCAGCCTCTAGCCTCAGCAGGAGAATAAGCCAAAATCCCAACGGATCGCGCAGCCCGGTCGAGCCCAGTCAAATGCCACGCCGTCTTTTCCCTTGACAAAAAGTTGCCCCTCGCGTATAGTATTTAATGGGTAACAGTTTGCCTCATATCCGGGAACGCTAATCTCCTGATTAGCGTTATTGTTTTCTGGAGACCGGTCTTTCAGCCTAAGTCTTTTATGTGCAGCACTTACGAAAAACTCGGCATTTTGCACAATTTTAGTGCAAATTACTGCAAACAAATTCTTTAGAATCAACACTTACACAACCTCCTGCAAGTGTTGATTCTAAATGACTTACAGAAAACTTAAGCTCTTTAGAATCAACACTTACAAAAAACCAGGGGGGAGGGGGGCACTTCCTTCAAGCCAAATTCTTCGCTCGCTTCTGTGGGATTACTGCTTACGCTGATTACCCAGTATACCCTGAGGGACGAGGGCAGCGAAGTCTAGGGAGGCGCAAAGCGAGCGCAGCAAAAGAGAGTATGATCGAAGCGGCAGAGGTCGCAGATCCGCCTCCAGCTACCACTCACCACCCACTGCCCACTGTTCCCCCCAACATTTCTTTTGCGCCCCGCCGCGACGGTGATACGCTTCACAACTAGAACGTTGGAGGATTGAAGTGAGCCTAGCCGCTCCCCCAGACCATCTTCATTCTCTTTCCGGATTGGAAGGCCGCCGCAGCACGCGCATCGAGCGCACAGTTCCCTTGGTCGTTCTTGGCCAAACGAAAACTGGCTTGTCCTTCCAGGAAAAAACATCCACCGTGAGTTTCAATCTTCACGGATGCCGCTATCCTTCGCGCCATGAATACCCCATCGGCGCCTCCGTTGGGCTTCGCGTTCTCCAGCCCGATGGCGAGTCCATCTCTCCCGTCATTCGCGCTTTCGTGAAGTCCGTGCATCCTCCCGCGAGCCCTCGGGAACTCTTCCAAGTCGGCGTCGAACTGGAATCCCCCGCAAATATTTGGAATCTTTCTCCGCCGCCGTCTGATTGGAATCGCTTGCTGGGTGGAAGTCTATCGTCGGCAGGTCTGGCAACGGCTGTTGCTCCTGCTTTGGAACCACCGGAGCCTCCCGCCGCCCCCGCTGCATTTTCGCCAGCTCCCGCGCAAAGTGCCAGCACGAGCGAAGCGAGGACCACTCAGGTAACGGAGTTCCCCTCGCCGTCTCCCGCTGCAACCGGCACGCAACAGGCCAAAGATACCTCTCCGTCAAAGCCGGAACGCGTCGCCATCACCATCGACCAGCTCGTTGCTGCAATGCAAGGCAAACTGCAGGCTGCCGCCGAAAAAGTCGTTCAGAACACACTGGCCACACATCTCGATGAATCCATCAATGCCGCCCTCGCGCGAGTGGAAGGCGTCCGCGAACGAAATCTCCAACAGCTTGGTGAATTTTCCGAGCAGCGACTGGAATCGCTGATGCGCTCTTCCCGCGAGGAAATTCTCGGCCACCTCGAGTCTCGCCTTGGCGAGGTCCAGAGCCGCTGGGAAGAGCAACAGACCGCCTATCGCACTCAGGCAGAAGAAATTGCGCAGCGCCTCGAAAAACTCGCCGCCGATACGCAGCGCAATCTCTCCGAGACCCAGAAATTCATCGAAAAAGCCACTCGCGAAATCGAGCCGCAAACACGCGGCCGCTTGGACGAATCTCTCGGCCAAGCCACCGAACAATTTGAAACTTCCGCCGACCGCATTTCCGATCGCCAGCTTGTTCGCGTGATGGAATCCACGCGCATGGTCACCCGCGAAGCTGCCGCGCAACTCGACGCCCGCGTCGCCGAATCCCGCGCGCTCCTGCACAGCGCCGCTGCAAGCACTCTCGAAGAGTTCCGCCGTCAAGCGGAAGTGCAAGTCGATCTTGCCATCTCCGAAACAACCGAACGCGTCAGGTCCGCGCTCTCTGCTCTCGACGCGGAAAATCGCGCCGCCTGCGAATCCCGCCGCCGCACGATGATAGATGACGTTACGCGCACCACGGAACAGTCCACCGAGCAATTCCGCTCCGGCATCAAAGCCTTCCTCTATTCCTGCCTGGTAGCCGCCGTCGGTGCCGTGGATGAACACGCAAAAACCACTCTCGATGGCCTCGTCAAGGATCCCGGCAGCTCTCCTCGTGCAATCGACGAAATCACCGACATCAGCGATATCACAAACATCCCAGCCCGACGACGAAAAGCCGAATTAATTTTTCAGCTCGCCGGCGTGCCCAATCCAAATTCGCGATGCACTGTGATTAACGCGGTCTTCGCCGCTTTCTCTTCCACCACGAACGAAATATTCGACTCTGAAGATCCCTGAGCAATCGCAATCAAGTTCACGTTTTCGCGGCCTAGCGCATTGAACGTCCTCCCCGCAACTCCCGGTGTCCCGCGCATGTTCTCGCCCACCACCGCAACGATCGCGATGTTCGTATCAATCGTGATGTGTTCGACCTTCTCGTGCGCCAGGTCTTGCGCAAACTCTTTTCGCAGCGCCTCCACTGTCCGCTGCGCGTCTGCCGCCGACACAATGAAGCAAATATCGTTCTGCGAAGATGATTGCGAAATCAACAACACATTCGCGCGCACTTCCGCCGTCGTCGAAAAAGTCCGGCCCACAACGTCCGGCAATCCCACAATCCCCGGCCCGCCCACGCTGATCAGGGCCACATCCTGAATCGCCGTCAACGCTTTCACGCCGCCGCCGATGCTTCGCCCTTCAGGCGTTATTTTCGTGCCCGGCCGCTCCGGCGCAAAGCTGTTGCGTATCCACACGGGAATCGCCGCCTGCATCACCGGCTTCAGCGTTTTCGGATGCAGCACTTTCGCCCCAAAATAAGCCAGCTCCGCCGCTTCGCGATAAGAGATCACCGGAATCGTTCGCGCTTCCGGCACCAGCCGCGGGTCCGCCGTCAGCACGCCGTCCACGTCCGTCCAGATAATCACTTCGTCCGCGTTCAGCGCCGCACCCAGAATCGTCGCCGAATAATCAGACCCGCCGCGCCCGAGTGTCGTCAACTTTCCTTCCGTGCTCGCGCCGATAAAGCCGGTCACGACCGGCACGATTCCTTTCTCCACCATCGGCCGCAACCGCACCTCGCATTCTTCCCGCGTCCTGTCCATCAACGGTTCCGCGCCTCCGTGAAACGCGTCCGTGATGATCACCTCCGTCGCTTCCACGGCCTCGCTCTGCAAGCCAAGCTCTCTCACTGCTCCCGCCACCAGCGGCGCGGACAGCCTCTCCCCCAAACTCGATATCGCATCAAGCGTCCGCGGCGTCAGCTCCCGCAGCAGCGCCGTCCCTTCAAACAACCTGCCCCCCTCCGCAAATACCTCTTCGATCTCCTCTTCGACAGCCTTCCGCGCACTCTCATCGCGGACCAGACTCTTCAGCGCCTCTTCATGCTGCTTCCTGAGCGTCTCCAAAACCGCTGCCCCCTGCCCGTTCTCGCCGGCTCCCGCACGCTTCGCCGCCTCAATCAAACGGTTCGTCACTCCGCTCATCGCAGAAACAACTGCAACGCAACCTCCCGCCCTTGCTCCCTCCGCGATAATCTGGGCCGTCCTGGCTATGCACGACGCATCCCCCACCGATGTCCCGCCAAACTTCATCACCTGCAATCGCGCTTTCATCTCTATCTGCCTGCCTTCCTCGATTGCTCTGAAAGTTCTCTTGTGAGTTTACCTTGAGAATCCGACAACTTCGCAATTTTGGACAAGCGGAGGGACGCTACGTCTCGCAAGCGCGTCTTTTGGGTTGACAGTTTACCCGAGCGCGAGCATGCTGAGGTTAAATGTCTACCCAAGAAGCCAAGAACCGGCTGGAACTGCTGCAAGGCACTTTGGACCTGCTGATTCTGCGCACGTTGATCTTTGGCTCGCAGCACGGCCAAGGGATTGCGCGAGCGATTCAAGAAACGTCCGAGGAAGAGTTGCTGGTGGAACACGGCGCGCTCTATCCCGCGCTGCAGCGACTCGAAGAGCGGGGCTGGATCTCCGCCAAATGGGGAACTTCCGCAAACAACCGGAAGGCGAGGTTTTACTCGCTGACATCGGCGGGCCGCAAACAACTGGTGAGGGAAACGACGAAATGGAAGCGGCTGGCGGCAGCCATCGGGCGGATTTTGGGATCCCAGACGAAAAGGAGTTAAGCCCGTGTTCCGACGCAAACGGAAAGCGAACGATTTCAGCGCGGAAATCGAAGCGCACATCCAACTCGAGAGCGAGCGCCTGCGGGAGCAAGGGCTAAGCGAGGGCGAGGCACTTGCGGCGGCGCGCCGGGCTTTCGGCAACGTTACCCGAGCCGAGGAACGATTCTACGAATCCCGCCGCTGGCTCTGGTGGGATCATCTCAGGCAGGACGTTCGCTTCGGCCTGCGCATGTTGCGCAAATCTCCAGGCTTTACCGCTGTTGCGGTGCTCATCCTCGCCCTTGGCATCGGCGCGACCATTGCGATTTTTTCGGTGATTTATGCGCTGGCGCTCAGGAAGTTGCCCGTGGAGCGGCCCGAGGAGTTGGTCGAGTTGGATCGTGGCCGGCTTGGGCAGCAACGGGCACTCGTACGCGGAGTGGAAAGTCTTTCGGGATCGGCAGAATATTTTTTCGAGCGTTCTCGCTTACAACTACTCCGACGCCCGTTTCGTAATCGCGGACTCAAACGGACAGGAGGAGGTATATGGGGGCTATGTTTCTGGCGATTACTTCTCAACGCTTGGCGTCTCAGCCGTTTTGGGTAGGGTCCTGCAACCTTCGGATGACCAGCCTGGCGCGCCGCCCGTATGCGTGATTAGTTACAGATTGTGGCGGCAGCGGTATGACCAATCGACAAGACGTTCTCGGTCGGACGATCCGTGTAAATGGAAACGAATTCGTGATCGTTGGGGTGGCCCCGAAGTCTTTTTTCGGCGTGGAAACCGACGGCATACTTGAAATCTTCATGCCGCTCGAGGCGCAGAGAACGTACAGGGACTATCCGATCCGCTACGGAAAGCAGACGCCGTCGCTGGACGATCCGCTTGCTTGGAAGCTGAGCTTCGTGGCCCGACTAAAGCCGGGAGTCAGCGTGAGCCAAGCCAATGCCGGATTGCAGGTGCTGGTTCCAGAGATATTCAAAGCCCTACCGGCGAGACCCTAACGGAAGCGGAGGGCAATCCGTTCGCGCACGGATCTCTCGACGGCGCATTCCATGGCGAACGGTATCTCCGTTACCTGGCTGCAATCGATGGACGTCGTGCTGCTCTTGATGGCGATGGCCGCAGTCGCCTTGATCATCGCCTGCGCGAACTTAGGCAATCTGCTGCTCGCGCGAGCTGCAAAGCGGCGAAGCGAGATCGCCACTCGGCTTGCCCTTGGCGCGACGCGGTGGCGCCTGGTGCGGCAACTGCTGACGGAGAGCGCTGCTTTATCGCGTGGCAGGCGCTGCAGCGGGTCTTATCATCGCGCGTTGGGGGATCCAAGTGCTGCTATGGGCGCTTTCGTATCCCGAGCGACCCGATTCTGCTGGATTTGTCGTGGGATGCGAAGCTTGCGATCTTTGCCGTGAGCATCACTTTGGGGTGCGCTCTTCTCTTCGGGCTGGCTCCCGCGTTCGGGGCAACGCAAATTTCGCTTTCTTCGGCGATGAACAACGGCGTGACCACTGGAAAGCGCTAGAAACCGGTTTATGAATTCTGGTCTCGTTGTGGTGCAGGTTGCTTTGTCCGTGGCATTGCTTGTCAGCGCGGGCTTGCTGGCGCGGACGCTGCAGGCGCTCTTGGCACAGGATCCGGGCTATGACCCCAAAGGCGTCGTGACGGCTCAAGCGACATTGCCGGGCGCCGGCGAGAGCCCGCAGCGCGATGCAATGCGTCGGGGAAGAATTACTGACGGCATTTCGGTCTCTGCCTGGCGTCACGTCCGCGTCATGGGGCCGCAGCTTCTTCGAAGACGACGCTTTCCCAGTTGGTGGTTCCCGGGCCAGGAGGATCCGAGCGACAGATCTGGCGCTTATCTCGGCTTCTGCTTCGCCGGACTTTTTCAGAACCAGGCGGACTCCGGTGCTGGCCGGCCGGGATTTTGATGACGCGGACACCGCCACGTCGCCTCCGGTGGCTATTCTTAGCGCAGACCTGGCGAGAGTACTTTTTGGCAAAGTGAATCCCGTCGGGCTGAGATTTCGTGAGAACGATGGCGAGGGCGACGGGCAAGACTATGTCGTCGAGGTCGTCGGAGTCGCCGGAGACATACAATTTCGGCGGCCCGAGTGATGCGCCGCTCCCCATCCTGAACAGGCCGGTTTCCCAATGCGGGAGTTCGTGCTCTGGGGATGGGCTACTACGCAGATTCGGACTGCCGGCGCGTTCGCCGAAACGACGAAACGTCTGGAGAGCGCAGCGGCGACGGTTGATCCTCGCATCTTTTGAAGTGCGAGCCGCTGAGCAATATGCTCGGACGCGTCCGTCCATCGAAATCGCGCCATGGCGTTGATTGCGACGACGTTTGGTTTGTTCGTCGGTCTGCTGGCGATGATTGGCGTTTACGGAGTGACGTCGCATGCGGCAGCGGAAAGGACGCGAGAAATAGGGATTCGCATGGCGCTGGGCGCGGAGCGGAGCGATGTCTTCCGCATGATACTCGGCGAAATAATGCGCGTCGTGTGCATCGGCATCGCGTTTGGCTTGAGCGCCGTTCTTCCGGCGACGCAGATAATTCGTGGGGCAATCTGGGGAGTGAGGCCGACGGACCCTCTGAGCCTCGGTTTCGCAATTTGCTTGATGCTTCTCATAGCCGGAATCGCGGGGTTTCTCCCTGCACGGCGTGCGATGCGGGTCGATCCCATGGTCGCGTTGAGACATGAATAGATTGTCGAGCTTTCCGAACGGCCGGCGCACCTAGCGTAGATGAACTCATGGCTCCGGTGTGAGCTTGGTTGAGACTCTGGCGAGCCGGATGCTATTCTGACTTCTATGGCGGATCCCGTTATTTCCCCGCCCGAAGTCACCCCTGTTGCGCCGCTCGAACATTCCCGGCGTCAGCTCGAAGCCTTGCTCGAAGTAGCCGAATCCATCGCCCAGCACCGCGACCTCGCCGCTCTTTTTCACGATCTCGCCGAGCGCCTCCACTCCGTCGTTGATTTCGATTTCCTTACTCTCGTTCTTCATGACCCTGTGCGCAACGTCATGCGCCTGCACATTCTCGAAACGCGGCTTCCTACTCCCGTCCAGACGGGAAGCGAAACGCCGATGGAAGGCCATCCTTCCGGGTGGGTCTGGAAATCGCAACAGCCCTTCGTGGTCAGCGACACGGAAGCAGGATCAACGTTTCCCCGAATTCCTCCAGCGCCTCCGCGAAGTCGGCGTTCGCTCTCTGGCCATGGTTCCTCTGACTACCGCGCAGCACCGCCTCGGCGCAATGGGTTTCGGCCGGCTCGTTCCTCAAGTCATCACCGACGCTGAAGTGCAATTCATGCAGCGCGTCGCAAGCCAGGTTGCCGTGGCCGTTGATAATGCGCTCAACTTCGAAACGTCCCAGGCCTATCAAAAACAACTGGCCAGAGAGCGCGATCGCTTGCGCGTTCTCCTCGAAGTCAACAACGTTCTGGTCTCCACCCGCGAACTCTCCGAGCTTTTCCGCGGCATCATCACTTCGCTCGAGCGCGTCATTCATCACGACTACACCAGCCTCGCGCTCCTCGATTCCGCCTCCGGCCTCCTGAAAATCCACGCTCTGGATTTTTCCAGCCGTCCCGGCCTCTTCAACCAGGAAAT
>CAVSIW010000037.1:0-55416 GCA_963727945.1 uncultured Acidobacteriota bacterium
CCTCCTCAGCGAGGGCACGCTTCATCTCCGGATCATTACCGGTCAGGTGGGCCAGGATGAGGTTCGCGTCAGTTGTGCGTTTCTTGGGCATCGTCAATTTCTCCTGTGAAGGTATGGGCTAGTGGATTGGCCGTGAACGCTGTTTTGCGGGTTACTGCTCGCTTGATTTCGGTGGCTGGAACCTTGTCTTCTTTGGTCAGACCGTTGGACAGCACGGCGGCGACATGGCCATGGAAGATCGCACGGGGCGCATGAGCCGGCTGCTTTGTTTCCCTTACGGCCCGTCCATCTGGCCCGCAGGGAAGAGCTGCGGAAAGAGCCGTCGAGCACCTTGGCGGGCAACGCCAACCGCACGGGTGACTTCGGAGTATCCGAGTGTAGTAGCCCCGCCTCGACTGCGAGCGCGAGCACAAGGCGCCCCGTGCGCTCGCTGGCGCCAACGATCCGCCCCGCCTCGCCGCGGGGGAATTGTCCGCGCACGAGCGCCTCGCGCAGCAGGAGGAAAACACGATCGGCTTCGGGGGCCACCGCGGACTCCACCACGTGGACATGGCGGTCGATGCGGCGCTCCAATCCGTCCACCTCGAGCATCCGGTCCATGAATGCGATCTGGTCGACCATCACCGTCAGCGTGAAATGGCAGAAGTCCCAGAGCGCGCGTTCACTGAGATGGCCACGACCATCGTCGGCGCTGGTGCTGCTGCGGACCTGATCCGCATTGGCCAAGCGGTCGTAGTACTCACGCCGTTGCAGCGAGAGTCCTCGCGAGAGCGACCACAGTCCGCCACTGTCGATGCCCAGGCGCCGGATCACCGCCTCGGAGAAAAGCCGCACCACGCGGCCGTTGCCGTCGCGAAACGGATGAATCCAGGCGAGCCGATGATGGCTCGCTCCGATCGCCACGATGCCCTGGAGGCGGGAAATCTCCGTCGACTCGTAGCGCGTGCGAAAATGGCCGAGCAGATCCGGAATCGACGAAACCGATGTCACAGGAGAAACGCCTTATCAGGGTCGCCAGGAGAGTGGGCTGGACCTCGAAGGAACGTCGAGAATACGATCACGATTGCTCGTGATAAAAAATTTGAGGAGGACTAGATCAATGGAAGTTGCAATTGGAGGCACTTTCCCGGTTCGAGCTGTTTGGCTGAGGCTGGCCTTGCTTTTGTTTTCCTTTGCACTTTGCGGTTCAGTTCACGCCCAGTCCACTGCGTCGCTGAACGGCACGGTGACGGATGCCACTGGAGCAGCAGTTCCAAATGCCAAAGTACGCGCCATAAACCAAGCCACCGGCATCGAATCGGTTACGCAAACCGGCGGAGCAGGCGCCTATCTATTCCCATCCTTGCCGATCGGCACTTATCGCCTCGAGGTTTCAGCTACCAGTTTCCAGACTGCAGTGATTTCTAACCTCAAACTCGAAGTAGCGACTTCAGTCACTCAAAACGTCCAGGTAAAAATTGGCGAAGCGACCGAGAAGATCGAGATTGTTGCCGATGCCGCAATCATTGAAACCACCACGAACAGCATGGGGCAGGTCATCAACGACAAGACCGTGCAGGAAATCCCGTTGAACGGCCGGCACTTTACAGATCTCAGCCTGCTAACGCCGGGTACGATGACGCCTCCGGCAAACGGATTTCTCTCTGCCCCGTTGCGCGGACAAGGGTCCTTCGGAATCAATACCGCGGGGCAACGCGAAGATACGACCAACTGGCTGGTCAACGGAATCAATCTGAACGATAACGTGCAGAACCAAATCACGTTCCAGCCGCCGATTGACACGCTCGCGGAATACAAGATTGACAACTCAGCTTTCCCGGCAGAGTACGGGCGAAATTCCGGCGCGATCGTTAACCTCGCCACTCGTTCCGGAACCAACGAATATCATGGTGAAGCGTTTGAATTCTTCCGGAACAACGCTCTGGACGCACGAAATTTTTTCAACTCAGCCGTGAGTGCCGCGGGTGCACCTCTTCCTCAGGCGCCATTTAAACGCAATGAATTCGGCGCTGACTTTGGTGGACCTATCAAGAAGAACAAAGCGTTCTTCTTCGTCGCTTATGAAGCGATCCGCCAGCACCAGAGCTTGACCGTTTCAACCACCGTTCCCAGCCAAAATGACCGGGCGGCTGTTACCTCGCCGGCAGTTCAGAGTCTGCTGGCGCTGGTCCCCGCGGCGAACCAAGTCGGAACCGGCACGGCTGGAAATCCCGCCACTTTCAACCTGTTCACAGGCGGCGCGGTCGCCAATGTAGCGCTCAATCAAGGATCCGCTGACCTCGACGTGGAACTGACAGAGAAAGATCGCCTCCATGGGTATTACGTCGTTCAGAAGGACCTTCGCCAAGAACCGACCGCTGGCGGTGCGATCGCAACGGACGTTCCTGGATTCGGCGACACCCGCGATGGATTCCGGCATCTCATGACTGTCAGCGAAGATCATACCTTTAGCCCGTCTTTGGCGAATAGCGTGCGACTCGGATTCAACCGCATCCACTTAACCTTTACGCCCAACGGACTGCTCGACCCGGCAAACTTCAACATCACCATGCCGGCAGGATCTCCGGTTGCGACGGGGCTGCCATTCTTCAACGTTGCAGGCACTCTGGGCTTCGGCGGACCCACCGGCGAACCACAAGGCCGCGGCGACACTACCGTTGTTTTGAATGACACGTTGAGCTGGCTCAAAGGCCGGCACTCTTTTGCTTACGGCGGGGAAATCCGCCGTGCGTACAACAACAACATTGCCGAAAACGTCGGAAGTTTTAGCTTCACTACATTTGCAAACTTCCTCGCCGACAAATCCAATTCTTTTACGGATCAACTGGGATCTGGAAATGACAAGATTCTGCAGCCCTCTTTCGATGTATTTGCACAGGACAGCTTCAAGTGGAAATCAAACTTCACCATTAATATCGGTCTCCGCTACGCCTGGAACTCGACTCCTTCGGAAGCCGCCAATCAGTTCACGAATTTCGATCCATTGACGGGCACACTGATTTCGTCGCCCCAGCCTTACCACACTAACAACAAGAACTTCCAGCCGCGCATCGGATTCGCGTGGGATCCATTTAAGGATGGAAAGACCTCCGTCCGCGCGGGTTATGCGATCATGACCCAGGACCCAACCACCAATATCGTAACGGGACTTAGCTCAAATCCTCCGTTCGCTTTGCCGATTTCCGCTAGCTCCGCGACGAGCAGCATTACTCTCGAGAATCCTTCTGCGGCCATTACTGGAGTCAGTCTGGGCCCTAGCGCGATTAATCCCTTTTTTGACGACATGTACGCCCAGGACTGGAACCTCACGGTCCAGCGGCAGGTTACTCCTTCCCTGGGAATCGAAGTCGCCTATGTGGGGATGAAGGCAACTCACCTCCAGTTCGTGCAGAATCTCAATCAGCCATTTGTGACTAACGACGTCTACGGCTCAACGAAGCCTTATCCGTCGCTCCCGCTGACTAGCTCCGTGATCCCGGCTCAATGCGCCCCTCCGAACCCCATTTGCCCATTTGGAAACATCAACCAGGTGAGCACCGGGGGGAACTCCAACTACAACGCACTCTGGGCCACGGTGAATAAGCACTTCTCCCGCGGGTTCCAGTTCCTCGCCTCATATACTTACTCGAAATCGCTCGACTACAACTCACTCTCGACCGGAGAGTCGCTAGTCCTTCAGAACGCTTACAATCCGCGCGGCGATTATGGTCCGTCGGAATTTGACGCACGTCACCGGTTCGTTCTCAGCGGCTTCTACGAACTCCCCTTCAAAGCCAACCGCCTGGTGCAAGGCTGGCAGCTTGGCATCGTCACGCAAGCGCAGAGCGGAAATCCGCTCAATCCGACGCTGGCCATTGGCCCAGGTCCCGGAATTTCTCTCACCGTGAGGCCGGATGTGACCGGGCCAGTCCAGACGACTGGAAGTCCGACACAGTGGTTCGCGAGCACTGCCATCTTTAAGTCTCCCTGCATCGCCGCGGTACCGCCCGCGACGCTGCCAACCTGCCATCCGGGCGACTTGGCTCGCAATGCCATCACTGGCCCGAACTTCCTGAACACCGACTTCTCGGTCACGAAGAACACGAAGATTAATGAGAGGTTCACTCTGGAGTTCCGGAGCGAGATGTTCGATGTGTTCAACCATCCCAATTTTGGGAATCCGGTCCAGACAGTCACCAGCGGATCGTTCGGAAAGATTCTATCAACACGATTCCCAACCGGCGACTTCGGCTCTTCCAGGCAGATCCAGTTTGCTCTGAAGTTGCGCTTCTGAGTCTCTGTCAATCCTTACTTCCGGCGAGGGCGGGCTTCGGCTCGCCCTCTCTGTTTTTCGGGCTTGCGTTTCTTCCGTTAGCTCCACTTTCCCATTCGCCGGTAGCCACGTCCGTAGAACACCCTGGTAATCCAGCGAAGGGATTCGGCTCTGCGCGGTACGACCCCAATTTTCAGTTACAATAGAAAGCAGGCTCCAGCTCAAGCATCGGGGGTAAGGTGATTCACAAGAATATCTTCCATAACGAAAGCCTTCTGCCCATCGAGAAGGTTCGGCTTTCGCCTGGCCAAGCCGGCCTCATCTGCGGCTGGGGGCTCTTCACCACCCTGCGTATTTTCCACGGGGAAGCCTTCGCCTACGAACGCCACTGGCGCCGACTGGAAAAAGACGCCGCCATCATCCACCTCCCCATGCCTTACAGCTCGGCCAAAGTCCGCCTCAATCTCCACGAAGTCATCCGCGCCAATCAAGTCACCGAAGGCAGCGCGCGAATCTATCTTGTTTACAACCAAGTCGGCATCTGGCAGAGCGACGAAAAACAGCCCGAAGTGGACCTCATCATATACACGGCATCGCTCCCGCAATATCGCGAACCCGTCCGCCTCGCTCTTCGCGAACAAGGGCGCCACGCCGCTTCGCCTCTCGCCGGCGTCAAGACCACTTCCTGGCTACAAAATGTTTGGGCTGTTGCGGAAGCGCAAAAGGAAGGCTTCGACGAAGTCGTTCTTCTCAACGAGCGCGGCGAAGTCGCCGAATGCACTGCAGCGAATATTTTCGCCGTGAAAAACGGCAAGGTTCTGACGCCGCCTCTGAATTCGGGCTGCCTCGAAGGCGTCACGCGCGGCATCCTCTTCGAAATCGCTCCAGAAGCGGGTGTCGCGGTGATCGAACAGGCTCTTCGTCCCGAGGATCTCTACTCCGCTGACGAAATCTTCATCTCCTCCACGAATCGGAATCTCATCGGCGTCGGTGAAATCGCCGGCCACAAGATTGCCACCGCACCCGGCCCGGTGACGCACCAGCTCAACGATCTTTTTGACGCCTACGTGGCCGAATACGTCTCCCGACGGCTGGCCACCGCATCCCACTGAATTAAGTTCGCAAGACCAATTCCGAAAGCAAGCGCTCCGAAATTCACGAGAAACACTTTTCGCCGAGGCGCGTCCTATGTGTTGTGAGCAGCTTCTCTTGACAATCGAGAGAAGCATCGTATGCTTCTCTAGTTTCTCCAGAGGAGAACCATGACAGACACTTCCGCCACCCTGGTGCAAGGCACCTTGGACATGCTCATCCTGAAAACTCTCGCGCTTGAGCCTCTGCACGGCTGGGGCATTTCCCAAAGAATCCAGCAACTGAGCCACGGCGTCTTCGAGGTCAACCCTGGTTCTTTGTTCCCGGCCTTCCGGCGCCTCGAGCGCGCGGGGTTGCTCGAGTGCGCGTGGCGTACTTCAGAAAACAACCGCCGCGCAAAATACTATTCCCTGACAAAAACCGGCCGACAAAAGCTAAAAAGCGAAACGAAAGAGTGGGAGCGGCAAGTGGCCGCAATCGAAAGAATTCTGCAGACCGCTTCCTAGGAGGACGCCATGGGACTCTGGACGAATCTTTCTGCCGGTCTCCGCGGCCTGTTCCGCAAGCGGCAGGCGGAGCAGGAACTCGACGAAGAACTCCGCGATTATCTGGACAAGGCAGCCGCTGAAAAAATGCGTTCGGGAATGAGCCGCGAAGAAGCCCACCGGGCGGCGTGCCTGGAAATGGGCGGAGTGGAAGTAGTGAAAGAAAAAGTGCGTTCCGCCAGCTGGGAGACGCACATCGAGACTCTCTGGAGCGACCTGCGATTTGGCGCGCGGCTGTTGCGCTTCAACAAGGTGTTTGCCGGCGCGGCGATACTTTCCCTGGCTCTTGGCATTGGAGCGAACACTGCCATCTTTCAACTTCTAGACGCGGTGCGGCTGCGCACGTTGCCGGTGAAAAATCCGCAGGAAATCGCGCGCGTAGTTTTTGACCGGCGTGGGTCGAGAAGCGGCAACTTCAGCACACGCTACCCCGACTTCACGTACGCCATCTGGGAGCAGCTTCGCGAGAAGCAGGAGGGTTTTTCGAGCGTATATGCCTGGGCGCCGGTGCAGTTCAACGTTTCCCCGGCTGGCGAAGTACACAACGTGCAGGGCCTTTATGTGAGCGGCGAATTTTTCGAGACGCTGGGCGTGAAACCCGCGCTTGGCCGCCTGCTGAGCGCCGCGGACGATCAGCCTGCGTGCGCATCGGCTGGAGCGGTCCTGAGTTATTCGTATTGGCAGGCGGAATATGGCGGGCGCAGTGATGTGGTAGGCGGAAAGGTCACGATTAACCGGCATCCGATTCCAATCATCGGCATCGTAGAACGCGATTTTTACGGCGTGGAAGTCGGACGGAACTTCGAGGTCGCGGTACCGGTCTGCGCTGAACCGCTCATCAATGGTGAGAACAGCCAACTGAAAAGCCGGATCGGCTGGTGGCTGTCGGTGATGGGCAGGCTGAAGCCGGGCTGGACAGCGGAACGCGCGTCGGCGCAATTGCGGGCCGTTTCGCAGAGGATTTTCGAAGCGGCGAGGCCACCGGAGTACAACGCCTCCAACGCAAAAACATTGCTCGCGGCCAAACTCGCGGCCATACCCGGCGGCTCGGGTGTCTCGGACCTGCGGGAAAGCTACGCAGAGCCGCTTTGGCTGCTGCTGGCGCTAGCGGGCCTGGTGTTGCTGATTGCTTCCGCGAATCTGGCCAACCTGATGCTGGCTCGCGCGAGTGTACGCGAGAAAGAAATGGCAATGCGCATGGCCGTGGGCGCGAGCCGAGGGAGGCTGATCCGGCAATTGCTCGCTGAAAGCCTGTTGCTCGCGGTAATCGGGGCCGCGCTGGGCGCTCTGCTGGCGCGCAATTTAAGCCAGGTGCTGGTGGCTTCCATGAGCACGGAACAAGCTCCTTTGTTCGTGGCTCTGCGTACGGATTGGCACGTGCTTGGATTCACTTCCGCCCTGGCTCTATTTACGTGCGTGGTGTTCGGACTTGCTCCAGCGATGCGCGCCACCAGTGTTTCCCCCGGCGTGGCCTTGAAGGAAGGCGGCCGAGGAACAACGCAGGGACGATCGAGGTTCGGATTGCGCCGCATTCTCGTGGTATCGCAAATTGCGCTGTCTCTGACGTTGCTGGTGGGAGCACTGCTCTTCGCTCGCAGCCTGAAGAACCTCGCGACGCTTGATCCGGGATTCCGCCGCGAAGGCGTACTCGTTGTAGACATCGACTTTACCGCCCGTCAGCTGGCGACGGAAGCGCGGCGGGCATTTTCCGACGAGCTTCTGCGCCGCGTGCGCGGGATCGCCGGGGTGGACGCGGCCGCCACCGCTGCGGTGGTGCCGCTGAGCGGAGACGGCATCGGGCACGATATCCTTGTGGGAGCGACCGGCGATGCGCCGGACGATGTCCCAGTAGCGGCATTCAATTACGTGAGCCCGGGGTACTTTGAAACGTTGGAGACGCCATTCCTTGTGGGACACGATTTCGACGAGCACGACCGTGTGGGCGCCCCAAACGTAGCCATTGTTAACCAGGCATTCGTAGAGAAATTTGCACAAGGAAAGAATCCGCTGGATTTCAAGTTCCGTGTGCGGCGACTGATGAAGACGTCCTCACCGTATCAAATTATTGGAGTGGTGAAAGACACGAAGTACACAGATCTGCGTGAGAACCGAGAGATTATCGTGTATTCGCCACAAGCCCAGAATGAGGAAGCCGGCAGTGACTCGCTGATTCTGCTGCGCTCGAGCGCTCCGCTGACGGGCATTCTGTCCGCTGTAAAAAGCACCGCGATGCAAGCCGATCCCGCCGCGGATATCACCTTCTACAACCTTCACAAAATGATTGACGATGGATTGATCCGTGACCGCTTGATGGCTCGCCTCTCCGGATTTTTTGGCATCCTCGCCGTGCTTCTCGCAGTAATTGGTCTGTACGGCGTGATCTCCTATATGGTCGCGCGGCGGCGCAATGAGATTGGCATTCGCATGACGCTCGGCGCGGACCGGCGCTCCATCATTTCTCTGGTGTTGCGCGAGTCCGTGGTGCTGCTTTCGATTGGACTAGCCATCGGCGTAGCTCTCGCTCTCGCGGTATCGAGCGCCGCCTCAGCGCTGCTGTTTGGCTTGAAGTCCAACGATGCAGCAACACTAATTATTGCGACAGTCAGCCTCGCTGCGATCGCCCTGGCAGCGAGCTACCTACCTGCTCTCCGCGCGTCAAAACTGGACCCCATGAAAGCGTTGCGGCACGAATAGGCATTTGGCGCAGAGGGCGGGGCAAGCCCCGCCCCTATAAGGTGTTGGGGCGGATCGTGGATGGATTGAGGATTACGGATTGTATTTTGAGAGCCAAGCGGCGATTTCCTGGAAGAGGTCGCGGCGCTGCTCGGCCAGTTTTGGAAAATGCGGTGAGCCCGGGTAGGTCACCATGCGAGCCGTTTTTCCGCGTTCCTTAAGCAGGACATAAAACTCACGCCCTTGAAACGTGGGCACGCGGATGTCCGCCTCGCCGTGCAGAATCAGAAGCGGTGTCGTCACCTGGTCCGCGTGCATCACCGCTGAAAACTGCAACATCGGCGTCGGATCTTTTTCCTGCAACCGCGCGTCGTAGTCGGTTTGCCAGGTGTCGCTGGTGGGAATAAAACTTAGCCAGTCGGTGATTCCGGCGCCTTCGATGGCGGCTTTGTAGCGGTGGTTTTGCGTGACAGTCCAGGAGGTCATGAAGCCTCCGGCGCTCCAACCGAAGATCGCGAGGCGGTTGGGATCGGCCCAGCCTTGATCGATGGCAAGATCGGTGGCGCTGTCTACGTCGCGATAGGCGCGGTCGCCGAAATGCTGGTAGATCGCGGAAAGAAAATCGGAGCCGTAGCCGGTTGAGCCGCGGTACTCCGGCTGAAGCACTATATAGCCCATGCCTGCGATGAATCGCGCGAAGGCGTCAAAATTAAATGTGTCGTTTGCTTCGGGGCCTCCGTGGGGGAAGACGAGGAATGGATACTTTTTGCCCGGCGTGTAGGACGGGGGAAATGTCGCGATGCCTTCCAGCTTGATGCCTTCTTTGGAAGTCCAGCGAACAATTTTTACGTCTCCGAGACTCACGTTCGCAAGGGTGTCATCGCCTTCGTGCGTGATTTTCTTAAGGGAATCGCCGCTTTCGACGGCTACGTTTGTGGCGTGCTGAGGATCTTCGACGGAAAATGCCAGGACTTCCGGCGAGGCGGTGAACGCGGGCATCATGGGCAGGGTTTCGAACACGCCTCTGGGCCAGTGATAGGTAGCTTGGAGGTTGCCGTCCTGAAACGCGGCGACCTCGGTGATCACGCCTCTGTGCAGTTCGACCCAAACCGTGCCGTGCGGATCTTGTTTCACCGTTGCGGCGGTGCCTTCGAGTTGCGGCGTTTGATCGACCGGCTTTCCGCCAGCAGCTGGCACGGTCCAGATGTGCTCGGGGGTCAGCGTGGGCGTGGCTGTGGCTGCAAAAACTAGATCCTTGCCGTCGCCCGACCAGGCAATGCCGCTGGTGCCGTTAGGAATTTCTGCGATTGGCCGCGAGGCTGCTGCGGTGCATACGTTCACGTTTGAGTGCAACTCGTGGAAACCAATTTTTGGCGTTTGCGTGACGACCGCGATTTGCGAGGAGTCGTTGGACCACGCGATGTCCGTGATGAATTTCAAATTCGAGCACCACCACGCGCCGCCGGCTCCATCGGATGCCACAACGTACAAGCTCGTCTCGTCGTTCTCGACGACATTGTGCACGCCTTCCAACGGGTCTTTGGCCCGCGAATCCGCCAATAGCGCAAACCGTGTCCCATCCGGCGAAATCACCGCTCCATGTATCCCGCCAGGCAGCGCGATAATTAGCGTCGGCTTCCCCGCCGCGAGTGGCACGATCGCGAGTTGCCCCATCTTGTCCACTTCATAAGCGCCGAACAGCGCTCCTTCCTTCGTGAATCCCGCGGGCTCAAATTTTTCCGGCAAGTCCAGCTTCCGAGAGTTCTCGCCGTTCACGTCAATCAATCGCCACTCGTGCTTCGTCGGCCCTTTCGTCCCGTCGGTTCTCACGTCATACAAGATCGTCTTTCCATCGGCCGAAACTGCAAGCACATGCGCGCTGTGCAGTGCCGAGTAATCATCAAGTCCGAATGGGTGCTTCTCCGCCGCGTTGCTGCATGCGGCTCCTGCTGCGACCATCGCCGCCATCCCAAACACAACAGCAGCGCGCATCAAAATCGCCATCACGTCATGCTGTTTTGTCTTTATCGAGTTTGCCTCACTCCGCTTCAACTCGCTCCGATGCATTTCCCGCCTCCAGTACTTCCACTTCACGAAGGAAGAACCTATCACACGGACCAGTAATCGATGGCGTGAACTTCAAACCACCAGCGCGTCCAGGACCAGCGGATTTTCAACGCCTGCGTGCTACAATCCCGTCGCGAGCATCCCATGCCCGACACAGCTTCCATCTCGATGGGCGGAGCAGTCCTCGAAGTCGTCTCTCCTGACGGCGCTCGCCGCTATGTGCGCGTCACGCAAACTCCTTTCCTCATCGGTCGCGGCGCGGAAACTGGCAATCATCTTCAGCTTTCCGACCGCCGGATCTCTCGCAATTGCGCCGCTATCGTTCTCGAAGGCGGCCGCCTTTACATCGAAGATCGCGGCCAGCGTCGAGGCCTCTTCGTCAACGGAGAGAAAGTCGAAAGCCGCGCCCTGACCGACGGCGACTCCATCACTTTTGGGCTCGAAGACTCTTATGAAGTCGTCTTCCGCTCCGGCACCTCCAGCGGCGAAGAGTCCATACCCAATCTCCTCACTCGCATCGAGCACATCACCAGCTCCGAACCCGTCGGCGGCGGCCTTCGCAAACTCAATCTGCTCCTCGAAGCCACCACGCTTCTCCACTCCCAGCTTCCTCTCGATTCCGTCCTCGGCACCATGCTTGATCATGCCGTTTCTGTTACTGACGCCGACCGCGGAATGCTTCTCGAAGCCGACGCCAGCGGCGCCCTTAAGGTCCGCCTCGCTCGCCGCACCGGCGGTCTTCGCCTTCCGCCCGAGAGCATCACTCCCAGCCAGACCGCCATTCAGCTAGCCCTCCGCCAGCAATCTCCTGTCGTCACGGAGGACATAGAGCGCGCGGACATGGACCTGCAATCCGCGCAAAGCATCATTGCCCAACGCCTTCGAGCCGTTGTCGTGATTCCGCTCTTCGCCGTCCACCGCGCCTCCTCTCCCGATTCCGGCTCTATTCCTGCTTTTGGTCATTCTCTCGGCGTCCTGTATCTCGATTCCCGGCGGCCCGCCGCATTTTCCAAACTCGACCGCCAGATCCTCGACGCGCTCGCGGCCGACGCCGCCAGCATTCTCGACAATGCCCGCCTCGTCGTTCGCGAACGCGAGCGCCAGCGCATGGAAGAACAAATCAACATCGCGCGCGACATCCAACAGGCGCTCCTTCCCCGCAATTTCCCCGATCATCCGCATCTCGCTGTTGCTGGCTGCAACTATCCCTGCCTCTCCGTAGGAGGCGACTATTTCGACGTTTTTCCGCTTAGCAACAACCGCACCGCGTTCCTCATCGCGGACGTTTCCGGCAAGGGTCTCGGCGCTGCTCTTCTCACCACCATGCTCCAGGGCGCGCTTTCCGCCATGACTCTTGGCACCGATCCCGCCCGCGTTTTTAATCACGTCAATCGCTTCCTTTGCGATCACGCGGAGGTCGGACGCTACGCCACCATGTTCTTCGGCATTCTCGATGACGACGGCCACCTCGAGTTCATCAATGCCGGTCATCCTTCTCCCTTTTTAATTCGCCATGGCGTCGCTCAGGAGCCTTTCAGCGAAGGCTCTTATCCCGTCGGCTTGGTTCCCGAAGCGGAATACACGGTCGCGCGCCTGAAACTCGAACCCGGCGATACGCTCGTCCTTTTCAGCGACGGCGTTACCGAAGCTATGGACCCCGACGAGCAGCTGTTCGGCGTCCCTCGGCTGCGCGAGGTCCTCACCGGACAGACGGAGTGCCCGCTCGATCAACTCCAAAAATGTATTCTCGAAGCGGTCGAAAACTTCGCCCGCGGCGCCAGCCAGGCCGACGACCTTACCCTTCTCATCGTTCGCTACCGCGCCGCCGGTGCCCGCACCACAAGCGACACCGACGCTGCCCCCGCCCCCCAATCCGTCTCCGCCTAGTTCGCATTTTTCACCAGTGTTCATTCCGGTTCCATATCCACCAAAGGGCCAGCCTTCTGAGGCCGGCGGTTATTCCCGCCTGGGTCCCACGTTTTCCACGCCTTTTCCATACTCTTTTTATTCATGCACTTTCGCACTCGTTAAAAGGAACGATAGTGCAAACTTTTTAGAATCAATGCCTTCCGCACTCTTTACAAAATCACCGAGGAGGTGCGCATGTTCAAGAATCCGTGTTCACGGAGCCAACCGATGCTGACAATTGGGGGCACGCGGCGAGATTCATGTTTCCCCAATGTTAATTTTTCGCCGAATCCTTGACTTCGCGGTGAATTCGCATTATGAAGTGAACGCCGTCGCAGTCCGTTTGTCTCTATCCCAGGGGGTACCATGCAGGCTACCCGCAGAGACTTTCTCAAGTTCACGACTATTGGAGGAGCGGCAGCCGCCGTTTTCGGTTTCGATCTTCAGCCCGCCTACGCTCAACTCCGCACCTTAAAAATCGCTCGCGCCAACGAAACACGCTCGACATGTCCTTACTGTGCCGTAGGTTGCGGCACCATCATCTACACCATTGGCGACCGCGCGAAAAATGTCACCACCCAGGTCGTGCATGTGGAAGGCGATCCTGACCACCCCACCAACCGAGGCACGCTATGCCCCAAGGGCGCCTCACTGCAACAAGACATTCTCAATGATCGCCGGCTCTTGAAGCCACAGGTGCGCAGGCCGGGCGGGACGGACTGGGAAGACATCTCCTGGAATGATGCCCTTAATGAAATCGCGCAGAGGGTCAAAAAAACGCGCGACGAAACTTTTATCGAGAAAGATGCGAAAGGAAATGCGGTCAACCGACTGGAGTCGATCGCCTGGACCGGCGGCTGCACGGACACCAATGAGTTCAATTTTCTCGTCGTTAAGACAATGCGCGCCTTGGGGGTCGTGCATTTAGAAAATCAGGCCAGAGTTTGACACGGCCCCACGGTCTCAAGTTTGGGACCAACGTTTGGCCGGGGCGCAATGACGAACGGCTGGGTGGATATGAAGAACACCGACATGATGCTCATCATGGGCGGGAATCCGGCCGAGAATCACCCCTGCGGTTTCAAGTGGGCCATTGAAGCGAAGCGCACGCGGAGCGCAAAAATGATCTCCGTGGACCCGCGCTTCACGCGCACCTCCGCGGTCGCGGATCTTTTCTGCCAGATTCGCGCAGGCACGGACATCGCCTTCCTCGGCGGCGTGATCAACTACGCGATCCAAAACAATCGCATCGCAAAAGACTACATAACCCACTACACGAATGCCGCGTTCGTCGTGGAGGGTGATTTCAAGCTGCCCGCGGACACGGATGGCGTTTTCTCCGGATTTGATGCGGAGAAACACAGTTATAACCGGGCAAGTTGGAACTATTCCGGCGGAAAACCGGCGCCAGCGGCGAAGCCCCCTGCAGGACAGCCCGTTGGGCCACCGGCGCTGCCCCCAATGCCGGAAAAAGTAGATTACGACCTGACACTGCAAAATCCGAATTGCGTGTTCCAGCTTCTGAAGAAGCACTATTCGCGGTACACGCCAGAGATGGTCGAGCGCATCACCGGTATCCCCAAGGAACAATTCCTCAAAGCCGCGGAATTGTACACGTCCATTCGCAAAGACGGCGACATGAAGAAAGCCGGGACGATTATTTACGCGGTCGGCTGGACGCAGCACAGCTTCGGAACACAAATTATTCGCACGGCAGCAATGTTGCAACTCCTGCTGGGCAACGTCGGCCGTGCCGGAGGAGGCGTCAATGCGCTTCGTGGCCATTCCAACATCCAGGGTGCCACGGACATGGCCGGGCTTTACGAGACGCTGCCGGGGTATTTGAAAGTGCCAACGCCAGGCGACGGCTCTTTTGAAGCATGGATGAAGCGCGCGACGCCGACATCCTCTAAACCCGCCCCCTGGGAGTCCTTCAACTATTGGGGGAACACGCCGAAATTTACCGTCAGCTTAATGAAGACGCTCTACGGCGACGCAGCCACGAAACAGAACCAATGGGCGTTCGACTATTTGCCGAAGGTGGATCGCGATTACTCCTGGGTGAATTTGTGGAACAACATGTACAACGGCCTGATCAAAGGCATGTTCGCCTTTGGGATGAACGGGGTAGCGATTGGGCCGGATTCCAAGAAAAACATTGACGCGCTGAAGAAAGCCGAGTTCCTCGTTGTCGGAGAAATTTATCCGGATGAGACCAGCGAATTCTGGCGGTCGCCCGGCATCTCGCAGGACGAGATGAAGCAAATTCAAACCACCGTATACCGTTTGCCTTGCGCGGGTTTCGCGGAGAAAGACGGTTCGTTCACCAATTCCGCCCGGTGGCTCCTTTGGAAGAACGCGGCGGTTCCGACTCCTGGAGATTGCCGCCTGGATCAGGCCATCGTCGCGCAGATTTTCCTGAAGGTCCGCGAGCTATACAAGAAAGAAAGCGGCAAGTTCCCTGATCCCATCTTGAAGTTAAGCTGGAATTATACGGATCCGAATAGCCCGTCCCTGGCCGAAGTATTGAAAGAGCTGAATGGGAAAGCCTTGTCTGATTTGGAAGATCCCGTCACGAAAGTACAAATCAAGGCTGGCCAGCAGGTTCCCGGCTTTGCTTGGCTCAAGGATGACGGCACGACCGCCTGCGGCAACTGGATTTATTCGGGATCGTTCACGGAAGCGGGAAACCAGACGGCGCGGCGCGATCCCTCCGATCCTTCGAACATGGGTGTGCATCCCGGCTGGGGCTGGTCCTGGCCGGCAAATCGCCGAGTGCTGTACAACCGGGCGTCGTGCGACTTGGATGGCAAGCCTTGGGACGCTTCCCGGCGGCAAGTTTGGTGGAATGAAGGCACGCAGAAATGGGTGGGGAACGATGTGCCGGACTTCAAGGTCGATTCAAAACCGCAGGATCACATGGGCCCGTTCATTATGAATCCGGAAGGCGTGGGCCGAATTTTTGCACCGCTGGCGGCTTTTGCCGACGGCCCGTTCCCTGAACATTACGAACCGTTCGAGAGCCCCATCCAGAACCCGTTGCATCCTGAGCAAACAAACAATCCGGTGGTGACACGGCTCAAGACCGCCGCAGACAAGTACGGGACGGTGAAGGACGGGTTCAACGTGGTGTGCACGACGTTCCGTCTCACCGAGCACTATCACTACTGGACGAAAAACAATCCGATGAACGTGCAGCTCGTGCCGGAACCATTCATCGAAATGGCAGCGGAAATGGCGGACGAAATGGGCATCCGCGGCGGAGAAAAAGTAAAGGTCTCCAGCGCGCGCGGCGAGTACATCGCCAAAGCCATGGTCACGAAGCGGATCAAGGCGATGACGATCGATGGCAAGAAAACCTACCAGATCGGGATTCCGTTTCATTGGGGTTACCGAGGAATCGCCGAGGATGAGGGCAAGACCCAGCGCATGCTGGTGAATGCGTTGACGCCGACGATCACCGATCCGAACGCACATACGCCGGAATTCAAGGGCTTCCTTGTGAAAGTCGAGAAGGTCTAGGGGACGCGCATGAGCCAAGCCACACTACGCGTTCAAAAAATTTCCGGGCACGCCGGGAGTGTTCCCGGTGAAGACGCACAGCGCGAATTGACGGTGTGCAAACTCATTGACACCACCACGTGCATCGGCTGCAAGGCTTGCGAAGTCGCGTGCATGGAATGGAACGATTTGCCGTTCGGCGAAACTGTCTTCGACAATACCTATCAGACGATGCCGGAGACGCGCTGGAACTATTGGAACCTGATCCTCTTCAATGAACACGAGAAAGAGGACGGCTCGCTGATGTGGCTGATGCGCAAGAATCAGTGCATGCATTGCGCGGACCCCGGCTGTCTGGCCGCCTGCCCTGCTGATGGCGCGATCGTGCAGTACTCGAACGGCATCGTTGATTTCCAGCAAGCCAATTGCATCGGCTGCGGATACTGCATCACGGGCTGCCCGTTTGACATCCCGAAGATGAACCCGAAGACCAATCGGGTCTTCAAATGCACGCTGTGCGCGGACCGCGTAAGCGAAGGCCTCGAGCCGGCGTGCATTAAGTCATGCCCTACGGGCTGCCTGCACTTCGGCAGCAAGGAGGATATGAAGGATCTCGCGGAGAAACGCGCGAAGCAGCTTCGCACTGATTACAATTTCCCCAATGCGGGCGTCTATGATCCAGCCGGGGTTGGCGGCACTGGCGTGGTTTATGTGTTGCATGACGCCACCAAGCCGGAACTTTACGGCGGGCTTCCGGCCGATCCGCACATTCCGTGGTCCGTGAAACTCTGGAAGGGTCCTCTGAAGTGGCTCGGCAATGTGGCGTTGGTCGGCGGCCTTATCGGGCTGTTCGTGCACTACCTGCGCTTCGGTCCGAAGTCGCGTGACGATGAAGACTTAAATCCGGGAGGAGAAAAATCGTGAGCAGCCCCGACCACATTCTTCCTCACGGCCGCATGCTGCGGTATGTTTTTCAGGAGCGCCTCACGCATTGGATCGCCGCAGGCTCCTATATCTATCTGCTTCTCACTGGTCTGGCGTTTTGGTCGCCGTGGTGCTTCTGGATCGCCGCTCTCCTGGGCGGCGGGCAAGTTTCCCGCATGCTGCATCCCTGGGCAGGCCTGATTTTCACGGGCGCGATCCTCAAGATGTACAGCATGTGGGCAGCGCAGATGCGCTCGACGGCAGCGGACAAGGCCTGGTGGGACTCGATCGGGCACTATATTCGGAATGAAGATGACCAGATGCCTGCGGCGGGACGCTACAACGCAGGACAGAAGCTACTTTTCTGGGGCTTCGTCACTTGCGGCTTGTTACTGCTGATTACCGGCGCCATTCTCTGGTTTCCTGAATACCTGCCGTGGAATCTTCGCTTCTTGCGCTACATCGCAGTGCTGATTCATCCCGCGGCGGCTCTTCTGACGATCGGGCTATTCCTGATTCATATTTACATGAGTGTCTTTGCGGAACGCGGAGCCTTTGGTTCGATCGTTCGCGGTGATGTTTCCATGGCGTTTGCCAAGCGCTACCATCCTGGATGGTACGAAGAGGTCACCGGAGAACCAGCCTCGCCGAAAAAATGACCTCCCAACAAGCTGTAAGCAATGAGTACGACGCGCGGGTCCGGCGCGCCGAGAAACTCATTGCCGAAAAATCTTCCGCCAGCGAGCTTCTTTCCTTCTACAAAAGAATCGCGGGCTTTCAAAAGAATTTTCTATCGCAAATCGCAGGCGCGGGCGTGCAGCAATCTGAGGCTCAGCAATTTGGCACTGTGCGCGACGCCCTGGATCTCACGGCGCTGCTTCCGCACTTTCGAACTTTCCTTTCGCTGGTTGAACAAAATGCCCCGAACGCGCTCGCCGCGGCGGCGCGTGAAATGGCCGCGCTACCTTCCGATTCGTGGATCACGCTATTGAATTCGTACTGGGAACTTGCGGGTCGTTTCGATCAACAGATTGGAGCCTTCGCGCAATTTTTGCCGCGAGCTTTTCTGCAGCCTTATGCTGCGTACGTCGCGGGGCGGACAGCGGTGCCGCCTGTTTTGGCAACGCCGCGTGCGTGCCCCTTGTGTGGAGGGCGGCCGCTGTTCGGAGTGCTGAGGCTCGAAGGCGATGGTGGAAAACGCTGCATGGTCTGTTCTTTTTGCGGCTATGAATGGGAGTTCCGCCGCATCCTGTGTCCGACTTGCGGCGAAGAAGAAGAGAAAAAACTTCCTGTGTACGTCGCGGAGCAGTTTCCGCACATTCGCGTCGAGGCTTGCGAGACGTGCAAGTTTTTTGTTCGAACAATCGACCTCACGAAGGACGGCCATGCCGTGCCGGTCGTGGACGATCTTGCAGCGATTCCGCTCACGCTGTGGGCGCACGAGCATGGCTACAGCAGACTGCAGCCAAATCTGCTCGGCAGCTGAACTGGTCTGGCTGTGAGCCCTTTGCTTGCCGACTGCTTGTGACCCAAGCGCCTTGCAACCGACTGTGTGTTTGGGGCAAGCTACGGACCGCTGCGGAGGCAGTGTTCCATGAAAAAAGCATTTCTGATGCTGGCTTGTTTGCTTATCTTGAGCGCGGGGAGTTCGCTCGCGCAGACTGCGGCGGCGGGCGCGAGTTCGCTTACCGTGATTCGCGCGGGAACATTGATTGACGGGACGAGCGATGCGGCGCGAAAGAACCAGTTGATCTTTGTGCGCGGTGAGCGCATCGAGAAGGTTGTGGATGGTTCCGCGGCGATTCCGCCGGATGCGAAGGTGATCGATCTGTCCGGCGCCACCGTGCTGCCGGGGCTTATTGATTCGCACACGCACATTTTTCTGTGGGGCGAAGATCCCGCCAAGGGCGGGTACGACGTAAACATTTTAAAAGCCGGTATAGCGCTGCGAGCCGCACGGGCGACGTATGCGACCCGGCGTGCGCTCGAACAAGGATTTACGACGCTGCGCGATTTGGAGACGGAGGGCGCGGGATACGGCGACGTCGAAATCAAACAAGCGATCGAAGAAGGGACGATTCCCGGGCCGCGGCTATTTTGCGCGACGCGCGCAATTTCAACGACCGGGGGTTACAACCTGGAAGATTACGCGCCAGAGCTGGATATGCCAAAGGGAGCGCAACTAGTGGATGGGCCAGTGGAAGCGCGTAAGGCTGCGCGGCAGCAACTCGAACATGGCGCCGATTGGATCAAGGTGTACATGACGCACCGGTCCTGGGTGGACAAAGAGGGGAAGCTTGTTTCGCAGCCAACGCTGACGGTGGAAGAGCTAAAAGCAGTTGTGGACGAAACGCATGGATGGGGGAAGAAAGTGGCGTGCCACGCGTACAACGGAATTGGTTTGCAGCGGGCGCTGGATGGCGGATGCGATTCGATCGAGCATGGACTCGAGATATCGGACGCGCAGATCGCCCAGATGCAGAGGCAGGGCACATGGTATTGCCCGACGCTCGCGCCTTACTATGGCGACTGGGCGCCGGCGGATACACCCGGTGGAAAACGGGACCGGGCGCGTGCCGCAGTGCATGAGATTTCGTTTCGCAAAGCGATGCAGGCGCACTTGAAAATCGCGTATGGGACGGACATGGGCGGCATCCCGTGGACGGAACCGATTGGGCAGGAGTTTGGGCGAATGGTTTCGCTCGGAATGAGCCCGATGGATGCGATTCGATCCGCGACTGGACGGGCGAGCGAATTGCTGGACATGAAAGGCGAGATCGGCGTAGTGGCGCCGGGCGCTTATGCGGATATCGTTGCGGTTTCAGGTGATCCGCTGAAAGATGTGAGCGAATTGGAGCACGTGCATTTTGTGATGCACAATGGGGCGGTTTTTAAGAATGAGATTACAAAGTAGGGGAAAGTGAGTGGTGGGTAGTGAGTTGCGCATGCGTCTGCAATCATGACTTCGATGATTGGAATTGACTTGTAGGCTTGGGTTTTTAATCCTTGCCGGTTTCGACGCGCACACCCTTCCAGAATGCAATTCTGCCTTTGATTTCCGCGGCGGCAGGTTTCGGTTCGGGGTAATACCAGGCGGCGTTTTCGTTTTTCATGCCATCCACTTCGACGTGAAAGTAGTGAGCGATGCCCTTCCATGGGCAAACCGAGGTATGTGTGCTGGACTTCAGGAAATCCTTGGTTACGGCTTCCGGAGGAAAATACTGATTGCCTTCGACGACTACGGTGTCGTTGCTCTCGGCAATGACCTTGCCACCCCAGAAGGCTTTTGCCATGTTGCTTGCTCCTCGTGGTCGCGCGCGGCTTGTGCTCGCGAGGGAAATAAGTTTAGCTGAGCATTTGATGCGGAGGATGCGAAAACGGTTCAGGTGAAGAGAAGAGCGCGAAGATGGACTGTTGCGAGGGTAGCGGCGGAAATGCCCTGCGGGCCGTTCGACGGGACGCTTCTGTTAGAATCAGCACGAAAGCAGGAGGATAGAGATGGCTGAACAGAGCTTCAAGAACCATACGAGATGGTTGCCCCCATTTCACTTTTTTGTGTTGCCGGTGTTTCTGATCAACCTTGGGTTTTCGATTTACTGGTGCGTGAAAGCGGGATTCCAGCTAAACGGGGTGCTCTCCGTGCTCGTGGCGGCGGCACTTTTTGTTGGGGCGGTAACGTCCCGCGTGATGGCGATGAAGGTGCAAGATAGGGTGATTCGTCTTGAGGAAAGGCGGCGGTTCGAACGGCTGCTTCCCGCGGATCTACAGCCACGGATTGATGAGTTTACCGTGGAGCAGTGCGTAGCGCTGCGATTTGCAAGTAACGCCGAGTTGCCTGAGCTTGCGCGTAAAGTGCTTGATGAAAAGCTGAACGATCGCAAAACCATCAAGCAGATGATCAAAACTTGGCGGCCAGACTTCGCGCGCGCGTGATTTGCGGAATTTGATCGATCGCCCGAGCGGGGCAAGCCCCGCCCTTACAGGTGTTGCTGGGGTGTTTCAGCGAGCTGCGGCGGCGGCAGCTGCGCCTTCCACTTCCGTAATTTCTTCTGGAGAGAGTTTCAGTTCACCGGCTCGCATGATTCCTTCAGATTGCTTGGCGTTTCGAGCGCCGACAATTGCACCGGTAATGGCTGGATTGCTGAGCACCCACGCAATGGCGACTTCACCGGGGCTGCGGTCGTGGCGCGCGCCGACTTTGCTGAGGCGCTCGACGAGCTCGATATTTTTGGAGAGGCGCGGCTCGCGAAATTCCGGATTGCGGCTGCGGAAATCATCGGGCGGCAAGGATGCGGCGCGCTCGCGCGTCATGGTTCCCGTAAGGAGACCTGAAGCCATGGGCGCGTAAGAAATCACGCCGATTCCCTGCTGTTTGCAATAGGGCAGGATTTCCTTTTCGATTTGACGGCGAATGAGCGAGTAGGGCGGTTGCTGGGACGTGACCGGAGCAATTGCTTCCGCGCGCTTGAGCTGCGCTACATTGAAATTGGAAACGCCGATCCAACGGGCTTTGCCTTCTTTTTGCAGGGCGGCCATGGTTTGCCAGGCTTCTTCCAGACCGGGGCCGTTGTCGGAAGGCGGCCAGTGCATCTGATAGAGATCAATCACTTCTATTTGCAAGCGGCGCAAGCTGTCTTCGCATTCGCGGCGGATGGATTCGGCGTTGTGATTCTGGGTGACGTGGCCTTGTTCGTCCCAGCGAAGAACGCATTTTGTGAAGACGAAAGGCCGCTGACCGCGCCAATCCTTCAGCGCTTGCGCGACGACCTCTTCGGAGTGGCCGATCCCGTATACGGCGGCGGTGTCAATCCAATTCACGCCTAACTCGAGCGAGCGATGAATGGCCGCGATGGAGTCCGCGTCGTCCTGGTGTCCCCAGGCAAAATCCCAGCCGCTGCCGCCGATGGCCCAGGCGCCATATCCAACGGGCGTGATTTGCAAATCAGAATTGCCGAGCTTGCGAGTTTCCATATTTCCTGACCTCGTGTCTGAAGTGAGCGCTGCGCTGAAAATTTCGTACGCAGGCAAGATTCTACACTGCATGAGATGAAGGAGCCGGAGATTTGGTTAGGGGGAAATTGCGCGCTGGCGGAAAAAAAGATTGTCGAAGTTAATTGGCAGTGAAAGCGGCGTCCAAGGAGACGGTTTCGCCGTCGGGGTTTGTGATGGTGACGCGTTGAGTGCCCGCGGCCAGGGCGGGTGTTACGACGGTCAGCGTGTTCATGTCCTTGAAGGTGACAGTTGCGGCTTTGCCGCCGATAGTGACGGTGGCGCCGTTTTGAAAACCGCTGCCGCGAATCGTGAGGGTTGTTCCGCCGGCTGCAGCCCCGTTTACCGGAGTCAAAGTTCCGATTCCCAGCGGGACAGCGGCGAGGGTCACGATGGTTATTCCCGCGTTCTGCGCTGTGCCGTCCTTCGAGGTGATCGCAAACAGCCGTTGTCCGTTTTCGTCGGTGGTGAGAAAGCTGCCGTGCAGGCCGTCAACGTCGGTCATGAATTGCTGGGGCAAAAGGATACGCAGGCGGAGTGCGCCGCTGTGGGCGTCGAGGATGTCCACGCCACCATTCACGCCTGCGTTTCCCGCTGGGCCGGTGAGGAAGGGCTGGTAGACGAGTGCGCCGCTTGGATGAAGGGTCACACCGGGGACTTGAACGCGCGCGGGAATTTGCGTGAGCTCCGGATTTGCGGGAACTGCGGCGAGCGAGAGATCGGCGCCGCGAATTTCCGTGGTGCCGTTGGCTTGGAGAGCGAACATGGTTCCATCGGCAGCCGTGCCGAGATCGGACGCTGAGTCATTCGCGGTGAAGGTTGAAAATTGATTGGGAGTGGAAGAATTCCACGCGGCAAGCGGGCCGCCAGGCGCGTTAGCGAACGCGACGAACACCTGATTGCCGTTGCCGTTCGATTGAAGGAGAGGCGCGCCGGTGAGACTGGTGACTTCGGGTTGCGAGGCAGGTTGAATGGTTGGGGGACTAGCGGACAGATTTAATTGGCCGAGACAGGACGTGCACGAGCCGGAGGAGCCTGACTCCGCGCTTAAACCCACAAAAACAGCTTGCGTGCTCGTGGCAGCGACACGCGACGGGCCTGAATTCGAGAAGCCAGCTACGCCGCCGACGGGAACAGTCGTACCGGATGCATTGTCCGGGTCGAAGAGATAGATGCACTGCGAGCCGAAATCGGCGGCGACGAGTTGAGAGCCATCGGGAGTGAGAGCGAGGCCGCGGATTCCCGCAGTGGGCGGAGGGCCGCCGGGCGGTTCGATGCCAGGCTGGTGAAAGAATTTGGTGGCCAATTCAAGAACGTCGACGTGATCAATGTCACTGAGATAGAGCCACTGGCGAGTCTGGTCGTAGATAATAAACCTCTCGAAAGCCGGCTTGGCGTAGAAATTTTCGCTCTGAAGATATTGGAACTCCTTCGAGGCGGTGATTGAGCCGGCTGGCGAGGTGACGGCGAGATCGGCTTTTCCCGCAGTTCCTGCGGGGGTTTGCAGAGTGATGCGTTCGATGGGGAAGGGATAAGTCGCGTCGAGGACGAGAGACGGTGCGATGGTTGTGATGTTTTCGACTTTTTGTATAGTGGCGCTTACGCCAGCGATTTTGACGGTGACTTTTGTGGGGTCGCTGCCGAAGCCGTAGCCGTAGATTTGCACGGTATCGCCGCCGACGGGAGCGCCAGCGTTCGGCAAAATTTGCAAGACTTGCGGGCCGTAGCTGAAAGCGTCGGGAGCGAGCGTGAGCCAGCCGCTGGGGAAATGGGCGATTATGTTGGTGGATCCACTTATGGCGTTTGGTGGAGAGGTTGCGTTGATATGCGCGCCGCTGCCTACGCTGACATTGCTGGCAGACTGGCTGCCGAATAGCACTTGAGCTGTGGGTTCAAAGTTTTGTCCCGCGAGAACAGTGGCGGTTCCGCCCGCGTTGGGGCCCTCGGCAGGCTGTGCGCTTGGAGGCCCGGCGAAAGTGGGCGCGGTCGCGGGAAGCGAACCAGGATTTGCGGCGTCCACAAAGCTTATGCCGCGGTTCGCGATGCCGAAAAGAAGCTTTGTGGAGTCCACGTCTTCGATTTCCGTGCGTCTTCCCACGATCCACAAATCGGGGACTTGTCCGATAGCGCTGAGAGTATGTCCATCGAGAGAGGTGATGACGGGCGGTGCAGCGGCGTTTTCGCTGACGTACAAGAACTGGCCGTCGCGCGAAAACACCACGCCGTTTACGGCTGATGATGCGTGCGTGGCCACCTGATTCAACGAGCCGTCCAGAAGCAGGACTTGCGAGCTACCGTTCGAAATGAAAACAGCGGCGAACCTTGAGCCATCGGGGTTTGCGGCGACGAGAGGGATTGTGCCGGTGCCGAGTCCGTGGGGTCCGGCAAGAACGTTGCCGTTCGAATCGTAGACCGCCAGCTCGCCACTTGAATCACCCGAGGCGACCAGA
Source organism: uncultured Acidobacteriota bacterium (assembly GCA_963727945.1). Taxonomy (GTDB): domain Bacteria; phylum Acidobacteriota; class Terriglobia; order Acidiferrales; family UBA7541; genus Acidiferrum. Next base: position 24,402 of record CAVSIW010000037.1, read on the forward strand.
ACTTTTGTGTGATCGCCCGTGCGCGCCATCGCGCCGAGGCCATTTTGAAAAAGTTGCGGCTCGGTGGATGTCAGATTTGTCAGCGTGTTCGATGAAGGATTCCACAGGGCGAGCAGCGCTTCGCCGGTTTGGGATTGGCGAAGGCGCATCATTACGTTGCCGCCGGAGAGGGCCAGCAATTCTTCGGGGCGATCGAATAGGGTGTTCGGAAGAGGTTGCAGGCCGGTTAGCTCGTAGCGCGCTCTCACTTGCAGGGACGAGGTGTCAATCGCAACCACTTGTTCCGTCACAGTTCCAATCCAAACGGCTGAGCCGTCAGCGGAAAGGTCGGCGCTACTTGCGCCGGGGATGCTGACTTGGCCGACGCGGATGGCGTTGGTGGCGGAGAAAACCTCGACGCGATTCATTGCGCGGTTCGCGACAAAGACGAGCTGGTGTGCTGGATCGTAAGCGATGCGCCGGTGGCGAGGCTCGTCCGTGGGATCGTCCATTGCGGGAGTGGAGTCCGTTCTTGCATAAGCGGTTCGCGACAAGTTTGTAACTACTCCAGTTTGAATTGTGAGTCCGAGATTTGCTGGGTGCGAGAGCGAACCATTGACGCCTTCGGCCATGACCGTGAAGCTGCCCGTTCCTGTGTTTGCGGCGGCGGAGAAGAGGATGGGTACGCTCGAACCGGCGGCGAGACTGAAAGGACTCGACGGATTCGATATGACACCAGCAGGCAAGCCGCTGAGGGTCATCTGGACGGAGCCGGTGAAGCCGTTCAATGAGTTGACGGATAAATTGACAGCGGGGCTTGTGGCGCCCTGCTGCACGTTCACGGAATTCTGTGAAAAGCCGATCGAGAAATCGGGTTGCGGAGGAGGCGGCGAAGGAGGCTGAATGGATGAGGAACCACCGCCGCAGCCAATTTGTGGCAGCAACAGAAGACCGAGGAAGAAACTCGGGGCGCATCGCCTTAGCCGTGCCATCGAAGAACCCCACTTTGCTAGCGCACCCCAGGCTGAGTAAGGCAAGCCGGCGGGAAAACCGGCAAGAGCCGGGCGCGAGGAGTTGAGAGGGTTACCGAGGCACACTTTAATCCAATAAAGATAATTGTCAAGTCAGGAAATATATTAGAAAGGAGAAAGCGGAAGCGGAAAAATCGAAGGGCGGCGAGGACTGGATGTCCGCGCCGCCCCGAGGAAAATTGAAATAGATGGAAGGGAGTTAAATAGTTTTTGTCGCGGGCGCGGGCGTCGAGGCGCTCGAGCTCTTTGCAAACGCGTTGTGGCCGGATTCTTTCTCGGAGCTCTTATCAATTTCGATCGAGCCTTTGAAGTAGGCGCCGTCTTCGATCATGATCCGGGCGGTCGTGAGATCGCCGTTCACAGAACCGTCCTTCTTGATTTCGATACGGTCTTTGGCGCGAAGATTTCCCTTCACGGTGCCGTAAACCACCACCTCGCGGGCGATGATATCGGCAGTGACTTTTGCGGTAGTTCCGACCGTCAGCTTCCGCTCATCAAGCTGGATCAGTCCTTCGACCGAGCCGTCGATCAGCAGATCTTCGTTGCCGGAGATCTCGCCTTTCACGTGCAGGCTGGCCCCGAGCCGCGCGGTGGCGCGGTCCGCGGTTGCACCCAATGGACGCATGGCATCTGTACTCATTGCGGGTTTATCCTCCCAAGTCGCCGGAGCGGGCTTCGGCGGCTGATTCGTTGGAAAATTTTTCGGCTCCGGTTGCGCGGAATGCGGCGTTTCCGGTTTCTTATTGCCCCACATCGGTCCTCCCAAAGGGATAGCACCACCCCGCGCGGAAAATCGCTTGGGGTATTGCAAACTCTATTCCTGAGTATGGCGGACGGCAAATGTAGTCTTCGATGGCCGTTCGTGAAAGTAACTAGACCTTTGGACAGTGCGTTCGCTCACCGTTCGTGGTTAGCTTGGGTGAATTTTTGGTGGCGCGTTGGCGCGGGGACTGCGAGCATGAGACGCGGAAGACACTAGGAACTGGGCTTATCGGGGACAGGTTGCGTGGCGAGAAAATCGGCTTGAAAACGTTTTGAATAGGAAGCCAGGAGTTCCTCGATGCGCTGCGAGCTCGGCGATTTAAGAACAAATCCGGCGTGATGATATTTGGTGATGCGGTAGACGATTTCGGGATCGGTGTATGCGGAAGTGTCTGGACGTTCCTGGCGCGCGAGAGACAAAATTACACCCGCATAATCCTGGCTGGTTGGGGGGAGATGATAGGGCTGCTTCCCTGCTCCGACTTCCAGGCGCGCCCACTCGCGCCATAGATTGATGCCAGTGGCAGCTTCCATAACATCGGAGATATAGGCGCCGCCGACGCGGGCGGCGACTTCGAGAAAATAGATTTTCCCGCCGGAGTGCGCTTTCAAGAATTCAGCGTGGGTGACACCGCGCAGGAAGCCCAGTTCACGGAGAACTTTGCGATTGATGTCGAGAAGCATTTTGGTTTCAGCGGAATCGCGAGGGAGCGTGCGCGTAGTGAAAACGCCGCCCTGGTGCGAGGTTTCGAGCGGAGGTGCGCCGTAAGCGTGAGCGTCTGCGAAGACGACTTCGCGCTCGGAAGCCACGCTATCCACGTGATAGATATTCCCCGGAATGAATTGTTCGAGCAAATAAGTGGACTGCTTGTCGCCAAGCTGATCCAGCAACGGCCAGAGTTCGGCGGGCTCGTGAATTTTTTTCATGCCGATGCCCGAGGCTTGCGAACGCGGCTTCAGCAGCCAGGGCGCGGGGACGCGGGCCATGAATTCACGCAGACTGTCGTAATTCAAGACGTGGACAAATTCGGGAACGGCGATGCCGGCTTCTTTGGCGCGGGCGCGCATGGCAAGTTTGTCGCGGAAATAGCGGACGGTCGTCAAACCCATGCCGGGAATGCGCAGGTGCTCGCGGAGGGCAGAGACATTTTCCATGTCGAACTCGTCGAGTGCGACAATGCGATCGATAGGCTGCGAGCGCGCGGCGAAGCTCACGGCATTGATCAGGTCTTGAACCGGAAGCTCTTCAGGCATGAAGAACATTTCATCTATGGACTGGCGCGGCCAATCGGCGTGGCGGAGTTTTTCAACGGTCAAGAGGAGAACGCGGCAGCCTATCGTTTTGCACGTGCGGATGAACTCCTGCCCTTTCTCGTAGGAGGTGACACAGAGGATGGTGAGAGGACGACTCTCTGGCATCGAATGACCTCTGAATGCCGTGCGGCGGTGCGGGAACGCCAGCCAGCAGCCGCGCGACAGGTGCGGATTATACTGCGCCCTAGCGCACGGGATACAAGAATTGAAGAAATGGACCGACGCGCTGGGCCCAGGCGGCCTCGTTGTGCTCCCCGCCTTGCGCGCGCTCATAGTGGAGGTCGTGGCCGAGTTGCCAGCCCTTTTGCAAGAGCACGTCGCGAAATTGTTCGACGTCTTGGACGATACGCGGGCCCTCGCGTGTGCCGATATCCAGCCAGATGCAGGGACGAGGATGGACGTCAGCAGCGGCTGCAAAGCGATGCATCACGCGCTGGTTCCACCAAACGGACGGAGAGAGAGCGGCAAGTTTTCCGAAGACATGGGGAAGCTTCAAACCTAGATACAGAGAAACGAGACCGCCGAGCGAAGATCCGCCGATGCCGGTTTTTTCAGGACCGGGAAGAGTGCGGTATTCACGCTCGATGAAGGGCTTTACTTCTTCGATCAGGAATTTGGCGTAACGATCCGCGCGGCCGCCGCCAAGTTTGGGGACGTGGGTGGGCGTGTATTCGCGGATGCGGGCCTTGGTATTGTACATGCCGACGATGATGAGCGGCTCAACCGCGCCTGCGCAGATGGATTGGTCAGCGGTTTGGCCGACGTGCCAGTCCATGCCGGGGATGAAAGAGGTTGCACCGTCGAAAAGATTCTGACCGTCGTGAAGATAGAGCACGGGGAAGCGGCGCCCTGGCTGTTCGTCGTAGCCGGGCGGGAGATAGACGATGAGGTCGCGCTGGTTTCTAAGGAAGCGCGAGCGGAAACCTTGATGCTTGCGGAGATTCGGACTGCTCACGGCGCGATGGCCACCAGAAGATCCTTGGCTTCGACGTGCTGCCCCGGTGTTACGAGTAGTTTTGTAATGGGGCCAGAAATGGGCGCGTAGATATTTGATTGCATTTTCATGGCTTCCAGCGTCAAGAGTTTCGCTCCGCGTTCGACTGGATGATATGCTTGTACAGCAATTCCGCTAATTACCCCGGCCGCCGGCGCGGTTGCCCGTTCAATTCAAAAAATAGCGTCCGCGTTTCGTCAGGGTGCGGATCGCTGGCCGTCAGAAACTCTAGGATGACGTCTTTCCCAGCTCGAATTCAATGGTGACCTCTTCGCCGGAGCCCATGCCGTAATAAATGATAGGCGTGGGAAGGACGCCGACATCCGCGTAAGTCCGACGGAATTTGTCGTATTCAATGAAAACATCCGTATAGAGAAGATAGCTCAAAAGGTCGTCGCGGCGCACGCTGTCGGCTAATTTTTTCTCGAGAGTGACGGATGCCTCGAGGATGGAATTGAGATTTGGCTGGCTGGTGCCGCCGCTCACGGCGGCGACCGCGGGATCGGCAACGTCGGCTCCTGCGTCCGCGGCTTTCAGGACCGAGGCGGAGTTGATGCCGCTTGTGTCGTGCGTGTGAAAATGCACCGGGATGACGATTTCTTCGCGTAGGACTTTCACTATTTCGCCGGCCGCATAGCGTGCCAGCGCCCCACGGCAAATGCGTATTCATCCAAGTCCTTCGCATCGCGCAGCAAAGCTTGGATAAAATCACTGCTTCGTACATCGTGCGTCAAGTCGCTGAAAAAATGGCTCCCGTAAGGGTAATAGCCCATGTCCTGAATGATCGAGCCGCCGTAGACATACGCTTGCGTCTCGCTCAACTGATCTTCGGTCGAGCCGGGAAAACGGGCCCGCAGGAGCGGTTTGATGTGCGTTTCCCAAGTGGCGTCAATGATGGCTCCGTGCGCGAGCATGGCGTAGGCGCTGGACGAGCGCGGACTAATGAGCGTGCGAACGAGGATGCGAACTAAAGCCGCGCGCAAAATGTGAATCATTTGGCGTTTGATGCGTGACGACACTAACCCAGGCTCAAGGTACCACTCACCGCGTTTCTTGCCGTAAGTGAACAACGTATTACGGCTTGAGGAGCGGTTTTGCATAGCGAATGGGAACTCCAAAATTGGAGCCGCCAAAGCCCCTGACCACGGCAAAGGTAACGCCAATCACCTGGCCGTCGCGATTGATGAGCGGCCCGCCGGAACCACCAGAAGTGGTCTGGGCGTCGTAAACAATTTTGTCCGGCAATATGTCGCCGATATGTCCTTGAGTCACGAGCGGCCGGATCAGCTTGCGTTGCTGGAGTTCGTCTACAATTTTTTTCGGATCGCCGCCGCTCAACCTGACGATGTCCTTGACTGTGTCCTCGCCCGCGCGCGCGAGGATGGCGCTCAGTCCTGTCGCGTAGCCTAAAGAGATCAAGGGCTGCCCGCTGACCGCAGCCTCTTTGCTGCCATTCATTTTTAGGATGGGCCGTTTCAGTATGGAAATATCGCCGCGGAGAAGGGCCAGATCGGCGTCGTCTGAGATCTGGGAAACACTCAGTGGAATGCCCGTAGTCGCCTCGGGGAAATAGGCCGTCATTTCGGCGATTGCGGGCTGCAGGCCTTGCTGCGAGGCGGCGCTGAGCTCTTCATTCTTCCACCACGGCTGAGCTACGTGATGATTCGTGAGGATTTGATTTTCGCCGACGATGAAGCCCGTGCCGAAGTAGTCTTCTCGAACTTCGGGGGCGCGTCCATCGAGGCTGTAGACCACGTTGCCGTCGCTATCCTTGAGCGGCTGGCCGTCGGGGTTGATTGCTCCGTAACGCAAGGGTCGCCGCGAACTTTGATCGAGGAAGGAAACCGAGACGTGGAGCAGGCAGACACTGGGAGCGTTGGAGCGAATGACTCCTGCGGCGGCGTCGGATTGAGTTTCCACTCGCTTCAGACGGCTGGTGGTTTCCTCCAACTGTTTGCGCAGACCGGAAACTTCGCTGGCATCGGCACCTGAGAGTCTCAGACGCAGATCGTCGGACTGTTTTTGAAGCTGCAGTTTCTGTTCGGCGATGTCCGATTGCTGGAGCTCTTCGCGTGCCCGGTTGGCCTCCGCGACCAGAGCCTCTTGGGTGCGCACGCCGTGCTCGAGCTGCGCGATCACGGAATAGGCGCGCCGGGTCTCTTTGTCCGCGCGGCGCGTGAAGAGCACGAAAATGATGGAGATGAGCGCGGCGACGGCAAGAAGCGCGGAAACTCCGATTTTCAATGCGCGACCGAGGGAAAATGCGTCGCGCGTCATTTTTTCCGTTACCGCGATAGCTTGAAATGCGGTGTGCGCGATTTCTTGTCCTTCTTCTGCAATGCGGGATTTGAGCTGCAAGTCTTCGAGAGCATGCTTGTCGCGGAGTTGGAGGCGCACTCGGGCTAACAGTTCGGCGGGCTCCCAGGGAGGCGTCATCGCATCATCTGCGCCCAGATCCAAGGCCCGTGCACGCTCGGCACCACCGCCGCGCGCGAAGAGAATCACCCGCGTGTTAGAGGTAGATCCAAGGCCTTTGATTTCCGCGAGGGAGTTGCAACACAGGACATCGGCAAGATCCGCGGAAAGTAAAAACACATCCACACTGCCACTCTGGACGACTCGGAATCCTTCTTCCTGCGAAGGCGCAGAGGAAACCTCATAGCCTGCGGAACGCAGCACGTCCTGAAGGTGTTGCCGCAGGACGTCGTTGGGCTCGACGATCAAAATGTTTTCGCGCTTGGGAGACAAGTTCAGTGATTTCCTTCGCGGCGGCAATGGCAGCAGACACCGCCTCGCTCCTATGACGTGTGGCGATTCCGGTAGGTCACAAGGGATTCACATAGTAACCGGAAATTAAATCGGGTGCTTGATTGTCCCCCGCCAGAAGCAATGGTGCTGTGCCGGGAAAAGAATTTCCGGGAAGACACGAAGATTTTGAATTGAAAGAGGTTCATTAACAACGCTGTAAGTAAATTTGCTTCTCAGACGTCTGAGATGGGTCGCCAGGGCTGAACGTCAGTATTTTCTGAGAACCCCGATCACGCGGCCCTGAATTTTGACGTCGTTCGCGGCCACCATGATCGGCGCCATCTCCGAATTCGCGGGTTGCAAGCGAATCTTCCCTGCCCCCTCGCGGTAAAATCTCTTGAGGGTCGCCTCATCCCCACCAATCAGCGCAACAACTATGTCGCCGGCATTGGCCACCTGTGTCTGTTCGCAGACCACGTAATCGCCATCCATGATGTGATCTTCAATCATCGAGCTGCCCTTGACCTGAAGCACAAACGAATTCCCGCCACGGGCAAAATCGCCCAGCGAGAGCGTCTCGCGCTCTTCCACAGCTTCGAGCGGACGGCCCGCGGCGATGCGGCCCACCAGCGGCAGCTCTTGAATCTTTCTGTCGCTGATCTGTTCCTTCACCGGTTTGGGCAATTGCAGAATCTCGATCGAGCGGCTCTGGTTATAGCCGCGCCGGATAAATCCCTTTTTCTCCAGCGTCGTGATGTGCTTGTGGACGGTGGCCAGTGAAGTCAGCTTCAGCCCTTTGCCAATCTCTTCGAAACTTGGGGCATATCCGTGCTTGGTCTCAAACGAAACCAGGAAATCCAGCACTTCCTTTTGCCGTTTAGTCAGGGCCATCTCTCGCCTCCGCATACCATCGTGAAGCAAATCCACTTTAGGCGAAAAGAAAGCGAACGTCAAGCTGCAAGTTGTCTTCGCGTTACTTTCCCTTCTCTATGGCCGCACTTCTAGAAATGATATACACACGAACGATAGACAGGTTTGCGGGTTGCTTGTGATTATGGGCCGGAGATGAATATGCTTGCCAAAAGAGAATCTCTCCCGTCGGTGACGGCTGCAGGAGTCGTAGCGATCGTTTTCAGCTTGTTGGGGGCGTTTGGAAGTTTGCTAGGCGGTTTCTCGTTGCTGCTCATGCCAGAGATGCAGAAGGCGCAAGGCGCACCTCCTATGCCGCCCGAGGCTCGCACCATGGCTGCGGCTATGATGTTTTTCATGTTGGCGCTGGCGGTGTTTGGAATTTTCGTCGGAATCGGCATTATCCGCCACCGGAATTGGGCGCGCATCACGATCCTTATCTGGGGCGGCTTCATGACTCTCATCTGTATGGGCGCAGTTGCGTTCAGCTTTGTGATATTCAGCGCAATGCCCCCTGCCCAGCTGCCGAATGTTAACGCGGCCGATGCGGGTCGGTTCATGCACTTTGTGAACATATTTTTGGTCGTTTTCTACGGAATTCCCGCTGCTGTTGGAATCTGGTGGATCGTGCTGTTTACGCGCAAACGGGTTGCGGATGTATTTACGAATCCGGTGCAATACGCACCCGCGATGGATGCTTCCGGATTTCCGCAGCTGGCAAATGCAACAGTGGCTCAACCAAAACGACCAACTTGCCCGCTGCCTCTCGCGATTCTGGCAGGTTTCTTGATTTTCTCGGGTATCTGCTCTGTCATATTCGCATTGTTTCCGATGCCCTACTCTTTTCCCTTGTATCTGTTCGGGCATATATATTTTGGGTCCGTACCGAGGATTTTCCTCGGGCTCATTGCGCTCGTCATGGGTATTTCAGGATTGGGGATGCTCAAATTGAAGCCGTGGGCCTTGCACACGGTGCTCGCTGTGCAGTGCGCGTTCTTCGTGAACTCACTGTTCGGGATGTTATCGCCAACTTACCAAGCGGAGATGCGAGAAGCGATGGAGAAGGCGGCTTCTCAATATTCCGCCTTCCCTGGCGGCAATCCATTCTTCTCAGATAACTACTTTCGGTCGGCGATGATCTTTGGTCTTGTCTTCGGTGCGATCATTATTGGACTTCTAGTCTTCCTGCGTTCGCGGTTTCTCGAACAAGCTGCAGCGGCGGCCGCCGCCAAGACCTAACTCTGCAGACCTTTGCGCAACCCACTGGCAATTCCGGGCGTCTTTTCCGTAACGACACATTCGTGCGTAGCAGTCTCTCTCCCTGCCGCGCATGGGCTGGTGTGGTATTCTTTTCGTGTCGGCTCCGGGCGGCTGGATACAGCATCCAACCTGCGTTTTCGCACTGCCCATCTAACAAATCGAGCCACACTCCCTGGGGGGATTCGTTTGGGAGTTGAGACACAGCGGAGCCTTGGTCACTATGTCAACTTTAATTGAAACGCCACCGGTGAAACACAAACGCGAAACGATCGACCGCGCGGTCATACGCTTCGCCGGAGATTCCGGCGACGGCATGCAGATCACCGGAAGCCAGTTCACGAACACCGTCGCGCTTTACGGCAACGATATCGCCACATTCCCGGACTTTCCCGCGGAGATTCGCGCTCCTGCTGGCACGCTCCCGGGCGTCAGCGGCTACCAGCTGCATTTCTCTTCGAGCGACGTTTATACGCCCGGCGACGCAGTGGATGTATTGATCGCCATGAATCCGGCGGCGCTGAAGATGAACGTTGCCGACCTGAAGGCCAATGGGATACTCATCGTAAATTCCGATGCCTTCACGGAAAACGACCTCCGCAAAGCGCAGTCAAAGACGAATCCGCTCGAGGATCATTCGCTCGACAAATTCCGCCTATTCTCCGTCGAGCTGGAGCGTCTGACAAAAACAGCGCTCGAACATCTCGGCATCGACGCCAAGTCCATCAGCCGCTGTAAAAACTTTTTCGCTCTGGGAATGTGCTACTGGCTTTACAACCGCTCCATGGAGCCAACGGTACGGTGGATTGACGCCAAATTTAAGAACAAGCCGCTGCTCGTCGAGGCCAACAAGCTCGCGATGAAGGCTGGCTACTCGTATTGCGAAGCCACGGAAGCCTTCCAGATCAGTTACGAAGTTCCCCCCGCACAGCTCGCCCCCGGTTTTTACCGCAACCTCAGCGGAAACCAGGCGCTCGCGCTGGGTTTCGTCACTGCTTCGCAAAAATCGGGTCTGCGGCTCTTCCAGGGCAGCTATCCGATTACGCCAGCATCGGACATTCTTCACGAGCTTTCGCAATACAAGGATTTCGGCGTGATGACATTTCAAGCCGAAGACGAAATCGCCGCCATCACCAGCGCGATCGGCGCGGCGTACGCTGGCGCGCTCGCGATCACGACAACTTCTGGGCCTGGCATGGCGCTCAAGACGGAAGCGCTGGGTCTAGCTGTGGCCGTGGAAATCCCGCTGGTCATCTGCGACATTCAGCGTGGAGGTCCATCCACTGGACTCCCCACAAAGACCGAGCAGGCGGATCTTTTGCAGGCGCTCTTCGGGCGCAATTCCGAAGCCCCGATTCCCATCATTGCCGCAGCGACGCCCAGCGATTGTTTTTGGGCTGCGGTCGAAGCGAGCCGGATCGCGATCAAATATATGGTTCCCGTGATCATTCTCTCCGACGGCTACCTGGCGAACGGCGCCGAGCCCTGGAAGATTCCAAACGTTGACGAAATTCCCGCGTTCCCCGTGAAATTTGCGACAGAACCCAACGGACCGAACGGGTATTTGCCTTATAAGCGCGATCCGTTAACTCTTGCGCGTCCATGGGCTGTTCCTGGGACGCCAGGGCTCGAACACCGCGTCGGCGGCCTTGAAAAACAGGACGTCACCGGCAATATCAACTATGAGCCGCTCAACCACGAAAATATGGTCCGCATCCGCGCCGCAAAAGTTGCGTCCATCGTGCAGGACATCCCGGATGTCGTTCCCGCAGGAGATGCCGAAGGCGACCTTCTGATTGTCGCCTGGGGCTCGACGCATGGCGCCATTACGGCGGCATTGAAGGCACAACGAGCCCAAGGCCGCAAGATCGGGCACGTGCATCTGCGCTATTTAAATCCGCTGCCTGCAAACCTCGGTGATGTTCTTCAGCGCTACAAAACGGTTCTTGTGCCGGAGCTCAACATGGGCCAGCTTCTTTGGGTGCTACGCGCAAAGTACCTCGTTGACGCCATCGGCCTCAACAAGATACAGGGCCGGCCGTTCAAACAGGCCGAAGTTGAACAGAAGATTGAAGAGATTCTTGAGGGGAACTCCCGATGAGCACCGCTACCTTGCCACCTGTCACACCTCTCACCAAGAAAGATTTCCAGACCGACCAGGAGGTTCGCTGGTGCCCCGGTTGCGGCGACTACGCGATTCTTTCCGCCGTTCAATCCGTTTTTCCTGAGCTTGGCATCAAGCGCGAAAATTTCGTGGTGGTCTCCGGCATCGGATGCTCGAGCCGCTTCCCGTATTACATGAACACGTTCGGCTTTCATACGATTCATGGACGCGCGCCTGCGGTCGCAACGGGGATCAAGGCGATTCGCCCTGACCTGGAGGTGTGGGTCGCAACCGGCGATGGCGATGCACTCTCTATCGGCGGCAACCACACGATTCACATGCTGCGGCGCAATGTTGGCCTAAAGGTCTTGCTCTTCAACAACCGCATCTATGGACTGACGAAGGGCCAGTATTCGCCGACATCGGAGTTCAACAAGAAGACCAAGTCCTCGCCGTTTGGGTCGCTCGACCGGCCGTTCAATCCCATTTCTCTCGCCATCGGCGCGGAAGCCACCTTTGTTGCCCGCTCCGTTGATGTCTTCCAATCGCATTTGAAAGACACGCTCAAGCAGGCCGCGGCGCACAGAGGATCGGCATTCGTCGAAATTCTCCAGAACTGCAATATTTTCAACGACGGTGCGTGGTTCAGCCTCACCGAGCGCGACGCGCGTACCGAGCACATCCTTCAACTGGAGCACGACAAGCCTCTTGTTTTCGGCAAGAACCGGGACAAAGGCATCCGCCGCAAGACGGACGGCGACATCGAAGTCGTCCAACTCGGAGGTGGCGTGACCGAATCAGACCTCATCATCCACGACGCGCACCATCCTCGTGCTTCTTATGCCTTTCTGCTTTCGCACATGGAGCATCGTCCCGGCTTCCCTACACCGATCGGCGTGCTTCGCGCATGGGACGATCTTCCGCGCTATGAAGACGTCATGAATCAGCAGATTAAGGATGTTATTGCGAAGCGCGGACCTGGCGACCTCTCGAAGCTTCTTCGCGCAGGCGACACCTGGGAAGTGAAGTAGCTGCAGTCTGCTCGGGCACACGTTGCTGAACCGAGAGAATGTAGCGGGCTCTATTGGTTCTCCGGCTGCTTTTCCTGAAAGTACGCGCACATATCGCTGATTGGGCAGATCTCGCACTTCGGTTTTGTTCTCTTGCAAATCTCCTGGCCATGACGTTTCAGCAGCAGATATGCCCTTTGTCTCGCGTCAAATTTCTCCGGCAACTCCGCCGTCATCGCGTCTTGTGCGGCACGGTAACCCGCTCCGTAGTTCTTGTCTTCGCGTCCGAACAAAATCCGCTGAGGCACGCCCGGACAAGCGGAAGGCACGGCCGCTAGAGGCGCCAACTTGGCAAACAAGAGAATTTTGTCCGCTCCCGGCTCGCCTATGACCGGAAATTCCTTGAGAGCCTTCTTTGCGAGCCGAACCTCCTTGCCTGCGCCTTTCTTTTCTTCCTGCATCAATTTGCCGAGCGACCATTTCAAATCGCCGCCGAATTCTTCGTTCACGATCTTTGCAATGGTCCTCAATCGCTCTGCGCGCAGCTCCGGAACTATCCCGCCAAGCCGCATGAGCTTGGCGAGCTTTGCTATCGGCGCCGCCAGAATCTGCTCGGGCTTCGTTCCGACTTCGCTCTTCAAGGCCTCATATCCCTTGCTGCACGACGCGTCTGTCGCCGGATACCCGCTGTTCACGAACAAAATCATCTCGTAGGGATCGCCGGGACCTACCGCTTTCTGTGCACCGTAATGTTTCTCCAGCCGTTCCAGGATTTCTGGTAGGCTCGGCTTTGTTTTATGACGCAAGCGCCCTCCTCTAAGCCTGTAAGCGCCAATATCCCGGACGATGAGAAGCAGGCGGCGGCCATTCTACTGCGATCCAGGCAGGGCGGGCGTTTTCTATTCAGAGGAAGAGAGAATTGATGTCCAGCAAACAAGAAGGGCGGGTGCCTTAACTTCCGGCCAACCCCGCCCTTTCGTCCCTCGTGTGCTCTAACCCGAAATTCGCTGTCGTTTTGTTGGGCCGCGGAACTAGGCTCCCGAGGCTTTCAAATCGTCCTTGGCTTGCTTCTCTGCGGTCTTTGAAGCAGCCTTGGCATCAGCGTCCGGCTTCATTGCGTGGATGGCCTTGCTCAGGCTCATCGACTTGTCACCGGCCGAGCCTTTGCAGGAAGACATATCCGCGCCGGTCTGCACGCCCGTCAAGTTTGATTTCATGCAGTTGAAATCCACTCCGAGATTCTTGCTTGCGTGAAGTGCAGCCACGCACTCGTCCAGGGCCTTGAAGTTTTCGCACGCACTCTTAGCGTCTGTGTTTGCCGCCAGCACCCCTTGGGCTTGCAGGCTGGCTGTCAATTTTTTGTCCTGCTCGGTCTTTGCGTCCAGCCGATCGCTGGCCGGCTTGGGATCTTTCTTCACCCACTTGATGGGATTCAGCGAATGCGAGCCGCTCGAACTGCTTGCTGACGCAGATCCCGCGCCCGCCCCCTGCGGCCCTTGCGCGGCAGCTCTGCCCGCACCAAACGAGACGCTCATCGTCGCCACTGCCACAACCAGAAATAGCTTTTTCATTTGCCCCTCCGATCGATGTTCAGGCCCGACTCCGAGACCTGGATAGGTCCCGTTCTCAGTAGGCCACGCGGGTCTGCCGGGAGCGAGCGGCGGAAGGTCGAGTACTCCCCCAATCGGTCACGTTGTCCGTTGGGACAGGGGCAACGAGGACTACGCTCAGCTCCTAGCGAGCGGCCGCCGGAATGGGTTTTGGTCCCTGATGGGTTATTGTGATGAAGCTTGAAGACCACTAACCGCTCCTCGGGATTCTTGTATCGCTTGCGCGCATGGCTCTCGCCCGCAGAGGCTCCTCGCAGCGCCGACCTCATTTTTGTGCTTGCCGGACGAATGCATCGCAAAGACTATGCGCTTGAGCTTTTCCGTCAGGGGTTCGCGCCGAGAGTCTTGTTCAGCGTAGGGCGCTTCGAAATCCGCCGATTCTCGAAGATGCACCTGCCCGTTCCACTGGATCTCCTAAGAGTGGCGCAGGAACTGCCGCCGCAGCAGCGCCACTACCTTGCTTACTTTCAGGGGCATGAAGTGTTGACGGAACATGTACTGCCGGGAAGATTTGGCACCCTGACGGAGATCAGTGCACTCGCCCGGTGGCTCGGCGCAAGACCAGAGATTCGTTCTGTACTTCTCATCAGCAACGATACGCACTTGCGGCGGATTCGCATGTGTTGCCGGTCGTTGTTAAATCCGAAGTTGGAGCTGGCGTTTCTTGCTGCTCCGCTCCCTCCTGGACAGCCGTCCGCACTGACAAATGATGGGCATCAGCCCGATCCTCCCAGGCCAGAACAGAGCGCAGTCGCCGCCTCTGCGAGGGATGACCTATTGGAATTGTTTAAGCTTTCAATCTATTGGGTCTTGTTGAAGTTTCGCTAAACCGAGAATCTTTGAGGGCGTTCATTGAAATAATACCGCCCGGTGGCCAATCGACGATTCCAGCTCCTACGACCGTATCCGCAGAAAAACGCCATAAAGGCACATTCCTAACCCACCTAGAAACACCACGGGAGACAGATAGGTGGTCACCAAAGGATTTAGCGGGTATGGAAGGTTCAGCGCGCTATAACCACCGGCGAAATAATGAATGACCGCGCCCAAAAGCATGTAGATCAGCCCGCGGCGAACTTCGCGGCGGCCATCCTTGCCAGCCCGGGAGGACAAACGAACGTCAGGAACAGCCTCGCGGCAATACGGACAGCGATTCATCCGCATAGGCACGGGTTTCCCGCAGTAAGAGCACGGACGCGAAGCCGCTGCCTGCCCCTGAGAGGGATTCATACACTCTCCAATCCTCCGCCATAAATAGCCTAGATTTGCGCTTCGTCTCCGTCAAGCGAATCCGCAAAAGGCAGTCAACATCAGACATAGGCCAAAAAGTAGCGGCCTTCGGGCTTCTGAAACCAATTCGTTTGTGCTACATCTAATCAAACAGCCGACGGGGCTCACTCAGAGATGGAAGACCTCTCCAAACTCAGCGCTTACGCCATTCTCGGGGACGCCGATCCTGTTCCGCAAACCCTCCTGACCGCTTTCCCAGAGCAGGCCAAGACCCTCACCCTGCTCTATGACGTCAGCCGCGAACTGACTTCCATTCTTGACCGCGAAGAACTGCTCCGCCGCATCGCGCAGCGCGTCAAGAAGATCGTCAACTACCATGTCTTTAGCGTGATGCTCTGGAACGAGTCGAAGCAGCTACTCGAAGGCGTTTTCGGGATGCGCTACGAGGATTCCATCCCGACGTTCTTGCGTTTGCCACTCCACCGAGGACTGACCGGAACTGCCGCCGCCGAGCGCCGCTCCGTTCGCGTCGGCGATGTGCTCCAGGATGCGCGCTACATCCAATGCGAGACTAGCTTCGATACACGATCCGAGCTCGTCGTGCCTCTTCTCCTGCAGGATCGCCTTATCGGAGTTCTTGACCTTGAAAGCACGGAGCAGCACGCCTTCACAGCGGAGAACGAGCGCATGCTCGCGACGCTGGGGTCTTACATTGCTGTGGCGCTTGAAAACGCGCGGCTGTACGAAGAAGCGCGAGAGAATGAGTTTCGCCTCCAGGAGGACCTCAATACAGCCCGCGAAATCCAGCGCCAGCTGCTTCCCCACGGCGCCCGCGGCATCCCTGGTCTAGATCTTGCCGCCGCTTACGTTCCCGCGCGGGAGCTCGGTGGTGATTTCTACGATTTTCTTCCCTATGGCCAAGGCAAGCTGGCTGTGGCTCTGGGTGACGTGTCCGGCAAAGGAACTGCCGCGGCGCTCTACGGATCGCTGGCCATCGGTACGCTCCGCGAGCTCGTTGTAAGCAGTACGTGCAATCCGGCCAGCATGCTGCAAATGCTCAATCGCCGCATGCACGGCGCGCGCCTCGATGCGCGGTTCATCGCCATGCTTTTTGCCGTGTACGATGCGGCCGCGCAGCGCCTCACGCTTGCCAATGCGGGCGGGCCCTATCCTTTGCTGGTTCGCGACGGCACTGCGCGGGAAATACGCATCGAAGGCGTTCCGCTGGGCCTCTTTCCGGACAGCGAATACGAAGAGACGACCGTTGACCTGCAGCCTGGCGACGTCGTTTTGTTTGCATCCGACGGCATTCTGGAATCGGAAAATGCGCAGCAGGAAGAGTTCGGCTCGGAGCGATTACACGCGCTGTTCGCGGCTACCGCACCTGAGATTTCGGCGAATGAACTCTCAGAGAGAATTATCGCCGCCACGGATGATCACAGCGGTCCCGGCACAAACCCGCACGACGACCGCACTCTCCTCGTTCTACGCGCCACCGGCGACGCAGTAGCCGACTACTCCAAACTTCCTGTCATTTATTGAAGAATCTGGGACAAACTGCGCCGGGAGTATCTCATCGCCCGGCGACAGAAGGAATGCCAGCTTGCAGTAACTCAGGCTTTTTCAGGAGCGGTAGCCATCTCTCTCGTACAGCGGCAAATTCCGGAAGGCCCTTTTTGGAAACTGGATCGGAAGGCGGAAGGCCGAGCTTTTCAAAATTCCTGTATCGGCCTTTTTGCAAAATGCGAAAATCAAGATGTGGCCCGGTGGAAAGTCCGGTACTGCCGACGAGACCGATCGTCTTCCCGATTTCGACGCGCTCACCCGCGCGAACGTACATGCGCGACAAATGCAGATACATCGTTTCGTAGCCGTTCGAATGGGCGATGTGCACCATATTTCCTTCGCCGCCTTTTAGACCCGCAAACAGAACTCGCCCGCTTCCGATTGCCTGCACCGGCGTTCCGATAGGCGCGCCGTAGTCCGTTCCCATGTGCGGGCGAACGGTTTTCAGGATCGGGTGGAAACGCGCATTGCTGAAGTGCGATGTGACCAGCGCGCCAAATTTGAGCGGAGAGCGGAGAAAAGCTTTCTGCAGCGACTTGCCGTCGGCCGTGTAGTAGCCGGGATGGCCAGATTCGTCATGAAAAAGTAGCGCTTCGTATTTCTTGCCGCCGTTGTCGTACTCGGCGGCGAAAATCTTCCCGTAGCCTGCAGTCTGCCCATTCGCATATTTCTTTTTCTCGAGCAAAACGCGGAAGGTATCGCCCTTGCGGGGATCGGTGTAGAAGTCCATGTCGTAACCGAAGATTTGCGCGAGGCGCATCGCGATTTCCGGAGATTCGCCCGCCTGTTCCACGGCATTGAAGAGAGAATCATCAAGTTGACCAGAAACCGCCGCGACTTCCACCTTGGAGGGAATCGCTTTTACTTCGGCTGTGAATCCGCTTTCTGCCGGCACGATCTTCAACATGCGGTCCGGATCGATCTTGTAATCAATCTCTCGCAGGTCGCCCTCGACGGACCTGCCCACGGTAATTGTGTTTCCTGCGCGAACCTGCCGCAAATTAAACGCGTGCTGCGCCGCCGACGACGCGTTCGCGGCGTCCTGGTGGCTCAGGCCGAATTTCTCGAGCGCGGACGTGAAATTATCTCGAGCGAGGACTCGTTTTTCAGTCGGCAGGATGACCTGCGCGCGAATCCACGCCGCCTCTTCCTGGCCGAGTTTCACTTGGTGCTCAAATTCGGCGGAGGCCAGGAGCCGCAATCGAAATACATAAGCGAGCACGCCAGCACCAAAGCAAAGCGCGACAACCAAAACAATCGCGAAACGACGATTCACTCTTTCCCCCTGCCACTCGCTACATGTTTCGACTAACTATGCCTTGCAGCGCAGCGGACAAAAAGCCCGTCCGCAAACAATGCATGGCAGATTACCACGAACACTTTTCTATCAAACCGCGCTTGCAGTCAAACGCGAATCCCACCCCATGCGTCCAATCGCGTAACCTCATGATGAAATCCGGCTCGTTCTCAAGTAGGATGCAGCGATGACCTCAAACGCTTTGTCGCGACGCTCTTTTCTAGCTTTCGCAGCGATGCTGCCCTGGGCGGTTCGCGCCCGCGGAGCGACGCAGATTCCCGTAGGTCTCGAACTCTACTCCGTGCGCAACGCTTTGAAGGATGATCCGACGGGCACGGTCCGCGCCGTCGCGGCAATGGGCTATCAATGTGTCGAGTTTTACGCTCCGTATTTCGATTGGACCGAGAGCCAGACCAAAGAGATGAGGAAACTCCTGGATGACCTCGGAATCCATTGCTATTCGACCCACAACGACAGTTCGTATCTCGGTCCGGACAAGATTTCGCGGGCGCGCGACCTGAACCTGATTTTGGGCTGCAAATACGTGGTGATGGCTAGCTCGCATGAAAAATCCGGATTGGATGGCTGGAAGACAGTTGCGGACTCGCTGAATTTTGCCGCCGAGCGGCTGGAACCATCAGGTCTGAAGGCCGGCTATCACAATCATCAAACAGAGTTCACTCCCGAAGGCGGCCAGCGCCCCATCGAAATCCTCGCTAAGAATACGAAGCCGTCAGTCATGTTGCAGCTCGACGTGGGCACATGTATCGAAGCGGGCTCCGATCCCGTGGCGTGGATTCGCTCGAATCCCGGGCGAATTCGATCTCTTCATTTGAAAGAATGGTCACCGGAACCCGGCAAAGGTTACTCCGTTTTGTTTGGTGAAGGCGTTGCCAATTGGAAAGCTATTTTCGAGGCAGCCGAAAGCACGGGCGGCGTGGAATATTACCTCATCGAACAGGAAGGCAGCAGATTCTCGGAACTCGAAACCGCGAAGAAATGCCTCGATACGTTCCGTGACACGCACCACGCTTGATTCGCTGCCAATGTTTCTCGCTTACTTGCCAGAGACGAGCGCGTTGACCGGCGTAGTCCGAGCCGTGGATTCATTGAAATAATTTTGTTCGCGTAGCTTGCGATAGATGCGCCCGGCAACGACGGCAGCCATCGGCCCCTTGACGTTGCGCGTATTTCCGCGGAGCAGAACGGCCAGCGCAATCTTCGGATGGGCTTCGTCCGCGTATGTCACAAACCAACCAATGTGCGACGGCGTAGTGTGATCGTCGCAGGTGCCCGTCTTTCCAAGCGGCGTCTCATCGCCGCCACGGTCAAAGCTGGACTTGCCCGTGCCGTACAGCACCGCGGCAAGCATGCCTTCGCGAACTTCCGGGAGAATCGAGGCAATATTCAGTTCGCGCTTCACTCGCGGCGCGAAATTGTTTATGTCCTCCTGGGTGCGGGGATATTGCAGATAATAGAGCGTCCCGCCATTCGCAAATGCAGCCGCAAGCGCGGCAAGCTGCAACGGAGTGATCTGAATCCCTTCGCCGAAACTGGACATGCGCGCAACACCACCCAGCGCCGGCGGCGCACTGGGGAAAGCCCCAGGATGCTCTTCCGGCAAATTGTAGCCAGCAAGTTCGCCTAGCCCGAGCAATCGCGCGTACTTCGAAACCGTGTCAAACCCCATGCGGCGTCCAAGCTCTTCAAAAAACACATTGTTCGAGTGCGCCATCGCATCGGTCAAATTCATGTACTTGCGGTAGCTCACCTTGAGCATCGTGTCGCGCGTGATGACATTTTCTTCGAGCGCGGCGATGGCGATAGTCGGCTTGATCGTGGAGCACGGGATGTAGCCGTCACCAAAAGCAATCTTTTGATTGACGATCGCCAGGATTCGCCCGGTGTTCGGATCGACGGCGACAACAGACCCGTTGTAGCGGCCCAGCCCTTCAACGGCGGCGGCGCGAACAATTGGATCGTCGAACGTGGAAACGTCGGCGCTGGAAGAATCTGCAAACGTGGGTACGCCGCGGTAACGCGAAGCGTATTTGCGGGTGCGCGCTTTGGAAGTCACTGCGCCCGGCGCAGCGGGAACTGGCGCGGCAAAAAGCCCCGTCATCAAAATTGCGAGAACCGAATTTGCTGCTTTCTTCACTAAACCACCTTTGGTCCGCGACTTCCCCACGATATTTCCCAGGGGCGAATACTTACCTCATACTGTCCGTGCGGTCAACCTACATTCACAAACTGTTTTCTATCCGCTCGCATCAGAGGCGCACCCGATTGCGCGATCGGCAGTAGATATTGCACCTAAATCGCCAAACCATCGGCTCACTGATTTGATGCCACTTAGGAGCGCCACGAACGCCCTTCGTGTTCCCAAGAGAAACGCCATCTCTCAGGATGAGACATATTCTAGGCAGCAGGAGGGATAGTACGCAATAGCCGAAGCGCACCAGTACGTCCGTATGTGCTTTGTTTTGAATGACTGACCGTGGGGACAGGAGGCTTGGACTAGCTGACCTTACGCCCGGCAAGGATCGCCGTGCGGGCATGGAAGAAAAGTCGCCCCGTCGCATCTTGAAACGGGCGTGTACCGCTCAGATCGTGAAGGCGGTCCTCTTCCAGGAGTCGCCGCAACTTCGGCCGCGCGCTCTGGTGGCGCCTTCGTGGTCGCCAGCCAGCGCTCGACTTCGGGAGTCAAATCGTCGGCCGTTGTCACCGCATCCGTTTCCAGGCCGGCGTCGCGAAAGAGCTGAAGAAGTTCGCTGAGCGGAAGCGTGCGGACGTGCGAAGGGTCACGCAGAATTTCCCAGCGGTCCTGATACGCTGCGCGTTCGGAATGTTCGCTGGCGTAGATATCTTCCACAAGGACCGTTCCGCCAGCGCGGCAAACACGCGCCATTTCGCGCAGCACTTGCAGAGGCTTCTGAAGATGATGCAGGGTCAGCCGGCAGACAACAACATCGAATGCCCCATTCTCGAAGGGCAGATTTTGCGCGTCCGCGGCGCGGAAGGAAACGTTGGAAATGTGGCGCTGTTGCGTGCGCTCTTTGGCGATCGCGAGCATGGCCTCCGTGAGGTCCACGCCCACGACTTCCCGCGCGGAACCCGCGAAGGCTTCCGCGATGTAGCCCGGGCCCGTCGCGATATCCAGCACGCTCTCGTTCCCGGTGAGATGAGCCGCGGCGACCAAGCGCCTTATACGCTCTTCGTCTGTGACCCACGGATTAGCCGCAAAGGCCTGTGCCTGCGTCGTGAACGATTCCCGAATGACGTCGTTGTGTTGCGTCACGCAAAAAGTCTAGCACAGGCCTCGCACAGGAGCCGGCTTCGAGCGGACAGCTAGCGCGTCGGGCGGCTTTTGCTTGGCGTCTCCTGCGCCTGCCGCAGCCGCAGCTGCCTTCATGGGTGGCTTGTCGGTGTGTGCGGACGCGGCAGCATGGCCGTTGGGCCCTGGTGCAGCGGCGTTGGATCCGCCAGGAATCGCGATCTCCAGCTTCTTGCGCAGCGCGTTTTCCAGTTTGTCGCGGACGTCCTTGTTTTCCTTCAGAAAAAGTGCGCGCGTTTTCACGGCCTTGGCCCATGCGCTCGCCGCCAAAGCTGAGCCACGTGCCGCTCTTCTCGACCAGACCTTTGTCCACGCCGAGATCAATCAAATCGCCTTCGCGCGAAATGCCTTCGCCATAAACAATGTCGAACTCCGCTTCGCGGAAAGGCGCCGCCACCTTGTTCTTCACCACCTTGGCGCGCGTGCGCGAACCCACGACTACGTCGCCCTCCTTGATCGCCTGAATGCGCCGGATATCGATGCGCATCGAGGCATAGAACTTCAGCGCGCGGCCGCCGGTGGTGGTTTCCGGGTTGCCGAACATCACGCCAATCTTTTCGCGGATCTGGTTGATGAAAATCAGGCAGGTGCGCGACTTCGACACAATTCCCGTGAGCTTCCGCAGCGCTTGCGACATCAGCCGCGCCTGCAAGCCCATCTGCGGGTCGCCCATGTCGCCTTCGAGTTCGGCCTTCGGCACCAGTGCGGCGACCGAGTCCACCACGACGATGTCCACGCCGCCGGAACGAATCAGCGTTTCAGCAATCTCCAGCGCCTGCTCGCCGTTGTCCGGCTGCGAGACCAGCAGATTGTCCACGTCCACGCCCAGCTTGCGCGCATACACGGGGTCAAGCGCGTGCTCTGCGTCAATGAACGCCGCCTGGCCGCCAAGCTTCTGCGCTTCGGCAATCACGTGCAACGTCATGGTCGTCTTACCGCCCGATTCCGGCCCGTAAATCTCGATCACGCGCCCGCGCGGGAAAGCCGCCGACGCCCAGCGCTGCATCGATCGACAGACACCCGCTGGGAATTACACTGACGGGCACCAGAACATCCCGGCTGCCCAGGCGCATGATCGCGCCTTTACCATGGTCCTTTTCAATCTGCGATATCGCCGCTGCCAGCAATTTCTCTTTCTCTTCAGTCATTTCACACCTCGGTGGAGGAAATTAGGGAATTTCATGCACTTGTAGGGCGCAGCATGCTGCGTCCTGCCCAGCAAGCCGTGGCCCGGGACATAGCGGAAGCTTCATAGTAACACTTCAATTATCTTTTCGCTATGCCTTCTTTCAATTCAGGGCCATTCGCCAACCACACTCAGCCCTGGCGTTCGCAACCGTGCTCGGCGACATGCTCCTTCAAGCGGGCGATGGCCATAGCCACCCGAACCGCCAGTTGCCGCTCTTCGGCAGGCGATAGGTTCCGAAGCCGTATCAGGCCCCGCATCCTGTCGCGCGCCTCGATGAACTCGCTTTCGAGCCTAGCATGTTCCGGACAACTTATCGCCAGGGTCGAAGCCGAGTACATCATGCACCTGTTGAAAACCGCGAGATGGCAAATTAGCATCAAGGCGAACAAAAAGCAAACATTATTTTTCGCCTTATCTTCGCCTTGAAGTTACATCCAAAGGTCATAGCGGTCCAGTGACGAAGTCCAACTCCTATCCTGTTTCGGTTCCGGTGTCGGGCTGGCGACCAACGATTGTTCAAGCAGGCGCCCGATCTGCTTTCGTTCGTGAAAACTCAGGGCCGCGCCGAGTCGCGGGAGCAACAGCCCCCCGAGAACCATCGCAGGTGGCACGAGCACGCCAACCCACAAGTTACCCTGGACCTTGCATTCGGCACTGGCCGCACACCTCACCGAATTGAAAAGAATTGGCGTGCCCACCAAGATCGCGAAAACAATCCATACCCGCATGAATGTGCGAGTCCATCGGCACATGTCCCAATATCCTTCGACAAGCGATCCTCGTCCCTGGGTACTCACTCTCCCAAACAACACCGGGCCAAAGCTGTTGTGCCAATAGCGACGCTTGTGCATGCGGAACTCATTTCCCACGATACGGCCGACGACTGGTCTGGAACCTCTATAGCCGGAGAGCGAGAACAAGCTGCGCTTATCTATGTCAATCTGTTCAGCTAATTTCGCAGCGCAAGCCTCCGGCGAATAATCACTGTGGAGAACGAGATCCCATTTCTTAGACATGAATGTGGTCTATTCGAAAACTCAAGACGTTTTGGAGTGTGGCAGGCGCAGTCTTAGGAATAGTTGTAAAATCCCCTCCCGCCTTTCTCCCCAACCACCCCGCCGCCACATACTTCTTCAACAACGGACAAGCCCGATACTTCGGATCCCCCAGCCCCTCATGCAACACGTGCATAATATCCACGCACACATCCAACCCAATAAAATCCGCCAGCTCCAGCGGCCCCATCGGATGGTTCATCCCCAGCTTCATCACTGCGTCTACCGCCTCCGGCGCGCCACTCCTTCCATCACGCAATAAACGGCCTCATTGATCAACGGCATCAGCACCCGGTTCGACACAAACCCCGGCGCATCATTCACCGCCACCGGCGTCTTCCCCAGTTTCTTCGCCAACTCCATCGTCGCCGAAAACGTCGCGTCGCTCGTCTGCAGCGCCCGAATCACTTCGACCAGCACCATCACCGGCACCGGATTCATGAAGTGCATACCCACAAACCGGTCCGCCCGCTTCGTCAACGCCGCCAGCGTGGTCATCGCAATCGAAGACGTATTGCTAGCCAGAATCACCTCAGGCCGCAAAATCCCATCCGCCTCCGTCAACACCGCCCGCTTGATCTCAATCTTCTCCGGCACCGCCTCCACAACAAAATCCGCCGCCCCAATCGCCCCCATGTCCGTCACGCACTGCAGCCGCCCCAGCACAGTTCCCTTCTCCGCTTCAGCCAGCTTCCCCTTCTTAATCTCCCGATCCAGATTCTTCCCAATCGTCTCCATCCCGCGCTCCAAAAACCGCTTCTCCACGTCCCGCAAAATCACGGTGTAGCCCGCCCGCGCAAACACATGCGCAATCCCATTCCCCATCGTCCCCGCGCCCAGCACCGCCACCGTTTTGATTGCGTCAATAGACAAGGTTAAAGCCTCCGCGTTCGCTTGAAGTAATTGAGGTAAAGGAAGTTAAGAAAGTAGAGCATGCACCGACCAAGTCCCTCGCGCAATTCAGTTAAGCAGAGAGGACGGAACGCGCGTCACGCTGGCGGAGCGCCTTCGACGATTTCCCGTATAATTTCGCGCGCATTGGTTTCCTCTTCCGGCGGAACGTATAGGGTTGTTTCACTCCCGAGCGTCTCGGCCCGCACCGGAATTCTGTTCTCTTTCAGTGCCTGGCTCAAAAAGCCCGCACGCTTTTCATCCGGACCCGACCACACTGCGCAAGTAGCCGCTCCCAACTTGGATGGTTTCACTTCCGCCGTCGCGGACTCTGTCGAGTCATTCGCTGCAAGCTCCATGTCCACAGGCTGTTCCTCCAAAAGCTGTTCGAGGATCTTTTCGGCCGCAGCAAGATCCGCGGACAGCACGGCCACCTCGAAACCGAATCGCGGTTTCCAATCAATGGGAAGGGTATCAGCCGTCGGTGCGACTTGATCATCGCCGGTAGGCTTGTCGATGAAAGGAATGCCCGCGGATTCCAGCTCCTCTAACAACGACGAGTGCAGCGCGGGGTCCTCACCCGCCCACAACATAATCAACGATCCTTGCGGTCCAGGAGCTGAAGCCATGAGTTCCTCCATTCGTCCAGCGAGCAGCGCGCCGGCCACTACGCGCAAGGATACATCCAATCGCAAGGAAGAAAAACCGCTCAAGCCGTTACCGCCCCAGATAGGGACGTACAAAGTATGCGGTAGGCAAAGAAGCATCTACCTGGTCTCACTCCGGCGGAACGCCCTCGACCACTTCCCGAACGATTTCGCGCGCGCGGGTTTCCTCCTCGGCATGGACGTAGAGCGAGTGCTTGCCTCCACTTCGACCGTGGCGGAATTGAATTTGATTGATTTGGAGCGATGCGGCGATGAATTCAGCCAGCTCAGGCTCGTCGCCTGACCATATTTCTGCGACCGCGTCCTCCTCGTTCCAGCTCTCGTCATCCCCAGTGACCGCGGAGGCCGTGTAATCGCTTGTTTTAGTTGAATCCTGTGGAGCCTTCAACGAGGGGCATCCCCTCAGTCACTTCCGAATTCTGTCGCGGAGCTCGCCCGCCGGAATCGGACATTCCTGAATCATATCGGGTGCCGGGAATGTGATCGGATTCCATGGGAAGAAGGCGCGAAGCCGGTTCGATCGCCTCGTCCCTGCCGTAAGCTTCTTTGACCGCGGCTTCACCTCTCTCAAACATCGAAAACGGAATTCCGACTTGGAATGCGGGATAGTTCGAGATGTGGAACAGGCGGTCTTCGCGACGCACGGTCTTATGGGGAATGCTTACCTTGTCCAAAAGCTCGCAAATCTCCGCGTGGATACGAGGACCGTCGCCCTTCCAAAAAGAGCAGAAGGGATCCTCGTCCGAATCACCGGGTGCGGCAGGCGCCTGGGCAACGATGGCCGCGGCAGGCAACTCGTACACCAGCTCCACATCACAATCCGCGCACCGCGTAAACCCCGGCCGATACTCCGCTTTGCAAACAGGACAAAACATGTCTGCAAAGTCTACTACACCGCGTCAATCCACCCGCCGCCGTAACGCCGGGCGGAATTTCTCCCGACCCGGTCGGGAGCCCGGCACTCTTCCCAAGCGCCGTAGGCGCGCCACACGTTAACCCAGCCCGCAAGGGCTGGGTAGCACGAACTCCCTCCCCAGCACCGTAGGTGCGACACAAGTCTTCGGTTTTCAAGTCACCCCAAACTGCGCGCCGCGCGGGCGGCAGTCTGTTAACGCCGGGGGACCTTCCCTCCGCGATTTTGTCTTTTGCGAAGGGCCACTCTTCGCCAAGGTGCCGCCTCCCCCGTCAGCCAACCGCAACTTCCCCAACTTTCCCCCCAACCAAACGCGCTACTCCCCCCGCTTTCCTCCTCCGCGCACCGCCCGTCGATCAACTCGCCACCCTCTCCTCCGGCCAAGGCAATCCGTCGATAGCGCGCATGAAAATCACATCCCATAATCAACATCGCACGGCTCTTTTCTTCCGGGCCTCGATCCTTTGCGCAACCAAACGGACGTAGCGCCGGGCTTTAGCCCGGCACTCGTCGCACTCCTCACGAGCGGAACCCGACGCCTTCACCTAATCAGCCCCGGACGAAGTATCTGGAAACGTCCCGTCCGTCCCCGACGCGTTAACATTTCCGTTTCTGCCGCCCAGGAATCGTGCCAGCCCGGAGTAGCTCTTGGTTAAATGAGTATCGTCCAGAACTAGGATTTAACACAACTGTGACTTGGCACTACCTTATAAAGAGATTATGGTTCGCGTAATTCTGCCCAGTCAACAGAAAGGACAGGTATGAAAAACAGGTTGCCCGCACCACCATCCCATGAAGTAGGCTCCAGCATTCGCTGCTTGGGTATAGCTCTAATTCTATCCGTGCTTGCCCTCGGAGCTTGGGCGCAGACTTCCCCGCCCCAACATATCCATCCGAACGTGACAGTTGTGGATGGCGCTATACGCCCCGAACTCATCCCCGATTCCACTGCGTACCGGCTCTGGCTCATGAGCGTGTCCCTGCCACCAAACGCGACGGATAAACAGCGGCATTTTCAGCAAGGCCATCTCACGAAAGTTCAACTATCAAGCGGGGATTACCAAGAGTTGCTGTCCGTTCTTACCGATTTCAGGACGCACTATCTAGCATTGATCGCGAACTACAACAAATCCGCGAAAGCCGCATTGCTTAACGGCGGGCTAGCAGACCTGAAAGGATTTCTTCAGCAGCGTGACGATCTCGTTTCCAATACCCGTGATGCGATAACGCAGCGGCTATCGCAAGAAGGGGCTGCTCGAATTGAGGCACACGTTCAAGGCGAGAAAAGCCATATTCAACTACATACGACAGGAGGCCCACAATAATGCGAAAACATATTGCAGCTTTGACGGCGCTGTTGTTTGGCGCAGCCGGGATCGCGCGCGCCCAATGTACAGTTAACTACGGTCTTTCGTATGCCGTGTATACATCGGCTTACGCCGATAATATCCAGGAGGGACAAGGAGCACCTGTTCCTGGCGGTGGATCCGTCACAATCGGCGGCTCCGAGCAATCCACACAAATATGCACACAGCATCTCGCGGGTGGAGATTGCGGGAGGTATCGGACACAGTACGACAGTGGGACAGTGTCGATGACAGTTAACGGAATTCTAGTATCGACTAGCTACGGTACAGGGACTACAGCGTCGAGCATTGCCTCCGCACTCGCGGGTGCTTTGAACTCCAACGGAAGTTCTGGCGTTACAGCCTCGGTGAACGGTGCCACTATCGTACTGGCTAGCAAATACGGCAGGCGGAGGAACGAACTACTCCCTTTCTGCCACATCTTCTACGAATTACCCGGCTGACTTCGACGGACCGTCCTTTTATGCTACTCCTTCGGGGTCCGCACTCCACGGGGGCACCGACGCTGGCACGCTCGGTGACCTGCTGACTTCGGTTGTGGTTGATGGCAGCGCCAGCATGACCATCGACCCAAATAGCTGCCCCTATCCATACTACGAGAACATGGAAGCTGGACTTCCTTACGACACGCACACTCCCAGCGCTTATAACGTCGTGAATGGCGTTGGCGGTTGGCAGCAGGGATCGAGTGAATGCGTGACCTGCTATCTGTCAGTGCAGAGCATTGAAGACAGTGGTCCGGTTACCCTTGAACTACCCCGAATTTTGCGTCGGGCGGCGAAGTCATTTGCTCGGTAGGCGGCCCTATTTTCGTTCCGCCGATCACGAGCCAGCCATTTCCAGGCTGTCTCGTGCCCTCAACCGAGGAAACCGACGATTTAGGATTCAACGGTGGAGATTTCCGCGAGCAGTTCGACATGACGCTGAGCAACGCCGCCGCAGACAGTTTCGACAACCATTACGTACAGGAATACACCGTTACGCCGGGAACGAATACCTGCTGGTGGTCCACCTCGGGGCTTATACAGAATCCGGGCACTCAAAACTCATATTGGACTGTGGGAACAGTCAACGGGAGCCCGGAACACAACCACTGGGGGTATGACAAGATCGGGTGGGATCTAGGCGACTTGGATAACATAGTACAAAACGGACCCGCTCATGGGATCATTTTCCCCTGTACGATAACGATCTACCAAGGAATGCTGATTGAGTGCGACGCCAACACTTGGTGGGGCTACCGAACGGATGTCCTCACCATCGCAGTCAACAACAATCCATCCAACTCTGAAACAGTCTGCCGGGATAAGGCGGCGGACCCTGACAACTGTGGCCTTCCCGCAGGGTTTCTCGTTTCTACGCGGACGGCAGCGCACCTGGTGGGCACGCATTCGGAAGGTCCCGCCAGGGTCACCGCCACAATCAGCGCGAGCGAAGGAGGCGAGATAACATGAAAAGAATACTTGTTCTCTTCGTTTTGCTCATCAGCGTTGGTTCGTTCCTCCTGGCTCAATCTCCAACCAAGCCGTCGTTTATGAACGCCGCAGTTATTCAACACAACGGAGCGTCTGGGGCGTTGACCGCGAATTTCCCCAGACCTCTGCCCCAAGCGATTGAGGCGATCAGCCAAGAATATGGCTGGATGGTTGATTTCGAGGACCCGCATTACACAAGTCACTTTCGATTTAGTTGACGACACAGACCCTACATGGCGGGCGAACCATCCGACTGGCAAAGGCGTGGTGCGGGTGGCAGGCGGCTTCTTCCAGAGTAATTTCCCCGAACCCTCGACGATCACGACGGGGGATCCGGAAGAGCAGGTTCTGCAAAAGCTGGTGGCCGATTATAACGCGAGCGGAAATCCCGGCAAGTTCCTTGTCCGCAAAGAAGCCGAGGGGAGATATGCCGTCATCGGCGTATCGAGAAAAGATGAAAATGGGCGAGACGAAGCAGCCAACGCCCTGCTCGATACCCCGATCAGCATACCCATGCAACAACGGGACGCTAAGGCGACGCTTCGGCTAATCGTGGACACGCTTACTGCCGACACTGGCGTGAACGTCTATTTGGGCACGGTTGGGCTATCGAGCGATCCGCTACAAGAGGCGACACTTACGATCGGCGGCTCAAACGTCCCGGCCAGAACGTTACTCCTGCAAGCATTAGACGGCATAAGCAGCACGAGTCCCCACTTTCGAGGAATCTTCGTATGGAACTTTCTTTTCGATGCCGATACCAACGCTTATTGGCTGCGTCTCCGCCCGGCCACGAAAACCGCGACAGACGCAAACGGACGGCAGGCAGTCCAATTTATTAGGCATCCGGGAAACTGATCGTCAAAAACAGACCCGCGAGCTTGAGTTCTCGGCGACCTGGATGGGCGGTCGGCGCACCCATAGCCTGATCAGATGACGGCGTCGGCTCCTACTCCCGAGTAGACTTGGTT
The DNA here is from genome assembly GCA_963727945.1 of uncultured Acidobacteriota bacterium. Taxonomy (GTDB): domain Bacteria; phylum Acidobacteriota; class Terriglobia; order Acidiferrales; family UBA7541; genus Acidiferrum. The sequence goes on from CAVSIW010000037.1 coordinate 54,076, forward strand.
GCGTTAACGACCAGGGCTCGGAAGAAAGGAGCCGAGCGATGATCATTATAGGATGTGATTTTCACACACGCTATCAGCAGATAGCCATGGCCAGAGAAGAAACTGCTGAGATGATTGTGGAACGCCGGTTGGACCACGAAAGCGGCGAAGCCCACGCCTTCTACCGCAGTTTGCAGAGTTCGCAGGAGTTGGTGCGCGTGGGGATCGAGGCCACTGGTCCGATTCACTGGTTCGAGCGTTTGCTAGCGGAACTCGGTCACGAACTCTGGATTGGAGACTCCGCGAGGATTCGCGCCAGCGAAGTCCGCAAGCAGAAGACCGATGAGCGCGATGCCAGGCTGATTCTCGATCTTTTGCTTTCGAAGCGCTTTCCGAAAATCTGGGTTCCCACACCGGCCGAGCGGGATCTGCGGCAGTTGCTCTGGCACCGCCATAAGCTGGTGTGCTTGCGCACCATGCTGGGCAACCAGTTGCACGCACTGGCGATGAGCCAGGGGCTCTGCCGCAAGAGAAAGCTGTTCACCAAGAAAGGCCGCATGGAACTCCAGGGCCTCGCGCTCGCTCCATGGGGCCGCCGGCGGCGCGAAGAACTTCTGAAGCTGCTCGACCAGCTCGAACCTCCCATCGCGGATCTGGATCGCGCGGTTTCGGAAGAAGCAAAACGCCGCGAAGATGCAGTGCGCTTGATGACCCATCCCGGGATTGGGCCGATCAACGCACTAGCCTTCGTGCTGACCATCGGTCCGGTGACGCGCTTTCCTCGCAGCAGGAAACTGGTGAGCTATCTTGGACTGAATCCCAGCGAAGAATCCAGTGGCGGACGGCGGCGATTGGGGGCCATCAGCAAACAGGGCAACACCATGGTGCGCTGGCTGCTGGTGGAAGCAGCACAACAAGCGATGCGGTTCGATCCCGCACTGCGGCAAGACTATCTGCGGTTGAAATTCCGTCGAGGACACGCGGTGGCTAAGGTGGCCATCGCGCGCAAGTTGGCTGTGCGTATGTACTGGATGCTGCGCAGTGGAGCAGATTACGCACGGCTGGTTCGCAGGCAAGGCAGCCCGGGGGGCACCCTGATGAACGCAAGTTCATCGCTAGCCTGATTGGGCGCCTTGCTCCCGCGAGCGATCGCGGGATCTGAAGAAAGAATCATGGTCGGTAGTACGGTGACCGAATAGATGGTTGGTGGAACCAGATTCCACCGCTAGATTCACGAAGCGAGCCTTGGTCGAAATGAAGGAAAGAGAAAAGATTCATACAAGTGAAGAGAAAAACGAACCCTCGAGGCTCGTAAACTCGAGGTGTCTCTTGACAGAGCCGACGCCATCATAGAGGGTGCCC
>CAVSIW010000038.1:0-15041 GCA_963727945.1 uncultured Acidobacteriota bacterium
AAGGAACGCAGGCCACGCTCAAGCTCTATTCGGAGGGCAGATATTTCGAGAGCCAAGGCCTTGTGCTCTATTCTCAGGCCGATTCGGGCTTCGGCGTCGGCTTTCAGAATGTGAATCCGCACTATTTGACTGTATTGAAACAATGGCTGATCGAAGCCGCTCACGCGAAATTTGGAAAGAAAGGCTGAGCCTCGGAGAACTCTGCATCAGACGATTACCATTTCTTAGAAATTACTTACGCTGCGCCCACGCGAGGCCGTCCGGCCCATTTCCCGTCGCGATTTTACCAGTGACTTCGAGCAATTTTAGGTCGATCACCGCGACGGCATTCTCTCCGCTGAGCGCTACGTAGGCTCTCGCGCCATCAGGCTGAACCAGAGTGCCCTCCGGTCCTTTGCCCACCTTCAATCTCTTGCGCTCTTTTCTGGAAGCCGTGTCCACCACCACTACTTCGCCGCTTCCATCGTCCGAGATCAGCACCAGTTTTCCGTCAGGCGTGAACTTGAGCCGGTTCGTACGCTTCGTTTTCAAGTCCAGCGTTGCTGTCACTTTTTTCGACGCTACGTCAACAATCGAAACGCTGCCGTCTCCGGAGTTCGCCGCCCACACTTCTTTGCCGTCGGGAGAAAGATCGAATCCTTCTGGCCCTTTGCCGACGGGAATGGCCGTTACATTCCAGCCGTTGCGGCCGCCGCCTGGCTCGATGACGCAGATCGAGTCCGAGCCAATGTTCGAAGTGAAAATCGTCTTGAAGTCTTTCGAGAGGACAATCATGTGTGTCACGTTCTGCCCTGTCCCGAGCACCCAATCTACCTGGTTGCTGGAGGGATCGTAGCGCCCGATGACCTTGTTCGCTTCCGCCGTGAAATATACCTTTCCGTCGGCAAACGCAAGCCCGTGCGGCGCTCGCAAGGCGCCCAGATCAACGGGAGTCATCGCCTTCTGCGACGTCAAGTCCACTACGGAGAGTGTCTTCAACTGGCCCCGCTCGCTGGCGTAGTTCGAGATGTAGGCGAACCTTCCGTCGTCGGAGGCAACCACTTCATGAGGGGCGCCGCCAGACGGCACTCGACCCACTACCTTCAGGCTCGCTGGATCGACGATGGCCAGCTTCTCGTCACTCTTTTCGAGCACCAGCAGCGCCGGTGAAGGCGTTTGCGCGCCCGCACGAACTGCTCCCGCCAAGCCTGTCAAGACGAGTGCAAAACACGCCGCCATCCGCACAAAAGAATTCCTGGTTCTGGAAAACATTGCCATTGGTCCACCCCTCGGTTCACGCAGAGGGCAGGATATCACTTCCGGATTTCGAAGAGGACGATCAACGGTAACAATCGGCTGCGGGACCAGTTTCTGGTCGGGCGACTCCCAATGTCCGGTAACGACTTACCAGGCACAAGCGCCAAATCGTGATAGATTCAGCTCCATTCTCCGTTTCTAAGCATCGCCGGAGCGACCGGACAATTTCCCATGGCACATACCTCCTTTTCGATTCCCCGACTAGTGCTTGTCCCGACACTCGTCACTCTCGGGGTCACGGTCCTGCGTCTGGCGGGGGAACTGCTCGGCTGGTCGAGTCCGTGGTTCGACAAGACGAATGGCTTGGTAGGGATCACTTGGATTCTGCCGCCGATCTTCGGATTCTATTTCGCGTGGAAGATATGGGAGCAAGGTGAGAGGATCGATCGCATCGGTCGCGCATTTCTTCTCGGCTTCCTAGGTGTAGTTTTGAACCAGTTGGTGGAGGCAACAGTCTTTCAGTATGCGGACATCAGCATTTACAGCATGCTGGTGATCCTATGGACAGTAGCGATCATCAGCGCTTACTTGCAGTATCTGGCATGGCCGGCTTTGTGCAGGACTCTGATCGCCTACGCGCTTGGGGCGAGGATTCCAGTCGTGGTCATCATGTTCTTTGCCCTGCGCGGCCATTGGGGCACGCACTATGATCGCCCGTCGGGACCCTTCACACTTAGCTTTTGGCCCACGTTTCTTTTGTTCGGATTCTTTGAAGAGTTAATCTACTGGGTGTCGTTCACTGTGGCCGTTGGCTCGTTGGCGGGAAGCGTAGCAGCAGTGGTGGCCAAGCGTCGAATGGGGGAGTCGCAATCTGCCTTGTGATCGCGGTCGATAAAACCGCAACCACGCATCTGGCATTCAGACTAGCTCCTGGTAAACGCGGTAACCGGAGAAGTGAAGTCCTGGTACGTGAGATGTCCGGTTATCCGCCTTTATCAGAAAAGTGGAATTTACGATCGAAAGCTGCCGGAAAGATGCCCCATTTTTCGGCTGATTAGGGATTTGTCGCAGCTCCTGCGGTAGAATCTGGGGCGTTCACGTTAGCAGGAGGCGTCTCAGTGGCTAGAAAAGTGAAACTTCCTTATGCCCTTTGTGTTTTGTTCCTGACTGCGGTGGTTCTTGGCTGCGGCCCGCTGGCATTCTCGCAGGCCAAGGCGCCGGCCGCTCCCGCTCAAAACCAGATACCTCCAGAGCAGATCGCCGCCTGGGAACAATTGACGCCTTACCAGAAGTCACAGTTGGAGCGGACCTACAATGACTGGCCGTTCCTGGCGAAGTACCGAGAGGCCAATACGCTGTTGCCACCGGTGTCGCCGGGCGAAACGCGAGTTGTGTTCATGGGAGATTCCATCACCGAAGGCTGGGGGATGAAAGCGACGCCAACTTCTCCAGGCCGCGGCGAGTTTTTCCCGGGAAAGCCGTATATCAATCGCGGCATCTCCGGGCAAACTACGCCGCAGATGCTGGTCCGATTTCGCCAGGACGTCGTCCTTTTGAAACCCAAAGTAGTGGTCTTGCTGGCCGGTACAAATGACATCGCCGAGAACACCGGGAAGGAATCTTTGGAGGAGATTGGCAACAATATCGCATCCATGAGCGAACTCGCCCGGGCGAATGGCATTCGTGTTGTATTGTGCTCGGTATTGCCAGCAAGCGATTTTCATTGGCACAAGGGGCTCGAGCCTGCTCCCCAAATTAAAAAGCTAAATGCATGGATCCAGGAATACGCCGCGAAAAATGGTTTCGTATTTGTGGACTTCTACTCAAGTATGGCCAACAGCGAAGGCGGCCTCAAAGCTGAGTTGAGCCCGGATGGTGTCCACCCCAATAAAGCCGGATACGACCTCATGGCGCCCCTCGTGGAGAGCGGGATCACGGAAGCCCTAAGAAAGCCGCTTCCGTGACGCGCTTGTTCCTCAATGAGATTCCCGAACGGCCCCTCCTTTCATAAAATCCAAGCGACGCGCGGGCATTCGGAGGCAGCCATGAAATTCGCAAAAATTGTCTTTTGGATTGCAGGCGTCTGGGGCTTGCTGATCATCACGCCGCTCTATTTCCTGTTTGACGTCATCGGCCAGCAAGATCCGCCTGCGATCACACATCCGGGTTTCTTTTACGGGTTTGTGGGATGCGCTTTGGCCTGGCAGGCCGCCTTTTGCTTTATCGCCACCGATCCGGTGCGCTACCGTCCCTTGATGATTCCATCCGTGCTCGAAAAAGCCACCTACTCCGTCGCCGTGGTGACATTGGTGATGCAAGGCCGTATGCATCCTTCAGACATGGTGTTTGCCGGCACAGATGGCTTGCTTGGCATTCTATTTGTGATCGCTTATTTCAAGACTCCATCCAGGTGATTCGAGTCACATCCAGTTCGCAAGAACCCCCGTACATAGAGGAGGGAGGCAAGCAATGATTAGTCCTCCCGGGTATGGAGGGTACTCCCGGTGATTCCCGTCACAGCCATTCTCGTTTTTTCGCTTGACGGGGGCTCGCAATGGGAGGATACAAGTTAGACCACAGCCCCGGATTGAGGGACGGGGTTTCAAGCCAGGGTACGTGTGCGCGGCCCTGCCCTCCCGAAGTCCTTGGAGCAGAATCATCCATTGTTCGGTTTAACCTGGCAGGGAATAAATTCGGACGCTCGCAGGTCTTCAACGTCAACTAGGAATGTGGGCGAACTCTGTTCGGACGCAATGCCGGGCGATGGCGCCAATACTTTTCGAGTTTCGCGGCGGGCACTGGTTCAGTAACCAGATGAATCGTTTGCTCTAACATGCCGTCTAACTCGAACCGAAACTGTCCGCAGGAAGTAAAAGGGCCGGGCTGGTCGGGTAAGAGGGAGAAGGCCGAAAGACGCGGGGATGACTGCCAATTGTAAGTACCGCTCCCTGCTCGAACTATTGATCTTCACGGCGGGCAATCCGCCGGAAGGGCAGCAGTAGATTCAAAATAACAGGAGGCGGAGAAACAAATGACAAAGTCGAATAAGTTCCTGATCACTGGCGCGGCGATTGCGGGCTTGCTCGCGGGAACCGGAGCCAGCATTCAGGCTTCCAATCTGCTTACCGGGGCAAAGGCTTCGGCCACAGCCCAGGACACAGACAAGAAGGCTGACACCACGGTCAAGGAAAAGCACGCCTGTAAGGGCAAGAACTCTTGCAAGGGCAAGGGCGGCTGCAAGTCCAGCGACAACGGCTGCAAGGGCAAGAACTCCTGCAAGGGCAAGGGCGGCTGCGCCACCGACGGCTCCAAGATGCCTGCCGAAGAGAAGAAGCCCTCGTAATCCCAGTTACCTGCAGGGGCTTTACAATGGATGGGGGGCCGGTGGTTGTCACTGGCCCTTTCGTCTTTACCTTCCCGGAGAATGGAATGTCAGCGAATCGCTTCAATGGATTTACGGATTACGGCGTCGGCATCGGCCTGCGCGTTCCGCATTACCAGCACATCCTGACGCGCAAGCCGGTGGTGGACTGGTTCGAGATCATCTCGGAAAATTTCATGATCGATGGCGGCCGGCCGCTGCACATTCTCGATCAGATTCTCGAGCAATACCGCGTCGTTCAGCACGGCGTCTCGATGTACTTCGGCTCCGGCGGAGACGCTCGAATCGCGAGCACCTGCGACGCCTGAAGGCACTTGTTAAGCGGCACCGAAAACGCCGTGGCTCACCGATCATCTTTGCTGGGGCAGCGTGGATGGCACGTTACACGCACGATCTGCTGCCGATGCCGTACACTTTCGAGGCGGCGCGCATTACCGCGCAAAAAGTGCGCGAAGTGCAGGATTTTCTGGAGATTCCCGTCGCCGTCGAAAACGTGAGCAGCTACGCGGAATTCACGACTCGGAGATGACCGAGTGGGAGTTTCTGAACGAGGTGGTGGAGCGCGCCGACTGCGGGATTCTGCTCGACGTGAACAACATTTACGTCTCGTCGCAGAATCACAGTTTCAATCCGCATGGATTACGTGAACAGCTGTGCCCGCGGATCGCGTCGCGCAGATTCACATCGCCGGCCACTCGAAATATCGAAAAGTACATTCTCGACACGCACGACCATCCGGTGATCGATCCGGTCTGGAAACTTTACGAGCGCGCCATCCAACGCGCCGGGCCACACGGCGACGCTGCTCGAGTGGGACGACCGCATCCCGTCCTTTGACGAAGTCCACGACGAAGCGTTGAAGGCCAATAAATTCTTGCGCGCCACGGCGCTGGCAGAAGCCGTATGAAGCTGATGCAGCTCCAGCGGCACCATGGCGCGCGCCGTGATGCAGCCGCTGACTTCGTCTGAACGGATGCAGCGGCGCGCTCCCGATGGTGGACCGATGAAGCGTTACGCATCGCGCTTCATCAAGCCGAACGACCGGCTCACCTCCTTCGAACGCCTCGAAATCTACAATCGGCAGTACTGGTTTCGGGTACTCGCTGCTCTAGGCGAGGATTTTCCCGGCTTGCGCGCCGTTCTCGGCGAGCGCCGCTTTGACGCCCTGTCCAAGGCCTATCTCATCGCCAATCCTTCGCGCTCGTTCACGCTGCGGAATCTCGGCTCGCGCCTCGAATCGTGGCTGCGAAAGAATCCCAAGTGGGCTGGCGCCAATCAGAAACTTGCGCTGGATATCGTGCGGCTCGAGTGGGCGGACATCGAAGCGTTTGACGGAAAGGCTGAGCCCGCGCTACGTCCGGAGGATCTTTCGAGTGCGGCGGGACCGCGGATGAGGCTAACTCTTCAGCCTTATGTGCGGCTGCTGAGTTTTCGGTATCCCGTGGACGATCTGCTCCTAGAGGTGCGGAAAGAGGACGAAGACACTGATTTCGCGAGCAATACGTTTCAGGAGCATCGCAAACGCAAGCGTGTGCGCGCCGTCGCCAAGCTGAAGCCCGCGCAAATTTTCTTGGCCGTCCATCGCATCGACTACTCGGTCTATTTCCGGCGGATCGAGCAAGAAGAATTTGCGATTCTCGCCGCGCTTCGGCAGGGCAAAACACTCGGCGCTGCGGTCGAGGCGGCCTTTCGCAAAAGCAAGGTTGCGCCGGAACAGCGGCCCGTGAAAGTGCAAAGCTGGTTCGCATCGTGGTCGGCGCTGGGATGGTTTTGCCGTCCGGAGAAAAAACGCGCCGCTCGCTGAAACTTATTGTAGAGTTGCGCATCGAAACCTCTCATGGACAAAATATTCACGACAGCGAAAACCTGGCACTACAAGTTTGCAAATCTCGCTTCCTATCTGCAGTCGCCGTTCCTGCTTTTTGTCCGCCTGTACTGGGGCATTCAGCTGACGCAGAGCGGCTGGGGCAAGCTCCATCATCTCGCCAACGTAACAGAATTCTTCACCAGTCTCGGCCTGCCCGTTCCGGGCTTCACCGCGCTGGCTATCTCCTGCCTAGAATTTTTCGGCGGCATCCTCTTCGCCCTCGGCTTGTTTTCGCGGCCACTCGCGCTCGTCCTCACCATCAACATGCTCATGGCCTACTTCACTGCCGACCGCGAAGCGCTGCTTTCCATTTTTTCCGACCCAGACAAATTTTACGCCGCGGCCCCGTATACGTTTCTCGTCGCTTCCGTCATCGTTCTGCTTTTTGGCTCGGGATATTTTTCGTTCGACAATCTTTTCGCCCGTATTTTCGGCTGGTCCGATCCGACCCCTACAAATTCCGCGCCGACCCGCGTGTAATTCCAGCGCGCGCGGTGTTCGATTCATATACGATTACTTCTGGGCACTCATGGTCCAGAACGTATCTTCCCTTGTCCTTGGCAGACGCATCTGGGCTGGTTTGCTTCTGCTGTTGTTTCCCTTCCTCCCCGCAGCGGCTAACGATATGACCTCCACACTGATCATCGGTTCCTCGCGCATTGACGTGACCATCGAAACTGGCGATGCGCCGCTTTCCCAAACGGACGTAATGAAGTGGGTGCAATCCGCCGCGGAATCTGTCGCCGCCTACTACGGCCGCTTTCCTGTTCCGCATCTCACACTTCGCATCATCTCTTTCGACGGCACCGGCGTGCGCCACGGCACGACCTGGGGCAAGGATGGCGGTCTGATCGTCATCCATGCGGGAAGCAAGACTTCGGCCGCGGATTTTGCCGAAGATTGGATGCTCACGCACGAGATGATCCACCTCTCTTTTCCTTCCATGGCCGATGAACACCACTGGATCGAGGAAGGTGTCTCCGTCTACGTCGAACCCATTGCGCGCATTCGCGCGGGCCATTGGACCGCCCAGCAAATGTGGAGCGACCTCGTCCGCGACATGCCTAAGGGACTCCCCAAAGCGGACGATGCTGGAATGGACCACACGCATACGTGGGGCAGAACCTACTGGGGCGGCGCGCTTTTCTGTTTTGTTGCGGACGTGGAAATCCGCAAGCAAACCAAAAACAAAGAAGGCCTGGAAGACGCGCTGCGCGGCATCCTTAATGCCGGCGGCGACATCCGCGACGATTGGCCCATAGAAAACGCCCTAAAGACCGGCGACCAAGCGGTGGGCGTCGAGATTCTTCAAAAAATGTACGCCGAGTGGAACGACAAGCCGGTGCAGGTGGACCTGTCGGCGATGTGGAAGCAATTGGGGGTCGAAGCCGACCGCGGAACGGCTCGCTTGAATGATGATGCCCCGCTGGCTGCGATACGCCGCGCGATCGAGAAAGGCACATCCAGTAGTAGTACCAACGAGGATTTATCGCCCGCGAAGAAATCCGTCCCGGCGTCCACCCCGCCATTGGCAGTCTTTGTGGGCCGCACTCCAGGTGGACGCTCCTAGTTGCTCAAGCAAACTTCGCGAACTGCGTAATTCAAACCCTCGAACGGAATCTGTAGCATGTATCCTGTTGCGGTTTTGGAAAACTTCACACCCGCAGACTGGAGATTTGGCAGTGTCGTGATTATTTTCAGGGGATAGGTCCGCCCGCCAAGTCCGGATAGAGTCATCTGAACGAGACATTTAGGATTTTGCGTGTTGGATTGCACGTCGAGAATTTTTAGTGCCGAGGTGCGCTCGCCGGGCTGGGGATGAGGCGTTGGCGGCACAATGCCGATGCCACCGTCGTAGTCGACGGCTAAGGTGAGCTGTTGCGACGTACGAAGCGTGACGGGCGCCATCTCCACGCGAAGGAAACTGCCAAACTCGCGAACGGAAAATTTGACCGGTTTGCCATCGAGCTGAACGCTTTTGACATGCGCGGCCGCAGGAAGCGAAGGGGCAAGGGTGGCATTGATCGGCGGCGCACCGTCGTAGGTGACGTGCAGGATAGTCTGAGATGGCTGCTGAAGAACTTCGCCGGAGAGATGGCCGCTGCCAATTGCGTAGCGCTGGAACCGCAAGAACGGCCAGTCCGCGGGCAGGTTTGGCGCGAACGTAAGTTGTAAAGCAGCATTCGGCCCGGCGGCGGGTCCGCGTGATTCCAAACCAAGCAGGCCGCGCACACCCGGCAGAATGACGCCATCCGAAGAAAACAATTGATGCGGCACTGCGAACTCGCCGGGCAAGTAGCGATCTCCATTCATCAATTCGGGAACGCCACCGGGCGACGAGAGCCCCGTGAGCTGCGCGAGGCTGCTCCAAATGGAAAAGCCGGAGAGTGGAATTCCCTGGCGATATTGCGCCCATGCAGCGAATCCGCTCATGAACGGCCATGCGGTCCCGTTGTTGTAACTCAAAGGATCGTAGAGGGCATGCTGGTCGGACAACCAGCGCACACCCCAATCCGTGGCGAGGTCGGGCTTGGCAAAGACAGCCGCCGCAGACGCGGCTTTCTGCGGTTCGATTTGATCAGAAATAGCAAGAAGCACGCCGGGCCAGACGCCGAGCAAATCCGTGCGATGTCCATCGGCACTCATGCCAAAAGTGAATGCGTGTTGCTCGGGACTCCACCAATCTTTTTCCAGTGATTCGCGAGCTTTCGCACCGCGTCGAGAGGCATCCTCCGCGAGGGATTTGTCCGCTTTCGCGGCCGCCATCGGCGCTCATGGATTCAAGAGCGCCCACCCAAAATCCTTCCAGATAAATGTCTTTCACAACTTTTCCGCGGAGCACGCCAACCTCGACCGCCGCCAGGCCCGCTTTCGTGTTGTCCATCAGACCATCTTCAGGCGTAACAGTGGAAAGACAATACGCGTAGGCCTGCTTCGCTGAGTCCCAGAATTCATCGAGGAATTTCGTGTCGCCCGTGCGCCGCCAATACTGGCCGAGTGAATAGAGATACATCGGCGTGCTGTCAGCGTGGTAATAGGCGTAGTGGAATTTTCCAAACCAGTCCAGCAGGTCAACGCTCTGCGTCATTTCGTGCATGATCTTGCCGTCCGCACGCTGACGCGCCTTTAAGAATCGCAGTGCTTGGAGAGCGCCATCGAGGTCACCCACGTCTTCCAGCGCCCAAGAGGACATCATGGCGTCGCCGCCAAACCACCAATCAAATCCGGGTCTCTCTCCCGTTCCCGATGGGCCGTAACCCGCAACTAGCCCGCAACCGTACTTGGGGTGGCAAACCCAGCCGGAATCCAATGAATTTTCTGCCCACTGAAAATCTTGATTCAGTTGAGCATCGGGCGACTCGAACGAGAGAGTGCGATCGAGAAATTGACGATGATGCTCGACGCGCAGCCTAAAGAGTTCTTCGGAGCGCGTTAACACATCGTGATAGACGTCTGTCGCCTTTGCTTCGCTCTCCATGCTGAGAGCCATAACCAACGGCGGAAGCAGGTTGCGAGATTGTTCAGGCGTGAAACGCATGCGCAACAGAGTCTCGCCGGAAGCGAGCTGGTGATCAGTGAATTCGGTGTACGAGCTGACAGCAGGCGAGCCGACGAGGGCTGTCGGCCCTTCCGTGGCGTCGGTCAAAGCGAACGCTTTTTCCTTGGCTACCCAGGAACTGTGCTGTCCCCCAAAACTCGCCGGCCACATCGGCTTGAAATCCGGCACGAACGCAGCGGTGACGTCGAGAGGTTTTGAAGAATCCACCTCGAAATAGATCGCCACAGCAGGCTCGTTGAGCGGCGTCCAAATAATCTCGCGAACCGAAAAATTAGGATGCACGTAAACGAGCGTCGTGGATTCCGGCCTTGTGACTACCTGGCGAAGAAGCGCTTCCCCGCGAACTGCCTCGACTTGCCCTTCTTGCTGGAATTCGAGACGAAAATTGTGCAAGAGCTTTATGGGATAAATCCACGCTTCGAATTGGCCGTTCTGCTTGCCGAATACGGCGGCTTTTCGGCCGGTGACGTCAAAAAAGCGGAGTGGCTGCGGCGCGTCGCGCAAAACTAAGCCACTGTCGGGCAAATTGGACCTCTCCCGCTGTTCCTGCGCTGAAACTAAATTGGCGCAGAACATGATTTTCGCCATCAGGAGCAGGCAGACGACAATTTCGGTGCGTCTGAGAAAGAGCAACCTTGGGATGACTAAGACAAACTTCTGCGCTGTTTTCATCGCGGTGATCTCGGAATATTAATTTGAACGACGATTTGGGCCAATGCGAGGAGAGTCTACATCAAATCTGTTCGCTGATAAGCGATTCTGTGGGGGTGAGTGAGCGGGAACAGTTACAGGGCCGGCAGAGACTTTTTCACATAGTTAGACCAACGGTTTTGCTTAAGACCGAGACTGAAAGACGAAAATCAGGTTCGATAGACTCATTACAGACAAAATGCTGTGCACCCTTTGGAAAAATACCAAGCGTGGGTTCCCGTCATCAACTTCCCCACTCTGAGACGATCAATCTGGCCAATCCAGCATGCACCCGCGTGTCGAGACGGATGCGAGACCCAGGTCGATAGGCCTGCAACTACTACGAGTGGCGGCGGAGTGAGACGTTGACGGGCGGAGTATCTTCGCTCTCGAAGTCCCCCGGACCAGGCTGTTGGGCGTGAAATTCCGGACGGCTTTCGAGGAGGCGGACGCAGCGGTTCCAGCGGAGGATGCTGTCGTCGTTGCCCGCGGGGCGGATTTTTTCGGCTTCGGCGAAGCAGCGCATGGCTTCTTCGATGAGCGGAAGAAGAATATGAGCGGAGCAACCGGAGAGGAGTTGAGCTTTGGCACGGCGTTCGAGGAGAAGGCCGGTGTAGTAGTTGCGCTCGTAAGGATCGCGGAGAGATTGAAAGATGGATTGGACTTCCGCATAGCGATCACCGGCGGCTCCAGTGAATTGGTCGGTGATGGCGAGGCCCAGCATGCGGCGAGCAAGTTGATGCTCGGGATCTACCACGAGGATGTCGCGGCAGATCGATTCCGCTTCCTCGGGCTCATTGAGGTACCGGTATAGCTCGACTTTGGCGACGGCTTCGGGAATGCCGGCTTTGGAGATGGATTTGAGTTGGTGCGGCATGGGACCTCCTGGATGCGCAAGAAAAAGAGTACAGGCTGAGCCTGTGCCACTTACGAGCCGCGAAACATGCTGAACAACATTGTCAATGGATCATAGAACTGGTCAACGACGCGCTCCTTGAGCGGAATGATGGCGTTGTCCGTGATGTGGATTTCTTCCGGGCAAACTTCGGTGCAGCATTTCGTGATGTTGCAGAGGCCGATGCCCGAGATCGTCCTTGAGCAGGGCCGCCCGATTCAGGGCGTCGATGGGATGCATTTCGAGGCCAGCCACGCGGACGAAGAAGCGCGGTCCGCCGAATGTTTTCTTTTCGTCATGCTCGCGAATGACGTGGCAAACGTCCTGGCAAAGAAAGCATTCGATGCACTTGCGGAATTCCTGGACGCGGTCCACATCGAGCTGGGAAATTTTCCAATCCGTATTGGGCTTCGGACGGAAGGCGGGAATTTTCTTGTTGACGGTGTAATTCCACGAAACGTCCGTGACGAGATCCTTGATTCGCGGAAAAGATTTCATCGGCATGACAGTGATGGGCTCATCCTTCGGCAGATCGTCCATGCGCGTCTTGCATGTGAGGCGGGGACGGCCGTTCACTTCCGCGGAGCAGGAGCCGCACTTCCCTGCCTTGCAGTTCCAGCGGACCGCGAGGTCCGGTGCGAGATGGCCCTGAATGTAATGGAGCGCGTCGAGAACGACCATGCCTGGAGCGACGGGCACGCTGTAGTCAACGGTTTGTCCGCCGCTAGCGCCTTCGCCACGGAAGACTCGTAATGTTGCGTCGGGCATCGATGATCTCCGGTCTCTGTTCACTGGGCCTGCGCCCAAAATATTTTCGTGACCGCTCGCGGGTCACGACCGCGGGGCTTCGCCCCGTGCTACATAAAACACTGCACAAAACTAGTCCGTGGCCAAAATTTCCTTCAGCTCCGCGGGCATTTCCTCGATGGGAGATTCGACGCGTTTCATCTCCGCGCCTTCGCGGACGATGACGTTGTGCTTTTTCTCCCACACGGGGCTGTAATCCGGATAGTCAATGCGGCTGTGTGCGCCGCGGCTTTCCGTGCGAGCGCGCGCGCTGAGCGCGACCGCTTCGGAAACGGTGAGCATGGATTTCAGTTCGCGCGCGAGATGCCAGCCGGGATTGAAAAGGCGCGAGCCTTCGACGCTGGCTTTCGCGGCTCGAGCTTTCAGCTTTTCAAGTTCGGCGAAGGCCGTCTTCAGGTCGTCTTCGGTGCGGAAAATGCCGACGAGGCTCTGCATCACCTTCTGCAGATCGCGCTGAACGGCATAGGGGCTCTCGGCGCCCGTGTTGGAAAATGGCGCGAGAAGTTCTTTTTCTGCTTCCGCGATTTGCGCTTCGGAAACTCCAGAGTTGGAAACGCTCTTCGCATGTTGCGCGGCCGCAAGCCCTGCGCGGCGGCCAAAGACGAGCAAATCGGAAAGCGAATTTCCGCCCAGGCGATTCGCACCATGGAGACCGGCAGCGGCTTCGCCTGCGGCGAAGAGGCCGGGCAACGTGGATTGAGCCGTTTCAGCTTCCACGCGAATCCCGCCCATCATGTAATGGCACGTTGGGCCCACTTCCATCGGGCCCTTCGTGATATCCACGTCGGCGAGTTCCTTGAATTGGTGATACATGCTGGGCAGTTTTTTCTTCACATACTCAGCGGGCTTGTGAGAGATGTCGAGATACGCGCCGCCGTGTTCGGTGCCGCGGCCTTCCTTCACTTCTGTGTAGATGGATCGAGCAACAACGTCGCGCGTGGAAAGTTCCATGCGCTTGGGGTCGTACTTTTCCATGAAGCGTTCGCCGAGTTTGTTGCGCAGGATGCCGCCTTCGCCGCGCACGGCTTCCGTGACGAGAAGACCTTGCACGCCGGGCGGCCAAACCATTCCCGTGGGATGAAATTGCACGAATTCCATGTCCATCAGCTCGGCGCCGGCTTCGTAGGCGAGCGTCATGCCGTCGCCGCTGTATTCCCACGAATTCGAAGTAATGGGCCAGGCCTTTCCGATCCCGCCCGTGGCGATAACGATGGACTTTGCTTTAAGAACTATGAAACGGCCCGTCTCGCGCCAGTACGCGAAGGCTCCCGCGACACGTCCGCCATCAGTGAGGAGGCGCGTGACGGTGCACTCCATATAGCAGTCGAAGCCCTGTTGGACGCCGCGATCCTGGAGCGTGCGAATCATTTCGAGGCCGGTGCGGTCGCCCACGTGGCAGAGACGCTTGTACGTGTGGCCGCCAAACGCGCGCTGGAGAATTGCGCCTTTATCGGTGCGGTCGAAGAGTGCGCCCCACTGTTCCAGCTCGCGGACCCGGTCGGGAGCTTCCTGCGCATGAAGCTGGGCCATGCGCCAATTGTTCAAGAATTTTCCGCCGCGCATCGTGTCGCGGAAATGTGGTTTCCAGCCGTCCTCGGTATCCACGTTGGCCATGGCTGCGGCGATGCCGCCTTCGGCCATAACAGTGTGAGCTTTTCCGAGAAGAGATTTGCACACGACGCCGACCGAAGCACCCTGCGCGAGGGCTTCGATGGCGGCGCGCAAGCCTGCGCCTCCGGCGCCAATGATTAGCACGTCGTGTTCGCGGGTCTCGTAGCTAGTGGTCACATGAGCCTCAGGTCGTGGATGGCGCCGCTGGCCACAAGGCGCACGTAGAAATCGGCAGAGCCGACAGAGATCAGACTGCACCAAGCGAATAGCATGTGGCGCTCATTCAAGAAACTGATGCCGCGCCAGGCAGAGTACCGAGAGCGGCCGAAGGTGGCGCAAGAGAAGCAATCGAGTTTGCCTCCGGCCAGATGACGGAGCGAATGGCAGGAGAACGTGTACAGCGAGAGCAAGGTAACGTTGACAGTCAGAACGAGAGTGCCGACGCCAACGCCAAAGTGGCCGTCGAAGAAAAACGAACGGATGGCGTCATGCCAGAGAAACAAGATGAACACAATCGCAAGATAAAAGAAATAGCGGTGAACATTTTGGAGAATGAGAGGAAACGCCGTCTCGCCACTATATTTCCGGCGGCTCGGTTCACCAACGGCGCAAGCCGGCGGATCGAGGAGGAAGGCCCGGTAAAGGGCCTTGCGGTAGTAGTAGCACGTAGCGCGAAAACCCAGAGGCCCCGCAAGAATGAGTATTGCCGGAGAAAACTTCCACCAATGATGTTGAGGATCAATGAGCGGCGAATAAAAAGGCGAAAGGTACGGTCCCCATTCGTAAAACTTTCCTTCGAATGCGCGCAGCGTAGCATAGATACTGAAGCCGCCCATCAGAGCGATGATAGGAAGGATTTCGACCCACCAAGCGTCGCGGCGCAGTGTGCTTCCGAGCCGCGATTCAGGCAAGAGGGTTGGTGAGCCAGCCATCTAGAGACCTCCAGGGTGGCAAGGTGTAAGTCAAAGACGAAATTATTGCAGACGGATTATAT
>CAVSIW010000039.1:0-150042 GCA_963727945.1 uncultured Acidobacteriota bacterium
CAAAGAAAAGACATAAAAGAAGAAATTAGCAAATAATAACCCTATTAAAAGCAGAAATTAAAAAAAGAACAATTAATTCTATTTTTATTGCTCTTCGTGCTTTTTTAAAGTTTTCTTCTGTTTTACTCTCTTTTATTTTCTTTCTTCTTCCTTCAGCTTCTTTTTCTGCTTTTTGGGCAGGGCCGCCAGACAAGCTGGCGGAGATTTCTATGTTTAGCTGTGAATTAAAAATCGGTTCTTGGGTTAAGTAAAATATTTCCTTGAACTAGGAATAATTTCATCAGAATTTCTCCCTTTTACCTGCGATACTGGTTTGCAGGTGATTTTTTTCTTAAATGGCAGGCAGATCTCTTGCCCGTGCCGCTAGGGAAAGAAAACTGAAAAATTCCTTCTCGGGATTCCGGAATGGATCGACCAGTTAATCCGGAATGATCAGAGGTCAGCATAAATCATTTCATAATTCCGGATACTGAAGCCCGATACTGTTCAGACGAATCTTAATCAATCTAAATCTGATTCAAAATATCAAATTATTTCTAAACTTCCTTTTTGCCGCAAAAATTCGGATAATGAGAAACTAGATCACATTTTTGCTGAATTCCCGATTTATATATCCATTAATGAGAATGGAAGAGGTGATGCCAGGAGCAGAACATACTGGAGACGAATTTATTAAGAAAAACAGGTCTCCTGCGGAGTAATATTAATGTCAGGAACAGAACTTACTGAAAATGAACTGATCGAAGAAAGAATCGACCTATCACGGGCTACATGTCCCAACAGAGAACAGAGGGCAAACGGTATAAATGTCTGGTATGGAAAAGCAAGCGATCTTACAAAAGAAGCCCGTTCAGGCTGCCTGAGGCAAAGAGAGAGGAATTTCCAGCAGTCAAGTGGTTGTGTTCTGAACTTCTATCTTTCAGTAAGGATCGGAACAATCCGTGACGCTGTAGCTATATATCATGCACCTGTAGGCTGCTCGTCTGCAGCACTCGGCTACCGTGAACTCTACAGGCATGTGCCTGTTGAACTTGGCCGCCCTGCAAATTACGACCTCCACTGGATGACAACAAATCTCGGGGAAAGAGATGTGGTCTACGGTGCCGGCGAAAAGCTCGGTGCAGCAATACTCGAGGCTGAGAGGCGGTACAATCCAAAAGCAATCTTCATACTGACATCCTGTACTTCAGGAATAATCGGAGAGGACATCGAAGGAGTTGTTGCAAAATACCAGCCTCAGGTAAAGGCAACAATAGTTCCTATCCATTGTGAAGGCTCACGCTCAAGGCTTGTCCAGACCGGTTACGATGCCTTCTGGCATGCAGTCTTGAAATACCTTGTCAAAAAGCCGGAAAAGAAGCAGAAAGATCTGGTAAACGTAGCAAGCATGCTCTCCTACACCTGGCAGGACAGGCTGGAAATAAAGCGCCTGCTGGAAAAAGTTGGTCTGAGGGTTAACTTCGTTCCCGAATTCGCATCAGTGGAGCAGTTTGAACAGCTCTCCGAAGCTGCAGTTACTGCACCGCTCTGCCCGACTTACACTGACTATCTCGCACGTGGGCTTGAGCAGGAATATGGAGTTCCTTATTTCCTCTATCCGTCTCCGATGGGAGTTGCAAATACTGATGAGTGGCTGAGGGAGATTGCAAGGCATACCGGAAAAGAAAGGGAAGTAGAAGCCCTGATCAAAGAAGAACATGAAAAGTGGCTTCCGAAACTGAAAGCAATCAGACACGAATTTGAAAACTTCAAAGGCAATGGAGAGAAAGTAGAAGTGCTGGGCGCACTTGGACAGGGAAGACTTCTGGCTCAGGTTCCGTACTTTGACGAACTCGGCCTTAAATCTTCAGCTGCAATGTGCCAGGACTTTGACAACCTGATCCTCAAGGATCTTGAAAAATTGCTTACCCAGATGGGGGACTTTGACATTCTGGTAAATACTTTCCAGGCTGCAGAACAGACACACATTACAAATCAGCGAGATCCCGATATCGCAATGACCTGCCCATTCCAGGGAGGCGCATTCAAGCGTGATAAAGGCGTGACAAGGGTTCATGCCTTGAGGTCCGATGCCACATCCCTGGAGCGCCCAGAGCGGCTATACGGGAGCGATTGCATTTGGAAACTTCCTTTTGCAGTCATTGAAAAGCCATTCGTACCAGACGGACTATGAAAGCAAAGACGCAGAGTACGTACAAAGACTGGTGGTACAAACAGCCTAATTCGCTTTATTATCTTCAAGCAGAGGACTGAACCAGAGAACTGAATCAGGTGTAATCATGGTAATTAGTGAATCATTACAGACAACCAATATTATTTCAGGCGCAATCGAAGCGCCTCGCTACTCCTGCGCACTCGGAGGGGCGTATTCAACTGCAGTCGGCATATTTGGAGTTGTTCCGATACTTCATTCCGGGGCAGGATGTGGAATTGGGCAGCTCTTCGGCCAATTTTACGGAGGAGGCCAGAACGCCGGAGGCCCTTATGGCGGAACAAGCACTCCCTGTTCCTCTTTAGTTGAGGAGCATGTGATTTTCGGCGGCGAGAAAAAACTTGCAAATCTTATCGAGTCAACGGTAGAACTTGTAAACGGAGAGGTATTTGCAGTCATCTCCGGCTGTGTCCCCTCACTTATAGGAGATGATGTGGGGTCAGTTATCAGAAGGTATAAAGAAAAGAATCCTGAAGTTCCGATCATACATATGAATACCTCAGGGTTTGCAGGGACCTCATACGATGGCTACGAGTACTTTTTCGACGCTGTAATCGACCAGCTCCTTGAAAAGACTCCGAAAGAAAAAGGATTGGTAAATGTATTCGGTATAGTCCCTTCCCAGCACATATTCTGGAAGGGCGAAGCAAGAGAGATAAAAACGCTTCTTGAAAAAATAGGCTTGAAGGCAAATCTGATCGTAGGAGAGTTTGATGCTCTTGAAAACCTGAAAAAAATTCCGGCTGCTGAGTATAATATTGTCCTCTCAAGCTGGATAGGGCATAAAACGGCAAAAAAACTCGAAGAGAAGTTCGATACTCCTTATATCTCCTTCCCCGGGGTACCGATAGGACCAAAGCAAACCTCGGAATTCCTGAGAGTTATAGGAGAAAGATTAGATGTTTCAGCCGATGTCATTGAAGATCTGATTGCCAAAGAGGAAAGGAGAGCTTACAGATTTGCAGAATTTGTTGGCGACATACTTCTGATCACCAGACCGCATCCTTATTTTGCGGTTGTCGCCGACAGTAATTCGGCTGTAAGTATTACAAAATACCTTGCAAACGAGATGGGTTATCTGCCTGACATTGTTCAGATAACAGATAATCCACCTGAAGAAGCCCGTGAACTAATAAATGAAGAGACTGACAATTGGTCTTGAAACTCCGGCCTGGCCTGAGATAATATATGAGGTGGACGCATATAGGATTCGGGAAAATTTGAAAGACAGGAATTTCCTGTTCCTGCTTGCAAGTTCCCTTGAAAGTTATATATCCGGTCCGGAATTTAATGCTCTACATCTGACGGTTTCATTCCCGTCATATGACCGCGTGATACTCGAACACAATTACGCAGGGTTCAGTGGAGGACTTGCTCTGGTGGAAGACATTATGAGTAAATACGCAGGACCTCTGTGATTATTGCTGTAATTACTCTGCATCTGTGAATATTATCTCCATGAGTAATTCCTCTATGAGTGGATCTTGTTTCCATTTTCCACTCACTTTCAAATTAAGGATCTTCCACTCCTTTTTTAAAACTGGCAAGAGTAAGTCATTTGAGTATCGAATTTGAAGAGATATTAAAATGGATACAAAAATATTATGAGTCCTGCAATAATATTTCGAGCTTTTGAATTCTATCCAGCTGCTTGAACAGATAACGGTTATACTCCAGGTCTGAGTCTATCTTTACTCTGACTTCTTCCCTGAAGGGTGCATGATCCAGTTTCTGAATTTATCCAGGCCTCCGAATTGCTCAACATCTCTTATTGACAAACCGTGTTTTTGCTTAAAAACATCATAATTTTTCAGGGCTACAAGGTAATCGTAAAAGCTGCACTCTTCAAAAACAGAGAGTTCGTACACCTTATTTTGGATCCTGCACTTGGGTTTTGCGAGTTCTATAAATTCTGCTTCAGACATTCTTTCCTTAAAAAACGTTTTCATCTGGTTCTCCAGCCTGTAAAGCAGTAAATAGAAAAACATCCACACAGCCCCTTTCCGTAAGTCTGCAACAGTAACTATTCCTACGATTTCATCATGGGTTACAAAGAAAAAGGAGTTTTTATCCAGCATTTTAATTAAAGACATTATATCCAGGTTTTTTGAAACCATCTTGTTAGGCAATATATAATGTTCTCTGGAACCCTTGCTATCATAATATCTAAGGATTGAGCCGTCTTCGATTTTTATAGGAAAAATATTGTAACTATTCAGGTAGCCTTAACAAGGCTACACCATTTTTCCTCTTTCCGAGGAAAAATTGGATATAAAATGATTCCTTTTTGGCTTTATGAAACGTGATGAGATTCTTTCTTTCTGTGCTTCAAATCCTGAAGTTATTGTAGCTTACATTGAGAGTTTAGAATCTCAAATTAAAGAACTCACTGAAAGACTTGTAGCCTTAGAATCTCGTTTAACCCAAAACAGTCGTAACAGCAGTCGTCCTCCTTCTACTGATTTTTTTGTCAAAGATAAACCTACTCCCAAGAGTCTTCGTAAAACGAGCGGGAAGAAGCCTGGAGGTCAAGAAGGTCATCCAGGAACGACTCTTGATATGGTTGATCATCCTGAGTAGGTAATAGAACATTCTTTGACTTGCTGCAAAGAATGTGGATATACTCTTGAGAATGTTGAAGTTGAAGCTTATGAGAGAAGACAGGTCTTTGACATTCCTCCTGTAAATCTAATTGTTACAGAACATCAAAGTCAAATCAAGACCTGTCCTTGTTGTGGAAAGTTAAATAAAGCTATTTTTCCTGAATCAGTTAAATATCCAGTTCAGTATGGTCCAAATATTCTAGCTTCAGCTATTTACTGTAAAAATTACCAGTTTATTCCATATGAAAGGATTTCTGAGTTTTTTAATGACGTTATGGGGATAAAAATCTGTCCTGCTACCATAATTAGAGCAGAAAGAGAATGTTTCCAGAATTTAGAGGAATTTGAAAATGTTGTTAGAGAGAAGTTATTAGCATCTCCTGTAGTCAATTTTGATGAAACTGGGATGAAGATTGAAGGAAAAAGACACTGGCTTCATGTAGCTTCTAATGAGAAATACACATGTTATTTTGCTCATCCAAAAAGAGGAGCAGAAGCAATAGATGCTATGGGAATTCTTCCGGAGTTTAAGGGAGTAGCAGTTCATGATGGATGGAAACCTTACAACGTTTATGATTGTGATCATGCTCTCTGTAACGCTCATTTACAGAGAGAACTTACTGGAATTGAAGAGAACTATAAACAACAGTGGGCGAAAGAAATGAATGAACTGCTCACTGAGATGAAAAAATACACTGATGAGTGTAAAGAGCAATTAAAAGAACTTGATTTTGAGCAAATTAAAGCATTGGAAGAAAGGTTTGATGCAATTATCATTAAAGCAATTGAAGAAAATCCACATTCTTTAAACCCTCAAAAGCAAGGAAAACGCGGTAAAAATCCAAAAACAAAAGCAAGGAATCTGCTGGATAGGTTTATAGAACACAAAGAAAAGATTCTGAGATTCCTGACAGATTTGAAAGTTCCGTTTGAGAATAATCAGGCAGAAAGAGATATCAGGATGATGAAACTACAGCAGAAAATATCGGGAACTTTCAGAAAAGCAATGGGAGCGCAAGCTTTCTGCAGAATTAGGGCGTATATTTCTACAGGAAAAAAGAATGATTTGCCTGTTTTAGAGGGTATTCGCGCGGCGCTCATAGGAGCGCCGTTAACTATACTCTGAATAGTTACACAGAAAAAAGAGTTTTAATGATCAATAAAGCTCAATTCTCCGGTCTTCAAAAACAGGAATCATTTTCGAATTTCATCTTTTCCGGACAAGGTCAAGGTCGTGACACTATTACGCACTCTTTGCTACCGGCATCGGCTTTTACTTCACCCCAGGCATCAATAATCATTGAGTTTCCGAAATAACTGCAGTCAGGAGCAGAACCTGTGCGGTTGCAGGCAATGTGAGGGATCTGATTTTCGATCGCTCTTGCTTTTGCAAGGATTTTCCAGTGCTCTGCCCTGGGATTGGGAAAAGCAGCTGTGGTCACAAGAAGGTCAGAGCCGGCAAGGGAAAGTTTTCTTGCAACCTCGGGAAAACGAAGCTCGTAGCAGATTTCAAAGCCGATTTTCAGGCTTTGTTTTTTCAGGGAAATGGGCTCTATTGAGTTGCCTTTTGAGAAATAATTATTTTCGGCTTTGAAAGGATGAGTCTTACAGTAAGTGCCCGCGAGAATTCCGGACTCAAAACAGAAAGCCGAGGTTATAGTAGAGAGCAGAAGCTTTACTTTCCGTAAAATCCTTACTTTCCGTAAAATTCTTACTTTCCGTAAAATTCTTACTTTCCGTAAAATCCTTACTTTCCGTAAAATTCTTACTTTCCGTAAAATTCTTACTTTCCGTAAAATTCTTACTTTCCGTAAAATTCTTACTTTCCGTAAAATCCTTACTTTCCGTCAAATTCTTCGTTTCCCGGATTTTCGTTTTCGGAAAAATTATTTTCTCCTTTATTAAAACCTATTTCTCCACGATCTTCCCTAACATCTCCCCACAATCTTTTCCACGACCTCCCCCACTATCCTTCTGAATTATCGAACCAAGAATAATGCAGTCGTTAGCTTCGGAAAAACATGCAAGGTTTTCAAGAACAGGAGAAGGAAGGCTTTCTGCGGCATGGTAGAGGTTTTTCATAGCAAAAGCCCGTGGAAAAAACTTCGGGAAAAACAAGCAATTCGGCTCCTTTCTTAACAGCTTCGAGAGCCATGCAAAGGGCTTTTTCAAGGTTTTCCTGCTTCTTGCAGTGAAGCACATCCATCTGGATACAGGCAACTTTCATATTCGGGCCAACGTATCTGGCGGCTTGAGCACTGGCTTTAATTCGGAATGGTACAATGGGTTTGAGGAAAGGAAATTGAAGTTGTTCAGGGTAGCAGAGTAGTTTGCTTGCTTTTTGCTACAAGCCCTTCGAGGTCGATCCTGTGTTTTACCATGCCTGCAAGCACTTCGTTTGCAAGCCTTGTTACCTCTTCCCTGTTTTCACGGATTTCGTATGCAGGATCATCTGCAGGGATCTCAATTTTTGTTACGTCGGCTCTGGCTTTTTTAAGGTATGAGTCCGCGAGCTTCGCAAACCATTCCGGGTTTTTCCATGTACTGGTCAAGGTGTTTTTGGGTAATTCCTGCAAGTTTTAACTCCCTGCGGAAACAAGGTCTTTCAAACAGTCTGTAAATTACATATACGCCAACAGGAATCCGGAAGTCCAGATCGATTTTAAGGAGCTGATTCCTGGAAATGAGGTATATGTCTTCAGGAGTCGAGGAGGCTGTCGGACTGGGTTCCTTGCCATTTTCTGGCAGAGGAGTCTTGCCTTTTTCAGGCAAAGCATATATTTTCGAAGGAGGGACTTCACGTTCATTCAGGAATTCAAGATCCCTCAGTGCCCTGAGGTAGCCGGTCAGAACCAGCCGGTGTTCTTCTATTCCTTCGGCTTTTAGTTCCCGCGTGAGTCCACTGATTGACAGCTGCTTACCGTCAAGCAGTTCCATAACTTTAAGGTTGAGTTTCTCGGCCATTGTTTCTGCCTTTTTGTCGACATCAGGGTTAATTAATGGTAGTTGGTTTTCAGGCTCCGTGCCAGAAAAAACACAATCTCCTGCTACAATAACTTCTGTAATCAGGTCCGCATTTCCGAAAGAGCCTTCGGAAAACTGGATTCTTTCCCGATTAAAGGCTGCGGACAGGAAAATTGCAGGGAGTAACACACGATGTAATTATCCCGCACAATATAAAGCTTATGAAAGACTCTACATAAAAACCGCAAAGTAAAGTAATCTCCGTAAAGAATGCGACAACTAGAAAAAGTTAGTAAAGAAAAGCAAAATAAAAAGAGCCTGACAGTAAAGAATTGACGTCGACGAAGAAATCTGTTTTTAGAATCTAATAAAAGAAAAAAATTCCAATTGAAGAAATCAATGTAAAGATTTCTGAAAAGAACATTGAAATAAAAGTATAGACATGTACCTCTGCAATTAGCTGACATCTGAAGAATCAAAAATTAAATTTATTCAGCGGAAATTTAAGGGCAACGCTTAAAAATAATAATTGCTATCTGGTTCAGGCTTAAACTGAGGATATTTTAAGGATGCAAAAATGATTACAAAGTTAATTCCAAGAAAAGTATTCTTTACAAGTGGAATTGGCATACATCCAGAAAAACTTGAGTCATTTGAGGTTTCCCTTCGGGATGCAGGTATTGAAAAATTTAATTTAGTAACTGTGAGTTCTATCCTGCCTCCTAAATGTGATATTGTCACAAAGGAAGAAGGTTTAAAAGAACTGAGTCCTGGAGAGATAGTTTTCTGCGTAATGTCCAGAATCTCTTCCAACGAACCCGGAAGAACGTTAACCACTTCGGTGGGATGTGCTCTTCCAATGGATATTACCAAACATGGTTATCTCTCAGAGTATCACGCTTATGAAGAAAGCGTACAGGATGCAGGGAAACATGCCGTAAAACTTGCAGAAAGCATGTACAGTACCTGGACAAAAGAGTCGCCTCTTAAAACCTTCAGCATTCCCAGATCATCCACTGTGCACGAAAGTGGAGACTGGATGACAGTAATATCCGCAGCAGTTTTTGTTATTTAATGAAAAGAGACCTCTACGCAGACCTTGGTCAACACAATCATTTCGTACATAACAACAGTATCAGTTACAATGTTACTTACTAATAAAACATCATTTGTTTACAGTAAATGTTATTTGTTTACAAGTATGCTCCTTTTAAGGATACGATTTCACGATCATTTCCAGACAATTACTATTCAGTATCCAGATATCATAGAGAATTTCCAGTAGCTATTGAATACTTTCTTCGGGAGAGCTGTTGTCTGTAAAATGCCATCAGGCAAGAGGGTCTGCATATATTGATATTTAATAAAAAATATATAATCCCTTAACGTTATTTGCGTCTCTTATCGTCTATTGCCGGGCACCTGCAACACAGGACAACAAGGGTCACAGGCAAATCCTATTGCAATTGTTATATTTATGTGGAGAATGGTATGCATCACAATGTATTTACGAACAATCCGACAGTTCCAATTGATGTAAAAGACAGGTCTGTAAGCGAGTTGATGGACGGAATGCTCATGACCGGTTTTCAGGGCAGAAAATTGGCTGAGTCTGTCCAGGCATGGCATAACATGCTCAAAGAAAAGGACACAACTGTGCTGATGGGCCTGTCAGGGGCTATGGTCCCTGCCGGCATGCGCAGGATTATTTCTTACCTGATCCGGGAAAGAATGATTGACTGTCTTGTAAGCACAGGGGCAAACCTGTTCCACGATTCTCACGAAGCTCTCGGCAGGAAGCATTATGTGGGTTCACATCTTGCCAACGATGAAAAACTCTTTGAACACGGTGTAGACAGGATTTATGATATCTTTGCTGTTGAAGAAGAGTTCAGAACCGCAGATAACCTGATTGCAGATTTTGCAGAGGAAATTGGAGAAATTAGCTGTTCCTCAAGGGAGTTCATGTATCTTCTTGGAAAAGAGCTCGTAAAGAGAGGAGCTGCTGAGGATTCAATTGTGGTGAGTGCATACAGGCATAATGTCCCTATATTTGTGCCTGCCCTGTCTGACAGCTCAATAGGAATAGGGCTCACAATAGCAAGAAGAAGAGGGCTCAAACTTGAAATAGACCAGATAAAAGATGTTGACGAAATCACACGGATTGTAGAAAAGTCAGGACATACGGGTGTGGTCTATGTAGGCGGCGGAGTCCCGAAGAATTTTATCCAGCAGACCGAAGTGATAGCTTCTATTCTCGGAATGGACGTCGCAGGACATGAATATGCTATCCAGTACACAGCAGATTCTCCACACTGGGGAGGGCTATCAGGCTGCACTTTTGACGAAGCGGTTTCCTGGGGCAAGATTGCACCTCAGGCAAAAAAAGTGCAGGTTTTTGTGGATGCTACTATTGCCCTGCCGATTGTTGCTCATGCTCTGCATGAAAAGACACGCGGACTTAAGCGTAGTGTCCCTATTTTTTCCTGGGATGGGCCCGAAGGGCTTGAAATTGCTTATAATAAATAACCATATCACAAATCTTTATTATATTTGAAACTGATAACATAAGGCGAGAAGGAGAGGACATAAATGGGTAAACGAACTCGAATAATTAACGATCCTTCCTATTTAGTACCATTACTCAGGACTTTTGGATCCAGAACCCATAAAAAAATATTCGATATACTTGGTAACAAATGGATGACCAGAGCAGAAATCGATGAGTTTATAGGCGCGGACTCATCAAAAAGCCTTCATATTCTGAAAAAAGCCGGGCTCCTTGAAAGCCAGTGGAGAGTCCCTGAAGCTGGACAAAAACCGTCAAAAGAATATCACAGTTCTTACTCAAAAGTTCAGGTAAACTTCCAGTGTTCCTTTGAAGACCTCAGTGACATTATTATGCTGACCTTCAAGCCTTACGAAGAGGTTAAGGACGCGATGGACGAACTGGAAAGACTGGTAGAAGAGGGCAATACCTCAATGAGCAACCTCACAAGGACTCTTAATAAGAATCCCTTCTATATCTGTGCTGTTGCCCGCAGGTCCGAAAGGCTTTCAGTAATGGGGCAGAGGTTAAAACTAATTGAAGATGTAGAGGAGAATTACGATTGATGATTAAAATCCTCCAGACCAAGAGCGGAGTGACCAAATTTCAGGTCCTTATTGAGATTGCGGCCCACCAGCCCAATGTAAGGCAAAAAGAAATTGCCGCAAAAATCGGAATAACCCCCCAGGCAGTTTCCGAGTATATTAAGGAGCTTGTGAATGACGGACTCATTGTCACAGAGGGCCGTGTCCGGTACAGGATAACGAAAGAAGGCGTGGAATGGGTCCTTGAAAATGCCACCGAAATGAAGCAGTATGCCCGCTTTGTCATGGAGGATATAATCAGCCATGTCTCAACCTGGACAGCTATTACAAAAGAAGACGTCAAAGAGGGCCAGCAGGTTTACCTGAAAATGGATCACGGGCTTCTCTACGTGAGCATGGTGGATAAAACAGGTGCATCAGGTACTGTCATATCCGATGCCGCCCAGGGAGAAGATGTGGGAGTAACCAGTCTCAAGGGCCTTATAGATCTGGAAAATGCAACCATTACAATTTGCAAGGTTCCCAGGGTTGAGCGCGGAGGGTCAAGAAGAGTGGACCTCGAGCGCCTGAAGATGCTGGCTGACTCAAAACCTTATATAGCAGCAATCGGCGCGGAGTCGTTAATTGCTCTTCGCAAGATAGGCATAAGCCCGAATGTCATGTTCGGGGCAAACGAATCATCTATTGAAGCTGCATATCACGGGCTTTCGTCCCTTGTTGTTTCAGTGGATGAACAGGTCTCTGCTCTTCTGAACAGGCTGGAGACCGAGAACCTTGAGTATGAACTCGTGGATCTGACAGTCGAGTGAAGCATCTTTTTTAACTTTTAGAATAATTCCGGTATCGAGGTTCCAAATATAGTATCTGGAACTCGAACCTTTCATTTTTATATTTTGATATGGCACATACTTTTAATTCAAGTGTAACTCTGAGGCTTGCTGAGTTTTACGCTGTACATTTTTATCTTCAAATGGTATATTTTAGGTTATAACGGAGGTTTCCCATGAAACTGATTGTACTTTCCGATACCCATCTTAAAACAGGAGAAATTCCAGGGCAGCTCCAGAAACTTCTCGACGACTGCGACCTGATCGTCCATGCAGGGGATTTCAGCACTGTGAAAGCATACCATGCCTTTAATGCCAGCGGCAAGCTGAAAGCCGTTTCTGGAAACGATGATAGCCTGGAACTCAAGCAGCTCCTTCCCGAAAGACTGAAATTTGAGATCGAAGGAGTAAAAATTGGGGTGATTCACGAAGGAGGGCTCTCTGTGATGGATACAACCGCCCAGGGTTATCTGGCAAAAGAAATGGAAGTGGATATCCTGATTTTCGGGCACCTGCACCGCCCCCTGATTGAAAGAAAAGATGTAATGCTCATCTGCCCGGGTTCTCCTACTAAACCAAGGATGTCAAATCCAAGCGTAGTAGAACTCGTAATAGAAAAAGGGAATATAGAAGGAAGAGTACTTACACTGGAAGGAGACAGCTGCGAATATATCAAATTTAAGGATGCCCTGAATAAGCAAAAAGAGGAAGAAAATAATAAATAAAGGATAAGTATCTTAAGTCCGCTAGGGACTCTTAAATAGTAGATTTGGAGCCTGCTGAATCGGCTCTATACCAGAATTAAGGCACATGCCTCGCTAGGCGAGGGCTCTGGAACTACTATTCAATAAACCCCTGAAATTCACATAGTCTCCAGTTTGAACATTACGCCTGTGCCCTGAAGACTCAGATAGACCTTATCCCCAAACTCGAGAATCTTTTCAACGTTAACACTACTGTTCCAGTTGTATACGAAGTCATAGCTGCCCTGCGTGGGTTCAAACCCCAGGGACAGCAGCCTCTGGTTGACCTCAGACGGGCGGACTCCCTCACTACTAAACCAGACAACAAGATAGGTTTTCACATGATCATCCCATATATCGATTAAAGTGATTTTTTCATAGTCTCTGATTCAAGTTCTCAATATTAATTTTATATTTGCTTCGTTTATTTATTAGATTTTGCCTTTCCCTGTCTAATTTCGTGAAAAATGGAGAAATTCCTTCAGCAAATTAAATTTTAGAAAACTATCTGGGAAGAAATCTGGAAAAGAAGAATAAAAAATAAATAAAAGAAGAATAAAAAAGAAAATTAAAAGTAAAAAAATAATCTGAGAAATTACGGTATCATAAAAACTCTGTATTTAAAATTGAAAATTCAGGATAAAAAGTCCCTGAATTTCCGGATTCTTAATACATCATTTACTCAGTTACAAAGTTTATTACTGTTTTCAGGTATTGTCTTTAAGGGATTCAAGAGCCTTTCTTACCATTTCGCGGTAAATCTCGGTATCAACGGAATAATGCTCTTTTGCAAGCTTTGAGTTGGGATCTTCCTGTGCCTCAACTGCTCTTATCCTCTCAAGAGTCTGCTTTGCAGTGTCAAGTACCCAGAGATTCCTTGTCAGTTCATCCACCTGCTGAACAGATTCCGGACGAATTGAGGTCAGGACATTTCCATCATCTGTGGTGTAGGTGCTGGTCTTGCCAATTACCGCAACAAAAGCTGGCAGTTCACATTCAGCAAGGAACTGAGCAGCTTCGGGCTGGTACTGCCCTGCATAGACAAGGAAGGAACCTGTAGGATCGGAAACCCTCCCCCTCCAGTATTCAGAGTCAGTGCCTATATCTTCTTTTTCAATAAGTGTGCCCACAATGAAGATGCGATTTACTTTCGCCCCAGTCGGGGTAAGGAGATACTGCGGAGCATACTGATCGCTTTCATCCTTTGAGGTGAGATTCGAGTCTTTCAGTTCCCGCGCAAAAACCCGGCGAGATGCCTCTCTAAAGAAGCCTGCCATTTTACTTCACCTCCGGTTGAGCAAGCGGTTCAGCAAGCATTTCATCAAGGAGCTGCCGGTCAAGAGAAGTTCTTGGAGTAATCGATTCCACGAGGATATAGCGGTCAAGCTTGTGTCCTGTGATGGTATAATATCTGCCGACAAGCTCATGCTTCAGTTTGTCCAGTACAACTCCTGGATCAAGAGCATCTGCAGCCATTGCAATGGCGCTATCAAGAGAAATTCCTGAAAGCTGTTCGGTAAGTTCTCTGTTAATCAGGGCATCCTGAGTGGAAGTTCCAGAATCGAGAACAGCCTTTATCCTGAGGTCATACTCTCCTTTGACCTTACCATGCTCTGCACAGGCACCCTTAACAAGAGCTCTTTTGCATTCAGGGCAGCGTTTTATAAGTCCGGACCCGGTCTGAATATCAACCATTGCCCCGAAATATGTAGACATCGAGGTCTTTACTTCAATATCTTCATCGAGTACTTCTATAGAACTTGACCTGTTAAGCTGGACCTGAGCTTTGCCGTTCCATTCACTGACGACTACATTTTTCAGCGTGTAGCTCTTACCTTCTTCCATATCTGGAAGTTCGGAACTTGCCCAGTTAGTGAATTTTATCACTCCGGTTTCGTCGCCTATAAGCCCTGCCTGTTCTATAGACTCATGAGAGTTTTCCCAGAGCTGGACAACTTTTCCTTTTACTGTTGCCCACTGGTTTCCGGTAAGATCAGCAATTTTCCTGAGTTCGGCTTCCCTTGCAACGGGAGTGAATTCACCGCCTCCCACTTCTACAGGCTCGGATAGCTTTTCTACGGAACTGTTTTTGTTAAACTGGACCTGGAATCTCTCGTTATATTCCCCGACAACTACACTCCGGAAAAGGTAGCTTTCTCCCTGTTCAAGAGGAGGAAGTTCGGCATTTTTCCAGATGGTAAACTTTATGATTCCTGTTTCATCTCCAAGAAGCCCAACCTGAGAAATAGATTCGTGAGTATTTTCCCAGAGCTGAACAACCTTTGCTTTAAGGTTTGCCCACTGCCCATTCTCAATAATATCCACAATTTTGGTCAGCTGGGGTTCAGCCTGCCTGACATAAAATTCATTTTTAGGAATCGAGTATTTCTTCAAAAAGTAGTTTGTTACGCTGCGCTGCGCTTCATTTGAAGGTACCTTGAACTTCTTAATCAGCTCGTCGAGTCTGCTTTCGATGTCCTCAACAGGCACATCGATGCCAAGTTTCATAAACCGGTCTCTAATGGATTCAGCTATTTGTTTCATGTTTCATTCTCCGCAAGCCTCATGGTTATCATAATTTTATTGTGAGGCACTCTAAAATACTGCAGCAGAGGATATAAAGGTGAGTGAAGCGGGGTGAAAGTATTCTCCCAGCACGGAGCAATTGCCCTTTCAGATCATTTGCAGTAAAATGCAAACCCGAAAACACACCTATTTTTAGACTCAATCCGGTTCAGAGGAATGAGTATATCCATTTCAAGGCAGCCCTAATTCCTTAAAGGAAATTTGATCGCCTTCTTCGGTCTCTGCTTCTGGATTAGCCTCAAGTTTCTGGTATATTATTCTTATCGGTTATGTAACCGCATAGTTACGTAAATTGAACAATTATTCGTCAGTATAGAGGTTATTTAGATTGTCAATAACCATCCAATAATCGATCCACAAGGCATTATGTAGTAGAAATATTTCAAGTAGTTGATCTCACTGTTCTCAACAAAAGTCACTTAATAAAATTTTTTTAGCGACGATAGGATAGATTGTTTCTTAATATTGATATATTTTTGGGATGTAAGATGTCACCAGCAACTGAAAAAATATATAAGATAATTATATCATATGAAAAATTCTAACATAATATGAATAATCTGAACTTTCGAAACTAAATCATTTCAACGGGTTAAAATTTCCTGAAATGAGCGAAAATATCATATGGAATACTTGACCACAGGCTGGCACCGGAAGATTCAAAAAAACAAAAAAATTTGTCTTCGCGCGCACAGGACTGAACATGACTTGCCCGCTAGAAAATACTTCTTTTATGGGAAGAAATGTAAAATCCCTGATTATTTAGCTCAGAGGATATGAGTGTCAACTTCCTCACATCATCTCGTTGTTAATTCTGCAAACTTATTCCCATTTTAAAGTTAACTCTCTATTATATACTATCACCACAACCCACAGCGAAAACCAAGCATAAGGAATTGGTTAACAGGGTATCTACAGACCTGAAGGAATCGGGAACATAACTGAAAACTTATTTTATATTTTGAAGCAGAGATTACCACTTCTTATATATATTTTTCTCTTTTTATAGATCAGAAATTCATTGAAATATTATATAAAATGTTTTTAAACATTCTTTTTTTATAAACATCGATGTATATATATCTTCAGCAGATTTTGAAGGGAATGTATAAATTCTAAAAAATGTTTTTTAACTCTATGAAAGCTATTATCCTCGCAGCAGGGGAAGGACTGCGTTGCAGGCCTCTTACTCTTACTCGTTCCAAAGTAATGCTTCCTGTCGCCAACAGGCCTATTCTGGAACATGTCATATCTTCGCTTGAGAAAAACGGAATCAAAGAGATCATCCTGATTATCGGGTATGAAAAAGAGCGAATAATGAACCATTTTGAAGACGGGCTTAACTTTGGGGTAAACATAACTTATGTAGAGCAAAAAGCCCAGCTCGGAACAGCGCATGCAATCGAACAGGCTAAAAAACTTATAAACCCTGAAGATTCCGAGTTCATTGTCCTGAACGGGGACAACCTCATAGAACCAAAAACCATAGCTGATCTCCTTAATAATTATGAGGGTGATGCATGCCTATTAACTGTAAGAATGGAGGATACGGCAGGTTATGGAGTGGTACTGAAAGAAAAGAAGAGAGTCACCCAGATTCTGGAAAAAAGACCTGGGGGCTTAAGCCGTTTTGTAAACACCGGAATATACATTTTTACGCCACAGATCTTTGAAACCATTGAAAAAACCCCCATATCAGAAAACGGAGAATATGCAATAACCGACACTCTCCAGCTTATGATTGATGAGGGAAAAATGGTTACTTCAGTCAATACAGAATCCAAGTGGCTGGACGCGGTTCATGCATGGGATCTCCTGAAAGCAAATTCAATCGTGTTAAATTCCTCCAAAAACACGAAGAACCAAGGTGAACTTGAAGAAGGAGTAATAATCCGCGGAAATGTTGCAATCGGGAAAAACACGAGAATCCGTTCCGGAACTTATATTGTAGGTCCTGTAATGATCGGGGAAAACTGTGATATAGGACCTAACGTAGTAATTTTGCCCTCCACTACGATAGGAGACAACGTGTCCATAAGATCCTTTACCGAAATACAGAACAGCATCATAATGAATGACTGCAGGATTTCTTCCCATGGACAGATTTCGAACTCTATAATTGGAAGCAATAATACCCTTGGTCCCGGTTTTACTGCAGAGGAGAAGGAACACCTTGAGATAGTCCTTAACAGCAAGATCCACAAGGCACCAAAGCTCGGCGCTATACTTGGGGACGACAACCGCTTAGGAAGCAGAGTCCTCGTAAAAGCCGGTGTAATGATTGCTGTCAACTGTCAGGTAGAGTCTGGAAACACTATCTACAGAGATCTTTCCCGTGATTCGGTGGTTCTCTAAGCTCTTAAGAGGAGATAAAAAAATGTGTGGAATTGTAGGATATGCAGGGCGAAACGCTGCTGCTCCGGTAATCATAGAATCTCTTAAAAAACTCGAGTACAGAGGATACGACTCGGCAGGTATTTCCGTCCTTAGCAACGGGATTGAAACACATAAAGCAGTGGGAAAGATCGTAAATCTCGAATCCGAAATTCCGAAGAACGTCGGAGGGACTATCGGGATAGGACACACCCGCTGGGCAACTCATGGCCGCCCGAGTACGGTAAATGCTCACCCCCATAACTCGAGGAAACCCCGATAAAATCTCGCTGGTGCATAACGGCATTATTGAAAATTACATGGCATTAAAAGAGCGGCTTACTGGAGGAAGGTTATGTATTCAAGTCCGAAACCGATACCGAGGTAGTCTCACATCTTCTGCATAAACATATCTATGGAGGCCCGGATGGGAAAGAAGCCCGGTGTGGACTTCTTGCAGGACTTAGAGAAGCCTTAAAAGAAATTGAAGGATCCTATGCTCTTGCAATAATTTCTGCAGATGAGCAGGGAAAACTTGTGCTTGCCCGCAAGGACAGCCCTCTGGTCATAGGGCTTGGAAAAGGGGAAAACTTTGCTGCATCTGATGTAACTGCTTTTTTGAATTATACCAGAGACGTAATCTTTGTGAATGACTTTGAGACAGTGGTACTTACCCCTGACAGTGTAGAGATATTCGATAAGGAAGGAAATCTCAAAGAAAAGAAAATAGAAAAAATAGAATGGGACTTTGAAGCTGCAGAAAAAGCAGGTTATGAGCATTTCATGCTGAAAGAAATTCATGAACAGGTCAGCGCAATCCACAATACCCTGGCAGGAAAAGTCTCGGAACTTGAAGGTGCCATATACTTAAAAGAATTGAACCTCAGTGAAGAGGAAATTAAGAAACTTTCGAGGGTTCAGATTCTTGCCTGCGGAACCTCCTGGCACGCAGGTTTGCTCGGAAAATACCTGTTTGAACAGCTGGCAGGAATTCACTGTGATATCGACATATGCTCTGAGTACAGGTACAGAAACCCGGTTATGAACGAAGGAACCCTTGCCATCGCAATCACCCAGTCAGGAGAGACTGCAGACACACTTGCAGCCGTGCGGGAAATTATGTCTTATAACTGTCCGACCCTTGCAATCACAAATGTTGTGGGAAGTACGATAACAAGAGAGGCAAACAGTGTGCTGTATACCCGTGCAGGTCCTGAGATAGGTGTTGCTGCCACAAAGACGTTCAGTACCCAGCTCATATGCCTTTATCTCCTCGCTGTGAAAGTTTGCTCTTGTAAGAGGCAAGCTGAGTCCCGATTATGTAAAAAGTTTCATTACGGAACTTAGGAAAGTACCGGGAGAAGTCCAGCAGATACTCAACCAGAAAGAACTGATAAAAGAGTGTGCTGAGAACTTTGCCCATTCAAAAAGCTACTTCTTCCTTGGAAGGCACCTGAGCTACCCGATAGCACTTGAAGGAGCCCTGAAACTCAAAGAGATCTCATACGTGCATGCCGAAGGCTTTGCTGCAGGAGAATTAAAACACGGCCCTATTGCCCTGCTTGACGAAGGGACGCCTGTAGTTGCAATTGCTACCAGAGGGCAGACTTATGATAAGATGCTCAGCAACATAAAAGAAGTAAAAGCCAGGGACGCTTATGTGATAGCAGTCGCAAATATCAATGATACGGAAATTGCAAAATATGCGGATGTCGTCCTTAGAGTTCCGCAGAGTGATGAACTGCTGTCTCCCATTTTGAGCGTTGTTGTGCTTCAACTGCTTGCTTACTACACCGCTCTTGCCAGGGACTGCGCTATTGATAAACCCCGCAACCTTGCAAAGAGTGTTACTGTAGAGTAATAGTAAAGATTTCGAATTTAAGGTTTAGAACTTAAACAAAAAATAAAGAAAAATAAGCTTTCAGAAAAGAACTTAACTTCATGAAATATGGAGTGGGATTATGAAACTCTTCGGATCTTCAGGAATTAGAGGTATAGTCAACAAGGAAGTTACGCCCGAACTTGCACTGCAGGTAGGGCTTGTGCTCGGAAGCCGGAAAAAGACTGCGGTTATCGGGAGGGACCCGAGGGTTTCGGCACCCATGATAGAGCACGCCCTTGTTGCAGGACTGACTGCAGCAGGCTGTGATGTCACCAAAGTGGGAATGGTAACCACTCCCACCCTGGCATATGCAGCGCGAAAATACGAATGCGGAGTAATGGTAACAGCTTCACATAACCCCTCAGAATATGTGGGGATAAAACTGTGGAACCCTGACGGCATGGCTTTTGATTCAGCCCAGCAGGAAGAGATTGAAGAAGCCATCGAAAAAAGAGATTTTTCGCTAGCTCCCTGGAACTTAATAGGGGGAATTGCTGAAGATGAAAATGCCATCCGGGATCACATGCGCATGATTAAGGGGCTTGTAAAGAATTCGAGCCTGCGTGTGGTTCTTGACTGTGGATGCGGAGCTGGAAGCACAATCTCTCCTTATCTCCTTCAGGAACTTGGCTGTCAGATAATAACCCTGAATTCCCAGCCTGACGGGCATTTCCCTGCAAGAAATCCTGAACCCATTGACCAGAACCTTTCACTACTTAAAAAGGCAGTTGTGGAATTCGGAGCCGACCTGGGACTAGCCCATGACGGGGACGCAGACAGAATGATGGCGGTAGATGAAAAGGGCAAGTTCGTCTCCGGAGACGAACTTCTTGCAATATTCGGGCGTTTTGAGTGCGAAGGTAAAAAAGGATCCGTTGTCGTGCCTGTAGATACCTCCATGATGGTGGATGATTATCTAGAAGGCTCGGAAATCATAAGGACAAGAGTCGGGGATGTTTATGTTGCAGAGGGCATAAAACAGTGCGGGAGCAATATATGGTGGAGAACCTTCCGGAAGCTGGATTTTCCCGAAGATCTCTTACTGCCCTGACGGGATCTATGCAGCTGCAAAGCTTGTTGAGATTGTAGGAGAAAAGAAACTAAGCGAACTCAGAGCAGAACTTCCTGTTTACGACACAAAGAGAGGCGCTTTACCCTGTTCAAATGAAAAGAAAGCCGAGTTCATGAAAAAGGTGAAAGCAAAGCTGGAACCTCTTGGAAAAGTCCTTGACATTGACGGCATCCGTGTGGAACTTGAAGACGGCTGGGTGCTTGTCCGCCCTTCGGGTACGGAAGCGAAAGTAAGAATTACCGCAGAAGCCCGTAAAAATGTGGACGGCATTTATGAAATGGCAGAAAAAATAGCGAAGGAGGCGCTTAAATGAAAGCTGTTGTCCTTGTGGCAGGCAAAGGCACAAGGATGGAGCCCCTCACTTCCGACTGCCCGAAGGTAATGCTTCAGGTAGCAAACAAACCCATACTTGAGCATATCCTGAATTCAGCAGTAGAAGCAGGTATCGAAGGCTTTGTCTTCATTACTGGATACCTCGAAGAGCAGATAAAAGCTCATTTCGGGGACGGAAGCAAATGGGGAGTGAGCATCGAGTACGTGCAGCAGAAAGAGCAGTTAGGGACTGCAAATGCTATCGGTTATGCCAGAGGACATGTTGAAGGGGCTTTCCTTGTACTTAACGGAGACATGCTTATCGGGCAGAAGGACTTAAAAGCTCTGCTTTCCAGGAAAGAAGAAGCTGTTATCTGCGTAAAAGAGGTAGAAAATCCCTCGGATTTCGGAGTTCTTGAAACCAAAAATAACAAAGTAATCAGGATAATTGAAAAGCCGAAAAACCCTCCAACAAACCTTGCAAACGCCGGGATTTACCTTTTCAGGGAGTCCATTTTTGGCTTTATTGACAAAACCCAGCCTTCTGTAAGAAAGGAACTTGAGATAACAGACTCCATCCAGATGCTGATAGACAGCGGGAGAACCTGTAGGTTACAGTCCTCTCGAAGACAGCTGGATTGATATAGGATATCCCTGGGACCTTTTGAAAGCAAACGAGCACTTATTAAAAACCCTGAAAGGCAGCTGCCAGGGTACTGTTGAGCCAAATGTTACTATAAAAGGAGAGGTCGCAATCGGAAAAGGCTCTCTAATCCGGAGCGGGGCTTATATCGAAGGACCTGTAGTAATAGGAGAGAACTGCGATATAGGGCCTAACTGTTTTATCCGCCCGTCAACAGCATTAGGCAACCGGGTCAGAATAGGAAATGCTGTGGAAGTTAAAAAATACAATTGTTATGGAAGGCACTCACATAGGGCACCTGAGTTATGTGGGAGACAGTGTAATAGGACGCCGCTGTAATTTTGGAGCCGGTACGAAAGTTGCAAACCTCCGCCACGACGGGAAGAACATAAAGGTAATGTTGAAAGGCAGGATTATTGATTCCGGCAGAAGAAAACTCGGTGTGATCATGGGAGACGATGTGCATACTGGCATCAATACCAGTATAAACATAGGTGTCGGTAATGGCAAAAGGAAGAGTCCACACTTCCCGGAGAAGTGGTCAAGCACTGAGAGAATTCGAACCAGAGTAAAAAAGAAGTCAAAAGCCCTCCTTTTCCTGTAAGGTAAGGAGGGAAATTTTCCTATTATGTATTATGCACTATTATTTATTATTCAGATTTATTCCGTAAATTGAGTTTTTTTTATTTGAGTTTTATTAAGTCTGTATTGTGGAATCTATGAGTATGTACAGGACTTATGAATAAAGCTGCTTTATGCTCCAGAGCACTGTTTTTCGGAAGAAACCTTCTATTTCCACATTAAGAGAACCTTCATTCATACTTTCTACAGCTTTCCTTAACTTGTCATCGGACTCAAGTATCTCTCTTATCGTCTCTTCGTCGGATTCAACGGTTATAGTAGGGCCGATCTTTGAATTAGGGTCATTGGGAGTATCATAACTGTAAAACTCGTTTACTTTTCCACCGGCCATACGTAATGTTACGTAGAGCATCTCACCATTGTTAAGCTCGATTTTTCCGGCAATTTCTTCACTTCCGACAAGCCTCTGAACGAGAGAAGGAACATTATCAAAGTTTTCGTTGTAAAGCCCCATCTGTGCACTTAATTCGGTATAAAGATCGTTCTCAGGACTGGAATTAGCGGAAGTTGTAAAGGTACTCGGCTGGTGTAATATCACCCGCACTGGAAGCTACACCTGTTAGTTGAAAAAGCAAAAGCAGGGTTAAGAATAAACTCAGAATTCTATTTTTACTGAAAGAAACCATAATTGAAAATAAGGAATTAGGATATAAAAAAGTTCTCAATAGATATAAAATTTCCAAAAAAATAGAAGAGTTAGAATAGAAATTCTTGTAAACTGAAAATCTATTCTTAATACTTTCAGGATTAAGATACCTTATTCTAAAGCAATTGAGATACCTTTTCCAAAGCAATGAGACACTTATTCTACAGATTTACATAAACAGGCCAGCAAGCCCCATATCTATTGCCCAGAGCATAAGTCTTTGCATGAGACTTGCGTCTTCAACCGTCACCTTACCGGACTTCACAGCCTCATTGAATTCCTGCAGAGGGGAAGAAGATCCAATAATTGAGCGGACTGTTGACTCATCGCTCCGAACTGTTAATGAAGGCTCCTGATCGGTCAATGTCTCAAGTTTTTCTGAACTCAACGAATTCTGCATTCTCCGTGGTACCCCATGCATACAATTCTCCACCGCTCTCAAGGGTTATGACAAAAAGGATCTGTTCGTCTCCTACGAGATTTTTCAAAAAACTCAGGAGTAAGATTGAGGTTCTGATTGTAAACCTCGATATTATGATTGATCAGATCAAACAGTTCTGACTCCGGATCTACGGTTCCGTTAAGAGAAGAACTATTCCCATATTCAGGATCTTCGGCAGCTGCCGCAACTGGCATCAAGCACAAACAGGAAACAAAAGCAAACAAAATTAAATTCTTACCAAATTTATTCAAAAACATAACTATATATCTGCACTTAAACTAAATAAAAATATTGATTAAGTTTGCAGTGAAGAAAATAAAAAATAGGGCAAAAAATAAAAAATTTACCGGGAATTTTATCCCGCGGCAAGATTTAGAGTTTAAGAGAGGGTCTGAATATCTCAGTACAGTATTTGTCGAAGACCTGGTCCTCAACCTGCTCACAGATTTTCTTATAGTTTTTCGACTTTGGGTCGTGCTTGCTCATAGTCTTTTTGACTTCAGCGTTCATTTTGTCAAGAGTTTTCTGGTCGAAACCTTCCGTGTTCTCCATAGTAAACATACAAATCATACTCTGGAACTAAATTGGATGCTTAAGCTTTTTTTACGTTGTTCAAACTTCTACGTAGTAGAATACAATACAAATATGTTAATTAATGGTATACCGGTAATCAATTACCAGCTTTAACTATTTTAGAAAATAGTTTTAATTTGATAATTAAAATATTTATATTATTGCCCTAATATATTAGCTTTCCCTTTGATCGATTTCATTCGTAAATTGAACGAATAGACCAGGAGGATATATAAAGAACTCGTTATGAAAGCCTTTTTTCTCAAATAAGAACTCGTCAAGGCCTGCATATCGTTTGTTCAAATGGACTTTAAACAATAAGATCTTTCTTCTTACTCCTATAAATATTTTACATTATAGATATCTTTCAGGATGTACATCTGTAAATTATTATTTCAATATATAATGGTTACCTGAAATCTATAATAATTTGCAGATAATCGGCAGGAAAGTAATATCCAGAAAAAACAGTTTTCATCAGAAAGAGCTTTTTTTAGAGAGGTAAGGAGAAGCCTTTCGCAATCGAATCCAGAGTTTGGGTCATGGGTTAATTATATTAGCCCCTCTGGTCACTATAGGTATAGAAAAGTATTCGAGTTGATAACAAAGTGCGACCAGTCTCACAAAGAGTGAACGTGAAAAAGATTCACGAGAATAATACCGAGTTTGGAAAGTCCACATCCGAACTTCTTATCCTGAAGCCTGAAGGTTACCCCCTGAGCGGGATGATGGAAGAATATCCGGTTATTGAAAACAGGGATGTCTTTGAGTTTTATGCACGGGAACAGTGGAGCGGATATGTCGCCCGCAAAGGAGAGTATCTCTTTGACAGAGAGGATGTTCCCTGACTTTGCATACCGCATTATAGATGTTGAACCTGCAGAATCCATAATAGGCAGCTCAACGTCAATTATCGTAACCGAAGAGGAAACGGGAATTTCTTCCTCTTCAGAAATAAAAAGTGATGTCGTATTCGAAGATGTCATAGGGCAGGAACTTGCAAAGCAGAAGTGCAGGCTGATCGAACGCTTCCTTGAAGAACCCGAACGCTTCGGGAAATGGGCACCAAGAAACATCCTGTTCTTCGGACCATCAGGCACAGGAAAAACCATGCTTGCAAAAGCCCTTGCAAACAAGACCGATGTGCCGATCATTCCTGTCAAGGCAACCCAGCTAATAGGAGAATATGTAGGAGACGGAGCACGCCAGATCCATCAGCTCTATGACCGTGCAGAAGAGATGGCTCCCTGCATAATCTTCATTGACGAACTTGATGCCATAGCCCTGGACAGGAGGTTCCAGGAGCTCAGAGGAGACGTTAGCGAGATCGTAAACGCCCTTCTGACAGAAATGGACGGGATTGTTGAGCGCGATGGAGTCTGTACAATCTGTTCGACAAACCGGATTAATTCTCTGGACTCTGCCGTGAGAAGCAGGTTCGAAGAAGAGATCGAGTTTGTCCTTCCAGGGGAAGAAGAAATCGTTCATATACTGGAATCAAATGTGAAAACTTTCCCCCTGCAGTGTAGAGGAATGTGATTTTCAGACACTTGCAAAGAAAGCTAAAGGGCTTTCAGGCAGGGATATCGTCGAAAAAATCCTTAAAACCGCCCTGCATCAGGCAATTATCGAAGACAGGGAAATTGTTACAGGCAAAGACTTTGAAAAAGCACTTGCTAGATTGGGCAGGAAAGACTTCACTCTGGACCCGACTCATCTGTATGTATAAACCTAAAGAGAAAGTGCCTCTTGTACTTTATAACTGAAAATTCCAGGCACCTATTAAATATCACAAATTGAATTAGAATTTAATTAAAGAATAAAAACTATCAGAAGGAATAAAGGGTTTAAAGATGCCTATTTACTTTCTCTTGTTAAAGCCTCTGGGATAGTTTTATGTATAGAAATCGTTATTCTCTATCAGAAATCATATTTGAGTAAGGTCTCAACCATACCCTAAGCAAGATTTAAAAGGGATTCTCATGAATGAAATACGTGAAGTCGACCGCTTTGAGTGCAGGGTTATAAGCGTAACCCAGAACATGGCCTGGAAAGGTGTTACAGTTGAAGAAAACGATACCAGAGGGAGGGTGTACTTCGGAAGGGTCAACGGTGAAATTGAAATCAACCCTGGAGACACATTCTATCTTGGTATCAAGCAGATCTATGAAATAGAAGACAAGACCATGAGAGTTACACTCTACGACGCTGAAAACAAAAATCTGGACTGGACGCTTGTCTGAACAACCTGCTAATACTGGATAAAGATTCTTTCTACAGGTGTATTTCCTGTAGAGAAATTTAATCCAATTGTTAAACCCTGCTTTTAAAGAAAACTTAAAATTTTCCGCGAAAACCCTGTATCCGGATTATGAAGGCTCGAACACGCCTGTTTAGTCAGGTATGTTCTATTCAGGTCTGTTCTATTCAGGTCTGTATGGTATCTCAAGTTCCATCAGGTCTTCGGCTACAATTACATTTTCAAAAACCTTTTTTGAATCTTTCAGGATAGGTTCCACATCATCAGTATAACGTGAACTGATATGGGTAAGGACCAGTTTCCTGACTCCGGCTTCTTTTGCAAGGGCTGCAACTTCGCCTGCTGTTGAATGCATGGACTCTTCCGCCCAGTCTGCCATCTCATCAGCGAAGCTGCCGTCATGGATTAAGAGGTCAGCATCCCTGCTTGCCTCAAGCACTGCTTTACAGGGTCTGGTATCTCCTGTGTACACGATTGTCCTTCCGGACCTCGGGATTCCCATTACTTCTTCGGGCCTTACGAGCCTTCCGTCCACTTCCACAGGACTTCCCCTTTGCAGTTTTGCAAAAAGAGGTCCTGGAGGGACTCCAAGCTCGACTGCCCTTTCCCTGTTAAAACGTCCGAGACGGGGGTTTTCCACAAGAGCATAGCCAAGGCTCGGGATGCTATGCTCGGTCTTTAA
This sequence comes from uncultured Acidobacteriota bacterium, assembly GCA_963727945.1. GTDB lineage: Bacteria > Acidobacteriota > Terriglobia > Acidiferrales > UBA7541 > Acidiferrum. The sequence goes on from CAVSIW010000039.1 coordinate 26,556, forward strand.
AGCCCGGACCACATAGTCTTTCCCTTCTACAGTGTCCCCTGGACTCAGTTCCACACCCCGGATTTCGTATTTAAGGTTGAAATAGCCAAGGGCCTTAAAGAGCTCGGTAAACTCTCTTGTCCCTTCAGGACCGTAGATTGTCAGCGGCTCTTTCCTGCCCAGGAAAGACATAGTTTGAATGAGGCCAGGAATTCCGAGGAAATGGTCAGCATGGAAATGACTGACAAAAATAGAGGACAGGCTCATCATCCCCGTTTTTGCCCGCATCATCTGCTGCTGGGTACCTTCTCCACAGTCAAAGAGAATAAGCTCCCCTTCTCTGTTGACCATTACTGCTGACGGATTTCTGTTGCGGGTCGGGAGAGACCCTCCAGTGCCTAGAAAAGTTATGCGAAGCATGATGAACTCACTGATTTAAACTGATGATTAATACTAATATGACAATTTGAAATTACTTACTGATGATGAAATGGTTACAATAAATTCACTAATTACATAAGAGGTATTTATTAATTCCCACTCTCTCTACACCTCCTTTTAAAGACCAGACAGCAAACGACTGGAGTTCAAAAGAGTGTATTGGAAGTATCAAGCATATAAGTATAAGATTTAATATATAGAAGTTATGCAATAAAACTGTAGAAAGATGGTATACTATTTATTATAAAAGCTCTTTAAACCCTACAGATTTACATTTCTATCAAACCTCTCTTCTTAGAAGATGGCTTTCCACCTTCAGAAGAAGTTATCCTGTTATGGAAAATTCCCATGCAGGTATCGAGGTGTCATCTATCAGGATATGAAGGAAGAGAATTATCTATCAACAATTATAAAGGAAGAAAAAGGAACCGTCGTCATATGTCAGGAAATTACGGAAAAGTCTATCTTGTGGGTTCTGGTCCAGGCGACCCTGAGCTTCTTACCCTGAAAGCCCGCCGGCTGATTGACAGTGCTGAAGTCATTATCTATGACCAGCTTCCTGGAAAAGTGATTCTGGACTCAATGCCGGAAAGTGCAGAAAAAATCGATGTGGGGAAATACGCGGGCAATCACACCATGACCCAGTCCGAGATCAATGAAGTGCTTGTGCAGAAGGCAAAGGAAGGCAAAATGGTGGTCCGGCTGAAAGGAGGGGACCCATACGTCTTCGGGAGGGGAGGAGAAGAAGCTGAGGTGCTTGTAGCAGAAGGCATAGAATTCGAAGTCGTGCCAGGGATCACCTCTGCAATTGCAGTGCCTGCATATGCCGGAATTCCCGTAACCCACAGGGAAAGCACGTCGATGGTTACTTTCATAACCGGGCACGAGGACCCCACAAAGGAAGATAGCGGACTGGACTGGGAGACCCTGGCAAAGTTCAACGGGACCATTGTGATCTTTATGGGCGTAAAGATGCTCAGGCGAAATACTGAAGAGCTCATGAAGTACGGCAAAGGATCCCGAAAACCCCTGTTGCAGTCATAGAAAAGGGAACCCGGCCTGACCAGCGGGTAACCGTGGGAACCCTTGAAAATATCGCTGACCTGGCAGAAGAAAGAAAAGTAAAGGCTCCTGCCATCACGGTTGTAGGAGACGTAGTTAACCTTCACGATATTCTTGGAGAACAGATCACAGGAGCGGAATTTTAATCCGCTAAGAGGTAAAGGAGACTGAAGAATCATGGCAGAAAAAAAAATTCCCGTGCTTGCAATCATGAGGCCTGAGAGCTACAGGGAAAAATCCGAGGCAATTGCCAGAGAATGCGGTTTTGAGCCCATCTATGCCCCAATGATAAAGCTTGAAGGCATAAAAGATGACGGATTCGAGCCTTTTGTGCAGAGAGTCATTGACGGAACTTCGGATTACGTTGTTTTTACAAGCGCAAACGGGATAACTTTCACGCTGGATAAACTCATCTGATACTGAAAAGGAAAACTTCATCACAGCCCTGAAAAAAAGCAAAGTAATAGCAATCGGTCCGAACACGGAGAAAGAGCTTGTAAAAATAGGGATTGAAAATTCTTTCCTGCCTGCGGATTACAGTTCCGAAGGAATTGTAGAAGCTCTCTGCCCTGAAGTAAAAGGAAAAATCGTTGACCTTGCAAGGAGCGCTTATGGGGCAAAAGTCTTAATAGAAGGCCTTGAAAAGTGTGGAGCAACGGTTTACGAGACTCATGTGTATACCCTCAGCATCCCTGAAGGTGCAGCCCAGAAAGAACTCATAGAACGCACCCTCGCAGGAGAGGTTGACGCCTTTGCCTTTACAAGCTCTATGATGGTTAAGGGCTTTATGAGGCATGCGGAGAAGCTGGGAGCAGGAGAGGCTGTAAAAGAAAATCTGAGCAGGGCTGTTGTAGGTGCAATCGGGACTCCTACGGGAAATACTCTGAAAAAACATGGGGTCACTGCAAACGTGATCCCTGACGAGTTCACATTTGAGGCACTGATAAAGGCTATGAAAAAAGAGCTATAAAAAGACCCATCAGGCTAAAAGGTTTGTTAAAATGATAAAACTTTAAAGCCGCATCAAAAAAACGGCTTAAAAAATGGCTAAAAAATCAGCTCAAAAAACAATACTTTAATTGCGGAAAACAATCTCAATTTTGACGGATCGATATGATAGGCATTTCAAAACTTTACTGCGGAACCGTGGAGCCTTCTGACGCTCTTCGTTATGGAAGAGACTCAAAGAGGCTTCCCTCTCACCTGCTGCAGTTTTCAAAAGATAAAAAACCGGTTGTAGTCTGGAATATGACGCGCCGCTGCAACCTGAAATGTGTCCACTGCTATGCTCAGGCAAAGGACGTTGAGTTTAAAAACGAGCTTTCGACAGAAGAGGGAAAAGCCCTTATCGATGACCTTGCGGCTTTTGGCTCTCCGGTTATGCTCTTCTCGGGGGGCGAGCCCACAATGAGGAAAGACCTGCCTGAACTTGCAGCCTATGCGCGGGAAAAAGGGATGAGAGCTGTAATCTCAACAAACGGGACCCTGATTGATAAAGAGCTGGCAAAAAAGCTAAAGGAGGTAGGGCTTTCTTACGTAGGAATCTCTCTTGACGGCATAAGAGAGACAAACGACAAATTCAGGGGCATGCCTGGGGCTTTTGATGCAGCTCTGAGAGGTCTGCACAACTGCCAGGAAGAAGGCATAAAAGTAGGGCTTCGATTCACGATCAACAAGCAAAATGTAAATGATATCCCTGCGATCTTTGACCTTCTTGAGAAAGAAAATATCCCGAGGATCTGCTTCTACCACCTGGTCTATGCAGGCAGGGGCTCGAAAATGGTGGACGAAGATCTCTCCCTTGAAGAGTCAAGGCAAGCCGTGGACCTGATTATGCAAAGGACAAGGGAACTGCACGAGAAAGGTTTCCCTGCAGAAGTCCTCACAGTGGACAACCACTGCGACGGCCCCTACATCTACCTGAAAATGCTGAAAGAAAACCCGGAAAGGGCTGCCGAGATTTTTGAGCTTCTTTCCATGAACCAGGGCAATTCTTCAGGAATAGGAATCGGGTGCGTGTCCTGGGACGGCTCGGTGCACGCCGACCAGTTCTGGAGGCACTACTCCTTCGGAAACGTGCGGGAAAGACCTTTCAGCGAGATCTGGACCGACCTGAGTGACGAACTTATGGCAGGGCTCAAGCACAGAAAGCCCCTTATCCAGGCTCACGGAGACCGCTGCGCAAAATGCAAATGGTTCGACGTCTGCAATGGAAACTTCAGAGTACGAGCCGAAGCCGTATACGGAAACGTATGGGCAGATGACCCTGCGTGCTACCTCACAAAAGAAGAAATCGGATACGATGAAGCCTGAAAATATTTCAGGCTTACTTTTTTAGTTTTTCTTTTCTATTTTTAGCTTTTTTCGGGTTTTTCTTTATTTTTTAACTTATGGACTCTTCATTTAAATCCACATATAAACATAAGCTCCGCCGTCAACTTTTCTGTCGGCCTTTTACAGAAAGAAAAACTCAATATAGCTAATGACGCTTCGTGAGCCAAAATAAATATCGTCCACCCCAAAAATGGCTTTATAAATCACATGATATCGAAAAATTCCGCCAGCTTGTCTGGCGGCTCTGCACAAAAAGCAGAAAGAAGTAAAAAGAAGAAATTTGAAAATTAGCAAAATGACAAAACAAAATTATGATAGTATTTTCAAAGCGCATTAAATACGGTTTTATTTAGCCTTTTTAACTTGACTTTGTCACATTTCCTTTTCACGTCTACCGTGAAGTATAATTTTTCCTCTATAAATTTGGTTTAGTGAAACAAATAACAGATGACTTCATCAAGTCAAATAATATTTCTGTAGAAAAATACATTTCTGAAAAGCATCTTGAATTCTATTTTCAAACTAAAACTCGTTGTATGGTTTTAACCTGTATTGATTACCTTAATGGTTTGCTTCTCCTCCCCTATAGGAAAAATATGAGAAAAATGGCAATTTACTGTTGTAAATGCTCTAACAACCAATCACTAAGCCATTTCCTCTCAACTTCTCCTTGGCGTTCTGCAGATCTCCTCAAATCTGTTCGAACAAAAGCCATTCAAACTATAGGTAAAAATGGTGTTCTTATACTTGACGAATCAAGCATAAAAAAATCTGGAAATAGTTCTGTCGGAGTTTCTCATCAGTATTGCGGCAACCTTGGAAAAAAGGATAATTGTCAGGTTGGCGTATTCCTTGCTTATTTTAAGAAAAATAAGAGAATGTTGATTGATGAGAGATTATATCTCCCACAAAAATGGATTGATGACAAGGCACGTTGTTTAAAGGCTAAAATTCCTCGTGAGGAGATAAAGTTCCAGAACCAAGTATGAACTTGGTCTTGAAATGATTGATAATGCAATAGAAGAAGGTATTCCTTTCTCCTATGTCACAATGGATGGATTCTACGGTGAAAATCCAGAGTTATTGACAGAACTTGAAAGTAGAGGCTTAACTTTTGTTGCAGACATAGCTGTTGATACTCTTGTCTATATTGAGAAACCATTAGTTGGGATTCCTGAGAAAAAGGGAACAAGAGGAAGGAAACCTGCTATTCCCAGAGTTTTGAATACATTATCAACAAGGGTTGATTCTCTTTCCAGTTCAATTGAAGGATGGAAACTTATCAAAGTTAGAAAAACGGAAAGAGGGTACAAAAAAGTCTATTTTAAGGCTATAAAGGTTTGGAGACGTCAGAATAACTTGCCTTGTGAGAAGCCATTATGGCTTCTCATAAGTAAAGATTCAGAATCAAATGAAATTAAATATTCACTATGCAACGCTTCTGAGGATACTCCATTAGATGAACTTGCAAAAATGCAGAGTTCAAGGTATTGGATTGAGAGAGCATTTCAGGATGCAAAGGGAAACTGTGGAATGGCAGAATATATGGTGAGAAATTGGAATGCATGGCACCATCATATGGCATTGGTAATGCTTGCAATGCTTATTTTACTCTCTTATCAGAAAAAATTCAACAAAATGTATAAGATTTCAATTCCTGGGATCATATGGATACTGAAGTACCATAATCCATTGAAAAGAATCGATGCTTGGGAAATTGCAAGAATATTAAATCAAGATAATGAGCTGAGAAGGAAGGCAAGAGTTAGCAGGTTAAGAAGTTCATAATTTTTCGGATTAGAGAAATTGGATTCTTGTTCTGGTTACTGGTAAGTATGCAATTTTAGCAGGAAAAATTTATGACAGTGAAATTAAGGCAACTATTGATTAAGAAGAAAATAGAAGAAACAAAAATGGGAAGGTAAAAAGATTCAAGATGGAGTAGATTTGAGTGGAAATAGGTTTCGATATCTGCAATAATGAGTTAATTTGACAATGTCAAGTTATATTATGGTGCAATAAAATTGATCATAAAAGTATATTTATCTGCCTGTTGTGGAAGAAATTTTCTCTGATTCCACAGAAGATAAAGCAGAGTTTCTCCAGGGAAGCGAAAGTATTCTGTTTGTCGATGATGAAAACCTGCTGGCTGAAATGGGTCGGGAAATGCTGGAAGGTCTTGGCTATCATGTAACAGTTGAAAAGGACAGTATGATGGCGCTGGAGCGTTTTTTAACGGGAGATGAAATATTTGATCTGCTGGTAACTGATATGACAATGCCTGCGCTTAATGGCAAGGAGCTGGCAAGCATAATTCGCGATATCCGCCCAGATCTGCCAATCATCATCTGTTCGGGTTATTCGGAATTCAAAACAACTGAGGAAGTGCGGGAAGCAGGATTTCAGGGTTTTTTGATGAAGCCATATACAAAAAGGATGCTCGCTGAGGTTATTCGCAAAGCGCTGTCTTTGAAGGAAACGTTGGTTTCCTGAAAAAGATCTATTCTCTCAAGACGGTTACACCGGTTCATTCTCCATCCGGTACAGCCACACCAACACCTCGGCCACGGCCCGATAGAGTTCGGGCGGGATGAACTGGTCCGTGTCCACCTGCATCAGCAGGTTGACCAGTTCCGGGGATTCGTGGACATACACGCCGGCTTCATGGGCGCAGGCGATTATCGCCTCGGCCATGACCCCCTTGCCCCTTGCCACAACTACCGGAGCGTAGTGCCCCTGCTTGTAGGAAAGGGCGGCGGCTTTGCGTTCGTCATTCTCGCGGCGCGCCATGGCGTACCCCAATCTCTCCGGGATCAAGCCCGGCGACCTGCAGCTGTTCTACAAGAGCTGGTCTACCCATAGAAAGCAGATCAACCGACGCCTCATCATTGGCATGTAAATCTATGCTGATCCGGTTGCCGTCCAGCCGCAGCCTGGCGCTTATGGTTCCCAGTCTCGGCAATTCGAGCCGCATTTCTGTATCCCATGCGCGCTCCTGACCACCATCATTGTTTCGTCGCGATTCTCGTTCACTTACCTTCCACTCCATCTGCTGCCCGGGAAAAAGTTCGCCACGGTAGACTATCTGGCCGGACTGTAAGGTCTCCAGCTGTTCACGCACAACCGCTAGTGTGCGTGAGTCGGCAATGCCCTCATGGGCCTGGGTTGCCCCGGCCTTTTTGAACAGTGCCTCCATCACCGCCATAGTGTCGTTCTTCACGCCGGCCCGCTCCTGTGCCTCCTCAGCGGCGTCGTTAACCATCAGCTGTTTGAGGCTGGACAGGCGTCCCTGGGGTTCTTGCAGAAGGTCATCGAGTTGGTATTCACCGCCAAACCAGCGCGCCAGATGGGATTCATAGAACAGGCCACTACCCCGCAAGCCCTGTTGCAGCGTTTTTCCTACCTGGGAGGCATCGGTCGGCGGCCCTGCAAGCAATGTGCTCAGGATACCCATGGTGTCCTGGACTGGTATCCTTGCCGATGTTGCGCCGAGAAAAGCACTCAGCCAGCGACCGGTATCGCTCACCCTGGAATCCCCCGGCCGACCGAAACGTGCCATCAGAAAGGTTGGCCCGGGTTCGTCAGTGATAAAAAACAGGTTGACCCGATCTCCCGGTTTCGTACCCTTTGGCATACTGAACTCCAGGGTCTGTTCCGCCACCTGCACCATGAAGCGTCCCCCGCCGAGCGTAGCCAAAACCTCCCCCTTTATCTGCTGCCCCGGCGCAAAGCTCATAGAAGTGAACTGTTGATTGAGCGCCTCCAGGAGTGCCAGACGGTTCCCCTTGATGAGCGCTTGGAGGAGCTTTGCCATGTCGTCGCTCAGGACAACGCCGTTGCCGGTCTGGAGTACTGGCTTCTGTATCATGGCCATAACTGCAGCTGCCTCGGACGGAATCGCCTGTTCGGCCGGTTTTCGCCCTGGCATAAGCGTATGATAAGTGATGGCCTCATCCTGAATAGCGGTAAACGCGGGAGAGTCGGGCGGTAAACTTTTCAACACGGAGTTTAATCTTTCGAGCACGTACGCTTGCTGGTTTGACAGCCCGCTTTCGCTGTGTTCCAGCACACTCAGCCAGCGCCCGGCGCCGCTCAGATCGCTGGCAGTGACGTCCGGGGCGGTCCGGGGAACGGAGAAGAGCGGCTTGGGCAGGGAAGAAATATAGGTCAGCCGCAGTATCTCACCGGCCTGAACCGGCCGGGGAAAAACCAGCTCCAGCGTTGTCCCCGCAACCTGAACAAACACCCTTCCTCCTGGCAGAGTACCCAGCACCGCAGCAGCCAGGTCGTCCGCGCCGGTGGTCGTGCCACGACCGAAACCCAGCATCAGTGACGCGACCAGCATGGTGACCGCCGCCGACGAAATGATGGCCAGGGTCACGCCGACATAGCTGTCCAGAGAAGCCTGGAGGTACACCGCGAACACCGAACCCGGCGCCGCCGGCCCGCGCAGTCCCACGCCGAGGAACAGATCGACGAAGACACCGGTCATGCCGCCCGCAATCATCTCCCGAAGGCCAGGGTCAGCACGAAGAACGTGAAGCTCATCTTCAGGTTGGGCAAGATGAACGTGGACACCGAGCCGCCGACGTACAGCTCGTAATACAGCATGATCGTGGCCAGCACCGTGATGGCCAGGTACGTCACGCGCGGCCGGGTGTCGGGGTAGTGATTGAGCTGGCGGCGCCATAGCCATGACACTCCGCCGGAACGGTCAGCGACCAGTTCGTCTGCGGTCACACTCATGCGGACCTCACCATTGTCAGGGGTGACGCGCCCGGTAGCCCAGGCTTCGAGGTCAAGATATCTGCACTATGTGTGCAAGATCAATAGTGTGAGCAGAGAATAGCGATTCGTGCCGGCGCCGCTCCGCTATGAAATCGGATCGAACCCGGCCTGCACCAGCAGAGCGGTAAAGGTGCTGATCAGAATCTGCCTGGCACCGAGCGGGCTGAGCTCCAGATCTGTGCGGAGCGTCTCCCAGAACGACCAGAGGCTGATCGCGTGCAGCGAGTCGGTCAGCCGGTCCCGGTCCTGAACGGGGAGCCGGTCAAGCTCGGGGGCGAAGACCTGCTCGATCTCGGCCGGCCCGCCGGCGTTGCGCCGTTTCCGGTCACGCTGAAGCTGGTCGGAGAAGGGCTGGTGGACACGCGCCGCCCGCCAGGTGGGGGTCATCTCCTCGAGGACGCGGGTCCGCTGGGCCACGAACGCCTCGACCCGTGCGCCGAGCGGCTGATCCGGGTCGATCCTGGTGACCAGCGATCGCTGGATCTCCCGGTCGCGCTTGACGGCCTCGATCAGCAGCGCCTCGCGGTCGGCGAACTGCTGCCAGACGGTCCGCAGCGAGACTCCGGCCCGGGTAGCGATCCGCGGAACGGTCGGACGCAGGTCCCCCTCGGCATGCAGCGACCGCATCGCGTCGAGGATGGCCAGGCGAGTACGGTGCGAGCGGGCCGCCCGGCCGTCCGCAGGCACGTCCTCAAGATCGTTCAGGCCGTGATCTGGGCCCGGCAGACTTTCGACATGCACCACGCATGCCATTCTACGGTGAGTCGGCCGATTGGACGCTCTCCCCCGTCGACCGTGACCAGCGGGACTACTGGGTCTGCTGAGGTCAGGGACGTGGGCAGCTCACGTCTTGCCGCCGGGCATGAGCTTCCCCGCCGGCGTCAGTCTTTCCTTGCTACCCCGCCGACGACGGTCATGACATCGCCGGCGGTCACGACCGAGTCACCGTCCGGCCGCCAGGCCCAGACATCCGTCAGTCCGGGCTCGAGGAGCGTCAGGTCGCCGAAGAAGACCCTGACCTCCTCCCGGGTCCGGGCCCGAGCCGGAGGCATACCCCGCCGGGCCTGGCCCAGCTCGCGCGCGGTCCCTGTCTGAGGTTGCGCGTCGACAACCTGGCCCCGCGACATCTCGACATGGGAGATCACCAGATAGCTGCCGGGGGCCATGGCATCCCGCAGCTTGGCGATGCTTCCGGCCGGATCGGCCTCATCGGGGACGAAGTGCAGGACAGCCACGAGCAGGACGGCTACGGGCTTGCTGAAGTCGATCACGGCGCGGACATCCGACTCGCCGAGGAACTCATCAGGACGGGTCAGATCCCCCTGGATGGCCACGGTCCGCGCCGTGGTGAGCAGCGCTCGCGCATGGCTGACCACCACCGGATCGTTGTCCACGTACACCACCCGCGGATCCGCGGTGATCTGTTCCGCGACCTGGTGCACGCTGTTCATGGTGGGCAGGCCGGTGCCGATGTCGAGAAACTGCGTGATGCCAGCGTTCGCGCAGCAGCGCACGGCCCGTCCCAGGAACCTGCGGTTCTGGCGAGCGAGCCACGGCAGTTGCGGGACGGCAAGCGCGGACCGTTCGGCCGCGTCCCGGTCGGCCGCGAAATTGTCCTTGCCGCCGAGCCAGTAGTCGTACATGCGCGCGGCGTTCGGAACGGATGTGTCGAATACCGAGACCGCATCGCTCATATCCACCATGCCTGCCGAGCCTAGCGCGCCAGCGCCTGCCGATCGTCCCGGCTCGTGACTCGGTCCGGTCATACCAGACCCGTGGTCATGCCGGTTGTCCGTCCTGCTGGGCAGGATGCTGCGACCTCGCCCGTCCTCAGGCTCCGGACCGTTCGAGCGTGAGCAGCGGCTCAGAAAACACAGGCGCTGGTGCGCCGGGATCTGCGGCAACAGCCTGCTCCAGGCGGCGGAAGCCGGCCTCCAGCTCGTCGGGACTGAGGTGAGCGAAGAACGAAAGGGTGCGCAGGCGCAGCCGTTCGAGCATGTCACCGCAGGTGCCGGAGGACGGCTCGGTAACCGTGCCGAAGCTGGCAACGCGCCAGCCAGCCGACGTGAACGTCGCGATGACCTCGTGCAGCGGCTGAAACAGCGAGGCGTCCACCTCGAAGCCGCGGGGGAAGTGCTCCAGCCACCACGGCCTGGGATGGTGGTCGCTGAAATTCGCGCGCAGTAGCAGCCGCCCGGCGGGCCTGAGCACCCTGGCCAGCTCCCGGGCTGCCCGCGGCTTGTCCTGGACGTGGTGCCAGGACAAGAACATGAGAGCGTAGTCGGCGCTGCCGGACGGCACTGGCATGTCCTCGGCGGAGCCTGCCAGATACCGCACACCGGGATGCGGGGACTGCGCCTGCGCTATCTCGCGCATGCGGACCGACGGCTCGACGCCGGTGACCGGCCCGAACGCTCGCGCCAGCGCGGGGGTGAACCTGCCGGTCCCTGAGCCGACGTCCAGCCCCGCCAGCGGGCGCCGCTCGGGCAGCACCGCTCCGAAGGCGCTGATCCATGCCTGCAGCTGCTGCTCGGTGAGCGCACGGCCACGCGCGTAGTCCTGGTACTGCTCCGTGTCGTAGTCGATCCGCCTCATCGCAGCTCCCGCGTCAGCCGGGCTACGGCCACAGTCGGCCCGATATATCGAATTGATATATCGGGACGATATGCGGTGTAGCGTCATGCCGCAAGTCGGCCTATAGGTAGACTTAGATTCTTCGCAGTTCCGGATAAACAGCCCATGCAGCATCCGGATGCTGTTCCATGCCGATCTGGCCAGGGTGAGCCGACCCGGCCGTCGCCGCCTCGGGCCTCCCTGACGATCACGCGGCACCAGCGCGCCCGCGGCCTGGCGCTGCTCTGGGCTCAGCCCGAGGTCAACCAGCAGCGCGGTGCGGCTGTCGGCCAGGATGGCGCCGACGCGCTCGGCAGTCCAGGACGCGGGGTCCGCGATGCCCGCCGTGATGGCGACCCCGCACGCGGTGACCAGGTGCGCCCGCTCGCCGTCTGTGGGGTTGCTAGCGAACCCGAAGGAAGATGGACCCCTCGACCGGCTGGGAGGTTCCCACAGTCGCAGGCCCGCGCCGGAGGCGGAAGGGAAGGTGGATGGCTACGGCGAATGTGCCGTTGGGGCGTCGAGCGGACACTGTAGCCAGGGCTCCGCCGGCTGTGGCCCTGGATCACGAACACCGTGACTCTCGTAAAGGGCCTCGCGGGCGGCAGCGCCCTGGCTGCCCTCCGGCACCAGCCGTGTCCCGGCCCATCGATGTAGGCGGCCTGGCGCAGGCTGCTTCCTGGCCGATGACCGGAGGCCCTCCCGCGACAACGCGGCCGGCTGCGCGCGACCGGCTGTACGCTGTCACGCTGGCTATTCATGAACTAATAGGTTGGCGTAGAGAGCAGAGATGTAAACCTAAAGGTTCAGTGCGATGAGCGCTTCACGCAGATCGGCCAGCGCCTCCTCGGGAATGGCGCCATCGCCTACCGCACCAGCGCCTGGCCGGACCAGCGCCGACGCGGCCCACCGTGCCCCGTCCTCGTCCTGCTCCAGGGTATACGGCACATGCACGACTCGACTCACGCGTCCAGTCTAGATCAACCGGCATGAGACGCCAGTCAACTGACCGCAGCGTCTGAGCCGCAAGTAGCGCGGGTTCGCATGACGATCGAATCGTATGCGCATACGTGCAGGTCACAGGAACAGTCGGCGCGCGTCATACGCCATGGCCATGGCCGCGCCGCCGAAGACGTACACATCGGCGACAAGGCCCCGCCTGGCCAGCCGCTCGCCCAGCCGCCTGAACGCTTCCGCGATCGCCTCGCGATCCAGCAGCGGATCCCCGGTGCTCACGCGACCTCCAGTTCCTGCGCAGCGACATCCACGCGCGACGGCGGAACGCAGCAGGCGCGTGCACCACAGCGTCCGCCCGGGCGGCACGAGTGTTGAACGGAAACCACAACCGGCGCAACGACCGAGACCCCGCCCAGACCGGCGCCGCCCGCCCGTCCCGCGCGGACAGATGCTCGGCCAGCGCCGCCAGGAACACATCCCAGTGCTCATCACCCGTACCAGCCGGCTCATCCGCCGGCCCCCAGGCCGACCTGGCTATCACCGGCTCCCAGCGGTACTCCTCCAAGAACTCAGCGACCGCCGCCACCGCCGTGAATCCTCCGCGCCCGCAAGCAAGGCACCCAGCGCCGCCACCGTCAGCGGGCGGTACGCACCGCCAGCACGATCATCCACATCCACGACGCTAGTACACCCGCAAGCCCGCCAGCTACGCAGCCTCAGACTGCTGCCGGCAGCCGAAGTGCCTCTCCACAGCAAGGACGGTTCGCGCAACCCTCAACTGCCATACTCAAATGCGCAGGTCGGCGGATTTTCGTGGGGCCGGTGGGATTCGAACCCACACTGGCAGGAACCTAAATCCTGTGCCTCTGCCGTTGGGCTACGGCCCCGGGGTGAACGTCGCCGACTGACCCGATCTCGCCAAACTGGCTCAGCGCGGTCAGGCCGAGCTCCTTGCGCAGCCTCGCGACGTGGCCCGGTGGCCTTGACCCCGTAGATACGCCCGCTCGATCTCCCGTCGGCGCCGACCACGAACGTCGACCTGATCACGCCGACCGACTTCTTGCCGTACATCATCTTCTCGCCGTAGGCGCCGTAGGCCTTGAGCACGGTCCGGTCGGGGTCGGACAGCAGCGGGAACGTCAGGCCCGTCCCGGTCGCGGAACTTGGCCAGCTTGGCCGGGCTGTCGGGCGAGATGCCGAGCACGGCGAAGCCGGCGTCGGACAGGTCGGTCTTGCTGTCGCGGAAGTCGCAGGCCTGCTTGGTGCAGCCGGGCGTCATCGCCGCCGGGTAGAAGTAGATGATCACCCGCTGACCGCGCAGCGACGAGAGGCTGACCTGGCCTGCCGTCGGCGTCGGGCAGCGTGAAGTCCGGTGCGGGGTCGCCTGGTTCCAGCCGAACGTCGCTCACGTCCACATCCCTCCGATCGGTATCTACCGTACCGGGACCAGCGCCCAGGCCGCACGGCGTGCTCAGCGGACCAGCCAGCCGCTGCCCGGCCGAAATGAATTCTTCTTATCAATCAGACCTAAATAGCGTCGATGCCATTCATATAGTGAGTTACATAATCACGCAGATAAGCGCGGCGTCGCGCTGATAGCATTCCGCTATGATTCCGTCGACTCATTATCAGGCCTTTCACCGCAATCGCGCCGTCCGTGCGCCCATCGCGGTGGATCACCATCGCAGCCGCTGCGGGCGCGGCTGCGATCGCGATCAGCGGCTGCTCAAAGGGCAGCCCGCAGGCTGCGGCGAACAACCCGGCGGTCAAGCAGATCAAGCTGGCCGCCGCCACGTCGGCAAAGGTGAACTCGCTGACCGCCAGTATTTCCGTGCGTTCGGTCGGCTCTCACGGCGGCGGCCTGACCGGCACGATCCAGATGCAGATGAAGCCGGCAACACTCGTCGAGGCGACGTTCAACGTCGCTGCCGCTAGCTCGCCGGGCATCCACCTGGACGAGATCCTGACCGGCCAGGCGATCTACTTCAAGGACCCCGCCTTCGCCAAGTCGGCCGGGAAGCCGTGGATCAAGGTCAAGATCTCCCAGCTCTCCTCGAAGTCCGGCATCAGCTTCGGCTCGCTGCTGCAGAACCTCGAGGGCAGCAACCCGCTCGACCAGACCAGGCTGTTCACCGCGTCGAAGGACGTCCGCGTCGTGGGTACGCAGACGATCGACGGCGTTCCCGCGACCGAGTACGCCGGCACGTACGCGCCGCAGACCGCCTACGAGGGGCTCAGCTCGCGTCTGCGCAAGCTGCTCGGCCCGATGCTGCGGTCCATCGGCACCAATCGCGTTCATTTCCACGTCTGGATCGACGCGCAGCACATGATCAAGAAGGCTGACGACACGCAGAGCGTGCGCGGCCAGACCGTCACCACGACCTTTACGGTGACCTCGGTGAATCAGCCGGTCAAGGTCACGCTGCCCAAGAACGGCGAGACCGCCCCGCTGCCGCACCTCTGAGCTGCGGCGGGGTCAGAGCGGGGCGGCGGGTCAGAGCTGCGGCGGGTCAGAGCTGCGGCGGGTCAGACGACCAGGGCGGCGATCACGGGGGCGAGGGCCCGGAACGCGCGGCCCCGGTGGCTGATCGCGTCCTTCTCCTCCGGCGGCCAGCTCCGCCGTCGTCCGGTCGTCCCCGTCCGGGCACGAAGATCGGGTCGTAGCCGAACCCGTCGCTGCCGCGCGGCTCGCGGATCAGCCGGCCCGCGCAGCGTGCCCTCGACCACGTGCTCCCGTCCGGCCGGCAGCACGAGCGCGACCGCGCAGACGAACGTGCGCGCCGCGCCGCTCGTCCGGCACGTCGCCGAGCTGGCCGAGCAGCAGGCTCAGGTTGGCCTCGCGTCGTCGCCGTGCCGGCCCGACCAGCGCGCCGAGAGCACGCCGGGCATCCCGTTGAGCGCGTCGACGCAGATGCCCGGAGTCGTCGGCGACCGCGGGCAGCCCGGTGAACGTCGGCCAGCGCCCTGCGCCTTGAGCAGGGCGTTCTCCGCGAACGTGGCGCCGGTCTCGGCGACGTCCGGCGCACCGGGGAACGTCGTCCAGGCCGACCAGCTCGCACGCCGAGCATGACCGGCGGCCAGGATCCGGCGCAGCTCGACGAGCTTGTCGGCGTTGCGCGGTGGCCAGCACGGCAGGCGTCGCTGGGCAGCGCGTCACTGGGCGGCGTCAGTGGGCAGCGGCGCCGGTCCGCGGTCAGGACGACGCCAGCGCGTCGCGCTGCAGCCCGGTCAGCTCGGCGCAGCCGGCCACGGCCAGGTCGAGCAGCTGCGTCGAGCAGCTCGCGGTCGAACGGCTCCCGCTCGGCGGTGCCCTGCACCTCGACGAACTCGCCGCTGCCGGTGCAGACCACGTTCATGTCGGTCTCGGCCGCGACGTCCTCGTCGTAGCACAGGTCGAGCCGGGGCTCGCCGTCGACGATGCCGACGCTGACCGCCGCGACCGAGGCGGTCAGCGGCGTCGCCCTTGGTCCGCTTCCTGCCCTCGCAGCCAGCGCGACCGCGTCGGCCAGCGCGACGTAGGCGCCGGTGATGGCCGCGGTCCGGGTGCCGCCGTCGGCCTGGAGCACGTCGCAGTCGAGCATGATCGTGTTCTCGCCGAGCGCCTTCAGGTCGACGCAGGCCCGCAGCGACCGGCCGATCAGCCGGGAGATCTCGTGGGTGCGGCCGCCGACGCGGCCCTTGACCGACTCGCGGTCGCTGCGGGTGTTGGTGGCCCGCGGCAGCATCGCGTACTCGGCGGTGACCCAGCCCAGGCCGCTGCCCCGTGCGCCAGCGCGGCACGCCCTCGGTGCACGCTCGCCGCGCACAGCACCCGGGTGCCGCCGAACTCGACCAGCACCGAGCCCTCGGCGTGCTCGAGCCAGTTTCTGGTGATCGTGACCTCGCGCAGCTGATCCGGTCGACGGCCGTCAGGTCGGGAAGACATGCCCGCAAGCGTAGCCGCTACGGCGGACCGGAAATCAGTACGCCGCTCGGTCCGGGGTGCCCGCCTCGATCCAGCTGGCAGACCGAGCGCGACGCCGTCGTCGCAGCGCGGTCCCGGCCCGCCAGCCGAGGTCACGCCCAGGCCCGCTCCACGGCCAGCGCGCTGCGCTGCAGCTCCCCCGGCCGGGCCGGGGCCAGCGCGTGCGTCGACCTCCCGGCCGGCCACCTCGCCGATGACGTCGCGCCAGGTCCAGGACGCTGACCTCGATGCCGGTGCCGATGTTCCAGGTCCCCGGCCGTCCGCTGATCCGCGGCGGCGAGGAACGCGCGCGACCGCGTCGCCGACATAGACGTAGTCGCGGGTCTGGGTGCCGTCGCCGAAGACCGTCGGGCGGATGCCGGAAAGGACCTGGGAGCAGAAGATTGGCACGACGCCAGCCTCGCCGGTCGGGTCCTGCCGCGGCCCGTACACGTTGGCGAGCCGCAGGACGGTGTGCGCCGTCCCGTGCAGCCGGTTGTACAGGCCGACGTACTGCTCGGCGCAGTACTTGCCGATTCCGTACGGCGACTCGGGCAGCGGCAGCACGTCCTCCAGCGACGGTATCGGCGCGTCCCGTCCGTACAGCGCGCCGCCGGTCGAGCAGAACAGCACCCGCGCGTCGGCCGCCCTGGCCGCTTCCAGCACGTTGATCGTGCCGACGCACGTTCGTCTGCGGCGTCGGCTGCCGGACGCGTCGACCGAGGCCCGCACGTCGATCTGCGCGGCCAGGTGGCAGATCAGCTCGGGCCTGACCGAGTCGACGACCTGCGCCGAGCGGCCGCGCGTCGGTCACGCTGAGCTTGTGCAGGACGGCCCGGTCGTCGAGCCGGCGCGGTACGGCCAGTCGACAGATCATCGACGACGGTGACGTCGTCCCCCCGGGCGAGAAATGCGTCGGTGAGATGTGATCCGATGAACCCGGCTCCGCCGGTGACGATGACACGCATGTCACGGCAGTCTATTGCGGCGCTGGTCACAGGCCGGGAGGCGCACCGGCCGGGCTCGGGCGGTGTCGGGGCGACGGGCCGGACATGCCTAGATGACCTGCCCGGGCGCCGCCAGCGACAGGGCGCCCTGATAGCTCGTGGCCGCCTCAGCCTGCGCTCGCTCCCGGTCGTTCCACGGCATCAGGTGGGTCAGCACCAGCTGGCCGGCCTCCGCGCGGGCCGCGTGCTCGCCGGCCTGCCTGGGCGTCAGGTGCAGGTCCGCGGGCAGTCCGGGCCGCTCGGTGAACGACGCCTCGCAGAGCAGCACGTCAGCGCCCGCGGCCAGGCTGACCAGCCGGTCGGTCGGTCCCGTGTCGGCCGAGTAGGCGATCACCCGACCGGCGTGCTCGAGCCGGAACCCGAACGTCTCCACCGGATGGTTCATGTGGCCGGCGGTCACGGTGAGCGGACCGATCTCGAACGTGCCCGGTGCGAGCGTAACGAAGTCGAAGGCTTCGGAGACGGGGTGCCCGTCGTCGACGGCGACCGCGCGATCGAGCCGGTCCGCCGCGCCCGCCGGACCGTAGACGGGGATCGGCGGCAGCGCGCCAGCCGGGAAGTACTTGCGGAACACCTGGTAGGCGCACATGTCCACGCAGTGATCGGCGTGCAGGTGACTGATCAGCACGGCGTCGATCTGCGCGGGATCGGTGCATCTCTGCAGCGGGCCGAACGCGCCGTTGCCGAGGTCGATCAGCAGGCGGAAGCCATCGGCGTTTACCAGGTAGCACGATGCCGCGCTGTCCGGTGCCAGGGAAGCTGCCTGAGCAGCCCACAATCGCGAGATCCATAGCTGCCCAGCCTACGCGCGGCAAATTGAACTAGATGAACCGAACATCTACCCACAATGCCCAAAAGGCGGCATGATCCCTGCAAGCGGCGATGATGCCCCGGCGGTGCGCCGCCAGGCCGGCCGGACTCTGGGAGGTTTTCATGGCCGAGCAGGCGACAGGTCCGCTGCACCTGATCCCCCGGGCACTCGCCGAGCCGACCGAGCCGGTGACCAAGAGCTGGATCGGCGACACTGGGCCTGGCCAGCCTGGTGATGTGGATGGCGGCGCATCACGCCGCTGCAGGTGCTGCTCCCCGCGCAGATCCAGCACATCGACCCGCGCGGCAAGATCCTCGACCTCGGCCTCGTCTCGGCCTTCGGCGCCATCTCGTCGCTGCTGGCCACCCCGATCGCCGGCGCGTTCTCCGACCGGACCACGCACGCCTACGGCGTCGGGTCACCTGCGCGGCACGGCGACACCGGTGGACGCTGGCCATGGCGCTGCTCAGCGCGATCAGCCTCGCGCTCATCGCGTGGCAGGCCAGCGTGATCGGCGTCGGCGTGCTGTGGGTGCTGTTCAGCGCCTTCCAGAACGGCGAGTACGCGAGCCTGAGCGCGGCCGTGCCCGACCACGTCCCGGTCAACCAGCGCGCCACGGTGGCCGGGCTGGGTCGGCATGCCGCAGGCGCTCGGCGCTGGTGCTGGGCACGGCCCTGGTCGTCTACGTCTTCACCGGCGCACCGGTCGGCGGCTACCTGGTGCTGGCCATCCCGCTGGTGCTGCTGACGCTGCCGTTCGTGCTGCTCACGCCCGATCATCCGCTCGAGCCCGAGCACCGGCAGCCCGCTGACGTGCGCGACCTGCTCGCCGCGTACTGGATCAGCCCGCGGCGCCACCCGGACTTCGCCTGGGCCTGGATCACCAGGTTCCTCGCCTCGCTCGCGATCGGGATGGGCACGCTCTACCTGCTGTACTTCCTGCGCGACCAGGTCCACTACGCGAAGCTGACCGGCCAGAGCCCGCCCAGGGCCTGTTCATCCTGATCGCGATCTACACCGGCTTCGTGGTCATCACCGCCATCGTCGGCGGGGTCATCTCCGACCGGATCGGCAAGCGCAAGATGATCGTCACGGTCTCCGGCGCGCTGATGGGCGCCGCGGCGCTGCTGCTCACGTTCGTGGAGACCTGGCCCGCCGCGATGGGCGCCGCCGTCCTGTTCGGCACCGGGTTCGGCGCCTACCTGGCCGTCGACCAGGCGCTCATCACCCAGGTGCTGCCGGCCGCCAAGGACCGGGCCAAGGACCTCGGCATCATCAACATCGCGATCGTCGGGCCCGCCGCGCTGGCCGGGGCGATCTCGGCCGTCCTGGTCGACACGGGCGGCTATCCTGCGCTGTTCGCCGCTACCGCGGTCGTGGCCGCTGATCGGGTCGGTGCTGGTCTGGAAGATCAAGAGCGTCCCGTAAGGCAACGGAGAACTGATGACCGAACAGGCGACCGACTCGACTCCGGCACTGCCGCACGCGCTCGCGGAGCCGACCGTCCCGGTGCGCAGGCGCTGGGTCGCCCAGCTCGGGCTGGCCTGCATGGGACTGTGGATGGCCTCGCTGACACCGCTGCAGATCCTGCTGCCCAAGCAGGTGCAGGACGTCGCGCCGGCCAGCAAGCTTCCTGGTCATCGGCCTCGTGCACGCGCTCGGGGCGATCGCCGCCATCGTCGCGACGCCGCTGGTCGGAGCGCTGTCGGACCGGACGACCAACGCCAGGTCGCTCGGCCGGCTGCAGGGCAGACGGCACCGCTGGACGCTCGGCATGGCGGTGCTCGCCGCGATCTGCCTGGCGCTGATCTCCCAGCAGACCACGGTCATCGGGATGCTCGGCCTGTGGGCGCTGTTCAGCGTGTTCAACAACGGCCAGTACGCCAGTCTGAGCGCCTCGATCCCCGACCACGTGCCGGTCAGGCAGCGTGCGACGGTGGCCGGCTGGGTCGGGATGCCGCAGGCGCTCGGGCTGGTGATCGGGGTCGAGATCGTGGTCGCCGTGGTGTTCAAGGGCTTCACCGCCGGCTACCTGTTCCTGGCCGTCTGCATGGTCCTGTTCGTCCTGCCGTTCGTGTTCTCGACCAGTGACCCGCCGCTGGCGCCCGATCAGCGGGAGCCGTTCTCGGCCCGGCAGCTGCTCGAGGCGTTCAGGGTGGACCTGCGGGCCTACCCGGACTTCGGCTGGGCCTGGATCACCAGGTTCCTGGCCTCGCTGTCGATCTCGATGGGCACGCTGTACCTCTTCTTCTTCCTGCGCGACAAGCTGCACTACACCAGCAAGGTGGCGACAACGCACCTGACGACGCTGATCCTGATCTACACGCTCTGTGTAGCGGTCACCGCGATCGTCGGCGGCAGAGTCTCGGACCGGCTGGGCAAGCGGAAGCTGATCGTCACCGTTTCCGGCTCGCTGATGGGCGTGCCGCGCTGCTGCTGACCTTCATCGAGACGTGGCCGTCGGTGGTGGTCGCCGCGTTCTTGTTCGGGACCGGATTCGGCGCGTACCTGGCGGTCGACCAGGCGCTGATCACGCAGGTCCTGCCGAGCGCGGAGAACAGGGGCAAGGACCTCGGCCTGATCAACATCGCGATCGCCGGGCCGGCCGCCGTCGGCGGCCTGCTCGCCGCGCTCCTCGTCACGCTCGGCGGCTACCCGACGCTGTACGCGAGCACGGCCATCGCCGCCGCGATCGGGGCCACCCTCGTCTGGCGGATCAAGAGCGTCTGCCGCCGCTCCCCGGCCGCGGCACCCCGGCAACAGCGATGGCCCATCGCCGTTGATGCAGCAGCAGCGATGGGCCGTCGGTGTTGCCGGGAAGGCGGCGGCTGCGGCTAGCCGGAGGCGGCGGCGCGGCCGTCCGCGGCCGACCCGGGCGATCTGGCGGCTCTGCGCGACCAGGTTCCCGGCCGAGTCCCAGACCTCGGCCTCCTCGTCGAACCAGCCGCCGCTGACGTGCCGGCACCTGGCCGCCACCCGCAGCGGGCCCGGCGCGGGGACCATCCGCATGTACATCGTCAGCTCGACCGTCGGCGCCCAGCCGGTCGCGCCGAGGCCGAACACCACCGGCGGCAGCCCGTCCACCGCCAGGGCCAGCAGCAGCGCGTCCGGCTCCCGTTCCTCGCGCAGCCCGAAGTAGCCCCGCATCTCGGGCAGGCCGCTCGGCTGGTCGCGTACCCAGCCGGTCACCGCCGGGTCGAACAGCATCCGGATCTGCGCGGCGTATCCGGCCGTGCCGTCCGGCGCGACGGTGCCCCGCCACGGCCCGAGCTCGACGCACTCGTCGATGCCGGGCAGCACGGGCGGCGCGTCGGTCCAGGTCAGCTCGCCGTCCCGGCTCCGCCGCGCCCTGGTCCGGCGGCGGCGCTGCCCGTTCCCGGCGGCCAGCGCCGCGACGGCTGACCGGCACGGTGCCGGTCGTGACCGTCGTCTCCAGCACGGCCTCGCCGTCCTGCGATCAGGGTGGCCCGCGCCGTCGCCGCGGTCCGCCCGGTCTTCAGCCAGGTCACGTGGATCTCGGCCGGGGCGAGCTTCGCGACCCGCAGGAAGTGCGCGCTCGTCGCGACCGGATGCGGCAGCGGCGAGCAGTCGAGCACGGCCCGCAGCACGGTGGCGATCAGCACGCCGCCGTTCACCGCGGGCGGGGTCTTCCCGCCGGGCGCGACGAGCGCGAACCGCTGGTCCGGCCGCGCCTCGTAGACGCCGTCGCTGATCCGGCGCACGGCCGTCGCTTCGTCAAAGATCGTCATGCTCGGAACTCCAGTGCGAGGCGCGATGTCCAGGCGGTCAGGCACATCGACGGGGGTCAGCGGGGCGGCGGTCAGGCCCATAGCTCGCCTTCCAGCCGGGCCTCGGCCTCGGCCAGCGTTCCGCTGTAGGCGCCGGTGGACAGGTACTTCCAGCCGCCGTCGGCGACCAGCACGACGATATCGGCCCGCTCGCCAGCCTCCTGGGCCCGCCCGGCCAGCGCCAGCCCGGCGTGGACCGCGCAGCCCGGCCGAGATCCCGGCGAAGATGCCCTCGCAGCGAAACCAGCTCCCGGGTCCGGCGCAGCGCGTCGGCGGCCGACACCGAGAACCGCGAGGTCAGCACCGTGTCGTCGTAGAGCTCGGGGACGAACCCCTCGTCCATGTTCCGCAGCCCGTAGACCAGCTCGCCGTACCGCGGCTCGGCGGCCACGATCTGCACGCCAGGCACGTGCTCGCGCAGGTAGCGCCCGGTTCCCATCAGCGTGCCCGTCGTGCCCGAGGCCCGCCACGAAGTGCGTGATCTCCGGCAGGTCGGCCAGGATCTCAGGGCCGGTGGTCTCGTAGTGGGCGCGCGCGTTGGCCTCGTTGCCGTACTGGTAGAGCATCACCCAGTCTGGGGTTCTCGGCCGCCATCCGCTTCGCGACCCGGACCGCCTCGTTGGATCCGCCGGCCGCCGGCGAGTAGACGATCGACGCCCCGTACATCTGCAGCAGCTGGGTCCGCTCGGCCGAGGTGTTCTCCGGCATCACGCAGACCAGCTGGTAGCCGCGCAGGCTGGCGATCATCGCCAGCGAGATCCCGGTGTTGCCGGAGGTCGGCTCCAGGATCGTGCACCCGGGCCGCAGCAGGCCGTCCTTCTCGGCCGCGAGCGACCATCCACGAGCGCGGCCCGGTCCTTCACCGATCCGGTCGGGTTCCTGTCCTCCAGCTTGGCCCACAGCCGCGCCTCGGGACCGGGCGACAGATGCGGCAGGCCGACGAGCGGGGTCCCGCCTATCGCAGTCGAGCAGCGAGTCGTAGCGCATCAGGTGCCTGCCCTGTCCGGCGCGTGCTGTCAGCCGCCGCGGGAAACGGCTCAGCGCATCCCGCCAGCCACCGCGGGAAGCACGGTGACCGTGTCGCCGTCCTTGACCGGAGCCGACAGGCCGCCGAGGAAGCGGACGTCCTCGTCGTTGAGGTAGACGTTGACGAACCGGCGCAGGCCTGCGTCGTCGACCAGCCGGTCACGCAGCCCGGCGTGCCGTGCGTCCAGGTCGGCGAGCAGCGCGTCGAGCGTGTCGCCTGAGCCCTCAACCGACTTCGCGCCGCCGGTGAACGTGCGCAGGATCGTCGGGATGCGGACCTCGATGGCCATCTGTAACTCTCCAGGTGTAGCGGGCCAGGTGTAGCGGGCTGGCAGTGCGCAACCGGCCGTCCGGTCAGCCGGCGCTCGCCGATGGAACAACTCACCTCAGGTCTCGATCATTCCACCCCGGTCGTCGACGAGCTGAACCTGCTCCTCGGTGACCACCCCGTCGACGATCGTGAACGAGCGGACCTCGGTCATCGTCCGGCTCCCTGGTGGAGACGAGCAGGTAGTGCGCGGCCGGCTCGCTCGCGTACGAAATGTCGGTCCTGGACGGATAAGCCTCGGTCGCGGTGTGCGAGTGATAGATGACGACCGGCTCCTCGTCCCGGTCGTCCATCTCCCGCCAGACCCGCAGCTGCTCCATCGAGTCGAACCGGTAGAAGGTCGGCGAGCGCTCCGCGTTGGTCATCGCGACGAACCGCTCGGGCCGGTCACTGCCGGCCGGCCCGGCGATCACGCCGCAGGCCTCGTCCGGGTGATCGGCCCTGGCATGCGCGATCACCTGATCGATCAGGGCACGCGAGATGGTCAGCATGGACGGTGATGGTAACCGCTCGTCACGACAGGGCCGCGACGAGACTCTCCTGCAGGAAGGCCAGCCACTGGTAGACCTGGATGTAGGCGTGCCGCGGGTCATCGGGTCCGACGTCCTCGTTGAGACCGTCGAAGTCGTCGGTCACGCCGAGCCGGACGCCGAGCGCGAGCCGGACGTCGTTCAGGGACCGCAGCCACGCCTCGGCCTGGTCGCGAGCTCAGCCTGACCTTGCCGCCGCTGGCCGGCAGGGTCTGCAGGAGCATCTGCGCCGACTCCACCTTGGCCGAGCGCAGTCCCGACTCGGTGAACCGGCGGAATTCCTCGGCCGCCTCCGGGTCGTCCCGGTAGCCGTCGGGCAGCAGCCGGGCCAGCACCGGGTCGTCCGGCACCTCGGTCGAGTCACTGATCCCGACCATCGCGGCCAGCTCGTCGGGGTCCGGCGCCGGGATGTCGGCCACGACGAGCTCGACGACCTGCCCGACCAGGTCCCTGATGATGGCAGCCTCCGGCTTGGCGAATCGGGCGGTAACCCCGTCCGCGGTCGGGCGGAAACCCGCCATCAAGTCCTCCGGCTGCGCTAGATCCTCATGGTCGCTCGGCTCGGGCTGCTGCTGGCCCGGGCTCACGTGTCGTGGCTGACCGTGGCCCACAGACCGTAGCCGTGCAGCGTCTCGGCGTTGCGCTCCATCGCTTCCCTCGCCCCGGCGGCCACCACGGCCTTGCCCTTGTGGTGCACGTCGAGCATCAGCTTCTCCGCTTTCGGCTTGGGGTACCCGAATACCCGCTGGAACACGTACGTCACGTAGTCCATCAGGTTCACCGGGTCATTCCAGACGATGGTGATCCACGGGCGGTCGACGATCGCCTCCTCGTCCGTCTCCGCCCTGGTGACTTCCACAGGTGCGACGCTCACTGCATGCCACCTCCTTCCTCCTAGTGTTCCACTGCCCCGCATCGTGCCGGAACCGACGTCCAGTCCGTAGGCTTCCCCCGTGACCGAGCACGCCGCTGGCGGCCGACCGCGGGGAGCCGCCATGGCGAGCGACGGCCGGCGGCGACGCACGGCGCTGCTGACCGACCACTACGAGCTCACCATGGTCTGCGCCGCGCTGCGCAGCGGCGCCGCGCACCGCCGCGCCGTCTTCGAGGTGTTCGCCAGGCAGCTGCCCGCACGGCCGCCGGTACGGCGTGGTCGCCGGCACGGGGCGGCTGCTCGACGCGCTCGAGCAGGTTCCGCTTCGTCCGCGGCCGAGCTCGACTTCCTGCGCGGCGCGGGCATCGTCGACGAGCAGTCCGCCAGCTTCCTGGCGTCGTACCGGTTCGGCGGCAACATCTGGGGTTACGCCGAGGGCGACTGCTACTTCCCCGGCTCGCCGATCCTGGTCGTCGAGGGCACGTTCGCCGAGGCGGTCGTGCTCGAGACGCTGGTGCTGTCGATCTTCAACCACGACTGCGCGATCGGCGTCGGCCGCGTCCCGGATGGTGACCGCCGCCGGCGACCGGCCGCTGATCGAGATGGGCTCGCGGCGCACGCACGAGCGCGCCGGCGGTGGCCGCCGCCCGGGCCGCGTACATCGCCGGCTTCGCCTCGACGTCGAACCTGCGGGCCGGGCTGTGACTACGGCGTCCCGACCAGCGGGCACCAGCGCGCATGCCTTCACGCTGGTGCACGACGACGAGCGGCACGCGTTCGCAGGCCCAGGTCGACGCGCTCGGCACGGGCACCACGCTGCTCGTCGACACCTACGACGTCGCCGCGGGCGGTGCGGACCGCGGTGGAGGTGGCCGGCCCGGGCCTCGGCGCGGTCCGGATCGACAGCGGCGACCTCGCCGTGGTCGCCCGGCGAGGTCCGCGCGCAGCTCGACTCGCTCGGCGCGACGGACGACCCGGATCGTCGTCACCGGCGACCTGGACGAGCACTCGATCGCGGCGCTCGCCGCGGCCCCGGTCGGACGGCTACGGCGTCGGCACCTCGCTGGTCACCGGCTCGGGCGCGCCGACCGCGGCGCTGGTCTACAAGCTCGTGGCCCGGGCGGACGGGACCGGGCCGGGACCGCTGCGTCCCGGTGGCCAAGCGCTCGGTCGGGCAAGCCGAGCACGCGGCGGCCGCAAGTGGGCGGTGCGGCACGCTCGACGAGGCGGGCACGGCGGTCGCCGAGGTGATCAGCACGAGTACTCCGGCCGAGGGCGGCCGGAGGCGGCCGCGCCGCGTCCTGCTGCGCCAGCTGGTCCGGGACGGCGAGATCGTCGGCGGCGAGCCGCTCGCGGCGGCGCGGGACCGGCACCGGCCGGCGCTCGCCGAGCTGCCGTACGACGCGCTGCAGCTGTCCCCGGCGAACCCGCCATCCCGACCGTCATCTCCTCGGCAATGGCGGTCCCCGACGGGTCAGGTCCGGGCCGTTCCGGACCGGCAGCGCCAGCCAGAATGGCCGAGCCGCGCGATAGCCTTTCTGCCATGCATGCAAGCGCACGTCATGTCGCTCAGACCCTGCGCTCGCTGGACGCCGCAGGAGAGGTCAGGGAACTGCCGGAGCCCGCGCCGACGGCGGCCACCGCAGCCGCGCAGCTCGGCTGCGAGGTCGGGGCCATCGCCAACAGCCTGGTCTTCAACGCCGACGGCGCCCCGCTGCTGATCCTGACCAGCGGCGCGCACCGCGTCGACACCGCCCGGATAGCGCAGCAGCATAACTTCGCCTCGGTCCGCCGGGCCGACCCGGATTCGTCCGGGCTGCCACCGGCCAGGTGATCGGCGGCGTGGCGCCGGTCGGGCATCCGGCGCCGATTCGCACCCTGGTCGACGTCTGGCTCGACAAGTACGACGTGGTCTGGGCCGCGGGCGGCCATCAGCACACCGTCTTCCCGACGTCCTACGCCGAGCTGCTCCGGCTCACCGGCGGCGAGCCGGCCGAGGTCGCCGCCTAGCCCGCCGCCCCCGCTGGCGGTCGTGATCGCGCCCGCGGCTCACGGCCCGGAATCGGCTGACCCGCCCGTGCCGCTCCGGCCTGCCGCCTCCTCCGGCGCGGGCAGCAGCACGGAGTACATCATCCGCCGCCGCCTGCCCGGGCCCGGCGCGTTGGCCAGCCTGGGCAGCGCGATGACGCCCAGATCGCGCAGGAAGTCCCCGAACTCGGCATCGGTGAGCCACATGGCGGCCAGCCGGTAGTCTCGCGCCGTCCCTGGCCGGGTCGGCCGGCCCGGTGGCTATGTACCGGTCGAAGTCGGCCAGCAGGCCCGCGATGTAGGCCATGAAGGCCTGAACGTGCTCGTCGAGGCTCATCGCCGCTGCTTCGCCCGGCCGCGATCCTGGCCGCGAGCAGGCGCAGCGTGTACGTGCGCTCCACCGCCCCGCGAGTCCGCCGTTCGGCCACCACCTGGAGCACCCCGGCTTTGGTGAGGATGGCGATGTGGCGGTACAGGCTGCCCGGCGCTGCACATCGTCGAGCTCGGCGGCCAGCCGCGCGGTCGTCAGCGCCCGGTCGCCGAGGAACGCCTTCACTCATGCGCAGCCGCACGGGGTGCAGCAGCAGGTCCGCGGTGGCCATGCCGGAAGCCTAGCTGACCACTCTCAGAACTGTTAATGTTCGCAATTATGAGAATTATGGCGTCCGGGCCGCCCGGCCTCGCCGCCGCGATCCCGATCCTGGTGCTGCTGGCAGCGTTCGCGATCGTCTGCCTGGCCGACCTGGCCCGCGCGAGCCAGGTGCGCTACCTGCCCAAGTGGGGGTGGGCGGTCATCATCTGCGCCGTGATCCCCTGGGGCGGGCTGGCCTACCTCATCTTCGGGCGGGCCGGGCGGACGCTCGGCCTGACCGGGACCTCCCTGACCAAGCCGCCGGAGGATGCCCTCAGGCCGCCGCGGCCATCCGCGGGAGGCCAGGGCGAGACGGCGGGCCGCCGCGTCAGCCCGGTCCTGATCGAGGTGAACGGGCTGACCAAGCGCTTCGGCGCGGTCATCGCGGTCGACGACCTGAGCTTCACGGTCCGGCCCGGGCAGGTCACCGGGTTCCTCGGCCCGAACGGCGCGGGCAAGTCCACCACGATGCGGGTGATCCTCGGCCTCGACGCCCCGACGTCCGGCTCGGGCCCTGGTCGACGGCCGCCGCGTACCAGCGGCTCATCCGGCCCGCTGCGCGAGGTCGGCTCGCTGCTCGACGCCAACGCGGTGCACGGCGGCCGCACCGCCCGGATGCACCTGTCGTCGCTCGCCCAGAGCAACGGGATCGGGCGCCGCCGCGTCGACCGAGGTGCTCGAGCTGACCGGGCTCGACGCGGTCGCCGGCCGACGCGTCGGGGGCTTCTCGCTCGGCATGAAGCAGCGGCTCGGCATCGCCGCCGCGCTGCTCGGCGACCCGCCGGTGCTGATGTTCGACGAGCCGGTCAACGGCCTGGACCCCGAGGGCATCCAGTGGATCCGCGAGCTGTTCAGGTCCCTGGCCGCCGAGGGCCGCACCGTCCTCGTCTCCAGCCACCTGATGAGCGAGATGGCGCTGACCGCCGGACCACCTGATCATCATCGGGCGGGGCAGGCTGCTCGCCGACATGGCCACCGAACTGTTCGTCGAGTCCAACGCCCGCAAGGACGTGCTGGTGCGCTCGCCCCGGGCCGCGGAGCTGGCGGCCCTGCTCACCGCCCACGGCGCGGTCGCCGTGCCCGCGGGCGACGGCGGACTGGGGGTCACCGGGATGGGCGCGCCCGACGATCGGGGACCTGGCCGCCGGCGCAGCGTATTCCCGTGCACGAGCTCACGCCCCGGCACGCCTCGCTCGAGCAGGCCTATCTGGACCTCACCGGCGGACAGCGTCGAGTACCGCGGCCGGAACGCCGGCCGGGCGGCGGCCAGCGAGAGGGACCTGCGATGACCGTCTCGCCGCTCAGGACCGCCCCGGCGGCCGTGCCGCCGGCTGCGGTCCGCGCCCGCGATCTGATCAGGTCGGAATGGACCAAGCTCCGCTCGGTCCGCGCCAACTTCTGGACGCTGCTCGTCGCCGCGCGTGGTGACGATCGGCCTGACGGTGGTCGTCGCGCACTCCATCGCGGCCGCGCCTGCCTCGGCGCGCGGCGGACCGTTCACTCCGCTGATCGAGAGCTTCCTGGGCTACGCCGAGTACACCGTGCTCGCCGGTCAGCATCCTGGGCGTGCTGACGTTCACTTCCGAGTACTCCACCGGGCTGATCCGCACCACCCTGGTCGCCGTTCCGCGACGCTGGGCAGTGCTCGCCGCCAAGGCCGCCGTCGCCGGGGCGGCCGCACTCGCCGCCGGCGAGGTGCTGGCCTTTGCCTTTTTCTTCCTCACCCAGGCCTGCTGTCCGGTCCTCGTCGGGGCGGCCTGTCCCTCGCCCATCCCGGCGTGCCAGGAGCGGTGGTGGCGGCCGGGTTCCTGCTGCCGGCCTGCGCGCTGACGGGCCTGGGGCTCGGCGCGATCGTCCGGCATACGGCGGGCGCGATCGCCGCGACCGTCGGGGTGATCTACCTGCTGGCCACCCTGTGCCTGATCCTGCCGTCTCCCGTGGAAGCAGGACATCGGCCGGTTCACGCTGCCGTTCGCGGCCTATCAGGTCGTGAGCCCTGCATCCGCTGCCGCACCTGTTCGGCCCGGCCGCGTCCGTGGCCGTCCTGATCGCCTGGCCAGCGGCCATTCTCGGCCGCCGCGGCCGTCGTGATCAGCCGCCGTGACGTGTGAACTCAGCTGGCGCCCGCGGGCAGCGACTCGAAGATCTCCTTGCACTCCGGGCAGACCGGGAAGCGCTTCGGGTCGCGGCTCGGCACCCACACCTTGCCGCACAGAGCCACCATCGGCGTCCCGTTCACCGCGCTGTCCATGATCTTGTCCTTCAGGACGTAATGCGCGAACCGCTCGTGGTCACCATCGCCAGTGGACAGGTCCGGTCTGGTATCGGAGTCGACCTTGGCGCCGCCTGGCCGGTACAACTTCAGTCACGGCCTCTAGCTTACGCAGGCTCAGTTGAGCACCGGGTCGTCCGGGTAGGTGGACAACAGCGCCATCTCACCGCCCTGCCGCCGCAGGATCGACGGGTAGAGCCGGTCCGGCTCGTCGGCGAAGGCGTCCTCGGGTATTCCGTCGAGCACCAGCCAGGCGCCGACGTCGATTTCGGCTTCCAGCTGGCCGGCGCCCCAGCTGGCGTAGCCGGCGAACACCCGCAGTGACGCGATGCCGTCGGCCAGCAGTTCAGGCGGCGCGCCCAGGTCGACCAGGCCGATCCTGGACATCAGCTTGGTATTCGGATAGCGACCGCCAGCCGATCGGCTCGTTCTCACCGCGCGGAAGCGCCAGCGCGAGCGCACTGTCCGGCGACACCGGGCCGCCCTGGAACAGCACCGAAGGACCGGTCACCAGCTCGGTCCAGGGCTCGAGTACCTGCTGGACGGGAATCTTGCTTGGCCGGTTCAGGACGACGCCGAGCGTTCCCTCCTCCGGATCGTCCTCCACGATCAGGACGATGGTGCGCCGGAAATTGACGTCACCGAGCATCGGGCTGCAGCGAGCAGCTGTCCGGTGCGGGATTCCTCGTCCATGTATCTATGATGCGCCACCCGGGAGCCGTGGCCCTTCGGCCGGGCGGGACCTGGCCGGGTAGGCCGCACGGGAATTCCCGTCAGAACAGCATGCTGGACAGCTTCGCCCGCGCCTTGGTGACTCTCGAGTCACGCGGGGGCAGGACCTCGAACAGGTTCAGCAGGTGCAGCCGGACCTTGTTCTTGTCCTCGCCTGCCTGCGCGCTGGAAGAAGCCGAGCAGACGGTCGAAGCTCTCCTGAATCTGCCCGCTGGCGAGCTCCAGGTCTGCTGCCTGGAGCTGAGCTTCGACGTCGTCGGGTTTCTCCTGCGCCGCCCGCTGCACCTTCGCCCGGTCGTAGGAGTTGACCCGCCTGATCAGGTCGACCTGCGCCGGCTGCCTCTGGCTGCTCTACACCGGCGGGGAAATTTTCGCCCGAAAGGACTTTCTCGAGATTTATACGGAGGCCAAGAAGCGCGGCTTCCTGATCACATTGTTCACAAATGGGACGATGATCAACGAGCGCATCGCCGACTACCTTGCCGAATACCGTCCCTTCGCCATCGAAATAACACTCTACGGCGCGACGCGGGAGACCTACGAAGCTCTGACCCAGATCCCCGGCTCTTATGACCGTTGCATGAGGGGCATCCGTCTGCTTCTCGAGCGAAACCTTCCTTTGAAGCTCAAGACCGTTCCCACGACAGTAAACCGGCATGAAATTTTCGAGATGAAACGGCTCGCCGAGGAAGAGTTCGGAGTCGAGTTCAAGTTTGACTCCCTGATCAATCCGCGGATTGATTGCTCGCAAAGCCCTCTTGCTGTTCGGCTCTCTCCGGAGCAGGCGGTCGAGCTCGATTTTGCCGAACCCAAGCGCAAAGAAGATTACCGGCGCATGGCCGAACAAGATCTCGCAATGCCGTTGGAAGTCGAAGAGGGAACCAGGCGGAAATATACCTGCGGCGGCGGCATTGGCGGCTGCGCCATTGACCCTTACGGGACGATGAGCATCTGCGTGATCTCTCACCAGCAGGGTTACAACATTCGAGAGGGCAGCTTCCACGAAGGCTGGGAAGGCCCTCTGCGCGAGATTCGCAACCAGCCTCGCACGCGCCCCTCGATTTGCGACCGATGCCAAATTCAGTCTCTTTGCAGCATGTGCCCAGCCAACGGAGAGCTGGAGAATGGCGACCAGGAATCTCCCGTTTCTTTCCTGTGTCAGGTGGCTCATCTCCGCGCGTACGCATTTGGCTACAAAGTTCCGGAGCACGGCGATTGCGACTGCTGCGAAAGCGGGGTCCATCGCGCAGAACTCATGGCCGCCGCGGAGCGACTGAAGAATTTCAAGCCCGATGTAAGCAATTGGCTCGGAGGCAGGCAAGCGTCGCCTGTCTTGAATGTTTTGCAGCCTGCTTCCGGATGCCGCAGCGGCGGATGCAACTCCCGCACTGCGACGATCGGATGACCGAAGAAAGATGATGAGTGAAGAGCACGACAAGAAGTTGCCGGAAGGGAACCAAAAGGGCGCCTACGAGCCGCCCAAGGTGATCCGCGTAAGTTTGCGGCCCGAAGAGGCCGTGCTCGGCCATTGCAAGGTCACCGGCGCGACCGGCCCGGTCGCGACGTCCTGCCGTTCCGTGATCGCTTGCAGGACGCTGGGCTCTTGAGAGGCCGGAGACTAGCCATGCTGCCATCTCAAAAAGGACTGTGGCAAGTGAACGAGCTACAAATAAAGGAACCGCTTTTTTCGGGTGCCTCACGGCTTGTCTACCAGATCGGCGGAATCACGTTTGGTCTTCAAGCCGAAGGTGAGCTCCGATTGACTCTCGAACGGGAACTTCGGGCATTTGCGATTCAGGCGGATTCTTGCGATGTGGATCTTCAGATCTCCTGGGCCGACTCACTCGAAGTGCCGCGCTCGAACCTTCTATTTCATTCTGGAGGGCTGTGGTCGCTGTTCGCCGAGCCCAACGGGTACCGCTTCAGCTTTCTTGCGCCTCTTTTGGGGATGACTCCCTACAAAGAGGCATGGTTTGACAGCGAATTTCGTTCCGGGCGCGTGTTGTTGTCGCGCCGGTACTTTGACACTGACAGGCCTGTCTATCCTCTCGAGTACCCGCTCGACGAGCTTCTGATGATTCACCGCCTTTCGCGCGGAGAAGGTGTCGAGGTTCACGCCGTCGGGGTTTCCGACGAACGCGGGCGCGGACACCTTTTCCTTGGCCATTCCGGCGCGGGAAAGAGTACGACCGCGCGCTTGTGGCTCGATCGTCCCGGTGTACGAATCCTCAGCGACGATCGCATCATCCTTCGCTCCCGCGAAGGCCGTATCTGGATGTATGGCACCCCGTGGCACGGGGACGCGGGCATCGCTTCGCCAGATTGCGCTCCGCTTTCCAATATCTATCTCTTGGAACACGGAAGTAGCAATGAGCGGCTTTCGCTTGCGCCAGGCCGCGCTGCCGCCGAACTCTTTACACGTAGTTTTGTTACGCACCATTCCGCAGAAGGCATTCGATTCACGCTGGATTTTCTCGATCGCGTCGCGCGCCAGGCTCCGTGTTCCATTTTCCAATTTGTCCCTGATGAAACCGCCGTGGAGGCCATCTGCCGTGCCGGAGCGTAAATCCATCGAAAAGCGGAATTCCGCGCAATTCGCCGCCGTTTGCGAGGCGCTTCTCGACCGCGGCGCGAAGGTGCGGTTCCGCGCCCAGGGTCAGAGCATGCAGCCAAATATTCTTGATAACGACGCCGTGATCGTGGCACCGGCCGAAAAGCGGGACCTGCAGCGAGGCGATGTCGTCTTGGCGCGTGGTGCAGATGGATTTCGTGTTCATCGAGTCCTTCGAAAAGGCAATGCAGAGGGAGAAGTAGTCACCCGAGGAGATTCCGGCAGGCAGAACGACGCGGCCGCGTCGCCTCTTGGAAAGGTCATCGCCATCGAGCGCGGCGGAAGAATGATTTCGCTAGCGGGTGCCAGCGCTGCGGCATGGCATGCCCTCTGCACGCAAAAGCATCGCTTGACGCGCGCTGGCGCTTGCAGGATGCGGCGCTTCCGCACAATCCTTATGCCATCCCTGGTCATTCTCTTCGCGTTGCTTTTGCACGCGGCGCCAGCGGCTGCGCAAACGCTTTCCATTACAGACACGGGAGCACCCACAACGTTGGGGCCCGGCGGCACCATTACTTACACGCAAGTGCTCACGAATACCAGCTTATTGTCGGTTACTCATCCGCTGACCGTCACCCAGAATCTCCCAGCCAACACGACGTTCGTTTCTGCTGCGAAAACCGCAGGCACTGACAACTGGACGTGCGTCAACACTGCCGGGGTGATCACCTGTAGCGACACAAGCGCGTTACTTTACCTTGGCGGCAGTACAACCACGTTTACGGTCGTCCTGACAGTCAACGCCGGGACGCCGAACGGCACGGTGATCACGGACACCGTCAGCGCTCAAGGAGCTAACACGGCTGTTGCTACTGCCAGCGCAAACGTTACGGTACAGACTCCGGATCTTTCCGTCACGGAGACTGTGGCACCCAATCCCGTTGCCACAGGCGCAAACATCACCTATACCGAGACGGTCACGAACGGCAGCGCGGCGGCGGCCGGGGGCGCAGCACTCACACAGAACACGCCGACCGCCACGTTGTTTCAGTCTGTCACGCCGCCGGCAGGCTGGACTTGCGGAACCAAACCGGCGGTCGGCGCCACTGGTGCAATCAACTGCAGTGCGAATGGGAATTTCGCCACCGGCTCCGTGGTTTTCACCGTCGTCGTAGCGGTCAGCCCGGAAGCAGTGCCAAGCTCGACAATCACGAACTCCGTAACCGTGAGCGAAACGGGCACCGACCCGAATCTTGCCAACAATACGGCCACCGCTTCCGTCCTGGTGCAAGGCGCTGATCTTTCCATGACGCAGGCGGCATCGGCTACGGCCATCGCGCCCAGCGGAACGATCACCTACACGGAAACCGTAACCAACAACGGCCCGAGTGCAGCTACAGCCGCTGTGCTGTACCAGCAGACTCCACCCAACACGACATTTAGTTCGATCACTCCGCCCGCTGGTTGGACTTGCGGGACCGCACCGGCTGTGGGAGGCACCGGAACAGTTCTTTGTTCCGCAAGCGCGGCCATGAACAGCAATACCACGACAGGAAACTTTATATTCGTCGTCACCGTGAATGCCGCAGCTGCCGCGGGCACTTCCATCGTCAATTCCGCCGACGTTACTTCGCAGACGACAGATCCCTTGTCCTCGAACAACGCGACAACGACTTCCGTTCTCGTCGAAATTACCGGAGACGCCGATCTCTCACTCTCGATGACGGCATCGCCGACGCCGGCTTTCATCTCTTCCAATCTGACTTACACGATCCAGATCCAGAACCTTGGGCTGGCGAACACGGCGGACGGAACTTTGACAGACACCATCCCCACCGGGACAACGTTTGTTTCGGCTTCCAGCACGCAGGGAACGTGTTCAGGCACTTCCACGGTGACGTGTACACTTGGCGCGATCAACAGAGGAACGACGATCACCGTTGCGATTACGGTTACTGCGCCCGCGAGTCCGACGACTCTGACGAACACCAGCAGCGTGACATCTTCCACGACAGATCCCGTTTCCGCCAACAACAGCGCCACGGTCTTGACGGTCGTCCAGCCTCTTGTTTGCGCTTCGCCGGGACGTGACGGCGCTGGCGGCACGCTTACAGGCATCGTCAACGCATACTACCCGCCGGCTAACACAGGAGCTCTTGCAGCCGGTTCGACTTCCGTTGCACTTGGTGTAGCTGCTCCCGGCGGGGCGCAGACGCCCATCGCGGCCGGCGACTTGCTACTTTTCATTCAAACGCAGGATGCCGCAATCAACTCTACAAATACAGGCGCTTATGGCGACGGGTTCCCCGGTGATCCTGGCTCTGGCTGGACCAGCATCAACAATTCCGGCAATTTTGAATTTGTGACTGCCACAAATGCTGTGCCCATAACTGGCGGAACGTTGAATTTTCAGGGCACGGGACCCACCGGCGGACTTTTGAACACATATACGAGCGCCGCTTACATCGCCGGGACGCAAGGGCAGAGAAAGTATCAAGTTGTTCGCGTTCCTCAATATACCTCCGCGAGTCTAAGTTCGGGACTGACGGCGATGATTTGGAATGGTTCCACCGGCGGCGTACTCGCGCTGGATATCGCTTCGCAGCTCACATTGGGTGGAACTGTCGCCGTTGACGCGCTTGGATTCCGCGGTGGCGCAGGACGAATCCTTGGTGGTGGCACAGGCGCCGCGACGGACTATATAACCCTCGCGACGGATGCAACGAATGGCTCAAAAGGTGAGGGAATTGCCGGCACCCCGCGATATGTCGTGAATGGATCCATCGCCAGTCCTGCGCAGACCGCAACCGATACCACTGTGGAAGGCTTGCCGAACGGTAGCTATTCGCGCGGCGCTCCAGGAAACGCAGGTGGTGGCGCAACGGACGCCAATCCACCGGCAAATGATCAAAACAGCGGCGGCGGCGGCGGCGGAAACGGCGGCGGGGGAGGCACCGGAGGATTCGGTTGGAATAGCGCCGGGATTGTCGGCGGATTCGGCGGCGCTGCGTTCCCTGTCTCGACGAGCGCGCTTGCCATGGGTGGCGGCGCTGGAGCAGGCACTACGAACAACGGCTCCTTCTGGAATGCCAGCACGGATACTGGCGGTTCAAATTGCGGAGCAAACTGCGACGGCATCTATAGCAGCGGCGGGGCGGGCGGCGGCATCGTCATCATCCACGCT
Source organism: uncultured Acidobacteriota bacterium (assembly GCA_963727945.1). Lineage (GTDB taxonomy): Bacteria > Acidobacteriota > Terriglobia > Acidiferrales > UBA7541 > Acidiferrum. The sequence goes on from CAVSIW010000039.1 coordinate 62,434, forward strand.
GGGTCGGTGACGGGCGTCGGAAATATCACCGCCAACGGTAACTCGGGCCTCTCGGTGGAGAACGATGGCGGCGGCGGTGGCGGCGCAGGCGGTACGATTCTTGTTTTCGCCAATAGTGGTGGTCTCGGCGGACTCACCGCCAGCGCGACTGGCGGCAATGGTGGAACCACGTGGCCGGAGCAGGCACCGGGCGCGTTCCCCGGCAATCGTCATGGTCCGGGCGCGGGCGGTGGCGGTGGAGTGGTCCTGTCTTCCGCTTCGCTCGCCGGCACGAGCGTCTCAGGAGGCAACCCTGGAGTTACGACGCTGGCGGATGACGCTTATGGCGCGACCGTTGGACAACCTGGAGTGGTTATTTCCGGACTCTCGATTTCGCAAACGCCCGGCACGCAGTCTGGCTCTTACTGCGGAGGCGCGGACCTTGCTGTTACAAACGTTGGTACACCGAACCCAGTTCTTGCCGGCCCTGGGCCAGGAAACGTCATCACATACACTCAGACCGTCACCAACAACGGCCCGTTCGATGCTCTGAACGGCGTATTCAGCGAAGCAATTCCGGCAAACACGACTTTTCAATCGCTGAGTTTTCCTGGTGGCTCCGGCTGGACCTGCATTGCGCCTGCCGTCGGCAGCACGGGAACTATTTCCTGCACCAATCCGGATTTTGCGAATGCAGCATCCACCACTTTCACGGTAGGAGTCGCCGTCAATACGGGTGTAACCGCGGGCACAGTGATAACAGACGTCGTGAATGCCACCGCGGGAAACAGTGACCCGAATCTCACGAACAATTCGGCGACAGTCCAAACCACTGTGGGCTTGGCCACGACTGCTGATCTCTCGATCACCAATACGGCCTCCCCCAACCCAGTGATTGCCGGGAACAACATTACTTACACGGTTGTGGTTAAGAACAACGGAGCGGGCTTAGCGTCCGCAGTGGCATTCAGCGAAGCGATTCCGGCGAACACGACTTTTGTATCCGCAACGCCATCTCCGGCTGCTGGCTGGACCTGCACTGTAGTAAGCGGCACTCTCACATGCTCGAACCCGACCGTTGCTTCCGGTTCCTCCACAACCTTTACGGTTGTGCTGAATGTGGCCGCGGGCACAGCTTCTGGCACGTCGATTGTTGACACGGCGAATGTCTCGGCGACAACGACCGATTCGAATCCCAACAACAACAGCGCTACTGCCACCGTGATCGTTGCGAGTGCCACTCAGTCCGATTTGAGCGTGACGAGTTCTGCCACCCCCAATCCCGTGACCGACGGCAACAACATCACCTACACCCAATCCGTTACGAATAGCGGTCCAGCGGCTTCAGGCACAGCTACTTTTACCGACACGATACCCACAGGCACCACGTTCGTCTCATTTACCGCCCCGGCTGGTTGGAATTGCGGCGCGACTATTCCTGCTGTCGGCGGCACCGGAACCATTTCCTGCACTATCGCATCTATCGGCGCGAACGCAACCGTCAATTTCCCGCTCGTGGTCAAAGCGAGTTTGGGTGACACGCCGGGAACAACCATTTCCAATACAGCCAACATCAATGTTCCGTGCTCCTCGGCAAGCGATCCGAATTGCGGCAATAATTCCGCTGCTACGAGCGTGGTCGTTGCTTCGCCGACGCAAGCCGATGTCGCCATTGCGAAAACTGCCTCTCCTGATCCCGTAAATCAGGGCACGAATTTGTCCTACACATTGCAAGTCACCAACAACGGGCCTGCCCTCGCGCAGGGCGTCACCGTTAGTGATCCGCTGCCCAGTGAGGTTTCCTTCGTTTCGCTCTCGACGACGCAGGGCACGTGCACCTACACCTCTTCGACGACGACGGTAAGCTGCTCGCTCGGTTCCGTCAGCGTCGGTGGACTCGCTCTCATCACGATCAACGTCAACGCCAATACGTTCAGCTCTTCGACGCTTTCCACCAACACCGCGACGGTCTCCGCCACCACCGGAGATCCGAACCTCACCAACAATACTGCGTCGGTCACTTCAACCATCGCGGCGCCGACCGCCGTTCAGTTGGCTTCCTTCCGCGCTCTCCAGCGGCAAGGCGGCGGCGTTCTTCTGGAATGGAGAACTCGCGAGGAAATCCGCAATCTTGGATTCAATGTTTTCCGCTTGGACGGCCAGGGCCGCCAGCGCCTCAATCCTTCGATCATCGCGGGCTCGGCGCTGCTCATTCGAGGTGGAAGTCCGCAACATGCGGCAAAGACTTATCAGTGGTTCGATCCGAACGGCACGGCGCAGTCAACCTACTTGCTGGAAGACGTGGATCTTAACGGCACGCGAATGCCGCACGGGCCGGTTTCTGTGGACGTCTCGGCGGCTCCAAGGTCCGGCGCCATTTCGCAGCCGCTTCTTTTGACACAACTGAATCGTGCAACCACGTTGGTCCCCATCTTCGGCCGGGGTGGGCTACCGACTCCTACGCCCATCATTCCGCGCCCGCCGCAAGGCGAAGTGCCGGTTTCGCTCGACAGAGACGCCGCCGTAAAAATTTCCGCGGAAAGCGAAGGCTGGTATCAAGTCTCGAAAGCTCAGCTGGTCGCCGCCGGACTCGATCCCAACGCTGACGCGCGCACTCTCCAGCTCTATGCTGAAGGCATCGAGCAGCCGATGCTGATTCTCGGCCGTCAAGTCGGCCCGCTCGGTCCCAACGACAGCATCGAATTCTACGGAACGGGAATGGATACGCCGTTCTCCGGCACGCGTGTCTACTGGCTCATACGCGGCTCGCGTCCGGGTCTGCGCATTAATTCCATTCCTGCCGTGAGCGCCGGACTTTCCGAACCGCAAAGTTTTCCTTTTACTGTTGTGCTGCAACAGCGCACCACGTACTTCGCCACTCTGCTCAACGGAGAAAATAACGACAACTTCTTCGGCGCGGCCGTCACGTCCGAACCGGTGGACCAGCAACTCACCGTCGCGCATGCCGATCCCAATTCCGGCATGCAAACCAGCGTGGATGTGACTCTGCAAGGTGCTACCGATCAGCAGGCGCACAGCGTTTCCGTATTCTTCAACGGCGCGAGCATCGGCGAAATGGATTTCGCGAATTTCGCGAACGTCACGCAGACCTTCTCCGTCGACCGCAGTTTGCTGCAGGAAGGCGTCAATACCGTCACGCTGACGGCTCTGCAAGGTGACAATGACGTGAGCGTCGTGCAGTCCATCGCGCTTCACTATCCGCACACCTACGAAGCCGACGCCAACTGGCTCAAAGCCACCGCTGTTGCAGGCGAGCACGGTTCACGTCGCTGGATTCAGCAACCAGCACGTCCGGGTGTTTGACATCACCAGCCCGCTCGCTATTTCGCAGCTTTCCGGCACGATTCGTCAGGAAAACACAGGCTACGGCATTACGCTCGGCTTGCCTCCCGCTGCAGGGCAAGAACGCACTCTCCTCGTTTTTTCAGACGATCAGATTTCGCCGCCATCGGCGCTAGCTTTCCACAAACCAGCCTCGCTCGCCGGACGCAGCCTCGGTAGCCAGATGGTCATCATCACGCATCCTGACTTCGAGGCTACACTTGCCCCGCTCGTCAACTTGCACGAATCGCGGGGCGAGAGCGTTCAGGTCGTCACCATTGACGAAGTTTTCGACGCGTTCAACTACGGCGAACGGAGTCCTTTTGCCATCCGTGCGTTCCTTCAAAATGCCGAGTCGCAGTGGACCCGCAATCCCCAGTATCTGTTGTTGGTCGGCGACGCTTCCCTCGACCCGCGCAACTATCTAGGCTTGGGCGATTTCGATTTCGTGCCCACCCGCATCATCGAGACAGCCGCGTTCAAGACCGCGACCGACGATTGGTTCAGCGACTTCAAGCAGAATGGCTTCGGGACGATCGCCACGGGCCGCCTGCCGGTGCGCACGTCGTCGGATGCCGCACTGGTGGTCTCCAAAATCGTGAAGTATGAGAAGGGTCTCGGCGCAAACGCAGGCAATCAGCAGGCACTGCTCATTGCCGATCAAAACATCGGCGCGGATTTTACAACCGCCACTAAGTTTGCGGCAACGGATCTTCCGTCGTCGCTGCAGCCCGTGGAGCTGTTCGCGGATGGTCTCGATCCCAGCGTAGTCCAACAGCAGGTTGTTAGCGCACTAAACGCCGGGCCGCTTCTGGTCAATTACTCCGGCCACGGCTCGGTCGAACAGTGGTCGTTCGCGGATTTTCTGGACAATAACTCGGCCTCAGCCCTCACCAACGGCGACCAACTGTCAGTCTACCTACTTATGGATTGCCTCAACGGCTTCTTCCACGACGTCTACTCGACGAGTCTGGCGGAAACTCTTCTTCTCGCTCCCAATGGAGGCGCTGCTGCCGTCTGGGCTTCGTCTGGATTCACCAATCAACCGCCTCAGGCCTCCATGAACCAGGCCGTGCTTCAGATTCTCAAGTCCAATCCGTCGACTCCACTCGGCGAGCGCGATCCTTCAAGCAAAAAAGGGTGTGTCAGACAACGATGTTCGCCGCACGTGGGTTTTCTTCGGCGATCCGGCAATGCTCCTCCAACTTTCGCCGTCCACCACAACCGGCCGCCGCCCGCCAGTGCGTGTGAACCCTCCCATCGTGCTGCAGCCTTAACGTCGTTTCTGTTTGCAGCCGCGCAATCTCGGATCAACTGCGTGCTGTAAAATTGCGCAGACATTTCCGGTACGATTCTGGAGTGTCGAAGTCTTCATAAATCGCGCTCGTTTTGGCCTCGAAAACTCGAATTCGTTCCGGGATTCTATAAACCACTTCCCGCGCCATCGTTGCGCGATAGAGCTCGTTTCGCAAAGCCGCCGAGAAAATGATCGGATGCCCATACCGCCGTCTGTGTCGCGGCATGACGATTTCTTCGGACGAACTGCGTCTTCGAAACTCTCGCACAATCTGCGCGACAGTGCTTTTCTCCAGAAGAGGATGGTCCACCGGATAAATCAGCACGGCCGCGGAACGGGGAACGCGATCCATCGCGCACAGGAGGGAACTCAACTGCCCTTCACGCCATCGCTCATTGACTACCACCCGCGCCACACGCGGAACTGCAGGGCGCACTCGCTCCGCATCGCATCCCATCACCACGATGGGTTGCCCGACGTCCAGGCAGTTCTCGACCGCGATGAGAAGCGCCGTTTTCTCTCCGAATCGCGCAAGCGCCTTTGGCATGCCCAAGTGTTTTGAGCTGCCCGCTGCGAGAATGATCGGAACAATCTTTGCGCGCTCGGTCATGCGAAAGGATGCGGCAGAATAAACGACACTGTTGCGAATAGCCAGCCCGATGGGTTGCGCTAGTTCCTTGGCGTCTTGCCTGCAAGGCGCGACACCGTTTAGCCTTGCCACTCCCATTCATTCGAAATAGAATGCGCCGGGCATCGCGAATCTGCGCCGAATCGTCGGGGCCGCGATGCAAAGACCGCATCAGGCTGAGCGGAAACCAACGTGTACTCTCATCCTTTTTCCTACCATCGCGCTGCAACGCTTGAAGAGGCTTCCAAGCTGCTTTTGCAGTTGGGAGAGGAAGCGCGCCTGCTTGCCGGTGGACAAAGCCTGATCCCGCTGATGAAGATGCGCCTGGCCCGGCCTGTGGCCTTGGTGGACATCAACGGCATTCTATCGCTCAGCATCATCGAGCGGCAGAACGGTGATCTGCGATTTGGCGCGCTCACGCGCCATGCTGACATTGAGAATTCTGAAATCGCGGCGTCCATTCCGATCTTGCACGATTGCGCAGCGGGCATCGCCGATGTTCAGGTGCGTAATCAGGGCACGATCGGCGGTTCCCTCGCTGAAGCCGATCCGAGCGGCGACTGGGGCGTCGTTCTCCTTACGCTCGACACTTCGGTACGCTGCGCTGGATCAAAGAGCGAGCGAACCGTGCCGCTGGAAGAGTTCATCAAAGACGCTTACACAACCGTCCTCAAACATGACGAGCTTGTGCGGGAAGTGATTGTCAAAGTTCCGCCAAAAGACAGCGGCGGCGCCTATGTCGCGTTCAAACGATGCGCTCCTGTCTACGCGACGGTGAGCGCCGCCGTGCAGCTGGTCCTCGACGGCAAGAACACTTGCAGAGACGCGCGCATCGTTCTCGGCTGTGTCGGCCTGACCGCTCTTCGCATAAAAGAGGCTGAAGCGGCTCTACGCGGCAAGCGGCTTGATGAAAAGAACATCCAGTCGGCCGCGAATGCGGCCCACGAAGAGGCCCAGCCACAAAGCGACATGCGCGGCTCGGCGGAATACAAACGCGTGCTGGTGGCGGCTCTTGTGAAACGCGCCATTGGCATCGCCGCGCGGCGCGCTCGTGGCGAGCAAGCGGAGGCGGGACACGAATATGCCGGACGCTGACAAGATTCTCGTTCGAATTCGAGTAAACGGCGAACATCGCGAGGCAACCGTCGAGCCGCGCACTCTGCTCGTGGAATTCCTGCGCGATCACCTGAATCTCACAGGCACCCATATCGGGTGCGACACGACGTATTGCGGCGCATGTACCGTGTTGCTCAATGGGCGCACGGTAAAATCTTGCACTCTCTTCGCTCCCATGGCCGACGGCGGCGAAATCCTCACCGTGGAGGGACTTTCGACGAATGGCGAGTTGCATCCCGTGCAGAAAGCCTTTGCGGACTGCCACGGGTTGCAGTGCGGCTACTGCACGCCGGGGCTCCTCCTCTCTACGCTTCATTTGCTTTCGAAAACGCCGAAGCCCACAAACGAGCAAATTCGCAAGGCGATTGCCGGCAACACCTGCCGTTGCACCGGTTACCAGAATATTTTCAAGTCCGTTCGCGCCGCTGCTGCCGATATGGAGAAGCGCTGAACATGGAGATTAAGTTTGGAGGAGATTTCGTCGTCAAGAAAAAGCCGGAAGACGTCTACAGCTTTTTGATTGATCCGCATCGATTCTGCCCGCTCCTGCCCGACTATCAGAGCATGGAGCTGCTGGACGAAAAGAATTTCCTGGTGAAGCTGAGTGTGGGAATTTCGCACATTCGCGGTACGGCTGCCGTAAAGATGTCACTTGTGGAAAAGCAGCAGGACAAACACGCAGTCTATCAAGGAAACGGCGAAGTTCCCGGCGGCTCAGCGACCTTGCGCGCTGGTTTTGACCTGGAGCCCGCGCCGGAAGGAAGCACGAAGGTGATTTGGAGCGGACAGTCAAACGTGATGGGACGCATCGCTTCGCTTGCGGGCGGACTGCTCGAACCGCTTGCGAAAAAGAATGTGCAGAAGCTGATTGACGGCCTGCAGATAGCTCTGAGCTAGACCCAGGGCCAAGCTATGGCAAAAACTACTCACACAAAACGAAAGAAAGTGAAATCACTGGCGCCAGCACCGCACAATGGCGCGCCAGCCGCCGCGAAGTGGGTCGGGCAACCCATCCGCCGCAAAGAAGAGGACCGCCTCGTGCGCGGCAAGGGCATTTTCGTCGATGACCAGAAACTTACGGGCATGCTGCACATCCGCTTTGTGCGGTCCTCGTACGCGCACGCAAAAATCACGCGCGTGGATGTTTCGAAAGCGGCCGCATTACCCGGAGTCGTTTGCACGCTGACGGGTGCGGAAGTAAAGGGCATGGTGAATCCCTTCATTGAGATTGGCCCGGACGTCGGCCAGAAAATCGCCGACTATCCGATGGCCGTCGACAAGGTCGTCTACCAGGGCGAGCCCGTCGCCGCCGTAGTCGCTGAGACCCGAATGATTGCCGAAGATGCAGCGGAACTTGTGGAAGTCGAGTACGAACCGTTGCCGCCCGTGATGACCGCGGAAGCCGCGCTGAAAGACGAGAGCCTCGTCCATCCGGAAATGGGCACAAACCGCAATTGGCACGGCCTGTTCGAATTTGGCGACGTGGAAAAAGCGTTCAAGCAAGCGGCTCACGTCGTTCATATCGGCCGGCTGCATTTCCATCGTTTTTCGAGCACGCCGCTCGAAAACAACGCGATGATCGCCGTGTGGGACTCGCGCTCGGAGCGCATCGAGTATTGGTCCAACAATTCTTTTCCATCGTTCGCGGCACAATTTCTTTCTCCCGCGCTCGGTGTGCGCATTGACCAGATTCTGATGAAAAGTTTCGATATCGGCGGCGGCTTCGGAATCAAGATCACCAACTATCCGTACATGGCCGTGTGCGCGTTGGCTTCTCGCAAGGCCGGCGACCGCCCTGTGAAGTGGGCGGAAACCCGCACCGAGCACATGCAAGCCAGCGCGCACGGAAATGAACGCACCTTTTTCGATACCCGCGTGGCTCTCGACAAGAATGGTGTCATCACGGCCATTGATTCCCGCCACGTTGACGATTGCGGCGCCTACCCGCGCTACGAACCGCTCGGGTGTGTCATCTGGGCGCAAGTGATTGCGGGCTCCTACCGCGTCAAAAATATTCGCATTGATATGAATCAAGTCCTAACGAACAAGTGTCCTGTCGGTCCCAATCGTGGCTACTCCCGAATGCAGCAGCTGTGGTTCATGGAGCGTGTTCTGGATATTTGCGGGCACTCGCTCGGAATTCCCACCGACGAGATGCGCATGCGCAACTACATTCGCAAAAACGAAATGCCGTACACGACGCCCAATGGCTGCGTTTACGACTCCGGCGATTACGCCGGAATGCTCGTGATGGCAAAAAAACTGATTGCCTGGGACGACTGGAAGAAAAAACAGGCCGCCGCCCGCAAAGAAGGCCGTTGGATCGGCCTTGGCATCGGCTCCACGCTCGACTCCGGAACAAATAATTTCGGCCAGGCGCGCATCATCAATCCGGGCGCTCCTTTTTCCGGACAGTCCAAAGCGGCGATCGCCAAGCTGGATATCTACGGAGAAGTGGTCATCAGCATGGGTTCCGTGCCGCAAGGACAAGGGCATGAAACCACGGCGGCGCAAGTTGTGGCCGATGTCCTCAGCATTTCTCCCGACATCGTTAAGGTCAAGCCCGGATTCGATACAGAACACAACGCCTACACCGGACACACGGGAACCTATGCCAGCCAGTTCGCGGTCACCGGACTTGCGGCTATTCACGGAGCGGCGGAGAAACTTCGCAAGGAAATGAGTCGCCTTGCCGCGTGGGCGCTGAAGACAAAAGAAAAGAATCTTGAATTTGGCATCGGCGCGCAAGGTCCCGAAGTTCGCGACAAGCGCACAAAGAAATCGATCAACTATTGGGCGCTCGCAAACATCGTCAATGTAAACAACGCAGGCATGCCGGAAGATTTGTGGGACGTCACTCTAAACTGCCGCCACGTCTATCACGCTCCATTCCAGCTTCCGGACATCAAGCGCAAATATGGCAATCTCACTCTCACCTATGCGGCACAGATTCACGTCGCCGTCATCGAAGTGGAGCGCGAAACGTTTCAGCCGAAAATCCTCGCCTACGCCTGCGTGGACGATTGCGGGCGCGCCGTGAATCCCCGCATCGTCGAAGGGCAAGTCCACGGCTGCACCGCACACGGAATCGGCGCCGCGCTGATGGAACATTGCGCCTACGATTCTGACGGCAACCTGCTTGCCTCGACATTCAGCGACTACACGCCGATTACAGCGATGAACATGCCCGACCTTCTCTACGGCCACATGGAGTCGCCGTCCCCTTTTACGTTCAACGGGGCGAAGGGCATGGGCGAAGGCGGCGCCGCTCCGGTTCACACGATCTGCGCTGCTCTTCAAGACGCCCTGTATTCCAGTGGCGTCATCATCGAGGATTCGCACAACACGGGTGATTCCATCTTTCGCGCAATGCAGCGCGCCCGCCACGGCGAATTCGCGGGGATGGTCCGTGTCGAACATCAGCGGCCCCCGCGCTAGAATGTCCCTCGGCGCAATTCGGTTTCCCAGCCACAAAAAGCCCATGATCATTCAGTCAGCGATCTTCGCCAGTCGCCAGTCACGAGTCACCAGTCACTTGCGCCTCACGACTCATCTCGGAGAATTCAGCTTGCGATGAAGCGCGTCTGCATCATCGGCTGTGGCTCGATCGGCAGTCTCTACGCCGCGCATCTCGCGCGAGTGGCGGAGGTGTGGGCGTTCGTCCGGCGGCCGGAGCATGCTCGCGCCCTCACCGAACATGGCTTGCACGTGACGGGGGGCCATGAATTTCATACTCACCTTCGCGCAACGCACGATCCCGCGGCATTGCCCAAGTTCGATCTCGGCATTGTCTCGTGCAAATGCACTCAGACTGCGGAAGCCCTCGGTCCGGTTGCGCACCTCTTTGATAGCGGTGCGATCCTATCCGCACAAAATGGCCTCGGCGCCGAGGAGATTATCGCGAATCTTGCAAAGACGTACGTTATTCGCGGCACCACCTTTATGAGCGGAACCCGCCACGACGACAATCATGTGCAATACGAGCTCGACACTGCCACATGGATGGGCCCATTCGAACCCACGAACACGCCATTTTCCTTAGTAAAAGAAGCCGCCGATCTGCTCATTGCCTCTGGCCTAAAAGCAGTAGCATTAGAGGATGCCCGCCCCGCACAGTGGACTAAAGTAATCTTCAACTCATCGGTCAATGCAGTTTCCGCACTGACGGAACTTCCGCACACGCTTCAATACGCTCAGGAAAACCTGTTCACTGATCTCGGCCATCTGCTCCATGATTTGATCGAAGAAGGGAAGCGCGTCGCCGCCGCATTGGGTATCCAACTCTACGAAGATCCCTGGGAAATGAACAAACTCGGCGCGCAAACCGATCATTCTCCTTCCATGCTCTACGACATTCGCAATAAGCTGCGCACCGAAGTAGACTTTCTCGGCGGCGCCATCGCCCGCGAAGCTCTCCGGGCGGGCATTTCCGCGCCGCTGCACACCGCGCTCTATCGCCTCATCAAAGGCAAGGAAGTTTCCTGGACTTACCAGAGCAAGGAGCGCAACGCCGGGAATTAGGCGGGGAACGCATGGCTTACGCGATCGATCAGGAAAAATGGCAGCGCGTGCGGCAGATGATGGAGCGGCACGATCTCGACGCCGTCGTCGTTCGCGCGCCGGACAACGTTCTCTACCTCACGAACTACTGGACCATGAAAGGTTATGACCTTGCTATTTTCCCGCGCGAGGGCGACCCCACTCTGTTGGTCATCGAGCCGCAATTTCGCGAGGCGCAGCGCACGGCTTGGAACAAAGATGTGCGCTTTTTCCCTTTCTATCATCCAAAAGATCCCCGCCCGCCCATGATTCGAGCCGTCGAAATGGCCGTCGAAGTCTTGCGCGAGCGCAAACTGAATGGCCGCGTCGGCATCGAACTTTCGCAAACATCGCAAATTTGCGACCGCATGGTGGGAGAGCCGACGGTCTACTGGCAAGGCTTCTACGACGCCTTCCGCGCCGCTTGCCGCGAAATTGTGGACGCTGCGCCGCTTCTCTCCGAAGTCCGCATGATCAAAACGCCTGCAGGAAATCGAACGCATGCGCCTTGCCAACGAGCTTGCGGCCATCGGCATGGAGCACGCGCGCGATAACATCAAGCCGGGAATGAAGGAAAGCGAAGTGGCCGCGATGATCGAAGGCCACATCCACGCCGTCGGCGTCGGCTACAAGGGCAAGGTCGAAATGGCTCGCGCCTTCACGCTGGTTTGGTCCGGCCGCGGAATTGCCACATTCACTGCCACGAGCCATCGCCCTGTGATCGAGAATGAGCCGACGCTCGTGGAGATTTGGGTTTGCGCAGACGGCTATTGGACCGATCTGACGAAAAATCTTTGTCCGGGAAAACTAGCTCCTGAATACAATCGCTTGCTCGATCAGTTGCTCAAGATATTTGCCGATGCCGTCGGTTGCGTCCGCAATGGCGCTCCGCTCGGCGAAATCGACCGCATCATTCGCGATGGAATCGATGCCGCAGGCTATCCGGGACAACCGACCCACCCGGTCGCGCACGGCGTCGGAGCCCGCGCTCACGAGGCGCCCTACTCTCATCGCATCGTTCCCGGTGAAATGCGCTCAGGAATGGTGCTTGCCATCGAGCCCGGAATATATTGGGATGGCGGCGGTGGATTGCGGCTCGAAGACAATTTTCTGGTGACGGAGCATGGATGTGAAAAGCTGTGTTCCTATCCCGACGATTTCCGCCGCTAAGCGCGCCGTGAAAATCACAAGCACAGTTCGGAGGTCTCTAACAGAATGAAGGAAGACCTAGCCAACGCGATTCTCTCGCAAATTCGAGAGGACGAAATCGTCGCCATGGCCTGCGACGTCGTGAATATTCCGAGCCCCACCGGCGAAGAGCTGGAAATGGGCCGCTACATGCGCCGCGCTCTCGAAGAAGCCGGACTCAACGTGACGTGGCAGGAAGTCGAAGACGGCCGCGCAAATGTCGTCGGTCTTTGGGAAGGCGCCGGCAACGGCAAGAGTCTGATGTTCAACGGGCACATGGATACGTCGAACTCCGGCCGCGAAACTTTTCTTACCGGCCTCGGCTACAAACCAAAGGCAGTGATTCGCGGCGGCATGATCTACGGCCTGGGCATCTACAACATGAAAGGCGCGCTGGTCTGCTACACGCAGGCTGTCAAAGCGTTGATGCGCGCAGGAGTAAAACTCGAGGGCGACGTGACCATCGCCGCCGTCGCGGGCGAAATCGAAAAAACGCAATGGAGCGATGAGTTTGTCGGCAAGGAGTATCGCGGCTATGGTGTCGGTTCACACCATCTCGTTAACCACGGCGTTTTGCCGGACATGTGCATTTTGGGTGAGCCCACGGACATGCAGATCGTGCTCGGTCATTACGGAACAGTGTGGGTGCGAATTTCCACGCACGGACATTACGTGCATACCGCCTTCACTCGCGGCAAGCAGGATCACAGTTCCATTTTCCGTCTAAAAGAAATTCTTCCTCCCATTTATGAATGGATTGCCGCTTGGGAAAAGAAAGCCGTCTACGATGGCCAGCCGGGGGTCGTAAATATCGGCTGCATTCGTGGCGGCCATCCGTGGCGCGTCAGCCGCACTCCGGACCGCGCTGACGTTTTCTTGGACGTGCGCGTGCCACCAGCAATGCCGCTCAAGGAGGTACGCATTGCCGTTAAGCAACTTGTCCTCGACCTGCGAAAAAAACATCCCGACTACGGCCTCGAGTACGAAACCTTTGTTTCCGTCCCCGGCGCGGAAATCTCGAAAGAGCATCCGCTCGTGAAAACGATCGAACTCTGTCACCAGCGCGTCCTGGGTACGGCTCCGAAACACGCCACCGTTCTGTGGGATTCCGATGCTTCCGTCATGACGCGTTACGGAATCGACACTCTCAACTATGGTCCGTCAAGCGGGCCGCGCGACGCCGAGGGCGAAAAGGTCGCCATCGAAACACTCATAAACACCACCAAAGTCTATGCGCTGGCCGCAGCGGAAATCTGCGTTGCGCGCTGAAGGGAGCCGGAGCCAACTTCGATGACCAGCCAAAAAGAGATTGAGCGCCGTTACAACAACATTCGCTCTGCGATGTCTGCGGAAAAAGTCGACGCGCTGATTGTCTGCGGCAATCAATACACCGGATTCGAAGGCGCTGTCCGTTACACCTCCGGTTTCGAAATCGTCCATCGCTACGTTTATGTGTTGATTCCGCTTGCAGGCGATCCCGTTCTCGTCTTTCCCCGCGAAGCCCGCTGGATTGGCGACAAGAAAGCTCCCTGGGTCCAGGAAAAAGTGTGGGCCGAAATTCCAGGCAAGTGGCTGCGCGAAGAAATCGAAAAGCATCACTGGAAGCGCATCGCCGTCTACGGCATGGACTTCGTCATGGCCGTCCGCGATTACCGCGAGCTGCAGCAGGGTTCCTTTGAGCTTGTGCCGTTCGATTTTCAATTCGACATGGCGCGCGCCGTTAAGAGCGAAGAAGAACTCGCCGGATTTCGCGACAGCATGGACATCATCCTCGACGGGTTTCACGCGTTGTTGGCCGCCTACGAGCCGGGCAAAAGTGAAGCAGAAATTATGGCTCCAGCCGTCGAGTGCTTTTTTGCGCGCGGCGCCGGGCCCCGCATGATGAACATCGTACTCAGCGGCACCGGGGGTGAAGCGGAAGCCCACTTCAAAATTCCTTCTCTCCGCAAAGTTGCCCCCGACGATCTGCTGCTCTATTCCCTCGAGATCGCGGGCGCCGACGGCTACTGGGTGGAATTTTCTCGCGCACTCATCCGCGGAAAAGTCAGCCCGTCGCACTCGCGCGATGAGCGACGTTTACCCGCACGCCATGGAAGCCGCGCGCGAAAAAATGCACGAGGGCGCGCTGGCGAGCGATGTCCACAAAGCCGCGACAAACATTTTCGACAAAGCGGGCTTTAAGCTTGGCCACCTCACCGGCCACTCGATCGGCATGACCATGCTCGAGTACCCGGCGATCGGCGCGAATTCTCACGTCGAGCTGAAAGAAAACATGGTCCTCAGTTTCCATCCGCAAGTCGTCGATCTGGATGGTCAAGTCTGTCTCTACACGCAGGACACGTATCGCGTCGGCAAGAAGGAAGGCGAATGCCTCGCAAACGTGCCGTGGCGTTTCTATCCCGGCGTCGAGGCGCTGAAGACCGCATGAGCGTGAAGATTTGCATTGTCGGCTGCGGCGCAATCGGAAGCATTTTTGGCGCGCACCTGGCCCGTCTCAAAGACGTTGAAGTTCACGCCTATGACGTGTGGAAAGAACACACGCGTGCCATCAACGAACGCGGCCTGCGCATCAGTGGCGCGGCCGACTTCACCGCGCGTCTGCACGCGACTTCCGATGCCCGCGAAATTCCGCCCTGCGATTTCGGCATCGTCGCTACAAAGAGCACGCACACCCGCGGCGCCATCGAACAGACCGCACACATTTTCGGTGAAAACAGCGCCGTCTGCTCCGTCCAGAACGGCGTTGGCAATGAAGAAATTCTCGCCCAGCACGTGCGCTACGTCATTCGTGGCACCACGTTTCCAGCGGGCCACGTCGTTGAGCCAGGCCACGTCGGTTTCGACATCAACGGCGACACGTGGATCGGCCCATTCGAACCGACGAATACGCCCTATACCCGCGTCGAAAAACTCGCGGAACTTCTCAACCGCGCCGGATTGCGTGTGATTCCTCTGCGAGATGCTCGCGGCGCCCAGTGGACCAAACTCATTTTCAACGCTTCGACGAATCCCGTTGGTGCCCTTACCTTACTGCATCACGGTGCAGCCACTCGCTTTCCGCCAACCGGCGCTCTTTTTAGCGCCCTCATCGCAGAAGGCGAAGCCGTCGCGAAGGCGCTCGGAATCGAGCTTCACGGCGATCCCCGCGCTCTCGTGCAAAAAGGCGCCAACGCTCCTGGCAAACACAGAGCCAGCATGCTTCAAGACATTCTTGCCAAGCGCCAAACCGAAGTGGATTTCATGAACGGCGCGATCGCCGACTTAGGTGAAAAAATCGGGGTTCCTACGCCGCTCAATCGAGCGCTATGGCAACTCACAAAGGGACTTGAGCATTCTTGGGGCGACCCAGCTTAGCGGAAAAAATCGTCGGCCATCTTCGGCGGAGAAAAGTGAAGCAATGACCATGTCCTTCAAAATCGGCGTTCTGCAGCTCAGCATGGAGCCGCTCGACGAGACCGTGAAAATGGCGCAAGCCTGCGACGCTGCCGGATTCGACACTTTCTGGCTGGCCGAAGCCTATCCCTGGTGGCGCAAGCACTCGATGGAAGCTCGTTCTTCTACCGCGGTCACCGCCATTGCCGCGCGCGAAACAAAACGAATCGTCATCGGCTGGGGAATCATTTCCCCGTATACGCGCCATCCCGTCCAGATCGCCATGGAGGCGCGCGTCCTCCAGGAAGCCGCCGGCAAAGACCGTTTTCTTCTCGGCCTCGGCGCCTCGAAAATCTTCATGAAGGAAATAGGCGAGGGCGAAAAAGGAAAAGAAGTCGGGCCCGCCACGGTCATGCGTGAAAGCATCGAGATTGTCGAAGCCATGCTCGCAGGCCAGGAAGTAAAGTACGAAGGCAAGGCTTTCCAGGCTTTTTCGCCCGCGCTTAAATCCGAGGCGCACGTACCTCGCTGGCGAGTGCCGATCTACGTCGGAGCGACTGGCCCGGTGCTGCAGCGTCTTGCCGGCTCGCACTCGGACGGCCTGCTGACCGCCAGCATCACCACCCCAAAATTCGTTCAATACTCACGAAAGCTGATGGAAGAGGGCGCTCGCAAAGCTGGCAAAGATCCTGCGAAACTCGATCTCGGCTCGGTCATCGTCGGCAGTGTCGGCGAAGATCCAAAAACCGCCCGCGAAGGAGCGCGCGAAATGGCCGCCATGTATCTTGCGAACAAAGTGCAGAACATCCGGGGCTCGGCAGACACGCTGCTTGAATGCGCTGGCCTAACCTTCGACGAAATTCGTCCCATCGCAGAAGCCATGGAATCTGGCGGTCGAAAAGCCGCAGCCCGTGCGGTTACGGACGCTGTTCTCGAGAAAGTTTGCCCGATTGCCGGCACTCCCAATCAGTGTATTCAGCGTCTCGAGGAGTACCGCGCAGCTGGCTGCACGCACATCATGTTGGAATTGTGGGGAGACGATCGCTTGGAGCAGGCGCGGCTCTTCGGCGAAAAAGTCCTGCCGCATTTCCGCAAGAGATAGTTCGGCGCGCTAGCATGCATCGGAAAATTCAGTCCGCTGCCGCCGATTCGCCTTTGTATTTCTCTCTGTAAGAAACCACCGCATTTCGCAGCACGCCGATTTTCTCGATCTCGCACTCGACAACGTCGCCGGGTTTGAGATAGAGCGATTTCGGGTCGCCGCTGAACGCTGCAACTCCTGATACTGTTCCCGTCGAGAGCACATCCCCCGCGGAGTAACCCATTGGCGAATAGTGCGCGATGATTTCCGGCACGGTCACGGACATCTTGCTCGAGTGCGACTGCTGCCGCACTTTCCCGTTCACGCGCAGCTCCATCGCCAGATTGTTTGGGTTCGAAATTTCATCCGCCGTCACGATGTGCGGCCCGAGCGGGCAAAACGTATCGATCCCCTTGCAAAAACTGAACACTCCCGACTTCATCTCCCGCCGCTGAATATCGCGCGCCGTCACGTCATTGAAGATCACGTAGCCGCCGATGTAGTCGCGCGCGCGGTCGGCGAGAAAATGCTTGCCCGATTTCTTGAGCACTACCGCAAGTTCGAGCTCATAATCCAGCTCTTCGGTCAGATACTCGGGATAGACAATCTCTTCGTCTGGCCCGATGATAGCGTCCACATTCTGAAAAAACACAATCCAGGGAAGCACCGGATGCGAAAATCCCGACTTTTGCGCTTCCTCATGGTGTTCGCGGAAATTTCCAGCCGTATGAAAGAATTTCTTTGGAACAATGGGTGCTTTAATTTGCACCGCGTCGCGGCGAAAGAAAATCGGCTCGCCCGACGCGCCTCTAATTTCCGGTCCGTGCTTCAACACATAGTCCAGTGCAAGCCGTGCGGCATCCAGGCCGCGGTCGCCATTGGTGAAGAGTCCGCGCATGTCAGCCGGAACGCGTGCGTCCGCGAGCGCGTAGAACGCGCCCTCTTTCTCTGCATTGCGCAGGTACAGCGCATACGCCGCGTTGAGGTCCACGATTTGTCCATCGGGACTGAGCGCCCCGATGCGGTTTTCACGGGCCTGCGAATGGAACGTAACAAGTTTCATCGGGATTCCTTCTGGGTGTTGAAGACAGCAAATGTTACCAAAAGCGAGGAAGCTTGTCGCAATCGATGGGCAGTGCCCCCACTACTTGGTTGGCAAACCAGTGAAGCGAATCCCCGCATTGTGGACCTTGTAGCGCATGTTTATCCCGATCAGCAGCGCAGTGAGCGATTCCACGATTCGCGCATTTTCAAGTTTTCCGCCATTCAGTGCCCGTGCTCCGGCAATTTTCTCAGCGAGTTCGGAAGCAATCTGCTTCGCTTTCTCGTCATCGCTACAAACCAGAATGTCACAGTCCACACTCTCATCTTTTGAAAGCAACTCGGCGCCGAGATTCTGAAACGCTGCCGCGACGCTAACTCCCACTGGCAACAGTTCCTTTGTCTGTTCCGCCGCCGACCCTTGCCACACCCCGAGCATGCGCGTGGCGGCTCCTCCAACCGTGGCCGCCAGAGGCACTGTCGTGTCGATCACTACAGTTCCAGGCTTCCAAACACCCTTCAACTGTCTCAATAGGGCCGCGCAACCGGAAAACGGAACTGTCAACACCACCACATCGCATCGGGACACAGTCGCAGCATTGTCAGCTCCCTCAATTTTTGCGGAGCCGCCAATGCGAGCGCGCAACTGCGCAGCGGTCTCCGCAGCGCGCTGCGCGTCACGTGAACCGATCATGATGTCTTCGCCGGCCCGCGCCCACCGATAGGCCAGGCCTGATCCCTCGGGGCCGGTGCCGCCGAGAATGCCAACTTTTCTAGTCATCGCAACTTTGCTCCGTCCCGCTGATTTTCCGTGCGCTCCTTCCGGAAGCGATAGTGACTGCCTCTGCGGCTGCTCGTGGCCCCTGGCTTTGGTACGATGGCCTTAGCTTTCCGTGCACACGAAAGACGGACGAGAGCAAACGATACCATGCAATCCGATGGTCCAATGATGCAAACTAGCGGTCATATAGAACACTCGCAATCCCTTTCCGAGCAGCGTGCAGATCCGCGGCCCGCAATTCGCGCCCTTCTCTTGCCCATCAAAGACTTGCGCAACGCGAAGCGGCGCCTGGCAGGAGTGCTGACGCCGGAGGAGCGCTTCGGCCTGGCGCACGCGATGCTGGCGGACACGATTCGGGCCGTGCGTGGAGTACAGCGCGCGGACAAAATATTTGTCATCACTAATTACGAGCCTGCGATGGAGAGCGCCTCGATAAATGGCTGGGAAAGTTTGCGCGAGGAGCATCAGATCTCGGAAAGCGCATCCGTAGATTTCGCCTCGCGCCTATGCGCTGAGCGCGGAGTCACGGGCCTGCTGCGCTTGCCGCTCGATCTTCCGCTCGTGCAGCCTGGCGACATCGATGACCTCCTGGTGACGGAATGCCACGCTCCAGGGGTCGTCATCGTCCCTTCGCGCGATGGCACTGGCACAAACGCAATTCTTCGTACGCCGCCCACCCTATTCCCCTCGCATTTTGGGCCGGACAGTTTTGTCCAACATCGCCAAGAAGCGGAACGTGTAGGCGCGCGCGCAATTATCAGGCGAAACGACCGGCTGGAGATGGACGTCGACGACGAAGCCGATCTACGCGCATTGCTGCGGCACGATTTGACCCATACCGCCACAGGAAATTGGCTGGAGGAAAGCGGTGTCGCCGCGCGCTTCAGGAGTCGAGCCATCGCGGTGTGAACGCCGCGCTACTTAATATTCTTTCCGTACGTCCTGTTCGCAGTGATCCCTTTTCCTTCGGTTGCGACGATCGTCTCTCCCGCCGCCACATTTGTCAGGTGATCTACCTGCCCGCTGGGCCACACAATCTCGACGGTTTCCGCCTTATCATGCTGGCCGAGTCCAAATGTCAGAACAAGCTCGCTCGCCGAAAGATAACTCGATCCGCTGCGCATCATTTGTGTTTGTGTTCCGCCCGCTGCTGTAATGCGCACGGTGGTTCCGATTCCATCGCGATTGGACTTTGTGCCAACCAGCTTTACGCGCAAGCTGTTGTTTCGAACCTCACCCGTCGCTTCGTTCCGAAACAACACCGTGGGTCCGCCATTCGTGGCCATTAGCACGTCGAGCCTTCCGTCGTTGTAAATATCTGCATAAGCCGCGCCACGCGCAACGCGCGGCGCAGAAAACGCCGCTCCCACGGATTTCGTTACCTCTTCAAATTTCCCTTTGCCCATGTTCCGGAAAAGATGCGGCGGCATTGCATACTTCACGTTCGCCTGCACGCGCTGTATGTCAGGGTCGATGTGCCCGTTCGCGACAAAAACATCCGGCCAGCCGTCTAAATCATAGTCGAAAAAGAAACACCCAAATCCCAGCGTGAGTAAAGACGCCCGTCCGATCTCTGACCGCGGTGCTTCATCCACAAACAGCCCCGTGCCTTCATTGTGGTAAAGGGAAAGCATTTGGTTCGCGAAATTTGTGATTAGCAAACTGGGATGCCCGGAGCGATCGTAATCCGCGGTATCTACTCCCATGCCCGCGCGCGCCACGCCATCCTCGCTGAACGCCACACCCGCCAGCACCGCCTTCTCCGTGAAAGTCCCGTTTCCATTGTTGCGATAAAGTTTGTTCGGCTGCGTGTCGTTCGAAAGCAAAAGGTCCGGCCAGCCATCGCCATCGTAGTCCAGCACGGCGACGCCCAGCGTCTTCGAAGTCGGATCGCCAAGTCCCGCTTTTTTCGTCACGTCCTCAAACGTCCCGTCGCCGCGGTTGTGCCAGAGCCTCACCGACGTGCCCTTGTACGATTCCGGCGTGCAATATGATTTGCTCTTTCCATCCAGCGTGCAATAAAGATCCGTCTCCGGACTCCACTTCACATAATTCGCAACCACAAGATCAAGCCGCCCATCCTTGTCGTAGTCGAGCCACGCTGCTCCGGTGCTGAATTCCTGCACCCCGCCGAGTCCTGCCTTTTGCGTCACATCGGTGAACGTTCCATTCCCGTTGTTATGAAAAAGACGGCTCTGTCCATACGCAGTGACAAACAAGTCGTCGTAGCCGTCGTTGTCAAAATCGCCGACCGCCACTCCCATTCCAAACATTTCAACGGCATCCAATCCCGCTTTGTGCGTCACGTCCGTAAACGTGCCGTCGTGATTGTTGTGGTACAGCTTCAACTTCGAGCGTTTACTCGTGTGCCCCGGCCAGTCCATGCCGTTCACCAAAAAAATGTCCGGCCAGCCATCGTTGTCATAGTCAATGAACGCGACTCCAGGTCCAAGCGTCTCCGGAAGGAATTTCTTTCCGAACGCCCCATTGTTGTGCACAAAGTGGATCCCGGCCTGTTGCGTGACATCACGAAACGTCACGCCCAGCGAATTCGCCGGCGCCGGTGCGCCCGTCCCAGTAAACGCCGCAAAAAACAATACAACCGCAAGCCCGGCCAAAGCCGCCACCGGCTTCTTCACTTCGCCGCCCCATTCCCATCGCGGCCTACGCCCAGTGCATCGGCCACTCGATTGATGTAATTGAACCACGCCGCAATCAGCGTAATTTGCAGAATTCCGCGGTCATCAAATCCCGCCGCGCGCAACTTCGCGTGGTCCTCCGGCCAAACCTTTGTAGCGTCCTTCGTTATTTTCACCACGTAGTCCAGCATCGTGCGGTCCTGTTCACTGATCGGCGCGGTCCGATAATCCTTCTTCAGCGCTTCCACCATCTCTTGATCCAACGTCACCCGACGCAGAAACTCTGCGTGAGATTCGATTCAATAGTGGCATCGGTTCGTCACCGACACCATCGTCGCGATCATTTCATGCTGATGCCGCTTCAGCGGCAACTCGGGCGACATCAACGCGCCAAACGTGCTGAAGGCGTGAAAAAGCACATCTGGGAACAGCGAATGCGAGCCGACAATGCTTGCCTCCACTCCCGCAAACACCGCCGCTACCGGCGTCGCATATTCCGCTCGGATAAAGTTTACGTTCGTCTTCAATCGCTTTCTTGACGTGCTCGTCCTCTTCCATTCGAACCGTCTTGATCCAAGTCATCTAATCGCTCCCGAAAGAATCTAGCGAAATATCTATCGCGGACCGCCGCCCGGTTTTGTTTCCGCTCCGGCTTTCGTTGCCGCTACTGCAGGAGCCGCCGCTCGGCCCGCCGCAGGTCTGCGCACAACAGAAGCCTTCGTCGCTTTTTCCGTCTCTAGTGCCACGGATACGTGTTCATGCACCAACTGCCGCTCGTTGTTGTCCTCCGGATGCGCCTGCCGGTAAGCCCCCGTGATCGCTTGCGACGCTTCATCCGCCTTGAATCGCAGATATCGTTCTTTATGCTCGTTCGCCTTTACCTCGTTGCCAAGTCCGTTGTAGCAGAGCATCAAATTGTAGTTCGCTTGCAAATCCTCCGGATCAACCGCCAGCGTCTGCTGAAATATTGTCACCGCCTCCGCGTACCGCTTCTGCAAGAACAGAATCCGCCCCAGTTCATTAATCACCACGCGGTCGCGCGGATATTGTGCCAGCACGATTTGCAAGTGACCCGCCGCCTCATCATATTTTCCTTCTTCCCGCAACACGCGCGCATAAAAGAAATTCGCCCGCGCCAATTGCGGTGAGATTGCCAGCGCCTTCTCCAACACTTTTCGCGCACCCGCGGTATCGCCCTCTTGCACGAGGCACCGCCCGATATTCACCCACCCATCCGGATTCTGCGGATCGATCTCCGTAATTTTCTCAAACGCCGCTGCCGCCCCCTTCAAATCGCCCTGCAGAAAGAGCCCAATCCCGTAATCGTTCCACCGTGTCCAATCTTCCTTAGCCAGCTTCAACTCTGGTTTCGGCTCGCCCGCGCTTCGCGCCAAAACGCGCAAGCTCTTCGTGTCTTCCGCAACCGTAATGATCGGAAGATTCGGAATCTTCTTCATCTCGCCAACAACCTGCGAAGTGTCGCCCGTGAACGCCATCCTCCGATCGTCGTAATCCGGCGTGACTTCTCCATGCGGATTGCCCGCATCTTCCACGCCCGCAAACGCAAACTGCGTGTTCCACCACATGAACTTCCTGTAGTTCAGCTTCGCATGCAGCGTGATCTTTTCTCCCGCCGACTCCGGAATGTGCAGCCGGAAGTGCGCCGTGTCCGCCGCGCCCGGCGGAATCAAGTGCGTATACATCGTTGCTCGGGTCGACCACGCATTGCGTTTGTTTATAGGATTCCCATGCGCGTCAATCTGCAGTGATTTGTAGAAATGCGCGCCCTTCTCCACCGGCCCCTTACCATCGTCCTCAACTTTCCCGCTCCAAAAAATCGTCTGCCCTTTTTCATCCACCGCTTGCAACTCCAGCCACACGTCGAACGCGTCAATCGTCCCGCCCGGGAAGAAATGCCCCACTTTTTTGGTCCGCACCACTACATCCACGCGCACGTCATCTCCGCGCCGTACCGCCGCGTCCACCACTCCCAGCGGCGCAGTGATCGGCCGCACTTCGCCTGCTACTCCCGTCGGCATCAATAACTCCGCTTCCTCTCCCACTGCAAATGTCGTGGAAAGCTCAGACCGCATTCCCGCGCCACCACCCGCTGGCTCTTTTGTCTCTTTCCCCGCGGGCGACACCGCAAAAATATCCACGCTCAATTGTTTGTCTTGCAGGAAATGTTTGCTCTCCTCCATCTGCTGCGCGTCCTCGTTCGCCGTTGGCAGAGCCGTATTCGCCCCGGGGAAGCGGTGCGAATGCACCAGGCCGTTCACATTCCCCGCATCCTTCGAAGGCACCTGCGGCATATGGCAATCCGCGCACATCATCGGATTCGCTGGATAGTAAAACGACCGTGCTCCCTGCCCCGAAACGCCGCTGGCTTGCCAGTTGTCGTATTCATTGAAGCCGCGTACCCAGCGGTAGCGGTTCACTGGCACATCCAGATGCACTTTGTGGCACGACGAGCAAAACTCGGCCACTTGCGTCCGCATGAACGGCTTCAGGAACGTCCGCCGGTGCGGCTCCGGATTCAGCTTCACGACAAAGTCGTGCATCGTCCGCACAAAAGAATTGTCGCTCGCCGCCAGTTCGTGCAGCTTCGGGTATTCCAGAGTAAAGTCGCCCTGTCCCATCGTGCTTTTGACTTGCACGATGCTATGGCACATCAGGCAGCTCAACCCCGCCTTGGCCGCCGGCGTATTTTCAATCTGTCGGATCGGCGTGTCGAACATTCCGCTGAAGAGCAGCGACGGGTCGTGGCATCCCGCGCACCATTTCGAAGACTTCACCCCCGCCACGTCCTGCATGTACTCGATGCTCTTCCGGTACCACTGATTGTTGAACGATGAAAAGTGATGCGCCGAGCTGTTCCACTGCTTGTAAATATCCTCATGGCATCGCTCGCACGCCTGCGACTGCATGAAATACTTCGCCGGGATATTTGCGCCCCCCTTCGTCTGCGCCGAGCTCGGAAAGAATTTCCCCTGCGGACCGTCCCCTTCGTCATCCATCGTCGCTGGAGAGATCGCCGGGTTCGTTATTCGATAAGCGTTGTTCCAAGCAAACGTTCTGTACCACCACGCTCCTGTCGAAATTCCTGCCACGACAATCGCCAACGCCGCCGATCGCAGCGCAATCTGGGCTCCGCTCACCCCCAGCCATCCCCGCGACGCCAGCCACGATCCTGCAAGGAACGTCGCGCCCAGCACGCTCGCAAGAATGTGCGCATACAGCAGCCACTTCATGTCCAAAGGCGTGCCCGTAAAAATCAGCGCCACGCCGATCACCGCACCCACCGCCAGCAACAACCATCCTACCCGCGCACTTGGCGCACTTGTCCGTAGCAATTTCCAAAGAAATGGCAAAAGCAGAACTGTCAGAAAAATTCCGGCAACGAGATGAAACAGAACCACTGCGATGTAAGGAAGGTTTGCCGAAGGAAACCCATACAAATACACAGCACTCGCAGCCAATGCAATCACGCTGCGTGAACGCCACTGGCTCATTGGGCCTCTCACCATTGGGGAGCGTTCATTCTCGCAAACTCACCGCCGCAAATAAAGGCGGCCGGATGCTGTGCGGGCATCCGGCCGCGGGTGCTTTTTTGGGGTGCCTCCACGTCGCCATAAACTCGGACTGATGGGGAAGCAATCTACTTGTTAAGCGTGTTATAGCCGGGTCTCAAACAACTGGCAATAATGCAAAACAATTATGAGCCAAACTATTTTGTAAGCCCTTTACTTTCAACGATTTCATGGGCCTTTCCTGTGGCCAAATCCTTGTATTCCTCGCTCCTCCCGCTGGGCCAGTCCACCGTCACCCGCTCTACCTTCTCGCTCTTCCCAACCCCAAACGTCACCGGCAGCTCGGACTGCGACAAATAACTCGACCCACCGCGCACCACTCTTGATTGACTCAGTCCGCCGCCGAAAATCCTCACAGTCGCCCCAATCGCGTCGCGATTCGATTTCGTCCCGGTGAGTTGAAACCGTATGCTGCGGTTTCCCCCGCTCTGATCATTCCTGAACAAGTACGCTGGCCCGTTATTCGTGGTCATCAGCAAATCCAGATCGCCGTCGCGGTCGAAGTCACCATATGCAAGCCCGCGCCCCACAATCGGCGTCTCAAAACCGCCTCCCACTTCTCGCGCTATGTCGCGAAACTTGCCGCCTCCCTGATTCAGGAAAAGTTGCGGCGCTTGCGCATACCCCACATTGCCGCGAATGTTTCGCACCGTCTCATCAATGTGTCCATTCGCCACCGCCAGGTCCAGCCAGCCGTCCAGATTCGCATCGAAAAACGCGCATCCAAACCCAAGCGTGCTCCGCGAAGCCGCGCCCAGCCCGGACGCGATCGCAATATCGTCATAAGTTCCCGTGCCCGCCGACCCACTTGCCACCGAATGGTAGAGGCCAATCATTTCGTTGTCGAAGTTGGTGATTGCCACGCCGGGCTTCCCGGAGTTTTCGAAATCTCCTGTATCCACTCCCATCCCAGCTCGAGCTTTTCCTTCCATGCTGAACGCCAGCCCCGCCTCGACGCCCACATCCTTGAATCTCCCGTTTCGCAGATTCTTGTAAAGCTTGTTGGGCTGCGTATCGTTCGCCACCAGCAAATCCGGCCAGCCGTCCTGGTCATAGTCAAACATCGCCACGCCTAGCGATTTTGAACTGCTATCGAAAATCCCGCTCGTTGCCGTCACATCCTCAAACGTTCCATCGCCGCGATTGTGAAACAGCCAACAGGTGTCCCCGCGGTACGCTTCCGGCGTGCAATACGATTTGTGCGTCCCATCCAAACTGCAAAAAACATCATGCTCCGGTGACCAGCGAACGTAGTTGCACACAAAAAGGTCCAGCAATCCGTCGCGGTCGTAATCGAACCACAGCGCCGATGTGCTGAATCCCTGCCGCCCGAGCAAGCCGCTCGCTTTCGTTGCATCCACGAAAGTGCCCTTGCCTGTGTTGCGAAAAAGCCTGCTCTGTCCGACACAACTGATGTAAATATCTGGAAATCCGTCGTTGTTGTAGTCGCCGACAGCAACTCCCATTCCGTAAAGCTCGACGTCCAGCCCCGCGGCTTTCGTCACGTCGCTGAATGTTCCATCGCGATTGTTCTTGTAGAGCATCAGTGTTGACCGCTGTCGCCGGTGGCCCGGCCAATCCATTCCGTTGACCAATAAAATGTCTTGCCAGCCGTCGCGGTCGTAATCGAGGAACGCACAGCCCGATCCCAGCGTCTCTGGCAAGAGTTTTCCGCCGTACGCGCCGCTATTGTGCTGAAATTGAATTCCCGCCGCGGCTGTTACGTTTGCTAGATGAAAGCCGGGATCGCTGCCCGCTTGTGCAAATATCCGGGCAGGCGAAATCGCGGTCCCGATCCCGGCCGCACAAGCGCTCATTAAAAAATCGCGCCGCCTCAAGGCAAAGTCACCAGGCCGTTTCGTATTGCATAAACCACAAGCTCTGCCGTCTTGTGAATACCGAGCGCGTCCATGATGTTCGCGCGATGCACGGACACCGTATTTGCGCTCAAATCCAGCTCCGCGGCAATCTCTTTGTTGGATTTTCCCGCCACGATCCGTTGCAGCACTTCAAGTTCTCTCGGTGTCAGTCCGCCTTCGCGCTCGCCTTTCAGCGCCGCCGGACGCGCGACCTGCGGATCCAGAACTTTCTCTCCCTTTGCCACGCGCTTGACGGCGTTCGCCAGATCAAGGTCCATCGCGTTTTTCAAAATATATCCGCGTGCCCCGGCGTCCAGCGCCTGCCGCACCAGCGTATCCTCCGAATGCATGCTCAACATCAAAATCGCCGCATCCGGCCTCGCCGCGAGAATTTTCCGCGTTGCCTCCAGGCCATTCATTCCCGGCATCGCGCAGTCCATCACAATCACACTTGGCCGCTGTTTGTCCGCCAGACGCACAGCTTCTTCGCCGGTACTCGCTTCGCCGACAACCTCTATCTCCGGATCATCTTCCAGGATGCGCCGGAATCCATGCCGCACCAGCGCATGATCATCCACCAGCAGCACCGTCAGCTTATCCGCCATGGGTCTCGACTTTCTGGCGTTCGATGCGCAGACGAACCAACGTGCCGGCAGCTCCTGCCTGCAGAAGTTCCAGCGTTCCTCCGATTATCCCCGCTCGTTCGCGCATCGCCACCAAACCAATTCCTCTCCCGTTCTTCTCCGGCGCGATTCCTTTCCCGTGGTCTTCCACTTCCAGTTCCAGCGCATCCGGCAAAAACTTCAGCCTCACCCACGCTTCCTGCGTTCCCGAATGACGGCTCACATTATTCAGCGCTTCCTGCAATACTCGGTAGATGTGCACACTGGCGCCCCCGTCAACCGGAAACGCCGTTCCTGATTTTTCATAGTGCAGCACAAGTCCCGTCTGGCGCTCCACTGTTGGAATATACCAGTCTAGCGTGCTCACAAGTCCAGCTTCATCGAGCAGCACCGGATGCAGCGCTTGCGAGAGGCTGCGAATATTATCCAGGGTAGATTGCGCGATCTCGCGTACCTCCTGCACTTCTTCCCGCACTTTTGAGCCTTCCGGCAAATGGCTTCCCGCGCGCCCCAGCAGCGACCCAATCGCCGTCAGCACCTGCCCGAATTCATCATGCAGCTCGCGCGAAATGTGCCGCAGCGTGGACTCTTGCGTCGAAATCAGTTTTTGCGCCAGCTCGCTGCGCTGTTCGGAAAGCGCTGCCAGCCTTGCGAAGATAATCCGGTTCGAACGGATCAAATACAAACTCGTCAGCACGATGGTGATAAGCGTGGCTCCCAAAAACAAATAGAGCTGCCGCTGGACACCGTCGTAAATCTGCGCGATGCGTCCCGCCGCTTGCTCTTCGCCTTCGTTGTTTTGCACCAGCAATCGCGAGACGTCTGTGCTCAGCGATTCCTGTCTCGCCTGCAGCGTCAACCGTATTTGCTCGCGCGCTTCCGCATCTTTTCCTTCCGCTGCCAGCGCAAACATGCGATGCACTGCGTCCCAGAATTGTGCGACAGATTGCGTGAGATAGTTTCGCTGCTCCTGCGTGCGATTCGCACCCGCCAATTGCTCTTCGAGATGCAATGCCGCATCAAGGTCTCCGCGAATGCGTTCGAATTGCGCCGACCACGCCGTCAGCGGATACGGCTCGCTCGCGTCCAGCATGTCGCGCATCGCCAGTCCCACGGAATTCAGATCGTTCTGCACGCGCAACAATTGCAAAGAATCCCTTCGGTTCCGGTCAACCATTTCGCTCTGCAGTTTTCGCAGACCGGAAAGCTGCACCGTAATGTAAGACGAATACGCCACCACGGCGGCGAGCGTGATGATGAGTCCTAATAGAAGACCAGTTGTTGGCGAGCGCTGCGCAGGCGTTTGCACGGAGAGAGAATACCCTAAGCAGTCGCTTGGCGGCGCACCAGGAGCAACAGAAAAATCATCGCCACAGCGGATGCGAGCGGCACGAGCAAGCCGACGCGCAAGCTTCCGGCATGCGCGGAAACAAATCCCACAAACCACGGACCGGCCGCGGAGCCGACCGATGACATGGAAAACATCAGCCCGCCCAGTCGCACCGCTCTTGCTCCGTACCAACGCGAAAGCCACGCAATATAAATGGGGAAAATGGTCGAGCAGCCCAGACCGGCGAGGGCAGCGCTTGCGAAAGCAATTTGTTGTGTGGCGGCGAGGACGAACACCGTATTTCCGATGATGACCAGAATCAGCGCGGCAATCACCAAGCGATATTCACGGACGCGAGCAAGAACAAACGGCGCGGAAGCCCGGCCCGCCAAAAGTCCGCCATAGAAAAACATGGGAGCGAGGGTGGAGATGCCGGCTCCGCCGCCGGCGAGACGCTTCGCGTACGCAGCGGCCCAGCTACCGAGGCTGACTTCCACTCCCACGTACAGGAAAAACAGCGCGGCAAGCGTGAGCGTCGTCACGAGCCCGACGCTGGTCCTCGGCGCAGTTGTTGTGGAATTAGTTACTGCGTGCTTTGCGCCGGGAAACTTCGCAAAGAGAAATGAGAATGCCAGCAGGCCGCCGAATCCAGCGAAGATGAAGAGAAATTGGGGAAGAAATCCGTTCTTCAGAGCGAGCAAAACCAACGGAGAACAAGAAACAGCTCCAGCTCCCCATGCAAAATTCACAAGGCTCACCAGTGATGCACTGCGCGCGCCTCCGATTTCTGCTACCGCGAGATTCGTCGGAGGCACGACCAGACCATAGCCAATTCCAAGAGCCCCCAATGCGAAGAGGACGACCGTCATCGAGGAAGTGTTGACTGTCGCGAGACCCGCGCCGACCATCAGATAACCGACAACCAGAGAGGTGCGCGCGCCGAGGAAATGCGTGATCAAACTGGACAACCAGACCCCCGCAAGCGACCCTGAAAATTCAATCGCCAAGAGAAGGCCAGCCCGCGAATCGCTGAGCGACCAGCGCGCAATGAACTGCGGCATCATCGGGCCTGCGAGCGTGATCTCGAGACCGGTCAGGACGAATCCGGCGAAAAGCAGAACCAGCAAATAGCGCTGGCGGGCGGCCGCGTTGATGGCGATGGCTTGCGTGCTCACTGGTTATCAACCATTTTGCAGGACTGCGGCGCTGCGAGCAACTTGGCGTTTTGCGCAGCCTTTGTGTTCACGCGTAAAATGCAATTCTTTCGATTTCAAAAACTAGTCGTTCGATTTGGTGATGCGATAGTATGGGGCGCTTCTTATGATCCAATTTTTCATGACTCAACTTCCCGCGCTCTTTGTGGCCCGACGATGATTGACGTTGGCCTCATCGGATTTGGACTTGCCGGACGCTCGTTCCACGCGCCGGTGATTCGAGCCGTGCCCGGATTGCGGCTGGCTGCGATCTTGCAGCGCAGCGGCAACGAGGCTGCTGAGCAATATCCCGATGTGCGCATCGTCCGCACGCTGGACGAACTTCTCGCCGTCAAAGAAATTCGCCTCGTTGTCATTGCTACACCGAATGATTCGCACTTTCCGCTTGCTCATCAATGCCTGGCCGCCGGTCGCGATGTACTCGTGGACAAGCCCTTCACGACCACTCTCGAAGAGGCAATCGCGCTTGTCGAGTTTGCAAAAGAACAAGGCCGGATGCTCACCGTTTATCAAAATCGCCGCTACGATGGCGATTTCCAGGCGATCGTGCAGCTTGTTGCGAGCGGCGCGCTGGGACGCATCGTCCGCTTTGAGTCGAATTACGATCGCTTTCGTCCGCAACTGCGTCCCGGCGCCTGGCGCGAGCGCTCCGGGCCCGGCACTGGCATCTTCTTTGACATTGCGCCGCACCTCATAGATCACGCGCTCTTGCTTTTCGGCTTGCCCGAATCGCTGACGGCAGATATTCGCGTCGAACGCGAAGGCGCCGTTGCGGATGATGCGTTCGACCTCGCATTTCACTATCCTCGCGGCCTGCGCGCGGATTTGCGTTCTTCCATCTTGGCGGCGGCGACTCGTCCGCGATTTACTCTGCATGGAACGCAAGGCGCGTTCGTCAAACAATCGTTCGACCCGCAAGAAAGCAATCTGCGGCGCGGTTACATTCCCGCCGACTCTGCGTGGGGCGCGGAGCCGGAAGAGAATTGGGGCATGTTGACCCTTTCTGAGAACGGCACGCTTACCCAGCGCCGGATTCCCTCGGTCAATTGCGACTACCGCGACTTCTACGCCAATTTGCGCGATGCCATCCTCGGCAAGGCGACGCTGGCGGTCAGCACGGAGTGGGCGCTTACCGTGATGCGATTGCTCGAATTGGCGCGCCAGAGCAGCGACGAGCGCCGAACCATTTCAGTACCAGTCACGAAGTCGCAGTAATTACCCAGATTTGCGCAGGTATCCATGTGCTCTCGCGTATAATCAAATTTCATGCGAGAGGCGGAGGAGCGCTGCTGTGGCATCCATCATTGATCTAGCACCCTCGATATTGTCCGCCAACTTTGCGCAATTGGGCGCCGACGCGAAAGCTGCGCTCGAAGGCGGCGGCACGGTCCTGCATCTTGATGTGATGGACGGGCACTTCGTGCCGAACATCACGATCGGGCCGCCCGTCGTCGCTTCGCTCCGCAAAACCATTCCCGATGCGACGCTCGATTGCCATTTGATGATTGAGAATCCAGATCAATTTATTCCGGCATTTGCGGAAGCCGGCGCGAACTGGATCTCCGTCCATCAGGAGGCTTGCGTTCATCTGGACCGGACGCTCCATTTGATTGCTTCGCACGGGTGCAAGCCCGGCGTTGTGATTAATCCGGCGACTCCTGTGCATGTACTCGATGATGTTCTGGACATCGTGCACCACGTTTTGGTCATGTCCGTCAATCCGGGATTTGGCGCCCAGCCTTTCATTCCCAACTCGCTCAAGAAGATCGAAACTCTCGCGCGCATCCGCGACGCTCGCGGGTTGGGATTCCGCATCGAGATCGATGGCGGAGTCGCGCTCGATACTGTCGGCGATATCGTTCGTGCCGGCGCTGAAATCCTCGTGGCGGGCAATGGCGTGTTTGCCTACGGCGACATTCGGGAAAACGCCCGCAAGTTGTTGCACGCGGCACGTGCAGCTACGATGATGAGGGCTTGATCTCCGCGTGTTTGTGCGCCGCTACTGTTCCTCATAGTTCCAAGTCAGCCCGCCATCCACGACGATCGTCGTCCCCGTCACGTAGCTGGACTCTTCCGACGCGAGGAAAGCGGCAATCGATGCGACGTCTTCCGGTTTTCCGAGACGGCGAAGCGGAATATTTTCCAGGAGACCTTTTAGTTTCACCGGATCGTTTAGCAAGTTTTTGTTGATGGGCGTTTCGATTGCACCGGGGGCGATGTTGTTGATGGTGATGTTGAATGGAGCGAGCTCGATGGAAAGGTTGCGCGTAAGCATTTTCAGTCCGCCCTTGCTGGCGCAGTAGGAAGAAAAGTGCGGGAAGGGAAGCTCCTCGTGAACGGAGCTGATGTTGATGATTTTTCCGGGGCGCTTGGCCTGCATCAAATAACGGACCATCGCCTGGGTCACGAAAAATAAGCCCTTCAAATTTACATTCAGCACAAAGTCGTAATCGGCTTCGGTCACGTCCCAAAAGCTGGCGCGTTTTTCTACGCCGGCGTTGTTGACGAGGATATCGAGCTCGCCGAGTTGGGAAACGGTTTCGGAGATGAAGCGCTGGCCGTCGGCAAGTTTCGAGACGTCAGCCTGAATGGCGACCGCTTTTCCGCCGCCGCTGCGGAGGCCTTCCACGACGCGCTCGGTGCCGTCTTTGTCCGCGAGGTAGCAGATCGCGACGGCAGCGCCTTCCTGGATGAACCGCTGCGGCGATTCCCAAGCCGATACCCTGGTTGCCGCCGGTGATGGCCGCTACTTTACCTTCCAAGCGTCTTGACACGGGTCACGCCTCCATTTTCCACAAGGGCGTTCCCAAAAGGGAACGCCGACAAGGGTAACACTTGGATGTTGCGGAGCTGTTTCTGGGCGCGGAGGAAAATGGGCGGACTGGGGCCCTCCCCCTCCCGGGTTTTTTTGTAAGTGCGGATTCTAAAGGACTTTAAGTCCTGTGTTTTGGAAGTGCAGATTGTAAAGGGGTTACGGGCGCGTTTTTCGTAAGTGCGGATTCTGCGGGACTTAGTGGGGGCGCTGGCGTTTTCCTGTGAAGGTTGGGAGGGGGGCAGAATTGGGATTTTAACGCAGAGGGCACAGAGGTTGCGGAGAAGAGGAGGAGTGGCTTTGGCGTGGTTGCCGACGATAACCATGGGGAATAGTAGCAATGCCAGTACTAAATGTCAATATCTATATGAGTTTACTGCCTGCTCATTCGAACGGAGAGGTGAATGCAATGCCGTCTTGCCGCAGTATAGCAATATTGCTATACTGGAAAGCAGATCGGGAGCGGCCGAGTGAGCAACGGGTTCACGATTGGGTACCTGGAATTGCCGAATGGACGAACTCCAGCCAGAGAATTCGTGGACTCGCTCGATGACAAGGCTGCGGCCCGTATTGATGCGTTCATCGACAGGCTGCGCATTTACGGCAACCGGATGGAAGGGAAGTTCGTTAAGAAGCTGACAGACGATCTCTTCGAGTTGAGGGTCAAACAGTTCGACCGGATTTTCCGGGTTTTGTTCTTCTATCAGCCAGGCAGGCTGATCGTGATCACCTCGGGCTTTCAGAAGAAGACGGAACAAACGCCACCTGCCGAGATCGCGAGGGCGGAACGGCTCAAGAGACTTTGGCTGAAATACCGGAACCGGTATCCGGTTTCTCAAGAGAGAAAGAGATGCGTTGACCAAGGAGTGGGGAATATGAAGAAGGATCGTCACGCTGAGATTGTGGAGAAGCG
Organism: uncultured Acidobacteriota bacterium; assembly: GCA_963727945.1. GTDB lineage: Bacteria > Acidobacteriota > Terriglobia > Acidiferrales > UBA7541 > Acidiferrum. The sequence goes on from CAVSIW010000039.1 coordinate 95,778, forward strand.
ATCGCGGAAGAGCGCAACTTACAGGAAGACGTTTGCGCGGACATTACACCAGATTGATTTGGCGCTGCTGGTGCGGGAGATGCGCGAGGATGCAGGTCTGACGCAGGCCGAGTTGGCGAAGAAGGCCGGCACCACGCAATCCGTGATTGCGCGGCTCGAAAATGCGGAGTACACGGGGCATTCGTTGCCGATGTTGGAGCGAGTCGCGGTTGCTTGCGGAGTTGGGTTGAAGCTACACGCGGAGAAGAAGCCGAGTTTCGAGCGCGAAGTGGCACTGGTTTGAGGTCGGGGGGGCGGGAAGAGCGGCGGGCCTCCCCGACAGAAGTCGGGGTAAACGCTGGGTGAGAAGAAAACGCAGGGTAAAACGCCGCAGGGCCGCTCGAAGCGGCCCTGCGGGTAAAGCGGAAACAAGCGTGCCTCGCGAATCAGCGGTGATTAGGCTACGGTGACGTCGGGGCTGAGGTAGACGTCCTGGATGGCGTTTAGGAGCTGGACGCCTTCGTTCATGGGGCGCTGGAAGGCTTTGCGGCCGGAGATAAGGCCGGTGCCGCCGGCGCGTTTGTTGATTACGGCGGTGGTGACTGCGTCCTCGAAGTCGTTGGCACCGGAGGCGCCGCCGCTATTGATCATTCCGGCGCGGCCCATGAAGCAGTTAGCGACCTGATAGCGGCAGAGGTCGATGGGATGATCGCTGGCGAGGTCGGTGTAAATGCGCTTGTCGAATTTACCGTAGCTGGAATCGCCCATGTTGAGGGCCATGTAGCCGCCATTATTTTCAGCCATTTTTTGTTTGATGATGTCCGCTTGAATGGTGACGCCGAGATGATTGGCCTGGCCGGTGAGGTCGGCGGAGACGTGGTAGTCCTTATCCTTCTTGAAGACGTTATTGCGGAGATAGCACCAGAGGACGGTGGCCATGCCGAGTTCGTGAGCGTGGGCGAAAGCCTGGCAGATTTCGACGATTTGGCGCGAGCTTTGATCGGAGCCGAAGTAAATTGTGGCGCCGACGGCGGCTGCGCCCATGTTCCAGGCTTCCTGCACGGTTCCGAAGAGAACCTGGTCGGCGCGATTGGGGAAGGTGAGCAGCTCGTTGTGATTTATTTTCACGATGAAGGGAATTTTGTGGGCGTATTTGCGCGAGATGGCGCCGAGGACGCCGAACGTGGAAGCGACGGCGTTGCAGCCGCCTTCGACGGCGAGCTTGACGATATTTTCGGCGTCGAAATAGTCGGGATTTTTCGCGAAGCTCGCACCGGCGGAATGCTCGATGCCCTGATCAACGGGAAGGATTGAGAGATAGCCGGTGCTGTGGAGACGGCCGTGGTGAAACATGCGCTGGAGATTCGTTAGGACGCGGCTATTGCGGTCGGAGAGCGTCCAAACGCGATCAATAAAATCGGGGCCGGGAAGATGCAGCCGCTCTTTCGCGATTTTGGGCGTTTTGTATCCGAGATAAAAGTCCGCCTTCGCGCCGAGATACGATTCTATTTTGCCAGTGCCTGTCGTGGTTGCCATGTGGCTCTCCTAAGTTATTCGCGAATTGCCCGCGTGAGCATGCTGCCGGCGGCGGTGTCCACCAGCCAAAGCAAAGTGCCGTTCACCGGTTGAATCAACTGAGCCGGCAACTGATCCGGCTCGTAAACTCGTTCGAGGACCGCGGTGAGTGCCGGAGCTTTCTCAGCGCCGGTCACCATGGAGATGATGTTCGCGGCGTTGTTGATGGCCGGAGCGGTGAGCGTGATGCGGTCCATCAGAACTTTGCCCACCCAATTATGCACCGCAATGCGGCGATTTTGGTGCAGGGCTTTCGTGCCGGGGAAAAGCGAGGCGACGTGGCCCTCGCTGCCCATGCCGAGAAGCACCAAGTCAAAGCGCGGGAACTGGCCGTCGGTCAATTTGAAATGCGCGCGAATGGCTTGTTCGTATTCCGTGGCGGCTTGCTCTGCTTCGGCGTATTCGCCTTTGATGCGGATGACTTGCTCCGGTTTCAGCGGCGATTTAGAAATCATCACTTCAGTGGCCATGCGAAAGTTGCTTTGCGGATCTTCCGGCCCAACGTGGCGCTCGTCGCCGAAGAACAGAACCATTTTATCCCAGGGCACTTGCGAGCGGAGAGCGAGATCGTTAACGAGGAGGCCGTAAAGAGTTTTCGGCGTGGAACCGCCCGACAGCGCCACGCTGAAGGAGCCTTTTTCCTTCACGGCGGCTGCGGCGATTTCAACAAACTTTTGCGCGCAGCGCTTCGCGATTGCCGCGCCGTCCGGCAAGATGCGAACCTCCGCGATTGATTTGTCTGCGGCCATGCGCTCTTCGCTCTACTTATTCATCGCTCCGCCGTTCTTGAGATTTTCCGTTGCGGTCGCGGAACTCTTCGCGTCGTCTTCGTCTTCACCGATTTTTCGCCAGGCGCGGCCATCGCGTTGCATAAGTTCGTCGGCTTCCTTCGGTCCCCACGAGCCGGCAGCGTAATTGGGGAAGCCGCGAGCGGGGAGCGCCTTCCAGACGTCAATGACGGGCTCGATGGCGGCCCAGCCTGCTTCGACCATGTCCGCGCGCTGGAAAAGAGTGGCGTCGCCCATCATGCAGTCGTAGAGAAGGCGTTCGTAGCCGGTACTGTGCGAAGTGCCGAAATCGCGCGCGTAGTCGAAATCCATGTTTACAAGGCCCAGCTTCATGACGGAGCCGGGAACCTTTGCGGCAAAGCGCCAAGAGATGCCTTCGTCGGGTTGGATGTGGATCACCATGCGGTTGGTGCGAGGATCCTTGATCGGTGTCTTTCGAAACAGCATGAAAGGCGTGCTGCGAAATTGGATGGCGATTTCCGTGACGCGCTTGGCGAGACGCTTTCCTGTGCGGAGGTAGAAGGGAACATCGGCCCAGCGCCAGTTGTCGATTTTTAATTTGAGAGCGACGAAAGTTTCGGTGTTCGAATCCGGCGCGACATTGGGCTCGTTGCGGTAGGCGGGAACTTTTTCGCCGGCTTCCGAGCCTTCACCGTACTGGCCGCGAACGGTGTTGTGCAGGACGTCTTCGGGCGTGAGAACTTCCAGTGCATGAAGGATTTCGGCTTGTTTGTCGCGGACGGCATCGGCTTCGAAGGAGATGGGCGGCTCCATGGCGGTTAGAGTGAGGAGCTGGAACAGGTGGTTCGGAACCATGTCCTTGAGAGCGCCCGCGGTTTCGTAGAAAGCGCCGCGGTGTTCGACGCCGACGGATTCCGCCGCGGTGATTTGCACGTGATCAATGTAGGTGCGATTCCAGAGCGGCTCGATCATGCTGTTGGCGAAACGGAAGACCATCAGGTTCTGGACGGTTTCCTTGCCGAGATAGTGGTCAATGCGAAAAATCTGTTTTTCGGTGAGGATTTGCTTGAGTTCTTTATTTAGTTGCTTCGCGGAAGGGAGATCGTGACCGAAAGGTTTTTCCACGATCACGCGGGTCCACTTGCCGTTTTCTTCCTTGGTGAGGCCAGTCTCACCGAGCTTCTGGACGATCAGCGAGAAAAAGTTAAAAGACACGGCCAGGTAATGGAAGAGGTTGCCCTGTGTGCCGTGCTTCTTATCCGCTTCCGCGATCTGGTCTTTGAGGCGCTGGTAGGCGGCGGGATCCTTAAAATCGCCCTGGACGTAGTAGATGCGATCGAGAAACCATTGCCAGAGCTTTGGATCCACGGGATGCTGTTCGAATTTTGTGATCTCTTCGTTGAGCATCGCGCGGAAAGAGTCGGTGTTCATTTGATCGAAGGCAAAGCCGACGATGGCGAACTGTTGCGAAAGAAGGCCTTCCTGCGCGAGGTTGATCAGCGCGGGAATGAGTTTGCGTTTGGTGAGGTCGCCGCTAGCGCCGAAAATAACCATCACGCAAGGAGAGCCGATGGGAGCAGCGTCGGGTTGAGTTAGAGTCATTGAGTTGATCCTGTCTGAGGCGGCCAGCTTACCGGTGAAGTGGAAAAATGTTTAGTGGCCGGATTTTTTCTCGATGTGGCCGCCGAACTGAAAACGCATGGCGGAGAGAACTTTGGCGGCAAAATCGTCTTCACCGCGGGACGTGAAGCGCTGGAAGAGAGACGCGGTGAGAACAGGCGCGGGAGCGGTGGATTCGATCGCCGCGAGAATGGTCCAGCGGCCTTCGCCGGAATCGGAAACGCGGCCGGAGAAGCGATCGAGAGTGGGCTGATCCAAAAGCGAGATGGCGGTGAGGTCAAGGAGCCAGGAGGCGACGACGCTGCCGCGGCGCCAGACTTCGGTGATGTCGGCGAGATTGAAATCGTATTGATAGTGTTCGGGATTGCGGAGCGGGGTGGTCTCGGCGTCGGCTTCGCGATGAGATTTTCCGGCGTTGGCGTGCTTCAGGATGTTGAGGCCTTCGGCGTAGGCGGCCATCAAGCCGTACTCGATTCCGTTGTGGACCATCTTGACGAAGTGTCCGGCGCCGGAAGGGCCGCAGTGGAGATAGCCCTCTTCGGCAGTACCGCCGACTTTTTCGCGGCCGGGAGTACGATCGGCATTGCCGCGTCCGGGCGCGAGAGTTTTGAAAATGGGATCGAGGTGCTTGACGATGTCTGCTTCGCCGCCGATCATTTGGCAATAGCCACGCTCGAGGCCCCAGACGCCGCCGCTGGTGCCGACGTCGCAATAGTGAATGCCCTTTGCGGAAAGTTCTTTGGCGCGGCGGATGTCGTCAATGTAGTAGGAGTTTCCGCCGTCTATCACGATGTCGCCGGAATCGAGCTTGCTCGTCAGATCGTGGAGCGTGGAGTCCACCACGGCGGCCGGAACCATGAGCCAGATGGCGCGGGGCTTTTGGAGTTTGTTGACGAAATCGTCGAGCGAGTCCGCGCCGGTCGCGCCTTCGCCTGCGAGTTGTTTGACGGAGTCCGCGCTGCGGTCGTATACGACGCACTTGTGGCCGTTCTTTTCGAGACGCCGGACCATGTTGGCGCCCATTCTCCCAAGCCCGATCATGCCAAGTTGCATCGCGATTGCTCCTGTGCCTTCGTTTTGTAAAGCTCGCCTGATTTTACGTCTTAAACGATTTTCTTATGCGAGCGCTTGATTGATGGCGTTGGCCAGCGTTGCAAGTCCCGCGGCAACATCTTTGCCGAGATGGACGCGCAACGCGCGACGGCCGCGCTCCGCGAGAACCGCAAAATCGCCACGCGCTTGCGCTGCTTTGACGACGCCAAAAGTGTATTTCTGCCCGGGAACCAGGATGTCCACGTCATCGTCGCAAGTGATCTGCAGAAAAACGCCGGAGTTGGGTCCGCCTTTGTAGGCTTGTCCCGTGGAGTGAAGGAAGCGCGGCCCAAAACCGAGGACGGTGGCCACTTTTTTGTTGTCGCGCACGGCGAGGCGAATCGCCTGGAGCGCCTCTTCATTCGCTTCGTTCATGGTGAGGTAACCGAGCACGGCAAAATAATCGCCAGCGCTGATGCGCGCCAGGTGTTTCTTCAGGAAGCCCACAAGTGTCGCCCCGCCCTTTAGCGCAACTGTATTTTTTAGATCGGCGTAGAGCTTCATGTCGTCGCCGGTGAAAAATTGCGCTTCGGAAGGCAGCTTGCCGGTCGATTCGTATTCGGAAGTTAGCTTACGAGTTTCCGTCTTGCTGGCTTCGACGTCCGGCTGGTTGAAAGCGTTGATGCCGAGGAGAGAGCCGGCGACAGCGGTGGCGATTTCCCAGCGGAAAAATTCCTGGCCAAGGTTGTAAATGTCCGGCAACACGATGCGTACGACTGGGTGCCCGGCCTTTGCGAGAGCATCAACAGCCGCGGCTTGTTCCTTGTCCGAATCCGACTCCTGACGCAGGTACGCGAAAACGCGGTCGGCGCCGTACGCGTCCGGTTTGGAAAGGCGCTCACGATCGACAGGAATGATGCCTTTGCCCGACTTCCCGGTGGATTCGGCGATCAACTGTTCGAGCCATGCGCCAAGATCGAAAATTCCTTTTGAAGTGACGATCGTAAGCTTGTTCCGGCCCTGATCCGCGGCGATGCCGAGAATCGTGCCCAGGACGATGCCAGGATTTGTGACGGCGTCCGCGTCGGCGCGGCAAGCGTCGACCATTTGTTTCGTGTTTTTCAGAAACCTTGAAACATCAATGCCCATCACGGCAGCGGGCACCAAGCCGAAATTGGAAAGAGCCGAATAGCGACCGCCGATGCTCGGGACGCCCATGAAGGCCTTACGGAATTTGTCCTTGTCGGCGACACGCTGCATCTTTGAGCCGGGATCGGTGATGGCGATGAACCGATTGCCAACTTCCTTTTGGCCGACCTTGGTTCTTATGCGGTCAAAAAAGTATTGTTTGTAGATGTTGGGCTCGAGCGTGCTGCCGGATTTGCTCGAAACGATGCAAATGGTACTGGCGAGGTCCACTTTTGCTTCGATGGCTTTGATTTGTGCGGGATCGGTCGAATCCAATACATGAAGGTCCGGAAAGCCAGCGGCTTTGCCAAAGGTCATGCGAAGGACTTCCGGACAGAGGCTGGAGCCGCCCATGCCAAGCAGCAAGGCGTTCTTGAAGGCCGCTTTCTTTATGTCGGCGGCGATCTGCTTCAGCTTGTCTACATCTTCGATCTGCTGCTCGGTGATATCGAGCCAGCCTAGCCACTTGGCCTCGTCCGTGCCTGTCCAGAGCGAGGCATCCTTCTGCCAGAGCCGCTGCACTTTGCCGTTCTTTTTCCAATCCTTAAGCGACTCATTCACATCACCTGCGAGTTTGTCCGGTAGTGTGTAGGTTTGCCGATTCAGGCTCACGCATTTACTCCTGCGCTTTTTCCCGTCGCGTCCAGAAGCTGTTTGAACGCATCCGCGAAGAGTTTCACGCCGTCCACTAGGAGTTTGTCCGTAACTTCTTTCATCGAGATGCCGGCCTTGGCTAGGTTTTCCATGGTCTTGCGGGCTGCATTGACGTCTTCGGTCAAACTTTTGCGGAGTTTGCCATGATCGCGGAAGGCGTCGAACGTCGCCGGGGGAATCGTGTCCACGGTGTCGGCGCCAATTAGTTCTTCCACATAGATGACGTCGCGATATTTGGGGTTCTTTGTGCTCGTGCTGGCCCAAAGCAGCCGCTGCGTTTGCGCGCCTTTGGCAGCCAGGGCGTTCCAACGCGCGCCACCGAAAAGTTCCTGATATTTTTTGTAAGTGAGCTTGGCGTTGGCGATGGCAATTTTGCCGTGAAGACTTTCGAGCAACGCTCTTTGCGCGGGGTCCGCGCCTGCCTTCAACTTTTCGTCAACCCTGCTGTCGACCAGGGTATCGATGCGGCTCACGAAAAAGCTGGCGACGCTGGCGGAATGGCTGATGTCTTGGCCCTTGGCAGCGCGAGCTTCGAGAGCGGCGAGAAAAGCTTCGGCGACTTGCTCATAAGCTGACTGCGCGAAGAGCAGGGTGATGTTTATGTTAAGGCCGTCTTCGAGGAGCTGGCGAATCGCAGGAATGCCTTCGGGAGTAGCCGGAACCTTGATCATCACGTTGGGGCGATCCACGGACTTCCAAAGGCGCCGCGCTTCGTCGATGGTGCCCTTGGTGTCGTTGGCGAGATAAGGAGAAACTTCCAGGCTGACATAGCCGTCACGCCGTTTGGATTCCACATAAACAGATTTGAAGATGTCGCAAGCATCCTGCACATCGCGAATGGCAATTTTTTCGAAGACGCCCTTGGCGTCGAGTTTTTTCGCGTCGGGCGAGTTGAGTAAGTCCGCATAGACATTGCTGCCCGTGATGGCCTTTTCAAAAATCGCGGGATTGGAGGTCATGCCGCGGAGTCCATCGTCATCAATGTATTTTTTCAGGCCGCCGCCGGTGAGCAGGTCTCTGCGAATGTAGTCCATCCAGGGGGATTGGCCGATAAGCCAGCAGCGCCTTCAGAGGATTGGCGCCCTGCGCAGTGCCGACGTTTGGAACTGTGGTGGTAGTGGTCACGACGATTCTCCTCCCTCACGGGGAATCCTTTGAAACTCCATTGTACTACCGGGAGGGCGGACTTGCAGTTCAGGTGCCCATTGGCCACTGCCAGCCCGCGCTTAAGAGCGCGTGCAGTACTTCGCTTCCAGTGCCTTTACTTTGCCGAGCCGCCGCACATGCCGCTCTTCGTTGGAGAATTTCGCGCCCATGAACGCCCTCACCAAATCCTGCGCCAGAGCCACGCCAATGATGCGTGAACCCAGCACGATGACGTTGATATCGTCATGTTCGACACCTTGGTGCGCCGAATAGGTGTCATGGCACATGCCCGCGCGAATGCCGGGGAGCTTGTTGGCTGCGACGCTGGCGCCAACTCCGCTGCCGCAGACCAGTACGCCGCGTTCGGCTTTGCCATCGAGGACGGCACGGCCGACGGCTTCGGCGAAATCCGGATAGTCGGACGGGTTTTCGTTAAAGGCGCCGACGTCGAGCACGTCGTTACCCATCGAGCGCAGCAGATCGCCCATGGCATTCTTGAGTTGAAAGCCGGCGTGGTCGGAACCAATCACAACTTTCATGCGGGGCTCACTTTCCTGAAACTTCTTTCACCGCGGCCAGCACGTTTTCGAGTTCAAAACCGAATTTCTTAAGCAAATCCTTCAGCGGGGCAGAGGCTCCGAAGGAGCGCATGCCGATGATTTTGCCTTTGGGGCCGACGTAGCGGTCCCATCCGAAAACGGATTCCATTTCCACGGAAACGCGCGCAGTCACGTTGGCCGGCAAAACGCTTTCTTTGTAGGCGGCGTCCTGTTTTTCGAAGAGTTCCCAACAAGGCATGCTGACGACGCGGGCTTTCACGCCGTCGGCGGTCAACTTTTCATAGGCGGCAGCGCAGAGACCCACTTCGCTTCCGCTGGCGAGCAAGATGACGTCCGGCTTTGCGCCTGTGGCGTCCGCGAGAACATAAGCGCCCTTGGCCACACCTGATGCGGGAGCATATTTTGTGCGGTCGAAAGTGGGCATGGCCTGGCGAGTGAAGACAAGAGTTGAGGGGCCGTGCGTGTGCTGGATCGCAACTTTGTAGGCTTCGACGACTTCGTTGGCATCGCCGGGGCGAAACACAAGCATGTTGGGCATGGCGCGATAAGAGGCAAGTTGTTCGACGGGCTGATGCGTTGGGCCGTCTTCGCCGACACCGATGGAGTCGTGCGTGAAAATATAGATGGATGGAATTTCCATCAAAGCGCCGAGGCGCATGCTGGGGCGCATGTAGTCGCTGAAATTGAAAAACGTGGCGCTGAAGGCGCGGAGCTTGCACAGAGTCATGCCATTGACGATGGCGCCCATGGCATGTTCGCGAACACCGAAATGGATGTTGCGGCCGCGATAGGCGTTTGGAAAGAAATCGCCCGCGCCTTCAAAGGTGAGATTGGTCTTGTTGGATTTCGCCAAGTCCGCCGAGCCGCCGACGAGCCAGGGAATGTTCGTCGCGAGAGCGTTCAGCGTTTTTCCAGAACTGTCGCGCGTGGCCATGCCTTTGGGATCGGCGGGGAAGGACGGAAGATTTTTGTCCCAGCCGTCGGGGAGTTGGCCGTTTTGCATGCGGTTCAATTGATCAGCGAGCTGCGGGAACTGTTTTTTGTACTCCGCGAATTTCGCGTTCCAGGCGGAATGGGCTTCGGCGCCGCGTTTGCCGATGCCGTTCTTGAATTGATCGTAGACGCCATCGGGAACGAGGAACTTTGCGTCTTCCGGCCAGCCGTAATTTTTCTTTACGAGTTTGATTTCGGCTTCGCCGAGCGGCTCGCCGTGGGCTTCGTAGGTGTCCTGTTTGTGCGGCGAACCGTAGCCGATGTGGCTATCCACGACGACGAGCGTGGGCCGATCTTTCGTTTTCAAGAAGGTGTCGTAGCCGCGAGCGAGCATGCTTAGATCGTTGGCGTCGGCAACGCGCGTAACGTTCCATCCATAGCCGATAAAGCGGGTCATGACGTCTTCGTTGAAGGACCAATCGGCGGGACCGTCGAGCGTGACGTGATTATTGTCGTAAATCCAACAGAGATTCGAGAGCTGCAAATGGCCGGCAAGAGAAGCGGCTTCGCTCGCCACGCCTTCCATAAGGTCACCGTCTCCGCACACGGCGTAGACGTTGAAGTCAACAATTTCGAAGCCGGGCTTGTTGAAATTTGCTCCGAGCCACTTGCTGGCGATGGCCATTCCAACGCTATTGCCTGCGCCTTGTCCGAGCGGGCCGCTGGTAGTTTCAACGCCGGTGGTGATGTGAGATTCGGGATGGCCGGGCGTTTTGCTGCCGAGTTGACGGAAGCGCTTGATTTCGTCCATGGAAACGGCGAGCGAGTCCAGGACTTTGCCGTCTTTGGTAACTTCCTTCACGCCCGCGAGGTGCAGCGTGGCGTAAAGGAGCATGGAAGCGTGGCCAGCGGAAAGAACGAAGCGGTCGCGATTGGGCCAAGTGGGATCGGCGGGATCGTAACGCAGGTAGTTCTGCCAGAGTTCATAGACGACGGGGGCCAAACCCATGGGCGCGCCGGGGTGGCCGGAATTTGCCTGTTGCACGGCGTCAATCGCCAGAGTGCGGATGGTGTTGATGCTCAACAGGTCAAGATTCGGCTGGCTCACGTTGGCTCCTGTGGCGGGCAGGAAGGGCTCCCGCGGACCTCTCGTTAAGTTTTGTTGCACCGCGTTATGGAACAGATGAAGTGATTTTACGCCAAAATAAAAGCAGGCGCTTGCTCGTGCGCTAAACGTACGTTTGAGAACTGCCGCGCGTTCACGCTTGGTCCTCCTCAGAGGCGGGCGGCCATCCAGGGAGCGAAAGAAAAACTACCGCGCCCCCTACCGGTTGTCAATCAAGTTACAAAGCGTTCATAGGGGCCAACGCACGTTGCGGTTGACAGGGCTCGATGATGTCGCTGATGGTGTCCGCCTAAGCGTTGAGCGCAGCCTTCATACATGCTACTTTTTGTACCTGCCCTGCCCGGGTGGCGGAATGGCAGACGCTGAGGACTTAAAATCCTCCGGGGATTTTTCCTCATGTGGGTTCGACTCCCACCCCGGGCACCATTTTATCCATTCTATTTTTTCGAGCAGTGAATTAGTTGGTGGGTTTGCCTGCACCGCAGGACTTTCGCGAAAAAACGGCAAAGTCTTGCGGAAGCTCTTGCGCTTCTAGTCCGAGAATTCGGCCTCGTCGTAATCTTTCTCGCCGCGTAAAACGTCATCGTCGCTGGCGACCCAGCCCTGGTTTGAAGAAATCGAAAAGGATACGGGCGCATCTTTAATTGGATCGGACAGCGTATGAAATTTCGCGCCGTTGAACGCCGTCTGGCCGGGAAGGAAGCCGCTGATCAGATCCGTGCCGTCAATGGTCACTTGAAAATAGGCGATGAGCGCGGGACCGCCGACTGGAACGCTGAGGTCATAGGTGACCTTGATGCTGGCATGGTCCTTCTCAAACTTGATATCGTAATTGATGGGGACACTGTCGATCGACATGGGAAGCTCCTTCAAGTGCAGTCTCTGAATTGCCTTAAATTTAACCATTAGTATAGATATAAGGACACCCGCGCACTAACCCAAAAGCGCCTGGCCCCCGTTCTCACGAGGCGCAAGGCAGATGCCAGATACGTTTCAGCACAATGCCGTCAGGAATTTGCGTTCAGATGGCGCTATTCTTCTACACTCTGTTTGATCCGTCTGGCTTTGATGCTTCTCGCCCAACTTGGGGCGTCTCGCGAAGAAACATTCAGTGGTGCGCGACGGGAGGTTTGTGTGGCGAGTACCGAAAATTTCGACCTGATTGTGATCGGGTGCGGCCCTGGAGGAGAAAAAGCCGGCGCGCAGGCCGCCTATTTCGGCAAGCGAGTTGCGGTCATCGAACGCGCACCGGACGTCGGCGGAAGCTGCATCAATACGGGCACGGTCCCGAGCAAGACGCTGCGTGAATCGGCGCTCTATTTTTCCGGACTTAAGCAGCGCGGGCTTTATGGCATCGATTACTCGCTCAAGGAAAACCTCACCGTGCAGGATTTCATGCACCACGAACGCGCTGTCGTCGAAATGGAGCGCCGGCGTATTTTGAAAAACCTGGAACTGCATCACATCGAGCTTGTTCGCGGCCAGGCGGCGTTCGAGGACGCGCACAGCGTCGCGGTCACTTCTACAGACGGGACGCGCCATCTTCGCGGCGAAGTCATCCTCATCGCTACCGGTTCGAAGCCGCACCGCCCCCCGGAGATTGCCTTCGACGACGTCCACACGTTTGATTCGGACACGTTTCTGCAGATGGACCGCATTCCGAAAAGTCTCGCCATTATCGGGGGCGGCGTCATTGGCTGCGAGTACGCGTCGATTTTCATCGCGCTGGGAGTTGCGGTCACACTCGTCGATGGCCGCGACCGTCTGTTGCCGTTTCTCGACGGAGAAATCTCCGATCGTCTCCGCGACCGCCTCACAGCTCTCGGCATGCGCTTCCTGTTCAACGAGCGTCCCGTGAAAGTCGAGAATTCGTCCACCGGCGTTCGCCTCTCGATGAAGAGCGGCAAGACGCTCGAGACCGACGCCGCGCTTTTTGCCGCAGGCCGCCGCGCCGCGATCGACGGCCTCGCCCTGGAAAAGGCCGGCCTGGCCATCAACGACCGCGGATACATTCCCGTTGACGACAACTATCGGACCTCTGTTCCAAATATTTATGCCGCGGGAGACGTGATTGGATTTCCCGCGCTGGCATCCACTTCCATGGAGCAGGGACGCGTCGCCGTTTGCCACGCCTTTGGCTTCAAGTACAAACAGCGTGTCGCCTCCATGCTTCCCATGGGGATTTACACCATTCCCGAAATTTCCGCTGCCGGTGAAACGGAAGAGTCCTGCAAAGAAAAAAAGATCGACTATTGCGTCGGGCGCGCCCACTACGAGAACAACGCACGCGGCCACATCATTGGAGATACGGCGGGCATGCTCAAGCTCATCTTCGCGCGAGCGGACCGCAAGCTTCTTGGCGTGAGCCTGATCGGCGAGAGCGCCACGGAACTTATTCACATCGGCTTGATGGTTCTTGACAACGGCCAAACCATTGATGAATTCATCGAACAGGTTTTCAACTATCCGACGCTCAGCGAGACTTACAAGTACGCGGCCTACGACGGCCTTGGCAATCTTGCCGGGCATAAGCTCCGCGAAGGCTAGCCGCTGCGAGCGACTTCTGGCATTCTCAAGGTCGTGACCAACTTGAGGCCCCGCCTGTCGTTCCTGACTATTTCGGCAATCGCCGCTGCTCTGATTTTGTTTTCTTGCCGATCTGGCACCCAGCCCAACTCGCAGGAGCAGCAAGCACCGCGCGCCTATCTTGGCTTCGATCTCAACATTTTCCCTGGCAAGGATCCGCTTCCGGCTTTGCGAAAAACATTCTTCTTCAGCAGCTATTGGCTTAGTCCGCCTCCCGGCGAAAAAACGAATACCTGGCTCGGCAAGCGCGATCTTTTGCGCTCGCAAGGTTTCGGCTTTTTGTTGCTCTACCGCGGCCCTCTGAGTCGCGAACTCAAAAACGAAGCGGCAGCTGTGCAGAAGGGAATTCTCGATGCGCGGAATGCCACCGCTACCGCAAAGCAGGAAGGCTTTCCCGCGGAAGCGATCATTTTTCTCGACATTGAAGAAGGTGGCCGTCTTCCCGCGGCGTATCACGCCTATTTGCGCGCTTGGGCTGGTAGGCTCGCAGAAGCAGGTTATCGTGCTGGCGCGTACTGCTCCGGAATCCCCGTCAAGGAAGAACGAGGCGTCACGATCACAACCGCGGACGACATCCGCGCGCATGCTCCCTCGGCGGATTTCGTTTATTTCATTTTCAATGATGTCTGTCCGCCTTCGCCCGGCTGCACCTTCCCGCAAAATCCCCCATCCCCGGCAACTGGTGGAATTCCGTACGCCGCGCTTTGGCAATTCGCACAGTCGCCGCGCCGCATGGATCGCACCGCGCACTGTGCGCCGGGCTACCATACCGACGGCAACTGTTACGCGCCGAGCGACACTGCGCATGCCTGGTTTCTTGATGTGGATACCGCTACATCTTCCGATCCTTCGAACGGAGCCGGCGCTGAGAAGTAGGATTGCAGACAAGCGCTCGTAATATAAGTGAACGATCAGTCCGTGGGATTGCGAGGAAACTTAAAGTAGGGAAGTCGCACTCCGTTGATCGAAATCTGGTCTGCACGGATACTTGCCGGTGCTTCGAATCCTTTCGTGCCGCCGCTCGTCACGTAGTCGTCCTCATCCACGCCGTCTCCGCTGACGCCTAGCCCGCCGACCAGCGTGCCGTTGCGATACAAGCCCGCACTGCCGGGAAAAAACACGATTCCACTTTTGTTGACGTTCGGAGCCCCGGCCTGCATTCCTTGCGTGCAAGGGTTTGCCAGATCCTGCAAATAAATGTTGAAGAACGGTCCGGCGGCCGATCCGTCAATCCCCGGCGGGAAAAAAGGCTGCGAGCCAAAACTGATCGTGCGGTTCGTGACGGCCGTGCCCATCGGCACTTGATTCAAATCAACCGCGGCCCGTGCGGAGCTATTGAAGTAGACCATGTTTCGCGCCTTGCTCGCCGCCACGTCGATGCTGAAGACCGTCGAATCCTGCATGCGCCGCAAGCCGATGATGGTGCCATCCAGGTCGGCCACCGCAATGACCATGCGCGCTCGCGAGTCAATCGGCAATCGAATGGCGGCGCGCGTCACGTTTGCGGTCGCTTCCGCGTTGTCCAAAATAGTTTGTACTTCGGTTGCGCTCAATCCGCCCAGTGGTCCTGCCGCAGGCGCAATCAGATCCCCTTCCGGCGGCTGTCCGGCGCTGTTCGCTGGCGCGACCAGAAACGATCCAGTGCCAGCAACCGGCCCCACGGAAACACTCGCGGGCAATGAAGTCTGCGTTACAAAGGGAAGTGCAACTCCTCCGATGAAAACCACCCCAGGAGCGGTCGGTGTAGGTCCAAAGGAGTCCGACGGCCCGGTGCGCTGCGTCGTTGATCCAACGAACGCCGCATACTCCGCTAGGTTGAGATCATTCGAAGCTGTAACCACTCCAATTCCGCCCACAACAACGTTCTGGTAAAAAATTGGCACGCCGCCGGGATTCACCGCCAGCGGATTCGAGTCCATCGCATCGGCTTTGCCGGTAATAATCCCAGGTCCAAATCCTCCGCCGAGCGCGAGCGATGGAGGGATCTGACTTTGAAATGAAGCGCTGTTCACGAGTGCGCATCCGCGATTTGTGTTCTCGATGCCATACAGGTCGGCAGGCGGCTGGTTCATCACACCGGGAGGAAAATGGATTCCGCTGATGAATCGCACCGTGCGCGAAGAAAGCGGCGCCTGATCGTTGCTAAAAAATGCGCCAGTCCGCGCCAGGGCGACCGCCACATCGTTCGCGTCAAGCGTCTGCCCGAAATTACCCGGCGCCGTTGCGGGCGCGTTTAGCGTGCGAAACACACCCAGCACAAATCCCGCCCGGTCCACTACCGCCACGACCATATCAACATTCACGGAATTCACAGCCGCCTGCACGATCTTCTTGCACGTCGGCGATTTGTAGCGGTTGCACCGCCGCAGACGGGCGGCGGGGAAACAGGCGCGCTGCTCTCGCCACCGCAGCCCACCAGCAACAGCGCGAGAACTCCAGCGATTCCCAGCGCAAGCAAAATGCCCAAAGCAAGCGTTTTTTGACGCCGCGCCAGGACATGTCGCGAGGCGACTGGCCTCCGAAGAGTGTGTTCCGTTGGCATGAAGGGTATTTTCTTTAGTAACACGCTTCCTCACGCCTCTCAATCGTTCGCGAACGGCGCGGTTCCTATCGGTGAATGCTCGCGACGCGTAAGAAGTGTTATCGCTTGTGTTCACTTCTCGCGGAAATGGATTGCCCGTTGCGGTCCGATATTGTTAGCTAGAATGCGATCCCTTTTACTTGCGCAAATTCTTCCAGGCCGCAGGCATGCTCTCTCTCTCTTCGCGAACCTCTCGACGCGTCAGTGGCTCGGCTCGCGCCTGGCTTGGGGTGTTGTTCGCCTTCTTCGCAATGGGGAGTGCATCCGGTGCGCAACAATCCGCGCCCGAGCAGCCATCCGCAGCCGGTGGACAGGCCACGGTCCAAAAATCTGCTGAATCGGTTCCCGCGCAGCGCATTCCACGCCAGCAGGCTTTGACGACCGCCGCCGTCGATGGCATCTTGCGCGAGGCTATCTCGCCGAACGAAGCGCGGCCAGTGGCTTCGGCCCAGCTCACGCTTCGACACTTGCAGACTGGGCAAACCGTGCGCGCGACCTCTTCAGTCGAAGGCGTCTTCCGAATCCTTCTTATTTCGCCTGGTCACTATGAATTTCGTGTCGAAGCCGAGGGATACGCTCCATTCCTAATTCCTGATCTTGGACTCAACGCCAATGAAGTCACCACGCTGGAAATTTCTTTGGTCAGTACCAGCAGCGCTGAATTTCGCTCGCGTCTTCCGCGCTTGCCGGAGCTGGGTCCCGCCGTCACGCCTGGCTCATCGCCCGCGCTCGGCAGCTATCGCGAGCTTCGCCATCGCCTCGATTCCGATCCCAATTACATCGCGGAGCTCGCGCCGGAATATCTGCCTCCTGTCGCCGATATTTACAACGTAGTGCCCAATCGCTGGGCCCTCAATCAACCGGACTATCGCCGCTATCCGCAAAAGGGCGAGCATCTTTACACCAGGCCTCACTGGTACGACCCATTCAATCGCAATCGCTTCAAAGGCGACGAGCCTATTTGGCCCGAAGTTCTCGGTCAGCAGATTTTCTTGAACATCACCGCTTCGTCGGAAACTTTCTTCGATAGCCGGCGCGTTCCTTCACCCAGCGGCGTAAGTGCCGCGCAGCCCGGCAGCTCCGGGTTTTTTGGCCGCGGCGAACAGGCATTCTTCGACCAGACTTTGCGCTTCAGCTTTGATCTCTTCCACGGCGATGCGTCCTTCAAGCCGGTGGATTGGCGCATCCGCATCACGCCGGAGCTCAGCCTCAACGATCTCGACGTTCGTGAGCTTGGCATCGTCAGCCCTGACTTGCGCCATGGCACCAACCGCTTCGACCATCACGTCGGCCTTCAAGAAGCCTTTGTCGAAGTGAAGCTCCACGATCTCAGCGACAACTACGATTTCATCTCCATCCGCGCCGGCATTCAGCAATTCAATGCTGATTTCCGAGGTTTCCTCTTTGCGGATGAACAGCCCGGCCTGCGCATCTTTGGCAATTGGAACAGCGACCGCATCGAGTACAACGTCGCGTATTTTCAATTCCTCGAGAAAAACACCAACAGTGGCCTCAACACGTTCGAGCGCCGTCATCAGCAAGTCGTATTGGGAAACGTCTACTTGCAGGACTTTTTCTTTCCGGGTTACACCGCCGAATTTGTCGCCGCGTGGAACAAGGATGATCCGAGCGTTCATTACGACGACAACGGTTTTCTCGTGCGCCCCGCGCCGATCGGCAACGTTATCAATCAAGGCCTGGGAGGCGGTCCCCTGGCGCACGGAATCCGCGTCGGCTATTTCGGCTGGCTTGGCAGCGGCCACATTCGCCGCTTCAATCTCACGCACGCTCTTTATCAAGCTGTTGGCGAGGATACTTTCAATCCCATCGCCGGGAGGCCCGTGACGGTCAACGCGCAGATGGCGGCGGTCGAGCTTTCCTACGACCGCGACTGGATTCGCTATCGCGTTTCCACGTTTTACACATCGGGCGACGCCAATCCACGCGATGGCCGCGCCCGCGGTTTCGATTCGATTGACGATCTTCCGAATTTCGCCGGCGGCATCTTCAGCTTCTGGAACCGTGAAGCGATTCGCCTTCTGGGCTCCGGCGTGTCGCTTACTACAGACGGCAGCTTGATTCCGTCTCTTCGTTCCACAAAAGAAGAGGGGCAAGCCAACTTCGTCAATCCCGGTATTTTCCTCGTGAACGCAGGCGCGGATTTTGACATCACTCCCAAGCTGAGAGGATTTGCGAATTTCAACTATCTTCGCTTCGAGCGCACCGAGCCGCTCGAATACATATTGTTCGAAGCTCCCATCCGCCACAGCATTGGCGAAGACTTCGGCATCGGCGTGACATACCGCCCCCCGCTTACCGAAAACATCGTTCTCACGGGCGGCGCCTCCGCACTCCAGCCCGGCGACGGGCTCAAAGATATTTACACGAGCCGCACACTCTTCTCGCTTTTCGGTTCCGTGAAGTTTACTTTCTGAGGAAACGTATTAGATGAACTTGCCACGCCATTTCAAACGCGACTCCCTGCGGAACCTTTGCGCCCTCTGCGTCTCCGCGTTTTCTTTTCTCTTGGTCTTTTATGCAGATTCGGCTTCAAGTGTCCAAGCGAAGCAAGACCCTTCATCCGCTCGTGGTCAATCGCAGGAGGAAGCGGATCGCAAATCGTCTGGCTGCATTTCCTGTCACACCTCGACGGACGAGCCAACGATGCACCCCACGAAAACCGTTTTTCTCGGCTGCACCGATTGCCATGGCGGCAACTCTTCGATCGCGGTTGCCAGCGGCATCGCGCCAAACTCCACCGAATACAACGCCGCCAAGGAAAAAGCCCACATCCAACCTCGCGACGCGAGCTTCAAAGACCGGTCCGCTTTGCCTGAGCGCACCTACACAAAGTGGCTCAAAGAATCTCCCGAATTTATAAAATTCATAAATCCTGGCGACCTGCGAATCGCACCAGAGACTTGCGGCGCAGCAGGCTGCCACGCGAAAGAAGTCCGCGCCTCTTCAACAAGCATGATGACCCACACCGGACTTCTCTGGGGCGCGGCGCTCTACAATAACGGCGGCTTTCCCACAAAAAATACCCGCTTCGGCGAAAGCTATGACCGTAACGGCAAGCCGCAATCCATCAAAACCTTTCCGCCTCCCTCGCCCGAGGAAACTCGGACCAAGGGCGTGCTCCCCGAACTCGATCCGCTTTTCCGCTGGGAAATTTCGCAGCCTGGAAACGTTCTTCGCGTGTTTGAACGCGGCGGCCAAAAAAAGTCAGAGTTAGGCAATCCCAATCGCGAAGAAGATCCCGGCAAGCCTGACGACAAACTCAGCGACCGAGGCTTCGGCACCGAGCTTCGCACCGATCCTGTTTTCCTCGGCTTGCAGAAAACCCGTCTGGTCGATCCCGTTATGTCCCTGCCTGGCACGAACGATCATCCCGGCGACTATCGCGCGAGCGGCTGCACCGCTTGCCACGTTATCTACGCCAACGATCGCGACCCATCTCACTCCGGCTCCTACGCGCAGTTCGGACATTCCGGCTTCAGCGCCTCTTCCGACTCAACCATCCCCAAGAACGAACCGGGCCATCCTATCAAGCATGTTTTCACGCGTTCCATCCCTTCGAGCCAGTGCATGGTTTGCCACATCCATCCCGGCACGAATATGCTCGCGACCTATTTCGGCCTCACCTGGTGGGACAACGAAATCGACGGCGACAAAATGTATCCGCCTCAGCAACGCAACCCGACGGAAGAGCAGCGCTATCAATCTTTCTTGCGAAATCCCGAAGCCGCCGCCGCTCGCGGCCTCTGGAGCGATGAAAAATTTCTCGAAAATCTCGGAAGCCCTGAATTCAACGCGAAATTGAAAACCACGCAGTTCGCCGATTTCCACGGACACGGCTGGGTCTTCCGTTCCGTCTTCAACCACGACCGCAAAGGCAATTGGCTGGATAAAGACGGCAAGCAGATCGGTTTCGATGATCCGGACCGCTTCGGGAAAGCGGTCCATCTCGCAGACATCCATCTCGAAAAAGGAATGCAGTGCAACGACTGCCATTTTGCGCAGGACAATCACGGCAACGGAAAAATTTACGGTGAGCCCCGCGCCGCGGTCGAAATCGATTGCATTGATTGCCATGGCACCATTCGCAACAAAGCCACGCTCCTCACTTCCGGTCCTGCAGCTCCTGAAGGCGGCCGCCACCTCGACACATTGCGCACGCCATGGGGACTTCGCCGGTTCGAATGGCGAGCCGACGGTGCCGTAATTCAGCGCTCGATGTCCGAAGAAAACAAGGAATGGGAAATCGTTCAGACCGCCGACTCCGTCACGCCCGGCAACGTGCACTTCAGCGTGAAATCGTTTCGCGCCAAGCTAATGACTAAGGACGGCTCCCTCGCCTCGCAAATGCCGCAGGACGACGGACACCTCGCTCACGCCAATTCCGCCATGACCTGCTACTCCTGCCACACTTCCTGGACGCCCACCTGTTTCGGTTGCCATCTCCAAATGACGGCCAACGCGCGCAAGCCCATGCTTCACAACGAAGGCCTCACCACGCGCAACTACACCAGCTACAACTTTCAAGTCCTTCGCGACGACACCTATATGCTGGGAGTTGATGGCACCGTCACCGGCCACCGCATCGCTCCCGCGCGCTCTTCCTGCGCCATCCTCGTGAGTTCGCAAAACGCGAACCGCGACTGGCTCTACTACACGCAGCAAACCATCTCTGCTCCAGGCTTCTCGGGGCAAGCCTTCAGCACGTTTGTTCCACACACCGTTCGCGCGAAGGAAACGAAGCAGTGCAGCGATTGCCACGTCTCCGCCGCCAATGACAACAACGCCTGGATGGCCCAGCTCCTGCTTCAAGGCACGAACTTCATGAATTTCATGGGTCGCTACGTTTATGTCGCTACTGGAAAGAAAGGCTTCGAAGCAGTAGCCGTTGCCGAGCACGATGAACCCGAAGCTATTTACGGCAGCGATCTCCAGCGCATCGCCTATCCCGACGACTACAAAAAGTTCGTCGACCATCGTCGCGAACTCTCGATCGCATCCAGCCACGCAGGCAATGTCCTCGACGTCCAAGCTCGCGGCGAATATGCCTACGCCGCAACCGGCTCCGGCGGCCTTCGCGTCTACGACATCGCCAACATCGACAACAAAGATTTCTCCGAGCGCATCACCACCGCGCCCGTTTCTCCCATCGGCCAGCGGTTCTTCGTGCCAACCAAAAATGCCCTCGATGTAGCCTCTCCGACTACTCTCGGCGTTGACCCGCTCCGCCAGCGTCTCCCCGAAAACGAAGAGCAGCCCATCCATCTCCTCTACGGTTTTCTCTACGTTGCCGACAAAGAGGAAGGCCTCGTCGTCATCGGCAATCCTGATCTGAAGTCCAGCAGCCCCGGCGTGGGCACGCTCCTTGACGGCAATCCCTCCAACAATTTCCTCAAGCGCGCCCTGGCCTTCAATCCCAACGGGATCCTCACCGGCGCACAGCGCATCACCATCGCTGGCACCTATGCATACATCCTTACCGACAAATCTCTCATAGTGGTCGATCTCGACAATCCGCTTGCGCCGCGCATCACGGCGACCATCGGCGCACCAGAGCTGGACCATCCTCGCGGAATCGCCGTGCAGTTCCGCTACGCCTTCGTTGTGGACCGGTATGGATTGAAAACTCTGGACGTGACGGACCTGGCGCATCCAAAGATGACGGAGAAGGGCCGCGTCGCCCTGGACGATGCTCGAAACGTTTACGTAGCCAGAACCTATGCCTACATCGCGGCCGGCAAAAACGGAATAGGAATTGTTGACGTTGAAAACCCGGAAGCCCCGCGCTTGGACCAGGTGTTCAATGCCAACAACCAGCTGCATGAAGTAAACGACATCAAGATCGGCATGGTCGCTGGCAGCGCCTTCGCTTTCGTCGCCGACGGCTACAACGGGCTGCGCGTCCTGCAGATCATTTCACCATGGGACGACCCCGCGCACTTCTCCGGCTTCAGCCCGCGTCCCACGCCAAAGCTTATTGCCACAGCACGCACACGCGGCCCCGCGCTCGCCATTTCCAAAGGCATCGACCGCGACCGCGCCGTCGACGAATCCGGCAACCAACTCGCCGTCTTTGGCCGCCGCGGCGCGCGCCCGCTGAATCGCGCCGAGATGCAACGCCTCTACCAACACCCCACCAACGGCGCCTTCTATTCCGTCACTGACGAGCCCGTCGAATCCGTTCACCCAGCCACCTCTTCATCCTTACCATCCATCTTCGCCCGCGCCCGTAGTTGGCTCAATTCTCTTTACTGAGGTCATGCTATGAATCGTCGCAAATTTCTTGACTCCTCACTCAAAGCCATCTCTGCTGCCTCTTGCGCCCCGTTCCTCACCGACGCACTGACAGCACTCAGACCAAACCAAAACACCGCACCTTCGCGCAACACAAACGCCCCGCGCCCCCAGCTCGCCATCACCATGGACGACCCTCGTCTGAAACTCGAATCCAATCTCCGATGGCAAGACGCCAACTCCCGCATCCTGAAAGCTCTCGACACCCGCAACATCAAAGCAGCCCTCTTCGTCTGCGGCATGCGCGTCGATGAGTATGAGGGCTCGAAGCTCCTCTCCGCCTGGGACCAAGCCGGGCACCAAATCTGCAACCATTCCTATTCCCACCTGAACTATTGCGGCCCCACCTCTTATGCCGACTTCGCCGTAGATTTTCTCAAAAACGAAAAAATCATCGCTCCTTATCACAACAAAACTCTTCTCTTCCGCTACCCGTTCCTCAAAGAAGGCGACACCGCCGACAAGCGCGACCGCTTCCGCACTCTTCTCAAAGAGAGCGACTATCACGTCGGCCACGTCACCATCGATGCCTCCGATTGGTACGTCAACCAGCGCATGGCCGATCGCCTCATCAAAGAACCCAAGTTCAATATCCAACCCTATCGTGACTACCTCATTGCGCATCTTCTCGACCGCGCCTCTTTTTACCGCCAACTTGCCATCGACGTCCTCGGCCGCGACATCCGCCACACACTCCTCATTCACTACAACTCTCTCAACGCTCTAGCCCTCCCCGACGTCATGGCCGCCTTTGAGACCGCCGGCTGGCAATGGATTGACGCCTCCCTCGCTTTCCAGGACGAAGTTTTCCACAGCTTACCCAAGACCCTCCCGGCCGGGGAAAGCCTCGTCTGGGCCCTTGCCGCCGAAACCGGCCGTTTTAAGGACCGCCTCCGCTACCCGGGCGAGGACGACGTCTATGAGGAGCCCAAGATGAAGGCCCTGGGCCTTTAGACCCCGCCACCCCGATGTTACGGAGCACTTTTTTCACTTTTTCTTCGCTGCCGCTATCTCCTTCTAACCACGCCTTTTGCCTCTTCTTGGCGACCAAGAACGCACCCATCTCCTTTCCTTTGTATCTTTTAACCCTAGGATACATCTAATCAAGATATAATGAATCGTTCACCTTTTTAACGCATAGCACCCATCAAAATAATTCGTGGGGCCCTCCGGGTGAACAAGGCTATCGTGTAAGTGTAGGGGGTACTGGCATCGCACCCAGGGCAGGCCAATCTCGCCAAAGGCGAGCACACAAGCTAAGAAAGCAAGAAGGAGTACTAGAACATGCTTAAGCAGTATTTACTGGCGAGCGATTTCGACCAGACTCTCAGTTTCAACGACTCTGGAGTCGTTCTCTGCGAGCTCATCGGCTTTCATGGGTTCCATGACAAGGTTAAGGGCCTTGCGGAGATGAACCTCGTCCAACAGGGCGCCGAACTCAGCTATCTGATCCTCCATGATCCAGAATTTCGTCGCGTTCGCCGCGAGCACCTCGTCGAAACCGGCAAGCGCATCCGCCTGAAGCACAATGTCGCCCTCTTCGCACGCGCACTGGACAATCTCGCGGACGGCTACAAGTTCCATTTTAACGTCATCTCCGCGGCGCCGCAGGAAATCATCCAATCCGCTCTCGAAGGCATCTTGCCCCCAGAAAATATCTTCGGCACGAAGTTCCGTTACAACGAGTCTTCCGGCGAAGTCGAATCCATCATTCGCGCTTCCGCTGGATGGGGCAAAATCACCGTCCTCGAAGAGCGCCGCGCCGAACTCAGCATCAGCCACGACCACATCATCTACATGGGCGACGGCAGCTCCGATCTCCCTGTGATGATGCACGTCAATCAGCACGACGGCCTTACCATCGCCGTCTCCGAAGCCAAGTTCATCACGCGCGTCGCGAAACGCACCGTCCTCAGCGATAACGCCATGAGCGTGCTCGTCCCTGTGCTCGAAAAAGTTCTGAATTGGGACTCCGCGCACATTCGGCGCCTGTTCACTTCCTACGGCCTCAACCTGCTTGAGTGGGAGAAAATGCGCACCGACATGCTCACCATTCAGGATTCAGCGGAACCTGTCCCGGCTTCTTCAGTCCACGCGCACTAATTTCGTTTAGAAACGAATAGGCGGCTGTCCTTTTGAAGGACAGTCGCCCGTTTCTTTATAGAATTGTCGAAGTTCTTTGTCTTAGAAAATGACTCACTGAAAGAATACGACACTGCAGAACAGCTCACTATGGGTTGAACTTGAATTCGAGAACTTCTGTGGTTTCCTTTGGGCCGGGCTCGAATTCACTCTGCATTGCTGCTCGTTCCGCCTCTGTGGCCAGAACCGGATGTCCGCCGACGACGTGCGTCCTCTTCACTTTGCCGTCGGTGCCTATGATTATCTCGACTTTCACGACACCCGTGAGGTTCAATTTTTTGGCCAGCTCAGGGTATTGCGGTTTTGCCAGTACACGAACTTTGCGCCTTGATCCCGAGCTATCTCCCACTTGCGCACGCAAAGAACCCGTCCCGCCGATTGCTGCGGCGATTCCGGCGAGCAGACACAGCGCGAGTATTCCCTTAGCTCTTTTCACCATCAATGTCCTTTGAGCCGGATTGTCCGGCGAAATTTACGCCCGTCTTCTAATTGCATGTCGCAAGCCAGATCGCTCCGTCAGTCGCCTTGGTGAATAGTTTCTTAGAAGTTCCTTAGATTCATTGACTTAGACGGAATTCCGGAATGAGGTGAGTCGCGAATAGCTCGGCAGTGTGGCCATACCCTATCTCACGCTCAATCGATTTACATCTCCTGTATCGATTTGAGACGCCCGGTGCCTCTGCGTACGTTGTCCCTAGGCACCCAAAATTCTGAGCAGTCGCCTCACAATCCGCTTGTTCCTGGATTCTCCCCGCGCCGTTTTGAGCAATCCGCTTCCTCGGTTACAATTCCCACCGCGGAGGGTCACATGTCCAAGAAATCTATTCTCATGCTCGTTGGTGATTACGTCGAAGACTACGAAGTGATGGTTCCGTTCCAGGCGCTTGCTGATGGTGGGCCACACGGTCCATGCTGTTTGCCCCGGCAAGAAAGTCCGGCGAGTTCGTTGCCGACCTGCATCCACGATTTCGAAGGCGAGCAGACGTACACCGAAAAGCGCGGCCACAATTTCGCGCTGAATGCCACTTTCGATCAGGTCAAGCCCGAAGACTACGACGCCCTCATGATCCCCGGCGGCCGCTCGCTCGAGTACCTTCGTCTCAATCCCCGCGTCATAGAGATCGTCCATCACTTTTCGAAAACCAACAAACCGCTCGCCGCCATCTGCCACGCGCCGCAAGTTCTCGCTGCCGCAGGAGTCCTCCAAGGGAAAAAATGCAGCGCCTATCCAGCCACCGGCCCAGACGTTACTCTCGGCGGCGGCACGTACGTCAGCCTCCCCATGACCGACGCCCTCGTTGACGGCAACCTCGTCACTGGCCCGGCCTGGCCCGCGCTTCACTCCTGGCTCGCCAAGTTCCTCGGCGTCCTGGGGACACAAATTCAACCCTGATTCCAGGGGACAACTCGCTACCCGAGAGCACAGCTGACAATTCCATCGTCGATCTGCCCTTCCTAATTATCTGCCGTGCATGGATAATTGTCGGTTCACTATTCCTCGGAAAGGGCTCAGCATCATGGCAAACATCAACACCAAAAAAGGCGTCATCGGCATCCTCACCGGCGGCGGTGACGTCCCCGGTTTGAATCCCGCCATCCGCGGCGTCACCCTCCGCGCGCTTCATGAAGGCTATCAGGTCATCGGTTTTCGCCGCGGATGGGCCGGCCTCGTCGACATGGTCCGCGAAAAAGACCACGACAATTCGGACAATTTCCTCGTCCTTTCGCAGGAAGTCGTCGATCGCGCCGCGCGCACCGGTGGAACCTTCCTCCACTCTTCTCGCACAAATCCCGGCCGCGTCGGCAAATCCACTGTTCCCGCCCATCTGAAAGATGCCTTCAACCTTGAGAAAAACGATCTTACCTCCGAAGTCCTCAAGAATCTGGCTTGGCTGGGCATCGACACTCTCATCCCCATCGGGGGCGACGACACCCTCAGCTACGGCGTCCGTCTGCACAAAGAAGGTTTTAAGGTCATCGCCATCCCCAAGACCATGGACAACGACGTCCCCGGCACGGACTACTGCATCGGCTTCAGCACTTGCGTCACCCGGACACTACAGCTCGTCAATGGCCTCCGCACCTCTGCCGGCTCTCATGAGCGGTTCATGGTCATCGAAGTCTTCGGTCGCTACGCTGGTTACACCGCCATGCTTCCTACCATGGCGGGCGCGGCAAATCGGTGTGTTATCCCGGAATACAAATTCGATATCGAGCGCCTCACTGAACTTCTCGTCCACGACCGTAACAAAAACCCCAGCCGCTACTCAACGGTCCTTGTTTCGGAAGGCGCGATGTTCGAAGGCGGCGAGATGGTTTTCGAAGGCGATACAGCGGATGCCTACGGCCACAAGAAGCTAGGCGGCATCGGCGATATCGTCTCGGACAAAGTAAAGGATCTCTCCAAGAAATTTAACAAGGGCAAGACCATTGAAGTGGTCAACCAGAAGCTCGGCTACCTGGCCCGCTGCGGCGACCCCGATGTGGTGGATTCCATCGTTCCTATGGCTTACGGCAATATCGCGCTCGAGCTGCTCCTCAAGGGCGACCATGGCCGCCTCGTCGTTCTCCATAACGGCAGCTATGGCAACATCCCCATTGAAACCATTACCTCTACCAAAAAAGTTGTCGACATCAAGGAGCACTACAACACCGAGCGTCTCCGCCCCCAATTCTCCAGCTTTCAAAACAAGCCCCTCTTCATCATGGGCAGCTAATTTGCATTTTGCGCAAGGATTTGTCCCATCGGGAACAGACTCTAGCGCCCGCTTCCTGAAGCGGGCCGCTGACTAAGCTGGCTGGAAATCTTGCCTGGGAGGTCGCGTTCTACGCCCGCTTCGCCATGCGAATAACGGGAAGAGACAACCCGTTTTTCAAGGGAACCTCGATCTTCTCCACGGCAACATAGCCTTTCGTCCCGAAAAGCTTTGCTCCGGTCAAAGTTGCGCCCATTTCATAGCTCGTAAAACCCGCCGTGCTAGCCGCAATTTCGCATGCCTCGAGAATTCTGCTGCCGATACCACGCCGCGCCCACGCCGGATGAATGAAGAACGCCCGAATCTTGGCCGCGTCGCGCGCAGGATCCAGCAGCGCATCCTCTCGCCCCGTCCAATGATCGCTGCCGTAAAGCGTCTTGCGTTTGCTCCAACCCCCGCAACCCGCTACGATCCATTCCGTTCCAGGATCTTTCGCTTCGCTGCTTTTCTCCGTTCCAGACTGTGCATCTACGTTCTTGGCTTCCGCCACAAAATAACTTCCGTCCGCGATCAACTGACTATCCACGCCGAACACCGTTTCCAGCGCGCCCTCCATCTGCGCCGGCGTGTAGTCCTCCGCCTGCAACCCCCGCACAGAAGCTTTAATCAGTTCCCGCAGCGCCGGAATCTCCGCCGCCACTGCCTTCCTAATTCGTATTTTCACGCCACTCACGAGCCACCAGTCACGAGTCAAGCACTCACTGCCCCTTCGCTCTCGCCTTCAACTGCTTCGCCACTTTTTCAATCTCCTCCGTCCGCCGGTAGATCTGCAGGGAGAAAACTTCCGTCGTTATGGTCTTCTCGACGTCTTGCTTCAGGTCGCTCGCCAACTGATACAGCCGGGCCACGTCCGCTCGAAATTCTTTTTCATTCTGCTGCACTGCCGCTCTCTTGGCCCGCTCCGAAGCGGTTTTTGGTTCTCGCGCCTCGGCCGGATTTTGTTGCTCCGCTGCAGGCGGTGGAAGTGGGAAGGGCGCCCTCTTCGTTTGGGCGAGTACGGAACCATCCGCTGCCGCGGAACAACTCGCCGCCGCGGCCAGTGTCATCAAGAACCTCCTCCTGGTCTCCTCCATCTTGTCCTCCTCTGCCATCGGACAGAAGCCGTCCGTTGCTGTTCGCGAAATCATTTCACGGATTGTCTGAGGTCGGTTATGACGTAAAACGCTACCAAGCCCAGTGGCAGCGAAATCACGGCGATGCGCCCCGCCCGATTAGTTTTCTGTTGCGGCTCCAAAGCGTCGTCGTTCGCCGAGCTAAGAAAAAATACCTGCAGGCATGTGAGCAAGCTGCCTGCCACGTCGACCAGGGCAAATTGGTGTAGGAGTGCAACCACAAAAATAGCTCCGCTCAGTGCAGTACAGATGCTCCCGCATTCATCAGGATCTGGCGTCTCATAGCTCCTCCCTTGGCCCCGCCTCATCCGCCCTTCTCTTCTCGCACCCATTCTGTCACTTGTTCCCCGGGCGTGTTCAAGCAATTCGTCTCCCCCCAAAAACATCACTGTCTCCGTCCACAACCCTGTATCCGAAGCCCCGCGCGGCACATCCAACCTCACATACTTCAGGAGTGCATCAGATGCCACAACCTCATCTTGGAAAAAATGGCCCGTTAGTTTCCGCTCTCGGTTTAGGCTGCATGGGCATGTCCGAATTTTACGGCCCGCGCGACGACGCCGAATCCATTGCCACCATCCATCGCTCTCTCGAACTTGGCATGACTTTTCTCGACACTGCCGACGTCTACGGCTATGGCGACAACGAAATTCTCGTCGGCAAAGCCATTCGCGGTGTCCGCGACTCTGTCTTCCTCGCCACAAAATTCGGAATCGTGCGCGACAAAACAAATCCCAACGTCCGCGGCGTCAACGGCTCCCGCTCCTACGTCCGCTCCTCCTGCGAAGCCAGCCTCAAGCGACTCGGCGTAGATACCATCGATCTCTATTACCAGCATCGCGTCGATCCCAACACCCCCATTGAAGAAACCGTCGGCGCGCTGGCCGAGCTTGTCCGCGAAGGAAAAATCAGATTTATCGGCTTATCCGAAGCGTCCGCGGAAACAATTCGCCGCGCCTACAAAGTCCATCCCATCGCCGCGCTGCAATCCGAATATTCCCTCTGGACGCGCGACCCCGAAGACCAAATTCGCCCCACCACGCGCGAGTTAGGAATCGCCTTTGTCGCTTACAGCCCGCTAGGCCGCGGTTTTCTCACCGGTCAGATCAAGCGCTTCGAGGATTTCGCGCCCGATGACTACCGCCGTTTTTCTCCGCGCTTTCAAGGCGAGAATTTTCAGAAGAATCTCGATCTGGTCGCGCGTGTCGATTCCATCGCCGAGGAAAAAAACTGCACGCCCGGTCAGCTCGCTTTGGCATGGCTCCTCGCCCAGGGCGATGACATCATTCCCATCCCCGGGACCAAGCGCCGTAAATATTTGGAAGAAAACTTCGGAGCACTCAGCGTGCAGCTTTCACAAAGCGACCTGGCCCGCATCGAAGAAATCGCTCCTCACGGCGCCGCCGCCGGCCAGCGCTATCCCGAACACATGATGGCCCTGCTCAACAAATAACTCGTCCAACGAATCCGCGCCGTTCTCAGCGTCCGCCCGTGCGTAGCGCCGGCAGCGTGAACGTCGGCTTCACTTCTTTTCGCTTCGACCAATCGTGATACGTGTGGCATTCGAAGCACCGCGACTCTGCGTACTCCGGCCCTGGCGCGTGGCACGTCTTGCAAGTCGCAATCCCTGGCAATAGCACATCGCTCGTCTCCGTGCTGCTCAATGCCTTCTCGTGGCAGCTCACGCACGAAAATCCCCGGTGCGCGTCATGATCAAATGTGGCGTGCGGCATCCATCGCACCGTTGTTCGCGCCGGTTCCACGACCGGCAAATTATTCTGGCTCGCTCCAATCGTCAGCGCGTGGCACTGCTTACAAGTCTTGCGCCACAAAAGTTCCTCCGCATCGCTGATCCGCGCAATAACCCACTCATTTGCCGTGTACACGCGGACCGCCGCTTGCATCGGTTTCCCCGTCAAATCGCGCCCCGGATCACGCGCCTCGCGCAACTCCCCGGGATGCGCCGCAATATAATCGCCGAATTTCTTCACAAGAAACGCGTGCACCGCCTCCGGCTTGTCATGCGGCACGCCTTCATTAAACCGCTTGTCAAACGCCAGCGAATGGCATCCCGCGCAAGCCGTCGCGAATTTCACCGGTGCCATCAATTCCCGCCCGCTCTTAGGCGCAGGACGCGGCAGCGCCTCGGACTTCGGCGCGAGAACTTCATCTTGCTCGGAGTAACTCGCGTTAGCTGAGGTGTACTTCGCGTCGGCGTACGCCCAGCCCGTTTCCGCTGCTCCCGCCCATGCCTTATGACAATCCCCGCATTCCATCTGCACATTCGGTCCGTTTGGCCCGCGACGGATCGGTTTCATGTGAATTGCATGATTGACCTTTATCGTGCCGAGATCACGCGCATTGTCTCGCAACGCCGCGAATTCTGGATGTCCATCTTCAAAACTATCGATGTGCGCCGCGTAATGCGGCGCGCTGCCGCTTGCCTCCAAATCGCCGTGACACTGCGCGCAACTCTCATTCTTCGCCGCAACAATGCTCACTCTGCCTCGATGCTCCGTGTGACACGACGCGCAACTGAGCGCATTCATCTTCGCAGCGTGATGCATCGGCCCATCGTGGCACGACAAACACGCCGCATCGCTGGCCTTCGCCGAAAATACCCCCGCCGTCTGCACGTGGCACGCCGCGCATTCCGCCTCCAACACCGCGTGCGCTTCGCTCATCCGCCCGCTCGAATACACCCGCGAGTCCCGCGAGAATCCGTGCCACGCAATCCAGACCATCGCGATCGCGGGCAGCCCCACGCTCAGCCAAAACTTCGCGCGCTTCAGCCCCGTCGGCCTCTTGAAATAATTCAGGTCGATCCGCTGCGCCAATTTCTTAGTTGTTCGTGTTCTCGCCACTCGTCGTCACTCACCATTCGCCACTTCTTCAATACCGCAGGGCCATTACCGCATGCACCGCCCCCAGCAAGATTAACGCCAGCGAAAACGGTATGTGCACCAGCAACCACCCATGCAGCAAATGATGTAGCCGCTCCTGCCGCAAAAGCTGCCGCGCTTCGTCGCAAATATCTTCCAAGTCCTGCACGGTCGCCTCCGCCGATGGCGGCATCAGCGTTCGCAATCCGCTAAACGCATCATGCGCTTTGTCTGCATCGCCAATCCGCGATCCGCGCTTTTTCGGTTGCGCAAGAAACGGCCGCATTTCGCTCAAATAAAACTGTCGCAGCGGAGCGCACTCCTCTTCGGTCAGCACCACCGTCTCCGCCGCAGCCGCCACCGCCGCTCCGCTGCTCGTCGTAACCATGCTCCGCGCAGCACTAAGCCCTCCCGCGCGCTGGCCTTCCTCTTTTCCGGATTTCGCGATTCCAAGATTCCCGCACAGTGCTTCGACGGTTTGGTCCGCCTCCTCGCGCAGCAACGTCCGCACATTCCCGATTTCGTCGTAGATCGTTTCCAGTTTCACGTCTGTCGTCATCACGCGCGGCACATAGTGTTGCACCACCGCCCCAATCACTCCGCTCACCACCGTAATGATCAGCAGCCACATCAATACGCTCGTTAGCGTCCCGCCAAAATGAAATCCGCCATGAAACAAAATCACCGGCAAGCTCAAGAAACCAAGCCATAAGTGCCCGCGCATCCATGCTTGCGCCCGCCCAATCCTCCAGACAGGCACCCGTTTTCGCGCCCCCAGCAGCGCCGCGAAAATGATGAACCCGAATCCAATCACGCCAAACGTCAAGCCTGGCGCGCTGCCGCCCCTCGGTCCGCTTGGCGCATTCACCGCATACGCCACGAATACGGCCGTGAACACTGCAAGCATGATCAGCGATGCGATCGCCCATCCGCGTTGTGTCTTATCTATCCGCACGCAGCATGCCTCTTAAGTGGCACGGACTTCAGTCTGTGCCCTTGATATCGCGATGCATTCGGATCAAGCTGGCCTGTGATACAGGCGTCGTGTCACTTCGTCTCTCCGCCGCCCAGCATTTCCGAAAAAAATGTCCGCGGGTCCACGCGGTGCGCCGCATCGTGCGGACACGCATAAACGCAGCTCGGCTCTTTCAAGTGCGTGCATAAATCGCACGACGTAGCCTTCTGCTTCACCACCGCCTTCTGTCTCCCGGGCCGCTCCAGGTCTTCCACCATCACTTCGAACGGATGCAAATTGATATTTCCGTAAGGACAATTCCGTGCGCACAGCCCGCATCCTATGCACCAATCCTCAATAATCACCTCCAGCGAATTCCGCCGCCGGATCGATCCCACCGGACATCCCACCATGCACAGCGGATCGCGGCACTGCCTGCAAGACGTCGCCACCAGATACTGTTCGAACCGCAATCCCTCCCGCACCAGCCGCGTAACTCCATCATGCGCATCGGCGCAAGCGTTCACGCAAGCGTCGCAGCGCGTGCAGTTTTGCAAATCGAGAATCAGCAAACTCTGCGCTTCCATCAAACCTTGCGACAGAAACTGGTCAATGGGCACGCTGCGAACCGTCTGCATCCGCTGCTGGTTCTGCGCTCCGCGCTCCGCCGCCACTGCTTCCAGTCCCTGCCGCACGCTCGGGAACCGCTCCACCATGTCGCGAAAATCATCCCCCGAGATCCGCACCACTTCCACGTGGTCCAGCGCCGTGCAAGTCGCCGTGCGCACCCCTCCGCCGAGCAACCCAATTTCCCCGAAATAATCTCCGCGCGACAGATACGCCAGCACAAGCTCCCCGCCGGGATACGTTTCCGAAATCTTAACGAATCCGATGCGCACCAAATAAAAACTCTTCGCGGCATCGCCCTGCCGCGCGATGACCTGTCCCGGTGCAAATCGCTGCAGCTCCACGCTCCCCTTCAAATGCTCGATAAAATCCGGTGAGAGGTCCGCAAACATCGGCACGCCGCGCAAATGATTCTCCAGCGCCCTCCGCCGGTAGTTCTGGTCAATCTCTGCGCGGAACGATTTGTTCTTCATCATGATGTCGAGCACGTTTCGCAGCATCTCGAACGCCACGACATCGGTCTCCGCGGTCACCGTCGCCGACCGTGGATAAAAATTCATGCACGTCATCTCGCCGAACAGATCGCCCCGCCCAAGTTCGGCGACCGGATTTCCATACGCGAGATCCACCGAAGCATCGATGGGAATGGTCCTGTCGCGAGTCTCCTCCGCGCGAACGTCTGCGTCCCGCGCCGCCAGCGTACTGGTAAGTTTCTTGAAAAGCCCCTTCGCCCCGCCTTGTGTTTTCACATGCGCAATCGGAGCCGAAAGCGAAACACGCGCCTTACCTTCGAGAATGTAAAAAGCTGTCGACCCAAATTCACCCTCGCGGCAAATAATTTCCCCCGGATGAAATCGCCGTTTGACGATTGCCCCGCGGTTCAACTCCAGAAACGTTCCCGAAACGCCCTTGAACACTGGCAATTGCAACAACTCTTCAGCTTCGAATCCTTGTGCGTCTGGCCCCGCTGCAATCGAAGTCCCCACAACTGTCTTGTTTGTCAGCGCGCCCGTTGGACAAGACACCATGCACTCACCACACGAAATGCACGTCGAATCGCCCATCGGCGCATTCAAATCGAAAGCGATCCCCGCCGAATAACCTTTCCCCATCCGTCCAAGCACAAAATTGTTCTTGATCTCGTCGCAGCCCCGAATGCATCGGTCGCATAAAATGCAAGCATCGTGGTCCACGGCAATCGCCAGCGAAGAATCGTCAATCCCTCTCGAAACAGTCCGTTTTGCGAATCTCGGTTGCGTGATACCGGCCGCACGCGCCAGCGTCTCCAATTCGCAATCGCCTGATTTTTCTTGCCGCGCGCACGGAGACGGATGATCCGCCATCAAAAGCTCAAGCAACGTTTTCCGCGCGTTCAAAACCTTCTCGGAATTCGTCACCACTTTCATGCCCGGCTCGACAGGCCGCACGCACGATGCCGTAAGCACCCGCGCACCGGTGTCCACCACGCAAAGCCGGCAAACGCCCACGGGCGTCTCATTCTGCAAATGGCAAAGCGTGGGAATCGGCGTCCCGTTCATCCGCGCCGCATCGAACACACTCGTGCCAGCGGCCACTTGCACCGCTCGCCCGTCGATCGTGATCTCCACAAGTTCCGGCAGTCTGCTGATCGTGCTCACAATCCTCGTCTCTCGCGTCTCTTCTCCGTGCCCTTTGCGCTCTCTATGACCTCTGCGTAAATCTTTGTATTGTTTTTTTCACTTCTTCACTCAAGGCCGAATCCCAACTCGTTGTGTCTCTCCCGCCCGCGCCGCCGCCGTAAAACAAATCCCGCTAGGGCACTGCCCCTTCAAAACGTGCGCGTCCACTTCCTCCCGAAAATGTTTCAGCACCGACTGCACAGGCGCCGGAACGATCTGTCCCAGCCCGCAAATCGAAGTCAGACTCATGGCCTGGCAAAGCTCGTCAATCAGAGATAGGTCCGCCCGGTACTGGTTTTCCGCCACCCCGCCGTGCGTCCACCGCATCAGCAAATCCGTCATCTTCTGCGAACCCACTCGGCAAGGCACGCACTTCCCGCACGATTCATTGCGATAAAACCGCACCGCATTCAGCGCCATATCCAGCATGCAAGTCGTATCGTCGCAAACCACAATCGCTCCAGAGCCCAACATCGAACCCGCATCCGCAAGGGCCTTGAAATCCAGCCTCACATCCACCATCGACGCCGGCAAGTAGCCAGACGACGGCCCCGACGGCGCGAACGCCTTCAGTTGCCGCCCGCCGCGAATTCCGCCCGCATACTTGAACAAGACGTCGCGCATCGGGATCCCCATCGGAACTTCAAAAACCCCGGGCTTCGCGGCATGCCCGCTCACTCCGACGAATTTCAATCCTCGCGAACCACCTGCTCCCTGCGTTTTGTACCACTCCACCCCACGCGCCAAAATCTGCGGCACATTAGCAAATGTCTCGACGTTATTAATGACCGTCGGTTTTTGCCATAATCCCGCCTGCCCCGGAAACGGCGGTTTGTTCCGCGGTTCCGCCCGTTTACCTTCTATCGCCTCAATCAACGCACTCTCTTCCCCGCAAATGTACCCGCCGGGACTGACGAAGATCTCTAAATCAAAACTCAGCTCGCTCTTTAAAATGTTCTTTCCAAGCAGTCCTTCGTGGTAGCAGCGCCGCAGCTCTTCGCCAAGAATTTCTTCCTGCAAGTGGTATTCGTGCCGGATATAGAGGATTCCGCGTTTCGCTCCCGTAACCAGTCCCGCGACGATCATGCCTTCAATCACCAGGTGCGGAAGATGCGTCATGATGAAGCGGTCTTTGATCGTTCCCGGTTCGCTTTCGTCCGCATTGCAAACGATGTACTTCTCCGCGCCCGGCTGCTTCCGAACTAAATCCCATTTCATGCTGGTCGGAAATCCCGCCCCGCCCATCCCGCGCAGTTCCGCCGCCTTCAGTTCGGCAAGCACGCCGTCCCAATCCTTCGTTGTCGCCAACTTTCGAACGACGCCGTATTTCTCCACACCGCTGTAGGGGTCTGACGCACACTGCACCCGCGCATGCTCTGGATGCGGCTCCGGAATTGCCTCGCCAAGAATGGCGCTTCGCGCAATCGACTCCGCGGACTCCGCCGTCACATTTGTGAAAATCTCATCGTTGATGGAAACCGCCGGTGCCTGATCGCACCGCCCCAGACAAGACACATCGCGAATCAGCACATCCGCCGGGCCGCTGTTTGCGAACCGCTGCTCCAGCTCCGCGCGCAATTCGCAAGCTCCATTCAAGTGGCAGCTCATGTCCGCGCAAACGCGAACATCCGCTTTCGGCGGCGGTGCAAGTTGAAAATGGGGATAGAAGCTGGCGACGCTATGAATTTGGTAAAGCGGAGTGTGCGAGCGTTGAGAAAGCGATTCGAGTTCCGCCTTGGGCAAGAAGCCATAGCGAAGCTGAATAGCTCGCAGGTCGTCGAAGATCACGGCGCGGCATCTCGCATCGAAAGGCGCCGGGCGAGTAGCATCGCGCGGCGTAAAGTGTAGTACGGATTCTCTTGCATACTACTGGCGCCCTACAGCCGTGTAAATAGAAGCCCCGTTGCCTTTTCGCGCCACGCCGCGAAAAAGACAACGCGGTGTCGTTGACTTCCTTCCTCCGCAAACGATAATGAAGCGACAGACTCGTCCGTCATTTCGAATGCAAATCGCCTCTAAATCCTATTGGCTGCGTGCCACGCCGTGCGTTGCGCTCTTCCTTCCGCTAGCCTTCGCCGTTCGAATTGCCGCCGCCGAAAATGGCCCTGCCCAGCCCGCGAATTCCGCGTCAGTGTCCGCCGATTCGAACACCGAACCCGTGAAATACATCGGCCCTGGCTCGTGCGCTGCCACAAGCTGTCACGGCAGCGTTAAACCCGTCGCCGGCAGCCGTATTCTGCAAAACGAATATTCGACCTGGATCGTCAAAGACAAACACAGCCGCGCGTACCAGGCGCTGACGGGAGACATCGGCGAACGCATTGCGCGCATCCTGAAGCTCAATGTGAAAGCCGAAGAAGCCCCGAAATGTTTGGCGTGTCACGCTCTGTACACGGCACCGGAACAGCGCGGCCGCCCGTTCGAATTGTCCGAAGGTGTCTCCTGCGAAAATTGCCACGGCCCCGCGTCGGCGTGGCTCGGGCCGCACACAACGCACGACTGGCCGCACGAAAAATCCGTGGCCCTCGGCATGCGCGATACGCGCGACGTGATTCATCGCACGGAAAAATGTCTCGAGTGCCATCTCGGGACGAAGGAAAAATTCGTTGATCACGAAATGATCGCCGCCGGTCATCCGGATCTCTTTTTCGAATTGGATTCTTTTTCCGCGGTGATGCCGCGGCACTGGAAATCGCCGCGCGAATCCGCCCCCGGCAAACCTGTCGAAGACGCGGCGTGGGCCGGCGTGCGCGATTGGAGCGCTGGCCAAGCCGTGCAGCTGCGCGCCGAGATGGAGCGCTTGACGTGGCGCGCGAAGGGCGAGCGCTTCGACAAGAAAGACGTGTGGCCCGAATACTCCGAGCTCTCGTGTTTTGCGTGCCACCACGCGCTCGCGCCGGCAAAAGACAGCTGGCGGCAGGAGCACGGATTTGTCGGCCGGCGTCCTGGCGATCCCGCTTGGAACAGTTCGCGCTACGCAGTGTTTCGTCTGCTCGCGAAGCAGATCGATTCCGCGAACGCTCAGGAGCTTGACCGCCGGCTGCTCGAAGTCTCGGACGAAATGTCCAAGCTGAATCCGGATCGCAACGCGGTCGCGGCGTCTGCCTCCGCCGCTGCGCCACTCGCGCAGCGCATCGCCGATCGGCTTGCGGCTATGCAGTACGAGCAAGCGCTCGTGCTGCGCATGTTGCAGCGAATTCCCGAAGACGCAGAAGCTATTTCTCTCTCCGACGAACGCGCCGCAGAACAAGCGGCGATGGCCATGGATTCGCTCTACATCGCATATAGCAAGGATGCGAAGCCCAGTAACTCTGAAGAGGTTCGCGCCGCCATCAATGAACTCTTCCAGCAGCTCGAAAATCCTTCCGCATACAACGCCGATCAATTTGCTTCTTCTCTGCATCGAATTCGCGCAATGCTGCGATAATCAGACCCGACAAATCAGCGTGTCCAGCAGGAACCCATGAATCGGTTCGAGAACTGGTTTTGT
Organism: uncultured Acidobacteriota bacterium; assembly: GCA_963727945.1. Lineage (GTDB taxonomy): Bacteria > Acidobacteriota > Terriglobia > Acidiferrales > UBA7541 > Acidiferrum. The sequence continues at coordinate 133,441 of CAVSIW010000039.1, forward strand.
GCTTCGTCCATGTGGCGCAGGATGACGCGGAAGCAATTGCTTCCGTGGCTTTTGTCCGGCACGGATTTGGGCGAGCACGTTCTCGAAATTGGAGCAGGGCCTGGCGCGGCGACCGAAGAGTTAAGAAAACGCGCGGGTCGAGTGACGAGCCTCGAGTACAGCCACGCGTTTGCGCTGGGGATTGCTCAGCGAAGCCAAACGACAAACGGCGCAGTGTTGCAGGGCGATGCGTCCACATTGCCTTTTCCAGAAAAAACGTTTTCAGCGGCGATCGCTGTTCTGGTGCTGCACCACCTGAAAACGCGAGAAGCGCAGGAGCGAGCATTCGCAGAGATATTCCGCGTCCTGCGTCCCGGCGGCGTGTTTCTTGCGATTGAAATCCAAGACGGATGGCTCAATCGCATCGGGCATATCCGAAGCACATTTGTGCCTGTGGCCCCGGCAACGGCGCCCGAGCGGCTTGCGGCGGCGGGATTTTCGAGCGTGTCCATAGATTTTCTACGCGGTGCATACCGTTTGCGAGCACTACGGGCTTAGGCCGCTGACAATTCCTGACGCGCGACGCGTTGACGCGGCCAGGCCTGGCCTTTAGCATGAAATTATGGGCTCTCGGGCGAAGCTCAAATTCCCTCCTGGTCCTTCCTTCGGGCTTCGGCGCTGGTCGCTGGGCCCCTTAAACAGCGGCGATCCACTTGCCTATTTCACGGGTCTCGTGCGCGAGTATGGCGATTTTATCGAGCTTCGCGTTCTGAATTTCCGCATCCTTCTGATCAACCATCCGGATCACATCGAAGACGTGCTGGTGAATCACCCGCGAAAATTCATAAAAGGCCGCGTGCTGCAAGCCAACAGGCGCGTTTTTGGAAGAGGCTTGCTGACGAGCGAAGGAGACTTCTGGCTGCGGCAACGGCGGCTGGCGCAGCCCGCGTTTCACCGCTCGCGCATCGCGGGCTACGCCTCGACGATGGTGGAGTACACCGAGCGGCTGCTGCACGAGTGGCAGAACGGGGAAGAGCGCGACATCCATAAAGAGATGATGCGGCTCACGCTGCAAATCGTCGGCAAAACGCTGTTCGATGCGGACGTCGAACGAGACGCGCAAGACGTCGGCAAATCGCTGGAGCTTCTGCTCGAAATCGGCGCGGATTTCCGGCGTACGCTTTTTGTTCCGCACTGGCTGCCGACGCCGACGAATATCCGCGTGGAGCGTGCGATCCGTCAAATCGAAAAAGTTCTCTACAGGATTATTGCAGAGAAACGCGCCTCGGGCCGCGATGCAGGCGACCTTCTCTCCATGCTGCTGGCCGCGCAGGATGAAGATGGCTCGCGCATGACGGACAAACAGCTTCGCGACGAAGCCATCACGCTTTTTCTTGCCGGCCACGAGACCACAGCGAATGCGCTGTCCTGGACCTGGTGGCTCCTGGCGCAGAATCCCGCGGTCGAAGCGAAGCTGCACGCCGAGCTTAGAACCGTACTTGCTGGGCGCGCTCCTTCGCTCGAGGACTTGCCGAAACTCGCGTATACGAATCACATCATCACCGAGTCGATGCGTCTCTATCCTCCCGCGTGGGGAACGGCGCGGACGGCCATCGAGGACCACGAAATTGCGGGTTACGCGGTGCCGAAAGGCTCGGGCGTCTCGTTTACGCAATGGACGGTGCACCGCGACGCGAGGTGGTACGACGCGCCGGAAGAATTTCGTCCCGAACGGTGGGAGGGCGACCTGCTGAAACGGATTCCACGGTTCGCGTACTTTCCCTTTGGAGGAGGACCGCGCCAGTGCATCGGCAACACGTTCGCGCTGATGGAAACGGCGCTGGTTCTCGCGACGATCGCGCAGCAGTACCGGTTCCGGCTGGTGGAGGGGCATCCGGTGGTGCCTCTGGCATCGATCACGCTGCGTCCGAGGCACGGGATTCGCGTGTCGCTGGAATCGCGCCCGGCCAAGAGCCGCATTGCAGCTGAAGGCCGTGAGTCGTGACTGGCGACTGGTGACTCGTGGTCCGAGCCCCGCGTTCCGTGGCTGGCAAAACTGCAAGAGGACAGCCAGGATTGGCTGTCCCACCGGCCCCACCCCCTCCCCGGTTTTTTCGTAAGTGCGGATTCTAAAGGAGATTAAGTCCTTTGTTTTGGAAGTGCGGATTCTAAAAGGGTTAGAGGCGAGTTTTTCATAAGTGCGGATTCTAAAGGGGATAGTGGCGAGTGATGAGTGGCGAGTGGCTAGAATGAATGACCGAAAATTGGTCGGGCCCACCGGGGCGGTACGTGCGCTTGGCACAGATTTATCCGAAGGCAGACGGAAGAGTGGGAAATGGTGACAACGATCGGGTGAAGGGGAGGGCGTGGTTGGCGAGCGAAACATGGGCAATGGTAGCAGGGTTAGTTACCATTTGTCAATAGGTTTGTTGTTTACTGAGTAGGTCATTCGAACGGGGAGGGGCGGATTCGAATGGGAGTGGCGGAAGTCGAGGGGATTGAGGGAGTTGGGCGGGGAGTGATGGGTTTGTTACGGCTGTGGAAATGTGTGGAAAAGTGGGGAGAGGCAGTGAGTAGTGGGTAGTGAGTAGAAAGGCCAGAGACGGAGAGGAGTGACCCACCGTTTGCAAGAAACAAAAACGCAAACGGTAGGCCACCCCAGAGTAAAGGCGCTGCCACCCGCCGCTATGCTGATGTTCTTGAGTTGGCGGGGTCGGCGATTGCAGGCTGAACAAATCAAAGATAAGGGAATGTATTTAATGGCAAACAAAAAGCGAAAGCAATTTGCTTGACACCCCCAGCTATTAAAGAGAGTATTGGCCTTGCAGGCCCTTTCCAGAACGGACATTCGAGAAAGATGAGATTAACGGTACTTGAGATTTGTGCGGGAGCCGGGGGACAGGCCATAGGCCTGGAGGCAGCTGGATTTGAGATGGTCTCTGCGATTGAGATTGATTCTCACGCGTGTAATACGCTCAGACAAAATCGTCCACACTGGCAGGTTTTTGAGAATTCCATCACGGAAGTAGATGGTTCAGAATTTCGCGGAGTAGATCTTCTTGCGGGTGGGGTGCCCTGTCCGCCTTTCTCGATCGCTGGTAAACAACTCGGGCACGAAGACGAGCGCGACTTGTTTCCTGAGGCGCTTAGACTGATTGCAGAGTCGAGGCCCGCCGTCGTCCAACTGGAAAACGTCCCCGGATTTGCTAGTTCGCGCTTTGACGATTACCGCCGCAGGTTTCTCCAAAAGCTTGGCCGTCTAGGTTACGAAGCAGAATGGCGAGTGCTCAATGCGTCTTGGTTTGGCGTCTCGCAACTTCGTCCGCGATTCGTCCTGGTAGCTTTTCGAGGCAAGTTTCCTGACTCTTTCATTTGGCCGGAACAGGACAGGGAGCGTACCGCCAACGGTCGGCGATGCATTGGATGATCTAATGGCGTCTCGCGATTGGAAGGGTGCAGAGAAATGGCGTCGGCGAGCGATGGGTATTGCACCCACACTCGTAGGTGGTTCAAAAAAGCACGGCGGCCCGGACTTAGGCCCAACGCGAGCGCGGCGCCAATGGGCTGCTCTGGGAGTTGACGGATTGGGGATTGCAGATGAGCCTCCTGGCCCCGAACATCCGGTTGGTTTTAAACCACGGTTGACGGTACGAATGGCGGCAAGACTACAAGGATTCCCGGATTCCTGGACCATTACGGGTGGTAAGACGGCCGCATACAAGCAAGTCGGAAACGCGTTTCCACCGCCTGTGGCTCAAGTGGTTGGGGAAGCGATCCAAGCGGCGCTGTTAGGAAAATCTCGGCGTTCATCCCGGAAACAACTTGCTCTCTTCGCCGCGGCGCACTGATGTCTCCTGGGAAGAGAATAACCGGGGGCGGGTCTAGAGCGCGTATCTTGAAGTTTCTTCTCGCGAACGTGGGCCGCGTTGTTGGCAAAGACGAAATTCGCCGTGCTTCAGGCAATGCTTCCGAGTGGGCGAGAAGGCTCAGGGAATTGCGAGACGAATACGGTTATCAGATTCTCTCGCACAAGGATCGGCGAGAGCTTAAACCTGGCCAATACCTGTTGGAAACCGATAAGAGACTTCCTGCTCTGCCCCGGGCTATATCCAAAGAGACGCGCGCTTGGGTGCTGGAACGTAACGGCTACACTTGCCAGATGTGCGGAGCGGCTGCCGGCGACCTGGATCCCTATCATCCGGGATTAAAGATTCGCCTGACGATGGGGCATATTATCGACAAATCTAAAGGCGGCGAGGATACGCCAGAGAATCTTCGCGCCACCTGCACGAATTGCAATGAAGGACTTCAAAATAGCGCTCCTCCAAAACCGGATCGCATCGAACTCTTGAAACAAACGCGCCGCGCGACGATTGATGATCAGTTACACCTTCTCCACTGGCTAGAAACAAAGTTTGAAAAGATCAGGCCGGAGAAAAAATAGAGGAGCAGTGGCGGACTGGCTAACTCGGGAACAACGCTCGCGAAATATGTCGAGCATTCGCTCGAAGGATAACAAAACCACAGAAGGGGTTTTTCTTTCCATCCTCAGACAAGCAGGAATCTCCGGCTGGAGAAGGCACGTCAATCTGCCTGGGAAGCCCGACTTTGTTTTTCGATCCCAACGACTGGCCATTTTTCTTGACGGGTGTTTTTGGCATGGATGTCCTCGATGCTATCGGCTGCCCCAAGACAACCGAAGCTATTGGAAGAAAAAGTCGTAGGAAACCGCCGAAGGGACCGGCGTCGGTCGCGTGAGTTGCGTTTGACTTGGGTGGCGCGTCCTTCGATTCTGGGAACATAGCTTAGAGTTCCCAAGGGGGCGTTCGCAAATTCTCGCCAGAGTTAGGGGTGTCTTGGGTGATGGTCAAGCCTAGAGGCTCGATGCACTGGCGCAGGACGAAGCCGCCCACCTCCTGAGGTCAGTGATTGGCACTCGCCAGTCAGCAATCGGGGAGCGTGGTATGCTTCGGCGCTATGGACGCGAAACACATTACGCCAATTTTGAATGTATCGGACATTGCGGAGAGCTCTGCGTGGTTTGAGAAGTGGGGATGGAAGAAGTGCTGGGATTGGGAGACGCCGCCGACGATCGGCTCTCCCGCATGGCGACGCACGCGCGTGAACGGGATTGAAAACAAATGACCGTAGCAACGCCTAGTTCGAACCTCGGGCGCCATGTGTTCGGGGTGGCGGCTTTGGTGTTTGGCCTCATCACGCTGGCCTGGCACGAATACAACGACTGGCATCAACCGCGTTACCTTCTCTACGCCGCAGGCGGTGCCCAGATCTTCGGCGGCGCTGCGATTCAGTTCCGTCGGACTGCGAAAGCGGGCGCAGGCGTCCTTGGCGCGGTTTATCTTGTCTTCGCCTTACTGTGCGTGCCACGAATCGTCGCCACACCGCGGATCTACAATAGCTGGGGCAACTTCTTCGAGCAGTTCTCTCTCGCGACCGGAGCGGCGATCGTTTATGCGCGCTTGTCATCGGCATGGTCAGGGGAAACGCTTAACCGGATCGGCCGCATTCTTTTGGGGATCTGTACCGCTTCGTTTACTCTCGAACAGGCGATTTATCTTGGCGCTACCGCCAGTCTTGTTCCGAAGTGGCTTCCGCCAAGTCAGATGTTTTGGGCGGTAACGACGACTGTTTTGTTCGCACTCGCGGCTGTGGCTCTTCTTACGAATCGAATGGCACTTCTCGCGACTCGCCTACTGACAATGATGCTGGTGATCTTTGGGCTAGTCGTGTGGGTACCGTTGCTTCTTTCGGGTCCCCACAATCCTACGAATTGGAGCGAAACCGCCGAGACCTTCGCGATTGCCGGAGCAGCATGGATACTCGCTGATCTCCTCGGCGAGTATCGGCTTAATGCCATCGCCCCGCGGGATTGACGTGAGGTGTGGGCGCAAATCTATTTGGAGTCTAGCTCAGTTGCCAGGCAGTGAAGCGGCAGGTCGCCTTCTTTCGGCTCAGGCGATTGTTCAAAAATTAGCGACACAAACTCGTCGAAAGAAATATTCTGGCGCGGTTGGAAGGGCACAGACTGAAGTCTGCGCCACAGGCGGCGATTAGGCGAATTGGAGGCGTTTGAGTTTGATGTGGGTGGTGCGGAGGTGGGCTAGGTCGTAGTGGGCTTGCTGGGTGAGCCAGGATTCGGGGCTACCGCCGAAGACTTTGGAGAGGCGGTACGGCCGTGGACGTATTCGCAGGCGACGCTCCAGATGGCGCCACCGGTTGAGCCAGTAAAGAAAAGAGGCCGGTCAACTGACCGGCCTCTTCGAGTTTGGAGTTGCGGTCCGCTCTGAGAGCTGTCTCTGTGGCGGAGTTTAGAATGTAACGTGCGCTGAGACCACGATGCTCCGGAAAGTTCCGGTGTTACCCCAAGTCTCGCCGAAGGTGTTGGGTGCGGGTGTGCCGGCGAGACCGAGGCCTCCAGCGTTTTTGTTATTGATGTTCAGTCCCGGTGCGCCGAGGAACTGGTAGTTAAACAGGTTGATGGCATCGCCACGCAGGACCAGGCTCATGCGCTCATAGAGCTTGAAATTCTTCTGGATGCTCAGGTCCACCTGGTTGCGCGGTTCAGTGCGAGTGACGTTGCGGCCGACGGAGCAGGCAAACGGGTTCCCGCCGCACAGGGCGTTGATCGCAAAGGTGTTGTTGACGATGAAATGAACAGAAGAGGGGCTGATTAACGGGCAGGTGGCTGTTCCCACCTGCGCGGTGCTCTGGCAAGAACTAACGTTAATCAACTGACTCGCGTTCAGGTAGCGGCCCGCAGTGTTAAACGGAGCGTTGGGATTGCTAAGGATTGGGCGGCAAGAGTCGAGAGTGCTGCCGATGAAGTTGTTGTTGAAAGTGGCATCGCAGTAGGGGTCGCCGTTGTTAGTGTTCTGCACAGGAGTGACGGCAACGCCGGTTTGGTAACGATGCGTGCCGCTGAGCTCCCAGCCGCCGAGAAGGTGACCGACGAAGCCCTGCTGGGAAGACTTCCAAGGGAGTTCGTACAACAAGTAGGTGGTAAACACGTGAGGATAGGATTCCCCAGAAATTCCGCGCTCCCCCTGATTGGGGTCGAAGGGATTCTGGGCGATGGGAGTGGAGACGCCGCCAGTGCTGGAGAAGATTTCGCTAGTGTTGTCCAGGGCCTTGCTAAAGGTATAGGCGAAATCCCCCGTCAGGCCGTGGAACACCCTGATCTTGAGTTCGTTCTGGAGGCCATTGTAGACGGACCAAGCTCCGTTGTTGCGAGTGCGAAGCAGGGCGAAGTTGCAGTCGAGGCGTCCGATCGAGGTATTTGAGCCCGTACCGCTGTTATTTGGACAAGGAGTAACGCCGGAGGGAATTGCCCCGGGATCTTGAACGGCGAGACCTGCGGTGCAGACGCCGGCTGTAAAGGCAGAGCAAATAAGCGGGTTGGCGTTGATGGTTTGGAAGTTGCCGACACCATGGTTGCCCACGTAGCGGGACTCGAAGGAGATGCGCGAGTTAATCAGGCGCTCGATACCCAAGGACCACTGTTGGACGTACGGGTTAGCGAAGTCAGGAGACACGCGAGTCTGGCTGCGGGCGCCAGGATTGGCACCACGGGGGATCAGGCTCAAATAAGCGCTCTGCACGGCCGTCCCTGTGGCATTCGCCGGGACGCCGACGTTGAAGACGGTACCGGCATTGACGACAGGGGCGGAGGTGGCGACGTTCAGGAAGATATTGTAGTAGGCCGGGTCATAAGCGATGCGGTAGCCTCCGCGAATGACCGTTTTGTCCTCTCCAACCAGTTTCTTCAAAATGCGCGGGGTCCACGCAAAGCCGATGTTCGGTCCAAAGTTGTGGAGGGCTTCCGGAATATGCGGGATTTCCGTGACATTTGTGGGGAGACCGGCGGCCCAGAAACCGTCGGCCACGTTCTGAGCGGAGATGTCGTGGAGCAAGTTGATTGCTTGCTGATCCCACTCCCAGCGAAGACCGAGGTTGAGGGTGAGGTTGCTCTTTACGCGGAAGTCATCCTGCCCATAGAAAGCCAGATCGTTTTCCTTGAAGTTGAAATTGAAAGGACCATCAGTGAGCGAGAGCTGGCTGCAAGTGACGGTGGCCGGGCAGGCTGAGGCGTTCTTGATGAAATTGCTAAACGCGTTGCACGCCACGCTGCCCGTTGCGCCCACGCAGTCGGTAGAAGCGGCGGGGCTGGAGAGAAAAGTGAAACCACCGTTTACGCTGGGCAGGAAGTGGTTAGGCGAGCTTTGATGATCTAGCTCTCCGCCGAACTTGAGGGTGTGGCGCCCGCGGGACCAGGTGATGTTGCTCTGATACTGGGTGTTGTGGACTTGGCGGTCTTGCGGCAGGTTCGTTGCCAGCCCAAAGCTGAGGTAGGAGTTGGTGGCGTCGGCGAACCCGATATTCGGCGGGCATGCCGTCACGTTCTCGATGGTGCATTGTGGAAACCCCTGGCCACCGGCAAACTGAAAAAAGCCTTTGCCGTAGCTGACACGAACCTGTTGTATGAGATGTGCCGACCAAGTGCGGGTATAGTCCCATCCGAACTGGCGGTCCTGAGCGGGCACAGCCACAAACGCGCCGCTGGAGATGGTGCCAGCGCCCAGGGCAGTATTGCTGTTCTGGTAGATCAAACGGAAGAAGAAACGGTCCTTGTTGGTGATTTGCCAGTCAGCGCGGCCTACGATCTGCTTGTCGTCAAAATTGTTTCCGACGACGCGATTGACAAATGCGAAAGGCACCGTCACGAAGGTCGCGCCGTTCGAGACGGACACGTTTTGCACTGTTCCCGCAGGCTGAGGATTGCCAGCAGTGATGCCATAAGGTCCGAACTGTTTGAGAGCGGCCACAGCCGCATTACCGGGGAACGCGGCATCCAGGGCAGTGAGGCCAGCCGGCGTAGGAGTTAGGCTGGAGGAAGTTGACGAGTTCTTGGCCCGTTGTGCGTCTCCCTGATAGCTTCCGAAAAACCATACGCGGTTCTTCAGAACCGGTCCACCAACGGTGCCGCCGTACCGGTTTTCCACGAAGCGAGGGATCACTGCCGTCTTGCAACTTGCAGCGAATGGCGTAGCAGTACCAGCCGCCACACCGGGAGGGCAGAAGCCCAGCAGCGGGTTCTTCTGGCCGTTCGTAAGCGAGCGGTCCCAATCACCCTCGTAGAACTCGTAAGCGCTGCCGTGCATTGCATTGGTGCCCGACTTGGTGATGTAGTTGACGACTGTCCCCGAGTTACGCCCGTACTCCGCACTAAAGTTGTTACTCACAACCTGGAGTTCTTCCATTACGTCTGGATTGGAGATGAAAACCAAGGGGCCAGCCACGGAGTTATCGTTGTTGGCCTGGCCGTCAATCTGGAAGTTGTTGGAGCGGCCGCGCAAGCCGTTGTTGGCGATTGCCGCTCCATTGGTGTTGCTGAAATTGGTCGAACCGTTGTTGGCCACACCAGGAACGAACAGCACGAGGTTATCGAAGCCCCCACCGGCGTTGGGCAGAGCCTGGACGATTCTGGCGTCGAAATCACCGCCGATCTGCGAGCTGGTGCTATCCACCAACGGTGCCGAGGCTTCCACCACCACAGTCTCGGCGGCACTGCCGACCTCCAAGGTCTGGGTCGCCAGCTTGTTGGTCCTGCCAGCGTCAACTTTGACTTCGTTCAGTTGCAGCTTGCGAAACCCAGCCGCCTCAATCGTGAGACTATAGGAGCCAATGGGAAGACTTCTCAACTCAAAGTAACCCTGCGAGTCCGACTGGCCTGAGAATTTGGCGCCAGTCGCTGCATCCACGGCACGCACAGTCGCGCCTGCGACAACCGCGCCCTGCTGATCCTGGACGACGCCGGCGATAGAGCCGGTGACAATTCCCTGACCAAGAAGTGTTGCCGGGACGAACGACAGCAGAGCAGCTAGAAGCAGGCCCAACCTCACCTCATTCCAGGCATACATGTTCCAGCTGAAAGATACACTTCCATTGCGTAGTTTCATGGACTCCTCCGTCAGAAGGCAAGAATACAGAATGGTGGAACTCATTGTGACGACCACAGTCACAGTCTTGATAGCATTGGGGCATTTTTAAGACCAAATTGATGCGCATTCAGAGTCAGTCGGAGTATGAAGAAAATAGTACGGTTAGAGATGAGTGAGAATTTAAGAATACATCTATGAGAGAGAGAAGATATGGGTTTTCATAAATAATTTATAAATGACTTCTAAATTATGGAATGCTTGGGCACTGGAGTCGAAAAACTAGTATTAGTACCCTTATTACCATCGAACTGTGCAAGAAGGAGGGAAGCGTCAGAAAGCGTTCGCGCAAGTGCGACACGACGTCATCGCACGAATCCGCACCGCAGGTTGCGGGAGGGCCGAGGGAAGCATGGTGGGTTTAGGGTGAGACAGCCAATTTGTCGGGACAACGGGGGAACACGAAAGCTACTCCTTGAATTTTTTGCTGGGAGTGGCTTGTTTTTGGTTTTGGAGTTCGAGGATGTCGGCGCGCGAGTCGTAGGAGCCGAGGAGCCAGTGGGCGAAGAAATCGCCGCGGGCCATGTCGACATAACTGACTATGGGCATGTAGGAGTGGCGCATGCCGGGATAGATTTGGATTTCGAAGCGCTTGTCGGCGCGAATGAGAGCGTTGGCGACGCGCATGGTGTTGACCATGCTTACGTTGTTGTCCATGTCGCCGGTGGTGAGCATGAGATGGCCTTTTAGATTTTTGGCGAGTTCGGAATTCTTGTCGATTTCGTAGATAAATTTCTCAGTGCCGTCCTTTTGTGCTTCTTCGCGGACGCCGTGGTATTTCTCGCTCCAGTCGCGATTGTAGACGTTATTGTCGTGATTGCCTGATTCGGACCAGCCGGCTTTGTAGAAATCGGGATATTGCATTAGGGCTGCGGCGGTCATGAAGCCGCCGCCGGAGTGACCCCACATGCCGACACGGGAGAGATCAATGTAGGGGTGCATGGCGGCGAGACGCTCGGCGGCAACTTTTTTGTCGGCGAGGCCGTAGTCGCGGAGATTGCCGTAGCCGTAGCTGTCATACCACTTGTCGCGCTGAGGGCTTCCTCCGCGCGCGCCGACTTCGATGACGATGAAACCGAGCTGCGAGAGGGGGACGTTGGGACTTTTGGGAGAGAAAGTTTTGTTGACTTCCTCGGTTTGCGGGCCGGGGTAGACGAACTCGATTAGGGGATATTTGCGGGTGGGATCGAAGTCAAAGGGCTTGTGCATTACGCCGTAGAGATCGGTAATGCCGTCTTCGGCTTTGACTTTGAAGACTTCGGGGAATTTGAAACCGGCGCCGAGCAATTGAGAAACGTCGGTTGTTTCGAGATCGAGAAGCTGGGCGCCTTGCGCGTCGAGGAGGGCGGATTTTGGAGCGGTGTCCACGCGGGAAAAAGTGTCGGCAAAATATTTGCCGGAGTCCGGAGCGCTGAAGGAATGGGAGAAATTTCCGGGAGTGAGCAACTGCAAACCCGTGCCATCGAGGGCGATGCGATAGAGATGAGTGTAATAAGGATCTTCACCATGCTCGCGGCCGTTGGCGGTGAAATAGACGGTGCGGGATTTTTCATCGAGAGAGACGATTTGATCCGTGATGAACTCGCCGGAAGTGATTTGGTTTTTGAGTTTTCCGCCAGCATCGAAAAGATAAAAGTGGCCCCAGCCGTCGCGTTCGGACCACCAGATTAATTCCTGACCGTTGCCCGTGAGACGAAGCGGCTTCACGCTGAGCCAGACATTCGAGCGTTCTTCGACGAGAGTTTTTGAGGCGCCGGTTGCGGTGTCGGCGACGCAGACGTCCACGCGACGGAAATCGCGATTGATGCTGGTGAAGTAGAGTTTGTCGGAAGCGTCGGAGAGCCAGCGCGGGCTGACGCGCGTGACGGGCATTTGGCCGCCCTCCTGTGTGCCCTCTTGTTCCTGGCGAAGCTCTTCGCGATCGCGTTCGAGGAGCGGAGCGTCCGCGATACGGAGTTGCTGTTCGGGGAAGTTTTTGGCTTGAACGACGACGATCTGCTTGATGGCGACATCGAGAATTTCGAGTTGAGACTCCGGCATGACGTCTTCGCCAGGGAGTTGATAGGGGTAGGCTTCAAGAATTGGGCGGGGAGTTGCGAGCGAGTGGATGACCCAGAAATCGGGGACTTTGCGATTGTCGTCGCGGACGATGGCAAATTTTTTTGAGTCCTTTGACCAATGAACGGTGATGGCGGGAGCGCGGATGCCAGCTTTGTTCGTGTCGCCCTTGTCTTCTTTCTTGAGCTCATCTTCTTGCTCGGGCAGGATGCGGCGCGCGTAACCGAATTTTTCGATGCCGTCGGTAGTGAGCTGGGTCTCGACGACGGTGGTGTCGCCGGCTTTTTTGAGAGCTTTGGCGTAATTGTCGGCGTCCATCATAAAAAGATTTTGTCCGCGGGCGAAGACTACGATTTTTTCATCGGGGGAAACCGCTGCCCACATGGGTTTTTTGCGCATGGGCTCAACGTTGTCTAGGCGCGTGATTTTGGCGGTGGCGAGATCGTATTCGAAGGAGAGAATGCGGGGCTCTTCGGGCGGTTCCACGTGCTGGCCGGAACGATCGGCGCGCTGGCCCTGCTGCTCGGTTTGCTTCGTCGTTCTGCTTGTCCTCGTTTTGCTTGATTTCACTTTCGTTGCCTTGCTGGCTGCCGTCGACCTGGATTTTTCTTCTCGGGTTCGTTGGGGACGACGCCGTCTTTGCGAATTTCGACTTCAAAGCGCATGTGGGTGTCCTTGTCCACGAGTTTCAAGCGACGGATGGGGAGATGCTGCGCGTCATAGGGAAAATTGGTGAGAGAGGAAAGAGCGGCGGCGACCTTGGCGTTGTCCCAGAGCGGGGACTTCGATTTTTTGACGGGGTCAACGATGTAGTAGTGCGTGCCGTCGGTGGTGCGGTAGCTGTACCAGAATTTGTCGGAGAGCGTGAACCAGTGAGGCGTGACGGAGAGGTCGAATACGAGCTTGTTCACGCTGTCGGGCAGGAAGCGGGCTTCGAGGGCGTAGTTGGGGACGGAAATTGGGGAGGGGGATGCGGGCGTTGCGGCATCGGGGGGTGTTGCGGCGGGCGGCTCTGCGCTGGCCGAGCGGCTGGGAGTTTGCGCGGCGAGGCTTGCCACGAAGATCGCTGAACAGATGAGCAGGGCCGACGAGCTCCAACGGATCCAACGCGGACACCTTGACGACAAAGATTTCCTAGCAGTCGCCGATTTCATGGCTGCGCTTCCTCCATTTTGTTTGGTGATTCGTGCTCAGACTGTCTACCCCACGGGCGGCGCATTATAAACCAATTAAGGAGACATTCTAAATGTCGAATAGCCGAAGGATATGTGCGGGGCATAGACGCGGTTTAAGGAATTAGAACGGACTTGCGGACAGACGAACAGTTGCGCGCCGACAATTCGGCCATTGTCGGATGTTTCGAAATTGGGCTGGGACGCGCCGAATCTAGCTGATGGCTTGCTTGAGCCGTTTAGTGGTTTTTTCCAATCGGCGCTTGAGGGCCTCCACCTGCTTCGAAATGTCTTGAAGCTCTTTCTTGGCAAGCGTTCCAGCGCGCACAACCTGATGAGCTTTGCGGTCCGCTTTGCCCAGCGCGCCACCGATTTTCACAGCCACTTGATTGAGCTTGCTCTTCTTAGCCATTCGCGACCTCCTCAAATGCACAGCTTGGGTTGCACAACCATCGTATACCTAAGATGAATTCTGGAGTTAAGAAGATACGGCAGGAAAATTAAGAGGCGGGGTTCGCGAGGCCGTCTCGCGTGGACCGATAGTGAATAGGAACGATCTATTTACTTGCGGTGCCGTAAGAGAGGGGGCCGAGTTCGGAACGGGTTTGCATGACGCGGAGGATGGAGTCGCGGGAGACCATGCCGATGATTTGGGCGGCGCCGTCATCAGAGCCGGAGACGATAGGCATTTGGTTGACGTCGGCGGTGAGGAGGCGCTCGAGGAGGCCGAGGAGTGGTTCGTCTGGGGTGGCCCAGAGGATGCGCTCGCGGGGAATCATGACGGCCTGGACAGAGTTGTGAGCCCACTCGTCGCGGGGCACGGAATTGAGGGTGTGGACGTTCATCATGCCGACGAGGCGGTCGTCGGTGATGACGAGGTGGCAGCGGCGGCCAGTGCGCAGAACTTCGTTGCCGTACTCCTCGAGCGAAATGGCGCGGCCCACGGTCGGCACTTCGTGGCTCATGACGTCGGCGGCGCGGAGGCCGGTAAGCGTTTCGCGAATGGCGGCTTGCGCAACGCTTTCCTGCGCGGCATTCAAGAGGAAGAAGCCGACGAAGACGCTCCAAAGGCCGGGCACGACCAGACCCTTGAAAACGCCAAAACCGCCCAAGAGGATCAACGTGTAGGCGATCAGTCGGCCGCTGGTGCCTGCGACGCGCGTGGCCTTGGAGAAATCTCCGCTTGCGCCCCAGACGATGGCCCTGAAGATTCTGCCGCCGTCGAGAGGAAATCCGGGAAGCAGGTTGAAGACGGCGAGCCACCCATTCATGGTGGCGAGCCAAAGTGCCGAGGACTGAAGCGTTTCGTTTGACGGAAAAACGGCGGTCAGCCCGAAGAAAATGCCACCGAGTAAGCCGCTGGCAAGAGGTCCTGCGACGGCAATGTTGAATTCCTGAATGGCCTTGGAAGGGTCGCGCTCGATGCTGGCGACGCCGCCGAAAATGAAGAGCGTGATGGAAAGAACACGAATTTTATAGTGCTGTGCGACGACGCTGTGGGCTAGTTCATGGAAGAGGAGAGAAGCAAAGAAGAGGACGCTCGTGAAAACGGCTACGCTCCACTGCTGGGCAGGAGGCCAACCGGGATTTTGCTGGGCGAACTGCAGGGCGAGAGAGTAAGTGATGCCGGCAAAAATGATCACCCAGGTCGAATGGAGATAAATGGGTATTCCGAGGATTTTGCCGATCCGCATTCCTGGGCTTTGGGCCATATCGAGTGGTCTCTGGAAGCGAGTGCCTTGCCGCTGAAAATTCGCGAGGCGAGTTCGCGTCCTTCTTCCTGTCGCGCTTCTTTTCGGTCTTTTTTCTGACACTACTACAATAGCGCTGATTGGCTGTGTGACCAAACCGGCGCATGAGGTGTGCGTCCGCTTGGCCACGGAGTGTTTCCCGCCACACAAGAGCACTTTTCCTCGGAAAAGGTAAGTCGTGTATTTTCAACAAATTTGGCGTGGCGCTTGACGTGCCATTCCCAATGTCGCAGGACGATAGAGGACTGGGAGGCACACCATGATCGCCATGCTGCATTTTGCCACGCTCGTTGTTACCACGATTTTTGCCGCGGCTGCCGCTGTGGCTTTCGATTGGATGCTCTTGCGGGCGATGTTCGTACTAATGCGGCCGGCAACGGCTCGGCGAGCGCTTGCGCCGACGCAACTCGTGCGAGGGACGACGCAACTGGCGCGGGCCTACGCGTCGCAGCGTTAAGCACAGCCTGAAATGAAGTGGGCAGAATTCCCGGCCCAACGTGAGCGGCGGATTGGACGGTCACCTCTCCGCCGCAACGCCCGGGAGTGAGAGGGAAGGGAGCAACACCATGCTGGCTTTGAAGTATTTGCTGATGATTCTCGGTGTCGGGCTGTTCGGGAGCTCCGGGGCACTGGTGGTCTACGACATTTATATCTCGGAGCAACTGCGGAGGTTGCTGGCGCGCAGTAAGACAAGTGAGGCGGGCGTGGAAACCGCGACGGCGGTGCGCCGCCCTTTAGGACCCGTCCGCTGGCGGTTGGCCCAGCGGCTCGCGATTTCGGCAGTGATTCCCATTTTGCTGGCGCTGAGCATCGTGGTGATTCCGGACGGCTCCGCAGGCGTACGAGTCAGCCAAATTTGGGGCGCGCGGCGCGGCACCCTGTATCCGGGAGTGCATTTCGTCACGCCGCTCGTGGATAGCGTGGCGCTGTATGACACGCGCGAGCAGGTGTACTCGACCGCGGCCAGCGCGACAGCAAAGTCAGAGAACGAAGTGTTGACTGTGCAGGCGCGCGAAGGTTTGAACATCGGCTTGGCCGTTTCGGTGAGGTACCGGCTGGATCCGCGGCGGCTGGATGCGATTCATGCGAACTTGCCGCAACCGGTTGGCGAAGAGGTGGTTGCGCCAGTGGTTTCGACGATTTACCGGCAGCTCGCACCGAACTACATCACGCAGGAAATTTTTGCGACGAAGCGCGAAGAGTTGCGCTCGAAGGCCGCTGCAGCCATTACAGCGCGGCTGGAGAGCGACGGAATCCTGGTGCGCGAGGTGCTGCTGCGCGATTTGCAGCTTCCGGCGGAGTACGCGAAGGGGCTCGAAGGGCTGCTTCTGAAAGAGCAAGAAAACGAACGGCTGGGAACAGAGCAGGACATTAAGTTGAAAGAAGTGCGCATCGCGGAACTCGAGGCAGAGGCGCAGAAGGCGCGCGACGTGAAGCAGGCGGAAGGGCAAGCGGCGGTGCGCGTTCTGCAGGCGAAAGCCGAAGCGGACGCGATGCAGTACACGTTGCCGCTCAAGCAGAAGCAGATCGAGCAGACCAAGCTGGAAGCCGAGGCGCGGAAAGAATCGACGCTGCAAAACGCGGAAGCGGCGGCGCAGGCGAAGATCATTGACAGCAAGGCGGAGG
>CAVSIW010000040.1:0-141175 GCA_963727945.1 uncultured Acidobacteriota bacterium
GAGAGCGGAAATGAAAGTTATGCGGTGGCCACCTTGGTTGTTGAAACAGAGGACAAAAGAGATCGAATTGGTTCAGAGAAGAAGAGGATGCATTGGACAATTTTCGTGATTCTACTCGTACTGTGGCTATTGGGCCTGGTCACGTCCTACACCTTTGGAGGGTTCATCCACATCCTGGTGCTTTTGGCTGTGCTTGTTCTTGTAATTAGGCTCGTTCAAGGTCGAAGAGTTGTCTGATTGAGGTGACGCAAACATGAAACCGTTGAATCTGGTTGGGATTGTGCTGATCGTTCTGGGGGCACTGGTGCTCGCCTATCAAGGCATCAACTACACGCGTGAGAAGAACGTCGTCGATATGGGATCTATGCATATCACGAAGGAAACTCACGAGCGAATTCCGCTTCCTCCAATACTTGGAGGGCTGGCACTGGCTGGAGGGGTCGTCCTGCTGGTCATAGGGGCGAAGAACAAGACGTAGCTCGGACGAAAGGTCGGGCCTTTGGGATTTCACGGTGAGGGCACGAACGAAGTGAAATCTATGGCAGGAATCTCGGGGCACAAGGTGAAAGGAGAATTTCGATGCTACTAGTAATAATTATCGTCCTGCTTCTGTTGTTCGGCGGAGGCGGCGGTTATTACGGGTACTCCAGATGGGGGAGCCGTGGGGGCCTGGGGATAGTCGGGACAGTCCTGCTCATCGCGTTGATTTTGTACCTGCTCGGATTCTTGCGTTGAGCTTGTTAGGGCTGAACCAAGGCGTGACGATCAGGGACTCTCAGCGGCGAACTCGCATTTTGAATTGGAACAACAACCACGCCCCAGGGGACAAGCGACGGCATACGAACTGACGGTAAAGGAGGCAACATTTATGAAAGCGGTTAGATTTATCAGCACGGGAGTTCTGCTCCTTCTCGGAGCATTTGCTCCCACCTACGGACAGCAAGAAGAGGCTAAGCCCCCGAAACAAGAGCAGCAGGCTAAGCCAGAAAAGCAGCAGCAGGCTAAACCTGAAAAGCAGCAACAACAGGCCAAGCCGGCAAAGCAGCAACAGCAGCAAGCCAAAGGGCAGCAAGAGCAGCAACAGAAGCAGCAGCAAGCCAAGGGTCAGCAGCAACAGAAACAGCAGCAGCAACAGGCCAAGGCGACCAAGGCAGCAAGAACAGCAGCAAGCCAAGGGTGAGCAGCAGCAACAGCAACGCGCGCAGCAACAGCAGAAACAGCGGCAACAGGTTAAGTCGGCAAAACAGCAGGAGCAAATCAAGGGTCAGCAAGAGCAGCAGCAGCGTCAGCAGCAGGCCAATCGGCCTTCACAGCAACGGCAACGTGTGCAGCAAAGTCGAACGGCGAGAGGTCTGGAAGCAGCATCGCGCACATGACTGGCAGTCCGAGCACCGTGACTGGCAGCAACGTGGCGGCTATAAAGGGTATCGCATTCCAGAAGACCGTTATCGTGTGCACTTTGGTCCGAATCACTGGTTCCGCATCCACAGGTACCCAATGGAGATGTATGGTGGGTATCCGCGCTTTCAGTACGGCGGTTTTTGGTTCGGTTTCATGGAACCCTGGCCAGAATATTGGTCAGACGACTGGTACGACAACGATGACGTGTACGTCGCCTACTCTGGTGACGGCTATTACCTGTACAACCGCAGGCATCCCCGGGATCGTATTGCCATCAGCGTCTACGTGAACTGACGGTTGATCGAGTGCGGCTGCCAGTGGAACCATGTCGCTCATCTTGAGGAAGTTCTTCAAGACGAAATGGGCGGCCGGGGTGCTTTCAAGACTGCATAGACAAGGTTGGAATTTTGCAAGGGAACTTTCGACGCTACAAGTGACTATAGGTCCGCTTCTGTTCTTCGGCGGGGCAGCGATTACTGGGTATTCCAGATGGGGGTCAGGGGCCTGGGGATAGTCGGAACGGTCCTGCTCATCTCGCTGTCTTGTACCTGCTCGGCGTGTTGCGTTGACCTGTAGGATCGAGTCTGAAATCGAGGGAAAGCAGACCTATTTGTGCCTTTGAAGTTATAATCACGACGGAGAGGAATCGGAATTTTGCCAGCCAAGATACATACTTTCTGGAGAACTGGTCTTGCAGCGGTTTGCGCTCTCGTCCTGGTTTTATCGTGGCCCGCGCGCTGCGCGGCCTACTCCGTGCTCTCTCATGAAGCCATCATCGACTCTGCTTGGGATACCAACATCAAGCCCGTCCTGCTCAAGCGTTTCCCAAATGCCACGTCGGACGAACTGCGCCAGGCACACGGGTACGCCTACGGCGGCGCCATTATTCAAGACTTGGGCTATTACCCGCATGGCAGCGTCTTTTTCAGCGATCTCACCCACTATGTGAGAAGCGGTGATTTTGTTCTTGCGCTCCTCCGCGACGCGCGGGAATCAAAGGAGTTGAATGACTATGCTTTTGCGCTGGGCGCACTCGCACACTATGCCTCAGATATCGCAGGTCACCCCATTGCAACCAACCGTGCCGTGGCACTTCTCTATCCCGAGCTTAAGAAAAAATATGGCGACACCATAACGTACGAGGATAACCCCCTCGCGCACATCAAAACGGAATTTGGCTTCGACGTCCTGGAAATAGCCCGACAGCGCTACGCCCCAGAGAGCTATCACGATTTTATCGGTTTTCAAGTGGCGACCCCTCTACTGGAGCGGGCATTCCAGGAAACCTACGGCCTGCCACTGAAGACGGTCCTTTCTGACGAAGACAAGGTGTTAAATTCCTACCGCCACGCTGTGAGCAAGCAGATTCCAAAAGCCACGCGCATTGCCTGGACACTGAAGAAAGACGAAATCCAGAAAGATGCGCCAGGGACCACCAAAAAGAAATTTCTTTACAACCTCTCTCGTGCCAGCTATGAAAAACAGTGGGGGAAAAATTATCTACGGCCGACATTTTGGGATAAGTTTCTGGCGTTCCTATACAAACTGGTACCCAAAATTGGACCTCTCCGAGTGATGCAATTCCGCACACCCACCCCGCAGACGGAAAAAATGCTTGAGGAAAGCTTCAATGCCACACTGGATCGTTACCGCACTCTTTTGTCGGACGAGGCAGCTGGTCACCTTGAATTGATCAACGACAATTTTGATACTGGCGGGATGACCGGGCCCGGCAAATATCGCATGAATGACGAAGCCCACGCCAAGCTCCTCGGCATGTTGGCCGAACAAAAATTTTCCGGAGCCTCACCCGCCGTGCGCGAGGAGTTGCTCCACTTCTTTTCCGAGCCTGACGCCCCCTATGCTACAAAGCGCAACGTCAAGACCTGGGCCAAAGTGCAGGTGCAGCTCGAGCAGCTGAAGAACGCACCCCCGCCGGAGGTTTTGCCATCCATCCAACCGGCGAAGGTAGCTCAACCCAGATGAGCGGTCATGCTGCCAATGTCCGAGTCTTTTCAGGGCAACTCCGCGAATATAGTTCCGGCAAGTGTGCGCGCTCAAGACACTGAAACGTGATTCCGTGGCGTTGCATTTCCAGCTCCTCACCCCTAGGTCAAGCAACCAGCAGAGCTTCCGGGTTTTTCTTGGCGATTACCAAGAGTTTTAGCGAGTGAACTTGAGGCGCTCCGGCTGATCTGCAACCTGGGCGGCGGTAAGGAAGATCAATTGAATAATTTTTTGCATTTTGGGATAGTTGATGCGGTTCCAGGTATCGTTCTCTGTGTGATAGTCCGGTTGTGAACCGGTGTTGAATAGCACTTGGGGGATGCCTCGCGTGGCAAACCAGAAATGATCGCTACGCGCAAACCAGTTTTCGGGATCGCGAGTATCTGTCTTAAAGTCCAGATTCAATCCGATACCCTTATTTTCCTGTTCGATGACTTTTCGCAGGTCGGGATTGTAAAGAGTTCCGACAATATTCACCGCATTGCGGTTTTGATCAGCGGTGTTATTCCAAGTCAGCGATTCTTCGTCCCGCCCAATCATGTCCATATTTAGATTCGCGACAGTGTCCGCAAGAGGGACAGCCGGATGTTCGATGTAATAATTGGAACCTAGGAGTCCTTCTTCCTCCGCGTCGAAGCACACGAACACAAAGCTCCTTTTGGGCTTTAGACCCGACTGAACGAAGGCTTGCGCCACTTCAAGAGTTGCCACGACTCCCGAAGCATCATCATCTGCGCCGGCATAGAGGCGGCTTGAAACTATCCCCATGTGGTCATAGTGTCCAGTAACGACTACGTATTGTTTCTTTAGCTCGGGATCCGAACCCTCGAGGATCCCAATCACGTTTCGCCCTTTGATGAGCTGATGTGACTTGAAGTTTTTCTCGGCCTTCAAGGTGGTTCCAGGCAGTTCGAAGGAGTTTGGCTTCAATGTGTCGTCAATTTGTTTTTGGAGGGAGTGCACCGACTTTCCGGCACCAGAGAGCAAAAAATCAGCCGTTTCAGGCGTTATCATGAACACGGGGAAATCCCATAGACCCTCAGCCATCGCATAGTTCGGTTCTGGGAGCGTGTAGTTTGGAGGACCGCTTGGAACTCGCGATTCCTTGAACTGGAAGACCGGATTTACAATTAACACTGCGGCCGCGCCTGATCTGCGGATTTGCTCTATTTTGAACCAATCGTAAGCATGATACGTATCCCAGCGCCCCCGAAATTTCGAATTTGGGTCATTCGCCTGAGGTTCTCGCTCGAGAACCATGGCAATCTTTCCGTGGAGGTCAACACCCGCAAAGTCGTTGTATCCGTATTCCGGGGCATTGATTCCATATCCCAGGAATTCGATAGGCCCTTGAACGCTCTCTGATTTCACGCTTTGAACCCACCACGGGTTGAAATCGTGCCCTGGCAGAAAACTTTTGTGCTGGCTTCCTACAGTCGCTTCAAGGACGTTGCCTTTCTGCTGGTCGGGCCATGCGCTCTCGAGATCAAATGACTGGAAATAAGTATTGTCGTCGCCGCCCGGCTTCAGACCCAGCCGCATGAATTCTGATTCGATGTAATTAGCTGCGATGGCATGCTCGGGAGTGCCGATCAAGCGTCCCGCCATTTCGCTGCTAGAAAGGAAGAACATTCTTGCCCGTATGTCTTCCAATTTAATGTTGTTGGCTGCGGCGGTATCTCCCGGTGAATTACTTGCGGCTTGGGCGACCATGGAAGCGCTTAGCAACAAGACGAGACTGAGTTTTTTCATCGGTTTTCCTTCGGCAGAGAATCTCAGATTTCGAGGATAACGGGGAGGATCAGGGGGCGCTTGGAGGTTTGCTTGTTGATGTAGCGCTTGAGGTCGACGCGGATTTTTTCTTTGATTACGCCCCAGTCGGATTTTTCTTCGGCGTTGGATTGCTCGACGGTTTTCAGGATGACTTCGCGGGCTCCAGCTATTAGTTCCTGGCCGTTGTCGCTGAACATGCCGCGGGTGACGATTTCGGGCTGGGATTCCATTTTGCCAGTGTGCTTATCAATGGCGATGATAGGCACGACGATGCCATCTTCGGAAAGATGCTTGCGATCGCGAATGACTACGTCTTCGATCTCTTCGAGCGAGCCGGAATCCACGCAGACGCGGCCCGCGGTGACGGGATCGCGGCGGCGAACGCCGTCCTGCGTGAATTCGATGCACTTGCCGTTCTCGATGAGTAGGATTTCTCCGGAGACGCAGCCGAGTTGATGCGCGAGGGCGGCGTGGCGGAAAAGGTGGCGGTATTCGCCGTGAACGGGAATGAAATAGCGCGGCTTGACGAGCTGCAAAACGAGTTTTTGTTCTTCCTGGCTGGCGTGGCCGGAAACGTGAATGGTGCCGGCGGAATTGTCGTAATAGACGAGGGCGCGGCGGCGGAACATGTGGTCCAGCATGCGGAAGATGGCTTTTTCATTGCCGGGAATGATGCGCGCGGAAAGAATGACGCTGTCGTTTTCGTCCACGGTGACGAAGCGGTGATTGTCCACGGCGATGCGCGAAAGAGAAGACATCGGCTCGGCCTGGCTGCCGCTGGCGAGAATGACGATGCGCTTGGGATCGAAGGTGCGAATGTCCTGCGGGCGAACGACCATGCCGTCGGGAATGCGCAGATAATTCATCGAGTGCGCAATCTCGACGTTGTCCACCATACTGCGGCCGACGAACGCGACCTTGCGGCCGACGCGTCCGGCGATGTCGATCACTTGCTGGATGCGGTGAATGGATGACGCGAAACAGGAAAGAATGACGCGGCGCGGGGCGGAGCGGCAGAGCTCCTCGATGCGCGGGACGATGGCGCGTTCGGAAGGAGTGAAGCCAGGGCGCTCGACGTTGGTGGAGTCGCTGAAAAGTGCGAGGACGCCTTCGTTGCCGTAGCGCGCGAAAGTGTGGAGGTCGAAGGGCGCGCCGTCCACGGGAGTTTGATCAATTTTGAAGTCGCCGGTGTGAATGATTACGCCGAGCGGCGTGCGGACGGCGAGAGCGACGCAGTCAATGGTGCTGTGCGTGACGGCGATGAACTCGATTTCGTATGGGCCGATTTCGACGAGGCGGCCGGGGAGAACTTCGCGAAGAGTGGTGGAGTCGAGCAGAGCCGGCTTCTTCGAGGCGTTTTTTGACGAGCGCAAGGGTGAAGCGAGTGCCGTAAACGGGGACGTTGAGATCGCGGAGGATGTAGGCGAGGGCGCCGATGTGATCTTCGTGGCCGTGCGTGAGAACGATGGCGCGGACGTGCTGGCGATTTTGCTTGAGATAGGTGATGTCGGGAATGACGAGGTCGACGCCGAGAAGCTCGGATTCGGGGAACATCATGCCGGCGTCAATGACGAGAATGTCGTCACCGAGACGAAGCACCATCATGTTCATGCCGAATTCGCCGAGACCGCCGAGAGGGATCGCTGTGAGGGACTGCGTAGACTTACTCAAAAAAGGTTATCTCCGTGACGTGCTAGTGAATCGTATCACAGTGGGATGATGGGCGCTGTTTGTGGCTAGCGCTCGCCGGGGCTGAAGAGGTGGGCGATGAAGACAAGAACGACAGCTCCCACAGTTGCGGCGGCGAGCGAGTAGAGGAAGCCGCCGCCGAAAATGCCGAGTTTCATGAAAATCCAGCCGCCGATGAATGAGCCGACGACTCCAAGAATAATGTCCGTGATGCAGCCGAAGCCGCGGCCGCGCGAGATTTTTCCGGCGAGCCAACCCGCGATGAGGCCGATGATAATCCAGCCCCAGAAGCCGCTGGGGAGCGAGATCCAGACGCCCTTTGTTTCAAACAAGGCGCTTAACAAAGTGACGGACATTCAGCCTCCAAGAAAAATCTCGTTCGCATCTGGGCTTGTGATGCGTAGAAGTCTATCAGATGGGTTGCTGCTGCGTCATGCAGTGGAGGGTGCCCAGGCCGAGGACCAGGTCGCGGCAGGCGATTCCGACGATTTCGCGATTGGGGAAAAGTGTGGCGATGGTGTTGAGGGCGACGCGGTCGTTCGAGTCGTTGAATGTGGGGACGATGACAATTTTGTTGGCGATGTAAAAATTTGCGTAACTGGCCGGGAGGCGCTGGCCATCGAAATAGACCGGGGCTGGCATGGGGAGAGTTTCGACGCGCAGGGACTGGCCGTCTTGGTCTTTCATGCTTTTCAGAAGAGCTAGATTTTCCTGGAGCGGGGCGAAATTGGCGTCGTTCGAATCTTTCTCGACGACTGTGACGACCGTTGTGGGATCGACGAATCGCGCGAGGTCGTCGACGTGGCCGTGGGTGTCGTCGCCGGCGATTCCGTTTTTCAGCCAGAGGACGTTGGTTACGCCGAAATAGTTTTTGAAGATTTCGGCGTAGTCGTCGCGAGTGAAGCCGGGGTTGCGCTCCTGCGTTTTGCTGAGAAGGCATTCTTCGGTGGTGAGGAGCGTGCCGCGGCCATTGACGTCAATGCTGCCGCCTTCGAGGACGACGCGTCGGTCTTTGTGCATCGGTTGCCAGAGGCGGCGCCTTAGTTTTTT
Source organism: uncultured Acidobacteriota bacterium (assembly GCA_963727945.1). Classification (GTDB taxonomy): domain Bacteria; phylum Acidobacteriota; class Terriglobia; order Acidiferrales; family UBA7541; genus Acidiferrum. The sequence continues at coordinate 7,921 of CAVSIW010000040.1, forward strand.
GTTTGCGGTGGAAACGACGACGGCATCTTTTTTGTGATTATCGTATTTGGCCCAGCCGTTGAAGCGCCAGTGGGTGTAGGCGACATTTCCGGAGGAATTTGTGACGCAGATGGGGCCGGAGTCGCGCATCCAGCCGCGATCGGTGGGGATGCGGAAGAAATCTACCGCGGAGAGATTTGCGCCGGATTTTTTCAGGATGGTGCGGACGCGAGATTCGGCTTGGCGATTTTCGACGAGGAGATAGACGCGCTCGACTTGGGAGAGATGGCGAACGATTTCGGCGAAGGCCCAGGGGATGGGAGAAAATTTGCCGGGCCAGTCGGTGAGTTCGTGAGGCCAGCCGAGCCAGGTGGCTTCGTGGGGTTCCCATTCGGCGGGCATGTGGAAGCCGAGAGTGTGTGGCGCGGTTGCGGCGTCAGTTCGCGGCATCGCGGAGATATGGAGCGGGTTTGCTTTAACACGGAGGACACCCCGACCCGGCCGGGGTAAACAGCGAGCACAGAGAAGAATGAGAATCATTCGCCGAGCCAGCGATTGAGGATGGGTTGATAGGCGTCAATGCGGCGGTCGCGGAGGAAAGGGCCAGTTCCGGCGAGTTTCTTCGCTCTGCGCGGGGTCGCATTCGACTACTAAGATTTCTTCCTTGTCGTTGGAGGCTTCGGAGAGGATGCGGCCGAAGGGATCGGCGACGAAAGAATTTCCCCAGAACTCAAGGCCTGCGTCGCTTTTTTCCGGTTTGCCTTCGTAGCCGACGCGATTGACTACGGCGACGTAAACTCCGTTGGCGATGGCATGGGCGCGCTGAATGGTGCGCCACGCGTCGAGCTGGGCCGCGCCGAACTGGGCTTTTTCGTGTGGATGCCAGCCGATGCTCGTGGGATAAAAAATTACCTGCGCGCCTTGCAGGGCAGTGAGGCGTGAACCCTCCGGATACCACTGATCCCAGCAAATCTGGACGCCGATGCGTCCGTAAGCGGTGTCGAAATTCGGGAAGCCGAGATCACCGGGCGTGAAATAAAACTTTTCGTAGTAGAGCGGATCGTCGGGGATGTGCATTTTGCGATATTTGCCGAGGAGGGAGCCATCGGCGTCGAGAACGGCGCAGGTGTTGTGATAAATGCCGGCGGCACGGCGTTCAAAGAGGGAAACGACGAGGACGACTTTTCTTTCTTTTGCGATTGTTGAGAGCTCGTCGGTGGCAGGGCCGGGAATGGGTTCGGCGAGATTGAAGAGATCGGTGTCTTCGGTGCGGCAGAAATATTCGCTGCAAAAAAGTTCATCCATGCAAATGATTTGCGCGCCACGCGCGGAAGCTTCGCGGATTTTCTCGATGGCGCGCGAGAGATTTTCTTCGGCGCTGGCGGTGCTGCGCATCTGCACGAGGCCGATTGTGAATTTCTTTGTCATAAAATTTAGTTTATCATGCTGGTAGAAAGATTTTTTGTTGCGTTTTGTTCTTTCCTTCGGGGCGCATTTGTAATATCAATCATTACGAAAATGTATTGTTACGGCGTGGTGTGGGTTTCTGAAACAAAAAAGCAGCAGAGGTTGAGGAGAAGAGATGGCAAAGCGGCAAAAAAAGACGGTCACGGGGCGCGTACTGCACGATCCGGTGAAGGATAAGTTGCGGCCGATGTTTCCGATTGACCTGTCGAAATGCCGCACGATTGATGAATTGGTCCGCGCGATGGGGGACACGGCGTTCACGGGAAGGCAAATTGGCGATGCCGCCGACGTTCTAGAAGCAATGGCGCGCGACAAAGATTGTTTCGTGGTGATGACGCTCTCCGGTGCGTTGACTGTCGGCAAAATGGGTTTGGTTTTTTGCGATTTGATCGAGAGCGGGATTGTAAAAGCAATTGTGTCCACCGGCGCGCTGATGGCGCACGGGCTTGTGGAAGCTACGGGGCATTCGCACTTCCGCTACGATCCCAGCAAGATGGACGACAAGACGTTGTTCGAGGCGGGCTACAACCGTGTTTACGATTCGCTGGAACCCGAGGTGAATCTGGATCACGTGGAAGAGGTGATGGATCACCTTTTGACGAATTGGGATGCGGAAGAAGTAGTCAGCAGCTGGAAAGTTCACCGGAAGATCGGCGAAACGTTGCACAAGCAGGCGGCGGGGCGGGGAATTCTGAAATCCGCGTACGAGCACAACGTGCCGGTATTTGTGCCGGCGTTCAGCGACTCCGAGCTGGGAATCGATTTTGCACTACACAAGATTGCGCGGCTGCGGGAGAAGCGGCCGCTGCTGCGTTACGATCCGTTTGAGGATTTTGAGAAATTTGCGGACACGATGCTGGCGACAAAGCGCATGGGAATTTTCACGATTGGCGGAGGAGTGCCGCGGAACTGGTCGCAGCAGTTTGGAGTGTACGCAGAGTTGCTGGCGCGGCGCGGTTACAAGAAAATTCCGCTGAAACGCTACAACTACGGAGTCCGGATTTGTCCGGAGCCGGTGCATTGGGGCGGGTTGAGCGGGAGCACGTACACGGAAGCGGTGTCGTGGGGCAAATTTGTGCCGCCGGAAGAAGGCGGGAAGTTCGCGGAAGTTTTTGATGATGCGACGGTGGCGCTGCCGCTAGTGGTAGGGGCGGTGCTGGACCGAATTGGATACTTCAAGCGCTGAAAATAACAGCGGGCCACACATTCCTAAGTGCGCATGAACGCTCCGGCGAGTATCGCGGAGCAATCATCGAGAATGAGTCCCCCAATTCACGCCCAACTGGTGACGCTCAGCCGCTGGCTTGGCAGAACGGCCATCTTCATGAACCACTTATCCGGTAATCGGACTTCACTAACACAAGAAATGTCTTATTCTTGCCGCCGCGAGAATTCGTGCAAGAGGGGCTTCCCGGACTCATTGCTGTAGATAGGTTCCAGGGCAAGCCGGGCCTATAATCCATATGAGAATTCGCCGGCTTCCGCGGAGACGGCACGTGAGGATCAAGCGGACTCGGCGTCCGGGCGACGGAATGCAGAAAACTCATACAGCTGAATACCTGGCAGGGAAGTTCCGGGCGTTGCGACGGCTAACGGGCAACACTCCTTTGTTGGGTATCCACTTCCGCTATCGCGGAACGACGCGCTCGATCTACGCCAAGTCCGAACAATTGAACATGACGGGCAGCATCAAGGACCGTATGGCCCTGCACATTCTGAGGAAGGCGTACGAGGAGGGGAAGATCCATCCTGGCGATATCATCGCGGAAGCCACGAGCGGCAACACGGGGATCTCCTTTGCGGCCATCGGCTCCGCACTGGGTCATCCGGTATCCATCTTCATGCCTGATTGGATGAGCCACGAACGCAGGGACCTGATTCGAAGCTACGGCGCCAACATTGTTTCCGTTAGCAAGGAACAAGGCGGATTTCTTGGCAGCATCCGAATGGCGGAGGAATTTGCCGCGAGCCATCCTAACGTTTTCCTGCCGCGCCAATTTTCGAACGATGCCAACGTAGAAGCGCACAAGACGACGACTGGCCCCGAGATTAACGCACAACTAGAGAGTGTGGGTCTTCGGCCGAACGCATTCGTGGCTGGAGTTGGCACGGGGGGAACGGTGATGGGGGTTGGGCGATTCCTTCGCAGCAAAAACCCAAGCATCAAGATTCACCCCGTGGAGCCGGCCGAATCCCCGACGCTTTCGACGGGACACAAAGTCGGCAAGCACCGCATCCAGGGCATCTCCGACGAATTCATACCGGCAATCGTGGATCTTTCTGCGCTGGATGAAGTCATTGCTGTTTCGGATGGTGACTCGATCTTGATGGCTCAGAAGTTGGCTGCAAAAGCGGGCCTTGCTGTTGGCGTTTCCTCGGGATGCAACTTTTTAGCCGCTGTGGATGTACAGGAACGGCTCGGACCTGACGCGGTGGTAGTGACCGTCTTCCCGGATGACAACAAGAAGTATTTGAGTACGGACCTCCTACGGGAGGAACCTTGCAAGGAAAGCTATCTTGCCCCGGGGATCGAGCTGCTTGGTCTCGAGACCTTTCAGCGCGACTGCGCCTTTTGCAAGAACATCGACTGACTCGGAGTGAAACAAAGCGCTCTGGCAGACTTACCTTATTCCAACCGCCGAATGGCCGGAGTGTCCTACGAATTACACGGCAAAGGGTTTCAGCCGGGCGGAGAAGTGCCGCAGGAACTTCGCCTGATACACTATTTCGTAGCCGCGCAACTGCTGGCGCTTGCGCCAGACATCGAGAATAACTTCCACGACGTACTCGATATGGCTTTGCGTGTACACGCGCCGCGGAATTGCCAGCCGCACTAAGTCCATTTGAGCATGCTCGCCGAACATCAGCGTTCCGATCTCGACCGATCGAATGCCGCCCTCGAGGTACAGTTCGTTGGCCAGTGCAACGCCGGGAAGCTGCGACGGCGGAACATGCGGCAAAAAAGCCCGCGCGTCCAGATAAATGGCGTGGCCACCCGGCGGCTGGACGATGGGCACGCCTTCGTTGGCAATATGATTGCCAAGGAAAGCGGTGGAAGCGATGCGGTATTTCAGATAGTCCTCTTCGAGGGCTTCATTCAGGCCGACGGCGATTGCTTCCAGGTCGCGTCCAGCCAGGCCGCCATAGGTGGGAAACCCCTCGGTTAGAATGAGCAGGTCTTTTTCCTGCTGTGCCAGGGTGTCGTCATTGGTGCAGAGAAACCCGCCGATATTGGCCAGGCCATCTTTCTTTGCCGACATCGTGCAGCCATCCGCATAGGAAAACATTTCGCGCGCAATTTCGCGCGGAGTTCTATCCGCGTAGCCCGGCTCCCGAAGCTTGATGAAATAGGAATTCTCCGCGAAGCGGCACGCGTCGATGTAAAGCGGGATTCCGTGCTTCTTGCAGATGGCTTTCACCGCGCGAATGTTTTCCATCGAGACCGGCTGGCCGCCGCCGGAATTGTTCGTGACGGTCAGCATCACCAGTGGAATCTTCTTGGCGCCTTCGCGCTGGATTATTTCCGTGAGTCGCGCTGTGTCCATGTTTCCTTTGAAGGGATGCACAAACACGGGTTCTTTTGCCTCTGGGATGGGCAGGTCCATGGCGACACCGCCGGCATATTCGCAGTTCGCTCGCGTGGTATCGAAATGCGTGTTATTCGGAACGATGTCGCCCTTCCTGCACATGATATTAAAGAGGATGCGTTCCGCCGCGCGACCCTGGTGTGTGGGAATGACGTGGCGGAATCCGAAAATACCCTGCACCGAATCGCGGAATCGTGTGAAGCTGGGCGATCCGGCGTAGGACTCGTCACCGCGCATCATCGCGGCCCACTGTTCCGTGGACATCGCGGATGTCCCCGAATCGGTGAGCAAATCAATCAGAATGGCTTCCGAAGACACCAGGAAGAGGTTATAGCCAGCGGCCTCAATGAGTTTCTGACGCTCTTCGCGTGTGGTGCCGCGAATCGACTCGATGCTCTTGATGCGGAACGGCTCGATGATCGTCTTAATGGCCATGTTATTTTATTTGTGCCCCCCGGCAAATTCGTGAATTGCACGCGGCCGGCAAACTTAGCTGGCTCAATGTTATACACAACGGTCTCGTCGTCATCGCATGAAAGATAGATGTGTGCGAGAACAGACAGCGACTAAGGCTCCCAAATCCCTGATTCGGCAGCCACAATCGTAGCCAGCGCCAGCTTTGTTTCCTACAGCGAAATGGTCCCGATGTTTGATAAACGCGGTTACCGGAGAAGCGGATTTCCTGGTTTCCGATTACGAGACTAGACAGTTGGGCAGCCAGCCGGTCAGTCTTTCTGTTTGCTCAAACGCGGTTTGGTCAATGTGGTCGGTCCATCGCGCCCCAGATCTTCGGCGGGTCTCCTGGAAGGGGCTCTGGCTCTTCATTTTCTTTTTCCGGGAACAACGTCGCTGGTGGCAAAAGCACTACATCCCGACTCTTCGTTCGGCCTTTCCCGATTAGCTTTTGTTCGAACGGCTTCCAGCATTCGGAGCAGATATCGTATTCCTTACCCTCGATTTCCTTCTGCACGCAATCCTTTGCCTCGCCGCACAGATCGCAAATAATCATGGAATTCCTCCTTGAATTTCGCCGCAACTGTTCTTCATTCTTGTGCGTAGCGTACACGGAAAAGTGCCATGCGGTCCACAAACGGCGTTCTGGGAACCGTCTTGCAACCATGCATAGGCACGCCACGATCGTTCGGAAGTTCAACTCCTGATTAACGCGGAAATTGGATAAGTGGATTCCACTTCCGGCATACGCCAGGGTGTACGAGTTGTTGATCGACATGGGGGCGGGCGGGGTGGTGTGGGATCTATCTAAATACGGATTCCCTAACTGGTTGCGTCGATCATAATTTTCATTTATATACGGACATGCGTATCTAGCTAGTCATAATTTGCATGGCGCTCGCCATGGCTTTCTGGAGGTGCTGCCATGTCGTTGGAATTGAAGAGTCCCGATTTCACCGCCGGTGGAAATATTCCGAAACAATTCACTTGCGAAAGTGCGGATATTTCCCCGGCGCTCAAATGGAACGCCCCGCCTGCCGCCACTCAGAGTTTCGTTTTGATCACTGACGATCCCGACGCTCCGGTGGGAACCTGGGTGCATTGGGTGATCTTTGACCTGCCCGCGCAACTGCGCGCCCTCCCACAAAATTTCCCGAAGAACGAGCAATCGGCTGACGGTTCGCGCCAGGGCCGCAATGACTTTGGGAAAATCGGTTATGGCGGGCCCTGTCCCCCGCCCGGCAAACCCCATCGCTACTTCTTCAAGCTCTACGCCCTTGATGCCAAGCTGAATCTTATGCCCGGCGCTACAAAAAAAGACGTCGAACGGGCCATGCAAGGCCACATCCTGGCCCGGGGCGAATACATTGGCCGCTTCTCTCGTTGACAATCTTTCCCGGAAAACGCCACGCATATTGGGCTCCTCCCAATAGAGTTTTCCAGGGGAAAGGTTGACGTTTTGACATGCCGCCTTCCTGCCGTCTCTGAGTCTCTCTCGCCCGCCCAGTGTCGCCCGCAGGGAACAGTCAAATGCCCGATTAACGTTGCCAGCTCAACCGTGCATGTGAGGTCTTGGTACGGCATTTGTCTGATTACGCGACTAACCATCCGAGTGGAATCAAACTATCAAGGAGGAGGCGGCTCCCAAGACTGGCCTACTATGGGTTGCACTCTACTTATGCGCATTGCTTCCGGATACGCCAAAATCCGCTCGCAACAAATCGCGAGCGCCGATGAAGCCTTGAACTTCCCATAGGCAACCGTATGGAGAGCAATCCGATGTGGCGGGGCAGGAGTAGCGACCCAGCTTCTACCGCTTGTGTGTCTGCGCGTAGTCGATGGCGAATTGCTTGAGCGCCGGATTCGTCATGCCGAGCGCCGCCGCTTCTTTTTCGGCGCGTTCCACGTCCCAATGATCGACCACCAACCGCTTGGTAAACCACATGGTGGCCGCACGGATGCCGCCCCCACAGTGAATGAATGCCGGTTCGCTGCCTTTGGCGGTGATCGCGTCCAGAAACTTGTCAACCGCCGTGCCATCAGGTGCAGAGGGATCGAACGGGATGTGGTAGTAACGAATGCCGGCAGCTTCCGCAGCTGCGGCCTCTGCTTCGATGTCCGCGCCCGGCTCGCTGGCTTGCCGGAGATTGATAATCGATGCGAAGCCCATCCTCTTGATTTCGGGTACGGCTTCGGCTTTGGTCGCGCCAGCGCAGGCGACCGTGGTGCCGAGGCGATGGAAATTCGTCACGCCCTCAACCGTTTCTTTGCTGACCTCCTGCGCCACGGTCGGCGCCTTGGCGAGCTCCTTCTCAATCCCGTTGAAGATCTTCTGCACTTCTTTTTTCCCTGAGCCCCACGAAACAGCCTTTCCGCCAGAGCGGGCGATCTCCACGGATACATCGCTGGTGCTATTCTCGGCCGGAGCCACCTTCAAAATCATGTTGTAGCCCCACGACCACGCGGTAATCCCTACGTGGAAGGTCACCACTCGGTTCGCGTCGTCCTTGGACTTCACTTCGTGATGCTGCGCCGCGATCGACGTAAGGGCAGCAGCAAACACCCGGTCTGCCGGGGCCGAGAACGTCCTTTTGGACCAATCCGGAGCTGCCTCCTGAGCAGGAACGCTGGAAGCAAGAAGTAAAAAGACTGTCAGGAACCGCAGGCAATACATTTGGTCACCCTAGCTTCCTGGAGCTGTCGCCAGCTCCGAAGTCTCTATTCTAGAAATGATTCAATGTATCGCTGTGCCTCAGGACACCCCTCTTAGTGCTTTAAATCACGTCGTGCGGCGAAGGCCAAAGCGCTGGGTCAATCATGAGCGGGTGCGGCCTGATATACGGGCTTCTTGGACATGCCGATTCCGCCTGTCCAATTACGTGGCTCCACATCCAACTGAAGATCGGTAAGCTATAAAGCAAGTCCCTCTAGCTGCTGACGTTAGAGGATCCATGCTCTTTCATCTGCCGAATACCTGCTTCAGTAGATTCGTTGTCTGTGCCGCAGGATCCTTGCGGATCTTGCGCTCTTCCTGCCCCAACATGTAGAACAATCCGTTAAGCGCCTGAGAGACCACGTAATTGGTGATGTCCAGATTCGGGCTCTTTATGAATGGAATTGATTGGGCCTGGCCGACAAGTTGCTTGTACTGTTGCGTGACGTTGTTCTGGTCCATCGTCTTTTCAACAACGGGACGAAATGCAATAGTGAGTTGTTCCGTTGTCTTGCTCTTGAAATAGTCTGTTGCTGCCGTGTCACCACCGGAAAGAATCTTGCGCGCGTCATCGAAACTCATGGAGAGAATCGCATCGATAAAAATCTTCTTCGCCGCAGGAGCTGCAGCTTCGGCCGAGCGGTTCATGCTCAGGATGAAGTCGTCCACCTTCGGCCCGTACCCCATGGCGCGAAGCCCTCGTTCAAGCGGGCGCAGGCTCTTGGGCATGAGGATCTTAATGACTTGGTTGCCGAAGTAGCCGTCACGCTTACCTGTGAGATTGACGGCGTTGGTGGCGCCAACCTGCAAAGCTTCTTTCAATCCCGAGGCAATCTTTGAATCGCTCAGGATGCCTTGATTGCCCATGACCAAACGTTCCGAGAGTTCAGTGGCCTGGCCACGAACGGGCATTGTCAACAACGACAGGACAGAGCCGAAGATAATCCAACGAATGATCAGAATGTTTCTCATCGTCAATCCCCTCGCACTTCTCAATTTACTGAGCTGAACTTGGTTTGGTGCAAAATGCGCACGGTCGCGCGTCGATTGGGGTTTTGTTCGAGCATTGCGCTTGGGAGCAGTATAAGTGTGGAGAACAAGATTTCCCACCAGCTAACGGACCCAAAGCCCGAGTAGCGCAGTAACCGCTGCGCCTCGGATGTGGGATTCGAAAAAGTTGTTGCCGAGGCGCGCCGAACAACTCGCATCAAGGTAGAATTGGCGAACCGTTGAGGCCGTCGTGGCGCTTAAGGCCTCCGCGTAATGAGCCGATCCCTGATCAGCCGGCAAATGTCGTGAAGTGCTTCTTGCGAAAGAAATTTAGAGAGCCCGGCGGCGGTCAGGCTTATGGGTAGACACATGGAACGATTGGACGCTCACAGAATATTTTTTGCGAACTTGATTGCCGCGAGTGCGGGAGTGTCGAAGGGCGACGGCAGGCTTGTTGCTGCGTTTGCGGCGACGCCGAGGGAGCGTTTTGCTGGGCTGGGGCCGTGGAAGATATTCACGGCGGCGGGCTACATTGAGACGCCGACGGACGATCCGGCGTTTTTGTATCAGGATGTGACCGTGGCACTTGCAGCTGACCGGCGGATCAATAATGGGCAGCCGGTGCTGCACGCGGTTTGTTTGGCGGCGCTGAAAGTGAAGGAAGGAGAGAGGGTTGTCCATGTCGGGGCCGGGACAGGTTATTACACGGCGTTGCTGGCGAGGCTAGCGGGGCCAACGGGAGCGGTGAGCGCGTATGAAATTGAGGCTGATTTGGCGGAGCGAGCGGCGACCAATCTCGCGGATTTGCCCAATGTCAAAGTCGAGCAGCGCTCGGGTGCGGAAGGTCCGCTGCCGGAGTGCGACGCGATTTATGTGAATGCCGGGGCGACGGCTCCGTTGGATGTTTGGCTGGACGCATTGCGGCCGAACGGGCGCTTACTCTTTCCGTTGACGCCGAGCGATGGACCAGGCGGTATGCCCGGCGCGGGCGGGATGCTTCTGATAACGCGTGCAGAAGCTGACCGGTTTGAAGCGCGTTTCGTATGCCCGGCGATGTTCATCCCTTGCATCGGCGCGCGGGATGAAGAGACGGCGGCAAAATTGTCGGTGGCGTTCAAGCGTGGGGATCTCAGAAATGTGACGGTCGTTGCGGCGTGGCACGGCGCCAGACGAGACGTGCTGGTGCGCGGGGAAGGGATGGTGGTTGTCTACCGCGGGATGAACCACACGAATGGAAAGATGGGGACGAGAGAAGAAATAGAGGAAAAGATGTTACGCGGAGAGACGCAGAGGGCACAGAGAAGACGATTGGGATGCGCGGGCGGCGCGTTCGAGACGGATTCGATGAACAATACGGCGCACCAGGAGCCAAAGTAGTAGACTGCAAGCCAAGGCGGTGGAGAGTGATTCTCAAGCAGTTCTACTTGAATTGCCTCGCACATGCTTCCTATCTTATCGGGGACGAGGCAACGGGCACGGCGGCCGTTGTGGATCCGCAGCGAGACATTGACCGGTATCTCGAATTTGCAGCCGAACACAATCTGAAAATCAAACATGTTTTCTTGACCCACCTGCACGCCGACTTCGTGGCCGGACACCTGGAGCTTCGGGACCGTGTGGGCGCAACGATTTATTTGGGTGCGAAGGCGCAGGCAGAATACCGATTTACCCCGCTCAGCGACGGCAGTGTTGTCGAATTTGGGCGCGTCCGGTTGATGGCGCTCGAAACTCCGGGGCACACCCCCGAGTCGATTTCGATCCTTGTTTACGATCTGAATCGAAGCGACAGCGAGCCGTATGCCGTCTTGACAGGCGACACGCTGTTTGTTGGCGATGTTGGGCGCCCCGATCTGCGAGCTGCCCTGGGATGGTCAGCTACCGACCTGGGCGCTTTGCTCTTCGATTCTCTGCAATCCAAGTTGCTTCCCTTGCCGGACGCGAGTCTGGTCTATCCGGCGCACGGGGCGGGTTCACTCTGCGGCAAAGCCATCAGCAAGGAGACGGTATCAACGATCGGAGAGCAAAGGCGATTGAACTACGCGCTGCAACCGATGACGAAGAAAGCGTTCATCGAGATAGTTACTGCCGACCAGCCCGATGCTCCGCCATATTTCGTTTACGATGCCGTGCTGAATAGCAAAGAGAGGCCTACCCTGACGGAAGCGCTGGAGCGCGAACTGAAGCCGTTGGAGCTCGATGCCGTGCTGGCATTACAGGCGGATGGCGCGCAGATCCTCGATACACGAGAACCGGAAGAGTTTGGAGCAGCCCACCTGGCAGGCAGCATCAATATCGGTCTCGGAGGGCAGTACGCAACGTGGGCAGGAACCGTGCTCGACCACGCGCATCCGATTGTGATCATCGCGGCGCCTGGCCGGGAAAACGAATCGGCCATCCGCCTGGGTCGGATCGGTTTCGATCATATCGCCGGATATCTGCGCAACGGCTTGCAAAGCCTGGAAGCGAGGCCAGAGTTGATCGCCTTCACGGAGCGGCTCAGCTCGCAGTTCGCCGCGGAGCTCCTGTCATCGAGTCAGCCGCCTGTGGTTCTCGATGTCCGCGCGCCGCGCGAGCGGGAACAGAAGCACATAGAGGGGAGCTTGAGCGTTCCGCTGAATCATCTTTCTGAGCGATTGCAGGAGTTGCCAAGGGATCGGCCTTTGCTCGTCTACTGCGCAGGTGGTTATCGCTCTTCGATTGCCGCGAGCCTGTTGCAGAAGCAGGGCTTCCATCAAGTGAGCGAAATTGCCGCCGGAATCGCGGCGTGGGAAGCGGCGAAGTTGCCGGTGAGCAGCCCGCGCCCGTAAAGAGCAACGGCGAGCACAAGAGTTGTTGGAAGGTGAATTGAGAAAGAGCAATTAGCCCGGAGGATTGGGTCCCGCTAAGAATCCGCCATCGAGAACCAGGGATTGGCCCGTCATGAAAGAGGCGCGGTCCGAGCACATCCAAAGAACGGCTTCGGCGACTTCCATCGGCTTTCCAAAACGGCCGATGGGGTGGAGACTCAGCGCGAATTTTCGGATTTCTCCTTCGCCAAAAAGTCGATTGCCCATAGGAGTTTCGATCACCGCAGGGCACACGACGTTGATTCGAATGCCACTGCGCGCGTTTTCGAGCGCGGCGGTTTTGGTCAGCCCGATGACGCCGTGCTTGCTCGCGCCGTACGGGGCTGCCCCTGCGGAACCCATTAGGCCAGCGATGGAGGCCATGTTGACGATGGCTCCGCCCCCACCTTGCTTGAGCATTTGCTGAATTTCGTATTTCAAGCAGAGCCAGACGCCTTTGAGATTGATGTCAATGACGCGGTCCCAGTCCTCTTCGGCCTGCTCGACAATGGGAACCCAAGTGCCTTCGATTCCGGCGTTGTTGAAGGCGACGTCCAGACGGCCAAATTTCTCGACGGTGTTCTGGACAAGTGCGTGGACTTCGGCGGCTTTTGACACGTCGGACTTGACGAAAAGGCCATCGCCGCCGGCGGCTTGGATGAGGTCGAGAGTTTCCTTGCCTTCGGCTTCGCGGCGGCCGGCGACGACGACTTTGGCGCCCGACTTTGCAAAGAGCACGGCGGTATCACGGCCGATGCCCGACGTTCCGCCGGTTACGAGTGCAACTTTGCCTTGCAATTCCGCGGTCATCAATTCTCCTTACGAATTTGGTCTTGACCCAGGCGCAGAAGCGCGCTGTCCTCGGCGCGGGGGGGATAATGGCCTGTTGCGCGAACGTCAGAACTTGGTGATGTCCACGGGCGTGAGGCCCTTCTCGGCGCAGTAGTCGTGGTAGCGCTTCAGGAAAGTTTGCCAGTTCTCCGTGGCGATGGTGTTGCCCTTGTCGTCCACAAAATCGAGTGCGCCTTCGATGACGGCGAAAACGATCGTGTCTTCCTTGCCGACCATGCGAGGCGAGTGCGTGGAACCGGCGACTTCGAAGACTACGTCACCGGCTTCCGATACCCAGCCTTCATCGTAGGTCCATGCGCCTTGCACGGTGTAGACGACGACCGTTCCCGGATGGAAATGCATTTGAAGCGCGGCGCCGGGATGGGAGCGGATAAAAAGAATAATCTGGCCGGTGATGGGATTGAGCTTGATCAGCTTGATGAAGTGTCCCTCGGCCCAGGGAACCCAGGGCAAGTTCTTGGGATCGGTATGACTAGCGAGCGCCTGATGAACGGGATGAGTGCCGACAGCGTTGGTCATGAGCGTCCTTCCTGATTCGCGAAGGCAGAAGCTCGCGAATGCTTGATCGAAGATCAGACTGTTTTACAGGCGGGGCGTAGCGTAGCACACTCACGGAAAGCTGCTTGCAGGAAATTGCATTTCGGCGCGGCGAATATCGCGCGGCGGATTTCCTTGGAGATTCCGGTCAGGAAGGAGACGAGAAAATACCGAAAGCGGGGGGAAGCGATGAGTAAAACGAAGTATGACGTGCACCCCGGAGTAGCGATGGTGCAGAAGTGGATTGCGGAATTGAAGGGGGAGACGGGGCGGTCGCTGGAGGAATGGATTGACTTTGCGAAGAAGGAAGGGCCGAAGGACGACAAGGCGCGGCGCGAATGGCTGAAGGCGAAACACAAATTGGGGACGAACAGCGCCTGGTGGATTTCGGAGCGTGTGGATGGGAAGGGCGCGGAGGAAGACTCGCCGGAGGCGTACTTGAAGACGGCGGTGGTTTACGTCGAAGAGCAGTACGCGGGAGCGAAAGAGAAATTGCGGCCGATCTACGATGAACTGCTGAAGTTGGGGAAGTCCGTCGGTGCGGACGTGAAAGCGTGCCCGTGCAAGACAATGGTGCCGCTATATCGCGAGCATGTGTTTGCTCAGATTAGGCCGGCGACGAATACGCGAATTGATTTAGGATTTGCGCTGACCCACTACAAAGGAAAATTGCCGAAGAGAATCATTGATACGGGAGGATTGGCGAAGAAGGATCGGATTACCCACCGGATTGAGGTGAAGTCGGTGGATGAGATTGATGGGGAAGTGAAGAACTGGTTGAAGACAGCGTACGATCTGGACGCGAAGTGAACTAGTCGTCTTCGCCGATTAGAATGGCGGCGCCGAGGACGGTAGTCCAGAGGCCGCGCTTGTCGCCGACGGCGGATTGCGTGACGTTCATGGTTCGAACGATCTTGTTGGAGATGCGGTAGACTTCTTTTTTCTCGTCGAAGCTGAGATCCGGATCAAATTCCACGTTGAGAGTAGTCGCGAGCATTTCCGCGGCAAGCTCTTCTGCGTATTCGCCGGCGACTTCTTCGGTTTCGCCGAAGGAGTGATGCTCGGAGAGATAGCCGTACATCAATTTGTCGCTGGGGAGCGCGAGGCCGATGCTGGCGGCGATGAGGCGGTGCGCTTCCTTGGTGGAATTTTCGCTGATGACGGTGAAGGCCACCTGGCCGGGCTTGATGTGCTTCAAACCTTCACTTCGTGAAATCAGTTTACAGTTGGGCGGGAAAATCGAAGAGACGCGCACGATGTTGCACGCTGCGATACCTGCATTGCGCAGGGCGAGCTCAAAGCTCGAAAGTCTTTCGCGATGTTTACCGACGCCTTTGGTGAGGAAGATCTTCTTCGCGACGAACGCCATGGTGCCGGGTTGTGGTGCCTCCGTGAGTGGGCTAAGAGCGGAAAATTTTCCGCTGAGGAAAAATAACAAGAAGGTATTGCAGTGTCAAACGAATTCGCGGTTTTTTTGCGTTGCTCGGGCGAAGAGATGAATGAAATCTGACAAGAATCTTAAGACGCTCTCACGAATCGCCAGCGATGTGCTGGAGGAGCTTGCCGAGAGGTTTGCAGAGCGCGAGGATCTTGCCTAAATCGTCGGCGGTGAAGTCCGGGCCGGCCACTTTGGCGTTGGTGCCTTTGCGGCTGACCTGGATGACGCCGACGACCTTGTCCCCGGAGAGAATCGGGGCGCTGATCATCTTCTGAATGAGTTCGGAGCTTTCGCCGCCAATTTTCACGCCCTCGAAAACGGTTGCGTGGCGGACGCTGGCAAAGTTGTTGATGATGTCCGGACGGCTTTCGCGGGCAGTTTTCGCAGCGATCGCGGAAGTGCTGGAAAGCGGGATAAAGCCGACCTGTTTGAGCGATTCGGGGACGAGGAAATGGAGGTGGCGCCAGCGATTGGAAACGCCCATGAGGGCGATTTCGTCGGTTTTTACGCCGAGATTTTTGGCGATGCGCTCCGCAATGCTAGTGAGAGAGATTTGGGATGCCGCGGCGGAGTCTGATTCGAGGGCCGTAGCGATTCGTTCTAATTCCGAGGCAAGGGTGTGGCTACTGGTCATGGCCATGAGATACCCGTTGGGAACGGGGAGGTTGCCAGGCGGGAGGGGCCGGGCGGATACCTTCCGTCGTATCCTCATTTAAGCGAGAAATCGGGGAGGGCGCAACGAAATTTCGCGAAGCGCGTGTCCGAGAAAGGAACAGGCTGGCTTGCATCTGTGTTTTCAACTGCCTATACTGAAACGGCCGCGAGACTCTAGCGCCCTTCGGCATCTCATGCGGCGGAGAGGGCATGTCCGCAACGGCAACCCGGCCTGAAACCGACTATCTTCTTCGCAAGCTGCATTCGTTAACCGGCATTATTCCCGTTGGAGCATTCCTGGCGGAACATTTCTGGTCGAATAGCTACGCGCTGGTGAGCGCGAGGCAGTACGACGCGAAATCCGAAGAACTTCAGACGATTCCATTCCGCCTGGCGGTGGAGTGGTTGTTCATTTTTTTGCCGATGCTGTATCACGGCGGGTATGGGATTTACATTTGGTTGCGCGGGAAGTCCAATGTGTCGGCGTATCCGTGGGTGGGAAACTGGCTGTATACCACACAGCGGTATACCGGGTTGATCGCGTTTGCGTACATTGGCTGGCATCTGTATACGGAGCGGTGGCTGACGCACGGGAAGTCCACGTACGCGGACGTTGCAGACTTGTTGCAGAATCCGTATGCGCTGGCGTTCATGCTGATTGGAGTGCTGGCGTCGTCCTTTCACCTTGGCGTGGGGATTTGGAATTTTTTGTGCAAGTGGGGATTGGCGGCGACGGTCCGGGCGCAGCGTGCTGCCGGGGCGCTCGGGGCGACGGTGGGTTTTGCGTTTAGTTTGGTCGGGGTTCTGATTGTGCTGAGCTTTTGGTTGAATTGGCACCCGTTTGACTTCTACTTGAAATGAGACAGCCGAAAATCATAGTTGTAGGCGGTGGTCTGGCCGGCCTGATGGCGACGATTCGTGTCGCGGAGGCGGGCGTGCCAGTGGATTTGTTTTCGATTGTGCCGGTGAAGCGGTCGCATTCCGTGTGCGCGCAGGGCGGGATCAACGCCGCGAAGAATCAGAAGGGTGAAGGCGATACTACCTGGAAGCATTTTGACGACACGATTTATGGCGGAGACTTTCTTGCGAACCAGCCGCTGGTGAAGAGGATGTGCGAGGCGGCGCCGGGGATCATTGATTTGTTAGACCGCATGGGCGTGATGTTCAACCGTACGTCGGAGGGATTGCTGGATTACCGGCGGTTCGGTGGAACGCTCTATCACCGGACGGCGTTCGCGGGGGCGACGACCGGGCAACAGCTGCTTTATGCGCTGGATGAGCAGGTGCGCAGGCACGAAGCCGAAGACCGGGTGAAGAAATACGAGGGGCAGACGTTTTTGTCGGCGGTGATCGACGAAGGCGGAGTTTGCCGAGGGATTTGCGCCATGGACTTGCGGTCCATGGAGGTGAAAACGTATCCGGCGGACGCGGTGATTTTCTGCACGGGCGGGATTGGCGCGATTTTTGGGCGGTCGACGAATTCCGTTGTGTGCACCGGGTCGGCGCAGTCGGCGCTGTTTCAGCAAGGAGTGGATTACGCGAACGGCGAGTTCATTCAGGTCCATCCCACTGCCATTCCCGGTGAAGACAAGCTGCGCTTGATGAGCGAATCGGCGCGCGGAGAGGGCGGCCGCGTTTGGGTGCCGAAAAATCCGGCGGACACGAGGGCTGCGCGAAGCATTCCTGAGGGAGAACGCTTCTATTTTCTCGAGGAGTGGTACCCGAAGTACGGGAATCTTGTGCCGAGGGACATCGCGACGCGCGCGATCCATAGAATTGTGTATCAGGAAAAGCTGGGGATCCGAGGGCAGGCGGCGGTCTACTTGGACGTCACGCACATTCCGCGGGAAGTCTTGGATCGGAAACTGGAAGGCATCCTGGAGATATACGAGAAGTTTCTTGGCGTTGACCCGCGCGAAGAGCCGATGAAAGTTTTTCCGGCCATGCACTACACGATGGGCGGCATCTGGGTGAACGCGGAAGATCAGGCGACGAATGTTCCGGGAATCTTTGCGGCCGGCGAATGCGAATACCAGTATCACGGGGCGAACCGGCTGGGAGCTAACTCGCTCGTGTCTTGCATTTTTGGCGGAGGATTGGCGGGACCTGCGGCCGTGAAGTATGCGCGGAATCTGGCCAGTGGCTGCGAGGCAGTTGGCTCGAACGTCTATGAGAGCGAGCGGAAGCGGCAAGAAGAGAAGAACCAAGCATTGATTTCGCCGGACGGCACGGAAAATCCAATGACTATCTGGCGGGAGCTCGGCGAAGTGATGACCGAACACGTGACGGTGACGCGGATTAACAAAGGCCTTGCCGCCGCGGATACCAAGATTCGCGAGCTTCAGGAGCGTTACGGGCGAATTAATTTAAGTGACCGGACGCGGTGGTCCAACCAGACGCTGAATTTCGCGCGGGAGTTGGGCAATATGCTGGTGCTTGCGCGCGTCGTCACGCTGGGCGCGCTGCAACGCAACGAATCGCGCGGGGCGCACTACAAGCCGGATTTTCCGGAACGCGATGACGCAAATTGGCTGAAGACTACGCGTGCGAAGTGGGTGAATAGCGAGATCCAACTCAGTTATGAGCCGGTGGACATTTCGCAGATTCCGCCACGCGCAAGGCGCTATGATGCGGCCAAGTAGCGGTTGTTTGAACGCAGTAGCTTTGAATTTAGAGTTGGAGAGCGTTTGCAGTATTCATTGAGGATTTATGCCTGACTCCAAACAGGTAATTATCCGGATAAAACGGCAGGTTAGCCCCAAGGGGCCCCCCTACTGGGAAGAGTTTGCATTGCCGTGGCGTCCCGCGATGAACGTCATTATCTGCCTGCGGGACATTGCGGAAAACCCGGTTACGCGCGAGGGCAAGAAGACCACGCCGATCAGCTACGATTCGAACTGTCTCGAAGAGGTTTGCGGCTCTTGCGCGATGCTTATCAACGGGAAAGCGCGAATGGCGTGTTCGGCGCTCGTTGACAAATTGGAGCAGCCGATTCGGCTCGAACCCTTCTCAAAGTTTCCTGTGGTGCGCGACCTCGCTGTTGACCGGCAGTTCATGTTCGAAAGCCTGAAGCGCGTGAAGGGCTGGATTCCCATTGACGGGACTTACGATCTCGGTGAAGGGCCGCGGATGGCGCCCGAGACGCAGGAGAAGGCGTATCCGCTTTCTCGTTGCATTTCTTGCGGAAGCTGCCTGGAGGTTTGTCCCCAGGTGAATGACAACAACAAGTTCATCGGCGCGGCGATCGTGAGCCAAGTCCGGCTTTTCAACATGCATCCCACGGGCGCGATGCACGCGAAAGAGCGCATTGCGGCTCTGATGGAACCTGGCGGGATTCAGGACTGTGCGAACGCCCAAAATTGCGTCAAAGCCTGCCCGAAAGATATTCCCTTGACCGAATCCCTCGCCGAAATGAACCGGCAAGCGTGGAAACAAGCGCTGGTTGGCTGGCTAATAGGGTAGAATCTCGCCGCACGCTTTCACTTGGAGGAACACATGCGTCAGGTCCGCGTCTCGCTGTTTGCCTGTTTGATTGCTGCCGGTTTTCTGTTGAGTCAGGTTGCGACGGGAGATGATATCGCCGACCGCGCTAAGAAGCTGCATTTTTCGTCCATCGTTCTGGACACGCACGACGATACGACGCAGCGTTTTTTCTCGAAGACCTTCGATATCGGCAAGCGCAACCCCGATGGCCACATCGACATCCCGCGCATGCGCGAAGGCGGGATGAACGCGATTTTCTTCTCCATCTGGATTGACGGCCGCACCATGGGCCCGCCAGCGGTGCAGAAGGCGCTCGATCAGATTGATGCGGTGCACGAGAATGTAATTAAATATTCGAAGGACTTCGCCTTTTGCCGCACGGCAGAAGAAGTGCGGCGCGCCCATGCCCAAGGGAAGATTGCCGCGCTCATCGGTGTCGAGGGCGGCCACATGATCGGGAACGACATTCGCGTTCTGCGAATGTTCGGCGATCTGGGCGTGCGGTACATGACGCTGTCCCATTTTTATAACGATGAGTGGGCGGATTCTTCGACAGACAAGCCTGTCCACAACGGGCTGACGGACTTCGGCAAGGACATCGTGCGGGAGATGAACCGGCAGGGAATCATGGTGGACATCTCGCACGTGTCCGACAAGACTTTCTACGATGCGCTGGAAGTCAGCAAGGCGCCGCTGATTGCGTCGCATTCCTCTTGCCGTGCGCTTTGCAATCATCCTCGCGACATGTCCGACGACATGATCAAAGCGCTGGCCGCGAAGGGCGGCGTAATCCAGATCAACTACGAAAAAAGCTTCATCGATCAGGCGTACAAAGATGCATCGGACAAGCTTTCTGGAGGCGTAGTAGCAATGATGGACACGCTCAAGAAAGAGTGCGGGGACAATGAAGAATGCCTGAACAAGAAAATGATGGAGATGGCGGACAAAGCCACCGCCGAAGGCAAACTGCCTCACGTGAGCTGGGAACGGATCATTGATCACATCGATCATGCCGTGAAGCTTGTGGGAGCGGATCACGTGGGCTTGGGTTCCGATTTTGATGGCGCGAATATGCCCGAAGGCATGGATGACTGCACGCATCTGCCGCAGATTACCGAGGCTCTGATGCGAAAGGGCTATAGCGATGACGACATCCGCAAGATTCTCGGCGGCAACGTGCTGCGCGTGATGGAGCAAACCGAGCGCGTGAGCCGCGAGATGCGGGCCGCGCAATAACGAAATGAAATTGGTGCTTGAGTCGAAGACGCTTCTCGGAGCCGGGATGTGTCTTATGGCAGGAATGGTGCTGGCGGGGGCGATGGCAGCTGCGACGACGGCAGACGGAGTCTCGGAACGCGCGAAGAAACTGCATTTCTCTTCTCTCGTAATTGACACGCACGACGACACAACCCAGCGGTTCTTAGACAGCGATTTCGATTTTGGCGTACGGAACGCGCGGGGGAGCGTTGACATCCCTCGCATGAAAGAAGGCGGCCTGGGAGCGATCTTCTTTTCGATTTGGGTTCCCAGCAAGATCACCGGACAGGAGGCTGCCAGACGTGGCCGCGCGCAGATAGATGCAGTGCTGGAGCAGGTTCGCCAGCATTCGAATGATCTGGTGCTGGCGACGACTGCTGACGGAATTCGCGACGCTCACAAACTGGGCAAGATCGCGGCCCTCATTGGAGTTGAAGGCGGCCACTTGATCGCGAACGATCTCGGCGTGTTGCGGACGTACGCGTCGCTGGGCGCGCGGTACATGACGCTGACGCACAGCGGAAACGTCGAGTGGGCGGATTCCTCGACGGACAAGGCCGTGCACAACGGACTGACCGCGTTTGGCAAGGACGTCGTGCGGGATATGAACCGGCTGGGCATGATAGTGGACGTCTCGCACGTGAGCGACAAGGCGTTTGCAGACGTTCTGGAAACCAGCAAGGCGCCGGTTTTCGCTTCGCATTCCTCTTGCCGCGCTATTTGCGACGCGCCCCGGAACATGACCGACGACATGATGCGGGCGCTCGCTGCGAAGGGCGGCGTCATCCAAATCAATTATCACGTCGGCTTTCTCAGTCAGGAATTTCGCAATGCGGAGAAGGCCCATCCGGAGTGGGACAAAGCGATTGCTCTGGAAGTCAAGAATCGCTGCGGTGACAAGGAAGGTTGCCAGTTGATTGAGGGCGACCGCATTACGCGGGAATACGTCTTGCGAGGTGATTTGCCGAAAGTCGAGTGGACGAAGATCATCGAACACATTGATCATGCGGTGAAAGTGGCGGGGATTGACCACGTCGGGCTCGGCTCGGATTTTGATGGCGCGAACATGCCGTTCGGAATGGAAGACGCGACCAAGCTGCCGAAAATCACGGAAGCTTTGCTGGAAAAGGGCTATTCGGAAGGTGACGTGAAGAAGATTCTCGGCGAGAATACACTGAGACTGATGGCGGAAGTCGAGCGCGTCAGCCGTGAGCTGAACGCTGCGAAGTGACTGCAGGTTGCCGTTCGAAAACAATTTCAGGAACTCAACGTGGAGAGGGAAGAGCGATGCGTAAATCTGATTGGATGATGATTGCGGTGCTAGCGTGCATTGCAATGGGAACGTGCGATGCGGCGCGTGGACAGGCGGCTCAGGCGCAAGCTCCCGCGAAGCCGAAATCTAGCGCAGGAGCGGGCGCGTCAGGCACGGCGGCACACAAAACCGCCTCAGCCAGTCCTTATGATCGGGCGCTGCTTCGGCCGGCTCTACTGGTAGCAAAGGCCCCCGCTACGTATCAGGTTAAATTCACGACGACGAAGGGCGACTTTACCATCAGCGTGACGCGCGCCTGGGCGCCGTTGGGCGCGGACCGCTTCTACAATCTTGTGCGGCATCATTTTTATGACAACACGAGTTTCTTTCGAGTGCTGAGGGGATTTGTGGTCCAGTGGGGCATCAGCGCTTATCCGCCCGTTTCGGCAGCGTGGTCGCATGCGCCAATCAAGGATGATCCCGTTGTTCAGAGCAACCTGCGCGGCTACATCACGTACGCCATGGGCGGACCGAATACGCGAACGACGCAAGTGTTCGTCAACCTTGTGGACAACAAACGGCTGGACGGCATGGGATTTTCCGCGTTTGGCCAGGTGACAGAGGGGATGGACGTTGTCGAGGCTCTCTATGCCGGCTATGGCGAGGGTGCGCCGGACGGCCAAGGCCCAGAACAGGACAAGATCGAAAAGTTGGGCAAGTCGTATCTGGACAAGGGCTTCGACAAGCTCGATTCCATAAAGACGACGACGTTGATTCTGCCGCCGGGTGCGACGACGGCAAAGTCTCCTGCTGCTTCAAAAGCGGCACCAAAGCCGGCTGCTCCCCAGCAGTAGTTATTGGCGCCACTTTTGTTGATTACCTTTTTGAATGTTACGCATCTAAAGATTGTGATGCGTAGTCTTTTGACATGATGGGGACCGCGAGGTATTCTCAGTTTTCATGATGAACTGTTGCCAGACAATGTGTTGTATGTGCGCGCGCAAGGCTGCGTGTCGCATGACATCCATCTCTGGCCAGAGGAGTTTCCGGACTTAGCAGTCATTTAGGATTCAAAGTTCCGAAGCCCACGTCGCCAGAGGTTCAGGCTACGTGGGTTTTTTGTTTTTGGGAAAGACGTTTGGGACAGGTGATTCAACCATGGGCGAAGTCAAAGAAACCAAAGCGCAGCGCGTCGAACGATTGAAGAACGCCAAGAATGCTTGGGAGCATTTTGACGAAATCCGCGAGTTTGCGCGCAAAGGCTATGCTGCGATCCCGCCGGAGTGGATGGGCACGTATTTCCGGACGTGGGGCGTGTACACGCAGGGCGATGGCGCTGGGGTCGTCGGCGGGACGGGCGGCGAAGGCAAGAGCACGCCGTATTTCATGGTTCGCGTTCGAATCCCGAACGGGTCTGCTGCGCAGCGATCAGGTCCGCGCGGTCGCGGATATTGCGGAGCGGCACGCGCGAGGTGTGGTGGACATCACCGTCCGGCAAAATTTTCAGTTGCATTGGGTGACGATCGAATCGCTGCCAGATGTTCTGGAATCTCTGTGGCGGGTCTGCTTGACGACAACCGGAGCTTGCGGAGACGTTGCGCGGAACATCACAGGTTGCCCCGTCGCGGGACTGGATGCAGAAGAAATTGTGGATGCGTCGCCGCTGGCTCTGGCAATTGATCGCGAACTGGGAGGGGCGGCAGAGTTCTACAATTTGCCGCGTAAGTTCAAGATTTCCATCACGGGCTGCAGAAGCTGGTGCTCGTATCCGGAGATTAATGACGTCGCGCTGACGGCCACGACTCGCAGGAAGAGGCGGAGGAGCGAGACGGGATTTTCGTTGAGGGTTGGTGGAGGGCTTTCGACCGATCCGCATATCGCCGTGTGGCTGAATGCGTTCATTAAATGGGACCAGGTTGTGCCCGTGGCTCGCGGTGTGGCCGAGATCTTCCGCGCGAGTGAAACGCTTCGACAGAGCAGGGAAAAGGCGCGGTTGAAATTTCTCTTTTTACAACAGGGGTGGACCGCGGACAGCTTCCTCGCAGAGTTGCAGCGCCAGATTGGTTTCTCGCTCGATCCGGCCGAGCCGGAAGATGTTCCCGCGGACCTTCATCGAGATCACGTTGGAATTCACGCGCAAAAACAAGACGGTTTCGTCTATGTGGGGGCTTCCGTGTTGCGTGGCCGCATCACGCCGCAGCAGTTGCGCGTGGCGGCAGACTTGGCCGACCGATACGCCGACGGCCACATTCGAACCACGACGATGCAGAATTTGCTGATTGTCAACGTGCCGCAGCGCCACGCGGCCGCTGTCGCTCATGAGCTTGAAGTTGCTGCCCTGCCGGTGCAGGCCTCGGTGTTCGCACGCGGAACCGTGGCCTGCACAGGCTCTGAATTTTGCAAGCTCGCGCTGACGGAGACGAAAGGCTTTGCGAGATGGCTTACGCATGAGCTCGAAGAACGGCTTCCCGATTTTCAGGAGCAGCTCCGACTCAACATTACCGGATGCCCGAACAGTTGCGGACAGCATTGGATCGCCGATATCGGCATCGAAGGCAAGAAGATAAAAGTGGAAGGCCGGATGGTGGACGCGTATTACTTCTGCGTTGGCGGAAGCGTCGGGCAGTTTGCTTCCATCGCGCGACCCGTTGGTTATCGCTGCGCCGCGACGGATGTTCCCGATGCCATCGAACGGCTGCTAGCAGGGTTTAACGAACGCCGCGAGGACGGGGAGAACTTACGGCGGTTTCTTGCGCGGCAATCGAACGAAGACATTCGCGCAATTCTCGCAGGGAGTTACATTGCTCCCGTGGACCGCGACCTCGCCCTTGGTCCGGTACCGCAGGGAGTAGAAGGCTGAGCCATGAGCCTTTTTCCCATTTTCGTGAAGCTGCAAGGGCGGCTGATTGTCATTGTTGGCGGCGGTACAATTGCGGAAACAAAGATTCCAAGTGTGTTGAGCGCGGATGCGCGAATCCGGCTGATTGCGCCATCCATCACCCCGCAGATTGCCGAATGGGTGCGTTTCGGAAAAATCGATTGGTTGCCGAAGTTGTTTGAGTCGGCGGATTTGGACGGAGCTTTTCTCGTGATCGCGGCGACTTCGGCGCCGGGTGTGAATGAAGCCGTTTTTCGCGAGGCGGAAGCGCGCGGGATTTTGTGCAACGCCGTCGATGACATCGAGCATTGTCATTTTTACTATGGAGCCGTCGTGCAGCGAGGGGATTTGCAAATCGCGATCTCTACGAACGGCAAGAGTCCGGCGCTCGCGCAGCGTCTTAGGCGGGAGTTCGAATCGGAATTCGGCCCGGAATATGAATTGTGGCTGCAATGGCTGGGTGCGGCGCGAGAAGCTCTGCGTGCGAGCGGCCCGAGTTCAGAGACTACGAAAAAATTGCTGCATGAGCTTGCGAGCCGGCCGATGTTTGAACATTTTCTGCGGCAAGCCAACCAGCGTCCGGGGCATCGAGGGGCGGCGTGATGGGCAAGGTTTATCTCATCGGCGCTGGGCCTGGCGATCCTGAGCTGCTGACGCTGAAGGCAGCGCGGCTTTTGGCGTTCGCGGACGTCGTGCTGCACGATTCGCTGGTGAGCTGCGAAGTGCTGGCAAGAGTGTCGTCCGGCGCGGAAGTGATCGACGTTGGCAAACGTTGCGGCAAAAAACTGCTCACACAGGACGAGATCAACGCCCTCCTTGTGAGCTACGCCGTTTCGCATCGAAGTCGTCGTGCGCTTGAAAGGCGGCGATCCCTCGATCTTCGGCCGCGCAGGCGAAGAACTCCAAGCTCTGCGCAATGCGAACGTGGAGTGTGAGGTGGTTCCCGGCGTGACGGCCGCTTTGGGTGCCGCAGCGGCAGCGGGCGTTTCGCTCACAGATCGCCGAGTCGCCTCGCAAATACTGATCACAACTTTCACCCGCGGCGCGGACGCGAATGCGATGGACTGGGGATGCCTCACGCCCGCAACAACGCTTGTCCTATATATGCCGGGGCCTGACTACGTCGAAGTCTCACACCGCCTCGCAGGCGCCGGCCTTCCGAATGATTTGCCGTGCGTAATCGTTTCCGGCGCTTCGGGTTCGCAGCAGCAAGTTCGCTGGACCAGCGTCGGCGCGCTTTCCACGGATGAAAAACTGCCCGCGCCAGCGTTGATTATCGTTGGACGCGTTGCGTCGCAGCAAATCCGCAAGATTGGCGAAGCCTTTTGGCGCGGCGAGCGCAGTGAACCCCCAGTGCAAACAGTTTCCGTAAGCTAGTGACAAACAAGTTAGTCAGAAGGGAGCGAAATGAGTGCGCAAGAAAACGCAGTTCAGTTAAGGAAGCCGTGGCGGCTATCGCTGGATAGCTGGGCCGTGGTGGTGGCATTGCTCGCGGCGCTGCTGATTCGCGCCGGAGTCCTCAAACACGTCCCGTGGTGAACAGTTAGCAAGCAAAACGCAAAGAGAAAAGGAAAAAACATGGCAGACGCGGTCGTAATTCCTAAAGTTCAGCCGGTGCAACCCGCGCTTCGTTTTCTTCGGATCATTCCCGGAGTGCTTTTGCTCGCAACCATTGGCTACGCGGGCAAATTGCTCGAGCAAAACGTGGGCAAATATGCGAAGGCGCATCACTGGGTCTTTCCGAATATCGAATACGTCCTGTGGGCCATTCTTCTCGGTCTTCTGATTTCCAACACGATCGGCGTTCCAGAAATCTTTCGCCGCGGCGTCGCCACCTACGAGTTCTGGCTGAAAGCCGGCATCGTCCTGCTCGGCTCCCGCTTCTTGCTGGGTGACATTCTGAAACTCGGCGGCGTCAGCCTTCTGCTCGTGGCCATCGAAATCACCGGAGCGATCGCGTTTATGACATTCCTCGGCCGCGTGTTCGGCCTTAAGCCTAAATTGACCTCGCTCCTCGCCGTCGGCTCCGCCGTCTGCGGCGTCAGTGCAATCATCGCTGCACAAGGCGCCATTGAAGCCGACGAGGAAGACTCTTCCTTCTCGATTGCGGCCATTCTCGCGCTCGGTGCGTTCGCGCTGTTTACGTTTCCTCTGATCGGCCACGCCTTGCACTTGGGCGACCGCGCTTACGGCATCTGGGCAGGCCTCGCAGTGGACAACACTGCCGAAGCGACCGCCGCAGGCGCCTTGTACTCCGACGCTGCGGGCAAGTTGGCGGTCCTCGTGAAATCCACGCGCAACGCGATGATCGGCTTTGTTGTGCTTGCCTATGCAATCTATTGGGCCAGCCAGGGCCAAGCCAAAGCGGTGGGCAACAAAGCCGCGTTCCTCTGGCAAAAATTCCCCAAGTTCGTCCTGGGTTTCCTGCTCATTTCGGTGCTCGCCACCTACCAGTTCTTCACCAGGGATCAGGTGGGCGCGCTCGCCAACCTCTCGCGCTGGGCTTTTCTGCTTACGTTCGCTGGCGTCGGTCTTCGTACGAATTTTCGCGACATGCGCAAACAAGGTCTGCGCCCCTTCGCCGTGGGAGCCATCGGCGAAGTCGTGATTGCGGTCTTTACTTTAGGTTTGGTGGTTGGAGCCGAAAAGCTTTTCGGCTTTTGATCGACTAGAGCACAAAACAAATTGGGCGCGGATGGTCATTCTGCTTGCCGAATGGCATCCGCGCCCCTGATTTTTTCTCCTGCATTTTACAGCCCGAGGACGTTCACCAATTCTCGGACCGACGCCGAGGATTTCTGCAGCGCGGCGTTTTCTTCCGCAGTCAGCTTAATCTGAATAATCTCTTCAGCGCCGCCTGAACCGATCTTCACCGGGACGCCGACGAAGAGACCCTTGATCCCGTACTCGCCGTCCAGGTACACGGCGCAGGGCAGAATCTTCTTCTTGTCCTTCAAAATAGCTTCGACCATCTCGACCGCCGCCGCCGACGGCGCATAGTAAGCCGAGCCAGTCTTCAAAAGGTTGACGATCTCCGCGCCGCCTTTGCGTGTGCGTTCTACGATCGCGTCGATTCGCTCTTTCGGAAGCAGATCGGGGAGGGGAATTCCCGCAACGGTCGAATACCGCGGCAGCGGCACCATGTCGTCGCCGTGGCCGCCGAGCACGAACGAGTGCACGTTTTCCACGCTGACCTTGCACTCCGTTGCCACAAACGAACTCATGCGCGCCGAGTCCAGCACTCCGGCCATGCCTAGAACGCGACTCTTCGGGAATCCGCTCACCTTGAACGCGGCCTGCGCCATGGCGTCCAGCGGATTCGTCACAACGATGATGATGCAATTCGGCGAGTGTTTGACGATCTGCTCGACGACCGCCTTCACCACGTCGTAGTTCGCCTTCAGAAGGTCGTCGCGGCTCATCCCCGGCTTGCGTGGAAAACCCGCCGTGATCACCACGATGTCGCTGCCCGCCGTGGCGCTGTAGTCGCCCGTTGCCGTGGAAGCTCCCGTCGCGCGCGAATTCGTCCGCGTAATCGGGCCGGACTCCAGCATGTCCAGAGCTTTACCCGCTGGCGGACCATCCAGAATGTCCGTCAGCACCACATCGGCCAGTTCGAGGTCCACTATTCGCTGCGCCGTCGTCGATCCCACAAAACCGCCGCCGACCACCGTTACCTTTTTTCTGCTCATCCGTCCCCTCGTTTTCCGTTGAAATGTTTTTCGCGCTGCCGCCGTGTTCCCTGCGTCTCAGCGTTAGATGGTTCTTTCTATTCGAGCACTAGCGCGCTACAGCGGCAGACTGCATGTTCTCAATAATCGCCGTCGCAAATGCCGCGGTGCCCAGCTTCGTCGCGCCCGGCATGAGCCGTTCGAGATCGTACGTCACGCGCTTCTGCTGAATCGTCCGCGCGATGCCGTCCTCGATCAGCTGCGCGGCTTCCTTCCATCCAAGGAATTCAAACATCATCGCGCCAGACAGCATCAACGAGCTTGGATTGATCACGTCCTTGTCCGCATATTTCGGCGCTGTGCCATGGGTTGCCTCGAACACGCCGAAGCCATCGCCGATGTTCGATCCCGGCGCCATCCCAAGCCCGCCCACCTGCGCCGCACACGCGTCCGAAAGATAATCGCCGTTGAGATTCGGCGTCGCCAGCACGCTGTATTCGTCCGCGCGCAGCAGCACCTGCTGAAACACCGAATCCGCGATGCGGTCGTTGATCATCAGCTTCTTCTTCCACTGGCCCTTGCCGTGCGTCGCGTAAATTGCATCAAGCGTCTGTTTGACTTCGTCGCAAATGGCTTTTGCAAACGCTTCGGTCGCCTGCTCCAGCCCCGGCTCGATCATCGCCGCATTCTGCTCGACGGTCAGCCCCGGATTCTTGTCCAGGTTGTCCAGAATCCAGCTTTCGCGCTCGGTAACCGTTTCCGCCCGGAATTCTTCGCGCGCCAGGTCGTAACCCCAGTCTCGGAATGCGCCTTCCGTGAATTTCTGAATGTTCCCTTTGTGCACAAGCGTCACACTTTTTTTGCCGTGCGCCAGCGCGTACTTGATGGCTCGGCGCACCAGCCGTTTCGTGCCCGTGGGCGAAATCGGCTTGATTCCCACGCCGGAATCCCACCGAATCTGCTTCTTCCCGTCCTTCAACATTTCGTGATTCAGAAATTCGAGCAGTTTCTTCACTTCCGGCGTACCGGACTTCCATTCGATGCCAATGTAAACGTCTTCCGTGTTCTCGCGGAAGATAACGATGTCCATCTTCTCGGGACTGTTTGACGGGGGAGGGAACTCCCGCGTAATAGCGCACCGGGCGCTCGCAAGAGTACAGATCGAGAATTTGCCGCAACGCCACGTTCAACGAGCGAATCCCGCCGCCCACCGGCGTCGTCAGCGGCCCCTTGATGGCCACGCGAAAATCGCGAATGGCGTCCACGGTCTCATTCGGCAGCCACTCTTTGTAAGCGTTAAAGGCCTTCTCCCCTGCAAAGACCTCAAACCACGCCACGCTGCGCTTCCCGCCATAAGCATGCTCGACGGCAGCGTCAAAAACCCGTCGTGAAGCTTTCCAGATGTCGCGGCCCGTGCCGTCGCCTTCGATAAAAGGAATGATGGGTGTATCCGGAACCTGCAGTTCACCGCCGCTGTAGCCGATCGCCTTGCCTCCAACAGGAACAGCCTGGCCGTTGTACGAACTCTTCATGAATGCTAATCCTCCCCGGATTTTCGAGTGCTTCCTGTTGGAAAGGCGTTCAGGAGATCACCTAAATTGCTGATTTCCGCACGTCTTCGCGAACCACAAAACATACCACAACGCGCGCGAACTCCGAAATGAGGAGCCAAATTGGGCACTCAAAATACCGTCAGAAAACCTCAGCTGTGCCAATCTGAAATAGTTTCGTGTTATATACTTATCAAATGGGGCCGTGCGGAAGTTCACTACGCGCGGCAAGGAGACACACTGATGATGCTTGATTGGAATGAGTATCACAAAGAACTTGGAGCCAGGATAGGCGAGCTGGCAAAGCTAAGTCCGGACACTGTCCGTGGATATCAAATGCTAAGCGCCGCCAACTCCAAGACTGGCAAACTTGATGAGAAGACTCGTCAACTCATCTCGCTGGCCGTTGCCGTCACAACCCGTTGTGACGGCTGCATCACAGTGCATTCGGACGCTGCGCTCAAAGCTGGAGCGACCAAAGACGAGATTGCGGAAGCACTGGGCGTGGCTGTAGCCATGAACGCCGGCGCCGCTCTCGTTTTCTCGACCCGCGTGTTGGATGCCGTCGCAGCAAAAACGGCGCAAGCACAAGGCGCGTAACCCAAACGCAGCGGAATTCAAGCTGATCTATTTCCGTTTCTTCGCTTTAAGTGCTTTCACGGCTTTCGGTGACTTCGGCCGAAGAACGTCTCCCGCGCGCGTCTTGCTGGCGTGCGCGGCGCCTTTCGTGGCGACAACATGCTTGGTCAGGTCAACCGTGAACGCGTCCATGCTCGACGTGGCTTTTGTGGTTTCATTGACGCCCAGCGACTCGCAGAGAATGGTTTTCTTGTCCACCGTCAGCCGCAAGAAGCCGTACATGGTGTTGTTGAACACATCGAGCGTGAGCTGGTTGCCCTTTGCGTCGTTGCCTGGAATCCCTGGCTGGGGGTCCACCCCGTTCTTTCCCTTTTTCGGGTCGCTAAGATTCAGGTAGCCACCGTTTCCAGCCACGACATATGGTATTTGCCGGCCGTCGGCCTTCATAACGCGCGTGTACCGCTCGTAGAGATGCGCGTGGCCGGAAATCACGATGTCCGGCCAAATATCAGCTGCCACGCAAGCGGCGTCAATCTGCGCAAGCATGGCCGGGCTCGGAGAATGCGATTTGCTGACCGTGAATGGCGGATGATGCACCGCGAGGACCAATGCGAAGGGATCGGAGCCCTTTTGCGCGCGCTGCGCCGCCGCTGATGACAGCTGGCTTTGCAGAAAATCCAGCTGTGCCGTTCCCGTGATTTTGTCGCTGATGACTCCCGTGGTCTCGCCCGTGTTTGAATAAAGCCCGATAATTTTCAAGAACGGCGCGTTCAGTGCGAAATACACCCCGGGCTGCGTCATCGTGGTACGCGAAAATCCTTTTGCTGCGGGATCATTCGCGGGGGTTTTCGAGCAAAAATTCTCGTAGAAAGGCGCGAGCGAATACGGGACAGGCTCACTCTTGAAGAGAACCCCATCGTGATTTCCAGGTATCGCAAAGATTGGCCCGGCGTAGTCCCGATACGGGTCGTAAAACTGGTCGTAGTAATAGCGCTCCTGACCGAAGTAATACACTACATCGCCGAGGTGATAGAAAAAAGCGGCTCGCCCCGTTGCATAGGTTTTCGCGGCGACGTCGTCAGCCATGGCGTCCGCGACGGCGAACTGGTGCGAAGGCTCCTTGATGCCGCCGGTATCGCCGGCGGAATGAAAAACAATCTTGCCGGCGTCTTGAATCCCCTGAATAGCGCTCGCGTCTAGCACTTCCCCAAGCGATATGACGGGAGGCGTTTTCCACGGCGCTGGGATGGCTTCGATGACTTGTGTTGCCGCGATCTTGGTGTCTGCAGCAACATCCTGCGGGTCGAATTCGTCGTAGTTGTCGGGAGAAGGCTGCGGGTTTGCAAAAGCAAAGCCGGGACTGGCCATAGTACTTACCTCCGTTTATATATTCCGAGGAGACTTACAGTGTGAGGTAATGTACCACAAGGGGGATGGCCGGACTATGAGCCAGAGGTTACGCGGCGATGACCGCCCAATGAAAACGCCCATGACCGCGGCCGTGGGCGTTTTGAATGGTTGCTGATTGGAATTTCGCTGCTGGAACCGGGGATAACATCCCAGTTGCAGCAACGACCCGCTAGAACATATTCCAGAGGAACTGGTTGTAAACCTCGTGGTGGTACTGCACTTCGGGTGCCTTTACAAAAGTGCCGAGGAGGCGCGAGCAGCGATCTGCCGAAGCCTGTTTCAAGTCCGCGTAGCGGCCCTTCACGTCGGCGCCGAGCAGCTTCGTCGTCCATTCCGATTTCTTGAAATCATCGAGCGCCGTGTAAATGTTGTCCGGCAGATAGCGCTCGGCCTGGCGCAGATTTTTGATCTTCGCCGTCTCGCCATCGATGCCCGTTTTAAAAATGGAGTAAAGCACCAGGTAGGGATTCGCGTCCGGCGCGACGGAGCGCACTTCGACGCGCATGCTCTTTTCGTTGCCGATGGGTATGCGGATCATCGAGCCGCGGTCCACCGGCGATGCCTTGATCTGATTGGGCGCCTCAAAGTGCGGGTCAAGGCGGCGGTACGCGTTGACGCTGGCGTTCAGCAGCAGGCAGGTGTCGTTGCCGTGCGTCAGAATGCGATCCACAAACGCCCAGCCCATCTTGCTGAGTTTTTCTTCGCCCTTGGGATCCCAGAAGAGATTCTTGCCATCTTTGCTGATGGAAACGTTGGTGTGCATGCCGTTGCCGTTGACGCCCACGACAGGCTTCGGCAGGAAGCACGCTGTGATTCCCATGCTCGTCGCCACCTGGCGGCAGATCAGTTTGTAGAGCTGGATCTGGTCCGCGGCCTGCACCACTTCGCCGTAGCCGTAATTGATCTCGAACTGCGAAGGTGCGACTTCCGGGTGGTCCTTCTCGTTCTGAAAGCCCATCGCGCGCTGCACTTCCGCGGTCGTATCAATGAACGTGCGCAGCGGATCGCCGGGAAGGGAATGGTAGTAGCCGCCCGTGTTGACGTACTCAAATTTTCCCGTCTCGTGGTAATGCCGCTCCGCGTTTTCGCCCTTGAAGAGGAAGCCCTCGATTTCGTTCGCGGCATTTAGTGTGTAGCCTTCTTTCTTGTACAGCTCGTCGGCATATCCTTTCAGCACGCCGCGAATGTCCGCGTTGTAGGGCGAGCCGTCCTTGTCAATGACCTCGCCAAAGACCAGCACCTTGCCGGAGCCAAAAACATCAGCCGGCGCCCAGTAAAACGAGCCCCAATCCATCGCCAGCCGCAAATCGCTCTCGCGCTGCGCCGTGAATCCGCGGATCGAGGAGCCGTCGAACGTCAGGTTGTCCCAGCTCTTGATGAGGAACTTCTTGTCGTAGTCCAGCATGTGCAAGCGGCCTTCGAGGTCGCTGAAGAGCACGGTCACGGCCTTGATGCGCTTCTCGTCCGTCAGGTACTTGATGCGCTCTTC
The DNA here is from genome assembly GCA_963727945.1 of uncultured Acidobacteriota bacterium. Classification (GTDB taxonomy): domain Bacteria; phylum Acidobacteriota; class Terriglobia; order Acidiferrales; family UBA7541; genus Acidiferrum. The sequence goes on from CAVSIW010000040.1 coordinate 40,985, forward strand.
CTGGATCTTGTGCGCGGCAACGCGGTTCTTGCGCTGCTCTTTCGCCTTCAGGTTCAGCTGTTCGAGCTCATCGTAGGAAAGAGCAAGGAAATTACGCAGTTCGTTCGACATGAATCTCCTCAAAATGAGATGAAATAGGATATGGCGGCGAGATGCAGGCTATACAGGCGCTAACCATTGGCCCGTAGGTTATCGCGGCGGTCTTGCGACCGTCAAATCGAAAAATCATTTTGCCCCATCGAAAAAATGAATGGAGAACAGGTCAATTTGTCTGGTTGCATCGACGAAAACTACGCTAGTCGTAATACTCCTGCCCCAGGTGCGTAATCAAATCCTCGCCCATCATCCATCGAAGCGTGTTTTTTAGCTTCATGGACTGGATAAATAGGTCGTGCTCAGGATAGAGGCCCGGAGCGGTCATTGGCGACTTGAAATAGAAGCTGAGCCACTCCTGGATGCCTTTCATTCCGGCGCGTTGCGCCAGGTCCAGGAAGAGAACCAGATCCAGAACGAGGGGCGCGGCTAGGATCGAGTCGCGGCAGAGAAAATCCACCTTGATCTGCATCGGGTAGCCGAGCCAGCCGAAAATATCTATGTTGTCCCATCCTTCTTTGTTGTCGCCGCGTGGCGGGTAGTAGTTGATGCGCACCTTGTGATGCATCTTGCCATAAAGCATCGGGTAGAGCTTGGGCTGGAGAATGTATTCCAGAACGCTCAGCTTGGACTCTTCTTTGGTTTTGAAGGAGCCGGGATCTTCGAGAACTTCGCCGTCACGGTTGCCGAGAATGTTCGTGGAGAACCAGCCGTCGAGCCCCAGCATGCGCGCCTTAAAGCCCGGCGCGAGGATGGTCTTCATCAGAGTCTGACCGGTCTTGAAGTCTTTGCCGCAAATAGGAACAGCGTGCTCTAGCGCGAGCTCTTGAATCGCCGGGATGTCCACAGTGAGGTTCGGGGCTCCGTTGGCAAACGGCACGCCGCTTGTAATTGCAGCCCATGCATACAGCATCGAGGGAGCAATGGCCGGATGATTCGACTTCATCGCTTCGATGAACTTTGCCGGCGTCGAATGCACGTCCTCGGGCTTAACGAACACTTCCGTCGAGCCGCACCAACACATAACCAGGCGCGAAACTCGCGAACTCTTTCGATAGTTTGCGATGTCTTCCTTGATTTTCAATGCTAGCTCGTACTTATTCTTGCCCTTCTTGATGTTCGGACCGTCGATCAGTTTGACGTAGTCATGATCGAAAGCGGCCTTCATGGGCTTTATGCCGGATAGGAAAGTTTTGACCTTTTCGAGGTCCTGGGGATTCAACACGCCAGCGTTTGCCGCAGATTGGTAGGCATTGTCCTTGAAAATGTCCCAACCACCGAACGTCAGATCTTTCAATTCCGCTGAGCGGAACAAACTTCTTGAGCAGCGGTGAGCGGCCCTCGGTGCGCTTGCCCAGGCGAATGGTGCCGAGTTGTGTGAGCGATCCGACTGGCTGCGACTTGCCTTTGCGGACGAGCTCGACTCCAGCCATGAATGTGGTGCTGACGGCGCCCATGCCAGGCGTGAGTATCCCAAGTTTTCCCTTTGGCGGCGCGATTTTCCCAGGCTTTTCCATGCAACTCCTCGATAACAGAGATTTGCCAGCAACTTTGGCGGCAGCAGATGGTGAGCCGCCGCACAAACAAACCAGTAATGATGAGGGAAGCGGGAAAGATTTGCAAATCGGAAGGCTTCGGTTTTAAAAAAAACTGTACATCGTTCGAGTAGGCGCGCGGGAAACAGGCGTTGGTTCGAAATGAGGTGAAGGCGCGTGCACTGTGCGAGGGGTTCGAGCCGAATTCAAATCGGGTGGCTCGCTTAGTCGCGCGGAATCATCGGCAATAGAAACTCCTGCAATCTTTCGCTCTCTCCGACGGGCAGCCGGTCCAGATGAATTCCCATCTGATTCCCTCCAAGAATTCTCGCAACCGAACCAGCTCCAACTATCGGCTTCATCTTCTGCGTCAGCTCCATGCTCACATGCACTGGCGAACCTGCGGGAATGGTTCGGGGAGCATTGACCAGCATTCCTTGCAGGCTGACGTCAACTGTCTCGCACACGATCTCTTCGAACCCGAATCTCAGCTTCACTTTGGACTGCAGCGGCACACGCCGCGTCTGGCGTCGTTCATGGTCCATTCTTCCCTGCGTCGCCCGAATGAGTTTCAATAGACGTTCTTTGTCGATTGGCTTGTAGAGAAAAAAGCTCGCTCCCGCCTCAAACCCCTGAGACATGGCACTCGGCCGTCTGGTCGTCGCTGAGCATGATGATCGGTGTTTTTCGGTTGAATCTCGCCCGGCGCATCTCCCGGGAAAGTTCGATCCCATCCGGCGATCCCATGTGCAGCCCGAAAAACACCATGTCAAACTTTCCCTCTTCAAGGAAAGTCGCGGCCTGTCCGCTTCTCGTCAGGGTCAGCGCATCCACTCCGGCGGCGTATAAGACTTTTTGGATTAGATCGCACGTGGCCTGTTCGTCGTCCACGACAAGAGCTCGTCTCTGCATCTCACCCTCCTGGTCCTGCAAAGGATTTGCTGTCCGGCTTTGAGCCCCTGCCCGCGAAGATGGTCTTCGTTGCCGAACCGGCTTAGGCACTTCAGCTTGGTGGCAACTCCGCGCCGAGATACTTCGTAACAATCAAACTGCACACCTATTCCCAACTTCCCCCGCGATGAATCAACTCGTTCGACACGTACGACGTGGCCCGTGCATCGCCATTCGGTCGTCGGCTCGTCAGTGATTTCTTCGGGCATCTTCAAAAGGATTTCCACAGTTTCGCCTTCGCGGATCGGTGAGTCGGTCGCGAAGAAGACACCGTTCTGCGAGAGATTCAGCGATTCCGCTCTCTGTTCAGGTACTGTCGGATTTCCAGATGCGCACCCGCAGAGGCGTCTTGAAGCTGAGCACGACGAGACACACGACGGTCTGAGCTGGATGTCTTCATAGTTGTCTCCATGCACCGGGGGGAGGGAGGCGCAGTGTGGAAATAAGAAGGGGACCACGAGTATAACAATCGGCTATTCAACTAGAAGATTAATCTGGGAAATGTTGCGAACTACATTAGCAGCCCTACCCGTTCCTCCACTCGATGGAAGGCGCAGAAGCGGCCCGTCGCATGCTCACGGTCGCAGCCAGGGTCGCTCGCCGGGGCGGAGGGTCGTGTGTGCCAAAACGAATGACAAGTCAACTTTGCAGCGGCCGGCAATTGCGTCCATGTCCTGTGGATGTTTTAGTCAAATCCTGGAAACCATGACGCCAGGCACCCCTCAAAGCGTTACAGTTAACCAAATCGCGGCATGTCGCCGCCACGGAGGAACTTCTCATGAAGGCGATAAATCATTCTGTGAAATTTCTAATCTTTCTGCTCGTTTTTTCCACTGGTAGTGATGCTTTTCACCACGGACGTCGGAGCCCAGGATGAAGGTTGGCAGCATCATGCGCGCTGACTATGGATTCAGGGCCCAACGTACGGATGTCACCGATATACTGCGGGACTTGATTTCGCGCGGCGGGGTGAATGGCCGCGTTGCTGTGAACAATCAAACCATGGGTGGTGACCCCGCGGTTGGCAGAGACAAGTCTCTGCGTATCTTCGCGCGAAACAGGAGAAATGAGGAGCGCGAATTTGACGTCAACGAAGGCTGGTTTCATTGATGTTCGCATGTTTGCCGTTCGCCGCGACGATTGGGATGATCGCGGTCCGGATCGTGGCGACCACGATCGTGGCGACCGTGAACGCGGTGATCCACGAGGCTTGATGATCATCCGCGGTTTTTACGGCGTGCAGGGGAGAACCGTAAACGTCACCGAACAACTGCGCTCGATGGTACGCGATGGTGTGCTCTCGCTATACGTGAACAACAACAACCTGGGTGGAGATCCGGCCATCGGAGCCGACAAAGTCTTGATCGTCATCTATCAGATACCAAGGTCAGGAGCAAGCTACGGCAGTACGGGAAGGGAACCGGCTCGTACCATTCCGTAAAGAGCGTTGCTCCCGAGAGACAATCCTTAGAAGGCGAGCAGAAAAATCTGGTGGGTGCGCCGTCGCTCAGAACCAGTCGCTGCGATAGGCCACCCACCAACTTGCATAAGCGATCGGGAATCGTCGCAAATACGGCCCACCAGAAGGGCAGCGCTAAGTCCGCCACCACACCCAGGCCACCGAAAGTGAGCCAAAAAATCCTTCTCTGCACAATTGTATTTTAACTGGAATCCCAACCCAGGAGCCCGCCTTGAGGGAACAGATGCCATATTAGCAATCACCGACGCGTCACCCCTTCTTGTGTTCGAGTTCCGCCCACCGTGCGTAGAGTTGATCCACCGTCTTCCGCGCCTCGTCAAGCTGCAGAGAAGCGTTGTGAAGCCGTGGACCGTCGCTGACGATAGCAGAATCCTGTAGCGCCGCTTGTCGCTCATGAAGCTGCTGCTCCGCTTCTGCGATGCGCTGCTCGATGCTCTCCAGTTCGCGCGACTCTTTGTAGGAGAGTTTCTTCTTCGCTGAAACCTGCAACGATGCTTCGACTTTGGTTCGTGGAGTGCGAAATGGGTGCAGGATGTCTTCGCCTGCTCCATTTCCTCTTGCTGCGATTCTTGCCAAGCCTCCCACTGCGAGTAGTCCGCAAAGCGCTCGATCCCGCCCAGACCGTCGAACCCAAGAACAATCGTCGAAACGCGGTCCAGCATGTACCGATCGTGCGTCACCAGCACCAGCGCACCGCGAAACTCAAGCAAACTCTCCTCCAGAATTTCCAGCGTCGGAATATCGAGATCGTTCGTCGGCTCGTCCAATAGCAAAACGTCTGCCGGCTGCAGCATAAGCTGAGCGATGAGGACCCGAGCGCGCTCGCCACCCGAAAGCTTTCCCACTCGCCGATTCAAGTCTTCCCCAGTGAAAAGAAACCTTGCCGCCCACGACGCCACATGAATCACGCGATCCTGATAAATGACCGAGTCGCTGTCCGGCGCCAGCGCCCGCCGCAGCAGCAAATCCGGATCAAGTTCGCGGTTCTGATCGAAATAAACCATGCGCAGTGGGTCCGCTTTGCGAATCTTGCCCGCTCCAGGTTTGAGATCGCCTCGAAGCAGCCGAAGCAGCGTGGTTTTCCCGCTCCCGTTCGGCCCCACAAGCCCCACGCGCATTCCCGAAGTCACCGTGAAATTGCAGGTTCTCAAACAGCACGCGATCGCCGATCGCGCCCGTCACTCCATCGAGCGCAATCAGTTGCTTGGTTTGCCGGTTCGTCGCGGAAAAATCGATTTGAGCTGCGCTGACGCGCTGGTCCTGGTCTTCATTTCGGCGAGTTCACTGATCATCTTGTGCGCTTTGTCGATACGGGCTTTCGCTTTGGTCGTCGCGCGCCTTGGGACCGCGCCGCAGCCATTCGATCTCGGTGTGCACACGATTCTCAAGAGCCTCCTGCCGGTTTCGCTGCGCGTGCAGATGCTCTTCCTTGGCTTCCAGAAATGCGCTGTAGTTTCCTTCGACGCGCAGCACACCGTCCTCATACGCGCGGTCAATCTCGACCATTTCGTTCGTAACATTTTCCAGAAAATAACGGTCGTGGCTCACCACCACGCTCGCGAACGACGCTCTTTGCAAGTAGCCTCTCCAGCCATTCGATTCCCGCGAGATCCAGATGATTGGTTGGCTCGTCGAGCAGCAAAATGTCAGGGTTCTGCACCAGCGCTTCCGCGATCGCCAGCCGCTTTCGCCAGCCGCCAGACAAAGTGGCCGCTGGAATCTCCGATTCCACAAACCCCGCACGCCCAAGCGTCTCCGCCGACCGCGCAGCCCTCTCCGATTGCGGCACGGACGCCCGCTCCAGCGCAGCTCTCGATCACCGCTTGAATGGTTATGCCGGGCGCAAATTCGGAGATTTGCTTGACGTAGCTCAGCCTCGTCCCTTTGCGGACAGCGACGTCCCCGCTGTCCGGCTTCGTCTTTCCGTAAAGAATTTCCAGCAGCGTTGACTTGCCCGATCCGTTCGGACCAATCACGCCGATGCGGTCCCCTTCGGACACGGTGAACGAGATATTCTTGAATAGCGGAGCGGCCCCATATCTCTTCGATAGTCCCTGGGCGCTGATGATGGGCGGCAATTCTCTCGGTCTTCTCCTGTTCTTAGTTTAACCTGAGGAGCGAACGCAGGGACAGTTTGCACCGCCGATTGCGTTCCGAGGCTTGTTCTGTTGACGCACAAATTTGACGCTTTGATTCTCGGCGCTGGTGCGGCAGGACTGCTGTGCGCGGCGGAGGCCGGCAAGCGCGGACGCCGTGTCGCGGTCCTCGAGCGTGCCGACCGCCTCGGCAAGAAAATCCTCATCTCCGGCGGCGGCCGGTGCAACTTCACGAACATTCATTGCCGCCCGGAGAATTTCATTAGCGCAAACGAACACTTCGCCAAATCCGCGCTCGCTCGTTACACCCCGTCGGACTTCATCGCCCTGGTGGAAAAACATCGCATTCCCTACCACGAGAAAGCGCTCGGCCAGCTTTTCTGCGACCGTTCCGCGCAAGACATCACGAACATGCTGGAAGCCGAGTGCCGCGATGCCGGCGTCCAAATCTTTCTGAGCATCAAGATAGAGGAAGTTCAGCACGCCACCGAGTTTGTCGTGCGAACCAGCTCCGCCGAGTTTCGCGCACCCGTCTTGGTCGTCGCGACAGGCGGCCTGTCCATTCCCAAAATGGGCGCAACTTCACTCGGCTACGATCTCGCTCGTCAATTCGCCTTAAAAATCGTGAAGACGCGCCCCGCGCTCGTCCCCCTCGTGCTCGCGAAAAAAGAGCAACGCCTCTACTGTGACCTGGCAGGCGTCTCTGCCGGTGTCGTCGCCTCCACGGATCACCAATCCTTTCGCGAACAAATGCTCTTCACGCACCGAGGCCTGAGCGGCCCCGCCATCCTGCAAATTTCTTCCTATTGGGAAAAGGCAACCCCCTTCGCATTGATCTCGCTCCTGGTCGCGACGTGACTTCTTCCATCCGCGAAGCCAAAACAAGAAACTTGTCCGCCGCCCGCGCCGCTTTCCTCGGCGTTTTGCCAAAACGCTTTGCCGAGCGCTGGCTCGAACTTCATGAGCCGCAGTCTTGGACCAACCCGGACTTGGAGAAGCTCGAACGCGAACTGCACAAATGGACTCTCGTGCCCGCCGGCACGGAAGGCTACGAAAAAGCCGAAGTCACCGCGGGAGGGGTCGACACTGACGAACTTTCAAGCAAGACCATGGAGAGCCGCAAGGTTCGCGGCCTGTTTTTCATCGGCGAGGTCGTTGATGTCACCGGCCACTTAGGCGGTTTCAATTTTCAATGGGCCTGGGCCTCCGGCGCTGCTGCGGGGCGCGCTATATGATCTCAATCTCACGATAAATCTTCCAGCGCAGTCGCACCTCTCCGTCACGGGTTCGGATACCGGCGAAGCTCCCTCACCAAATAAACGACCACCGCAATATTAATGGCCAGCGCGAAGCCCTTCGCGATCGTCGCATGATGAATAAGTTCGTACACTTCCAGCGGTAGAAAAGAAGAAGTCGTTATGATCGTAAAATATTCTGCCCAGCGTTTGTGTAGCGCCAGTCCGATGCCCTCCGTCAGAAAAACCGCGGAGTAAATGAACGTCCCCACGCTGAGTTCCTTCAGCTTCCGGTCATCCACCATCGGCAATTTCGCAAGCAGCCAGTGAATATAGCGATTGTGCGGATCCACGCGAAACGCGTTGATCCAGTGGTCCGCCAGGGCCGCCACGTCTTTGTGCAGCAAACGTAGCGCGCCGATAGCTACCGCGAGCAGCGCAAGTCCCTTCAATAATTTGAAGGCCGCGATCAACATCAGGCCGCGAGAATGTGATTTGCCCTTTGGCATTTGGCAGGATATGACCTATTTGGCCGTGCAGCGCTCCATCAAAGCGTTTTCCTCGCGCACAAACGACTACTTGTGCGCCGGCAACAAATCCCAAATCAAGGGATCTTCCGTGCCCAACATCCAGGAACAAAATCCCTGTAGCCCGCGCTCCTTCACCAGGGTGTAGCGTTCGCGGAAAGTGCGCGCATCCGTGAAGAAAATCCATTCGCGCATGTCCGCGCGATAAAAATAGAACCACGCCGAGCGATCCGTCGCATCCCATTCGATGTGCCCGCCATAAGCTTTCGCGAGATCCACTGCGTCGTCCGTCGCGATGTATTCCGCCGAAGGATTCGGCTTATCGCCGGATTTGTCGTCCGATTTGACGGGCGTTCCCGCGAACCAGTGATAGCCGTAGAGCGGGATACCCAGCGAAAGTTTTTGCGCCGGCACAAATTTGAGCGCGTAGTCCAAGTTCCCCGTAGTCCACGCCCATCCAGCTACCGGTCCGGGCGCCGTCCAGCGCGTGTGTTGGTCGTACGTCATCAGGCAAATGAGATCGACGGATTGCGCGAGCGCTTTGAGGTCATAGGCCCCTCGCCAGTTTTCATAAATCCACGCGGAGAAGCCGCCTTCGCCGGGTTCGCCCGGAGCGTTCGGCACGGTGGCAATCGAAAGCTGCAAGCCCTCGCGATGAAACGCCGCTGCGGCCTCGCGAACCATATCCGACAACGCGTCACGGTCCGTCCAATGCACGTTTTCAAAATCAAACTGAAATCCGGTGTAGCCATTTTCTTTGCAGGCGCGAATGAGTTGCGCGTACATGCTCTCCTTCGCGGCGGCACTCTTCAGTAGCTTGTGAAAATCTTCCTGCGCGAAATCGCCGTTCGCCACGATCGGCATCACTGGAACGTGATGCTGCCGCGCGGTTTCGACAACTAACGGATTCGGTCCGCCGGAAAGCAGGCCATTCGCATCCACTCCGTACCAGGCGGGAACCAGGATGTCGATTTTATCCGCGTGCGCCAGAAACGACCGGACAGACTTCGGCTCACGCGTCATATAAAAAAGTGCCTTAGGCTGCTGCGCTCGCCCTACACAGGAAAAGAGTAGGATGGACACTGCACAGACAAGAAATCGAAATATGTTTTTCATGATGGGCGAAGTTTAGCTGCTCAGCACAGTTGAACGCAACGTGCGCCAGAGCGGCTGCCGCCACGCTCACCGCTTGATCACGATTTCAACGCCACCTCTTGACCTTTGGCCACAGTTCCGCAAGGGAACCAAACTTCGCACCTCGGCAAATGAACACGGGAATTTGCTTTTCGAGTGCGTATGGATTGTCCTCCGATGAACCGACGTACTCGACATGCTCGTAAAGGCCTTCGAGCGTCTCCCGGTCATCATCCAGCACAATCATGCAGTTTCCCGAATAGCCGCGCGGCCCCCAAAGGTAGTAACTCTGGTGACCGCTCAAGGCTGGGGGCAGGCCGTATCGCGGCCCATAAAAATCAATCGCTCCCGCCTGTCCGTAGTCCTGCGCAAAAACCGCGCAACCCGCCCGCTCTGCCGGCGAAAGCATGTTGTACGCCTTCGCCGTCTCAGCCACGATCTCCTCCCACCCGAATTGATCGGCGTACCACTGCGGCAGAACCGCCCGGGCATGGCTGTGCTCCATCACCGGCAGCTTCATCGGCAGATATTTCATGTAGGCGATGAACTTGTCGGGGGAAAGGACGGGCACGACCACGGGCGCGAGGTGCGCGCCGCCAGCGAGCAGAACAACAACGATGGCGGGCTTCAGCCAGCCGCGGCGATTGCGACCTGCTTTCACAATCTCAGTTTCTACGCTACCGGCTCTCCGCCGGTCAATCGCGGACTCAATCACGACCGCTCCTGCGGCCAGCAGCATGGGATAAACAGGAGCAAGATAGTAATTCTTGCCGTGAAGAACAAAGAAGATAGTGAAGCACGCCAGATAACACCACCCCAGTACGCGGTACGGCTTCAAACCTGGCGAAACAAAAAACGCAATCAGCCCAGTGATCCATATCGGCGCTGTAAGCGGTTCAACCAGCAACGTCTGCTGAAAAAAGTACTGCGGCAATGGAAGCACGACGTCGCGGCCTTCCTCGCGGATGTTGTGCATCAACTCGACGAACGGCCAGTGATTGTGGATGTTCCACAGCAGATTGGGCAGGAAAATCAGAAAGGCCGCGAGGCCCCCAAGCCAAATCCACGGATTTAGAAAAACGCGCCGCTGCGCGGTCAGCAGAAGCCCGAAGACCATGCCGAAGCCGAACACTGCGATCGAATACTTCTCCTGCAGCCCGATTCCTGCGACGACTCCAAACCAAAGCCAATAGCGAGGGTTGTTGCGTTTAATGGCAAGCACCGCAAAATACGCGCAACCCATCCACAGATTGGGTTCCAGGCAGTTGGTGCCGAGCAGGCTTCCATTGGATAGATATTGCGGCGCGATGACGACCGTGATGGCGCTCAGCAGAAGCGCAAACCGGCGCCCGCCGAATTCACGCGCGATAACTGCTGTCTGCACGACCAGAAGGGAAGAAGCCAGCGCCGGAATAAAACGAATGCTGCGCAGTGAGTCTCCCAGAATCGCCCGGCACACATGAATTAGAAAGGGAATGAGCGGCGGCTGATCCACATAGCCCCAGGCGAGATGATTGCCGCAGGCCATGTAATCGAATTCATCGCGAAAATAGTCGTACCGATTGTTGAAGTAGCAATGAAACACCAGCTTTCCGAGCGCGATGGCGATAACAACCAACATGCCGTTCGCCAGGAAGGATTTGTTTTTGTGATCGGCCGTCGGAAGGGAAGTCTCAATCATTTGTGTTCCTGAGGAAGCATCGTAGTAATCGAGTCCATTCGTTTGTCTTCATTTCTAAGGCAACGTGAAAGCCAAAACGTAGTCGCCTTGCTTCGTGCCAAGCTTCCCGTGTCCACCCGCCGCGATCACCACATACTGCTTCCCGCCAATGCTGTATGTCATCGGCGTGGCCTGCCCGCCGGCTGGCAGTTGGTACTTCCAGATCTCCTTGACCGGTCTCGGAATCAAACGCTCGAAAGAATCCATCCATCGCCGCCGCCGTAAAAACAATTCCTCCCGCCGTCACCATCGGTCCGCCCAACGTAATCGTCCCTGTATTCATGCCCGGAATAAGACTTCCCAGCGGAACGTCCCAAACTTTCTTCCCTTCAAACAAATCAACCGCCGCCACCGTTCCCCACGGCGGCGTATTGCAGGGAAGTCCGCTCGGCGAGAGCAGCGGTGTCCGAAACATCGGGTAAGGTGCGCCCGTCTGCCGCGTGAACGTCCTCGTACATCACCGAAGAAATCGTGTTCAGAGTGTTGAACAAAAAATGCGGCTGCAACTGAAGCCGCAGATTTTCAAGCTGCGCCTCCGCAAGCTTTGCCTGCAACTCCGCAGCCGCCACTTGCTGTGCCTGTGCAATGCGCAGTCGTTCAAAAAAATAAAACACCACAACGATTATCGTGTACCCCATCAGGTCGTTCGAAAACTCCATGGGATACCGAAATCGCATGATCCCATAATCGTAGCTGCCCATGCCGAGCAACGGAGCGATCAGCCATCTGCTCAGCGCCATCAAGCTGGTGTGGAAAAAGGAATACGCCACCGCCCCAATCAGGTGCAGCCCGATAAGCCGCAACCAGCCCTTGCGCGCGAAAAGATAAAATCGTGCCGCGCGAAAGATCAAAGGCAGCAGGAGGAACGCCGAGTACACGCCGGTACCTTCTTCAAGGAACCGCACGCCAAACGTTCCCAGACGTTCGCGAGATAGATCGTCCAAATAGTGATAGCTGAATATAAGAACAAAAATAGCCGTGTAGACGAGTAGGAGTATCCCCCAAACTTGACCTCGCGATAGTCCCAGCATCCCCGCCTCAGTCTGCTCTTGCGGGCACACGCTTGACGCTGTGGTGAGATGCGTCGTCGGCCATGGAGTCAACTCCTGGTCGCTGATTATGCGTCAGAATGGGATGTGCGGAAAGGAAAGAACGACCGGACCTGGAATGACGCCGCGCTCAAGCTGCCTCTCGGCCGCCCTCTACAACTTCACAACCTGCGGCGGCGATCCATCGTGGAAATAGAACTGGCGATCGTAAGTGAGACCAAAGCCACCATTGCAAATGACAGGATGACAACGACCACAGAACGCCCCCTTCTCAGACTAGAAATAGAAGGGCAAGTCGTGTGCCAAATACAAACATTGTGTTTTCATTCAGATACAAGGACATGCGGCGAAATCATGTCGCCAAGAGTAGGCAAGTGTCAGTCACAAGGGACATTTTGCCGGTAATGGTACTGCTGTCCGACCTCCCAAAAGATCGCCTTTGGGCCGCCGAATATCTATATCCTCAAATGTTGGCCAAGGGCGTCTATGCCTTGCTTAGCCGAATCGACCCGTCCCCGGTATGAACCGTCAGGGACTGCCCGCCGCCATTCATCTTTCCATGAAGCTGTGAGTTGCTGAAGGTCCCTTCGACCGTAACCGGCAACCCAACGCTGATGTGTCCGTCGCCAGTGCTGGCATCAATATTGGCTTGGAAATCGCCCGGCAAGGACAAATCCACGCTGCCATCGCCCGTCCGGATGTTCCAGCTAGGAGGCCATCTTCGAGCCAGGCAGGACGCGCGTGTCCACGCTTCCGTCGCCCGTCTTGATGTTCAGCCCGTCAAAGCGACCCGCAATCCTCACATGCCCATCTCCGCTGTCCGCATCCAGCTTGCCATCCAACTCCCGAGCCTCAATCGAGCCGTCCCCCGTGTGCAGCCGCATGTCGCCCTTCAGCGTGTCCACGTTGATGCTGCCATCGTGTGTATGAAGATCAATGTTGCCGGTTAGCGTATTTGCCCGAATCGAGCCGTCGCCCGTCTCAACGGTGACATTGCCATTTATTGAGCTGGCCTCCACCGAACCGTCTCCCGTATGTGCATTCAAATCAGCGTCTTTCGGCATGCGCACTTCAATGTGTAGCCGCCGCCCATGCCCGCCCCATGACCATCCCCAACGGCCGGTCACCCGCGCAACCAACTCTATCTGATCGCCATTCTGATGAGATTCGATGTGGAGATTTTTGTCCAGCTCGTAGCCTTCATACTCGACGCGAAACTCGAACCTCTTTGGAGTCGCTCGTGCTCACGCGCACGCCGCCATCATTCGTGTCAATGCGCACGTTAGCTCGCCCCGTGACCGTGTAGGTCTTGGTCCACTCCGTGGCGCTGGCGAGGGGTGCAAGGGTCACAGCAGCAAGCAGGGCGGCACAGGCAATCCCCAACCGGACGGCGATATTGCGGCTAGAAATCAAGTTCATGGCGTAAGAGCCTCCGTAACATCTCGTTCTGACAGTAGATACGACACCCCGGGTCAAAATGTTCCCTGGTCCTGACCCTGCCCACCAGGGCGTTCCCGCACACGGCACTACAGACGCTCATCAACCGTTAAAGGTCACGGCGGCGACCTTAAGTACGGCGCTCCCTTGGACTCAACTATGTGCGGCGTGCTTCTTTCGACCCCCAGTGACCCTTCGCCGGGTCGTCCCCGGCTTGGCCCGCAGCGCGGCCAAAAACTGCTCCGTGGGCAGCGTGTTAATGACATCCTTCTTCTCCAGCCACCCCCGCCGTGCCATGGTCACACCATAGCGAATAAACGACAGATTCGCCGCGTTATGCGAGTCCGTCGAAATCACCACCTTCACCCCGCGTTCCTTGCACATCCGCAAATACACGTCCTTTAAATCCAGCCGGTCAGGATACGAGTTGCACTCCATCGCCACGCCTTGCTTGGCGCAAGCCTCCAATATCATTTCCATGTCGTAGTCGATCGGATCTCGCCGCAAAAGCAGCCGCCCCGTCGGATGCGCAATGATCTGCGTATAAGGATTTTCAATCGCTGCCAGCATCCGCTCGGTCATCGCCGAACGGTCCAAATTGAAATAAGAGTGAATCGAGCACACCACGACATCCAATTGCGCAAGTAGCTCGTCCGAATAATCCAGCGATCCGTCCTTCAAAATATCGACTTCCGCCCCGGCAAGCACACGAATCCCCAGCCCCTTGTCGCTCGCCTCGTGAATCTTCTTGATGTGCGCCGCCATTCGCTTTTCATCCAGCCCGTTGGCCACTGTGACGGCTTTCGAGTGGTCAGTGATGGCGATGTATTGGTAGCCAAGCTTGCGTGCGGCCTCGGCCATCTCCTCGATGGAGTTCTTTCCATCGCTGGCCGTCGTGTGCATCTGCAAATCGCCCTTCATGTCTTTCAACTCAATCAGGTGCGGCAATTTGTGCGCTTCGGCTGCCGCGATTTCGCCGGTGTTCTCTCGAAGCTCTGGCGGAACGTAGTCCAGCTTCAGCTTCGCGTAAATCTCCTCCTCCGTTCGCCGCGCGACGGGTTTTTCCCCTTTCAGCGTCGCCAGCGCGTACTCGTTCAGTGTGTAACCCATGTCGTTGGCGCGCCCGCGCAGCGCGACGTTGTGCTCTTTCGATCCCGTGAAATAAAGCAGCGCCGCTCCAAAGCTCTCCTTTTCGAGCAGCCGCACGTCCACCTGCAACCCATTCTGCAGCGTAAAACTGACCTTGTTCTCTCCGTGCGCCAGCGTCTGGTCAATACCCGGAAACTCCAGAATGTGTTTGGCCACCGCATCCACGTGTTTTTGCGACGTATGTCCGGCCCCAAGCGTCAGCAGCAGATCCAGGTCGCCCACCGTCTCCTTGCCGCGCCGCAACGATCCCGCAGGAGTCACGTCCTCCACGGCTTTTCCCGCTTTCTTGATGTGCGCAATGATTTCCACCGCCGCGGCTTCCGCCGTATCGATGTGAAATCGCCCCGAAGATTTCTTGAATACTTCGATGGCCTTCAGAATGTTCTGTTCGCTCTTTTCGCCAAAGCCGGGAAGGTCGCGCAGTTTGCCCTCCTTCGCGATTTTCTCCACATCCGCGACTGTCCCCGCCTTGAAGTTGGACCACAGAAACGCCACCTTCTTCGGCCCGAGCGATTGCAGTTGCAGCAAATCCAGAATCGTCGCCGGATATTTCTTCAGCAGTTTCTTGCGGAGCGAATAGTCGCCGGTCTTAACGATCTCCTGAAGATGCTCCACCAGCCGCTCGCCGATTCCCGGAAGTTCTTCCAGCTTTTCCGGCTCCTTGACAAGCTGCTCGATCGATTCCGGCAGTCCATCGATCAACTCCGCAGCCTTCTCGTAGCTCCGGTAGCGCCCGATAATGGCCCCGTCAATTTCCAAAAGTTGCGCCGTCTCGCGCAGAATGCGTGCAATCTGTTTGTTGTCCATGGCAGGGATTATAAAGCCAGTGTCCCGCGAAAGACACGTGCCTGAAGCCCGCAAGGCGGGTCATTCGACGATTAGTGTGATTACCGCGCTCTGAGTCTATTTTCCCGCCGAAGTTCCAGCGCCGCTTTCTTACAAAGTTGGAAACTTTGAAATAACAATATCCCCAAATGAAACTCAATTCCGCACATCATCAGGAATGGAATACTCCACCCACGCCGTCACGGGAAGGTGAGGAATGAAACGATTTAGAATGGCTCTGCTTACTTTCGTCTGTGTCCTCTCGGGGATCGCAGATTCGCCGTCCATCTTGGCGCAACAACATGGAAGCGTAACCGTAGACTGGAAGGCTGAGCTGGCAAAGGCCAAAGCTGGCATAGAGAAGAACCCAAAGTCGGCGTTTTGGCACAACCAAGCAGGCGTGGCTTATGACGGCTTAGGCGACTTCGAGAACGGCTGTGAAAGAACTTAAATTGGCGTCTACACTAGACCGCTCGAATCCAATCAATGATTACGCACTTTATGCGCTCTATAAGAGAAAAGGAATGCACTCGGAACAGCGAGAGGTGTTACTCCACGCTCTTGAAATAGACCCCCAAAATCCAGTTGGTCGTTTTGAATTCGCATTTATCCTCGAAAAGGAAAAGCATTGGGCAGACTCCCTCAGAGAATATCAGACGGCTAAGCTCCTCGTGGCAAGCGTGAAAGGGCCCGCATACATAGACCCGAGAGGCAATCCGTACGATGTCGATGGCATCCAGGAGCAAGTGGACAAGGCGATAGACAGAGTTGCCAAGCTAAACGAGTCCGAAAAGCACCAAAGGTGAAGGCGTTCCCAGCCGGTGGTCGCAGAACTCGCCTCTGAGCGGACATGGAATCGGCGCACAAATTGTTTGCGCCGCGATCGGATCCCGCTATATTCATTCCTTGGAGGGCAGAGTGCCTTTTTCGGAGCGGGCAGTTTTATTCTTAACGACGTTTGCAATTGTCCTGAGCCCAGTTTCCGGTGCGCAAACTCAAAAGCCTGCGCAATCGTCGGCCGCGCCAGAAAGAATAATCATTGATACCGACATCGGCGATGACATTGACGACGCCTTCGCCCTGGCGCTCGCTCTCAAGAGTCCCGAACTCGAGATTCTCGGCATATCCACCACCTTCGGCGACACCGAGGCCCGCGCCAAAATCGTAGATCGGCTTCTTGGGGAAGCAGGCCGCACTGATATTCCCGTCATCGCTGGCACTCCGACGCATACCACCAACGTCATGAATCAGCGGCGTTACGGCGAAGGCGGCCATTTCGCCAGAGCCGCGCATCCCGAACGCCGTGGACTTCATTCTGGAAAAGATTCGCCGCTATCCCGGCCAGATCACACTGATTGCCATCGGCCCGCTGATGAACGTGGGCGCGCTCATCGACAAAGACCCGGAAACTTTCCTCAAGCTCAAACGCGTGGTAATGATGGGTGGCTCTATCGAATGCGGATACGGCGAACTTTGGTTCTGCCCACGAACGCGGCCCGGACGCTGAGTGGAACATCATTAATGACATTCCCTCCGCCAAGAAACTTTTTCTCTCAGGAGTGCCGCTCTACGTGATGCCGCTCGATTCCACGCAATTGAAGCTCGACGAGACTAAGCGCGCCTTCCTATTCAAGCAGGGAACTCCGCTCACGGATGCCTTGACGCTGCTCTATCACGAATGGGGCCAGCAAACTCCCACGCTCTTCGATCCCGTGACGGTCGCCTACATCCTTGATCCAAAAATCTGCCCCGTCGAACCAATGCACATTCGCGTGGACGACAAAGGTTTTACCAGCCGAGAATCCGGCGCGCCCAACGCCCAAGTCTGCATGCGCTCCGACGCAGACGCCTTCTTTCGCCTCCAGATCGGCCGCCTCATCGCACACTAGCACTACTCACCCCCAATAAAAAAAGACCGGCAGAGGGGCGCCCTCTGCCGGCCGAATGATTACCGAATGTACTAGGTGGGCTTTTGTACGTTCGCTGCCTGGGGCCCTTTCGGTCCCTGGACAATTTCGAACTCTACCGTATCTCCTTCCTGCAAGCTGCGGTAGCCATCCCCTACGATAGCGGAATAATGAACAAAAACGTCTGGACCATCTTCGCGCCCGATGAAGCCATACCCTTTTGAGTTGTTAAACCATTTTACGGTTCCTTGCACTTATATGCTCCTCCTGAGGGAGACCTGGATGTTTCTCGTGGCGAGCTAATTTGAAACAAAAGCAGCCGCCACACGAACAATTTGCGCGGAGTGTACCAGAAAGAGGCATTCAGTCAAGAGAGCAATCGTTTTCTTTGCCTTCTGCAACAAACGAGTATCAGCCTATAAAAACGATTTAGTGCGGGAATCTTCATTTTCTCCGTCGAATCGCGCCTCCAGCAATTCTGCAAGTCCAAGCGAACACAGGGTTTGCGTATCTTTGTTTCACATTGTGAAACATTTGTTTCCCACGCATGACTGCCCGAACAAGATGCCGTCAAGAACCACCCGTTTGCTGCATCGAGTAGCTCACCGGCCGGAGAATCTCGAAAAGATTGTTGTATTCGTCGGTCCACATGCGCAAATGCGGAGGTGCGGCGATCTTCTCGCTGCCCTCGAACGTTTCGGGTTTGTTCAAGAACTCCTGATTCCGCGTAACCAGCACCCAATCCGCGGAAGAAATCATCCTCGGCGCGTCTTCGTCGCTTGCAATGAGTCGCGTCGCATAGTCGGCGTCCTCGGCCAGTAGCTTCACCACTGGCGCGAGGTTCAGGTACGTGTTCGACGTGTGAACCGCCAGAATGCCGTCCGGCTTCAAGTGCCGGAAGTAAACCGCAAACGCCTCTTTGGTGAGCAGGTGCACAGGAATGGCGTCACCGGAGAAGGCATCCACAGCCAGTACGTCAAATTGTTGCGGCGGTTCACTTTCCAATGAAAGCCGCGCGTCTCCCAGAACAATCTCGGTCTTTGCTGGACTCTGTTTGAGGAACGTGAACCAGCCGTTCGCGATCTCGAGGACCTGCGGATTGATTTCGTAAAACCGAAACGAGTCGCCCGGTTTTCCGTATGCCGCGAGCGTTCCCGCTCCGAGCCCAATCACTCCGACTCGTTTCGGACCGCTGCAGCAATATTGCAAAGCAAGCCCAACGCCCGAGCTTCTCCCGTAGTACGTCGTGGGATTACGATTCTCCGGGAACGAAAGATATTGCGCGCCGTGCTGGATCGTCCCGTGGAGCAAAGTCCGGTACGGCAGGATGCGGCCCGCCTTGAACTCCTGGATGCGCAGCGCCCCATAAAAATTGCGCATCATCGCGACAGCGTCCCGCCGCGTTGTTCGAACATTCAGGACCAGCACGATGCACATGGCGACCGTCACGCTAGCCCAAAAAACCGCGCCGACCAGCCTTCGTTCCACACCACGATTACTCCAAGAAACGCAACGAGCAGCAAAATGATTGGCAGTTCGTAGATCCCGGAAAGAAGATGCGGAGCGAGCAGTCCAACGCAGAGCGCGCCAAGAGCGCCGCCGAGAGCGATGATCAAGTAAAACGAAGTCAAATAGCGCACTGCTGGTTTTCGTTGGGCGAGCTCGCCATGACAAAAAAGACAGACAATGAAAAGAGCGCAACAGAAAAGCGGCACGCTGATTTGGATCGCATGAGTGGTCGAGGAATCATAAATAGCATAGCCGGCGCAACCCAAAGCGACGGCCAGAAGTCTTGCAACAAACCAGCGCGAATAGAATCGCCGCTTCGCAAACACCAGAGTGAAAGAGAGCAAATAGAGAGCGAGAGGAATCACCCACAGCAGCGGCACTGGCGCGACATTTTGCGAAAGATGATTTGTAACCGCGAGCAGCATCATTGAGCCGCAAGCAGAGAGACTTAGCCACAGAAGTTTGTTGCGGAATGTGGGCCGGGTGTTTTCACCTGCTGCGTCGGACAGTTCGCTCGCGGCGAATGCAAATTGTCCGTTGTTGCGGCTGAGCCACGCTGCGACAGCGCAGCAAATTACGAAGAGACCGTAAATTGAGGACCAGAGGACACCTTGGCGGCGAGAAGAAAGGTGCGGCTCGATCAGAAAAGGAAAACTCAGAAGAGCGAGCAGGGAAGCGAGATTGGAGAGAGAGAAAAGATGATACGGCGAGCGGCCGGATCCGCCGCGGGCGTACCAGGTTTGCAGCAGGGGGCTGGTGGCACTAAGCAGGACGAACGGCAGTCCGATTGAAAATGTAAGGAGGCCCAGGATGCGCCAGGCTGGATCAATGGTGACGTGCGAACGCCAGAAGATTTGCGGGGCGATAGGCAGCCATAGGAGGCTGACGAGGAGCAGGCCCAAGTGCAGCGCGGATTGGCGTTTGGGAGCGAGGCGACGAGTGGTTGCATCCGCGTAGAGATAGCCGAGGAGAAGCGCGGTTTGAAAAAAGACGAGACACGTTGCCCATACGGCTGCAGAGCCCCCAAACCAGGGAAGGATTAATTTGGCGAAGAGCGGCTCGATCAGGAAAAGAAGAAACGATCCGAGAAAAATCGTCGCTGCGAACAGCAGACGCTGTAAAGGAGAGATCGCATCGCCCGCGGCGACGGCAGTGCCTTCCTCTTTACGCTCGTTTGTATTTGCGGGAAGCGTCGGCACGAGGATGGCTTCAGCGGCTCAACGCATGATGAGGGGAAGATTCAGGCATCGTGTTTTGCACGCTCCGCGAAATCAGGATCGAACCAGGAAGCGCAGATAGTAAAGAATTCCAGCAACGGATTTGGCGTCGCGAATTTTGTTGCGGCGAATCATCTGCTCGATCTCGCCGTGCGTGAATGCTTTTGAGGTGATTTTCTCGTCTTCTTCAGGTTCGGCTTTGCCGGGAGTCAAATCTTCGGCGAGAAGGATGTACATGCGCTCTTCGAGAAATCCGGGCGTGGGAAAAATATCGAGAAAAACATGGAAACGCTTGGCGCGGTATCCGGTTTCTTCAATCAGCTCGCGGGCGGCGGCGCGGCGCGGATTTTCGCCGTTATCAATGCGGCCGGCTACCAGTTCCCAGAGAAATTGGCGCGTGGCGTGGCGATACTGGCGAATCAGGACAATGCGGCCATCGGGCAGCGCAGGCAGAACGACGACGGAGCCGGGGTGCGTGATGACTTCGCGCGTGACGCGCAGGCCGCCGGGTTCGATGATTTCATCCCGGCGAAGGCCGAAGACCGGACCTTTGTAAATCATTTTGCTGCGAAGGACTTTGGCGGTTGTGCGGCTGGCTGCTTTGGGCGGCATAGTGCGTACGTTTTCTCCGGCGTTATCATACACTGTAGAGGACAGGCCGAAGCCCGGGACTTTGACTGGCAATGCGACCGGCACTGCAGAATCTCAAGAGCATGGCGATCAACACCATCATCGTGGATGACGAAAAGCCGGCGCGGGACGAGCTCGCGTTCTTGCTGAAGGCATTTCCCGAAGTTAACGTCATCGGGCAGGGGAAGAACGGCGTGGAAGCCGTGGCCTTGATCAAGGAGCACGCGCCGGACCTGGTGTTTCTCGACGTGCAGATGCCGGGGCTTGACGGGTTTGGCGTGCTGAAAAAACTGGTCGAGCGGAAAATGAAGATGCCGCACGTGGTATTTGCGACGGCGTTCGATCAGTACGCGGTGCAGGCGTTCGACGTGAACGCCGTGGATTACGTGCTGAAACCGTTTGATAAGGCGCGCATCGCGAAGGCCATTCAGCGCGCGCGAAAAATGCTGGACACGCAAACGTCGACGACAGAGCGGCTCGAGCAGCTCGTGAGTCAGCTTGGCGCGACGAAGAGCGCGCCACAAAAAATGAAAGTTCTTGTGAAATCGCAGCAGCGGCTTCTGCTGGTGAACGGGGACGACATCATTTTTGCGACGGTGGACGGCAGTGCGATAGTCGTTGTGACACGCGACGTGGAAGGCTCATCGAACTACCGCACGCTCGAAGAATTGAACGCCACACTCGATTCAGAATCCTTTTGGCGGCCACACCGCTCGTTTCTCGTCAACACGCAACACATCAAGGAAGTCGTCCCGTGGTTCAACTCCACGTTCATGCTGAAAATGAACGACAAGAAATCCACCGAAGTCCCAGTGAGCCGCGTCCAGGCCAAGCGCCTGCGCGAATTGTTTAAGCTGTAGTTTTCCGCACGCTCACCCATCTAAGCTGATGCCAAGCTGTGTTAGCATCGTGCGTACCCCGCGTACAACTGACACGATGGATTTTTCGCTTAAACGACCACCAAAAACTGATACGGGATACGGTTCGCCAATTCATGGAGGCGGAAGTGCGGCCTTCGGTGAAGCAGCGCGACCGCGAAGAACGTTTTCCCGCCGAAGAGATCAAAAAACTGGCGGAGCTGGGCTGCTGCGGGATGATGATTCCGGAAGAGTGGGGCGGGCCGGGACTCGATACGCTTTCCTATGTGCTGATGCTGGAGGAAGTGGCGCGCGTGGACGCGGCGATGGCCACGTCGCTGAGCGTGACGAATTCGGCGGTGCAGGTGCCGCTGATGAAGTTCGGGACCGAAGAGCAGAAGAAAAAATATTTGCGGCGGCTGGCGACGGGAGAAATTCTCGGCTCGTTTTGCCTGACGGAGCCGGCGGCGGGTTCGGATGCGGCGGGGATTCAGGCGCGCGCGGTGCGCGACGGAAATGTTTACAAGCTGAATGGAACAAAAACCTGGGTGACGAACGGCAGCGTCGCGGGCGTGCTTATCGTTTTTGCGAAGACCGATCCGGCGGCGGGCGGGAAGGGGATCAGTGCGTTTTTGGTCGAGCCGGGGTTCGCGGGGTTTCGCATGGGGCGGCACGAGGACAAGATGGGGCAGCGGTCGTCTCCATCGGTTGAGATTTTGCTGAATGATTGCGAAGTGCCGGCGGAGAACCGGCTGGGAGAAGAGGGGCAGGGGCTGAAGATTGCGCTGAGCGCGCTGGACGGCGGGCGCATTGGGATTGCGGCGCAGGCGGTGGGATTGGCGCAGGGGGCGCTGGACGAGTCGGTGAAGTACGCGAAGCAGCGGCGGGCGTTTGGGAAGACGATTGGCGAGTTTCAGGCGATTCAGTGGATGCTGGCGGACATGCAGACGGAGATCGAGGCGGCGCGCGGGCTGGTCTATCACGCGGCGTGGCTGAAGGATACGCACCCGGGGAAGCTGGGGGCGAGCGGCGTCCAAGGCGAAGCTGTATGCCAGCGAGATGGTGAACCGGGTGGTGGCTAAGGCGGTGCAGATTCATGGGAGCTCCGGGTATTCGCGGGAGACGGATGTCGAGCGGATGTACCGGGACGCGCGGGTGATTACGATTTATGAGGGGACTAGCGAGATCCAGAGAACGATCATCGCGCGGGAGATTTTGGGTAGATGAGGCATGGCGCGTTTGGAGGACGGAGGAATCGGGGTGCTCCCCCCTGTTTTGTGTAAGTGTTGCTTCTAAAGAATTTTATGTTGCTTAGAATCAACACTTATGAACTGCGGATTCTAAAAGACTTACGTGATGGATGGGTGGTTGGTTTTGGGTGGTGACAAAATTACCCAAAACGTATAATACCGCACGAGTTATCTTTTGTCAAGGGAAAATGCGCGGTAGAAGAGCACAGCCAGGATTGGCTGTGCCACGCAGAAAAGAAAGAGTTTAACGCAGGGTATGCGGGGAACGGTATCAGAGAGGAGCGAAGAGAGATTCCTCACTGCGCAGGCCGACTGCTTTCCGACCCGGTCGGAATCTTCGATCGCAGGAGCGAAGGGGAAAGAAAAGCATCGGCCTGCTCCGTTCGGAATGACGGTGGGGTGTGCGGATCGACCATCTACTGAGCTTAGGAGCCAAGGGTGACGACAGGGGCTGAGGGGAAGAAGAAGAGCGGGTGTTGAGCGGGATGCGGCCGACGGGGAGGCTGCATATTGGGCATTACTTTGGGGCGCTGCAGAATTGGGTGCGGTTACAGAAGCGATTGCACCTGGAGGCGAGGGGCAGAATTCGGAAAAGGCCGGGCACGGCATGCCGTGCCCCTACGGGATCGCGGCCGGCGTACGATTGCTTCTACTTTATGGCGGACTGGCATGCGCTGACGAGCGATTACGCGGATACGTCGGCGATCGCGCAGAACACGATTGAGATTATGACGGATTTTTTGGCGGCGGGGCTCGATCCGGCGAAGAGTGTGATTTTTCTGCAGTCGCTGGTGCCGGAACATGCGGAGTTGCATTTGTTGCTGTCCATGGTGACGCCGCTGAGGTGGCTGGAGCGGGTGCCGACGTATAAAGAGGCGCTGGAGAACGTTAAGGATAAGGACCTGCACAATTACGGGTTTCTTGGGGTATCCGGTGTTGCAGACGGCGGACATTGTGATTTACAGCGAGGAAGGGGTGCCACTGGTTGTGCCGGTGGGGGAGGATCAGGTGTCACATGTGGAGTTGAGCCGAGAGATCGTCAGAGATTTCATGTCTCAACTTTGGACTTGAAATCGACCGAGCCATCTTTGCGAAGGAAAACCAGAATGCCCTGAGGGACGTAACAGGGACGTTCTCTCAAATGGGGATCCCCGAAGCAATACCGGCTCATCAGCCACCCGTATCCGATTTCTGAAGAGGTGAAGACGTACTGGACGGGAAGGATTAGGCGCCTAGCCCGGGAAGAAGGAATTGAGAATTTCTTGGCGAAACGCAATTTGTCTCGAAGGTTCTTCACTTGCCGCAAAGTGCTGACCGAGCCGGAAGTGATGCTGACGAGGACGCCGAGGATACCGGGGCTCGATGGGCGGAAGATGTCGAAGAGTTATGGGAATGCGATTACGTTGAGCGAGAGCGATGCGGACATACGGGCAGAAGACGAAGGTGATGGTGACGGACCCGGCGCGGAAGAGGCGGACGGACCCGGGAAATCCGGACGTGTGTCCGGTGTACGACTGGCATAAACTGTTCTCGACGCCGGAGACGCTGAAATGGGCGGCGGCAGGGTTGCCGGACGGCGGGGATCGGGTGCATCGAGTGCAAGGCGAAGATGGCGGATCATTTGATTGAGTGGATTACGCCGGTGCGGGAACGGCGCGTGGAGTATGAGAAGCATCCGGGGCGGGTGCTGGAGATTTTGGACGAAGGGTCGAAGAAGGCGCGGGTGGTGGCGAAGAGGACGATGGAGCGAGTGCGGGAGGCGGTATTTGGGTGGGAGAAGAAAAGGAAAGAATTGTTCGATGGTGGAAAGATAGTGGCGAGTGGCGAGTGACTAGTGGCGAGAGAAGGAAAAAGATGACGAAGAGACGCGGAGCTCGCTGAGACAGTGCAGAGAGAGAGGGAGAAGAGAGATTTCTCGCTCCGCTCGAAATGACGGTGGTGGTGTGGGGCGATAAAAGACAAAGGCAAAAAGAAGAGAACAGAAGGAACGAATGGCGACGCCGGGGAACAAGATGACGGGGATGCGGCTTACAAGGTGAACATACCGTTGTATGAGGGGCCGCTGGACCTGCTGCTTGATTTGATCAAGAAGCAGGAGATGAATATTCACGACATTCAGATTTCGCTGATCACGGCGCAGTACTTGGAATATTTGCACAAGCTGGAAGAGTTGAATGTGGATGTGTCGGCGGATTTTATTTACATGGCGGCGACGCTGATCTACATCAAGTCGAAGATGCTGTTGCCGCCGGATCCTTTGGGTGCGGACGGAAGAGGCCGGAGGGCGATCCGCGGGCGGAGCTGGTGCAGCGGCTGGTGGAGCACGAAAAGTTCAAGAATGCGGCGCAGCTTTTGTATCAGAAGCAGCAGATTGAAGAGAACGTTTGGTCGAAGCCGGACAAGTCGCTTTACAACGACGAGGGGACGGAGGGCGAGCTGGTCGTTTCGCTTGTGGATTTGGTGAAAGTGTTCCAGCAGGTGCTGGAGCGGCGGAAGGAAGTTTCGCGGATCGAGTTGCAGCACGAGCAGTTTACCGTGGCGCAGATGATTGCGGCGTTGCGGGCGCAGATTTTGGCGAGCGCGGACAGCGTGGTGAATTTGATTCAGTTTTTTGAGGCTTGTCCTTCGCGGCACGCGATGATCGTGGCGTTCTTGGCGGTTTTGGAGATGGTGAAATTGCAGGCGGTGGGATTGGCGCAGGAGAAGCAGTTTGGGGAGATTGTGGTGAAGAAGGGGAAGGCGTTTGATGTGATTTTTGATGAGGCGGGCGGGATTAAGCAGATTGATGAGGAATACAAGTAGATGAGAGCTGAGAGTCGAAAGTCAGAATCGGAAGAGAAAAGATAACGCAGAGACACAGAGTTGACAGAGGATTCGCAGAGAAGAGTAAAGACGAGATTCAGAAACCGCAGGGAAGAGAGAGTTCAGCATGACGAACGAAGAACGAAAAGCGGCACTGGAAGCGATTATTTATGCGGCGGATGAGCCGGCGACGATCGAGCAGTTGGCGAAGGCCTTGGCGGAAGAGAAGCTGGTCGGTGCAGGCTTCGCTGGATGAGTTGGTGGCCAGCTATGGGTCGGAGGAGCGCGGGATCGAGATTCGCGCGGTGGCGGGCGGGTACAAGCTTTACACGAAGCCGCAGCAGCATGATGTGGTGCGGAGATTTATCAAGAGTTTGCGGCCGCCGCTGCGGTTGACGATGCCGGCGCTGGAGACTCTGGCGGTGATTGCGTACAAGCAGCCGGTGACTTCGCCGGAGATTTCCGAGATTCGCGGGGTGAATACTTCGGGAGTGATCAGCACGCTTTTGGACAAGCGGTTGATCACGACGGCGGGGCGGAAAGAAGTGATTGGGCGGCCGATTCTTTATAAGACGTCGAAGGAATTTTTGATGCGGTTTGGGTTGAGCGATTTGGAAGAGTTGCCGAGCTTGAAGGAGTTTGAGGCGCTGGCGCGGGAAGCGCTGGGGAGCGATGAGGGATTCGCGCCGGTTGACGAAGGGTTAGCGAACGAAGCGAGCATCAGCGCGCCGGCGGCGGAGAATGCCGAGAGTGCAGAGATGGAAGCGCGGGAGGAGTTGCTGGAAGAGACGGCGGCGAATAACGAGGGGATGCCGGGCGGGGAGAACGGCGAATCGCCGAAAGCGGCGGCGGCGGGGGAATAGGAATTAACGCAGAGGACACAGAGAGCACAGAGGGCACAGAGCAGAGAGGGACAGAAAAAAGAGAGGGAAAGAAAAAAGAGAGGGAAAGAGGGATTCCTCGGCGCGCTCGGAATGAAAGATTTTTGTGTGTTGCAGATGAGGGAAGGTGCGCTTTTCCATTTAGGCCAAACCGGGAAACGATCCAAGCGAGATGAACGATCGGTGGTTCGAGCGGAGTAACAGTTTTTCGTGAAGTTGCAATTTAAGGTTCAAGGGCCTTTCCACCCGGGCCAACCAGAAAAACTGTACAAACCATATGCAGGAACGATTGCAGAAGATTATTGCGCGGGCGGGGATTGCTTCGCGGAGGCACGCGGAGCAGTTGATCTTGAGCGGACAGGTGCGCGTGAACGGGCGCGTGGTGCGGGAACTGGGAACGAAAGCGGATGCGGCGACGGACCGGATTGAGGCGGTGGGGAGGATCGTTCGGTGCCGAAGAGCGGCACGTCTACCTGGCGCTGAACAAGCCGCCGGAAGTGGTATCGGCGATGGCGGACCCGGAGGGGCGGAAGACGCTGAGGAATTGCCTGCGTGGTCTTCCGGAGCGGGTGTACCCGGTGGGGAATTTGGAATATGCGGCGGCGGGGCTGGTGTTTTTGACGAATGACGGCGATCTAGCGGCGGAGATGCTGAAGAACTGGAGCGGGCTGGACCAGGTGTACCAGGTGAAAGTGAAAGGGATGCTGACTCTGGCGGACCTGGAGCGGCTGGGGAAAGAAATTGGCGTTAAAGATGAAAACGCTGAGGCAGCCGGACGCAACGCGTGGACGCGCGATGAATTACTGGTACGAAGTCACAATGCGGGATTCGAAAAAGGAAGAGATGCGGCGCGTGCTAATGAAGGAGCAAGCATCCGGTGGAGAAGTTGAAGCGTATCGGATTGGGGACCGCTGACGCTGGAAGGAATACCGCCGGGGAGATACCGGCTGCTGAAGGAAGAGGAAGTGGAAAGTTTGCGAAAAGGGAAGAAGGCTGCGAAGAAAGAGAAGCGCGCCTGAGGGTTTTACAGGGGCTGACGCTGCACGGCCACCCTTCCTTTTTCATTTCATTCCTTGGAAGCTGTATCCCGCGGCTGTGTTTGCCGACCTCAAAGCGGAGTCCGCGCCTCATGGCCTTGGAAAGATTGCAGAAAATCATCGCAGCCTGCGGGATTGCGTCGCGGCGGAAGGCAGAAGAGATTATCGCGGCGGGGCGCGTGACTCTAAACGGAAAAGTGGTGGTGGAACAGGGCACGAAAGCCGATCCGGAACGGGACGAAATTTGCGTGGATGGGAAGCGACTCGAAAGGGCGCAGCGGCTGCTGTACTTCATGGTGAATAAGCCGAAAGGTTATGTGACCACGGTGAGCGACCCGGAGGGACGTGCGACGGTGATGGAGCTGCTGGGCAAGCGCGAGGAGCGCGTGTATCCCGTGGGGCGGCTGGATTATGCGAGCGAAGGATTGCTGCTGATGACGAATGATGGAGCCCTGGCGCAGAAACTGATGAAGGCCGGTTCGCACGTGCCGAAGACGTATCTGGTGAAAATCAGCGGGAAGCCGGACGAGAAGGCCATTGAGCGATTGCGAGCAGGAATTACGATTGAGCTGGAGGACGGAAAGCGCGTGAAGACTTCTCCGGCGAAGATCCGGCTGGTGGAAGATGCCGCCAATCCCTGGTATGAAGTGATTTTGATCGAAGGACGGAACCGGCAAATCCGGCGCATGTTTGAGCGGGTGGGGCATCACGTGGAAAAAATCAAGCGAGTGCGACTGGGACCGCTGGTTTTGGATGTTGCTCCGGGGAAATATCGAGAGTTGACGGAGAGAGAAGTGAAGGAGTTGAAGAAAGTCACAAGCGAAGAAAATAGAGTGTAGTGGGTCAGTGCGATTTGGGGTGACGCTCGCCAAAAAGCCAGCGTCGCAATCCCTTAGGAAATCTTGGAAATCTACCGAGTCCAGCCGCAGCAGCCAACGATGATCCCGCCCAGAGGAGCCGATAGATTACGAGACCCAATACGAAAAGGACTGTGATGGCGGAGGCAATCATCTGCGACTTAGGCATAAAACACTTCGAGTGCAGTATACCAGATGAAGGAAGTAAATGAGAAGGGCGGGAACGTTGGCGGGTGCGATACGTTGGTTGCGTACGGCCTGCACGTGGGAACTCTGAAGATGGGAAAATGGCGAAGATGAGAAAATGGTTTAAGATGGCGAATGGGCTTCGATGACACGAACGATTGAAGAATTGATACCGGATTACCTGCGCGGCCTACCCGTTTACGTTCCCGGAAAACCCATTGAAGAAGTGGAACGCGAGCTGAAGATTCACGCGGTGAAGCTGGCGTCGAACGAAAACCCGCTGGGACCTTCGCCGAAGGCCGTGGAGGCGGCGAGGGAGGCGCTCGGGGAGTCGCACCGGTATCCGGACGGTGGGACGCACGGCTGAGACGGAAGCTGGCGGCGCGGCGAGGAGTGACGCCGGAAGAGATTTTCGTGGGGCTGGGGTCGAGCGAGATCATTGACTTGGCGTCGCGGGTGCTTTTGCGGGCGGGGTTGCAGGGACTGACGTCGGAAGGAAGCTATGCGCCATTTTCGGTGGCGATACGAGCGAGCGGCGCGGAGCTGGTGCTCGTGCCGCAACGGAATTATGCGTTTGATTTGGACGCGATGGCGAAGGCGATTACGCCGAAGACGGGCGTGATTTATCTGGCAAATCCGAACAATCCGACGGGAACGGCGTTTCGCGCGGAGGAGTTCGAGGAATTTCTGACGAGCGTGCCGGACGACGTGCTGGTGGTGCTGGATGAAGCGTACATCCATTACGCGCCGAGCTTGAACCGGCGAAGTCGGAAGAAGTTTATCGCAACGCGGAAAGAATCTGCTGATCCTGAGGACGTTTTCGAAAGTGTACGGGTTGGCGGGATTGCGTATCGGCTACGCGATCGGGCAGGCCGGAGCTGGTTTCGGCAATGAACAAGCTGCAGACGCCGTTCAACACGTCGGGAGTGGCGCAGGCGGCGGCGCTGGCGGCGCTGGATGACCGGGAGCACGTCGACGCGGTGCATCGAGACGAATGCAATCGAGCGGAAGAGATTGAGCGAGGGATTGACGAAGCTGGGATTGCAGCCGGTGACGAGCGAAACGAATTTTATGTTTATGCCGAGTGGGGCCGGAAGCGAAGGAGATTTGCGACGAGTTGCTGCACTTGGGAGTGATCGTGCGGCCGCTGGGATGGATGGGATTTCCGGAAGCGATCCGCATTTCGGTGGGGACCGCGGAAGAAAATGACAAGTGCCTGGCGGCGATGGCGAAAATTCGGGCGAAGCGCGCTGGAAAAGGCGAACTGGCAGCGCGATGAGAGTACTGTTGCCGGATGGCGCATGCGACGCCTTCGCGCGATCCGATTCTCGGAAATTTTGAAAAACGTACAAAACGATTGCGGTGGTGGGATTGTCTTCGAATCCTGCGCGGCCGAGCTATGAAGTGACGGAATATATGCAGAGCGCGGGATACCGGATCATTCCGGTGAATCCGAACGAGACGGAAGTGCTGGGAGAGAAGAGTTACGCGCGGCTGGAGGATGTGCCGGAGAAGATGGAGATTGTGGATATTTTCCGGCGGGCGGAAGACGTGCCGCCGGTGGTGGAGAGCGCGATCCGGGTGGGAGCGAAAGTGGTGTGGATGCAGTTGGGGATCGAGAATGCGGAAGCGGCGGAAAGGCGCGGGCGGCGGGGTTGGTTGTGGTGGAGGATGCGTGCATTTTGGTGGAGCATCGGAGGAGAGCGAAGCAACTGGGGTGAGCTAGAAGGCTGAATTGCGAAACTTGGAGGCCCGCGTGGATTGGTGCGCGGGTTTATTTTTTGGTTGAGGAAATTACACAGAGGGCGAGGACAAGGCCGACAGAATGAATGTGAGAACATTAGCTAGGGAGAGGGAAGACATCGAGATTGCGCTTGCCGGGGAGGACGACGGCGAGGAAGCGGCCGTCGGGAGAGATGGCGAATTCGCGGAACGTGAGGCCGTGGAAGATTGGCTGCGGCGTGGGTTGAGAGGACGGGGATTTCCTTGCCGGGGGTTGCGCGGAGGAGCGGAGGAATAGGGATCCAGACGAGGTCGCCGGATTTTCTTTCGACGGCGCGCTTAAGCAGGATGCGAGATTCGTCGGGCGACCAGTGGAAGACGCCGAGGCCGACGCGAAGGCGAACGAAATGATCAGGGGCGGCGAGGTCGCGGACTTCCAGAACTTCTCTGTCGAGGAAATACGCGACTTTCTTTCCGCTTGGAGAAACGGAGAGGCCGCCGGCATAGCCATCGAGCGTGGCGAGTTCCTTGTCGTCTCTGCGCGAGAAGTTCGAGGCGCTGGAGACGCGGAGGGCCGGTCCTGCGCGCGGTCGCGTTCGACGGCGATGGCCGACGTTGGTGCGGGGGAATGCGATCGGCGTCCATGAAGGTGCGGCCTTCGAATGCGGGGCCGGCCGGGCCGCTCGCAATATTGGAGTAGCGGAAAGGAAAAGAGCATACGCGGTTTTATGGCTTCGTGAGGTAGACGATCGTGGCGTTGTCCTGGAGCCAGGTGGCGTAGAAGCAATCCTTGATGAGGCTTTCGCCTTTGCCGAGGTGGATTTCTTTGCCGTTGTCTTCGAGAGCTAGGGTCTGGAAGGAGTCTTCTGTGCGGCCTTCGTCGACTACGGTGGTGGTGAAAAGCTGGGCGAGGATCAGACGGCCGTTGGGAGACCAGTGGAAGGCGTCAACGGCGTAAGAGAAAAGTTCGTCGCCGCGGGAGAATTTATCGCCCTGGAGAAGGCGGCGGCGCTTGCCGTTGGTTTCCTGAAGCCAGATGTCGTCGTGCTGAAGATCGTATTTTTTGGTTTTGATATTGCGGCGAGCGGAATAGACGATGCGGCCGTCAGGAGCGAAGGCTGAAGGCGGTGATTTCGTCGTCGATGTTTTGGAGCGGGCTTGTCGAGATCCTGGGCGCGAGCTTGCGGAACGGAAAAGCAGTTGCTTACGAAAAGAATCAGCGCGCAGAGACGCGGGAGGTTGAGGAGTTGGCCTGGAAAGCGGAGGCTTGTCATGGTTGGGCGGGTGCCTTCGGCCGAGTTTGCGGTCCGGGGTGCGGGGCGGTGAATTCGGAGCAGCAGGGTTTCTCGACGGGCTTGAATTCCATGAATTCGACGCGGGTGTCGTCGGGATCGTAGAGGTTGAGCTGCCATTTGCCGTCGCGGCCGATTTTGGGTTCTTCGGTGGGCTTCACAGCCGTTCTTGATGAGTTGCTGTTGGCGACGGCGTGAATGTCGGGGACGCCGAGGGCGATGTGGTTCATGACACCGAGGGTGTGCTGATCAGCGTTGGGCGAAACGTTGACCATGAATTCGACCCAGTCGGTGCCGTCGGGGACTTGCAGGGACGACCCAATCGGTTTGGTCGTCCTTCATGCCGCCATGCCAGTACGGGCGAAAGCCGAGGATGTCTTTGTAAAAATGCTCGGTCGGCGGCGCGGTCGTGGACGACGAAGCCGGCGTGAATGATGGCTGAGCTGACTTGGCCAGGCCATTGAAGTGTAGGAACCTGGCAACGGCGGTGAAACGAACGCGATGTGGTGTCCTTCGAAGTCCTGAAGTTCAAATCTTTCCTGCCCATCCCAGTCGCTTGTGGATGGACCCCGGCTGAAGGCCGCGAGCGAGAAGGTCAATCGCCGCATCGCACCCAGAGATTCTCCGTTGAGAGCCCAATTTCGTCGGCAAGAATCCAGTGCCCGGGATGCCGGTCGACCATGCACCAGTTCAAGCTTTTGAAGAGTGTTCCGCCGAAAACAAAGCGGAATGAGGCACCTAAGCAGTACATCATGATGATATCCGAGCAGAAAGTTCTTGACGTAGAACTGGCGTGAACTCGTCGAGGTCGGACACGTGTAACCGGACAAATGCGAGAGCAATGATGCGTGGACGATCGGTTTTATCCTGCGGCGCAGCCGAAGCCCCAGAAGAATCAAACTCGCAACGTATAGCCAAGGTCCATTTCATGCGGTTCACCTCAAGGATTCAGACGCGGTGCGAGATTTTAGCTTGCGAATTTCGTCCAGGCGAGCGCGAAGGCGTTGCTCGAAGCCCTGGTCGGTGGGCTTGTAGTAGGTGCGGCCGGCGAGATTGTCGGGGAGGCAGGTCATGTCGGTGACCTTTTCGTCGAAATTGTGGGCGTACTTGTAGCCTTCGCCGTAGCCGACATTTTTCATGAGGCCAGTGACGGCGTTGCGCAGGTGCAGCGGGACAGGATCGGCTTCGGTTTTGTGCACGTCGTCGAGGACCTCGCCGTAGGCAGTGTAGACGGCGTTGGATTTTGGCGCGAGGGAAAGATAGACGACGGCCTGCGCGAGGGCCAGATGGCCTTCGGGCGCGCCGAGAAAATCGAAAGCATCTTTGGCGGCGAGAGTGACCGCGAGGGCGCCGGGTTCGGCGAGGCCGATGTCTTCGCTGGCCATGCGGACCATGCGGCGGGCGAGATACAGCGGGTCTTCGCCGGATTCGAGCATGCGCGTGAGCCAGTAGAGAGCGGCGTCGGGATCGGAATTGCGGACGGATTTGTGGAGCGCGGAGATGAGGTTGTAGTGCTCTTCGCCGGCTTTGTCGTAGCGGAGGAGTTTGCGCTGCAGAACGTCTTCGAGGAGTTCGCGCGTGATGCGCGCGGCGAACCGGAGGCGCTGGTGGCTTGGCGCTGCGAGCCGCGAGTTCGAGCGTGTTGTAGGCGGTACGGGCGTCGCCATTGGCATAGGAGGCGATGCGGAAGAGGACGTCGTCGGTGGCTTCGAGATGTGTCGTCGCCCAAGGCCGCGTTCGTTATCAGCGAGGGCGCGGCGAAGGAGATCGACGATTTGCGGGGTGGTGAGGGGATCGAGGACGTAGACCTTGGTGCGCGAGAGCAGCGGCGAGATGACTTCGAAGGAGGGATTTTCGGTGGTGGCGCCGATGAAGAGTGATGTGGCCGGCTTCGACGTGAGGCAGGAAAGGCGTCCTGCTGGGCCTTGTTGAAGCGGTGAACTTCATCAACGAAGACGATGGTGCGCTGGCCGGCGCGGGATTTGCGCTCGGCCTCGGCCATGACCTCCTTGATTTCCTTGATGCCGGTGAGGACGGCGCTGAAGGAGATGAATTCGGAGCGCGTGAGGCGGGCGATGAGGCGCGCGAGAGTGGTTTTGCCGCAGCCCGGCGGGCCCCACAAAAGCATGGAGCGAGATTGTCGTTTTCGATTTGCAGGCGAAGAGGTTTGCCGGGGCCGAGGAGTTTTTCCTGGCCGATGAATTCGTCGAGAGTGCGAGGGCGCATGCGCTCGGCGAGCGGCTGATGCGCGGGGTCTTCGAAACGCGAAGGTTGCGGCAGTTTGGAGAAGAGGCTCACGGTTTTGAGAGTGCTTTCTTGGTCGGACAAAGAGTTTCGCTGGCGGGCGGCTTCATAGAATAGAACGGCGGCAGCCGCTGCGGCGTTGAGCGACTCGATGCCGCTGGCCATGGGGATGCGGATGCGGGCATCGGCGCTGCGTTCGACTTCTTCGGGGAGGCCTGCGCCTTCGTTGCCGACGAGCAGACGCGACGGGCTCGCACCAATCAACTTCCCACGGAGAGAGGACGCGGCGGTTCGCCGTCGCTGCAGGTTCGCGCACACTGGAAGCGAGGAGTGCGAATGTCGGCGATTTTGAGTTGCGTGAGAAGAATGGCGAGCGACATTCCGGGAAGAATGGGGAGATGGAGCGCCGCGCCCGCGGAGGCGCGCAAGGCTTTCGGAGAAAAGGGGCTGGCAGTGCCGGATTGGCCGGAGGCGGCCGTGACCGCACCGGTGGCGCCGAAAGCGGCGGCGGTGCGCAGGATGGTGCCAACGTTGCCGGGATCCTGAACGCCAGCGAGAACCACGAGAAGTGGAGCGCAGGCAGAAGCGGGTGCGTTGAGCAGTTCGTCGAGAGTGGCTGTGCGCGGGTGGACGAGAGCGGCGACGCCTTGCGGATGCTCGGTGTCGGCAAGGCCTTCGAAGAGGCGGTCGGTGGTGCGCAGAACGGGGAAAGCCATTTCCGGCCTGCTAATAAGAGGAGCGAGGCGATCGTGATGGCGCTCGCCGGATTCGCTGAAGAGAACCGCTTCGATGCGGCAGCCGGAACGAAGCGCTTCTTCGACGAGGCGGACGCCTTCGACGCCGACAGAGCCGGATTCCGTGGGCAGACCGCCGCGGAGCGCCATGCGGAATTCCTTGAGCCAGCGGTTGTCGCGGCTAGTGAGGACTCCGGGCGCGACTGCGTTTGCGCCAGCAGCGTTGCGGGCGGGTTTGCCTGGGGCGGCCATCAGTGGGAGCGTAACAAATTTGGGTAGCAGAGGCTAACGGGCGATGGGGGAAAGAGGCCCGAGTCAAAAGGCTGGCCCTAAGTTCGCTTTGCGGGCGAAGCGAGAGATGCAGTGGGCTGTGAATCGGGAGAAGTGAGGCGGGCACGAATTTCGGCGAGCAGTTCGAAGGAACGGAGTCGTGCGGAGTGATCGTAGATGTGCGCAGTGGTGATGATTTCGTCGGGTTGCGTGACTTCGATGAATTTGAGCAAACCGCGCTCAACGGTTTCCGGGGAGCCCACGGCAGAGCAGAGGAGCGTCATGCTGGCGGAGGCTTTTTCCGCGGGCGACCAGTAGGAATCGATGTCGTTGATAGGCGGCGGAATTTGGCCGGGCGTGCCGCGACGAAGATTCGTGAAGGCTTGCTGGACCGAGGTGAAAAGGTAGCGCGCTTCAGCGTCGGTTTCCGCGACGATCACGTTGAGGCCGAGCATGGCGTAAGGACGCTCGAGCTGCCGGGATGGCTTGAAGTGTGCGCGATAAAGGTGATGTGCCTGCATCATGTCGGCGGGCGCGAAATGCGAGGCAAATGCAAAGGGCAGACCGAGCTCGGCAGGCAAGTTGCGCGCTGAAGAGACTCGAGCCGAGCAGCCAAATAGGCACGCGTAAACCCGCGCCAGGAACGGCGCGAATTTTTTGATTTGGCGCGGCCGGCTCAAAATAGGCTTGCAACTCTTCGACGTCTTGGGGGAAATTGTCCGAAGTAGAAGCTATGTTGCGGCGCAAGGCGCGTGCGGTGGGCTGATCGGTTCCGGGAGCGCGGCCGAGGCCGAGATCAATCCGGTCTGGATAGAGTGACGCGAGCGTGCCGAATTGCTCCGCGATAACGAGCGGAGAATGATTCGGCAGCATGATGCCGCCGGAGCCGACGCGGATTGTCTTGGTTCCCCCAGCAATATGGCCAATGACGACAGATGTGGCGGCACTGGCGATGCCGGGCATGTTGTGATGCTCCGCCAGCCAGAAACGATTGTAGCCCCAGGTTTCCCCATGCTGCGCGAGATCAAGCGAGTTGCGCAAAGCGTCGGCTGCGGTTGCGCCTTGGGGGATCGGCGAAAGATCGAGAATGGAAAACGGAATCACACGCGTTTGATGCTGAGTTTTGCCTCGAAGTTACGAGTGAGAATATTGCGATGTGTGATGGCTACGCGAGGTGCAGGCGCATCGGCTCGCGAATCTGCGGCCGACACTTCCAACGGCAGGCTCTTATTGCATGCGGTGGAGGGGTGTGGTAGCGTCGCCGGATTGAACGAAATTTCGGGCGAAGAGCAGAGGCTTGGAGTTTGTCTTCGCCAAAGGCCAAAAAGTTGCCGGCAGAACTGTTGCGCGTGAATGCGCAAAGCCCGGAAGCGGAAGCGCTGCGTTATGCGGCAAGCTTTCTTTCTCGGGGAAGTGTGATTGGAATTCCAACCGACACGTTTTACGGGCTGGCGGCCGACCCGTTCAATCTCGCCGCAGTGGATGAAATTTACAGAGTGAAGGGGCGTCCAGAGACGCGTGCGCTGCCGATCTTGGTGCGTTCGCTCGAGCAGGCGATGCAACTGGCGCGTGAGGTGCCGGAGAATTTTCTGCGGCTGGCGCAAGAGTTCTGGCCGGGCGCGTTGACGCTTGTCGTGGACGCGGCGAATCGTTTGCCGCTGAAAGTGACCGCGAATACGGGACAAAGTCGCGCTGCGCTGGGCAAAGTGCGAAGTGGCGTGCAGGTTGATTGACGAATTCGACGGGCCGATGACGGGGACGAGCGCGAATATATCTGGTTTCCCTTCGTGCGCGAGCGCCAACCAGGTGATGAAGCAGCTCGGCGGTCGGCTGCCATTGATGCTGGACGGCGGAGAGACCGGCGCGATGCTGGGGTCAACGATCTCGAAGTCCGAACGGCGAGACGTGGAAGATCATTCGCGAGGGCGCGATTCCGGTGGCGCAGATTGAGAAGGCGCTGAAGTAGACCAGTCAGCGGTGCTCAGCGTTCAGAAGTTGGGGTGGCGAGAAAGTCGTAGTCGCCGGTGGGGGAGAGCGGGAGATCGCCGAGCGAGCGGCGATGGACGGAGACGACGTCGGTGAACCAGAGCGGTACGTAAGGAAGATCTTCCGCCAGGATTTTTTGAACTTCGCTGCAGAGAGCTTTCCGTTTTTCGCGATCCATTTCGGTGCGAATCTGGTCGGTGAGCGCGTCAATGCGCGGGTTGCGATAGTGTCCGCGGTTGGCGCCATCGGGCGGAAAGCGCTTTGAGGAAAAAACAAATTCGAAGACATCGGGATCGTTGTTGGCGCCGACCCAGCGCGAATAGGTGATCTGAAAATTGCCCCTTGCGGCGTCGGAGAATAGCGTGGCGAGTTCGAGCGGACGGAGTTCGAGATCAATGCCGACGCGGCGCCACTGTTCCTGGAGAGCAGCGCCGATGAGGCGAGCTTGCTCTTCGGTGGAGGTTTTCAGCGTGAGGTGAAGGCGCGTGCCGTCCTGCTTGCGCGGGAAACCGGCGGCATCGAGAAGCTTTTCGGCGTGAGCGGGATCGTAAGTATACTGCGCGACGTTTGGTTCGTAGGCCCAGTGATTGGGCGGGAGAAGGCCGCTGGCGATGCGGGCTTCGTCCGTGAAGAAGATAGCGGATGAGCGTTTCGCGGTCGGTGGCGAAGGCGAGCGCTTGGCGGACTTCGCGCTTGGCGAGAACGGGATCTTCCAGGTTGAAGCCGAGATAGCCGAAGTTCGTGCCGGGGCGCTGCAGTGACGTCGAGAGCAGGCTGGCGCGCGAGGACGGGGATCATGTCCGGAGAAAGAGAACTCATTTCGAGTCGGCGGAGCCTTTGCGGAGTTCGAGAGCGCGGACGACCGCGTCTGGGACAACGCGGAAGCGGATGCGCGAGATTTGGGAGCGCCGCGAAAATAATCTGGATTGCGCTCGACGATGACTTCTTCGTCCTGCGCTTGCTGGACGAAGCGGAAGGGGCCCGAGCCGATGGGATGGCGGGAGAAATCGGCGCCGGCGTCGTGCAGGAACGATGCCGACGGCGGAGCGCGCGAGATTCCAGAGGAAGGAGGCGTAGGGCTCGTTGAGATGAAAGATGACCGTGGCGGCGTCAGGCGCTTCGATGGAGGCGACCATGCGGAAGGCGCCGCGTTTGGGCGAGCGATTGGCGGGATTGAGGATGAAGTCGAAGGTGGATTTGACGTCGGCGGCGGTGAGCGGGCGGCCGTCGTGGAAGCGGACACCGCGGCGAAGATGGAAGATGTAGGTGAGCGGGTCGGGCGTGCCCAGGAATCGGCGAGGTCGCCGCGGAAATTCATCTGGTCGTCGCGTTCGAGAAGGCCGCTGAAGAGGAGGCCGTCGATTCGTTGGGATTGCGAGTCGGTGGCGAAGCGCGGGTCGAGATTGGCGGGATTGGATTCGATGAGAAAGGTGAGGGAAGAGGGATCGTGTTGCGTTGTGGCGCCCGCAGCCGCTAACATGCAGAGGAAGAGAAAAGATGTAACGCAGAGGACACAGACGGAGACGCAGAAGGCGCGGAGAGGACTGGGCGGTTATCGCGGCGGGGCATAGGAGATTTTACCGAGGATGGCAGGGCGGCGCGCGCCGGTGGCGCTGGGGAGATTGCTGGGGCGGTGATGAAAGGTTTCGTAAGCGAGGAGAGCGAAGGCGAAGGCTTCTTTGGCGTCTTCGGGGATGCCGAAGCTGGGAAGAAGGAAGCACTTCGATGCCGGCCGAAGGGCAGCGGAGAGTTGCGCCAGGATGAAGAGGATTGCGCGCGCCACCGCCGGAGACGATGAGTTGGTGGATTTTTGTTTTTGCGAAGAACGAAGCGGTGTAGAGCGTCCACCACAGAGAGCGCGGTGAAGATGGTGGCGGCGCGAATCAAGATCGGCGGGTTTGGCGCGATGACGGCGGCCGAGCGCGAGCACTTTTTTCACGTAAGCGTGGCCGTAGTATTCGCGGCCGGTGGATTTTGGCGGAGCGAGCTTCAAATAGGGATCACGCAGAAGTTCGTCGAGAAGCGCGGGGATGGAGCGGCCGGCTTGCGGCGATGCGCGCGTTTTTGTCGAAACGCTGGCGGCCGTGGGTGAAGTGCGCGACGAGCGCGTCAATGAGCATGTTGGCGGGGCCGGTGTCGAAGGCGAGGACTTGTGCGGGCTTGGCGGCGGCGGGGATGACGGTGATGTTGGCGATGCCGCCGAGATTGAGCGAGACGCGGCCGAGTTTTGGGTGGCGATAGAGAAGATAGTCGGCGTAAGGGACGAGCGGCGCGCCCTGGCCGCCGAGAGCGATGTCGGCGGGACGAAAATCGCCGACGGTGGTGATGCCGGTGCGGGCGGCGATGATGGATGGCTCGCCGATTTGCAGCGTGGAAGCCGTGGGAGGGCCGAGATAGGGCGCGGGCTTGCCTTGATGAAAAATGGTTTGGCCGTGGCTGCCGATAAGCGCGATTCGTTTCGGTGAAACTCGAAATTTGCGGCAAGCGGCGAGCGCGGCCTCGGCGAAAACTTCGCCTAAGCGAAAATTCAGTTGGCTGAGTTCACCTGCAGTGATGGGGTGCTGTTCGGCGACACGAAGAATTTCCGTTGCGCAGCGCAGGCGGAAACTTGCTCGAAGTGTGGCCGAGAAGTTTTGCGTGGAGATGCGGCGGCGCGCCGGAGATGCGGGCGAGCGCGACGTCGATGCCGTCGGCGGAAGTGCCGGACATGAGGCCGAGGACGAGCATGGGTTTCGCGGATGTGAGCCATGGTCTGTGAAGGGATTTAAACACAGGGAGGACACAGAGAACACAGAGCGGACAGCAGAAGGACGGAGGATAAAGAGTGAAAGCTACGAGTCAAGAGAGCGCAGAGCGCAGGACGGAAGCCAGCCAGGCAACTCGCCAGGGATCCGGTGAGCATGTGCACACTAGGCATATCAGGAGATTTGCTTTTTCAGTTCGGCGAGGAGATTGAGGGCGTCGAGGGGCTTGAGCTGGTCGAGGTCGGCGCCGCGGAGCTTGTCGAGGACGTCGCGGTCGAGCGGCGGTGAACAGGACTTCCTGGTGACCGTTGCGCCGGTGTGGGGAAGAAGCTGCGGTGCCTTTCGAGGCATCGGCCGAGTTTGCCGAAAATCATCGAGCGCCCGGGAGAGAGCGTTTCGCTTAGCTCGTGCTCGCTCTGCTCGTGTTTTTTCAAGACTTCGCGGGCACGTTCGATGACACTGCGGGGAAGGCCCGCGAGCCGGGCCACTTCGATGCCATAGCTTTTGTCGGCGCTGCCGGGCTCGACGCGGCGGAGGAAGATAATTTCGTTGGGGGTTTCTTTCACGGAGACGTGAACGTTTTGGACGCCGGGGAGAAGGTCGGCAAGCTCGGTGAGTTCGTGATAGTGCGTGGCAAAGAGCGTGCGCGCGCGCGTGTGCTTCTGCGAGATGCTCGACGACGGCCCAGGCGATGGAGAGTCCGTCGAAGGTCGCCGTGCCGCGGCCGACTTCATCGAGCAGAACGAGACTTGAAGGTGTGGCGTGATTCAGAATGGCGGCGACTTCGCTCATTTCGACGAGAAAAGTGGAACGGCCGCGCGCGAGATTGTCGCTGGCGCCGATGCGCGTAAAGATGCGGTCGGTGACGGGAAGCTTCGCCTGGCGGGCCGGAACGAAGGAGCCCATCTGCGCCATCAGGATGATGAGCGCGGACTGACGCAGATAGGTGGACTTGCCGCCCATGTTCGGGCCGGTGATGAGAAGAAGTTGTTGACGCCCGGGCTCGAAGCAGAGATCATTGGGAACGAAGCGCTCTCCCTTTTGCCGCAGGAGTTCTTCGATCACCGGATGGCGCCCGCCGATGATGAGAAGTTCGCCGGTGGAGTTGAATTCCGGGCGGGAATAACCGCGATCCGCGGCGAGCTTGGCAAACGCGGTGAGCACGTCGAGTTGCGCGACGGCAGCAGCGGTGCGGCGCAATCGCGCAGCCTTGGCGGCAACCGAAGAGCGGATATCGACGAAAAGCTGGCGCTCGATTTCGAGGATGCGTTCGTCGGCGGCGAGAATTTTGCGCTCGTATTCCTTCAGTTCGGTTGAAGTGAAACGCTCGGCGTTGACCAGCGTTTGTTTGCGTTCGTAGTCCGCTGGAGCGAGTGGCAAGTTCGGTTTCGATATCTCTATGTAATAGCCGAAAATCTGGTTAAAGCGAATCTTGAGCGAGGCGATGCCGGTGCGTTTGCGCTCGCGTTCTTCCATGGCGGCGATGATCTGCTTGCTGTGCTGACTCAAATCGCGCAACTCATCGAGTTCGGCATGGTAACCGCTGCGGATCATGCCCGGATCGGTGGCGAGGGCTGGAGGCTCGTCGGCGATGGCGCGTTCGAGGCGTTCGCGGACGTCAGTGAGCTCGTCGAGCTCCTGGTGGAGCTGGCGAAGAAGTTCGCTGCCGCCGACGGGAGGAGGCGTGAGGAAATTTTTCAGGACCGGAAGCTGCGCGAGCGACTTGCGCAGGGCGACGAGTTCGCGCGGGGGTGGCAAGACCAAGAGTGATTCTGCTGGTGAGACGCTCAAGATCAAGAATACCTTGGAGTTCCTTGCGAATTTCGCCGCGTACAACCGTTTGCTGGAGGAGGTGTGCGACAGCGCCGAGGCGAGCTTCGATGGCTTCGCCCTCGATGAGCGGGCGGAGCATCCAGGAACGCAACAGGCGCGCGCCCATGCCGGTGACGGTGACGTCGAGCGCGGCGATGAGGGTTACCGGGCCGCTCGCGCGGCTGTCTTCCGTGAAGATGGGCGCAAGCAATTCGAGATTGCGGACGGAAACGGGGTCGAGGACGAGAGCGTTTTGCTGTTCGTAGTAGCGTACGCGGTCGAGATGTCGTAGCGCTTCGACGCTGGGCGCATGAGCGTGTCCCCGCGCGCGGCGTTTTCGCGGAGGTAGTGAACGATGGCGCCCGCGGCGCAGAGCGCCTGCGAGTGTTCGTCGAGGCCAAAGCCGGTGAGCTCGGCGACGCCGAATTGCTCGCGAAGGATGCGCTCGCCGTAGTCACGCTGAAAGACCCAGTCCTCGAGGCGGGATTCAACGCCGCCTGCTCCTTCGAGGAGTGAGGTCTTTGCGGTCTCGAAAAGCTGCTGGGGCCGGGGAAGCAAAGTTTCCTTGGGATGAAGGAGCTGAAGTTCGTCGCGCAGATCCTCCTCTGCGCGGGCGCCGGAAAATTCGGTGGCCTGAAATTCGCCGGTGGAAAGATCGATGAAGGCGAGGCCGACCGGCGATCCAGAAGAATGTTTTGCAACGGAAGCGAGGAAATTATTCTCGCGGGCGTCGAGGACAGCCAGATCGGTGGCGGTGCCAGGGGTGATGACGCGGACGACTTCGCGGCGAACGAGCTTCTTGCCTGGGCCGGGCTGTTCCATCTGGTCGCAAATCGCGATTTTGAAACCGGCGCGAATCAGGCGCGCGATGTAGCCTTCGGCAGCGTGATAGGGCACGCCGCACATGGGAATGGGCTGGCCCTTTTCGCGATTGCGCGAAGTCAGCGTGATTTGCAGTTCGCGCGAAGCCATAATCGCGTCTTCGTAGAAAAGTTCGTAGAAATCGCCGAGACGGAAAAGCAGCAGGGCGTGCGGGTAGCGCGTCTTGATCGCGTGATACTGCTGCATCAGAGGTGAGGTAGGCTCGCTCATTGTGCAGTCGTAATTTGCCCCAACACAGGTTTCCGCGGTGCGTTGCGCGGGCTGCTCATTCGCGGATTCCAAGCTCGGTCAGAAGAAAAGCGTAGTCGAGCGCGATTTCCCGCAGATAGTCGTAACGGCCAGAAGCTCCGCCGTGTCCCGCGCCCATATTCGTTTTTAGGAGCAGCGTATTCGCATCGGTTTTCAGCGTGCGCAGCTTCGCCACATATTTCGCCGGCTCCCAGTACATGACTTGGCTGTCGTTGAGCCCCGTCTTTACAAGCATCGTTGGATAAGGTTTGGCGTCCAGGTTCGTGTAGGGGCAATAGCTCTTCATACAAAAATAGTCTTCCGCGATCCGCGGATTGCCCCATTCTTCATACTCGCCCACGGTCAGGGGCAGCGAAGCGTCGAGCATGGTATTGAGCACATCGACGAACGGCACGTGG
Organism: uncultured Acidobacteriota bacterium; assembly: GCA_963727945.1. Taxonomy (GTDB): domain Bacteria; phylum Acidobacteriota; class Terriglobia; order Acidiferrales; family UBA7541; genus Acidiferrum. The sequence continues at coordinate 83,682 of CAVSIW010000040.1, forward strand.
CTGATGACGAGCCGAAAGAGATCAGGACGCATGTTCGCGACCGCGCCCATCAAAAGCCGCCCGCGCTGCCGCCTTCGATAACGAGCTTTCGCGAGGCAGTGTAGCGCTGCGCGATGAGGTGCTCTGCCGCCGCGATGAAATCCGTAAACGTGTTGTGCTTCTGATGCATGCGGCCGGCGTCGTGCCACGGCTTGCCAAGTTCGCCGCCACCGCGGATGTGCGCGACGGCGTAAATCACGCCGCGATCGAGAAGACTGAGGCGGTTCGAACTGAAATTCACGGGAACCGAGTGCCGTAGCTCCCGTAGCCGTAAAGCAGAAGCGGTGCAGAGCCGTCGCGCGGAGTGTCGCGACGATAGACGATCGAAATCGGCACGCGTGTGCCGTCCGCGGCGGTGGCGTGCAGCCGCTCGCTAACGTATTGCGCGGCGTCATAACCGCCAAGCACGGGCTGCTGTTTGCGAAGCACGCGCTCGCGCGTGCCCATTTCATAGTCGAAGACCGAGCGGGGCGTGACGAAGGATTCGTATTGAAAACGCACAAACGTCGCGTCGAACTCGGGATTGTTCGCCAATGAAGCGTTGTAAGCAGGCTCCGTGAATTCGATGCGATGCGAAGCGGCGAGCGCGTCCCGTGCTGCGATCCGAGATCCACGATGCGAAGATACGGCAGGCCGTCTTCGCGTTCGAATAGAACGATGTGGGAGCGAAACACATCGGCGCCAGCGAGCATCACGTCCGGGCGGTTCGGAATGATTTCGCGCCAATTGGCCCGGCGCGGATCCGCGACGGGCGTACACGCCAGCCGAAAGGTCCGGCCCCCCGAGTTTGTGCGTATAAAGAAGTAGCCACCTGTGTCATCGGGTTCGCGCCACGATTTCTCGCGTGAGCGGATTCGGGTGGTGGTCCACGTAATACTCGTGGTCCGCTTCGCGCGGAGCAATCACGCGAAATTCGCCGTTCGGCTGGGCAGCAGGCAGGAAACGCACTTCGCTGGTCGTGTGGCTCGCAATCGCGAGAATAAGAAACGCCCCGCTGCGCGTGCGCTCGATTTCGAGGCGGAAGCGCTCGTCAGTCTCTTCATAGATCAACGTGTCCGGTTCTGCCGAGCCCACAACGTGACGATAGAGCCGGTGGGAGCGCTTAGTGATTTCGTCTTCGACGGTATAGAAGAGCGTGCGATTGTCAGCGGCCCACGCCACGCTCGTGACGCGCTCGATCGCTTCCGGGAAGATCACTCCGCTCCAGAGATTCTTGATCTGCAGCGTGTATTGCCGGAAACCAGTGGTGTCCAGCGAGTAGGCAAGAAGCTGGTTGTCGTTGCTGACGTCGAAAGCGCCGAGCCCGAGGAAACGAGTGCCCCTCCGCCAAGCGATTCAGGTCCAGCAAAGATCTCGTCAAGGGAACCGCCAGCGTCAGTGCGCCGGCAATGAATCGGGTACTGCTTGCCTGCCTCGGTGCACGTGAAATAGAGATAGCCGCGAAGCCGGTAGGGAACGGACAGATCCGTCTGAAGAATGCGGCCGAGCATCTCCTGGTACAGCGCTTCCTGGAAAGATTCGGTGGGCTGCAGAATCGCTTCGGTATAGGCGTTTTCTGCATCGAGATAAGCGATGACTTCTGGGTTTTCTTTTTGGCGCAGCCAGGCGTAATGGTCCACGCGGCGGTCGCCATGGAGAACGTTTCGACCGGCTCGCGGCGCGCAAGCGGCGGCGAAAGCGGGTTGCTCGTGCATCGTTCGAAAACGCTGGCTCTGCTGTTTTGGCGTCTGGGTTCATGCGTCTCTTGATCTGGTGCGGAGCACGGCGGGGTGGGCGCCGGGCGTTGCGCCGGATTTAGCCGGGGTCACGCTGTGTAAAGGCGAAATACGTTCGTCCGCTATACTAGCGGAAGTCAGCGGCGGGAGAAAGCCGCGGCGCGAAGCCGCAAGGATTGCGATGGCGCGGGAAATCGAAATCAAGCTGAGGATTAGCGATGCAAGGGCATTGCAGCGTACGTTGAAGCGGCTGGTTGCGCGCCCCGTTGGCGGCGGATCAGGCCGAGTGCATGAATGGAACGTCATGTTCGATACGCCGCAGGGCGGGCTTGCCAAGCACGGCCAACTGCTGCGCATTCGAACGGAGACTCCAGAAACCAAATCGAAAAAGGGCAGCAGGACACCTAAGCAGCGGGTTCTGCTGACCTTCAAGCGACCGATCGTCGCGGGAACCGCGACTCCGGAGCGCGCAAGAAAACCATCGCCACAAAGTCCGCGAAGAACTTGAAGTCGAGGTCGCCGATGCCGGCGTTCTGGCAAAGATATTTGAAGGTCTGGGGATGAGCGGCTGGTTCCGCTATGAAAAATACCGTACGACCTTTCGCTTCCCCCTCCACGAGCTGGGCCAAGGGCTTGCTGATCGAACTGGATGAAACCCCCATCGGAACGTTCGTCGAGCTCGAAGGCCCAGCCGAGGCGATCGATCGCGCAGCGCGGGAACTTGGGCTACTTCGAGGCGCGATTATATCTTGAAGAATTATCTCGTTCTCTACGTGGAAGAATGCCGTCGCCTAGGCAAACAGCCTCGAGACATGGTCTTTCCGCCAGCGAAATAGCCGACGCAGATAGAAAAAAAGCAAAAAAAATTCGCCCCCAAGGCCATTCTTTTCTTGACAATGGCCGCGCCCGGCTTATCACTGCATCTGTCACTGGCGAACGGCACGCAATTGCTCCGTACGGTGGGAGATAGCGTTGCTGCACGCTGTTCGGCAGAGATGTTTAAGGTGAATTCTCTTCGATGAGTGCGTCCAACGAACTGGAACCTGGCCCTAGTTGTTCGTCAGGAAGCGGGTTTTTGGGGTCGAGGCTTGGGAAGGGCGATTGGGCAACGTCGCGCGAGGCACAACGCCTCCCGCAGGCGGTAGGGTGGGGAGGGTTCACGGCGGGCTAACGGTAAGTCCATTTCTGTGAGGCACTTGCCCGCGGCCGAGGTTTCTTCGGTACGCGGGTTTTTTGTTGGCGGACAGCTCTCGAAGTCTGCGGACGCGTTTCGGCGGATTCCGGCAGCGGGCGGCGTGAAGGGGCAAGATTATGGAACTCTACGCGACAGAACTGATGGGAGCGAAGGCGTACGACGTCCAGGGGAATTACGTCGGGCGGGTGCGCGAGTTCTTTATCGAGCCCGCGGAGGCGCCGAACCGGCTGTCGCATTTCCTGCTTTCGCGCGGACACTTCCAGCCGCTGGTCGCGCGGCATGACCAGGTTGCGCGCGTGGAACCGGGAAAGATGCAACTGAACGTCAGCGAGCGCGCTCTGGCCTCGTACGAGCCGAATGAGGCGTGGCTCGCGGTGCAGAAGGATTTGCTGGATCAGCAGATTATCGATACGCGGGGCGCAAAGTCGTGCGCGTGAACGACGTGGACCTGGCGGAACTGCGGACGAACGGGAACGTGGAACTGCGGGTCGACCCAGGTGGATGTGGGCCTGCCGGGCGCGGTGCGGCGACTGCTGCAGGGCGTGGTTCCGCCCGGCGTGATTCGCAGGCTGCAGAGCAAGCTGCCGCAGAGCGTCGATTCGGTGGGAGTTCGTGAACCTGATCGAGTCGGACCCGCTGCGGCGCGTGAAATTGCGCATCACGCACGAAAAACTGGAAGACCTGCACCCGGCCGACTTGGCGGAGATGATGGAAGAGCTGTCGGCGGCGGAACGGCAGGGAATTATCGCTTCGCTGGATGAAGAGACGGCGGCGGCGGTGCTGGCGGAACTGGATGAGCGGCTGACGACGCAGATCGTGGAGAAGCTGGACCCCGAGAAGGCTGCCGACATTCTCGAAGAGATGGCGCCCGATGCGGCCGCGGACCTTCTGGCGGATCTTGTCGAAGGAGACGTCGGAGGAAGTGCTGGAAGAGATGCCCGAACAGGAGGCGGACGAAGTGCGGGAATTGCTGGCGTTCGATCCTTCGACGGCGGGCGGAATGATGAACACGGAGTTTGTATTCGTGGGCGAAGAATCCACGCGGGAGGAAGTGCTGGAGTGGATTCGCGGACCAGGAATTGAACCTGGAACAGCTCGATACGATTGTGCTGCTCGACAAGGCAGCGCAGTTTTCCGGGACGGTGTCCGGTGGCGCGGTTGCTGCTCGCCGCGCCGGAGCAGCGCATGGCGGAGCTGAAGACGGAGCCGCTGCTGAGCGTCGACCTGCGGATGCGGACGAGAAGGATGTGTTTGAGCTGTTCGACAAATACAATCTTGCGGATGCTGACGGTGGTGGATGAGGAAAAGCGGCCCATCGGAACGGTCACGGTGGATGACGTGGTGTCGCGGCTGGTGAAGAAGTAAAAAGGGAATCGGAAAACGGCGGATGAACTGGGAAAGCCTAAATCGAGCTTGGAGGGCCTGCAGAGCCGCGGCACGAACTCTGCAACAGAAGATTCGAGGCGCTGCGCCGCCGCTCGACGCTTGCTGCTCTGGCGGTTGTCGGGCCGGGGCTGATCACCTCCAACGTGGACAACGATGCGGGCGGAATCGCGGTCTATACGCAGGCGGGTGCGCAGTACGGCTACGCGCTGCTGTGGTCGCTGATCCCGATGACGATCGCGCTGTACGTGACCGAAGAGATGTGCGCGCGGATGGGGGTGATCACCGGCAAGGGGCTGTCCGACCTGATTCGCGAGGAATTCGGTTTCCGCCCTACGTTTTTCGTGATGATCACCGGCTTCTTCGTGGACTTGGCAAACGTCGTGGCGGAGTTTGCGGGCGTGGCCGCGTCCATGCAGATGTTTCACGTCAGCAAGTACATCGCCGTGCCCATCGCGGCATTACTGGTCTGGATTCTGGTGCTTCGAGGAACCTATCGCCAAGTCGAAGTGATCTTTCTTATTGCGTGTGGATTCTACGTTACGTACATCATTTCCGCGGTCCTGGCCAAACCGGATTGGTTGGAAGCTGCGAAGCATGTCGTCATTCCCAACCTGAGTTTTGATTCGGGATACTTGCTCACGCTGACGGCGCTTGTGGGAACCACGATCGCGCCGTGGCAGTTTTTCTACCTGCAGGCGGGTTTCGTCGAGAAGAAAGTTGGGCCGAGACAGTATCCACAAGCGCGCGCCGACGTTTTGGTCGGCAGCATCAGTTGCATGGTGATCGTGTTTTTCATCATCGTTGCACGGCGGCGACTTTGTATGCTTCCGGCCAGCGCGACATTACCGACGCGGTCCAGGCGGCCAAGGCATTGATCCCGCTGGCAGGCAAGTGGGCTGGATTTACGTTTGCCTTCGGTTTGTTGAACGCCTCGCTCTTTGCGGCCTCGATTTTGCCGCTCTCGACGGCTCACGTCATCTGCGAAGGCCTGGGATTTGAAGCCGGCATCGACCACAAATTCAAGGAAGCGAAAATCTTTTATAGCCTTTACACCGTTCTGATTGCCGTCGGCGCGGGCATCATCCTGATCCCGCACGTGCCGATCTGGAAGATTTTCATTTTCTCGCAGGTAGGGAACGGTATTTGGCTGCCGGTCGTGGTCATTTTCATTTTGTTGCTGGTGAACCGGCGCGATCTGATGGGCGAGCACGTAAATACGCTCACGTTCAACATCGTCGCATGGGTTACGGCGATTGCGATGATTATCCTGACGCTAGTGCTGGTCTACACATCGCTATTCCAATCCGCTCCGTCGCCGGCGGGCTGATCCGCGACGCGGTCGTTCTGGAAACGGTGGTGCATGACACGGCACCCCGGCATTGCGCCGCTGCCAAATCGTATGTTAACTTTGCGGCGTAAAGAAGAAACCCACAGGAACACCGTGACGCACAGCCAATCACACACGACGCTGCAAGTTTCCGCCTCTGGCGCGCTGGGGCCCTTGACGCCGGAGGAGGCGCTACTCTTTGAAAGACTGGACTTGGACCGCTTGCCGCGGCACGTAGCCGTCATCATGGACGGCAACGGACGCTGGGCGCAGCAGCGGCATTTGCCGCGGGTGGCCGGCCACCGCTCTGGCACCAAAACGGCGCGCTCCACAATTGAGACCTGTGCGCGGCTGAAGATCGAGGCTCTTACGCTGTACGCTTTCTCGGTCGAGAACTGGCGTCGTCCCAAAACCGAAATCGATTTCCTCATGCAACTTCTGCGCGAATATTTGCGCCGGGAAATGCCTCTGATTCAGAAAAATGAAATTCGCATGCGGTTTTTGGGGCGCACGGACGAACTTCCGAAAGGCGTGCAGGACGACGTGCGCGAGGCCATGGACCGAACGGCTGAAAATAAGGGCATGGTGCTTTGCGTGGCGCTGAATTATGGCGGCCGCGCGGAAATCGTGGATGCCATGAACGCAATTCTGGCCGAGCAGAACGGTCATGCAGGCCGCACCCCGATTACAGAAGAGACCCTCGCCCGGCACATGTACACTAGCGGGCTGCCGGACCCCGATTTGCTGATTCGCACGAGCGGCGAAATGCGCGTGAGCAACTTTCTACTGTGGCAGATTGCGTATGCCGAGATTTTCGTGACGGAGACTCTTTGGCCTGATTTCAACCGGGCGCGGCTGCTCGAAGCGCTAGTGGAATTCCAAAAGCGCGAGCGACGTTACGGCGGAATCCGCGAAGGCCAGGCCGAGGTAGAAAAATCAGCGCGCGTGGTTGGCGAGTGACCCTTTTTTCGCGGGAACAAACTTTCGCGAATTTGTGATTCTCCCCCGTGATTTATTCCCCTTGATGTGATGAGATGGAACCCGTGATTCGTCAGGGGATCCTTCTTTTATGACTTGGAAGCGCGTGGCGACCGCCGTCGTTCTGATTCCGTGTGTGGTCGGCCTGGTTTTGTGGGGCTCGACCGCAGTCCTTGCGATTGGCATGGCGCTCGTCATTCTGCTTGCTCTGTTTGAATACTTTGCATTGGGCGATGCGATTGGCCATCGCGCTTATCGTTTCTGGACAGCAACATGCACGCTGGCGTTCGTCTACGTGCAGTGGCTCGCGGCAATCGCTCCGTCTTACGAACTCGCGGGTGGGCTGACGTTTCATCGCGAGATCGGGCGATTTCTAGGGACTATTCCTACACTCGCGGATGTTCTCTTTATTTTCTTGCTCGGTGTGGGCGTGCTGACGCTCTCTACGAAACGGCCGATCGTGGAGGCCTTGCCCGCTGTAGGAATCAGTTCCAGCGGATTGATCTTGGTGGCCTTGCCTCTGACGTATGCGATTCGGCTTCATGGAGCCGGAACGGACGGCCCGAAACTGATGATGTTTGTGCTGGTCATTACATGGGTCGGAGATACAGCAGCGTATTTTGTTGGCAGAGCGATTGGCAAACATAAACTTGCGCCGGTCCTGAGTCCGAAGAAAACGTGGGAAGGGACCATCGCCAGTATTCTCGGCGCTCTGCTCGTCGCCTTCGCGTTTGCGAGGTGGCTGTACGTCCCGTTGCCGCATCTCCTAACAATGGCTGCCGTCGGCAATGTGGCGGGTCAAGCGGGGGATTTGCTCGAATCTGCCTACAAGCGAAGCGCAGGAGTAAAAGATTCTGGCTCACTGCTGCCGGGACACGGCGGCGTTCTCGACCGGATCGATGCGTTGATTCTGGCAATTCCGGTAGTCTGGTACTATTGGATCTGGATTTACTTGCCACGCAGATAGGTCGCCCGGCGGCTCCAATCCAAAGATGGGGAAGAAGATAGTTCTTTGAAACAGCTATCCATTCTGGGATCAACAGGTTCGATTGGGCGGCAGTGCCTTTCCGTCGTGGAAGCGCTGCCAGAGCGGTTTGGCATTGCCGCGCTGGCAGCGGGCGGCAACGTGGAAGAATTAGCCGGCCAGATTGAGCGGCACAGGCCGGAACTGGTTTCTGTAGGTGATGAAAAGAAAGCGGATGAACTTGCTTCCGCACTTCGCGCGAAGGGGATCTCCCCGCTGCCCGCTATCCACCATGGCCGCGAAGGAATGCTGGCAGTCGGGACCCACGCCAAGGCTGACATCGTAGTCTCAGCAGCCGTTGGCATCGTCGGTCTCGAAGCCACGTACGAAGCGGTCAAGCTCGGCAAAACAGTCGCTCTCTCGAACAAGGAAGTTTTGGTGGCCGCAGGCGAATTGGTGATGGCCGCGGCAAAGCAAGCTGAGCGCGAATTACTTCCGGTGGACAGCGAACACAACGCCGTTCACCAATGTCTGCGCGGTGGAACCCACACTGAAGTGCGCCGGCTAGTGCTGACGGCGAGCGGCGGGCCTTTTCGAAAAACACCTCTTGCCGAACTCGAGAAAGTGTCTCCAGAACAAGCACTGGCGCATCCAAATTGGAAGATGGGCAACCGCATCACCATCGATTCCGCGACGATGATGAACAAAGGATTCGAGGTGATCGAGGCGCGCTGGCTGTTCGGCGTGCGACCCGACCAGATTGACGTCGTGATTCACCCGCAGTCCACGATTCATTCGATGGTCGAGTTCGTGGATGGTTCGATTCTGGCGCAACTTGGGCCGACCGACATGCGGATGCCGATACAATATGCGTTAACCTATCCGGAGAGAGTGGCGTCTAACCAAGTAGCCCTGGATTGGCGCAAGCTGCGGCGGTTGGATTTCGAAAAAGTCTCCACCCGGCGTTTCCCTTGCCTTCGGCTGGCACGCGAAGCAATGAAGAAGGGCGGGGCACTGCCTTGTGCTCTGAACGCAGCGGATGAAGTTGCCGTAGCGGCATTTCTTGAACGGCGGCTGGCGTTCCGGGGCATCGCTGAAGTGATCGAGCGCGTGCTGGCGCGTACGCCGCGTGTGCGTTTTGAAAAAATGGACGACGTGTTGGCAGCCGATGCGGAAGCCCGGCGAATGGCCAATGAAGAAGTTAGTCGTCTGGCGGTAGCGGCAGCAGCGGTATCATAAGAGACAGCAGAAGGGAAAGACGGAGACATGGGAGCAGTTTACTTGGTAGTTGGCGTCGGCCTGGTGCTCGGCGTAATGGTCCTGATTCATGAGTGGGGACACTTTATTGTTGCGCGGATGTGCGGCGTGCGCGTGGACGTATTTTCCATCGGATTTGGGCCGCGGCTCTTTGGGTGGAAGAAAGGGCCAACGGACTACCGCGTGAGCGCGTTGCCGCTCGGCGGATACGTGCGCATGGCCGGGACAAGATCTTTCCGAAGTGGATTCAGGAGACAAGCCGCCAACGGGTGCGCCGGACGAGTTGATGAGCAGGCCCAGGTGGCAGCGAGCGCTAATCTCGTTCGCTGGTCCCGCGGTGAATCTGGTTTTTCCGATATTCCTGCTTACGGGCCTTTTCACGTTCGTGGGGGTACCGTATTCCGCATATCTCGATGCCCCCGTGAAAATTGCCGCTCTGCCTCCGAGCCAAGCGATAACGAGCCCTTTGAAGGTCGGCGACACTGTCGTGTCCATCAATGGCGTGGCGACGCCGAGCTGGGAGCAGGCGTTCCGGACTCTGAAGCAAGCGACGGCAGGCGCGAGCATCAAGCTCGAGGTGGAAGACGCAGGTACCCGCCGAAGCATTGAAGTGCAAGCAAAAGACCGGCGACTCCGGATCGCGTTCTCGGGTACGTACCAATCATCCCGATCCTTGATCAAGTCGTTCCAGGCACACCGGCCGACAAGGCGGACTCCGGGAAGGCGACACGATCACGGTGGTGAACGGGAACAGGATTCAATATTGGGAGCAGTTTGTGGAAGCGGTCCAGGGATCGAATGGTCAGCCCATCACCCTGGACGTAGATCGAAAGGGCCAGACAGTTCACACCGTCGTTACACCGAAAAAAGACGTTGCCGAATCCGGAGAAAGCGTATACCAGATTGGCGTTTTGCGTGGCGACGAGACCGCCTACAAAAAAGTATCTTTCAGCGAGGGCGTGCACTTTGCCGGCGCTTCGACCGTGGACACGATCGTGAGAACCGTGGACGTGGTCGGCAAGCTGCTCAGCGGGCGCGTTTCGATCAAACAGCTACAAGGCCCCGTGGAAATTTCTCATCAGGCGGGCCAGGCAGTGCGCAAAGGGCCGCTCAATGTTATTTCGTTGATGGTGCTGATCAGCATCAACCTGGGAATCTTGAATCTCTTGCCGATTCCGATCTTGGATGGCGGAAATATTCTGTTGCTGACGATTGAAGGAATCATGCGGCGCGATTTGAGTCTGAGCTTCAAGGAGCGCTTCGTGCAGGTTGGTCTGGTCTTCCTCTTGGTGCATCTTCGCCATCGTTATGTACAATGACATTGTGCGGCGGCTTTCGAGCCATTCCTAACTGCCACGATGCCGCATTTCAGGAGAGCGACACATGTCTGCATCGCCGGCCCACCGGGTTTCGACGGGCGAGCGCCTCAATACCGCGGAGACAACAGGGAAACTGCAGAAGGCCATACGCGAGCGCGGAATTCGGCTGACACGGCAGAGGCGCGTCATCCTGGAGGTGATGGATGCCGCCGAGCAGCACCTGGATGTGGACCAGATTCTCGAGCGAGCGCGCAGAAAATCGATCCGGGCGTTCACCTTGTCACGGTTTACCGCACGATCGATCTCCTTAAAAAAGCAAGGGCTTATCGACGAACTGGACCTGCTGCATTTGCGGGGCGACCGGCACTATTACGAAAGCCACGGTCCACGCGACCATATTCACGTTGCCTGCCTGCAGTGCGGAAAGGTGCGCGAATTCGAGAGCCGTCTCTACGAGCAGTTGAAGCAACAGATCGCGCGGGACTTCAAGATGAAGGTTACCGTGTCGCGCACGGAAGTGGGCGGCTACTGCGAAGAGTGCCTGGCAAAGTCTCCATCGTAGTTTTTCGCTCCTCTATCCACTACGCCTATAGTCCCGCTGAAGGAAACTTCTCTCCGGCATTGGTGTCTAAATTTGCATGAACCTCTTACTCGAACTACCCGGCACCATGCGGGCGCGACGCAGGTTGGTTCTTTCGCTGCTTGTGGCGTTGGCTCTGTGGCCTTTGTGGATCGCTACGTTTGCTCCATCATGCAGCCGCCGGTCTCCGAGTACGCAAACTCTGAACGGAGGCGCCACGTGGGACTTCCGGAACATGTGGCAGTAGCTTGAGCTTGAGTCGGCGATGGGGCCAAGGCTCAAGCTGTAGACGCGGGAAGAGCGAAAGCGGCGCAGGCGCGTGAAGAACTTGTTGGCCTCAGCGATGTCGCGGGCGATTTGCGTGCGCAGCTCTTCCGGGCCGCTGAATTTCTTTTCTTCACGAAGACGCTTCCAGAAGTGGACCTCGATGTGGCCGGGCGAGGTCTCTCCGAGAGATTCAAGAACGTGCGTTTCAACGCTGAGGGCCGAGCCGTTGAAGGTTGGGCGGACGCCGACGTTGGTTACCGAGCGGCGGCTTCGCGAATCTCCCTCGAAAAGGGTACGCGTCACGTAGACTCCGCGCGCGGGGAGTAGTTCCTGTTCCGACGCGAGATTCAGCGTCGGAAACGTGAAGCGGCGGCCAGTACCGGTTCCTGAGACGACCTTACCGCTCAGCACGAAGGGACGGCCGAGAAGACGCGCAGCGTGGGTGACGTCGCCGGCTGCAATTTCGCGGCGGATGATGGTGCTGGAGACGACTTCTCCCTTGTGAATGATGGGCGGAAGGATGACGACGTCGAAACCGCGCTCGGCTCCCAGCAGAAGAAGCATCCGCGCATTGCCGGCCTGCTTATGGCCGAAGCGAAAATTCTCTCCGACAAATACGGCGCGAACGTGAAGATCCCGGACGAGAATTTGGTCCACAAAATCCTGCGGTGAGAGTCTCGCGAGGTCGTGAGTGAACGGCAGAACGACGGCGGCATCCATGCCGAGGGCGGAGAAACAGTTCAGGCGCTGCTCGTTGGTGGAAACGCGCAACGGGGCGCTTTCAGGACGGAGAATTTTTTGCGGAAGCGGATCAAATGTCAAAGCCGTGGCGACAGCATTGGTATCGCGGGCGCGAGCGACGGCAGCGCGCAGAATGGTCTGGTGACCGAGGTGGACGCCATCAAAATTGCCGATGGCAAGCGTGCTGCCGTACCTTGATGCGGCGTAGCGGGCGGCCCAAGCCTCTCCGGAAGAAAATACAGAGAGTTGCGCCTGCTGCGCAGCGCCGGATAGGGTTGTTTCTTTCCGCAGGGAATCCTCGTCCACTTTGACTTCGATTTCGAGGCCGTCGTAAGCGAGCTGCACGTTGGTGTAGCCGAGCTTCCGAAGGCGTTCATTTGTTTCGGCGTGCGGCAAATCGTGAGCGATGTGGGTGAACCATGCACGGCGTGGATTCAGTTTTTTGATGAGCGCGAGAGCCTGGTCCACAGTTTGGTGCATGGGATGAGGGATGTCGCGCAATGCGTCAATGATGAGCTCATCGAGACCGTGCAAGAGAGCGAGCGAGGAATCGGGGAGCGAGCTGAAATCCGTCAAGTAAGCCGCGCGGCCAAAACGGAAGCCGAGGACTTCCAGGTCTCCGTGCAAGAGCGGGATCGGAGTGAAGTTGATGCCCAGAAGTGCGAAGGGATCTTTGGCTTCACGAAGTGTGACACTCGGAATCGAACTCAGCTTGGGCTTGCCGTCGAAGACGTAGGCAAAATGCGCGGCGGATGATATCGAAGGTCTCTTCGTTGGAGTAAACGGGAAGCGCGGTTTGCTGCCGAAGATTGTACGGGCGAATGTCGTCAAAGCCCATAATGTGATCCGCGTGGCCGTGTGTGAGTAGAACGGCGTCCAGGCGGTCGAGGCTGGTGCGCAACCCTTGCTGACGAAAGTCCGGCGTCGTGTCAATCACGACATTCTGGCCGTTGCGCGAGAGGAGCAGGGAAGGGCGCAGCCTGTTGTCATGCGGATCTTGCGAGCTGCAGACGCGGCAGTGGCATCCCAGCGAGGGGACGCCCATGGACGTGCCGGAGCCGAGGACGGTTATTTTTAGCGGAGCCGGAGGCATGCTGAGAATGGTGAATCTCTCGTCAAAGCCCGGTCGAATTGCAGCCAGGCCGAACTGCAGAGGCAAACGTTGCTAAGGCCGTGTCTTTGTTTTCGCTTGCGTGGCCGCTGCTTGCGCCGCAACCGCTTGATTGACCTCCAGATAGGTCATCTTCAATTTGCCCAGAAGATCGAGCAAGAGGCTGTCTTCCTCCGGCGCGAGGTTGCCTTTAGTCTTCTCGTGCAGGGAGTCCAGCATGTCAATCAACTCATGGGCGGCCTCGGGATCGATCATCGGCTGGCCCGTGCGTGGGTCGGCGTAAGCGCCCAGGACCATCGCGGCATTGCTGCCGATCATGCGGACAAGATTTTCGAACGCCGCGGAGCGCTTAGGTACCTCGACAGGAGGCTGCGGAGCGACCGGCTTAGGAGCCTCGGAAACGGGATGCAGCAACTCCTCGCGCTTTGCCTCGCGCTCTTTTTCTTCCATGGCTTCCTTGCGGAGTTCGCCATCGGATGTAAAGGGGCGCCGGTCAATGACGCGGAATGACTCTTCTTTCTTGTGATCGGTCAATGGGACAATCCTTGGAATTATGGTTCAGTCAAAGTTTAGCACGGGTCGGAGATTTAGGGAGAGCCGAGCATGAGTTCGTCCGGGACAGCGGGTACAATCGGCAGGCCCCGCCCCGGGGTATGCGCGAACTGACCGCTTGTGCCCGCGCACAACATGAGGAGTTCCAGGAGAAGTCCCTATTCATCTCACGCAGATAAGATGGGTGAGGAATGGGTTGCATCCAGCGCGCTTGTCAAAGCGTGTGGAGCACCTTAAAGTGTAACGTTTGTTGAATTCTAAATTTAGCTGACAGGGCGATGGCATCCATAAAGAAGAAGTCGCGAAGAGCCGCCAAGCACGGTGCAGAGCGCCAAACGGCGGCGAAAACGCCACGTTTGACGGCGGGCGAGTGGTTCGAAAAGCTCGCGGCAGTGCAGGCGCGGCTGCGTGCTCCGGACGGCTGCCCGTGGGACCGCGAGCAGACTCACGCAACCCTGCGAACTTATCTAATCGAGGAGGCCTACGAGGTTCTGGAGGCACTGGAGAGCGGCGACGACGCCAAGTTCGCGGAAGAAATGGGAGATTTGCTGCTGCAAATCGTGTTTCATTCGCAGATCGCGAAGGAAGAGGGGCGGTTCAGCGTTTCCGATGTGATTCGCGAGGTGCACGACAAAATGGTGCGGCGGCATCCGCACGTTTTTGGCGAAAAGCGCGCGAAGGATGCGGCTGAGGTTCTGAAGAATTGGGAGCAGATCAAGAAAGAAGAGCGCATAGCGGCGGACCAGAAGAACCGGGGTGGTTCGAAGACGGCAGGAAAATCCGGGTCTTTGTTGGATGGGGTTTCGCGAGCTTTGCCGGCCGCGCTCGAAGGATTTCAACTCACCCGGCGCGCGGCGCGGATTGGATTCGATTGGGAGAGCGTTGAAGGCGTGTTCGAGAAATTGAACGAAGAGGGCGGCGAACTTCGGCAGGCCCTGAATGCGAAGGATGCCAAACGAATCGAAGAGGAGATGGGGGATTTACTTTTTGCGGCGGTGAATCTGGCTCGCTATCTGCACATTGATCCGGAAATCGCGCTGAAAAAGGCTAATGCGAAGTTTTCCGCGCGATTCCGGAAGATGGAAGAACTGGCTGCGAAAAGTGGGAAAACACTGGCGGATGTTCCGCGCGGGGAAATGGAACAACTCTGGGAAGTTGCAAAGCACTTTGAAAAGGGCGCTTCGCCGAAGACGTCTTGGGCGCACAAAGGCCGATGAGCGAAGAAATCGTCGTCCGAAAATGCGCCGGGATCGAGGAGTTTCAGCGGTGCGTTGCATTGCAAAAAGAGATCTGGGGCGAAGAAGACATTGAAGTAGAGCCTGCGACGTTGTTTGTAGTGGCGAGCGAAACCGGGGGACAGGTCCTGGGCGCGTTCGACGGCGAACGCTTGGTCGGATATACGCTGGCGGTTGTCGGATTCACGAATGGGACGGTATTTCTCCATTCGCACATGACTGGAGTTCATGGAGACTACCGCGACAGGGGAGTTGGACGGGCCCTGAAGCTTTTTCAACGCGAGGAAGCTCTGGGGCGGGGAATTCGCCTCATCGTCTGGACGTTTGATCCGCTGGAAACACGAAATGCGCACTTCAACTTGAACCGGCTCGGTGCGATTGCGCGGAAATACCTGCCAAACCTCTATGGACTGACCACGAGTCCGCTGCATCTGGGACTTCCCACTGACCGTCTGTGGACGGAATGGCAACTTGATTCGGCGCGGGTGGTGGCTGCCGTGTCGGGTTTGGAGCAGGAGCCTGAAGCGGGACCAGCGATGATTGTATTGCCTGCGGAACTCGAAAGCTGGAAGCAGGGCGATACCGGCCGAAGTTGCGAAAGTGCAAGCGCGCATTCGCGAAGAGTTCACTGCGTGGTTTGCACGCGGTTACGCAGCCCTTGGCGTGAGGAAGTCGCCCGCGGGTACGGCGTATCTTTTGGCTCCATGGAGCGATTTCTAGCATTAAAAGCTCAATAGCTTTGCGGGCCGAGGCGAGCGAACCCGCCTCGCGGCCGCAGAAAGAAAAAAAGGAAGATGCGCCTACACGAAGTCACTTTGCGGGAATTGCGGATGAAGCTGATTGCTCCATTCGAAACCAGTTCGGAGCGGACCGAGGAACGGCGAATCATTCTGGCTGAAGTTGTTACGGACGGCGCCATTGGGTGGGGCGAATGCGTGGCCGGAGAGCGGCCTTACTACAGTCCGGAAACGACCGATACGGCGTGGATTGTGATGCGCGATTTCCTTTGGCCAATGCTCAAAGGCAAAGAAATCGCCGCCGCGGCCGACGTGTGGAATTTGCTCGAGCCTGTGCGCGGCCACAACATGGCCAAGGCCGCGCTGGAAGCGGCGATCTGGGACGCGGAAGCGAAGAAGAAGGGCATGCCGCTTTCGAAGCTGCTCGGGGGAACGCGCGAGGAGATTTCGAGCGGAGTTTCGATTGGAATCAAGGAATCGCTCGACGAACTGGCAGCAGCGGTCAGGAAGGAACTGAGCGTGGGTTATCAGCGGATCAAAATCAAAATTAAGCCCGGAAAAGAGTTGCCGCAGGTCAAGCGGCTGCGCGAAGAGTTTCCGGGGATCAAGCTGATGGTGGACGCCAACTCCGCTTACCGGATGGAGGATTGGCCGCTGTTGAAGCAACTGGAAGGCTTCTATTTGATGATGATCGAGCAGCCGCTCGGCTGGGACGATTTGTATGCGCACGTGGAGCTGCAGAAGAAGCTCGCAACGCCGATCTGTCTGGACGAGTGCATTCACACGGAAGAGCAAGCGCGTGCGGCAATTATTCTCGGTGCGTGCAAGATTATTAACATCAAGCTGGGGCGAGTGGGCGGCTACACAGTGGCGCGGCGCATTCATGATCTGTGCCAGCAAAATGGGCTGCCGGTGTGGTGCGGCGGGATGCTGGAGTCTGGAATCGGCCGGGCGCACAACATTGCGCTTTCGACGCTACCCAACTTCACGCTGCCGGGGGACGTGACGGCGAGCCGCCGCTATTGGGACGAGGACATTATTGAGCCGGAAGTGACTGTGTCGGCGCAGGGCACGATTCGAGTGCCAACAGGGCCGGGCATTGGCTTCGAGCCGCGGCGCGACCGCATCGAACAGTTGACAGTGCGGAAAGAACGGCTGGTCTGAACTAGTGCTCGTTGAGTCCTCCAAGGGGCGCGCGCCCAGCCGCCCTGTCATTGCTTCACTGATCGGCATTGTTGTTGTTATTTGGGCGATCAACTTTATCGCCGCGAAAATTGGTTTGCGCTTTTTCCCGCCGCTGACGATGGCTTCCTTTCGGGTGTGTGCCGCAGGCGTGGTGATGATTCCTTTTTATCTTTGCCTCAAGCGGCTTCGGCTGCCCGTGTTTGCCGAAGCTGCCGCCAACCGCAAGCAAGGATTTACGCGGCGCGATGCTTGGACGTTTCTTTACTTGGGATTTTTTGGCGTTAGCGTGAACCAATTTTGCTTCACGCTCGGATTGCACTACACCTCGGTGAGTCATTCCGCGGTCATTGTTGGAATGGGGCCGATTTACACGCTGATCCTGGCGGTGCTGTTGCGCATGGAACGAGCTACCTGGCACAAGGCCATGGGGATGGCCATCGCGTTCACGGGGATTGCGGTGTTGGCTTCGGAGGGCGGCATATCGGCGCACTCACCCTCGCTGCTCGGCGATGCCATTACGATGACGGGTTCGATCGGATTCGCAACCTATGCTGTGCTTGGCAAACGCGTGGCTGGCGAATACGACGCACTGACAATGACGGCGTGCAATCATTTTGCAGGCGCGCTTGTCCTGCTTCCACTGGCTATCCATCAGGCGATTACGCTAGGCGCGGCAGGGAATTGGCGAGCCGTTCCGTGGGAGGCGTGGGCCGCCATCTTATACATGGGATTGTTTGGATCGGCTGTCGCGTATGTCCTCTATTACTGGCTGTTGCGCTACCTCGAAGCCTCGCAGTTGAGCGCTTTTACTTACCTACTGCCCGTCCTGGCATCAATTCTTGGCATTCTGACGTTGGGGGAGAAGGGCTCCTGGACGCAAGTCTTGGGCGGCGCGCTAGCTCTGGGTGGCGTGTACTGGACAGAGTCCGGCAGGGTCTCCAAGTAGAAAGACGCGCCAAACCCTGACTCGTTAGAATCGTCGCAGCGTTGAAGCCACTGAAAGACAAGATGTTTAAGTCATGAAGGATTATCTTGCTCTTTGGGCTGAAGGCGTGCCCAACCGAAACTCCAGGATCCTGACGGCACGCATTACTGTTCTCGGCGAACGGAAGAAAGCCCTTGGCCCGAAATCAGAGTTTGCAAGAGTCCAGCTCACAGTCCATCCTGCGGATACTTTCGAAGTATCGGACAATGTCGCCGAGCGATGCGAATTGGATAAGTTGGGCGTTGGATGGCCGGACTCGGTGATTTTTGGCTTGCTTGACGTATTGATGCGTGCGGAGCCGGGTCCGCTGAGCAAAGTTCGCGTGATCTTGGAAGAAGCTTGGTATCACGACGTTGACTCTTCTGAGAATGCGTTCCGCCATGCGGGACGTGATGCTGGACAGAAGATCATCAAAGGCATTAGGGACGAAGCTGATCCCTTCAGAGCGACAGAGGTGCCCAAGTGACGGATTTGCGGGAAATTGGATGAGCCAAATATCCCGCCCGGACGCTGTCGCCAAATCTCGTCGCGTTGACCTGGTTTGTGGGGCGTGTTAGGTTGCCGAGGTTTGCGGACGAAATGCGCCCCACTGTGTGAGTCAGCTTGGGGCTGAGAGGCCAAGTAGCTGGCATGACGACGAAACCGATAAATCCGGCTGGCAAAATGCCCTTGCGTTGGGGCGGGGAAGCCGCGCGTATAGCGGTGATTCCCGGGGATGGGATCGGCAAGGAAGTGACGCCGGAGGCGGTCAAGGTGTTGCGGGCGGTGACGGCGCCGGCTAAGCGGCCAATGGAGTTCGTGGAATTTGACTGGGGTGCCGACAAATACCTAAAGGAAGGCGTGACGTTGCCTGCGGGCTCCGTAGAGATGCTTCGCGACGAGTTCGACGCAATATTGTTTGGAGCACTGGGCGACCCGAGGGTTCCTTCTAACCAGCACGCTGCCGACATTCTGCTCGGGCTGCGGTTCAAGCTGGACCTTTATGTGAATGCCCGGCCAGTCGAGCTTCTTCATGACCGACTCACGCCGCTACGCGACCGCACGGAAAACGACATTCACTTCATGGTCTTCCGGGAGAACACGGAGGGGCTATACGTCGGCGTTGGAGGGTTCTTCAAGAAGGGCACTGCGGACGAAATCGCGATACAGGAAGACGTCAACTCTCGCAAAGGCGTCGAGCGCATCATCCGCTATGCGTACGACTATGCCCGGCAGAACGGCTTGAAGCGCGTCTGCATGAGCGACAAGTCTAATGCCATGACGTTCGCGCACGACCTTTGGCAACGGGTGTTCAAGGAGGTCCGGCAGGAGTACCCCAAGATCGAGTCGCGGCACCTCTACATCGATACCCTGGCCATGGAGATTGTTCGCGACCCGGGGCAGTTCGACGTCATCGTGACGTGCAACCTCTTCGGAGACATCGTGAGCGACCTGGGTGCTCAGCTGGCTGGCGGACTTGGACTTGCGCCTTCCGGGAACATACATCCGGGCAGGACATCGCTGTTCGAGCCAGTCCACGGCTCAGCGCCGAACATCGCCGGAAAGGGGATCGCCAATCCGTTCGGGTCCGTGCTGGCATCGGCGATGATGCTCGACTTTCTTGACTGGAAGAGGGAAGCTCAAGTATTGCGTGAAGCTGTGAAGGCGGCTCTGCACAACGACTTCGTAACGCCCGACCTTGGGGGAGTTAAACAAACAGTTGAAGTTGGCGATTGGCTGGCAAATTTCGCTGCAAGAGCGTAGTGAGAACATTTAAAGCATAACTTTAAGTAGCGTTCCTGGGGAAAATCAGCTCGCTCTCCGTCTGCGGCCCCCTAAACTCAGGAAAGTTATAAACATCCCCATCAGGAATCCTCCAATGTGCGCCCACCAAGCGACCCCTCCAGTGGCTGCTGCGCCTACCGTACTGACGCCTGCCAGGAACTGAAGCAGAAACCAGTACCCCAAAATGATGAAGGCGGGGATGGGCAGAAAGAAAATAAAAACGAGCGTCAGAACCCTCGCTCGCGGGTAAAGGATTATGTAGGCTCCCATAACGCCAGAGATGGCGCCGCTGGCCCCGAGTGCGGGAAGAGAAGAGTGGAAGTTGAAGAGGATGTGTGTGAGCCCTGAGCCTATGCCGCAAATGAAATAGAAAAATAAATAGGGGAGGTGGCCGAAATAGTCTTCCACATTATCGCCAAAGATCCATAGGAAGAGCATGTTTCCAGCAATATGCATCAAGCCGCCATGGAGGAACATGCTGGTGAAAATGGGGAGAAAGGCAGCCTCAAAGCTGCCATGGCCGTTTAGAACACCGCGGATATGCGAGGGGATGGTGGCGTTGGCCATCACGAAGGCGTCTGATTGATGCTGGGTGAGCGTGCTCTGGTAAAGAAAGACGATGACGTTCGTCAATATAAGCAGAGTGTTGACGACCGGATAAGTCCGGCGCGGGTTAAGGTCTTTGAGAGGGATGAACATTCTTTAGTGTGTTTGCTCCAAAGCTTCATGCTGAGAGTCTGCAGTTCTCAACAGGGATTCTAGCCGCGCTTCTTTCGCAAAGCTTCATTGGCAGCGCGCTCCAATTGCGTGTTCGAAAAGAGTGCCCGATTCCGGCGTCCATTGCGCTGTAGCTCCTTAACTTTGGGCAGGCCGCAAATGCCACCGCGCGCGCCTAGCGTCTCGCAATTCAACCCGGCGGCAGCGCAAGCCAAATCCAGAATCCGCTGGAGGTCCCAGGCATGGAGAGTGCCGTAAGAGAATGCAGCGTGAAACAGATCGCCGGCTCCCGTGGTGTCCACGACGCGGACTTTATATGAGGGAGCATAGCAGAAGCGCGTCCCATCCCAAGCGAGAGCGCCACCCACCCCGAGAGTTGCGCAGATAGCGCGAAAGCCGTACTTCCTGTGAAGTTGAGGGAGCGCCTTGAGGGGATTTTTCTCGCCGGTGGCAGCGACGGGAAACTCTTTCGAAGTGACCGGGTAGTCTACGAAGGGAAGAAGACGCAGCAGTCTCGAGGATATGTGGTCCAGGTCAGCGACAACGGGGATTCCGGAGGCGCGCGCCCACGAGGCGGCGACGCATGTTGTTTCCGGATCGTGACCATCTACATGCAAGAGGCGAGCGGAGGTTATCCAACTCCTCTGCAAGAAAGCAGGCGGTATAGTCAGTCGAGGATCGCGCCGCCAGACAATCGTCCTCTCCCCTGAACCGGCATCAATGAGGATGAACGACATCTGGCTCAGCGTTTTGGGGACGTGAAGGAGGTCGGCATGGACTCCCGCGCGACGTAGTTCTCGGCGGTGAATTTCGGCCGCGGAGTCTTGACCGACGACACCGACATAGTGGGTGCGCAGGCCCCATCGCTGGCAAGCGATCAACGCCGTAGCCACTTGGCCACCGGGCATGATTTGGGCGCCAAGCATTTCCACCTTGCTTCCGAGGACAGGGAACTGGGCAAGCTGCAGGACGGTGTCCAGGGCATTCTCGCCGATGCCTAGAATGTCGAAACGCGGAGCGCGCATAAGATAGTGGTGCAGGGTATCGGAAGAGCGGAAAAATGCAAAGCGAGTTCGGTGAGATGGTGCGGCCGATCTCCGCGTCCGATAACATTCGGCGCTTCGCGGAGTCTAGTTAACGAAATCCCGTGAGGAGACTTTCGTGGCGTAGATGGGCGCGACGAACGCATCTCAAGTGCAGCTTGAAGAGCGAGACCGGACCTGTATTTGTGCGTGAGGACGCTTCGGATTTTTCGCGAAGTAATATGTAAACATTGCGAAGCGAGAGCGTGTGTGGTAATTAAATTAGCTCTGCGTGCGCGCGTAAATCGGACGTAACTCTGCGTAGTGTCCGGCGAAGCGTCGGCGCGCCGACAGCTCATGCCTGCCAGGGAAACGGAAGCCATCATCTTGAAGACCTTTTCGCTGGGTGAGGCGGATCGTCTGGTGAGTTTTTTTGGGCGGACCTCTGGTCGTATGCGAGGTGTTGCTTCCGGTGCGCGCAGGATCAAGAATCGTTACGGCTCGACGCTGGAAATTCTGTCGCACGTCCAGCTCTGGTACATCGAAAAAGAGACGCGCGACCTTGTGCGCATTCAGCAGTGCGAACTGTTGGAATCATTCCATAAGTCGCAGAGCGATTATGAGCTGAGCACAGGGCTGGCGGTTGTCAGCCAAATCTCGGAGCAGGTGCTCCCGGAGCATGAAGCGGCCGAGTCCATGTTCCGGCTTCTTTTGCTCACAGTTCGCGAAATTGAACGCACGGGCACCTGGCAATTGCCTTTGAGCTATTTCGCGTTTTGGACCGTGCGGCTGGGAGGATGGCTGCCGCAGTTCGACCGGTGCTCCTCTTGCGGCGCGCGGTTCGGTTCGCTGCCTGCTTTTCATGCGGCGTGGGAAGCGGGCCTGCTTTGCGAGAAATGCCGACGCGGGGGCATGAAGGCCCTGCACCTGGAGGGAAGGCAACTTGCCGAACGATTTGCAGGCGAGAAGCTCGATAAGATAGAACTCCCGCCGGCGATGGTGCAACCCGCAGCGGAACTGCGAGAAGCTTCGCTGAATTGGATCGAGCACCACACGGAAAAGCCGTTGGCGACGCGGAAACTTTTGGAGTCCACTTGACAGCTAAAGTAAAACTCGAGAAAAAACCGACAGGCCTCAACTTTCAAGATTTAGTTTTAAAACTTTCCCATTTCTGGGCAAAGCAAGGATGCGTGCTGCAGCAGCCGTACGACGTTGAAGTGGGCGCTGGCACGATGCATCCGGAAACATTTTTGCGAGTGCTGGGACCTTCTGCATATCGTGTTGCTTATGTGCAGCCGAGCCGGCGGCCCGCCGACGGAAGATACGGCGAGAATCCCAACCGGCTGTACAAGCACACGCAGCTTCAAGTGATCCTGAAACCTTCGCCTGCCGACGTGCAGGATCTTTACCTTCAGAGCCTAGGCGCCATTGGCATCAACTTGAAGGAACACGATATTCGCTTCGAGGAAGATAACTGGGAATCGCCGACGCTGGGCGCATGGGGCATAGGTTGGCAAGTGCTGCTGGACGGATTGGAGATCACCCAGTTCACATACTTCCAGCAAAGTGGTGGCATTGACCTTGACCCTATCTCCGTGGAGCTGACCTTCGGACTGGAGCGCATCTGCGCTTTTCTCCAGGACGTCTCGAGTGTTTACGAACTTCGCTGGTCGGCGGACAAAACTTACGGCGACATCCGCATGGCAGAGGAGCAGCAGTTTTCCGAATACAGCTTTAACCGCAGCGATGCCAAAGCGATTCGCGCCGAGTTCGATCTTCACGAAAAGCAAGCCAAGGAACTTCTTGATGGATTTGCCGGAACCCAAGGGAAGGAGCGCACGCGATATCCACTTCTTGCGGCGTACGACCACTGCTTGAAGTGTTCCCATCTCTTTAACTTGATGGATGCGCGAGGCGTGATCTCGACTACGGAGCGTGCCGCACTCATGGCGCGCGTTCGTACGATTGCATGCCGAGGAGCGGCAGCTTATCTCGAACAGATCGGCGGCCCTGCCGTGCGCCGCGAGGTGCGAGCATGAACCGGTCGAAAGAAAAGAGCATCGAGGAGAGAGTTGAAGTATTGCTTGAAGTTGGAAGTGAAGAAATTCCCGCCGGCATGTTGCCAAAAGCAGAAGAAGATCTCCGCGCGAATCTGGAAAAACTTTTGGCAGCCGAGAATCTTTCAGACGGCGTGACTGTGGAGACATTCAGCGCACCTCGCCGACTCGTCGCGCATGTGCGCGGCTTGCGCGAGAAACAGGCCGACGTGGTGAACGAAGTGACTGGTCCGCCGAGGTCGGTAGCTTATGACGCTGTCGGCGAGCCGACACGGGCAGCCCATAGCTTCGCGGAAAAACAGGGGCTGTCGCAGAAAGATCTTTATATAGTGAAGACCCCCAAGGGCGAATACCTGGCCGCCAAGCAAGTGAAGCGCGGCCGAACCGCGGAGCAGATTCTGAACGAAATGCTTCCTCGCGTGATTCATGATTTGTCCTGGCCGCGTTCGATGACATGGACGGGAATTGACGGCGCTCGATTCATTCGGCCCATTCGCTGGATTGTCGCCATCGTGAACGGCAAACCCTTGAAATTTTCCTTCGCGGGAGTCGTGGCCGGAGACACAACGCTCGGCCATCGGTTTCTTGGCAAGGGTCCACTTCGAGTCAAGGATTTTGCGGATTACGAAAAAAAGCTAAAGGCTAACGGCGTGATCGTTCGTCCTGCTGAGCGGCGAGAGAAAATCTCGAAGGAGTTGATGGCACACGCGAAAAGGGCAGGGTATCGAATTCACGAAGATGCGGAGCTATTAAAACTCGTCAGCTATCTCAATGAATGCCCAAGCGTGCTCGAAGGAGAATTTGATCCCGCGTTCCTTGCGCTTCCGGACGAGATTCTGATCACCGTTATGCGGGGCCATCAGAAATATTTTGCCGTCGAGAAGCGGAGCGGGGAAGTCGCGCCGCATTTTCTCGCGGTCATCAATCTTCCCAAGGATCCAAAGGGTTTGGTGCGAGCCGGACACGAACGCGTCTTGCGTGCGCGGCTGGCCGATGCGCAATTCTTTTGGGAGTCGGATCAGAAATGTCGGCTCGCCGACTATTTGCAGAAGCTCGATCGCGTCACGTACGAATCGCGGCTCGGCAGCTACCGCGATAAAGTCGAACGCGCGCGAGCGATATCTCGCTGGCTCACGGAGCAATGGTTCAACAGCGGAATTCTGCAGGCGCACGTGGCGGAAGCCGACCGCGCCGCGGAACTCTCGAAGTGCGATCTTGCCACCGAGATGGTTCGCGAGTTTACCGAACTGCAGGGAATCGTGGGCGGGTTATACGCACGCGCGCAAGGCGAATCGGATGACGTCGCCGATGCGATCTACGATCATTACCGTCCCGTGGGGCTCGATGATCCCATCCCTCGAAACCTCACTGGCTGTGCTGTCGCTCTCGGGGACAAGCTCGATTCCATCGTTGGATGCTTTGCCGTTGGCCTGGTACCGACAGGCTCTAGCGATCCGTATGCGTTGCGGCGCGCGGCTTTGGGGATCGTGAAGATCATCCTCGAACGGAAGCTGCCAGTCTCTGTTTCGCTGGCTATCGGAGCGGCTGCCAAGTCTTTGCTCACCAATCCGCCGAAACGGGGAGTTACTCCAGAGCAGGAAACTCAGGTTCTCGAGTTCCTCCTGGATCGTGCGAAATTTGTGTTTCGCGAGCGCGAAAAATTCAGCTACGACGAAGTCAACGCCGTTTTCCGTGCAGGCGTCGATGATTTGGTGGATGCTCACAAACGCCTCGTCGCGCTCAAGGCTATTCGCAAGTCGAAAAACTTTGAACCGCTGGCCGTCTCGTTCAAGCGCATCAGGAATATTCTGGAGAAGTCGAACTACAAAAAGGAAGAGGCGAGGGGAATTCAAACGGATTTGTTCGAGACTGGCGTCGAACGCTTATTGTTCTCCGCAGTGCGCTCGGCTGCGGCGAAAGTGCAAGCAGAGAAGCGTGCCGGAAAATATCAAGAAGCACTTGAAGTTATTGCGGGTCTCCGAAAGGCAGTCGACGACTTCTTTGAGGGCGTGATGGTGATGGCCGAGAACGAGGCGGTTCGAAAAAATCGGCTGGCGCTACTATCAGAGATTCTTCGGGAGTTCACGACAATTGCGGATTTCTCGGAACTCGGCGGGGACGAGAGAAGATAGCAGAATAAAGTTTTGCTTTAAGTTTTTAAAAATGAAACAAGTCGGCGTGCCGACACGGCCAGCGAACTTACGCAAAATTTTGAGCTAACAAATCCAAGTCGAGGCGAACAGTGAAAAAATGGGTCTATTTTTTTGGTGCAGGTAAAGCAGAAGGAGACGGTACCTGGCGTGATGTGCTCGGTGGCAAGGGCGCAGGTCTCGCCGAGATGACAAAGATTGGGCTGCCGGTTCCCGCCGGCTTCACGATTTCCACCGAAGCGTGCGACTACTTCTACAAGAATGGAAAGAAGTATCCCGCGGAATTGAAGAAAGAGGTCGCCACTCACGTGGCGCGGCTGGAAAAAGTTACGCGAAAAAAACTTGGCGACCCTAAGAATCCGCTTCTTGTCAGTGTGCGTTCCGGCTCAGCCCGGTCCATGCCAGGAATGATGGAGACCATTCTCAACCTGGGGTTGAACGATCGCTCCGTGGCGGGCCTTGCTGCCGTCACAAAGAATGAGCGCTTCGCGTACGATGCGTACCGCCGGTTCGTGCAGATGTATTCCACCGTTGTAATGGAGATGTCCAAAGAAGACCTTGAGCACCGATTGCGCGGGATGAAAGAGAGGTTCGGCGTCAAGGAAGACACCGCAGTCCCAGCCAGCGGCTGGAAAGAGCTGGTCGCTGAATACAAAGCGCTGTTCAAGCAGAAGACAGGGAAGAATTTCCCGGACGATCCCATGGACCAGCTTTGGGGCGCCATCGGAGCTGTGTTTGGTTCGTGGATGGCTGAGAAAGCTGTTACGTATCGCCGCGTGGAGAAGATCAACGGACTGCTTGGCACTGCCGTCAACGTGGTGCAAATGGTGTTCGGCAACACAGGCGACACCTCTGGCACCGGCGTTTGCTTTACGCGCGATCCAAGCTCCGGCGAGAAGGTCTTCTACGGCGATTATCTATTTAATGCGCAGGGTGAAGACGTGGTGGCGGGAATTCGCACTCCCATGCACTTGCTCGAAATGGGCAAGGCGATTCCGAAGGTTTACGGCCAACTCGAAAAAGTTCGAGTAAAACTTGAGAAGCATTACCGGGACATGCAGGACATGGAGTTCACCGTCGAAGAAGGCAAGCTATATATGCTGCAGACACGGACGGGTAAACGCACTCCTGCCGCGGCTTTCCGCATTGCCGTGGACATGGCCAACGAGAAGCTTATCTCGAAAGAAGAAGCCGTGGAACGCATCAAGCCCGAGGACATTGAGCGTCTTTTCTATCCGATCATTGATTCCAAGGTGGACCGCAAATCGCTCGCGGCAAAGATTCTTACGACAGGGATCAACGCAGTGCCCGGTGCAGCCGTCGGCAAGGTCGTATTCTCGGCGCAGGATGCAGAAGCCTGGGCCGCTAAGGGCGAAAAAGTGATTCTAGTGCGACGGGAGACTAGCCCCGAAGATGTCGGAGGCATGGCCGTCGCGCAGGGGATTCTTACGGCGACGGGTGGCAAGACCAGCCACGCGGCTGTGGTCGCACGCGGATGGGGCAAGTGCTGCATCGTAGGCGCCGACTCACTCGAGATCGATTACAAATCCGGCACGATGTCGGCGAAAGGCAAAGTGGTTAAGCAGGGAGAATGGATCACGCTGGATGGCAGCGAGGGCGTGGTCTATACCGGTGATATGCCGCTGGTCGCACCCGAATTTCCCAAGGCCTACGAGACATTGATGAAGTGGGCCGACGGCATCCGCCGTCTAGGCGTTCGCACCAACGCCGACACGCCTCAGGACGCTCGCAAGGCTCGCGAATTTGGAGCCGCAGGCATCGGTCTGTGCCGCACAGAGCACATGTTTTTCACGGACTTCGAGCAGCCGGAGAAGAGCCACGAGCGCCAGCGCGCCATCCAAGAGATGATCCTGGCAAACAACAGAGAAGACCGCGTTAAGGCGCTCGATAAACTCCTTCCGTTCCAGCGGCGGGACTTCATCGGCATATTCAAGGCCATGGACGGCTTCCCGGTGACGATCCGCCTCATCGATCCGCCGCTGCATGAATTCGTGCCGCACGACCGGGCCAAGCAACAGGAATTGGCCAAGGAGCTCAACATCGATGTAGAAACCGTGGCTCGCCGGGTCGAGCAATTGCACGAAGCGAATCCCATGCTGGGTCATCGCGGATGCCGACTATCAATCACGTATCCTGAAATTCTGGAAATGCAGGTACGCGCGATCATTGAAGCGGCGATCGAATGCCAGAAACAGGGAATTAAAGTATTACCTGAGATCATGCATCCGCTCACACTGGACCGCAAAGAGCTCTGGATACTCGAACAAGCCACTCGCAGAGTGGCAGACGATCTGATCAAAAAGTCCGGAATCAAGCTGGCTTATCTTGTCGGCACGATGATTGAGCTTCCCCGTGCCGCGCTTCTTGCGAAAGAGATCGCGGAGGTCGCCGAGTTCTTTTCTTTCGGCACAAACGATCTTACGCAAACCACGATGGGGCTCTCCCGCGATGATGCGGGGCGCTTCCTGCCGGACTATGTTGACGAGAAGAAGGCCGGCGTGTTTGCTGCCGATCCGTTCCAATCTCTGGACACCAAAGGTGTTGGAATGCTGATGCGATGGGGGATTGAACGTGGCCGCGAGACACGGCCTAAGCTGAAAGTGGGAATCTGCGGCGAGCACGGAGGCGATGCCGAGAGCGTGAAGTTTTGCCACGCGATAGGCATGGACTACGTCAGCGCTTCGCCTTTCCGCGTCCCTATTTCGCGGCTCGCGGCAGCGCAAGCGGTCCTTGAAGAAAAACGTGAGAAGTCGAAGAAGAAAAAGTAAGCGCGATTGAGTTCGCGACTTGGATCTAAACTAACACTTGAAGCCGTCGGCGTGCAGACATCTCAAGCAAAATCTGCATTTTCGGCGGCTTCTACTTTCTCAAGTGGGCATTTTAAAAAAGAAGTAGAGTCCCAAGAAGAAAAACGTGATATCCGTGGACCACGCTGAAAGGAACGGCGGCAGTTGACCGACTCCGCCCATCGCTTCCAGCAGGCGCGCCGCCGTCCAATAAACAATTCCAATGGCGACGCCAAGCGCAACTCCCCCGATCGCGCCGCGTGTCCCGACCAGCAAAGCAAAAGGGATCGCCAGCAGCATGCTAATGGGGGCAATCAGAGGGAACGCCAGCTTGACGTGCCATTGCACTGTCAGGTTGGCGACATCGAATCCCGCTTTGTGCAGATCGCTGATATAGCGCCGCAACCCTACCCAGCTCATTTGAGAAGCCTGGCGCACCTCGCGATTGAAGTAGCTGGGCGGCTCGGAAAGCTCCGGGAGCGACGTCACCGGGAAGCGCTCATAACGAGTGATGGTGCCATCCGAGAAATCGCGCACCCACCCGCCCTCCAAGACCCAGACTTTTTGCGTGTCCGACCACTGTGCACGGGAAGCAAATACGCGCCGCCGCATCTGGAACGTCGCGGGATCAATTTCGACGACGCTGAGGCCTCCAAAGAGATTCTGCGCCGGGTCAAATAGATCATAGTTATAGATCTTTGCGTTTTCGCCAAAAATCCATCGTTGCGGCTGGGTATAGGTCTGGGCGGGACGTCCCTTGATCTGGTTGCGCAATGCGTCCTGCCGCTGGTTAGCATAGGGAAGATAGGTTTCGTCCAGCACGATCATGCTGCCGGCCAGCGCCAGTCCGGCGAAAAGCAGCGGCACGGCCAGGCGGTAAAGGCTGATGCCGCTCGCTTTGCAGGCGACGATTTCATTGTTTTTGCTCATCACCCCAAGCGTTACCAGCACTGCGACCAGCGCTCCCAGCGGCGCGAGGTTATAGATCAGGAAGGGAGTCAGGTAGCGGAAATAGTCCACAACAATGAGAAAAGGCACGCGGTGGCGAGCGATATCATCGAGAAGTTCGAAGAAAGTGAACGCTTCAAAAAGAAAAATGAACGCCGCCATCAGGACCGCGAAATGAAAAAAGAAACGGCGCAAGAGGTAAAGATCCATCAATCGAGGGAAGCTGCCGCTCGATTGCACTCCGTTCTCGTGTGGCTCGACTTGACCGTTTGGAATGCGTGCGAAAGCTGCGGCGCGTACGCGCGACTTCCGGCGGCGAAGCAGCCTCGCCCAACTCCGAAACCGGACCGTTGGCTTGAGCCAGCGGCTCTCTCCGCGGAACTGTTCCATACGAGGCAGCAGCGCCAGTCCAAGAATCGCGAGCAAAATGTTTGCGCCCCAGATTCCCGCAGAGGGCGGCAGAGCGCCCTGGCGTGCCAGTCCAGCTCCAATGATCGAAAGCAGATAGTAAGCGGCGATGAGAATCACTGCAATCAGCGAACCGGCGGCCCGTCCGCCTCTTCGCGGCTGTGCGCCGAGCGGCACAGCAACCAAAGCAAACACAAGGCATGCGGCGGGAAAGGCCAGGCGCCGGTGCAATTCAACGCGCGCCTCGCGCCATCCTGCATCGTTAGTGCCCATCAATTCACGCAGCGAACGCTCCGGATTGCTCACTTGCCGCGGCTGCGCCGGAACGAGGCCGCTCACCGCTATCGGCCAGTCGCTCTGCCCAAACGCCGTCACGGAGTACCGATCGGGGTCTTCCCGCGAGAATTCGTGCGTCGTGCCACCCTTCAGGTGAAGCTCCAGCTTGCCCTCTTTCGGTTCGGCAATTACAATCGCATTCTCCGCCAGGGTGAGTTGCGAACCGTTCTCTCCTCCGGCCTCAGCGAGAAATACGCCGTGCCATTGCGTGCCGCTGGCAGACACGTCGTTGACGTAGAGGACTAGTTTGGGGAACCGTTCGTCGAAGACGCGGGGCTGCACGGCGAACGAAATTTGTGACGCGACAAGATCGGTCTCAAGGGTACGGTATTTGTGTACGGCCATCGGGCCGAGCCAAAGAGTCATGCAAAGCGTGACGGCGGCGCCCGCGAGCGCGAGAACGCCGACAGGCAGAAGAATCCGCCGGCGGCCAATGCCGAGAGCGGTAAGGGCAATGATCTCGCTGTCCGCAGACATGCGACCGAGGCCAAGAAGCACGCCGATCAGCACGGCCATGGGAAGCGTGAATGTAAAGACGCCAGGGAAAATGCAGAGAAAAAGATCGAGAATTTGCGATGCCCGAGCCGCTGTGACGGACAAACAGCTCCATCAATCGAACGAGCTGGGGCACGAAGAAAACGAACGTAAAAACGGCGAGTCCGAGGAGTGCGTGACGAAAAACTTCACGAACAATGTAGCGGTCCAGGATGCGCATGACGCGAACCGTGAGTGTAACACGGCATCGTGGCGAGAACGGGAAAGAGAGTCGCGATGAATCGTGTGCACTTGGTGCTTCTCTGGCACATGCATCAGCCGCAGTACCGCGATCCTGAAACCAACCGGTACGTGCTTCCGTGGACGCGTCTCCATGCACTCAAGGATTACTGGGGCATGGTCGCGATGTTGAAGGAGTTTCCGGATTTTCACGCCACCTTTAACGTCGTTCCTTCGCTCGGCATCCAGCTGGAGGAATACGCGAGCGGAGAATTTAACGAGCCGTGGTTCTCCCTGGCGTTCAAGCCGGCCGAGGAACTGACGCGGGAAGACAAGGCGGAGATTTTGGCGCGCTCGTTTCAGGTGAATCATGAGCGCCTGATGTCGCGATGGGCGCGCTTTGTCGAGCTTCATGAATGGGCGCAGCCCGCTGGCGGTGCACAAGCTCTCGTTTCCTTTACCCTGCGTGACTGGCGTGACGTTCAATTGCTTTCGCAGTTGGCGTGGATGGAAGAAACCTGGCTCGAAAAAGATTCGGTAGTCAGCCGTCTCGCGAACAAAGGAAAAGAGTTCACGGAAAATGACAAAGCTGCCCTGAAGGCGAAGCAGCTGGAATTCCTTGGCCTGATCTTGCCTGAATATCGTGCTGTGGCGCAAACAGGCCAGATAGAGCTCAGCACCACGCCGTTTTATCATCCCATCCTTCCGCTAATTTGCGATTCGGACATCGCGCGCGTAGCCAATCCCGGCACGCCTCTCCCACGCCGCGCCTACCGCCGTCCTGAAGACGCGCGCGAACAACTCCGCCGCGCCCGCGAATTCCACGAGCGCGTGTTCGGCATCAAGCCTGCGGGCCTCTGGCCATCCGAAGGTTCAGTTTCCGATCAGGCTTTGACGATTGCCGCGGAAGAGGGATTTCAGTGGTTTGGCACGGATGAAGGGGTCCTCGGCAGAACGCTCAACGCCGGTTTCTTTCGCGATGCGAAGGGTGTTCCGGCGAACGCGGACCGGCTCTATCGGCCGCTGCGCGTGCAGCTCGGCGGGAAATCCATCACGGGCCTCTTCCGCGATCATCATCTCTCCGATCTAATCGGTTTCGTCTACAGCCGAATGAACGGCAAGGATGCCGCTGCGGATCTGCACGGGAGGCTTCGCGAGATTGGCGAACGCGTGCAAACTTCGCAGCCGCTTACGATCTGCCTTTTCCTCGACGGTGAAAACGCTTGGGAATACTATCCGGGGAATGGCCGAGAATTTTTGCGAGAATTTTACGGACGCATCCAGGCCGATCAGGATTTCCGCGCACTCACGGCGAGCGAAGCCATCGCCGCCGCAGGCGATATCCCGACCAATGCAGGAATCTTTCCCGCGTCCTGGATTAACGCAAATTTCGACGTCTGGATTGGTCACAGCGAAGACGTCGCCGCGTGGGAGTTGCTCTGGGACGCCCGCGAAGCCTATGGGCGCGCGGCGGCGGCTCGTCAGAAGGGTCGCGAAGGCGCGCCGGGCGATGCCGCTCTGCGGGAAGCGCAGGAGTCGCTGCTGGCTGCGGAGGGAAGCGATTGGTGCTGGTGGTATGGCCCCGAACACAGCACGGCGAACGATGCCGAATTTGACGCCCTCTATCGAAAGCATCTGACGGCCGTGTACCTCGCGCTCGGCTTGATTGCCCCGCAAGAACTGGCAAAGCCCATCAAGCGGAAGCCTGAACACGCTCTGCAACTTGCCCCTACTGGTTTTCTAAAGATCGTGGTCGACGGACGCGACACTTCCTATTTCGAATGGCTCGGCGCCGGTCTCTACTCGCCAGAACGCCGCGGCGGCGCGATGCACGGGCGTACCTTTTACCTTCATGAATTACGTTATGGCTTCGAAGAAGATCGTTTCTGCGTCCGCGTGGACCCGTTCCTTGATCTTCTAGGAGAACTTGAAGATTCGGAATTTCGCATCACCATCGGCGCTGCTGAAGAAATAAACATCGTGGTGAAGCTCGTGCGCGGCCACCTGCAGGAATTCGCCGTAGAAAAAGGGCGCCTGTGCCTTCTGAACCCCAAGACCGTCGCCGAAGCCTCCTTTGATCGCATCCTCGAAGTCGCCATCCAGCGCGGCGAGATTAATTTGAAGGGGCAAACGAAGCTGAAGCTCGGCGTCGCGCTCTGGCACGGTGGTCTGCCTGTGGACGTCCTGCCAGCGGAAGGTTTCCTCGAGGTCAACCTCGGCGAAGACAACTCCGCCTGGCCACCCGAAGAAATCTCCTGATCCCTTCAACCTGATTTACACCTTTTATCCTCCACCTAAGGCGCTCAGGGACTCCCCGCTGTTGGCTGAGCCCGTCTGCCTCCTTTCTCCTTGACAGTCTAGGAGACTGAGACGTACATTCCTAGTTCATCTAGGAGAGGCCGCTTTCGTGGATAAACAACTCGATCTTCTGCAAGGCACACTCGACATGCTCATCCTCAAAGCTGTCTCCCTTGGGCCATTGCACGGCTACGGCATTCTTCTCCGCATCCAGCAAATCTCAAAAGACCGTCTCGAAATTCAACAAGGATCGCTCTATCCCGCGCTCTACCGCCTCGAGCATCAAGGCTGGATTGCCAGTGAATGGGGCGAATCTGAAAATAAGCGAAAAGCCAAGTATTACCGGCTCACCGCGGCAGGGAAGCGCAGGTTACAGGCTGAAACCGAAAACTGGAATCGCATGGCCGACGTCATCGCGGGAATCCTGGGCGACCAAGCCGGAGGAAGTATGACTCTCTGGAGCCGGATTCGTTCTTGGATAGAGACAACACTCCGGCGTTCGCGCATGGAGAAAGAAATGGATGCGGAACTCCGCTTCCACCTCGAGGCATTCGCCGATGACTTGGTCCACGGCGGTGCATCGCGCCAGGAAGCGATGCGCCGCGCGCGCATTGAGTTCGGCGCCGTCGAGCGAGTCAAAGAAGAGGGCCGGGAAGCGCGCGGCGTCAGTTTTTTCGATGAATTGATGCAAGACCTGCGTTATGGGCAACGCGTCCTGCGCAAGAGTCCGGGCTTCGCAGTCGTCGCCGTGCTCACATTGACTCTCGGCATCGGCGCCACGACCGCGATATTCAGCGTCGTCAACGCGGTTTTGCTTCGTCCGTTGGCCATGGAAGAGCCCTCCCGCGTCGTCTACCTTCAGGAACAATGGCAGGACGTGTTTCCCGGTGTTTCGGTCGGCAACTTCGCCGATCTCAAAAGACAGAGCACCTCTTTCGCCGCGCTCTGCGCCTCGAATAACGCCAGCTTCAATCTTCAGACTCGAGATCTTCCCGAGCGCGTGGACGGCGAAATCGCCACCGCCGATTATTTCGTAACCTTTGGCGTACAGCCTATCGCGGGGCGCTTCTTCACGGCCGATGAGGATAAACCTGGTCAATCACGTGTGGTCGTGATCAGCGAGCGGCTCTGGCGCACTAAACTTCATGCAGATCCTTCGGTTGTCGGCCAGCCGATGCGAATCAACGGCATGTCCACAACAGTGCTCGGCATCATGCCCAAGAGTTTCGATCCCTTGTTGAGCAATAGTGATCTTTGGATTCCGGCAGCCTTCACCCCGGAACAGCTGGCCGATCACGACGACCACTACCTGAATGTGATGGCTCGTTTGAAGGCTGGAACCTCGCAGGCACAAGCCCAATCCGAGCTCGATGTAATCGCGGAGCGCCTTCAGAAGCTTTACCCGCTTGACGACAAGGATCGCGGTTTTCGCCTCCAGTCCCTAACGACGGCGCTTCTTGGCGACCAGCGCCTGGGTTTGCGCATGATGCTCGCGGCTGTCGGCTTCCTTTTGTTGATTGCGTGCGCGAATATTGCGAACTTGCAATTGGCCCGGTCCCGCACGCGCCAAAAAGAAATCGCCTTGCGCGCAGCGCTTGGCGCTTCGCCCAACCGCATCGTGCGGCAACTTCTCGCGGAAAACGTCGTGCTCGGGCTTGCCGGCGGGGTAGTTGGGGTGTTGCTCGCCTACTGGGCAGATTCCTGGATCATCGCCTATGGGCCCGCTGAAATGCCGAGGCTGGATCAGGCCCGTATTGACGCCAGCACGCTCGCCTTCGCCTGCGTTGTTGCTCTTCTTTCCAGCTTTTTGTTTGGACTGGCTCCGGCCCTCCGCTCCGCCTCAACGCGTCTCAACGAAGCCTTCAAATCAAGTTCCGGCATTGTGGGTGGCAGCCGCGATGGCATCCGCAGTCTCCTCGTGGTCGGAGAAGTTTCTCTCGCACTAATTCTGATGGTTGGCGCGGGGCTCCTGATTCGCAGCGCGCTTCTTGTATCGCATGTGGATCCGGGCTTTGATACCAGCAATATCGTGGTCGGGCGCGTCGGACTCCCCGATCCTGGCTATCACGACCCCGTGCTTGCGAGGCAAACGTTCGAGCGCATGATCACCGCCGCCGCCGCTTTGCCCGGCGTCGAGTCGGCTGCGGTCGTCTCGCGCGCTCCACTTGCCGGCGGGGGCAGCAGCAACGGCCTCCTCGCCGAAGGCAAGCCCTTTGACCCTGCGAATCTCGTAAATTCGCAGTTGCAAATTATCTCGCCCAGTTATCTTTCGACTGCTCGCGTCCCGCTGAAATCTGGCCGCGACTTCACTCCGCAGGATACGCGCGACCGCACTTTCGTCACTATCGTCAACGAAACTCTCGCTCGCACGATGTGGCCCAGCGAAAATCCCATCGGCAAGCGTTTCGCGTGCTGTGAATCCGGGCCGAAGGGCCGTATGGACCCTGTGTGGCACGAAGTCGTCGGCGTGGCAGCCGATGTCCGCGCTCAGGGCCTCGATCGCCAGGTGCAACCGGCGTTTTACATCCCCATTGCACAAATGCCACCCTCCGCGTGGGATTGGATCGGCCGCACGATGGACTTGGTGGTACGAACCAGCGGGGGCGCTGTTTCTGTCCGTGAGTTGCAAGGCACAGTGGCCTCGGTCGCACCTGCTGTTCCGATTTACAGGCTCTCAACCATGAAGCAGAAAATTTCCAGCACTCTCGAACGTTCGCACTTCGACACCTTCCTACTGGCTATCTTTGCGGCCACTGCACTCTTACTCTCGTCGGTTGGAATTTACGGGGTGCTTTCCTACATGGTCGCGCAACGTACGCGCGACATTGGTATTCGCATGGCCCTCGGCGCATCGCAAGGCCAGATTGTTTGGGACGTTCTCAGCTTCGGAATGCGCCTGGCTGTTGTTGGACTGGCTATTGGCCTCGGCGGGGCTTTGGCGGCCACGCGCTTGCTCTCCTCTTTGCTTTACGGCGTGCATCCCTCAGACGCGATCACGTTTGCTACCGTATCTCTCATACTTCTCATCGTGGCTCTAGTTGCCAGCTATCTCCCCGCGCGCCGCGCCACCCGCGTCGATCCCATCACCGCTCTGCGCTACGACTAACGCGATGTAGCGCATGGCTGGGAACTGCGAATTTCTCCTCGCAACTCTGTGCAACGCGATTCGGCCTATTAATAACAATGCTCTTGAATCGGCGCATTTAGAAAACCTTGATCGCTAGATCCTGCGGTTTATCTCCTACTGCGATCATCGTCAACAAACTATTCGTGCGCACACGAATCACGGCGACGTCCCCGGAAGACTGGTTCGCGACGATCAGCAAATTCTCATTGGGATCGAATCGCATCACGCCCGGAGACTGCCCAGCCTGAATCGGGAATTCCTTGCCGGTTCCGGGTTCGCGCAACACGCGCCGGTTCGGCAAGTCCACGGGAATGATATGTCCTGCCGCGCTGTCGGAAACGTAGAGCGTGTTGCCGTCGGCGCGCAAAACGCCGCGTGTGGGCGCCGAGCCAAGCACCACATAATCGCCCACTTCGTGCGTCCAAGTGTTGATGACCTGAAGGCCATGCGCTTCAGGGGAAATGACATAGAGTTCGCCGCCGTCGGGCTTGAGAAGCATATCCGAGGGATTCCCATCCAGTTCGAGGTTTGTCACGAGCACGCTTCGGCGCAGATCAACGACAGAAAGCCGGTGTTCTGTCCGGCTCAGCACAAACGCAAGGCTGATGTCTGGAAGGACGGCGACTTTTTCGGGCTGTTGGACGATGCCCAACCGTGCTGCGTAGCGCAAGCGTGGATGCGTCGTATATCCCCAGAGTGGCGTCGCGATGATTGAGTACTAGCACGCTCTTTCCGTCAGGAGTGACGACGGCCAGAACCGGCTCACCCCCCGTGCGCGCCTGCGCCAGCACGTTTCGCGTCTGGCAATCGATCGCTACCAAGGTGTCCGATCCCGCCGATGTCGTGTACAAGCGGTTGCCGTCCGGCGAAAAATCGATCGCGTAGGGAAGCGGCCCCACGGGAATGCGGGCGCTGATTTGATTCACGCGCGCATTAATCACCCA
This sequence comes from uncultured Acidobacteriota bacterium, assembly GCA_963727945.1. GTDB lineage: Bacteria > Acidobacteriota > Terriglobia > Acidiferrales > UBA7541 > Acidiferrum. Next base: position 120,547 of record CAVSIW010000040.1, read on the forward strand.
GACGTACCCGCCTGCGGAGCTCACGCCCCAAACCTCTGCGCGCGTCGGATGCTCGCGCATTCCGGACAGCCCTTGTCCAATCGGGATTCGCGCGACAGCTGCCAGCTTTACGAGGTCAAGCACCGTCACGTTCCCGTCAGCGGTGGAAACGTACGCGTACAATCGCAAGCCTGGCCGCAGAAAGGATGGCCGGTGCTCTCGCAGAATTTGCACCATGCCCGCAATCAGCAGGATACCCAGCAGAAAAAACACACGGAAGTTGCGCGGACGATTCATTGGCGGGATGAATTGTTACATGTAGTCCGCGGAATTAGCCAGAAGCCCCACGCGTCAGTCGGAAAGAGATGGGCATCACGGGCACTAACACGCGCTCAATTCACTTCGCGCTTCAAAACAGCGGCGATCTGTCGCACTTCTTCGACCAGCTCGCCGAACTCTTCCGGCAGGATGGACTGCATGCCGTCGGAGAGCGCTTTGTCCGGTTCATGGTGAACTTCCACGAGTAATCCGTCCGCGCCCACAGCGATCGCTGCGCGCGAAAGCGGCAAAACTTTGTGCCGCTTGCCTGTCCCATGCGACGGATCAACCAAAATCGGCAGGTGGCTGCGTTTCTTTACCGCGGGCACAACTGCGAGATCCAACGTGTTGCGCGAGAAATCAGAGAATGTCCGCACGCCGCGCTCGCACAGCATCACGTTGTAATTTCCCTCGGACAAAATATATTCCGCCGCCATCAAAAACTCATCGAGTGTCGCCGACATTCCGCGCTTCAAAAGCACCGGTTTCTTCGCGCGCCCCGCCCGCTTCAGCAGCGAAAAATTCTGCATATTCCGCGCGCCAATCTGAATCACGTCGGCATATTCCTCGACCAAGATCCAGACTCTCGTTGTCGATGGCCTCCGTAATAATCCCGAACCCGTACGTTTCACGCACCTTCGCCAGAATCTTCAAGCCCGGCAAGCCCAGCCCCTGAAAACTGTACGGCGAAGTCCGGGGTTTGTAAGCCCCTCCGCGAAACAATCGCGCCCCGCTCTTCTTCACGCGCTCCGCAATCGCCAAACACTGTTCTTCCGTCTCCACCGCGCACGGGCCTGCTACCAGCGCGATCTTCTTTCCGCCAACGATCACGTCTCCCGCCGGAGTCGGAATGCGGATTACACTGTCTTCTTCCTTCGCATCGCGGCTCACCAGCTTGTATGGCTTGCTAACCGGAATGCACTCCACCACGCCGGGCAGCGATTCCAGCACTCCGAGATCGACGGCCCCCTTATTCCCAGTAATCCCAATCGCCGTTCGAATCGTCCCCGGAATCGGGTGCGCCTTCAGCCCCAGGCTTTCGATGCGCTCGCACACCCCACGAATCTGCTCCTCTGTGGCGTGCGATTGCATGACAATCAGCATCAGCGACTCCTCTGTGCTCTTCGTAGACTATGAGCAATCCAGTAGTCTACGGCATGCCGCCGCAACCCCGCAAATTTCTCCGCTCCCGCCTCGCGGACGGCACGATTGCCGCGTGTGGTAGAATAGCTAGTTTAAGGATAGGCCGATTTTCTCGATGGGAATGCCAGAACAACCTCTCACTCACGTCTCCGAATTCGACCCTGAAGACGAATATCGCCCGGAACCTGAGCCCGAACCGCTGCCTCCCACGTGGATGGACGGCAGCTTTCGCATTGGCATTCACACGTCCATCGCTGGTAGCTACGTCAATGCTCTCGAATCTGCCCGAAAGCTGGGTTGCAACGCGCTGCAAATCTTTTCCGCGAGCCCGCGCATGTGGCAGGGAGGCTCCGCCCGCATCCCTGAAGTGGATGCCGCCGCTTTTCGCGCTCGCCGCGCCGAACTCGGCCTCGGCCCGCTCGTGATTCACGCAAACTATTTGATCAATCTCGCCGCCGTGCAGCCCATGCTGCAAACTCGTTCGATCCAAGCCTTCCACGACGAGATCGTGCGCGCTCTGTCGCTCGGCGCCGATTTTCTCGTCGTTCACCCCGGCTCGCGCGGCGACGCCACGCCTCAGCAAGCCGTACGAACCGTCATCGAGTCCGTCAAGCAGGCCTCTAAGCGCACCTCGCTCGGCAGTATGCGCATCCTCATTGAAAACACGGCAGGCATGGGCAGCGCGGTCGCCTCGCGCCTTGAAGAGCTGGCGGAAATCCTCGCCGGATTGAAGGGCGTTCCCGTAGCCGCCTGTCTCGACACCGCGCATCTCTTTGCCGCGGGCTACGACATCAAGAGCGCAACCGGCCTGACCTCGACAATAGATTTGATCGATTCCGCGGTTGGCCTCGATCGCGTCCCCGTTTTCCACGTCAACGATTCGAAAATCCCGCTCGGCGGCCGCGTGGATCGTCACGAAAACATCGGCGAGGGCAAGATCGGTGACGAAGCCTTCGCGCGCATCTTAACGCACCCGAGGCTCGGTACTTTGCCTCCGCAGGGCTTACTAGGCCGCGCGTTTCTGCTAGAAACGCCCATTGATAATCCCGGCGACGACCGCCGCAACGTCGCCAAACTTTGGGAACTCGCCGGCTTGACCGAGCAAGCTCCACCCGCGGAGAAGGGTTTCTCGATGCTGACCGCGGCGATCAAAAAAATCCAAACGAAAACGGCAAAAGCCGAGAAAGCCGCGGCACGGAAAACGAAAGCAGCAGTTAAAGCAAAAGCAGCAACCAAGTCAAAAAAATAGCGTAAGACCAAGAGGGGATAGCGAGGCGTGGCGGACTACAACCCACAAGAAATCGAAACGAAGTGGCAGAAGCGGTGGGAAGACGCGCACGTGTTCGAGACCGAAGCCGATTCCACCAAGCCCAAGTACTACGTCCTGGAAATGCTGCCGTATCCCTCCGGTACGATGCACATGGGACACATGCGCAATTACGCCATTGGCGACGTCGTCGCCCGGGTCAAGCGCATGCGCGGCTTCAACGTCCTCCATCCCATGGGCTGGGACGCCTTCGGTCTGCCCGCCGAAAACGCCGCCATCAAGAACAACACGCATCCTCGCGTCTGGACCAACAACAACATCGCCGAATTCCAGCGCACCCTGCGCCGCTTCGGCTTCAGCTACGACTGGCGCCGCGAAATCTCCACCTGCGAGCCGGAATATTACCGCTGGAACCAGTGGTTTTTCCTGCGCATGCTCGAACGCGGCCTCGCCTACCGCAAAAAGAGCCGCGTGAACTGGTGTCCCAAGTGTTGCACCGTCCTCGCCAACGAGCAGGTCATCAATGGCGGCTACTGCTGGCGCCACGAAGACACGCTTGTCGAGTCCCGCGAACTCGAGCAATGGTTCCTCAAAACCACTGCCTACGCCGACCAACTCGTCGATGACCTGAAACAGCTCGAAGGCGCTTGGCCCGAGCGCGTTATCACCATGCAGCGCAACTGGATCGGCCGCTCGCAAGGCGCGAGAGTGAAGTTCGCGATTGCCGATGTCAAGGGCGCGGCGCCGATCGAAATTTTTACCACGCGTATTGACACCATCTACGGCGCGAGCGCCATCATCCTCGCTCCGGCGCATCCGCTCGTTGCAAAGCTGCTCGACGGCTCGCCCAATCGCGCCGAAGCCGCATCGCAACTCGCGCAAATGAAACAAGCTTCCGTCAAAACGGAAGACCTCGCCACGGCCGAAAAAATCGGCTTCTTCACCGGCCGCCACGCTACCAATCCATTTAGCGGCGAAAAAATCCCCATCTGGGTCGGCAATTTCGTTCTCATGGAATACGGCACTGGAGCCATCATGGCCGTGCCCGCCCACGACCAGCGCGACTTCGAATTCTGCCGCAAGTACGGCCTGCCCGTGCGCATCGTCATCCAGCCGACTGCAGGCGAACCTCTCGTCGAGGAAAAAATGACCGCCGCCTTTGACGAGGACCAGAACGGCAAACTCGTCAATTCCGGCTGCCTACAACGGCCTCTCATCCGGACGAAGCCATCGCCAAAATGACCGCATTCGCCGAAGAAAAAGGGCATTCGGCCGCGGCGAAGTCGTCTTCCGCCTCCGCGACTGGGGCATTTCCCGCCAGCGCTATTGGGGCACCCCAATCCCCGTCGTTTATTGCCCGGACCACGGCCTGCAAGCCGTCCCGGACAAAGACCTGCCCGTTCTGCTGCCACCCAATCCCAAGCTAACCGGTGAAGGCGAATCGCCGCTAGCCGCAACTCCGGAATTCGTCAACACCACCTGCCCCAAGTGCGGTGGCCCGGCCCGCCGCGAAACGGACACGATGGACACCTTCGTCGACTCCTCGTGGTATTTCTATCGCTATTGCGACCCGCACAATAGCGAAGCTCCTTACGATTCCGCGAAAGTTGGCTACTGGTTTCCCATTGATCAGTACATCGGTGGAATCACCCACGCCATCCTGCACCTCCTCTATTCGCGCTTCTGGTGCAAGGTCATGCGCGATCTCGGATCTCATCAAACACAACGAGCCGATCGCCAGGCTCTTCACCCAGGGCATGGTCCAAAAGGGCGGCGTAGCCATGTCCAAATCGCGCGGCAACGTCGTCGGCGCCATTGATATGGCCGAAAAATACGGCGCAGACACCGGCCGTCTCTACACACTCTTCGCCGCCCCGCCAGAAAAAGACCTCGAGTGGAGCGAAGAGAGCATCGAAGGCTCCTGGCGCTTCCTCAACCGCGTCTTCCGCCTGGTGGACAAGCACGCCGGAGCCATTCGCGGCGCCAAGAACTGGAATTTCGATCCAACGGGAATGACTGACAAGGAACGCGACCTGATTCGAGTCACCTATCAAACGATGCAAAGGGTCACCCAAGACTTCGATAAGCGCTGGCACTTCAACTCCGCAATCGCCCAGATCATGGAATTGACCAACGAAATTTACTTGGCCGAGCCCCTCGAAAATGGCGTGCGGCCGGAGATACGCAAAGAAGTCCTGCAGATCCTTACCCTGCTGCTCGCACCCATGACACCTCACATTGCAGAGGAGATGTGGGAAATGCTTGGCAACACCGACGGCCTCTGGAACGCTCCATGGCCCGACTTGATCGAGGGTCAAGAAGCGCTTGCGAAAAACGACGAAGTCGACTTCGTTGTCCAAGTAAACGGCCGCGTCCGCGCCACTCTGAGGGTTCCTGCGGGCCTAAGCGAAACCGACCTGGTCCCCAAAGCCCTGGCCGACCCCGCAGTCGCCCGTCACACCGAGGGCAAACGCATCATCAAAGTCATCTTCGTCCCCAACAAGCTGCTTAACCTGGTGGTCCAATGATCCACCGGCCTTTTCTTCGTAGGGGCACAGCATGCTGTGCCCGCTCTACCGCATTCGCAAGTGTGAAATACCGGGTCATAAGGTAAGCCGCATCCAAGTGAGGCACAAATGGCAACGGGAGCAGCAATGACGGAACAGCCACAAAAGCCAAAATCCGAGCTCGGCGGCGTAGTCGTTCTCGATTTCGGCGGCCAATACACCCAGCTAATCGCGCGCCGCATCCGCGAACAGCAGGTCTTTTCCGCCATCCTCCCGTGCACCGCCTCCATCGAGGAAATCCGTAAGTTCGCCCCCGCTGGCCTGGTGCTTTCCGGCGGACCAAGCTCCGTTTACGACCCCGACGCCCCCAAATGCGATCCCGGCATCCTCGCGATGGGCGTGCCCGTCCTCGGCATCTGCTACGGCATGCAGTGGATTGCTCACGCTCTCGGCGGCAAGGTCGAGAAAGCAGCCCGCCGCGAATACGGCCGCGCCCAGCTAAAAGTAAATCGCGCAAACGGCCCTTCAGAATCGCAACTCTTCGCGGGAGTCCCTGAATCCCTCCGCATCTGGAACAGCCACGGCGATCATGTGCGCGAACTTCCTCCCGGTTTCTGCGCCACCGGCCATACCGACAACGCCATCGCCTCGCTCGAAGATCCCCAGCGAAAAATCTATGCCGTCCAGTTTCACGTCGAAGTGAACCACACGGAATGCGGTACCGAACTTCTGCGCAATTTCCTCTTCCGTGTCTGCAAGGCGGAACGCAAATGGAGTGGTTCCGCCTTCATCGAGGAAACCACCGAAGCCATTCGAACCAAGGTCGGCCAGGGCCGCGCCATCTGTGCTCTCAGCGGAGGAGTGGATTCGACCGTCGCTGCCGTCTTGGTTCACCGCGCCATGGGCGACCGCCTGACGAACATCTTCGTCAACACCGGCATGCTTCGGAAGAATGAGTTTGCGGACACCCTGGAGATGCTGCGCGACCGCCTCGGTCTCCGCGTTATCGGCGTGGACGCCTCAGACCGATTCCTGGACAAGCTCGTCGGCGTCACCGATCCCGAGCAAAAGCGGAAAATCATCGGCAGGGAATTCATCGCCGTATTTGCCGAAGAAGCTCAGAAACTCCAGCGCGGCGAAGCTCACGGCGAAATCGCCTGGCTTGTCCAGGGAACCCTCTACCCGGACGTGATTGAATCGGTTTCTGTTAAGGGCCCTTCCGCCACCATCAAAACCCACCACAATGTCGGCGGCCTCCCCGAAAACATGCCATTTGCCCTCATCGAACCCCTCCGCGACCTTTTCAAGGACGAAGTCCGCCGCATTGGCAAGGATCTGGGCCTTCCAGATGAGATTCTTCTGAAACATCCGTTTCCGGGCCCAGGGTTGGCGGTAAGGCTCCTTGGCGGAGATCACCCGGGAACACCTCCACACCTTGCAGGAAGCCGACGCGATCGTGGTCGAGGAGATTCGCGGGGCAGGGCTCTACAGTAAAGTGTGGCAGGCCTTCGCCGTGCTCCTCCCCGTTCGAAGCGTGGGCGTTATGGGTGACTACCGGACCTATGGACTCACGGTCGCCGTTCGCGTCGTCGAGTCCGAGGATGCCATGACCGCAGACTGGGTCCGCCTGCCAGGCGAAGTCCTTGAGCGTATTTCTACGCGTATCGTAAACGAGGTGCGGGGCGTGACCCGCGTGGTCTATGACATTAGTTCGAAACCCCCAAGCACGATTGAGTGGGAGTGAAGCCTATTTGGGGAACGACTACGCCGCGAAGAGGGAACTAGCATTAGGCGCGAAGCGGGGCTGCTTCACGAGCTCAAAATACGAAAAAAGCAAAGGCCGCGCAGGGACGGGACGCGGCCTATCCGGGAGTGACTATTAATTCGACAACAAGCTCTTACAGAAACGTCGCAGAACTAGCGGTTCGCCATTTTCTGCGCCATGTACAGAATGAGCTTGCGGTCTCCTTCTTCCACTTTGCCCAGCAGGCGGCGAAGCTTGTTGAGAAAGCGTGCATCTTTGCCGACACTGCCCCACGCGATGTCATCCGATGACTTCCGCTTGGGGAGATTCGGCAACTGCGGCGGCTCTTCGCCGTCATAAAAGAGTTGATAGAGCGGCACTTCGAGAGCGCGAGCGAGCTTTTCCAGCGTTTCGATGGCCGGTACTGTATGGCCATTCTCGACGCGGGAAATGTAACAACGAAGCAAGCCGGTGCGCTTTTCGATGTCGCCCTGGGAGAGTTTCTTCTCTTCGCGGAGTGCGCGAAGACGGTCACCTATAATCATGGCGGCATTATTCCATGTAGATACGGGTCTAGCAAGTAGAAACTTTGCACCCGCAAATTGAAACACTTGATGCAGCTGGGCGAAACCAGGCTACCCAGGTAGGGGAAACCAAGTTACATTAGGCGTAACCGGATTGACATGCCACGCGTCCCAAAAGTAGAGCCCCTGGGTGTTCCCGCCGTTCCGGCGGGGGCCAAGCCGTCCGGTGCGAAAGCACTGGGTGCTGTGGACGACCGGGAACTTGTCCGGCGCGCACAACAGGAAGACCAGGAAGCTTTTGAAGAGCTCGTGCGGCGCCATCAGCACCGCGTCTTTGCCGTTGCCGGCGGCATATTGCGCCGGCGCGAAGATGTGGAAGATATCGCGCAGCAGGTTTTTGTAAAAGCGTACTTCTCGCTGAAGCGGTTTGATCAGCGGGCTGCTTTCAGCACTTGGCTGTATAAGATCACCGTCAACGAGTGCTGGGACATGTTGCGAAAGAAAAAAGTCCGGCCCCTTGTGTACGAGTCGGACTTGAGCGAAGAGCAAGCACGGCAGGTTATCGCCGCCGAAGTGAAAAATGGCGGAGGGCCGGATATCAGCGACAGGCTGGAAGCCCGCGAGCGCGTCGAGAATCTTCTGGAAGGACTCGACGAGCGCGACCGCCTGATGCTGATCCTGAAGGAAGTGGAAGGCTTTGCTGTCGAAGAGATCGCGCAAGTTTTGGATTTGAATGCGAACACGGTAAAGGTACGGCTCTTCCGCGCGCGCCGCAGAATCGTGAACAAGGTCCGCAAACGCGGAGAGTGATTGCCGGGATTGAATGTGGCGAATGAACGTGGTGAATGATTGCGGCGAGTGATTGCGAAGACCGAATGTTCGGAAGGATTTTGAGCGGGTTTGATTTTGAAGAAAGCGAAGATTAGATTGGTTGAAGGGCATTATTAGGAGTCCGAAATGAAAACTTTTCTGAACAAGCGCCAGGCGGAATGTCGAGAGTTTCAGTCGGAACTCGAGAACGCGGCGAGCGCCGCGCCAAGCGCGAAAGAATTATCGGAATTGCTGGCATCTGCGCCCATCGCGCTGAAAGAACACGCATCTGCGTGCGCAAATTGCCGCGACGCCGCGGAGAATATTCTTAGCGCGCGCGCCCTTATGGCGGAATTGCCCTCGCACGCAGAGATGCCCGGGCCGTGGTTCGCTCCGCGCGTGATGGCCGCGATCGCAGCGCGCAAGGCCGAACTCAGCCGCGCGGCGGACACCTGGACGTTTCTGCCAAAACTTGCAGCGCGGCTCACCTGGGCCTCCGCGGTGGCGCTGCTTTTGGCGAGCACGTGGCTGTATCAAAGACCCGTATCCAATACGACCCAGCCGATGCTCACGGACATAACGGGTGAGCCTGTCGCGGATACCGCCACGCCGGCCACCAACGATGAAGTTCTCCTCAGCCTGGCTGAGAAACCACGATGAGCGAAAACGCCGCTAAGAAAAAAGCTGTCATGTGGGTGGCGGTTGTGTTTCTTCTGGGCGCGGCGCTTGGCGGCGTCTTCGGCTTTTTCTATGGCCACCGCGGCAGCGTGTCCGCGGCGACTCCTCCGTTGAGCGAACCCCAGCGACGCGCGCAACGAGTCGAACAGCTCACGCAGGAATTGGGCCTGTCCAACGAGCAGCGGCAGCAACTCGACGCCACGCTTTCTCAGTTGCACGCCGAATATAAGACTATCCGCGACCAGTCCGATGCACAGATGAATCAGACGCGGCAGAAAGGGCGCGACCAAATCCGCGCGATCCTGACTTCGGAACAAAAGCCAAAGTTCGAGGAATTTTTAAAGCGTCTGGACGAAGAGAGAAAACGGAACGCACCGCCTCCGCCGCGCTAGCGCGCCAGCGTTTCACTTGCGCCAATCACGTTCGACTCCGTTCCTTCGCGCTTCCCGGGTCTTTTTTTCGCTCACACTTTAACGATGAGCTTGCCGGTGTTCCCGCCGGTGAAGAGCATGTTGATGGCATCGGAGGCCTTTTCCAGGCCCTCGACCACCGTCTGGCGGTCTTTTAGCTTGCCCATCATTTTCCATTTGCCCAGTTCCATGGCCGCTTCGGTGAACCGCGACGCATAGTCCAGCACGAGAAAACCTTGCACCTTTAGCCGCTTGACGATCAGCAATCCGAGGTTGGTAGGTCCGGCGGTTTCCTTCGTATAGGCGGAAATCAGGCCGCAGAGAACCACGCGGCCGTGCAGATTCATGCGGTTAAGAACCTCTTCCATGATTTCGCCGCCGACATTTTCGTAATCTATGTCAATCCCGTTGGGCGTGGCGGCAGAGAGTTTTTCTTTCCAATCGGGATGTTTGTAGTTGATGGCGGCGTCGAAGCCGAGTTCGTCGGTCAGCCAGGCGCACTTCTCGTCCGTCCCTGCGATTCCCACCACGCGGCAGCCGTGAATCTTTCCGATTTGGCCAGCGACGCTTCCCGTTGCTCCGGCGGCGGCGGAGACGACCAGCGTCTCGCCTTTTTGCGGCTTGGCGATTTCGGTCATGCCGAAATAGGCGGTCAGCCCGGTCATGCCGAGCACCCCGAGGAACAACGTGTCGGACACGAACGGAATCGAGGGGACTTTCTGGAAAGGAAATTTCGACTGAGCCTCGATGACCACGTATTCCTGAAGGCCCGTGAGGCCCACGATCTTGTCGCCCTTCTTGAATTGAGCGTGGCGCGATTCGATCACTTCCGCGAGCCCGCCTGCGCGCATCACGTCGCCGATACCCACGATCGGCAGATAACTGTCCACGACCATCCAGACGCGCATGGTTGGGTCAATCGAAAGATATTTAACTTTGGCGAGCGCTTGGCCGTCCTGCAGTTCTGGCACGGGAGACTCAACGAGCTGCAGATCTCCGGGCGCGAGGAGGCCTTTGGGCCGCGCTTGCAGGCGAAGTTGACGATTTGTCGAGGGCATTGAGTTCCCAGAAAACTAGAAGGGAATGTCCTCGTCGGAGATTTCCGGGCCGGTGGGAGCCTGGCTGCCACCAAAGGAGTCGTCAGCGGGTGCAGCGGCGTGCGGCTCGACGTCGTCGGCGCCGGAACGTGCACCGCCTGCGCCGGCTGCGGCGGCGTCGCTGCGGCCGCCGAGCATGCGGAAATTGCTGGCGACAATCTCAAAGCTGGTGCGCTTCTGGCCTTCTTTGTCCTGCCATTCGCGGGACTGAATGCGTCCTTCAATGAAGACTAGCGAGCCCTTTTTCAGATATTGCTGCGCGATTTCGGCTTGCTTGCCCCAGACGACAATTTTGTGCCACTCGGTACGCTTTTGCTTTTCCCCGTTGCGGTCTTTGTAGGTTTCATCTGTGGCGACGGAAAAATTGGCGACGGCCTGGCCGCCGCCGGTGTAGCGCGTTTCCGGATCGCGGCCGAGGCGGCCTACGAGGATGACTTTGTTAACGGACATGAGCTATTTCCCCCTGCGGCGGTGAAGATAACAGAAAGAGGAGACAGAGGCAAAGATGGGAGGACCTGAATAGAGAATCGAGGGTGGGGGGACCCCCTCCCCGGTTTTTTTGTAAGTGCGGATTCTAAAGGACTTTAAGTTCTGTGTTTTGGAAGTGCGCATTCTAAACGGGTTATGGGTGTCTTTTGCGGAAGTGCGGATTCTAAAGGGGTTATCTCTAACGAGTGGCGAGCAGCCCCTCGGGGCTCGGGGTAAACGAGTGGTGAGTGGCGAGCAGGAGCGGGTAGTAGACGATGAAGCAGACGACGCCAAAGACATGAAGGCTCCGCGACCTAGTGCCGGGAAGGCGCGGGTCACAAGGAAAGAAGTAAAGAGCGAATGATGGAAAGAAAGAACGGTGAAGGGTTTGGGGACCGAAACGGGAAGAGACTGCTGCGATCATAGGCATATGCTAGCAATATAATTACCAGATGTCAATATATTTGTTTGTGTCATTCGAACGGCATGGGATGATTCACAGGGGAACCGTGGAAATGCTCAGGATGGAATGGGTTAGCGGGTAGGAGGGTTGTGGAAAAGTTGTGGAAAAGCACTTTTTTAGAGTAAGTAGAGAGAGCGGGTAGTGAGCAGCGAGTGGTGAATAATAGGTAGGTCGGCAGTTTGAAGGTTGAGTGATCTGATCGGCGGGAACTATGAGCCAGGTGCCAGTTTGGTTTGAACGGAAGTTTGAGTTTTCGTTTCCGATGGAACTGTGGCCGAATCTGTGCGCGCGATTGCGGGGGACTCCGGCGAGGCTGGAAGAGGCGCTTCGTGGGCGTCCTCGCGAAAGCCTGGTCAGGAAAGCACAAGGGAAGTGGTCGGCGCAGGAACACGCTGGGCATTTGCTGGACCTCGAAGCGCTGTGGCTGGCGCGCGTGGGGGATTACGTGGCGGGCAGCGAGCAACTCACCGTGGCAGACTTGAGGAATCGAAAAACCGACGAAGCGAACTACAACGCGCGCCCACTGGAACAGATTCTGACGGAGTTCCGCGCTGCAAGAGAAAGACTGCTGAAGCGTGTGGACGAATTGGACGCATCGCTATTTGCTCGAGCCATTCCCCACCCGCGTTTGAAGACGCCGATGCGACTTGTGGACCATTTGTATTTTGTCGCGGAACACGACGATCATCATTTGGCGCGAATATGGGAGCTGGTCAACGCCGTCGGGTAGAGTGATGGGTTTGATGCGGCAGTGGAAGAGTTTTTTGGGAGTGAGTAGAGAATAGTGAGTAGTGGGTAGAGTCAGGGAAGAGAAGACCCACCCTTGCGTAAAACAAGACCGCAAGGGATGGGCCACCCAGGACTTAAGGCGCGGCCACCCGCCTTTCTCGATTAAAACACGCCTGAACAATTACTGCTTCTTCGATTTCTCTGATTTTGGTTTTGGCTTAACTCTCAATAAAGCTGAAACCACCTCATCAAACTTCAACGGATGGAGCGAGAGTTTACTTGCGTATTTTTGTTTAGGTTTGATTTTCATTGCTTGATTCAATCCAATAACACGACTATTTGAGTTTACGATTATCCACAATTTTCTTAATCGACGCCCCGGCTCCCATCACAAGAATCATTACACCTGCCAATGAACCTGCCGCTTCAGGACTTCCAAATGCGTATCCTATTCCTGTTCCTACCGCAAGACCCGCCGCAGTCCAGCCTAAAATAATCAGTGTCGTGTGCCATTTCTTTTTACTTCCTGAGATGGCAATAACGGCGAGTACGATTACAATGACGAGAGGAAGCGGATTAGGAGCACCGGCTTGCTGCATAGGACGCCAACTATATCAAACTATTCCTGCCATGCGATTCAGTCGCCATTCTCTTCTCTCGTTAATCTATTGGTCACGTCTGCGCCGCGTACTATTGCTTATGTCCATCCTAAACCTCTCGCGCCTAGGATTTTCTTGGACACCGAATTGTGATGAAAATGAGTCAAAGATCACGAGGAGGTGTGTATGAGCAAGGAAAGAGAACCAGCTTCGGGAGCCACGGAGGGAGCCCGGAGGGCGACCGGAGTGGCTTCCGAACAGCGGCGCGACGGCCGGGGCCGGTGGTCGGCGAAACGCAAGTTTGCAGCGGTGCTGCGACTGCTGCGCGGCGAAGACCTCGAAACCCTTTCGCGCGAACTGGGCGTGACCGCCGCGACGCTGTCGGGCTGGCGCGATCAGTTTCTGGAGGGCGGCGCAGCGCACCTGAAAGCCCGAGAAGCCGAGGTCGAGAACGAAGAGACGCAGCGGCTGAAATCGCTGGTCGCCGATCTGAGCATGAGCAACGAGTTGTTGCGGGAAAAGATTCACCGCATGGAGGCCGGCCGCCCTTTGGTCTGGCGGAGGTCGAAGCCATGAGCCGCGCCGCTTCGCCCTTCACGAAGAAAATCTATGGCGTGGTGCGCGTGACGCACGAATGGGAGCTGGCGCGTTCTAGTTTTTACTATCAGCGAGAAATCGCCGCACAGCCCGGGCGCGTGCTCGGGCGTCGCGGGCCGAAGACGGCTTGGAGCGACGCGGTGTTGCTCGAGAAAATCCGCGAGGTGCTCGCCGCTTCTCCGTTTTACGGCGAGGGGCATCGCAAAGTGTGGGCGCGACTGCGCTTCCAGGAAGTGCGCACGTCGAAAGCGCGGGTGTTGCGGGTGACGCGTGAAGCGCAGTTGCTGGCGCCGTCGCGCACGCTGCCGAAGGCCGAGAATCCGCACACCGGGACAATCATCACCGCTCGACCAAACGAAGTGTGGGCCAGCGACCATACCCTGACAGCCACGGTCGAAGAAGGCGCGGTGACGGTATTCGTCGCGGTGGATCACTGCACCACGGAATGCGTGGGTCTGCACGCGGCGAAAAAAGCCACGCGCTTCGAGGCGCTGGAACCGCTGCGCCAAGGAGTGCGCGATTACTGCGGCGGCTTTCGCGCCGGCGCCGCGGCGGGCATCCGCAACTGGCACGATCACGGCAGCCAATACATGAGCGACGATTACCAGGCCGAAATCGCGTTCCTGGGCATGGCGTCTTCGCCGTCGTTCGTGCGCCAACCAGAATGCAACGGCTGCGTCGAGCGCTTCATTCGCACGCTGAAGGAGCAGTTGCTGTGGGTCCGGGTGTTTCAGAATGTCGAGGAACTGCGCTGCGCGCTGGCGGAATTTCGCGAGCGTTACAACCAACGCTGGATCGTCCAGCGCCTGGGTTATTTCACGCCCGCCCAGGCTCGCCAGCAGCTCCTTGCACTTGGAGCCGCTGCATGAATACACTCAATTCACTGTCCAAAAAATCCGGCGCTAAACAGTCCATCCAAAACCGAATCCTATCAGAAGGTCCGACTACTGAGCCGGATAGGGATGCGATGAGGTTGTCCCCTTGAGTGAGACACATAGTTAAGAGGTGGTTTGCTGTTCGCCGCTTTTTGATTGTACTGCGCAAAACGTTTCCCGCACTATGCGCGACGGCTGGTGAAGCGGAGGCGGGCTCTGCGGGAGCGCAACCCGCCAAGGAATAGCCAGCCGGAAACTCATCGTACCGATGAGGCCGGGGGCGGTCGTGTGCAGGCCGCTCCCGCTTTTGCATCGGGCGATAGATTTCCCCATGCCTCAGAAAACTCATTCCGCTACTCCTGCGATGGCCGCGACGACCGGCAGCCCGCCTCGCTTGCTCTCCGGGGCCGTCTGCCTACCCTCGAACTCCGCTGGCGGCCGATAACCCAGCGCCGAATGCAGCCGTTTTTCGTTGTACACCTGTTCCAGGAACCGCTCGATCGAAGCATAGGCTTCGGCAGCGTCGCGATACTCTTCGCGGTAGACTTCCTCGTACTTCAGCGTTTTCATGAACGATTCGGCGATGGCGTTGTCATAAGGATTTCCTTTCCGGGACATGCTGATCACCACGCCGTGAGCCTTCAGCACTGCGGTGTAGTCGTGCGAAGCATACTGCACGCCGCGGTCGGAATGATGTACCAGTCCCGGCGGCGGCTGCCGCCGCTCCAGCGCCAGGCGCAGCGCGCGCAAGGTAAGTTCGTCCTCCAACCGCTGCCCCAGCGCCCAGCCGATCACCCGCCGCGAAAAGGCGTCCAGAATCACCGCCAGATAAACGAACTCCGTCTGCAGCCGGATGTAGGTGATATCCGCCACCCACAGCCGGTCGCGCCCGCTCGGCGTCATCGCGCGCGCCAGATTCGGATATACCGGCAGCGGGTGCGCCGAGTTGGTGGTCGCCACGAATTTCCGCCGCCGCAGGCACAGCAGATTATCCTCGCGCATCAGCCGGTAGACGCGCTTGTGATTCACCGCCCAGCCCCGCCGCTGCAGTTCCACCGTCATGCGCGGCCAGCCGTAGCTAGGAAACTCCAGAGCGATGTGCTGCAACGCGTCGCGCAGTGGCAAGTCTCCAACACTTGCAGGCTGGCGATGCCGCGCACGGTAAAACCCCGCGCGGCTCACCTGGCTTAAAACGCACATGCGCTGCACCGTCAGTTCTCCGGCTCTCTGGCTTTCGACCTGCTGGCAGACAGCGGCTTGCCAAGAACCGCCTGCAGCTGCCGCTGTTGCTCGATGCGCTGCAAGCACCCTTTTAAAAAATCGATCTCCAGCGTTTGCTGCCCGATCTTGCGCTCCAGTTGCGCTACCCGGTCGGGCTCAGCACGTCCCCGCCCCTTGCCGGGAAAGGCGCTGCCCGGCGAAGCGTGAAACTCTTGCCGCCACCGCTGCAGCAGATTCGGATTAACTTCCAAAGCGCGCGCCACGGCCGCCAAGGATTCGCCGCGCTCGATGCGTCCAACGCCGCCAACTTGAACTCCCGCGTGAACTTCCTTCGAGACAACCCCATGCCTTCCTCCATTCGCTGAGCATTGTCTCTTAACTCGTTGTCTCAAAATTGGGGACATGTCCACGATGAAGCTGGAAAAACTATCTAAACGAATAATCTTGGTTATTGTAGGCATCGGGGCCTTGTTGACCCTAAGTATTGCTGCGTTGGCTTTTCATCTTTCCGTCCAAATGCCCCAAGGCGGTGAAGAGGCATCTCGAACCAATGAGTGCGGGGAAAGTACGCTCAGACAAATGCCCCGAAAATTCTCCCAACACGGGCAAATAACGCTTAGCGAGCCGCGTATTCACACCAACATGTAGAAGGCCCAGGTTTGGAAACGCACAAGTTCTTGCGTCGGAAGTTCAAGTGACGGAGACGGCGTGAAGACAATTGAGGACTAGAGAAGAAAATGGAGTGCTCAATATGTAGACACGAAGAGTTGATACGCTATCTTGAAGCGAATCAAGCTCCTTTATTAGCTTCGCGCACGGGCGCGGGCCTTATGAGAGAGGGGCAATCGAGCTCTACAGACGGAATCGCTTCATAAGTAAAATCCACACCTAGATTTGGTCGGGCGGGGAGTTGAACTCAAACCATTGAAGGTGCCAGTTTCTTTGACCCATTCACAGATGCGGTCATCGCGTATTTTGGACGTCGGCCAGTTCGCGGTCCTCTTGTTCGTCGCGTATACAACTGACATGAAACGTGCAGTTCTATTAAAACCAGTTATAAATGTGTTAAAATCAATGGCTTACTGTGGGTTTGTAGAGGCGTACATTTCCGTTGTTGCCGAACAGGACGATGCCTGATTGGCATGAAGCGGGGATGGTCAACGCCGTGCAGTAGACGCTGTCGTTTGATGCGGCTGGTCGAAATCTCAAGATACCCACGTGAAAAACCGACTGACGGTGGCAACCGCGACTAGGTCACCGTCTGGGTATACCCTCGAAGCTGCCTTCAGGAGTGAATTCGCACGCTGTAAGACGAAGGCCGTAAGGACGGGAGCGGCCCGTACCAATCGTGTGGTCTGCTGCTAGCGATGGAAGTCGGACGCCGTGTCGAAAAACGGTATGGATCGTGCTGCTGTCGAGCCGCGCAAGCGGCGGTTGAAAAAATGGGCCATCAGCGGCGGGCAGATTAGCGCCTTTACGCGCAAGAAGAAGCAGACAGAGCTAAAAGCGGGGGCTGCGGAATCGGGTAGAATGTGAGGTGCGGAGGCTCGGCATGGCACACCGATACACTGTGATTTTCGAGAAAGAAGCGGAAGGTGGGTATCACGTGTTCTGTCCAACCTTGCCGGGATGCCATACGCAGAGCGAGACGGTCGAGGAGGGCGTGGAAAACATTCGCGAGGCGATTGGGCTGTACATTGAGAGTTTGGTGGAAGACGGCCTGCCTATTCCAACGGAAGACATTCTAGATCAAACCAATTGAGATTTCGGCGTGACGCCGAAGTTGCCGGCGGCTACAGCGAAAGAGTCAGCGTCGAAGAATTTGCAAACCTGCGGTAAATCCATCCCAAGGCAAAAGGATTCGGTACAAACAGGCTGGGGACAGGTTCCCGTGCGCCTGGAGGTGCGAAGAATGAGGCGGCGCCGCGGGGGATGACGTTTGTTTGGGGGATTTTGCGCAAGGCGTAGTAGAGTGCGGCATCAGGGAAGGCTCATGGAGCATCGGGCGAAGCTTGGCAGGACGGTTGGTGCGTCAGCGCGCGTTTTCTTTAAATGCGGCAAGGAGAAGAAATGAGAAATGCGAGCGATAAGAGGCGATTTGGTGCTTTTGGTGGTCTGGTTGTGATGGTGTGGGCTGTGGCGGTTGGATTGGCGGCGTGCTCGGGTTCGGGAACGGCATCGCGAGCGGGAAATACGTCTGGGGCAGCGCCAAAGGCTGCTCCAGCTTCCACTCCAGCGGCGGCTCCCGCTCCAACAACCACGGCTGGATCTCCGGCCCCGGCTCCGACGCCGGCTGCGGCTGGTGATCCGGCACCTGCGCCGGCCGGGAATGCGGCGGCCGCTGCCCCGGCGCCAACACCGGGAGTTTGCGCGGGCGTGGCGTTTTGCTATGAAACCGGGAACTTTGCCGCAACGGTTACGAATTTTCGGACTAGCGTTGTGTCGGCGTACAGAATCATTGACGCTACGGTGCGGTTCCAAAACAAGACGAGTAAGCCGCTGATTCTCGGCTACGTGCTGGCGTCGGGAATCGCGGTGGACGAGAAGGGCAACCGCTACGCCGTGGGAGGACCGAACGGATACCGTGGGATTGGGTTCGTGAATGGGCAGAGCGTTGACCCGAAATTCGTGGTGCAGCCGGGGAGCTTCGCGGACGCGCGGTTTGAGCTGTCCTGGGCGCCAGGGAATGCGATTGTCGGGTCTACGTTCGAGCTGGACCTAACGGTGAGTGAGATCAATACGCTTGAGGGTAATCAGCACACGCTGGGCGGGGAATTTCCGATGACGTTTCGAGGGCTGGTAAACGAGGCACCTGCTCCGGCTAGAAAATAAGAGAGACCAGCGCGACCGAGACAGTAGTTGGCGAAAAGACTTAGGGATAGGATTTGGTGACAGAAAGGCCGCCGGGGTGGGTGTTCGATTTGGCACGGCGGAGTGAGGATTGTTTTCATTGACGGTTAGAAGGCCTGTGGAATATACAGTGGCCTGTGGCGACCTCCTCTTCTTCTCATCCAGAACAAAAGAATGAGTCATTCGAGGCTGCTGCGCCGAGCAGCGGCAGGGCGTTTGTGTGGATTGGCACGGCGACGGTGACGGGCGCGATCGTGATGGCGATGGAGCTGACGGCGTTCCGGCTGTACGCGCCATATTTCGGGAACTCGATTTATGTTTGGGGCAGCATGATTTCGGTGGTGATGCTGGCACTGGCGGCTGGATACGGTTTGGGCGGGTGGATTGCCGATCAAAAGCCTACCGATACAGTTCTCTACTTTATTGTTTTGGGCAGCGGAGCATATCAGCTGGGGATCGTGTTTGTGGCTCGGCCGGTACTGCTGAAGCTATGGCAAATGGGAGATTTTGCGGGGCCGACGCTGGCGACGGTCATTATTTTTGTGCCGCCGATGACGGCGCTGGCGATGACATCGCCGTTTGTGATCCGGTTGCTGGCGCGTACGGGGCATGTGGGAATCACGGTGGGGCGCGTGTTTGCGCTGTCCACGGCGGGGAGTATTGCGGGAGTGCTCGGGACTAGTTTTTATTTGGTGCCGAGGTTTGGGACGCGCGTGACGATGGAAATGCTTTGCGGGGCGTCCATCGTGATTGGAGCGGCCGGGCTGATGATGCGGCGGAAGGCGGCGGTTTTGCTGGCGCTGCCGGTGGCGATACTTTTTGTTGTGCCGATACCGAAGCCGCCGCCGACGATGCTTTGGAGCGGGGAATCGGCGTACAACAGGATCGGCGTGTTCGAAGCCAACGGGCTGCGGTGGCTGGTGCTCAATGATCCGCGTTACGCCCAGACCTATGAGAAGGTGGGGAATTCGAATTCGGGATTTTACCTGGATGAGTTTGCGCTGGGGCCGGTGATTGCGCCGGCAAAGAATCTACTGGTGCTGGGAATGGGGGCGGGGGGATCGATTCAGGCGAGCAGGGCGGTTGCGCCGGAAATTGAGATTGATGCGGTGGAAATTGATCCGGAAGTGGTGCGCGTGGCGGGAGAATTTTTTGGATTGCCGCAGAATGATTTAAAATTTCATGTACACATAGCGGATGCGCGGCCGTGGCTGGCGGAACATGCGGGGAAGAGCGATTTGGTGAACATTGATTTGTTCCAAGGGGGGCCGTATGTGCCGTTTTATTTGACGACGGTGGAATTTTTTCAGTTGGTGCGTTCGCGGATGACGAATGATGGCGTGCTGATGGTAAATGTGTACGATGTAAGCCCGAAACACGAGTTGCTGGAGGCGATGGGAGCAACGATGCGGCAGGTGTTTCCGACTCTCGAGAAGTTATCGAGAGCGGACGGGAACCACATCGTTTTTGCGTTTGCTGAAAAACGTCAACTGGCGGAGACAGTGGGCCGGCTGAAACAAGGCGCGGGGCCGGCGTGGGTGCATGAGCTGGAGCAAGAAGCGGCTGGGGGAATGGCTGAGTTTGAACCGCGGGCCGGAGCGGTGATATTTACGGATGACCGGTCGCCTATTGAGGAGATGACGCGGCGGATGCTGGTGGAAGCGAAAAAAACAAAATGAGCACACAAGATCGCAGGAGTTTTTTGCAGAGCTCGGTTATGGCGCTGGCGGCGGGGCTGGGGCCGGGACGCGAACTGCTGATGGCTGGCGAAAGGTCCGCGGCTTTGACGAACAGGTTTGGGTTTGCGATGACGGCGCAGAATGCGTTTGGAAACGAGGGAAAGAAGCCGCTGAGGCTGGGATTGATCATTGGGATAGGGAAAGATCCGGACGCGGCGCTGGCCAAAGTGCATGAGCTTGGGTTGCCGACTTGCCAGGCGTATTTTGAGGAGTTTCAGCCGGAGTTGGCGGAAGGGTTGCAGAAGGCACTCGAGAAGTATGAGATTGAAGCGACGTCGATCGTGGTCGGTGGGCCGGGGAAAGAAGTATGGGATTTTTACGAGGGGCCAAAGACGATTGGGTTGGTGCCTAGAGAGACGCGCACGGCGCGGATGGTACACATCAAGAAAGCGTCAGATTTCGCAAAGCGGTGTGGGATTGCGGCGGTGCAGACGCATTGCGGGTTTATCCCGGAGAATCCGAACGATCCTTTGTACAAAGAGACAGTAGAGGCAATGCGGGACGTGGCTGGGCACTGCAGGAAGAACGGCCAGAATTTCCGATACGAAACGGGGCAGGAGACGCCGATAACGTTAGTGCGGGCGATCCGAGACGTGGGGCTGGACAATCAG
>CAVSIW010000041.1:0-172866 GCA_963727945.1 uncultured Acidobacteriota bacterium
TTGAATTGTTTCATGAAGGTCGTATCGGAATGGCAACGCCCGCACAGCGCCGGTATCTGGCTGCGCTCAATCTTTCCCCGGAATCCGGCGATTTTGCTCATGGCGTCCATGTCAGCCTTCGTCGGATCGCCGCCGTGGCAGCTTGCGCAAGTCAATCCGTTTTGCGCATGAATGTCTTGAGCGAACTGTGCCTCAGTAACTTGGAGTGGCGGGTCGAGCACGCTGTGGCACTCCACGCAAGTGTTGGCAGTCTGCGCGCGGCTTCCCGATGCCCACACGCACAGCGTCAGAGTCAGAAACAGGAATCGCCAAAGCCCGCTATTTTGCCATGTAGCCATAAATGGTCATCGCCACGATGTAACACAGCGCAAAAACGCCGGCTCCTCTGACTAGCGTTCCGCCACGCTTCCCTCGCTGTCCTTCGAGAAACGGGAGCAGAACCCAGATGGCTCCTGCCAGCCCAAAAGCCAGAATTCCGAGAAGCTCGCCATCGATATGCCAGATCTTCGACGGAATGAGCTTCAAAGACTGAAACATAAACATAAAATACCACTCAGGACGAATCCCAGCAGGAGCCGCGCCAAATGGATCCGCTTTGGTTCCCAGCTCCCACGGCAACAAAGCGGCTAGCGCACCGAGAACGCCTAGTGCGACGTACCACGCCATGACTTCCCGCAGCAAAAAATTCGGCAGAAACTTCATCTCCCGGACCACCGCAGGATTGACCTTCGCCTTCGCTTCCACGCCGGGCGGAAGGCTCATGCCGAAGCGTTGGACCAAAACCAAATGAAGCAGAATGAGAAACGCCGTCAATCCAGGCAGGACGGCGACATGAACTCCGAAGAAGCGCGTGAGTGTAGCGCCGGTCACCTCTTCACCGCCCCGCATGAGAACCATCATCGTATGGCCGATCACTGGCACTTGCCCCGTGATCTCCGTTCCGACCTTGGTGGCGAAAAAGGCCAACGTATTCCACGGAAGCAGGTAGCCGCTGAAGCCGAACCCAAGAACCAGAAAAAGAAGGATCATGCCGCTGACCCAAGTAAGCTCTCGAGGTTTCCGGTACGCGCGCAGGAAGAGAACACTGAACATGTGCAGGAAAGCGGTGAAAATCATTAGATTGGCGGCCCAGGAGTGGATGGATCGCACCAGCCATCCGAATTGCACCCGCGTCATGATGTACTGCACACTCTCGAAGGCTTCGTTTGCGCCGGGCCGATAGTACAAAAGCAGCAAGAGGCCCGTGCAAACCTGGATTCCGAAAAGAAAAAGCGTGATGCCGCCCAGGAAGTACCAGTAGGAGAGCTTGTGGATAGGAACCGTCTTGTGGCGCAACGGCTCCGTTAGTTTCGGCCAGTCGAAACGCTCATCGATCCAGTTTCGGACGTGCGAGAAGAGCTGCACGTCAGGTTACCCGCTTGCGGCTGACCACGATTTCGCTCCCGCGAACATGCACTTGAAAGTTTTCTAGAGGCCGTGGAGGTGGACCCGAGATGTTTCGCCCGTCGAGCCCATACGTGCCATTGTGGCAAGCACACCAGATTTCGGACATGTCGCTGCGGTACTGAACCGTGCAGCCGAGATGAGTGCAGACAGCGGACACGGCGTGGTATTCGCCCTCCGCGGTGAGGAGCAATAACGCAGGGCGGCTACCGAAGCGGAAGACCTTCGAACCATTCGGTTTGAGATCCCCGACCTTGCCTGCAACAACTTCGTCTTCGCCCAAGTCAGGAACCGCAGGTGGCACTAGATATTTCAGTACAGGGTAAAAGAAGGAAACGACGGACGCGAACATTCCTCCACTGAGGAGGATCTCGACGAGACGGCGCCTTGCAGGCCGAACCTGTTGGGACTCTTCGATCGCCATTGGAAAGGTAAATTCCGTGTTCGAACGGCCGCGCCTTCCGCGGAGAATCAGTGCTTCTTCGCCAGATCCCGGACGAAGCCGACCAGCTGCGTGATCTGTTCTTTGCTCAGCTTTGCCTCATAAGCAGGCATTTTGTTTTTGCCCTTAGTGACAATCTGGTTGAGCTCGGCGTCGCTCCGTTTTTGAACGTCCTCGGAATGCAGATCGGGGATTTTCATGGCCTGCCCCATGGGCGTTTTGCCAGCACCATCGGGTCCATGACACATAGCGCACTTGGCTTTGAAAAGGCTTTCGCCCGTTTCTTGCGCTCTTGCAGGCGAGCCGAGAAACAAAATCAATCCAATTGTCCCGGCAACCAACACTAATTTATGCCCACAAATCCTGATCACCATGGCCTCCAATGTGCTGCTTCCAAAATGCTGCCGCGTGACATCCGGCAGCACCCTATTGTATTTCAAAATGCGTATTTCAAAGAAAGCGTGTACAAGTTACCCCTGAAATTTCTTGGCGCATAGATATCTTGCACAGCTTCACCGCCGATTCCAAAGGTCGGGTCTTCATGGTAGCCGTAGTAATCCCAGAAGGCCTTACCGGTCCATTCTTTCGAGAATTTGTATTCGAACCCTCCGTAGGGATGCAGCCATTTGGAATCCAGCGGACCGGAGACCGCGTTGGGATTGATCAGAAGTGCGCTGCCACTATTGCCGGTCAGGTTGGCTCCCAGATGTGCAGTGAACCGTTTCACGGGTGTCCAGGAGGCGTCGAAATAGCCGTACTGGGACGTGCTCGTGTAGACAGAGAGTTGCTGAATGAGGGGAGCGACGCAAGCCGTCGGATTGAACCCCGACGGGGCAGGCACATTTATGTAGCAGATGTTGATCTGTGAAAAGACATCGTTGTAATCGTACCCAATCTCCAGTCCGAACTTGTTGTTTGGCTGGAGGATCGCAGAAATGCCGTAGACTCGGTCGTGCTGGAGATTGTTGATGCCCGTGACATTGTCCCGTGCTTCCCAGATTAGAACGTTGCCGTTGAGGGTCATCCAGTTGGTCACGTTGTATTTTGTGCGAACGCGGTATTGCTGCGACTCCCTGGGGCTGATGCGAGTAAATGACCCGTCGGAACTGAAGAGCTCAGTGTCAAAACGGATATCCCACTTCTGGTTCGGCCGTGCCCAAAGACCGAACAAGCCAGAGTATTCATTGATCGGCGGCACAGCCGCACCCGCGGGAGCGAAGCCGGTGTTCGAAATAAACGCAATGGAGTTGTCTGCGTTGAGCGTGCAGCCGCCAGGAAGGTTGGCTTGCGAAACAGGGAGTGCGGAATTCACAACGGCGCAAGAACCGCGGGCAGCAGAAGCGGCGGTTGGACCCGGGTAGAAGAGCTGGTTTAAGGCTTCGTAGAAATTATCCGAGATGTAGCGGTTGCGGTAGCGGAATCCGATTCGCGCGCCAAATTTCTTGGAAAAGCGGTAGTCGAACTCGGCGAGATTGGTTTTCTCTTCCTGCTTCAGGAAATTGCTGTCGATGACGTTGGAGAGATCCGCGGCCGAGCTCGTAGTGTGAGCTACAGTTCCAGTTACCGCGCCGATGGGTGGGGCGCAGATGAGAGGAACCGTAGCGGTGGGCGTAAATATATTCGCCGGAGTGTTCAGGTTAGCGCTGAAGAAGGAGCAGCTGGAAGCGTCGAATTCCGCTGGACTGTGCCAGTTGGAGTAGTGGAAAGTCTCGTTGAAGCTCAGTTTGTCCGTGATGTGCCAAGTCGCGCCGAAATCCGCGACAGCAGCCACGCGCCGGCCAGACACCGGCCCGGTATTGAGCTGGTTGCGTAAGTTGGTGCGTGATTCGCGGCCAAAAATAGTCTGGTCATAGCCAAACACGTTGGTGTCCCCGCTAGAGTAACTGACCCGCGCCGTGAGGTCCCAGTTCTGCCAGTAGTTGGACTGAACGCTGAGTTGTTCGGTTGGCGTATTTGTGCGCGTACGCCCGTTGTCCGAGTAGCCGTTGAAGTAGGCGCTGCAGGTGGGGTTCACGAAACCAGAGGCAAGAAACGTGCCGCCGCAAGGCTGATTGGCGCCCGCGTTAAGAGAGACTCCCAGGTCTACGCCTTGGGTTGGATTCAGCTGGAAGGGCTGCGCAGCGTCGTTGATTCCGGTGTCCGCCTTGTAGTAATTCCAAATCTGGTCATAGCTGATATTAGTTCGCGGTAAGACCCTGATATCCATGCCGAGGCGGTAGGTGTTTACGTTGGTCTTGACGTCTTGGAGGAGAAACTGCTCGGTGCCTTGATGGATGGTGGTGAAGGCCGGACCTTCGTTCGTGTTGCTCGAATATCCCATACGGAAGCGGACTTTGGATTCCGGACGAATAATCAGGTTATAGTCGCCCATCTTGCGGCGCGTGTTCATGTTATGAGGGGAGAAGTTGAGGGCGCAGGCCGTACAAACCGTGCCACCGTAGCCGGCAGGTCCGTTGGCAAACGGCGTCGTTGGGTTCAGTGGATTTGCCTGGAGCGAATAATCCCAAAAGTTTTCGTCCTTGCGGAACAGGGCGTCGAACTTGTACCAAGTGTTCTTCGCCACCCGGAGCCGCGATACCTGGTTGGGATCGCCACCATAACCGAAATTGCTGAAGGAGAAGCGGTCGAAGAGGGTTCCATGATGATTGAGGGAATTCATCTCCGTGGTGAACCCCAGGAGGCGGGCCCCTTGCTGCAAATTCACAAAGGTATTGTAGGCCTGCGTGTCGCCGGAGATGTTGGTTAAGCGCCCACCAAACTCGATGGACTGTTTTACGTTGTAGTTGCCCTGGTCGATGCCTTTTTGATCTTCGTCTTGCTGTGCGGCAGCCCGAGGTGCTCCGCTCGAGAGCAGCGTGCCGATCAACAGCAAGCCAACACATATCATCCGGTGCTTGTTACGGATTTTACGCAGTGGACGGTCTCGTCGCATGGCGCCTCTCCCTCATGGGGTGAAGAAAAACTTGTTGCTGTTCGAACCATGAATGGCCGTGTGGCACATGGTGCAAGCTTGATACTTCTGCGTCTGATTGTGGAAGGTTGGAGCGGGCGGTGCACCTGGGTCCACCGTAAACGCATGGCATTCCAGGCAGAGCAGGTTAACTTGGCTGCGTTTGAGCAAACGCGGATTGGAAGAGCCGTGCGGGGTGTGGCATGCCACACAGCCTTCGATTTTGACGGATTCATGCTCATAGACGAATGGTCCGGCTTTGTCCGAATGGCAAGTGAAGCAAACCAAGTCTTGCGAAGCCGTGGCGCGCAATTGGCGAGTCTGGAAACCGCCATGCTGATTGTGGCAGTCAGTGCACTTCACCAATCCTTCGTTCACCTTGTGATGGAACGGCCGGTTGAACTGCTGTTTCTTATCGAGGTGGCAGCCGTAGCAGAGATCCGGCTGCTTTGCTTTCAGGAGGGCCTGGCTCTCTTTTGCAAAATGGGGATCGTGACAGTCAGTACAGCCCACGCCATTCTGAAGGTGGACGGAGCGCGCATAATTGCTGTGCTCTTCGCCATATTGATGGCAGGTCAGGCATCGGTCACTGATTTCCTTCGCCGAGGCGTTCTTGAAAGTGAAGATCTTTGTCTTATCTCCGCCGCCTTCTACGTGCGCTTTCCCAGGGCCGTGGCACGCTTCGCAGCCATGCCATTCCGGACCTTTTTTCGTATCGAGGGTTGTGACGTAGTGCGGTGAAGATTCATAGTGCTTGTAAAAATCTTTGACCGGCATGTCTTCGTGGCAGGTCTTGCAGGTTTCCGCACCCACATATTGGGAAGGATCGCTGGCAGGCTTGCCCTGGGAACTCTGCGCGGAGGCCTTGCTCTTTTCTTTCCCGGATTCGCCTTGACCGGCGACGCCAAGCATCGTCACCGTGACGATAGCAAGGATTGTTGCAACAATCACGGAGATACTTAGCGCACGTCGTTTCAGCATCTGTCCTCCCCTCGCGAATCGGCCGAACAAGAAAACGGGTGTGCCAGCTGCGCGAATTGTTGCGCAAAATGGAAAAGCTGTATGTGACGCATGTCACAGAGCTTGTTGTTCAAGGTCACAACCGACTTGGCGAAACTTTATCATATAATTAAAAATTATTGTCTCTCCTTTCTCCTTGAGGATTTGTTGCAATCCGTGTACCAAAACGGCCGAGTGTAGCTACATGTGCGTGACGAGCGAAACCCAGATTGGCTCGCCCTCAAAAGTGAGGGCCAGGGTGATGCCTTTGTTTGGCTCAACTGTCTCCATCGAGTAGTCTTCGCCGGTAATGACCGTGGGCACCGACAACATGCAGTTGTCCGCCAGGTTGCTGATTCTTGCTTTGATATTTCCGAGCACCATGTTGCACAATTCGCCGAGGGCATAGCGGGGGTAGACGGATTCGATGTCGCATCCCCCCAAGCATTAACGCGGCAAGTTTCGCCGAGGTTCACTTAGAACAGCGGATTGCGAGCATCCCGCAAAGCGCTCCACCCAATCCCACCATAGCCGTCTGCTCGCCACTCGGCTCCTCCGTGGGTGAAGAGAACAATTCCAGGCGCACACCCGCCATCATTTCAAAGACTTCCAAAGCGGCGCACTCCAAAATGCTCTTCCAGCCGGAATCCGAGTGGCTTACGTCTTGCGAGCTTGCAATCGTCATGGGTCTCATTGGCCGCCTCTTAAGAGCGGGGTCACTCTCTCCCTTACCTGATCCGGCGTGAAGGGCTTTCGGAGATAACCCTTTGCTCCCGCGGAAAGAGCTTCGACGACCCGGGCCTCACTGCCTTCCGTGGTAATCATCACTACAGGAACTCCTTTGGCAGGTTCCACCGATGCGAGGTTCTTCAGGAATTCCAGACCGTCCATCACGGGCATGTTGATATCGCTCACTATGATATCGAGCGACCCTTTCTGGGCTTCGACGAGCGCTTCCGCGCCGTTGCTGGCCTCCCGGACTTCTCCGAGATCCAGCCCTCCCTGCCGGAGGGCGCGTTCCACGATTTTCCTCATGACCGAGGAATCGTCAACAATCAGGACCGTGAGTTTCTTCAGGTGCGTTCTCCTAAAACCGTCGGCGTCGGTGGGCGCGCGTTGTTAGTTGGTCAAAATAGTCGCTGAAGGTTTCCGAGCCAATCGTCTTCATGCGCCGCCGGGCGCGCGTAGCCAGCAAATAGTATTTACTTTCTGCGTGGAAGATGCCCGAGATGCGGTAGATCAAATCGCGAATTTTGTTCAAAGCCGGATCGGAGAGATCGGCGTCGGTAGAAGTTTGCATCTGGGCTGCAAGGCCGTCTAGCGCCATCCTGCTGAGCTCCTTTGGAAGAGAAAGTGTCCGATGGGGCGAATTCTCATTGGCTTGAGCCGAGAGGGCTTACTGTCGTGTCTGGCCGGCGATTCGGAGCGGAAGAGATTCCACTATTTCCGAATCTCACCCCAGGAATGACCGGCGAATATCGGCGTGCGCATCCCAACGACCGCACCAACCCACCATGGCTCCATCGGACAAGTTTGAGAAAACTTTAGGATCGTCTTGACAGCGCTGAGCTGCCGAATGCGCGTAGTTGGGAACTGACCGTCCAAGGAGCGCCGCCCAGACGGATTACGCGCAACGTTTGAAACTTCTAATGAAAGCTTTGACATCCGGGAGCAGGCGCGCATCCAGTGTGGTTCTGTCAAGCCGGGACTGGGATCTGCCTAAGACACCATCCATTCGCTTTTGGCTCTACGAGCCACTTCGCGGTCGTGCCTTGCCGCTCGATGATCATGTGGTAAGGAGCGCCGCGTTCTCTAGAATGAGATGCGGAACTCCCCTACCGAGACGATTCAACGAATCCTCGCGCAGCTTCTGCGATCAGCCGATCCAGGATTTCCAGCAGAGCGTAGGGTACAGGTTCCTCGAAGGCTATACTCATACCCACACTCTGGGCGACATACACCACTGTAGCCTGAGTCTCGTATCTTTCATTCGCACGCGTGAGTTTGATGACATTTCGGGTTCCAGCAGAGAAGGGACGTAGCGAGTCAACGTAACAGCCAGTCCTGCTGATATCCCACGTGCGTCCGTTCAATGTGGTCTCCCTATCCAAGGTCCTTAATTCCGCGACCAGAACGATTGGATATCGAGGTGGGCCGCGTCGGTCGATCATCGAATGCACTCCCTCCCATAAGCCCTTGAGCTTCAGCAGTCCAGTCACTGCCACTGCGGCGGAGGGAAAGTAGCACAGCCTCGAATCGTTCCAGCCGGCAGTCTGTGCGGAATTTCATACCGATTCTTTGAGGAGCTTCGACTAAGCCGCTTGGGCTGCGCGCGATGTGTTCCATCCGCTCGCCACTTCCAGCCGGCAATGGAAGGGAGCGGTCCTTCATCACAGTTATCCAGCAACTCTCCAGACCCCGCTGCAGTTCTATCCGGAGGTGGAAACTTCGCCCTTCCGCTTATTCCTTTGCGATGGATGGCTGCAATGGGGAACGCCGCTCTATGCGTGCCCCTTTGTTAGGTCCTCTGCGAACCGGATTCGCTTCGAACATTGTTTTACCTGCAATGTTTAAATTGACTAGCTTGTCGGATCGAATGGGCAGTACAAGCACGTAGTTGGGTTCGATGTTCAGCAGTTCGCGCACAGACAACGGACTCGGGGGAAGGCTCAAGTCCGCAAGAAAGGAGCTGTCGAGCAGACACTCTCGAATTCTTCTACGGGTGTTTCGCGAGGGGATTCTTTCGCCAAGGGATCCCGGCGCCGCGAGCTTGCGCAACAGAGTGTTGGCCACAACGGCGGGCAATAGGATATTGATGGCGCCGTGCAGGTCCAGGAGACGAATTTCGAAATTAAGCGAGAGAATTCTTTCATTGGGCAGCATCAGGGCATGTGACTGAGCGAGTGGCTGCCGCTGATCAAATTGAATTTCTATTGCAACCACTGGCGCCCACGCGGCTTGCAGTTCCCGTGCGATGAGGCTCATGGTCATTTCCATTATTTGGTCCTCGATCTCTGTCGTCTCTCTCGGTTCAGTGACGTCGCCACCCGACCCGCCGAGCGCAAGATCGACAATCGGAAAAACAAGAGACAAGTCCATGAGGATGACAGCTCCAGCATCGATCGGCAGCATGCGAAGCGTCGCCAAATAGGACATCTCGGGAATTCGGCCTAGGAATTCCCTGTACCGTAATTGTTCGGCCGCGACGAGATTCATTTCGCATCCTGTGCGGAGGTATGCGCCCAGAGAATCGCCGAGCCGGCGGGCAAAGGAGGCGTGGAGCGTGTTCACGTCTCTGACCTGCTCTGCTGACATTGATTTCGATTTACTTAGGTCGCACTCTTCCACGCTTTTCTTTCGGGCGGCCCCAGGTTTTTGTCCAGGCTGGGCGGCTGTGAAAAGCGCGTCTATTTCGTCCTGACTAAGTACCTTGTGCATCGACGCTCCAGGTTCTGAATATTCGCAGTCGTAAGCGCAACGCGTGGCACTGTGGTGTCTCGAAATTGCTGTCGCAATACCTGTTTGCGCAGTCCCGCGTCGGTCTCTTCTTGGATCACATCAAGAAGAGGATATGCAAGAGACCAACCAATGAGAAGATCCTAATCTTTGAAGGATGAGGTGTGCCACGCACCCACCAAATCGTCCAATAAGCCCAAAAGACAAGGAGGCGCTGGCGCCGCGCCGCTTCCACGAAAAGGCCCAGCTGTAAGAATTACAGTCTGGAGCCGCACCACCACTACCATCCATCTTCCTGGTAGATGTAAACTTGTCCGCTGCGGCAGACTAAAAGAATCCGCTGTTGCAATCAAAAAAATGATCACACTGCTTTCGACTATTGCGCTTGGTTTTTTTCTCGGCATGCGCCACGCCACCGATCCGGACCACGTCATCGCGGTCACGACGATCGTGAGCCGCCAGCGCAGCATTCGCCATGCGGCTGTGATTGGAGCCCTTTGGGGAGTGGGTCACACGATTACGATTCTGGTGGTCGGTTCGGCAATCATTTTGTTCAGCATCAAGATGCCGCCAAGGCTTGGTCTGACGATGGAATTGTCGGTTGGCCTGATGTTGATTCTTCTCGGCATTCTAAATCTCTCTGGGATCATGCGTTGGATTACGGAAACTTTCACTCCCGCGCAGATGGGACAGCACTCGCATCCGCACGGACACGGAGATTTCGTGCACAGTCATCCGCACGGCCACGCGCCGGAAAAACACGGCCACGCTGAGGATGCCACGCCCGTTGGTTGGATGGATCACATGTTCGGACGGCTGGGCCTCTATCAAATTATTCGGCCATTGGCGGTGGGCATTGTTCACGGACTCGCGGGGTCGGCAGCCGTAGCTTTGTTGGTGCTTACAACGATTCGAATTCCGTCTTGGGCTGTCCTGTATCTCTTGGTATTCGGAATTGGCACGGTCGCGGGCATGATGCTGATTACTGCGGCGATTGCCGTTCCGTTTACGCTTTCCGAAAGTCGGTTTGCACGGCTGAATCGCGGCCTGGGACTCGTTTCCGGACTAGTGAGTCTCGTCTTTGGAATTTTCATCATCTACCAAATGGGTTTCGTCAACGGGCTCTTCACTCACAATCCCACGTGGGTGCCTCATTGATATTGCATCCTCGATCTTGCATGCTCAGTCCGCGAGCACTCGAATGCGCGGAGAAACCTATTGAATCGCTTCGCTTGGATTTTCCACAAGTAGGATTTGCGCCTTGGAGATGCTGAGGCGGCGGGAAACTTCCTCGGGGGGCGTGACTTCGATGCCGCCGGTGCTAATCCTGGCGGGACTTGCAACCTTTTTCGAGGTATCGAGACTCTTCTGAAACCAGTCTCGTGCAGCTTGCCAATTGGCTAGTTTTTCGTTCCGCTCGTGGCTGGCTTCGGCAAGTTTTGTAGAGACTGTGCCTTCGCCCGTGTAGGTGTCGGCGAGAGCATAGAGCAATTCCTGATCGTCGGGGTTTGCGCGTTGTTGAGGTTCACGGATCGCGAGGGATTTGTCGTACTCCGTTTTGGCCTTGTTGATTTCGCCGAGCGCGACGAAGGAAGCAGCAAGACCTTCGGTGGCAGAGCAGAAAGAAATTTGTGTCTCGACATCATCAGTGCCACTGGCACGCACGGCACCGAGCAGATTTTTCGCGGTGGCATACTCTTGAGAGGCTTCGTTAGTCTTGCTCTGGCGGCACAGAGCCTGGCCCATCCACGTGCGAAAAATCCCTTGCAGAGTTTGCACCAGCGGAGTTTGTGTGGACTCGGCCTGGCTTTGCGCAATCGCATCACGAAGATACGAAATCCCCTCCGCTTCGTGTCCGCTCTCCGTCAAGGCAAAGCCGAGTTCCGCCGTACTGTTCATTTTGCTTTGCTTTAGAAAATCGTTGTCGGGATCAAGGTGCGCCAACTGCGTGGCAGTTTTTTGTGCCGTCGTGAAGTGCGGGAGTGCCTCGGCCGTCTTACCATCCATAAGCAGCGCGTTACCGATTTTCCCTTCCAAGACCCCCACGTTGGAGACGGCCCGGACATTGTTTTGCTTCTTGCTTATGTCAGATAGAACTTCGCTGGCACGCTCGTAGTAGGAGATCGCCTGCGGCCGATCTCCGAGGCTCAAGTACACCTCACCCAACAGCCCATAGGTAATGGCTTCCTGACCAACGAGACCCAAATCCTTAGGCGAAAGAGGAATCACTTGGTGAGCGATTACAAGAGCTTTCTGGAGGTCGGCGATCGCATCGGAGGTCGTTCCAATTCTCCCGGTGGAGCCTTCACCAATCTCCATCATTGCAAGATTTGTGTGTGCTCGAAAGGACTGGGTAAGAATCAGGACGTTTTTGGGGTTTGCCACCACCTCTCGATCCAGAATGGCGAGCGCTTTCTTGGAATACTCGAAAGCACTGGTTACGTTGCCAGCGGATCCATTCTCATAATCCGAGAAGTCCAGATAGGCGGTAGCCAATTGCTCCTGGTCCTGGCTGTTTTTGGGATTCAAGCGCACCAATGATTCTCGAAGCTCCAGTGACTTCTGAAAGCTGGCAAGCGCTCCCTTAGTGTCACCAAGATTGGGGTCCCTGGGATTTCCTTGAGCCATGCCGATCCGGCGATACGCGGTGGCCAAGTCACGCAAGAGGTCTGGATCATTCCCCGATTCCTTCGCCAGCTTGTCGAGATACTCCAAGGATCGTTGCACCACGAGTTTTCGAGCTTGCGTGGCCCCGGGAATATTTTCGATCGAGTCGTGCACCTCGAACATCAGAGAATTGGCAAGTTTGCGGATGTCGTTGAAGCGCCTTTGAGCGATGCGGGCTTCGCGTAAAGTGACAACGACAGCGATTACCAGCGTGGCGAAGACAAGCGCTGCGGCGACTACGCCGGCCTTGTGACGACGGATAAATTTTCCCGTGCGGTAATTCCAGGTGCCTTTTCGCGCGGTGACGGGAAGGCCCTCGAGGTGGCGGCGAATGTCTTCTGCAAACTGATCCACGGAAGCGTAGCGAAGCTGAGGTTCTTTGCGGAGGGCCTTCAGCACGATGTCGTCGAGGTCTCCGCGGAGGCGCCGATGCAGTTTGGCGAAGGATCCCTCGCGGGTCTTGCTTACTGTCTCCGGAGTAAGCTGCGACGTCTCACCGTTTCGCTGCACTTCTTCAGTGTGAGAGACGACGGTGCTGGGGCGATCTGGCTCGGTGTGAGTGATCGCGTGAGCAAGACTGTTCGCGCTGCGCTGGGCGACGCGATAAGGCGAATGCCCCGTCAACAGTTGATAGAGGACTACGCCAAGCGAGTAGATGTCGGAAGCGGTGGTGATGTTTTCGCCGCGAACTTGTTCGGGGCTGGCGTATTCAGGCGTCAGGGGACGCAGCAGCGTGGTTTCCGCGGCGCCGGCTGGATCGAAAATCTTCGCAATGCCGAAATCGAGCAGTTTCGGGACGCCGTCGTTCGTCACGAGAATGTTGCTTGGTTTTAAGTCGCGATGAATGACGAGGCGCTGGTGCGCGTATTGCATCGCCGCGCAGGCGGTGCAAAAAAGTTTCAGCCGCTCGGTGACGGACAGGCTGTGTGCATCGCAATACTCGTCGATCGGCGTGCCCTCGATTAATTCCATGACGAGGAAGGGAACCCCCTCGCCTGTGGTACCGCCGTCGAGGAGGCGGGCGATATTTGGATGATCGAGAGTGGCGAGGATTTGCCGCTCATTGCGGAAACGCTCGAGGGCAGAGGCATTTTCGAAACCGGCGCGGACGATCTTGATGGCGACGTTTTTCTCGTACTGGCCGTCGGTTCGCGCAGCGCTATACACCTCGCCCATGCCGCCGCGCCCGATCTCTTTGAGAATGGTGTAGACGCCGATGCGGCGGCCCGTTCGAATCGAGGCGTCATTTGTTTCCGCGGTAGGGTTGGAGAAATCAATGACTGGAGTATCCATGAAAGAGACGCCAGACGACGCTTCAACGGAAAGGAGCGATTCGACTTCGCGGCGAAGTTCCGGGTCGGATGCGCAAGCTTTATCGAGGTACGGCACTCGTGCGTCCGTATCCAGGGAAAGCGCCACGTCCAGAACCTCTTTCACCTGTTGCCATCGTTCGGGCGTCATGTCTGCGCCCCAAGATTCATCTCGCGTTGCAGCCAAACGCGGGCCGTCGTCCAATCGCGTTTCACTGTCGCGGCCGAAACGCCTAATACATCCGCGGTGTCTTCGATAGAAAGTCCCGTGAAGTAACGGAGCTCGACGATGCGGCTTTGTTGAGGATCCAGTTCGGCGAGAGTTTTCAGGGCATCGTCCAGCGCAATCAAATCAAGATCTCGAACCTCTGGTGCGGAGACCGCTTCCGTCAACTCGAGTTTGAAGGCTGAGCCGCCGCGCTTGGCGGCTTTGTGGTTGCGCGCGTGATCCACAAGTATCTGCCGCATGAGGGTTGCCGCCAGGGCAAAGAAATGTGCGCGATTCTGAAGCGGGGGAAGATCCTGCCGGACCAGCCGAACGAAAGCCTCGTGAACCAAGGCGGTGCTTTGCAGCGTGTGATCGGAACGTTCTCGCTGGAGATAGCGCCGGGCGGTCCGGCGTAACTCTTCATAAACCAAGGGGATAAGGGCATCAAGCGCGCTGCGATCGCCGCTTTGCCAACGTGCCAGCAGTTCAGTGACTGAACTGGGCGAACCTGAGTCCACTCTTGTCTCCGTCAGCGCTGCGGGACGCCAATGGCGCGAAGCTTAACGTGAGCATTTCGGGCTGTCAATATGCCCCGAGCGGCATAAATTGCCAGATTCTCTCGGCTTTTTCCTGCCTAACTAACGATGAGCTTTTTCGACCCTCGAATTCCGCATCGGAACCTAAATAAGCGACCCAACCCGAGCCACGCCCCCGTCGGGTGTGTCCTGGCGGTATTCCCCTCCTTCTCTGGATGCTTGGTCCTCCGGAGCACGTGCACGACGAATCTTCTTCTCAAGCAGCAGGAGGATCTGCAATGAAAAACGATCGCGTGAAGTCTTGGCACGTGGAATATTCCCACAGAGAAGAGCTGGCCCGGCCGACGGTCACGGCAACAGCGAATGTCCCGCCGCTCCCGATACGCTGGGGCCCGCGGGAGATGTACCTGCTCTTGATCATGGCAACAATGGTTGCGGGGCTTATGGCTATCTTCCTCGCGGCGCGGCAGAAAATCGTGCCGTTGCGCGGCCGACCAGTCTATCTATCGTTCGGGCTGCTGGTTGTCACCATGGCCGGACTTGCCGGTTGTACGACGGCATCTAAGTCTACCTTGAAGGGGCCGGGGACAGTCACCGTGACGTCAACTTCGGGAACGGTTTCGAAGACGACGATGATCAACATTAACTTGATGTGACTTGCGATGTACGGCGGATCGCCTCGGCGAATACTCTTTGGCATGACTCCAACCATGCGAGCCGGCTAGTTCACTTCAGCCTGGTCGCCAAACCTCTGCTCTGTTTAGGGAGCAGCAAAATGCTTTGAGTTTTAGATGCTCGGAAATTCCAGTTCTACTCTTATCGTGAACTGTGATCTCGTCACCGAGAAGCCTTTAAGTGTTGGCTGTTCGCAGTGACCCGCAAAAGCATGCCTGCTCCACCAGGAATCTTGAGGTTTCCGTGGTCGGAAGTTAAGACAACCACGCCAGTGGGGTCGGTCCTGCCAGCATGAGCAATAGAAATGTGTTCGAGGCCGTACGTTCCGCAGGCATCGGACGAGAAAACCCACAGTGCCTGGGGACGGTCATTTCCATCCACGGCTCCGCGGCACATTGTACCTTCCTTGGTCCGGACTTCGCTGAGGACACCGCCGGCGACCGCCTTTCCTACAACTTGATTTGCGTTCTCGCCGCTGGTGACAGGTCCGCCTTCACCGTAAACAACATCACCGCCCACTTGCACGGTTGTCAGCCAGCGGTAGACGTCGCTCTCTCCCGGACCGATCGGGGGTGTTTGAGCTTCTATGATTCGCATGAAACCCGCGATAGCTCGCAGATTTGTAGTAATTGCGATCGTCTGGTGGGACGAAACCAATTTGTCGAACTGAAAGGAGATGCGGGCTTGCGTGCCGCTGGTTGTAGAGCTCACTTCGACGATGTGACCAATGATCTTACTTCCTTCCCGTATCCTCGCTTCCGATGCCAAAGGAACGTTCTGCATTATCCTGCCCGTGATGAGTTGGCCTGGTTTGCATTTGGTGGACGAAATGGTCGAGTTCAAACGGACAGGCAATATGGTTCCACTCGGAATGGCTATGGACCCATCAGTGGCCTTAACGGGCTGGACAACGTATGTTGTGAAAAGCAGTGTGAACAGAAACGGCCAGCCGGCGTTTCCAAGAGCGCGATCTCTTTCTACGCGGCTCATGGACACCTCCTGCTAAATCGAGATCATTACGCGCCCTTGCGTGCAAAGGCTCTCTCTCGCTCTCTTTGCGCTCGAAGTCACAATCTGGGTTCTCCTCTGCGCTGAACCTGGAATGGTGGTTTTGTGCCCGACCTGAGATCTCGTTATTTCGTAGATCTGCGTTCGGAGGGCAACACCGCCCGCGCATTTGCCGCGCCGCGAGCCGTCGAGCACGGAACAAACAGGTCTTTAACGCGCTAGAACTGATTCCCAAGATCTGCGAGGCATCTCTTGGCTCCAATCCTTCTACATCGCAAAGCTGCATTGCGGATCCGTACCGAGATGGCAGCTCCTGCACGACCTCGCGTAACACACGAGATCTTTCCCGGCGAGCACACTCCTCTTCAGGGCTAAGTCCCGGGTCCACAAAGTGTCGCTCAAATCTCGAGACATTTTCACAGGAAAGTTCCTCTTCCAACGAGCACTTCGGCCGGCATTTCATCCTCCGCATATGCGTCCGGGCGGAATTCCTGAGAATGCTGTGCAGCCACGTGCCGAACGCTGATCGACCTTCGAATTGACGCAGATTCCTGTAGGCCAGGAGAAGTCCCTCCTGCATAGCATCTTCGGAATCTTGCGGATTGCGCAGCAACTGTCTTGCTGTCCTCTGAAGTTGCGGCATGCAGGATGCAAAGAGATCGTCCAGCTCGGCGTCATCCATGTCGATCGGGAGAATTGGCGGTCGTTGCATCTCTAAACTGGGACTGCGCTGCTCTTCCATTCGCAAGTTGCCTCCTTTGGGCTTTGGCTCATGCGGTTATTTGCGGGCGCCAAATTGTGTGCAAGGATGATTCCAATCGATGATTAAAAATTCATTTTGGCGAATTCCCCCGGGTGTTGCGGCGGTTAGCGGAAACACAGACTCTGTAAGACCAAGAGAATAAAGCCAACAACTTAGTCCGCTTTCCTCGAGCCACCGGACTCCAGATTCTTTTGTTTGAATGTTGGAGGAAATAGTCGTTAAAGCATTCGTTCGCTTTCTTTACAGTTCGTGTTCGCATCATGCACACGCTCCAACGCTTTATGAAGTTTGCTTCCCAGTCCGCTCTCTTAACTGAAGAAAAGGAAGGACTTCTTCCCGTTCCGACACCGCGCAAGACGTGGTCTTTCGTTTGCAGTGAACAGCATTGCCTCACCCTCTGCATTTTGTTGTGAACGGTAGATCAGAGCCGAGGAGAAGGATGCATGTACAGAACTTCTGCTTACCGCTTCTTTCGTTTCACGTTTCTTTTTGCGGTGAGTGCAGCGTACTTCATGTTTTTTGCCTGACGGACGAAGTGCTTCCGCCCTCAGCGTTCTGGAAGGACACGCAACGCGCTCGATGTCGGCATGTTCGTCGGAGGTCCGGATGCAATCTATCTACGGTAAGGTTACGGAATTCTTGCGTGATGCGGTGGGCCGTGTAAATGGCTTCGCCTTGGGAAGCGGGCAGGAAGTTCGTTCCTCGGCGGCTCAGTTGGAGCTGATCGCAGCGATTATCTTGCCCGGCTCGAGAATTGAAATTAAGGGCGACCTGCAAACTGGCACGAATCAGGACAGCGTTCTAAGTGCCGTGCGCATCACGAATCTGGATTCGAACCAAACCACGAGTTTGCCGGCCCCCGTGTGCCTAGGCAAACCAGGGATGCTGTTGGGTGCCACCCCGACATCGACGGCATCCCTGGACCCTCCCAATCCAAGACACGGGGAAGGCGAAAGTGGGGCTGGCTCAAGGCCAAGCTCCGTCGCTGACAAGCCCGATCAAAAACTAACCGAGATGAATTCCCAACCTCTCCACCCAGGATCTTATTTTCACAGCTTGCCTGGGCTGAACGATGGAAAGAGCGCTGAACTCGGGAGGAACGAAGCCGCCCGGAGAATTGGATTTGCCTACGATCGCCTCCACCGAACTCAAGCAATCCTGGCTTATTTGCATATCGTAAAGCATAGGGTTCCTGGGATTAGCCAGTTTCTCGAAGAGGCCAAGCATACCTACGAGCAAGCCCTTTCGCGATTCGCGGCGAGCGACTACGCGGGTGCGAAAGAACTTGCGGAAGCTTCGGACAGTCTTTCACGTGTCGTTGAGATTGTGATGGCACGAACGCTTCGGTCGGACACCAGTCTGCCCTCCCTAGTGCCGCCGCCTCCCGAGCACCTTGGTGCAACCCCGGAACCGGAGCATGTCGAAGAAGATCTGGCCGAAGCGGAGTCGGTCCTTTCAAGGATTCATTGGGTACTGGAAAATGGCACGCTCCCTTCCGAAGAGCGGGCGCAAGTTCGTAAAATTGCTTCTTGGGGAGATGCCTTCTACAAGCAGGCGCAACACAAATATAGAGACACCATCATGGAAGACGCAGCCGAATTCGCTCAGGCGGCTCTTGCTGGAGCTTATTCCGCGGAACATGTCTGCCGTAAGTGGTATGTGAGCCATCTACTACATTCTTAAGCGATGCTGGCCCCGGAACAAAGAGAGTTCCAGAGTCAGACCGGCACCGGAAGCGAAGATGGCCCGGTGCTCTTGGAAAATTGCTATCATGCTGTTATCGGCGACGAAGAGAGAGACGGGCGATTGCCTCGCACACTTTCACTGTCAAGATTGAGTTTTCGCTGGCAAGTGAGCCTCCTCGGCACGCTCGTCGTGATTCTGTCTCTGGCTGTCTTGTTCGCAATCGTTGCCACCCTTCGGTACACCAAATCTGCTGTCCTTAGCGCCGAGAAAAAGCGGCTGGCGGAAACCGCGCGAGATCTTGCCCAAGAGTATGAGGACCGGGCAGATTCTGCCCGTCGAAACAACCAGCAGCCTCCGCTGGACGACCCCAACATTGGAAGTTCGCAAGAGGTCTTGGCTCTCACTAGCCGGGTCGTACTCCAGAATTTGGAAGGAATTGGAGGAGGTTTCTATTCGCTTTCGGACGACAAGCTTGTTGGAAACTTCTATCCAACCGGTGAAGTGTACTCAGGAAACGCAGAAAAGAGCGACATCCAACAGGCTGAGCATCAGGCCGTTGTAGAGGTCGCCCGTACTGCCGCCACCACGAGACAAAGTTCCGAAACAGTTCAGGTTAGTCCAACTGGACTCTTCCTCATCAGTGCTATTCCGATCCGTGACGGATTCTCCGTCATTGGCAGCGCGTGGTCCGTCAAACGTATCGCCGACTTACCAGGTGCAAATCGATTCAGGGCCTATCTCATCACCGCGAGTCTTGCCGCCGCAGTTTTGGCCAGCGTGCTGCTCACTCTGCTTGTCATTCGCAATCTCCAGGGCGGTGTGCGGAAAATTGAGAATGGGCTCCAAACTCTCGAAGACAATCTATCCTCCCGGATCGACACGACGAACGAGCCTGCTGAGATTCAGCATATCGTCGAGGCGATCAATCGGTTGGGAGTGACCCTCAAGGAAAAGATGGAGCATGAGAAGCAGATCGAATCGCAATTGCGCCATGCAGAGCGCCTTGCCAGCCTTGGGCGTTTGGTCGCTGGCGTGGCGCACGAAGTACGCAATCCGCTGGCCACGATTCGCTTGCGAGTTCAAATGTGCCGCCGGGACGCGGCGGACGCCAAAGTCAAAGAGTCCTGTTACATTGCATTGGAAGAGATCGAACGGCTCAACGGCATTGTCAACCGCTTGCTCAGTTTTGCAAGGCCTATCCAACTCCAGTTGGAACCTGTTGATTTGAGGGGCTTGGTGCAGGAACGCATTCACTCGTTCGAGGAGTTGGCTCTGCAGAGGCAGGTCCAGTTGATGACCAATCTTCCCGACAGGAACTTCTTGGCCCTTGTCGACAAGGATCGCATGGCGCAAGTCTTCGACAATATTATCCAGAATGCTCTCGAAGCCATGTCCGAACATGGTGGAACGCTATCGGTGACTTTGACGTCTCACACTAAGCTGGCTGAAAAACACGCTAAGGTCAGTGTAGAGTTCCAAGACACGGGCAAGGGAATGGATTCGGCCGTGGTCGGTCATGTATTTGATCCATTCTTCACAACTAAGCCTTCCGGAACCGGACTCGGATTATCCATATCTCACGAATTAGTTCGCGCACATGGAGGCGATATCAAGGTCGAGAGTGAGAAAGACCGGGGCACGAACGTGGTGATTACAATTCCAGACGCTCTCATCTGATTGTGCTAGAGACTTCATTGTCCTTCCAAGATGCCATCCACTATTCTTATCGTCGATGACGAAGCAAACCTTCGCAAAACTTTAGCGGAGATTCTGCGCGCGCGCGGATACTCCATCTTGGAGGCCGATGACGGCGCATCCGCAATCGAGTTGCTTCGCACTGTCACGCCGGATCTCATCTTTAGTGATTGGAAGATGCCGAAGATTGGAGGAGAGGAGCTCCTTCAATATCTGCACAGCCACTCTCATTTGGCCTCCGTGCCTGTGATCGTAATCACCGCCTACGGTTCCAGTCACAGCGCCATCGAGGCTGTCCGTTTGGGCGCTTACGATTTCGTGACGAAGCCCTTCGATCTGGACGAAATTGTCGTGACTGCGGAACGCGCGCTGGATCATTCCGCTCTGAATCGCGAAGTCATTCGCTTGCACACTCAGGGCGGTCAAGGATATGTTTCCGGAGCAGGCCGTTTAATCGGCACCAGTGGTCCGATGCTGGATGTTTTCATCATGATCGGCAAGGTTGCGGAGACGGATTCGACGGTTTTGATCTGCGGTGAATCG
The DNA here is from genome assembly GCA_963727945.1 of uncultured Acidobacteriota bacterium. Classification (GTDB taxonomy): domain Bacteria; phylum Acidobacteriota; class Terriglobia; order Acidiferrales; family UBA7541; genus Acidiferrum. The sequence goes on from CAVSIW010000041.1 coordinate 20,382, forward strand.
GGAACCGGGAAAGAGCTCGTTGCCGAGGCAATTCATAGTTACAGCCAACGCAAGGGGAAACCTTTTGTTGTGGTCAATTGTGCTGCTCTGCCGGACAACCTGCTTGAGACGGAGCTGTTCGGTCACGAGCGGGGTGCGTTCACCGGAGCGGTGGGCCGCAAAGCGGGCCGTTTCGAGATGGCGGAAGGCGGCACCATTTTCCTTGATGAAATTGGCGAGCTGTCTCCCGGACTGCAATCCAAGCTGCTTCGCGTTTTGCAGGAACGCAACTTTGAAAGAGTGGGCGGTACAGAGACTATCGAAGGGAATTTTAGAGTGCTTGCCGCCACCAATCGTGACCTGGAAGCTTCCGTCCGCGAAAAGGTCTTCCGTGAGGATCTGTTCTACCGGCTAAACGTCGTGCGTATTCAGGTTCCTCCTCTGCGTGAGCGGCGGTCGGATATTGTCCCTTTGGCAGAGCATTTTCTTCGGCAATACAGCGAAAAGAATGGATTCGGAGTTGTCGGTTTTTCGGATGAAGCAATTCTGATGCTACAAAACTACTTTTACGCCGGAAATGTTCGAGAACTGGAAAACATGGTCGAACGCGCCGTTCTGATGGCCCGCGGCCGCGTTATCATGCCCGAGCACTTTCCCGCCAAGACGAGCTCTAACGGCAATAGGGACGCTCTTCAAACGGAAGTCGATTTGCTCTCCTTGCCATTTCACAAATCCATCGCTGAACTCGAAAAGAGGCTGATTCTGAAAGTCCTTAAGGAGTCGGGCGGGAATAAGTCCGAGACTGCCAACCGCCTCCAGATCAACCGCCGCCTGCTATACAATAAGATCGAAGAACACAAAATCGAAGAATAATGGGAGATTTCAGTAGTGCGGTCTGTTGTAATGAAGCGCGTGACGATGAATCACTGTTCGCTTTGTTTACAGATATCGTTCTTCTTCATCACACTTCATAGGGGAATCCTGACTGTCCATCTCGGTATTGTCTCATCTACCTGATAAACAACGACTTATTTGACCTCCAGCGAGACGTTGAGTGGCATTATGCTTGCTCCCGGAAAACTGTCCGGGTTTGCAAATCGCGTGAAAACAGGACGAAGCGCATATCATGCTTTTTGCAGTTTCATCATAACTGAATGTAAATCGGAGGCGACATGTCGTGGTGGAAAGCGCTCTTCTTCGGATTTATCCTTATTTGCACGGCGTCTGCAGCACAAGCTCAGAGAGAGTACGAAGTCACTCCCTTTGTCGGTACTCGCTTTGGGGGAAACATTGACCTCAGTCAGCAGGGCAATCCCGATGTCGACTTTCTCAAAATCAAAAGCAGCGTGAACTATGGAGTCATGGGGGGAGTCACCTTCTGGCAGAACTTCCAGGGCGAATTCATGTGGAACCGGCAGCCCACTTCCTTGAGCTCTCACAATCCGACTGACAATAGCTACACGTTTGTATCCAACATGAATCTCGACCTCTATCACTTTGACGTGCTTTACCAGTTCCGCTCTCCCGAAGCAAAACTCAGGCCCTTTGCCGTCGCAGGGCTGGGCTTATCGCATTTCGGAGTTCAGCCGGTAAATGGACAATCTGTTCTGGGCTTTAGCAACCGCTTCTCTTATAATATAGGAGGCGGTGTTAAGTACTACTTCAGCCATCATTGGGGATTGCGCGCCGAAATCCGCTGGTCTCCCTCTCATACGACTCAGGGGCAATCCATCTATTGCGATCCGTTCTTTGGATGCGCTCCAACCATTGTCGCCAACAAGGCGGAACAAGGGCAGGCAAATATCGGGGTGATCTACCGCTTTGGAAAATAATTGCCTTTGTGACTTGTCTTGCGCTCACCGGCATAGCGGGAACTCCTCCCGCTGTGCCTTTCGTTTAGTATGTGCAGCTTTCTTCGGATCTGGTGTCTAACCGCCTTCTGTTCGTTTTCTTTACATTACCCCCGCGAAACCTGCACAGAAACGACAAAGCGTATCGCTCTTTTTCGCAGCCTTCCTCTAAGCCTAGAAAAACGCAAGTAGTTATTCATTCCCCTTGGTTTGAACAGGAACGGCATAGGAATTGCCTTTCACTAAGAGTGTTCCAGGAGAACGCCGCGCAGTCCTGGCAGGAGCGCGCCATGAAAACTTCCCTGTTGTTCACAGCATCTGTCTTCCTCTGCATCACATTTTTTCTATCTCCGCTTAAAGCGGAGGATCATCAACCCGCGCGACCGGGGACGTTAAATTACGTCGAGGGCCAGGTATCCCTCGGTACGCAATCCCTTGATGCCAAGTCGGTTGGGACCGTCGAATTAGATCCCGGCGAAACACTCACCACGCAAGACGGCAAGGCGGAATTCCTGCTGACTCCGGGAGTGTTCGTGCGACTCGGTGAACGTGGCTCCGCAACGATGATCGCCTCCGGATTGACAGACACCCGAATTTCCATTGATGAGGGCGAAGCGTTAGTCGAGGTGGCGGAAATCCATCCAGAAAACGACTTGCGAATTCTGGAAGATGGCAAGTCGACGGAATTGCTCAAAGTCGGACTTTACGACTTCAACGCGACTCTGCACGTGGTCCGCGTATTGGACGGCAAGGCTATCTTGGACGACGGCACAAGGAGCATCAAGGTCACGGGCGGGCACATGCTCAACTTGGCGATGACCGAACCAATCAAGGCCCGGAAATTCGACAAAAAAATATTGGAAGCAGAGGATCTGTTTCGCTGGACCAGCCTTCGCTCCGGCTATCTTGCTGAAGCGAATGCCGATGCCGCTCCTAACTATTCTTTTGGAGGTTTTGGCTGGTTTGGGGAAGGCTGGTATTGGGATCCTTGGTTTGATGCGTACACTTTTCTTCCGGGCGATGGGATCTTCTACAGTCCCTTTGGCTGGGGTTTTTATTCGCCCTTGTGTGCCTACGCCATACCGTTTTATGGCGGCCATTTCTACCATCACTTCAATCCGATCTCTCGTGCCTGGGGCCCGCAAGCCCACTATGGACTTCCCGCCAACTACGGCCGCGGCGTTCACTATGGGGCTCGCAATGGAGGAGGCATTTTCTCTGGCGGATTCCGAGGTGGTGCTTTACATGGCGGTGGATTTCATGGCGGAGGCGGATTTCAGGTGGTGGTGGATTCCATGGCGCAGGCGGATTTCATGGCGGCGGTGGTGGATTCCATGGTGGGGGTGGAGGTGGCCGCCACTAGACATCTGGAATTGCCTTGCACTCGAACGGAAATGTCGTTGTGGCCCAGCAAAAACGCTGGCACCAAATCTTTCCGTAACTCGAGGCGCTTTTCAGGAGACTAAGAAGAGCGGTTTTAACGCGTTTGTAGCGCAGTTGATTCCCATTGCCGGCGTCCTCTTGTTATTAAGGCACCTGGTTCTAGCGAGAAGATAGCTCCGCTTAAATACGCGGACGGCGGAGCGGTTCGAAGACTTGTATAACCCGAACGGACCCGGATACTTTTGACCTGCCATTCAAAACTAGTTCATGAGTGATCTTTTTCGTGACTTGGCTCACATTGGGCCGTGACCCGGTTCACTGACCGCAGTCCCTCGCCGGCTCAAATTCATACCAAAGAGAATAATGATGCTGGTCCGCCAAATCATGACCGGGGAAGTTGCTTGCTGCACGCCATCGGACACGGCACGAACGGCTGCGGCGCTAATGAAAAAACACGGAGTCGGAGTCATCCCGGTCGTTTCCGAGCTGTCCGATCCCTTGCTCGAAGGGATCGTGACTGATCGTGATCTGTGCTGTGGTGTCGTGGCGGACGCGAAGCACGCGGATGCAATCAAGATCTCGGAACTGATGACGCCGATTCCAGTTACCTGTGAACCGGAATACACCTTAGAGGACTGCGAAGAGCTGATGCAGGAAAACCAAGTACGCAGAATTCCTGTTGTAGACAAACGCGGGCGTTGCGTAGGCATTGTTTCCCAGGCTGACGTTGCGCTTTGCGCCCCTGCAGCCCAAGTTGGAAAGGTGTTGAAGGAGATTTCCAAACCTTCGAAACCACAGAAGACCTTGCCTTTGGAGAAAGACCATTTCTATTGCGGACAGCTGCACGAGCAGGACGAAATCTTGTTGCTGAATCGACGGCGAGAATTACGCAGGGAAGCTGAGGTAGTTGCATGATCTTCCGGAATCGAGCGGAGGCGGGCGAGCAGTTAGCATCGCACCTCGCGGAATACGCGAACCGCGAGGATGTAGTTGTGCTGGGAGTTCCACGGGGCGGGGTTCCGATTGCTTTCAAAGTTGCTACAGCCCTGAATTTGCCGTTAGACATATTTGTGCTTCGGAAGCTGGGCGTACCTGGCCACGAAGAGTTGGCGTTCGGAGCCATCGGGAGTGGTGGCGTGCGCGTACTGGATAGAGCAGTCGTCGAAGCCATCGGGTTATCCAATACAGACATCGAGATGGTGACACAGGCGGAGACAACCGAACTCGCTCGCCGGGAGCGGATCTACCGCGGCGGGAGGCCTCCGCTGGATCTGCAGGGGAAGACTGTGATTCTTGTGGATGACGGCATTGCCACCGGGTCGAGCTTGCGAGCGGGTGTGCGTGCCTTACGGCAACTACAGCCGGCTGCCATCGTAATCGCTGCCCCGGTCGCTCCTCGAGCTTCAATAAATCGTCTGAAGAGTGAAGTGGACGATGTCGTCTGTGTCGCTGTTCCCGAAACATTTTACGGAGTCGGACAGTTCTACGAAGATTTCTCGCAAGTGGCGGACGAAGAAGTCATCGCCTTGCTGGACACCGCAGCCCGTCAGTTAGAGAAACAGCCTTATCGCAGCGCTGCTACCGGCACGCGCCCGTGATTCTGAGCACGTGCAGAGACGCACGTGGCGAGAGAGTTGGTTCGATGAAGTTGTAGGGAGTATTGAGTGCAGAGGTGCAGTCATGCTAGCGAAACAGGACCACGCTTTGATAAGCGCAATTCGCCGGTCAGCGTACCCCCTTACGGGAGGAACTACGGATTTTGCCCCTTTGCTGAAAGCCATAGGCGATTCGCGTTTCGTTCTGATTGGAGAAGCGTCCCATGGGACTCACGAGTTCTATCGCCTACGTGCGCAGATCACGAAATGCTTGATCGCGGAAAAAGAGTTCAACGCCGTTGCGGTCGAGGCCGATTGGCCGGACGCGTACCGCGTCAATCAATACGTTCGATTTGAAGGTGATGACGAGGATGCGATTGATTCACTATCGGGTTTCCAGAGATTTCCTGCATGGATGTGGCGGAATGCTGACGTTCTCGATTTCGTCGGCTGGCTGCGCAACCACAATGAGCATCGCCACTCCCACCGCGTTGGTTTCTATGGATTGGACCTGTACAGCTTGCACGCTTCGATTCGCGCTGTGTTGGATTTCTTAGACAAAGTAGATCCTGATGCTGCGCGCCGCGCACGGAATCGTTACGCCTGTTTTGATAACTATGGCGAGGACACGCAAGCCTACGGATATGCCACGAGTTTCGGCCTGAATAAGAGCTGCGAGGATGAAGTCATCAGCCAGTGGATGGAAATGCGCCGGCGCGCCGCTGATCTGGCCATGCGCGATGGCCGAGTTGCCCGGGACGCATTCTTTTTTGCGGAACAAAATGCTCGTCTTGTGAAGAACGCAGAGGAGTATTACCGCGCGATGTTTCATGAAAGAGTCTCATCTTGGAATTTGCGTGACACTCATATGGCGGAAACCTTGGATGCATTGATGCACCACCTTGGAGCCAAGGCGAAGGTTGTCGTGTGGGCGCACAACTCTCATTTGGGCGATGCGCGCGCGACCGAAATGGGGCAGCGAGGCGAACTGAATCTGGGCCAGCTTGTGCGCCAGCGATATGGCAGGGAAGCAACGCTCGTCGGATTCACGACGCATTCGGGCACTGTGACTGCAGCATCGGGGTGGGACAGTCCCGCCGAACGCAAGTTTGTTCGCCCAGCGCTGGTGGGTAGCTACGAGGCGCTCTTTCACGAGACGGGCATTCCGAATTTTCTCCTTCGTCTCGGCAAAAGGGAAGAAGCCACAGCCGCCCTGCGGGAGCCGCGCCTTGAGCGGGCCATTGGTGTTATCTACTTGCCGCAATCGGAGCGCGCGAGCCACTACTTCCACGCTCAGCTTCCGGATCAATTCGACGTGGTTCTGCACTACGATCAGACTCGCGCGGTCGAGCCTCTGGAGCGGACCGCAGCCTGGGAGACCGGCGAGGTTCCCGAGACTTATCCTTCCATGTTATAGAACCTCTAGAGTCGCACCAGCTTTCTTGCACTCAGAAGGTCCGAGGGGCACCAGGCTTTTGCCTCGAATAGCATGCACTGCGAACCTCCCTTCCAGTTCGGTGTGGCGCTTTTCATCGGGCTTTTTTGTGGGAATTTGATCTACGCACAGGAATCATTCGATGCTTTTCAGCAACCGCCTCCCATAAGTGATATTCATGCGCAGGAGAGTCCCAAAAACATTGCGGCGCCATGCATTCAGCCGCCTCCGATGGTGAGCTTGCAGGATTACAACGGTCCATTGAAGAAGACGGTCGGGGTCTTCGCCCGTGCACTGGAACGCAAATCGGTACACCCGCCACATTTCAAGCCGGGCGTTAAGTTGTGTTCCCTTGAGCTGAAAGATAAGTTCTTTCTGTTTGTGCAGGACTCTCTTGACCCGGTTACGTTTCTGAGTTCCGGCTTCGACGCGGGCATAGACCAAGCGTCGGACAGAGATCCAACGTTCGGACAGGGGGCGGCGGGCTACGGAAAGCGCTTCGCAGCGACCTTTGGGGGTCAGGCATCATCGAAGTTCTTCAAGGACTTTGCCTATCCCGCGATCTTTTCCGAAGACCCACGCTACTACCGGCTCGCGCACGGTACGGTGAGGAAGCGATTTCTTCATGCAGTGGGACACGTGTTTGTGGCTCACCGCGTCGATGGCACTTACATGCCAAATTATTCTGAATGGTTGGGAACGGCGAGCGCTGCTGTACTGAGTAATGTTTATCATCCCGCTAATGAACGCGGCGTTGGGTCCGCAGCGGAGCGTATCGGGTCCTCGTTCATCCAAGACATGGGTTTTGACGTTCTGCGTGAGTTCTGGCCAGAAATCTCTCGGAAATTCAAACTACCCTTCCGCGGCCAGCACGAAAAAGGGATTCCAGAATCAGTTCCCGCCCGAAATTAGTTCGCGCTCGCCGGGGAATGCTAGTCGGTTTCTCCGACTTCTTTACATTCGTGATGATTCCTTTTGAGAAAGCCGGGCCTTTCAGTTGACTGCGGAGGAGTCTAGAAACAGCGTCCCCCAGCAATTCACATGTGGATGACGACTGCCACTGTTCTGCTGGTCTTTGCATTGGGACTTCTACCATCTGTGCGCTCTATCACAGCCTGGTGTGATGGGTCTCATATCGAGGACGAACCGCCGGGAGGAGCATTTGTTGTTGGGCACAGGCGCGAGGGATGCGCGGGAGGCGGCCATGATTTTAACGGCAGTCAAGAAACACCGAAGAGTTGGCGAGAGGGTGAAAGTGGTCGCCGTAGATGCGAGCGAACAAACCCGACGAGTACAGGAAGCCGTTGCACGCCGCGCTTATGAAATCTTTGAACGTCGCGGCTCTGGATCAAGGCACGAGCTGGAAGACTGGCGTCTAGCGGAGGCCGAACTGGTGCGCCCATGTTGCGCTGGCCAAATGAGCGTTGACGGCACGCTGTGGGTAGGTACTGACGCGGCCGTTTTCGAGGAAGGTACGATTGAGATTTGGGTTGCACCCCGCCGCCTTACCATTTGCGGAAAACCGTGTGTTGCCAAAGAAGGCGCTGCCACCAAAAAGGGCGGGTCATGTCCCGTCAAAGAAATGATCTTTCATGTAGTCGACCTGACGCGTGAAGTCAATCCGCCACGAGTCACTGCAAAGATCAATGGTCCGTCTCTGGAAATTCTTCTGGGAAAGGCCAACGCGGAACAAGAAACAAAGCGCGAAGTGAAGGCGGCCGTCGCGTAACGAAGAGTGTGTTTGTTCCGTGCGCGCGACAGTGAATCGGATAGGGTCGACTAGGCCGGTTGATCAAACGAGAAAGTCGATAGATTGTTAAGAGGAGGACCGCGATGGCTGGGAAGCGATTGCTGTTTCGATCTGCGGCACGCGAAAAGCTGCTAAGCGGTACTACTGCCTTGGTAGACGCCGTGCGCATTACACTTGGGCCAAAATCCAAATGCGTGCTGATTCAGAAGAAATGGGGGAAACCTATCGTTTGCAACGACGGGATCACCATCGCAAAGGAAATTGAGATCGAAGATCCCGAGGCGAATCTCGGCGCGCAAATGATTCGGGAAGCCGCCGAGCGAACGGGAGAAGCAGTCGGGGACGGAACCAGTACATCGGCGATCCTGGCGCACGCGATTTTTGCTGAAGGATTACACAACGTCGCAGCGGGCGCGAGCGCAGTGGACCTCAAACGCGGTTTGGATCGAGGACTTATTGCAGCCGTGAATGCGTTAAAAGGCCTCTCTCGGCCTGTCGCCAGCCGGAAAGAAAAAGCACAGATTGCCACAATATCTGCCCACAATGATCCGGCGATAGGCGAAATGGTTGCCGATGCGTACGAGAAGGTGGGACCCGAAGGCGTCATCACTGTTGAAGAATCCAAGACTACCGAATCAGCTCTTGAGGTTGTGGAAGGGATGCAGTTTGACCGCGGATATATCTCGCCGTACTTCGTCACTGATCTAGAGAAGATGCAGGTAGTGCTCGAAGATGCCTTGATTCTTCTGCACGAAAAAAAGCTCGCAAGCCTGAATGAAATGCTGCCGTTTCTTGAGCAAGTGGCAAAGACTGGGCGTCCGCTGCTGATCGTGGCCGAGGACGTGGAAGGAGAAGCTCTCGCAACGCTAGTCGTCAACAAAGTGCGCGGCACGCTGCTCTCCGCAGCCGTGAAGGCGCCGGGTTTTGGCGACCGCCGAAAAGACATGTTGCAGGACATGGCAATTCTTACGGGTGGTCAAGTCATTGCCGAAGAACTCGGTTTGAAGATGGAAAGCCTCGGCTTAAAGGAGTTGGGGCACTCGAAGCGCGTTGTCATCGACAAGGACAAGACGACAATTATCGAAGGCGGAGGGGCAAAGTCTGCAATTCAAGGTCGCTGCGCGGAGCTGCGCAAGCAGATCGAAAAGACTACGTCCGATTACGACCAGGAGAAGCTGCAGGAACGTCTGGCGAAGCTCGCTGGGGGCGTGGCGGTCATCCGTGTGGGCGCGCCGTCTGAAACTGAGATGAAGAATCGTAAGGAAGCGATCGAAGATGCCATCAGTGCGACAAAAGCCGCTCTCGCGGAAGGGATTGTACCCGGTGGCGGTCTGGCGCTACTGAGACTAATCGATGCAATTGAGGTCGAAGGAGCGAAGTGCTCCGGTGATGAACGCACAGGGCTATTGATTCTGCGGCGAGCACTTGAGGCTCCCACTCGGCAAATTGCTGAGAATTCGACAGTGGATGGAGGGGTGGTTGTGGATCGTATGCGAAGCGGCAAGGGAAACTATGGTTTCGATGCTTCCCGGTGTGAATACGTGGATCTGGTCGAAGCCGGGATCATCGATCCCACGAAAGTGGTGCGCGTTGCGCTCGAGAACGCGGTCTCTGTGGGCAGCGTACTGTTGCTGGCCGAGGCAACGCTGACCGAACTTCCCGAGGACAAAAAGAGGACCGCTGCCGTGGGCCACGAAGCACTGGAGTAAGGAATCGTTTGCTCGCTGGAATGTCCCCAAAATGTTATTGGCGCTACTTATGGACTGTCGATATTTGCCGCAACTGACGCATCCGCACTCGCGGTTGGATGTGAGCAAAATCACGTCAGGCCATGTCCAAAGTCACATCTCATCGGGCCCTCTTGTACTAGAAACAGATTGGGCTCCAACAGAGCCAGATACGCATGTCATCGTGATTCTTGGTTCAAAGTGTTCAGAAGACGAAGAGTTTAAGAGAACCGGTTTTGAAGAGGAGAAATTCAATGAAAGTGAAAGACGTAATGACGGGAACGCCATACTACTGTCAACTCGACACGAATCTGGGTTCCGCCACGGAATTGATGTGGGTGGGCAATTGTGGATTCCTTCCCGTAATGGGTACGAACGGCAAGCTGGTCGGCGTAGTCACGGATCGAGACATCTGCATCGCTCTCGGAACGCGCAACCGCCTTGCGGCGGAAGTCTCAGTCGCTGAGGTGATGTCCAATAGACTTTTTGCCTGTTCACCCGATGATGATGTTCACATTGCACTGCAGACCATGAAAGAAGGGGGCATTCGCCGGCTGCCGGTTACTGTGGAGAACGGAATTCTGGTCGGTGTGATCTCCATGGACGATCTGTTGCTAAGAGCAGAACCAGCGGGAATCGGCAAGCGTCCCGAACTATCCAACGAAGAAGTTGTAAAAACCTACCGCGCTATCGATCGACGCCGAGTGCCGCAGATTGTGCTCGCCAAGGGCGCGGCCTGAAGGAAATGTACGTTTGGAGCTAATTTCACGGACTTGGGGGCCACCATGCAAACTCCTCTGCAAATGACGTTTAGGAACATGAAACCGTCGGCAAGCATCGAGGAATGGATTCGCAGCGAAGCAGACAAGCTGGACAGCTTTTACAACCGTGTGATGGGGTGCCGAGTAGCGATCGAGATGCCACACCGTCACCACAAGAAAGGAGGTTCGTATCGCATTCGAATTGACCTGACGGTGCCCGGAGAAGAGATTGTAGTCAAGCGCGAGCCCAGCCTCAGGCAGCGCGCCCAGCAGTTGGGTGAGACCAGTATCAAGAAACATCTGGAAACGAAAACGCCACACAAGGACCTCCGCATAGCAATTAACGACGCGTTCAAGGCCGCCGGCCGACAACTGCAGGACTATGCTCGTCGTCAGCGCGGCGACGTAAAAAGCCACCTGTCTTTGCAAGGGGCTCGCGTCGGCAAGATTCTCCAGGACGAGGGCTACGGGTTCCTGACTTCAGATGACGGGCGTGGAGTTTATTTCCACAAGAACAGTGTCCTCAACAAGGCGTTCTCGCGTTTGAAGGTCGGAACAAGGGTCTCTTTCGTCGAAGAGCCCGGCGATAAAGGGCCACAGGCAAGCACCGTTCGAATTGTAAGCAAGGGGAGAATCACGTCTCTCGAGAAGCAGCCGGCAGCGTCGGGGGATTGAGCGGATTCCCGAGATGCGATCGCCCAAGCTCAGAGGAGATTGGCGCCCTTAGGGGCTAGACGACCTCATGCCCGGGAGTGCATTCGAGGCGCAGCCGCTAGTAGAAGGAGCGAACTCATGGAATTGTTGGATGTCATAAGTAAACGGAGGGCGGTCCGAGAATATACGAACGCCCCAATCGAACGATCCGTCGTCGAACGACTCATCAGCGCTGCGATTCTCGCGCCGAGCGCGATCAATCTCCAGCCATGGGCGTTCGCTGTCGTTCTCGATCGGTCGCGTATCGAAGACTATGGAAAACGAGCGAAGCTCTGGTCGCTTGCGAATTTCGCCCAAACCTCATTCACACCTGAACTTCGTAAGATGCTCGAAGATCCAAGCTTTACGATGTTTTATCACGCCCCCGCGCTAGTGATGGTCTTAGCCAAGACATCCGACACTCAGGCTGCGGAGGACTGTTGTCTCGCTGCGGAGAACATGATGCTGGCCGCTCGCGATGAGGGGCTGGGCACTTGCTGGATAGGGTTGGCACGTCTGTGGCTCGATCTACCGTCAACGAAGGCCGAACTGAATCTACCGAACCAATGTCGCGTGGTCGCACCCATTGTACTTGGACATCCGAAAGCATGGCCTGAATCCCATGGGCGAAGTCCCGCCGAAATCCACTGGCTCGGCTGAAGAAAAAGCAGACGCAACCAATGTCTGCCGCTAGGAAAATACGCGCAGGGCAGGATCGGGCCCTGTAGAAGGAGGTCAATCATGGTTCCGGGTCAAAAGCTAGTATTGGATGGCGAGAGGCGCGAGGTGGTGATCGCTGTCGAAGGGGTAACGCTCGAAGGCTCCCTGGTTGTTCCCAATGACGCGAAGGGCGTAGTTCTATTTGCGCATGGCAGCGGAAGCAGCCGCCATAGCCCGCGCAATCGCTATGTTGCGCAGATACTCCAGTCCCAGCACATTGCAACTTTGCTGTTTGATCTGTTGACTCGCCAAGAAGAATCGCTGGATCAGTACACCGGCAAGCTTCGTTTTGACATTCCCTTCCTTGCGAACCGCCTCGTTGCTGCGACTCGCTGGATTGCGAACGATGCGGTTACACGAGACCTGAAGGTGGGTTATTTTGGGGCCAGTACCGGCGCCGGAGCGGCGCTCGTTGCAGCCACTGAGCTCCCGAAAGTTATTTCCGTGATCGTCTCCCGCGGTGGGAGGCCCGATCTTGCGGGAAACGCCCTGGGACTCGTTCGTGCACCAACACTGCTCATCGTTGGCGGGGAGGACGGCCCGGTCATCACGATGAATCGCGAGGCCTTGGCACGGCTGCGCTGTCCAGATAAGAAATTGGTCATCATTCCGGGTGCCACTCATCTGTTCGAAGAGCCGGGAACACTCGAGGAAGCTGCAAGAGTTGCTGCGGAATGGTTCAGCCGCCATTTCGTGCCCGTTGAGAAGGTTCAGGGAGCGTCCGCCAGGATCTCGTAAACAATAGCGGGTCCATGGACTTAGCTTGCGACCCTTCGCTTTATAGCCATCTTGCTAGTCTCATGAGTCATAAATAGATTGTATAAATAAGGGAAAGGGGTTATCGTGGATCATGTCGAATCCACGAGGACGTCCTAAGCAGCGAGAACTCGTTGTCAGCCCAGAGCAGAAGATCGCTTTGCGGCAACTGCTGCAGCAACCGCGGAGTTCGCGCTCGCTGGCCTTTCGCGCTCGCATCGTTCTGGAGTGTGCCAGCGGGAAGAGCAACGCCGCGGTGGCTGCCAAGCTGCGCACCACAGGTTTCACCGTGGGCATGTGGCGGAATCGTTTTATCACCGAGGGGATGGTTGGTTTGGGTGACGAGATGCGGCCGGGAGCGCCACGGCAGATCGGCGATGATCGTGTCGAGCGGGCCGTACGCCTCACCCTGGAAGAGGCGCCCAAGGGGGCAACGCATTGGAGCAGTCGCGCGTTGGCAGCGAGGACGGGCTTGAGTCAATCCACCGTGAGTCGCATCTGGCGGGCCTTCGGGTTGCGTCCGCATCGCAGCGAAACGTTTCAGTTATCCAATGATCCGCTGTTGGTCGACAAGGTGCGAGACATCGTCGGCTTGTACCTGAACCCACCGCATCATGCGCTGGTGTTGTGCGTGGATGAAAAGAGTCAGATTCAGGCACTGAGCCGCAGTCAGCCGATTCTTCCGATGCTGCCCGGCCAGGCCGAGCGCCGCACGCACGATTACAAACGTCATGGCACGACCAGCCTATTCGCGGCCTTGGACATCGCCACGGGATCGGTGATCGGCAAGTGCTGGCCACGCCATCGCGCCGTCGAGTTCCGCAAATTCTTGAAGCAGATCGATCGTGCCGTTCCTGCCGATCTTACCGTCCATCTGGTGTTGGACAATTATGCCACCCACAAGACCAAGGAAATTCGGGCGTGGTTTCTGCGGCATCCTCGGTACCACCTGCACTTCACTCCCACGCACAGTTCTTGGCTGAACCAAGTGGAGCGCTGGTTCGCCTTACTGTCGCAACGCCAGATCAAACGAGGTTCGCACTACAGCGTGCGTGAACTGGAATCCGCCATCTTGGAGTTCATCGACGTGCATAATGAGCAGCCCAAACCCTTTGTGTGGACCAAGAGTGCCGATGCCATTCTCACCAGCATTGGACGGTTCGCTTCCCGTACTCCCCCTCCGTGCCAACATCTGTGAGACCGTTTTAGTACTCTTGATTAATGAGCAGGGCGAGAAAGAAAAAGGCAGAAATGAATGGGAATTCTCTTGGTGTTGTTCTTTCCCCTGGGGGTTTGGCTGGCGCGGAACGGAGCGAAGGCGAGCTTGGCGAGCCGCAGCGTAGTGGAGCGGCAGCCAAAGCAGCGGCCAACTCTCGACCGGTCGCGCCTCCTGACTCCGAAGTGGTTGCCAAACCCAAGCGTCGTATCTTCACCGCGGAGTACAAACAACGCATCTTGCAGGAAGCTGCAGCGGTTGCGGCGACGCGAGGCGGTCTTGGTGCGCTGCTCCGCCGCGAAGGACTGTACTCGTCGCTGCTGGCTTATTGGCGGCGCGAGCGGGCCGATGGCATCCGCGAGGCTCTGACTCCGCGAAAGCGCGGGCCGAAGTCCAAGCGCCATCCACTCGAAGAAGAAAATCTAAAGCTGCAACGCCAGCTAGGCCAATTGACGGAAAAACTCCGCAAAGCGGAGATCATCATCGACGTTCAAAAAAAAGTGGCGGCGCTGTTGGGCCGCCCGATTCCGGAACAGGGCCCGGAGGAGAACTCCTGATGGCCGCCGTCACCGAACTGGCCGCCGCAGTGGGCACGCGAGCCGCTTGCCGTGCGCTGTTTGCGCCGCGCGCTTCCCACTATCGCCAGCGGCGTGCGTCGATCTGCCCCGCGATGAGCAGGCCGCGGCCTTCGCCGCCGCGCGCGCTTGGCCCGGCGGAACGCGAAACGGTCCTGGCGCATCTGCACGGAGAAAGATTCCAGGATCGCTCCCCAGCCGCTGTTTATGCGACGTTGCTCGATGAGGGGCAGTATCACTGTTCGATCCGCACCATGTATCGTTTGCTGGAACAAAAAGGCGAATCGCGCGAGCGCCGCGACCAACTCACGCATCCGTCTTATAAGAAACCGGAACTTTTGGCCACCGCTCCCAATCAGCTGTGGAGTTGGGACATCACCAAGCTGTTGGGTCCGGCGAAATGGACGTACTTCTATCTTTACGTGATCCTCGATGTCTTCAGCCGCTACGTCACGGGTTGGATGGTGGCGATGCGCGAAAGCGCGGAACTGGCCAAGCGGCTGATCGAGGAGAGTTGCGCGAAACAAAACATCCAGCGCGGACAACTCACGCTGCATGCCGATCGCGGCACGTCGATGAGTTCCAAGCCAGTGGCTTTCTTGCTGGCCGATTTGGGTGTCACGAAAACGCACAGCCGCCCGCACGTCTCGGACGACAATCCGTACTCGGAAAGCCAGTTCCGCACCATGAAATATCGGCCGGAGTTCCCGGACCGTTTCGGGTGCATTCAAGACAGCCGCGCTTTTTCGCAGGGATTTTTCCGCTGGTACAACGAAGAACATCGCCATTCTGGGCTGGGCTTGCTTACGCCAGCCATGGTCCACTACCAGCAAACCGCGCTCATCCTCGAACAGCGCCAAACCGTTCTCGATGCCGCCTATCGCAGCCACCCCGAACGCTTCGTCCGCCAGGCTCCCAAACCAGCAGGGGTCCCCACCGAGGTGTGGATCAACAAACCGCCCAACTCAGATGAAATGACTCACTAAACTCCATGACCACTGGTCTCAAACTCGTTGACACGCGCCGGCAGTGGGAGAAACTCAAGCCACTGCTTGCTCCGAAGCGACGGTCCGACGGGCGGGGACGGCCTTGGCGCGATACGCGGGCGGTGCTCAACGGAGTGCTTTGGATTTTGCGCACCGGCGCACAATGGCACGATCTTCCGTCGACGTATCCACCCTATCAGACCTGTCATCGGCGTTTCCAGCAGTGGCAACGCGATGGCACGCTGACTCGGACTGTTGCACACACTGGCCGAAGACCTGCGAGCGCGCGGCAAGATCGATTTGTCGGAAACCTTCATCGACGCCAGCTTCAGTTCGGCGAAAAAAGGGGCGCTGCTGTCGGCCCGACTCGCCGCGGCAAAGGCAGCAAAATCATGGCGATCGCAGACCGCCATGGTCTTCCTGTCGCCTGCAGCGTGGCCAGCGCTTCGCCGCATGAAACGCGCCTCGTCGAAGCGACCATCGCGCAGCGTTTCACACGAGCCAAGCCGGAACGAATGATCGGCGACCGCGCCTACGACTGCGATCCGCTCGACCAGCGTCTACTGCAAAAACATCGCATCCGGCTCATCGCGCCCCACAAGTACAATCGCCGCCGGAAGAATACCCAGGACGGTCGCGAACTGCGTCGTTACTGCCGCCGCTGGAAAATCGAGCGACTCTTCGCTTGGCTTCACAACTTCCGCCGACTCGTCAGCCGCTGGGAATATCAGGAAACCAATTTCCTCGGCATGCTTCAACTCGGCTGCCTCGTCATCCTGCTGAGGCATTTATGAGACCGCTTCTAAGGGAAGTTCGTGAATATTTTCCTTTCGCCATCCAGAAAATCCAGACAGACAATGACTCTTCGTTCGGACCACAGCTCACCTGGCATCTTTCCGATCTCAGCATTTCTCATGGGCACATCCCTCCCGGATGCCCGGAGGTTAACGGCAAAGTAGAGCGGAGCCACAAGACAGACACGGAAGAATTCTATCGAGGGAGATACTTCCGGCACAAAAAGGATCTGGCTCGAAGACTGAAGAGGTGGGAAGCAGAATACAACGAAGATCGACTGCATCTCGCGCTAAAAGGGAAGACGCTCGCTGAACGCGTCCGCGAACTCATCCCACCATCCAAACCTGTAAGGGATCTTTCTTGACTAATACACTCAGGTTACAAGCCCCAAGCAGTAAAAGGTCACTCGGTTGTTCCATTCTGCACACAAATAAATGTTTATTTTTGCGTTTTTTTCTGGACAAATTCCTTTCACATGCTATGCTTCATATCGTGTTGTGAGTACGGTTCACTGGATTATTTGAGTCTTCTCTTTTTTCAGTCGACCATCTCACACGCTTGTTTCCCTAACGTCTTTCTTGCATTCGCGGCGTTGGCAAGAACCGAAGGCGTCTCCAGATTGGGAAACAGGTTTTCTCACCCCACCCAGGGAAAACCAACTGCATAAGCTTCATTTCGTAACGTTGACGTTCGTTTAAATTATCCAACTTCAAGTTGTAGGCTCTCTAGCCCCCTGGTCGAAGAAGAAACCGTCGTGAATGTTAAGGCGCTCATTCGATTACTTCGCCCGGAGGCTGTCTCATGCGTCTGTGTTGGAGTCACTTTAGGCAATCGTCTCTCCGAGTTTCAAAGCTTCTTCTCACGGGCGCGCTTGTCGCAACGGGCGTCGTCGGTATTCTCATCAGTCAATCTATTCCCGCACGTGTCCATGCCTCCAGCTCTGGCCTTGTTGCGTCCTATAGCTTCAGCGAAGGTGCGGGAACGACCGTCACTGATTCTTCAGGCAACGGCAATAACGGAACCGTCTCCGGCGCAACTTGGACTACTACAGGTAAATATGGGAGCGCTCTTTCTTTCAATGGCAAATCTTCCCGCGTCGTTATAAATGACTCCGCTTCCCTGCATCTCTCAAGCGGAATGACGCTGGAAGCGTGGGTGTCTCCAACGATTGTTCCAACTACCTGGCAGGATGTCATTTATAAGCAAAATGATATCTACTTCCTTGAGTCTGGTTCGAGTAACTCGAATCATCCGCCCGCCGTCGGCGCCACATTCACTTCTCACGGCGATCAGTTCATGGCTGGCGCATCCTCTCTACCAGCGAAAACTTGGACCCATCTGGCGGCGACTTACGATGGCGCAACACTTCTGCTCTACGTCAACGGGGCCCAAGTTGCAAGCCGCTCTATGTCCGATTCCCTGACAGTCTCCACTAGTGCTCTTCAAATTGGAGGCGATGCCGCCTTCGGCCAATATTTCAAGGGGACCATCGACGAAGTCCGCATCTACAACCGCGCGCTCGCTCCAGCAGAGATCCAGAACGGACATGGTTGCTCCGGTTTCTCAGGCTTCCCAAACCGTTGATACGCAATCCCCGACTCCGCCATCGAATCTCACCGCAACTTCAAATGGTCCTACCCAGATCAATCTAAGCTGGACAGCCTCCACGGACAACGTCGGAGTTACCAGCTATCTACTCGAGCGCTGCCTTGGCTCGGGTTCCACAACTTTCTCTCAGATCGCTGCTCCCACGGGAACCACTTACAGCAACACGGGGCTCACAGCCTCTACTTCGTATAGTTACCGTGTGCGCGCCACCGACGCTGCTGGAAATCTCAGCGGTTACTCCAACATAGTGACTCTCGTGACTCCGGCAGTGCCTGATAGCACCCCGCCCACTGCTCCCACCAATCTCGCCCCCACCCCCATCAGTACGACTCAGATCAATTTCTCCTGGACTGCCTCCACGGACAATATCGGGGTCTCTAGCTATCTCCTCGAGCGCTGCCTCGGCTCTGGCTGCACATCTTTTGCTCAAATCGCCACTCCGACCGGTACCAGCTTCGGCGACTCCAGCCTCGTGGCCTCCACTTCGTATAGCTATCGTGTTCGCGCGACCGACGCCGCTGGAAACCTCAGTGGTTACTCGAATCTCGTAAACGTCGTGACCCTGAGTTCGACCACTACCACTCCGGCCGTCATCAGTTTCGTTCAATCGAACTACGCCACGCCACAATCCGGACAGACGTCCGTATCAGTTACCTATCCTTCCTCTCAAATTGCCGGAGACCTCAACGTTATCGTCGTCGGTTGGAACAACACTTCCGCCGCAGTCAGCTCGGTGAGCGACTCTTCCGGCAATGTGTACGCGCTTGCGGTGGGGCCAACGCAAGTCTCTGGCGCAATCTCACAATCCATCTACTACGCAAAAAATATTCTCGGCGCGTCTGCGAACACGAATGTGCTCACCGTGAAATTCAACAGTTCGGCCGCCTCCGCCGATATTCGAATTTTGGAGTACAGCGGACTGGACACGCTAAACACCTTTGACGTCGCTGCTTCCGCCACTGGCACCAGCAGCGCAAGCA
The DNA here is from genome assembly GCA_963727945.1 of uncultured Acidobacteriota bacterium. Taxonomy (GTDB): domain Bacteria; phylum Acidobacteriota; class Terriglobia; order Acidiferrales; family UBA7541; genus Acidiferrum. The sequence goes on from CAVSIW010000041.1 coordinate 39,191, forward strand.
CCACCCCAACTGCGGCCATCACGAATGTCGGTGACTTGATCCTCGGAGCCAACATCGTCGTCAGCACGACTACTGGCCCGGGCAGTAGCTTCACTCAGCGCATTCTTACCAGCCCCGATGGTGACATCGTCGAGGACAGAATCGCTTCCGCGGCTGGCAGTTATTCAGCGAGCGCCCCGCTCGGTGGCTCTGCGGCGTGGATCATGCAAATGGTGGCCTTCAAAGCTGCAGGGGTTGTCGCTCCGCCACCCCCGACCCTCGTCTCTATCGCCGTGACCCCGACGGCTCCTTTGCTCGCCCAGGGCTCTTCTCTGCAATTCATAGCCACCGGGACTTACAGCGACAACAGTACGCGGAACTTGACGGCAAGCGTGACGTGGGTTTCATCAAATACTTCGGCGGCAACAATAGGTGCGAGCACAGGCATGGCCATCGGTGTCGGTGCAGGCATGTCCCAAGTCAGTTGCCACCAAGGCAGCTTGAACAGTCCGGCAACAACCCTCACAGTCAACGCCGCCGCAGTAGCGCCAACGATTACAACGCAACCCACGAACCAGGCAGTGACCGCAGGCCAGACTGCCAACTTCAGTTTGGCTGCCGCAGGCACAGCGCCGCTCACCTATCAGTGGGCCAAGAACGGCTCAAATATCCCGGGCGCAACTTCTTCCAGCTATACAACTCCGGCGACCACCTCCGCCGACGACGGTTCCACCTTCCAAGCAGTCGTCAGCAACGCCTCGGGCAGCACCCCAAGCACTACGGCAACCCTCACCGTTACGACCTCCGGCGGGGGCTCCGTCCCTGCTCAGCTGGTCCAGCATGTCAGCAGCTCGAACACGCGCGGCGGAGGCTCGGTCAACAACACGTTTACCAGCCCCTATTGCTACCACTTCCAGCTTCCCAACATGACCACTGCGGGTAACACCGTCGTCGTCGGCTTCACCTTCAACAGCAACCCGACTCCCTCCGTGCACGATGACAAAGGAAACGTCTACTCCGTCCAGGTCAACTATTACGATTCCAACGACACGCAATCCATCGGCATTGCCACCGCCTTTAACGTAGTCGCGGGTGCCCGTGTCGTCTCCGTTTGCTTCAGTTCCGATCCGGGCGGCTATGTCCAACCGATGGCCACCGAATTTGACAATGTCATCGGCATCGACGGCGTTGGCACCGCCTCCCAAGGCTCCGGCACTTCGGTCACAGCGGGAAGTTTGACTCCTACGACCAGCGACGATCTGGTTTATCAGCTGGCCTTCAGTCTCTCCGTCAACCAGTCCAGCTTTACCGTTGGCTCGCAAAGCAACATCTCCTGGAGCCTCTTGAGCGCCGATATCCTGGACGGCTGGGCCGCTCAATACGGCCTCTACAACTCCACCGCCGCCATCAATCCCACTCTCGCCATGGGCACCAGCCAAAAGTGGATCTCCGCGGGCGTCCTTCTCAAAACCGGCTCCTCCGGCAGCGTGCCCTCCGGCATGCGCATCGTCCATCTCGTGCACGAAAATATTCCCTACCACGCCAACGCCGGTGGAACTAACAATCCGTTCCCCAATCCCACCACCGTGCAGTTCCCGTCCTCCGGCAATCTGCTCGTAGCCATGATTGGCGGCGGTTATACCGCTTGCACCGTCACCAGCATGTCCGACAACAACGGCAACGCCTGGGCCCAAGCCGGAGCCACGCAAATTGAGAACGGCAACGATATGACCCAGGCCTTCTACGCCGGAAGCGCCAACACCTCCGGCAACCTCCGCCTCACCGCCCACTGGAGCGCCACCGACGGCGACTTCACGTTCTTTTTGTACGACATCACCGGCGCCGCAGCTTCCCCGCTCGACACCACCGGCGGAGCCATCGGCTCGCAATCCAACGCTGGCAATCTCACCATGCCTTTCACCATCAATCCCGCCGAAGCTGGCGAACTCGTCTTTGCCGAAGTCATCTGGGACTACAACACCGGCGCCGGCCTGCTCGGCTCCGGCTGGCTCTTCGACACCAACACCTTTGACGGAGAAGATCAAAGCGGCCCGGAACCCATCGACCAGAACAACGGCTGGGGCCACTACATCACCACCAACACCTCTCCCGTCAGCATCACCTGGCAAACACAGTACGCCGGCCTGGCCACCGGACCCTGGTCCTGCACCGCCGTCGCTTTCAAACCCGCCCCGTGACCCTCGCAGAGAATCGCTCGACGCTGTCCGCGTCGAGCGATTCCCCAGGGCCAATCGCGTGCGCACCGTCATTTCCTTAGCTCCAACTGGAGAAACCAATCGCTACAGGCGTTGCTTGATAGATGGATTTGCGCTTCCAGACGGTCCCAGAGGATAAAAAAACTCTAGCCCAGTATCTGAGGGTTGCAGAATGCAAGCCTTTTGCGGATTGCTGCAGGATTTCTCGCTACGCTCTCGCCGCTTCGCCGCGAATAATGTCGTACCGCTCAATCACCGCCGCGACGCCCATCCGCGCCCCAAGCAACGGCGTGACTTGGTCGCTTCCGGCTCAGGCTGCTCCGGCACTACATGCGGCACTCTCTCCAACGTCACGTCCACTTCCGTCACCTACACCGCCCCCGCCTCCGCCCATCTCCCGCCACCGTCTCTCTTCTCGCTACTTCTGTCGCAGACACCACAAAGACAGCCACCGCGACGCATCACCGTCAGCGCGAAGTCCCTCAATCGACGATTACGACCGTAGGCGCGACCCAGCAGCGAGCAATGACGGATCCAAGCAGTGGTCCGTGGGCGTCACTCCGCTCGCCGGTGACACGCTTCTCGTCGGATGTGACTTCAACGAAGGCGTCTCATTCACGGGTGTCTCTGACGCCGCTGGTGACACGTTTGCGCTGATATCGTCCGGAAGCTGACTCGCCGACCATCGGCGCGCGAGCATATATTGCGACCAATGTCAGAGGCGGTTCCACCACGGTCACCTGCTCTGCCGCCACCGCACCATCCAATAACGAAATCTTCGTCACCGAACTCAAAGGTGTTAATCCTGCCGCTCCCATCGACAAGTTTCAGTCGGTCGCAGGGTCTTCCGGTCTGGCAACCGGTTCTCTCACCACCACCAACCCCAACGAATTTCTCTGGGCTTACGTCATGTCCGGCACGGTGACCAATGCGACCGGCTGGACCCAGCTCTCCACATTCGACAACAACCTCGTGACCAGCAAAACGCAAGCAACTCCTGCGGCGGTCCAGGCAAGCTTTCATGTGACCATGGATTGGACGTTTGTTTAGGTCGCTCTGAATCCGCTCGGCGCCGGTTCCCCCGCTCCCGGCATCTCCGTTTCCGTTGCCGCCGTCATCTCCAGCGTTCAGGTCCTCGGCTCCGCGAATTTCACCGCTACGCTCCAGAACGACTTGCTCAGCAAAGGCGTGACTTGGTCCCTCTCCGGCTCAGGCTGCTCCGGCGCAACGTGCGGCACCCTTACCAACGTCACCACAACTTCCGTCACTTACATCGCCCCTGCTGGACGGCTTCAACGGCGGCAACTCTTCCTCCGGCTCCATCAGTGCCTCAGGTCTATTCACTCCCTCCACTTCCACCACTCCCGGCTCTCACTCCATCACCGCCACCAGCGTTACCGACTCCACTCAGTCCGCTTCCGTCTCCATCGCCGTTACCGATCTCTCCGGCGTCTTCACTCATCACTACGATCCTCAGCGCACCGGTCAAAATCTCAAAGAATATGCTCTCTCTCCCTCCACTCTCAGTTCCTCCACCTTTGGTGTTCTTTTCTCCTGCTCCGTCAACGAAAATGGCTCCGTTCCCGGCTACGTCTATGCGCAGCCTCTCTACGTCGCCAACCTCACCATGGCCGACAACAAAAAACATAACGTCGTCTTTGTCGCCACAGAAAGCGATTTCGTCTACGCTTTCGACGCCGACGCCAGCCCCTGCCAACTCCTCTGGAAATCCTCCATGCTCAAAGCCGGTGAAACGACCCTCCCTGCTGCCAATACTGGTGAAACAGTCCCATCATCATTCCGACGCTCGACTCGCACGACCTTCCCGAGCGCGCGTACAAACACTTCCGTGCCATGGGTAATCTCCGCAGGCAGCGTAAGCGTAATGTCCAGCTCCGAGCCAGCTTCCATGTCCTGCTCGATCACGAAATACAATCCGCGCGTCGAAATGTCGCGCGTCTTTCCTTCTTGGGAGTCTACTTGGCGTTCGGTCGGTACTCGAATGATGACTGGCAAGGACAAATCATAACGACGAGCCGTCCGGCGTTCCGTCATTCCCCCGACCTCCAATATTTGCGGCGATGACGTGCTTCGAACCGCGCTGTCAGCATGAGAACTTACTAGAAATCAACAAACTTTGCCAGTTCCGTCGCCACTTCAGTCCCACCGGCTCAACCATCCGTCCAATGGAAGCGGCGAGACCCAACGACCCTATTCGTTCCGGTTCCCCACCGCCGCCGGAGTTTCCACTGCGGCGAGCGTCCCGGCCGAACGTCGCGCACGCGGCGTATCCAGATTAAACTGCCTCATCTTATAAAGCAGCGCCTTGTAGCTGATGCCCAGCATTTTCGCGGCGTCCTTGCGGCACCATCGAGTCTTCTCCAGCGCATCCGCGATCGCTTCCATTTCCGCTTCGTCTTTCAAGCCGCGAACAAGCGCCTTCAACCCTTGTTCGCGTGGCGGAGCAGACTCTTCGCGAGGAGAGGTGCGTTGCCGCGCGGAGGACATTTCCACCAATTCTCGCAGACTGCCTTCATCGTCTTCGAGAATCACGTACCTCTTGACGAAATTCTCCAGCTCGCGCAAATTTCCCGGCCACGGATAATTCACCGCCGCATCCAGCAAATGCTTCGAAGGTGCCGACGGCGTCTTCCCGAATTTCTCGCTGTACTGCTCGAGGAAATGCCGAAACAACAGCGGAATCTCCACCAGTCGTTCACGCAGCGGCGGCACGAGAATCGAAAGCACGTTCAGCCGGTAATAGAGATCTTCGCGGAATCGGCCCGTCTTCATGGCCTCTTGCACGTCAACGTTCGTAGCGGCCAGCACGCGTACATCGGTATCAATTAGGTGTCGTCCTCCCAGCCGCGAATATTGATGATCTTGCAGCACGTGAAGCAGCTTCGCCTGCAACGGAGTGGTCATTTCCGCGATTTCATCGAGGAAGATCGTCCCCTTGTTCGCCATTTCAAATTTGCCTGGCTTGCTCCGTATCGCTCCCGTGAAGGCGCCTTGTTCGAATCCAAACAGTTCCGATTCCAGCAATTCACCGGGCAGCGCGGCACAATTCACTTTCACAAACGGCTGATTCCGCCGCTTCGAACGCAAGTGAATCATCCGCGCCACAACTTCCTTGCCTACGCCGCTTTCTCCACAGATAAAAACCGGCACATCCACCGGAGCGATCTGCAATATCTGTTGTCGAATTCTCACCATCTGAGGGCTGGCCGCGAGAAAGCTCAGATCCTCGGTAACCTGATCGCAGTAATCGCGTAATGCCTGATTTTCCGTGGTGAGCTGCTTCTTCTGCCGCGACTTCAACATCGCCGCATCCAATTCGGTCTTCTCGAACGGCTTAGTCAGGTAGTCATGCGCTCCGATACGGATCGCTTCTACGACCGTTCCCACTTCGTTCGAGCACGACAGCATGATGACGTTCAGGCTGCGGTCCGCCTGCATCAGCTCTTTCAAAGTCTCAATCCCGTTCAGCTCCGGCATCAAAACGTCCAGAATGATGAAGTCCGGCCGGTCTCCGCCGCTGACTTTCGCAATGGCTTCTCTTCCGGAGCTGACCGTCTCGACGTCGTATCCATCCACTTCCAGCAAGGTCTGCAAATACTTTCGGATGCTCGGCTCGTCATCCACCACCAGAATTCTTTCTTTAGCGGCCATCTAATTCTCCCTTTGGTCTGCCCCAATTCCTCAAAAACTATCCTTGATCCATCGGCAACAAGAATGTGAATTTGCTTCCTGACTTCGATTCGCTCTCGACCCAAATCTTTCCGCGATGCGCTTGAATCAGGCGCTTTGCAATCGCGAGCCCGAGGCCCATGCCCGAAGTATTGCGGTCAACCCGCACGAAATCTTCAAAAATCTCCTGATGATGCTCCGCCGCGATCCCCGGTCCTGAGTCCGCCACGGAAACTTCAACGCTGTTGGGCCGCGGAAGGCGGAATCGCCGCCGCTCTTCCACCGGCGCAACCGCCGCCACGCGCCTTTCCCAGAAATGAGGTGCGGCCCTCAACGTAACGCTCCCGCCCGCCGGCGTGTGTTTCAGTGAATTGTCCAAAAGATTCGCCGCCGCTTGCTGCACCTTCTGGTAATCGAACCGGAACGTCGGAATGGATGGATCGAAGCTCGCATCCAGCTTCACACCTTTGCGTTGGAAAGCTTCGGTCCATCGCTTCGCAAGCTCATCCAGACAATCGCGAAGATCATTCTCTCGAAGCTGCAGCACCAGCTTGCCGCTCTCTAACGCGGAGTAATTCAGGAACATCGAAACCAGTCGCACCAGGCGCTCGCAACTGTCTTTCGATTCTTCCAAAATGTCGCGCTGCTTGTCCGTCAATCGCCCCAGCGATCCTGTCAACATCAGGTCGTAGTAACCCTTAATAACCGCAAGCGGAGTTTTCAATTCATGCGCTGCGGAGGCGAGAAAAACCGTCTTCTGCCGGTTCACTTCCTGCAATTTTAAATACGCCGCCAGCAAATTCCGGTAGGTGATTTCTCGTTCCTGCAGCAGCTCCTGCACCGTGAGCTGCGTCGCCGCATCCGGCGCTGCCGACGCGGCAGGTTCCGTTTCCAGTTGGACGATCAAACATCCCGGCTCATGCATCCACTGGATGCGCGCCCGAATCTTCTTCTCTCCGCGCGCAACTTCCATTTCTACTTCGTGCTCTCCCCCATCGATTTTCTGCCCGATCTGATTCGGCTCTACCTTTAGGAGATCGCCAAACACATTCAACTGCCCCGAATCACCTGCGCCTTCTTGCGCAAGATATTGCCGCGCCATTCCGTTCGAGAGCAGTACCCGTCCGTTTCTTTCCGCCACCCAAATCGGCATTTTCGCCGCTTCAAGTAGGGTTTTCACGAATCCAAAGGGTAGTGCTAGGACTCTCCGGTGCTCGGCGTCCGTAGTAGTGGCAATGATTCCAGACATTTGCGGGCTTCGTCTCTCCACTGCAACAGGAAAAAATTTTCCCTTGCTTGAAGCTCATGCTCGCAGAGGAGTTTCGGACTGTCAATGGCAAAAGCGTTCCATTTGCACATTTAAGGAAACCAAGTAGCAAGGGCATGAACAAGAATCGCCGCGCTAGAAATTGTATATTCGATCTATCTTATAATCTCCTGAAAATACATGACTTATCGTCGCCATCACGAAACCTACTCTGGCACTCGATATGCTTGTTTCCGTACTAGTTCCCTGGTACTAAGCGAGCTATGGCGCACACTGGTCTTCTCAAGGATGGTCAGCGCGTGGATCCCTCTAATCTAAGACGGTCCCCTCGCATTCGTTTGCAGATGCCCGTGTTCCTGCGCGCTGCGGATACCTCCGGGGCTGAATTCATTGAGCTTACGAAAACGCTCAATATCAGCGCCACAGGCGCTTGTGTCGCCTCTACCCACATTCTGCGCCCTGATCAGATCGTCCATCTCACCATTCCCGCACCCTCTTCGGCCTCCTCGGGAGTTGTCCCCAGCGAAACTCCTCCCATAACCGCGAGAGTTCTCCGCCAGGACTCCGCCGGCGACATGCGACTCTTTGGGCTGGAATTTCTCAAGCCACTTGAGTAAAGTATTGCCTCTTTGGCGGGCGGCTTCCCTTTGACTTGGGTAAAAATGTTACACTTGCCCAAATTGTTCCAGAATCCGTTCCCGAAGATTCGGCTCTATATCCAAGTTGTTTAAGGACTTATTCAAGAATCTAGGTTTACCCGAATAACCCCGGAGCGGCTTGAGATCAGTCTCGATTGGTCCCCGGCTTGCTCCTCATAGAAAGCGAAAGCCGAATGTGCTTTCCCCAAACCCCGCGGGGATAGGCTAGATCAGGTGTATACCGGATATGCCCAGCCCCGGCGCCCCTGCGCCCCCGCGTTTGCCGATTGAGGATTCTTATCTCGAGCTGCTTGCTGACACGCTCGAAAGTCTGGATATTCCTGCGCGTGGCCAGTTCCTCCAGCGCTACTTCAAAACCATCACCCATCTCGATCTTCGAGAAACACAATGTGTGCAGTTGTGGGATGAAATGCTCACGCGTCGTCGCGAACTCAGTGAGCATATGGAGCGGCAAATCTCCTTGAAAACGGCCCTTATGGACGTGCTCACTTCCGCCGGACTTTTCCGCGTTCCTATCCTCATCGAATACGACGAGCTGAAGAAGCTCCAGCTAAACGCCGTCACGGATCCCCTCACGGGTCTCTACAACCGCCGCCTCTTCGGCGAAGCTTTCGAAAAAGAACTCAATCGCGCCCGCCGCTACGGCCAGCCCCTCGGCCTTGTCATACTCGATTTGCATCGCTTCAAGGAAGTCAACGACAAGCACGGCCATCCGCGCGGCGACGAAGTTTTGCGCGCCGCCGCTACAACGCTGAAAAAAGCACTGCGCACTTCCGACTCCGCCTTCCGCATCGGCGGCGACGAATTCGCGCTGCTCCTTCCTCAAACCGATGCCGCCCAGGCCCTCGCTCTGAGCCGCCGCGTCGGCACCGTTTTTGAAGAATCTATCGCGCACTTTCAAATGGGCGTAAGCGTCAGCATGGACCACGGCGTCGCCACGTTTCCCCAAGACGGCGACCAAGCCGACCAATTGATTCGCGTTGCCGATGAACGCCTCTACCGCTTGAAACACGCGAATCATGGCAAGACTCCCGCCGGCGGCTCTCGCACCGAGATTGCTTCAACTCCCGCTCCGGAACCGGCCGCTCCTGCATCATCCGAACGGCAGTCTTCCGCGCCGCGTCCCATTCCATTCGAATCAAAACGCCCGCCGGAGAAATCAGAAACCGCCATCTCTGCCGCGGCTTCTGCGACCGCTTCGGATATTTCCACCACCCAGGCTATCGCTGTTCCGCCCCCCGCCCGCGTCTACACGGTCCCCCGCAAAGCCGAACGTGTCTCCATGTCCGGCACAAATGCTTACGCAGTTCTCGGCGATCAAGGTATTCGCCGCGCCCGCGTCTTGGATCTCGGCTTTGGTGGAGTTGCTCTCGAACTGGAATCTCAGGAAGAAATTCCGGAAAGTATTCTTGCCGTCTTGCACGTGCCCATTCTTCCGCCCGTGCGCGTCAATCTGAAACCGGTTTGGTACCAGCGCACGCCTCAAGGCGCCTTTCGTATCGGCTGCGCTTTCGTCTCCTGAACTTCCTGAACGTCTGCGCAATTTCCATCGGGCTCTTTCCTCTCATTAAATCATCTGCCGGTCTGCGCCAAATGCAGCCGCAAATGCCGTGAAGTAAAAAGCAGCGCCTGCTGTATGTGTGCCAGTCCCAGCCCCCAGCGCAGCACCGCCTGTTCCGGTGAATCTCCTCTTGCAGCAAGCCTAATCCAGAGGGTCAGTTCCTTCTGATTCAGTTGGTCGTGTTTTCCCAACGTCAAACAAAGTGTCGCCTCAAGTGTCTCCTGAGATCCCGCTTCCTTCAAAAGCTCGATCAATTTCTCGATCAAAACAAAATGCAAACTCCTCTCACGCTTCTGTTCAGCTTGCCGAAACTCGAGAAACATTTCTCCAGAACAAACTCGCCCTCCCATCAATTCCTCCGACGAGGGTCCTGCCAGCGGCTCCGCGAGACAAATTAGCGAATCGTCGCTCTCGATCGCCTCAAGAAAATTCTTGATGGCCGAGCCGGCCGCCGCGTCTCTGGCAACTGCGCCAACTCCACCAGCTCGTTTTGGAATCTCTCCAACCGCCTCTACACGCATGCCTGCGAAGCTACGCGAAGCAAATCCCCCCTGCAAGCGCAAACACTCTCCACGCCACCACCGCCAGCTCTGCCGATCCCTCCCCAAATTCCTGCGACATCGCGATCCTGCTAGAATCTCGTCTGCTCAAGGGTGTAACACGGAGGCCATTATGCACGAACCCACGCCGAGCCGTCCCTATTGGCCCGACTTCGCAGAGATGCCCAAGGACCCCGCCAAAGGCCTGAAACCCTGGAGTTGGGCCCTGCAGCGCCTGGAAAAATCCCACAACTATTGGATCGCCACCACGCGCTCCGGCGGTCGTCCTCATCTCATGCTGGTTTGGGGAGTCTGGTGGGAAGATGCCTTCTGGTTCAGCACCGGCCCGAACACGCGCAAATCGAAAAACATCGCCGCGCACGCCCACTGCTCCATCGGCACCGAGCGCGCCGACGAAGCCGTCATCCTAGAAGGCATCCCACAAAAAATCACTGACCGCGCCATCTGGAAGCGCCTCGCCGCCGTATACAATAAAAAATACGGCGGCGACGTCGAACCCATGCTCATAACCTCCGGCGGCAACGTCTATCGCGTCGAGCCTCAAACCGCCTTCGGCCAGGACGAACACGCCGCAAACTTCGCTGAATCCGCCACCCGCTGGCGTTTCTCGAAAACCTAGACCGGTCGAAACAAAGCCCTAATCTCAAAACCAAAAGCAACGCGCATTCTTCCAACGCAGCGTGCGCAATTTCTCGAGCCACTCACTGCTTTGGCGCCTGGTTCCACATCTCCTGCTTGACCTTCCACTCTCGATTCGCCTCCCTGTGCAGCACCAGCGCCATCTTCCCCCTGGAATCAATGACCGGCTTCCCATCCGGCGGCTGCACCACTTGATGCTCCGTCGCCCATTCCGAAGCCCAATCCCCCGAGATCTGAATATCGTGAAATTCTATCTCTTCCTTGACGACTTTGTAGCCCGGCATTTGCGAAAGAATGTTTTCCACCCACGCCACAATCGCCTTCTTCCCAATCAGCGGCGCTTCCCCCGGCATCAGACTCACCCCATCTTCCGCCCACGTGGCGAATATCCCCGCCGAATCCATCTTCAAATGCATCTCAACATAGCGCTTGTTGAAGACATCGATTTCATCCTTCGCGCTACCCGCGCCTGCTCCAATTGCGCCCGCCGCCATCACCGCCAACCACAACACCCAATGCCGCTCCGCGTATCCAACTCATCTTCCACCCCCATCCCCGCTCACTCTCGGACCGAAAACATAGCCTAATTCTAGCCTTTACACCATGAAGGATAGCCGAGGGACAAAAGTCCTCCGATTTAACCATCTCCCTCCCGGATTTGGAAATCTCACCATCTTTCCCGTATAATTGGGGTTTGCCTCGCGACCTAGCGACGCGGCTGTAGCTCATGCATTTACTGGTGAGGCCTTTCTCCCCGAAATCAGGGGGGGCCGTGCAGACCGGACGCGACAGAATGGAGCCTCATGAAACCCGGTATTCATCCCGACTATCACGCCGTCACCGTGCATTGCGCCTGCGGCCACAATTTTTCCACCCGCTCGACCATCAAGGGCGACATGCTCAAAGTCGAAATCTGCTCCAATTGCCACCCCTTCTTCACCGGCAAACAAAAGCTGATTGACACCGCGGGTCGCGTCGAACGCTTCACAAAGAAATACGCCGACGCCGCCGCCAAAGTCGAAGCCTCAAAAGCCACCGCTGCCAAGAAGTAACTCGCAGCATTTTTCAAATAGCTCCGGGGACAGTTATTCGAGACTGTCCCCTTTTCTTTTTTCGCTCTGCCCCCTGCTATCTCCGCGCCTCTGCCCTATCCGCTTTCCTCTCACTTCTTCTTTTGTTCCCTTTCAACTCTTAACCGTCGACTGTCAACCTCTGTACTTTCGACTTCCCCCATTCTCCCATCCGTGTAAAATGAACTTCACCAACGTGGCCACGCAATCCCGTATGTTCGAACCCAGCCGTCCCGGCGAACTCGTCGAAACCGCCCCGCCTCGCGTCACTCTTCGCAACGCCTTCGCGCATCCCTACGACTCCGCCATCGCCGCCGCTCGCACCTGCTACGCCTCGCGCCTGATCGTCCCCGAAGAAATCACCGATAAGCAACGCCTCAACATCGGCGCCGCCACTTTCTATAGCGGCCATCACACCGTCTACCAGCACGCGCATTTCGAATTCGGCCTCGAATACGTCAGCCGCCAATTCGTCTGGTCCTTTCTCCACGCCCACCCCTTCTACAATTCCGAGCAGCAAAGCCAGCGCTACGTCCGCCTCGATCGCGCGCAAGCCTACATCCCGCCCGCTTCCCTTTTTTTCAACGACACGCATCGCGCCATCTACGAACAATCCATCGCCCGCGCCTGGAACACGTACCGCGAACTCTCCGCTCTCCTCGTCAACGACGCCCGCGCCATCCTCAGCGACATCTGGCACATCGGCCCCATGTCTCACCCCAAGCGCCTCCAAAAAATCGAGCGCGCCGCCGAAAAACGCGCCATCGAAATCGCCCGCTACGTTCTCCCCGTCGCCGCTTTCACCACCATGGTTCACACCGTCTCCGGCATCGTCCTCCACCGCCTCTGGCGCATGAGCGCCGCTCGCGACACCCCCAGCGAATCCCGCGCCGTAATCGGCGACATGGTCGAAGAAGTCAAAAAAATCGACCCGCAATTTTTCGATCGCTTCGGAACCGAACCACTCGAAGAACGCCCCGAGTGGAACGCCGACGCACCGCAACACGCAAGCCGGTGAAGCTTTCGCCAAAGAATTTGACGCCAAGCTAGCCGGAAAAACTTCCAAACTCCTCGACTACTCGCCCAACGCTCCACGCGTCATCGCCGAAGCCTACCGCGCCGTCGTCGGCCTAACCGAATCCCAATGCTCCGACGCCGAAGCCATCGAGCGCCTGCTAAATCCTGCCCGCAATCCCTACCGCCTGGAAATTCTCGACATCGGCGTCCACGCTCCCATGATGCGCGCTCTCCAGCACGCCAATTACACTTTCGCCAAGAAAATCAGCCACACCGCCGACTCCCAGGACCAGCGCCACCGCATGGTCCCCGGCTCGCGCCCGCTCCTCACCCTCGCTGATACCCGAGAACCCGACTACATCACTCCCGCCCTCCTACTGCAAAATCCCCGCGCCAAGGAACTCTACGACCGCGCCATGCACGACGCCTGGTCCGCCAAAAATAAACTCCTCGACCAAGGCGTCTCTCCCGAAATCGCTCTCTATCTTCTCCCCAACGCCAAATCCATCCGCCTCGTCGAATCCGGCTCCCTCCTGCATCTCCTCCACAAATGGACCATGCGCACATGCTTCAACGCCCAGGAAGAAATCTACGCCGCAAGCATGGACGAGGTCGCCCAACTCCGCCAAGTCCATCCCCAACTCGCACAATACATCGGCCCCCCCTGCCATCTCCGCGCCAACATCACCACCCCCATCTGCACCGAAGGCTCCCACTTCTGCGGCGTAAAAGTCTGGCTCGACTTCCCCAACACCCCCCGCCGCATCTGAAACCGCTTAAGACTTGTTCTGCGTCTAATATTTAAGAGGGCTCCCCAAGTGCATCGACGGTTCAGTTCCTTTTCCTGCCTTTTCGCAGCTGTCCTTTTGCTGCCCGCGCCTTCCTGCGCCATGGACACTCCACTCTCCGAAGAAGCCGTCCGAGAAGCCTACTTCCTCGGCCAACGCCACGGTCAAGGCCTCGCCGACTTACTGGCCAAATACATAAAGGTTCTTCCTATGCCCGACTCTGGCCCCGATATCGCCTCTGTCGCCTTCTATACCCCCTTCGCTCTAGTCGCCCAGCTTTCCAGCCAGCGCACCATGAACTATAGTGCCCAGCAAGCCGAGCAAGATCACCGCAATCAGGAAGAATTCGTCCGAATCGTCATTCAAATTCAGCTTACGCCTTCCTATGGCGCGCTCATTCCTCGCCCGACGGGCTCACGGTCCGGCTCTCCCATCGGTTACGCCCAGCGGCCTTCCGATTTCTGGAAAGATTTTCAAGTCCAGGTCTCTCGACAAGGATAAAAGCCTCGTCCCCATAGACTCCTCGGGCGACCCCACCTACGGTTGCGATCAGGACGGCGGCTGCGTCCTCACGGGCGCAACCCTCCAGTTCGACTTTCCTGCCAAAGCTTTCAAGTCAGACTCCCCTACCATCCAAATCACCCCTCCCGAAGGCGATCCAGTCTCCGTCGACTTCGACCTCTCCACCCTCCGCTAATTCCCTCAGCAGGCGACTATTCTCGCTCCTGGTCTCCCCACCGCGGCCTGCCTGATAGGCGTTAAGTTCTCTCGCGCTGTTCTCTAAGATATCTATTGACATTCCGTTAACCTTCTAGTACGCTTTGTTTAGTGAGCAGTGCGCTTCGCTACCCGCGAGGCTTCTTTTTAGTCCAACTCCTTTCTTTCTGGAAACTTATATGCAACCACTTGTCTAAGAACCGCTCGTCCTGGTGCGGTTTCGCGTCCTCAAATGGCCGCCATTGCCCCGCTCCTTTGGCAGGGACTCGTAAGGCGAAGCCCACGGTTCTTCTTTTAGCTCTGACAACGGCGAACACTCGCAGGAAGACAAGCAGGACCTAGGGTCGGTAGCTTCGCAAACAGGGAATCGGAGATCTCAACGGTAGGCAGGCCAATTCACTCTATCATTCTGTGACAGAATGATAGAGTGATATAAATCGACTCCCAGGTGGCACAGGCAATCCTGCCTGTGCTGTGTGCTCACAACCGCCAATGCAGCTTCACCGGCCAAGTAGCAGAGGCGCTCTTACCGTGCTCCGCTCTCAGGACCGCCAATGCAATGTCACCGGCCCATTCATCGGATGGACCATCGGTGCACCCGTCCGTCGCGATTCTAGGAGGTTCGCTTTCAACCCGAAATACCACTTCGCCGGCCGGTCCGCATCGTCGATCAACATCAATCGGGGATCATGCTTCAATCCCTCGGCTTGCAGGATCATCGTCTCCTGATCCTGCCGCAAAAACTTCTGCGCAAATATCCGGAAAATCGAAACCGGCAGTAGCAAATTCCAAGCCGCTACGAAATCAATCCTGCAAAGATCACGCCGCACCGGCGTCACCGTCGCCCGGCTCGAAAACCACAGCTTTCCGCTCCGAATCTCCTCCGTGCGGATATTGGGAAGCACAAAGTCGATCGTCGTCGTCACCGGCTCGCCGGTAAATTTCTGCAGCATCCGGTAAGGAGCGCTGTTCGAGCTTGGCGTGTGCGGGCTCATCCGAAATCCATTGGGAATCGGCTCGAATTTTTTCTCCTTCTCGTGGATGCTCTGCCGGCTGCGCCAGTACCACGATTGATGCACGAACGGCCCGTGCGCCGGGTCCATCAATCCAATAATTCCCTGGTCCACGTGCGAAGGCAGGTCGCAAGCCAGATGCGTAATTCTGTATTTTTCGCTGAACACAGATAATTTCGGCGCCGCAGGAATCGTCTCCGGCAATCGCGTCCCAGGAGCGTTGTCGGCCGCTGTACGGCCGCGCGATGCCATGTAAACCCAGAAATATCCATCGCGCTCTTCGCACGGATAGTGCCCCGCAAAAATGCGCTCGACTTTCAATTTGTCTTGGCTCGTCAGTGACGGGATTTCAACGCACTGCCCTGTGCACGCTTCAAATTTCCATCCGTGATAACTGCACTCCAGCGCCTGCCCGTCAAACCGCCCGTAAGAAAGCGGAATCCCCCGGTGCGGGCAAGAATCGCGCATCGCAAACGTCTTGCCGTCGGAAGTCCGTCCCAAAACCAGCGGCACTTCGAGCAGCGTCGCCGTCGCCAGCCGCTTGCCCGTAACTTCCGTGCTCCGCACCGCCGGATACCAGAAGTCCCAAAGAAATCCGGCGTCGCTTTCGGCAACAGTTTCCCGCGCCGCAGCCGCGCCAGCTTGCACTAGAGATTGCACTGGTTCGCTCATCGTTACGCATCGTAGTACACCGCGTCGCACCGGAGCAACCGCGTCACGCGTTCAAGACGGAGCGATAGCTCGGCGGTCGATGCATCGGAACCATAGGTCGCGCATCCAATTGCTTGATTCCGGAATTCGCGGTATTCTTAGGGCTGAGCAAATCAATGTACGCTGCCTTCTATTAGCTGACTCTCCCCACGCTCCTCACCGGAGCGTCGCATCTGTTTTTCACCAGTCACCAGTCACGAATCACCAGTCGCTTCCCCGTGAGGTATTGCTATGGCCGTAATGACATTGTCAGACAAATTGGATCAGCTCGGCACTCGCTACGACGAACTGACGCAGCAGCTTTCGACGGCGGAAGTCGCGTCGGACTCCGCGCGTTTCCAGAAGATCGCCAAGCAGCACGCGGAGCTCGAAGAAATCGTCGCCAAACACCGCGAGTTCAAGCAGATTGAAAAGGATCTCGCCGGCGCGCACCAAATGGTCGTAGAAAATGAAGACGCTGAGATGAAGCAGATGGCGATCGACGAAGAAAAACAGCTCATCGTGCGCAAGGAAGTCGTCGAGCGCGAACTGAAGCTGCTTCTTCTTGCCGAAAGATCCGAACGACGAGAAAAGCGTCATCGTGGAAATTCGCGCCGGCACCGGCGGCGACGAAGCCGCTCTCTTCGCCGGCGAACTCTTCCGCATGTATTCGCGCTACGCGGAAACGCTAGGCTGGAAAGTGGAGGTCCTCGAAAGCTCGCCTTCTAACCTCGGCGGCGTCAAGGAAATCGTCGCCGCGATTCAAGGCCACAAAGTCTATTCGAAGTTGAAATATGAAAGCGGCGTCCATCGCGTCCAGCGCGTCCCTGCCACGGAAACGCAAGGCCGCATTCACACTTCCGCCGCAACCGTCGCCGTGCTTCCCGAAGCCGACGAAATTGACATCAAGATCGAAGCGAAAGATTTGCGCATTGATACCTTTTGCTCTTCCGGCCCCGGCGGACAATCCGTGAACACCACCTATTCCGCCGTCCGCATCACGCACATTCCCAGCGGTCTGGTCGTTTCGCAGCAGGACGAAAAATCGCAAATCAAAAATCGCGCGAAAGCGATGCGCGTTCTCCGCGCCCGACTCTACGAAATGGAACTCGAAAAACAACAAGCCGCCATCGGCGCCGAGCGCCGCGGCCAAATCAAAACCGGCGACCGCTCCGAAAAAATCCGCACCTACAATTTTCCGCAGAACCGCGTGACGGATCACCGCATCGGCCTGACGCTCCACCAATTGACGGACGTCATGGATGGCAAGCTCGCCCCTCTCGTCGACGCCCTCGTCTCGCCACTACGAAGCCGAGCGTTTGGAGCAGGAGCTCGCTGGAGCGTAGTAATCGCTTCCCGTCGTCTGAAACAGAATTTCGTCAACTCTGCCGAGGCGGCACTTCATTTCTCTCGATCCAAATGGAAAGAACTTTAGATATTCGTACGGCACTCAAACGTGGCATCGCTGAACTTCGCGATGCAAACGTTCCTTCCTACACACTCGCAGCGGAGTTGCTGCTCCTTCACGTGCTCGGACGCGACCGCGCTTGGCTCTATGCACATCCGGAAGAAACCGTTTCTTCCTAGACGCTGCATCGTTTCGTTTCTCTGATTGCACGGCGCGCTGAAGGTGAACCAACGCAATATCTCACCGGCAAACAAGAATTCTGGGGCCTCGAATTTGAAGTCACACCCGATGTGCTGATTCCCCGCCCCGAAACCGAACACGTCATCGAAGTCGCCCTCGACCGCCTTGCCGTGCGAGAGCTTCGCGCCGGCCGAAAACAAACTCTCACCGGCGAAGGTCTGCACATCATCGACGTAGGCACCGGCTCCGGCTGCATCGCCATCGCCCTCGCCAAGGAACTCCCCGCCGCAAGAATTTACGCCACCGACATTTCTCCTGCAGCTCTCGCGGTCGCCCGCCGCAACGCCGCCCGTCATTCCGTCGCCGATCGCATCCGATTCTTTGAATTCAATTTGCTCGATGGTCTGACCGTAGGGGCACGTATATCGTGCCCCTACAATGGAACTTGGCAGCGGACGCTCAACACGAGGCCAAGCGACTAGTCAAGAGTCGCCGTCTTCGATCTGATCGTGAGCAACCCGCCGTACGTCGGCCTCAAAGAAAAAGACTCTCTAATGCGCGAAGTCCGTGACCACGAACCCGAACTCGCCCTCTACGGCGGCGAGGAAGGCTACGAACTCTACGCCGACCTGATCGCACAAGCTGCGCACCACTTGAAACCGGGCGGTCTTCTAGTTCTCGAGCTCGGCCACAACAGTCTTCCCGCCGTCCAACCACTCCTCGATCCGCCCCACTGGACGAACGTCGGCGTCACCAGCGACCTGGCCGGCATCCCCCGCGTCATCGCCGCCGAAAGACTTGAAGCGCGCTCTGCCTGGGCCTAGAATTGATTTGAACTAATTAATTAGTTCGACGCCAAAGGATGAACAAATGCCAAGAAGACGATCAACAGTATCGCGGCCTGTAGCACGGATGGTGTCAGCGCTGACGGCACGTACCCAATTCGGCCAGATACTCAAACGCGCGGGACAGAATCAGGAAAGATTCGTCGTCGGAAAACGCGGCGAGCCGCAAGTGGTAATTATGGGCATCGAGGAATACTTGAGAAACTTTGCGAAGCCTCTTCCCGTGGTCGAAGAAATACGGCAAGAGGCAAAAGCCAAAGGTCTAGACAGGATGACGATGCGAGAAATAAACCGGGAGATCAAACGCTACCGCCGCGAGCGCAAACAGAAATTAAAGAATGCTTAGAGTCGTCCTCGACACAAACGTCGTCGTTTCGGCGCTCTTGCGTCCAAAAGGGGCACCCGCAGCTATCCTGGACTCGGCGACCTCGAAACAATTTCGCTGTTTCGATCTCAGAATCCCTCATCGAGGAATACGGCGAGGTTCTCGCTCGCGACTACCTCCACATAGATCAGCTCAAAGCAGCCCGATTCATCAAAGCTCTTCGAGAAGTTGCAGTGTTGGTTAGGCCCCGAGAGAAAGTGGTTGTGGCGCGGGATCCGGACGACGATAAGGTGATGGAGTGCGCGGTCGAAGCCGGAGCTGATTTTGT
This sequence comes from uncultured Acidobacteriota bacterium, assembly GCA_963727945.1. GTDB lineage: Bacteria > Acidobacteriota > Terriglobia > Acidiferrales > UBA7541 > Acidiferrum. Next base: position 58,143 of record CAVSIW010000041.1, read on the forward strand.
TGTCACCGGAAATACGCGCGACTTCCCATTGCAATTCCACGGCGTGCGTGTTGTCACGGCCTCGCGATTTCCTAGTCGTCCTTGGATCTTCACCGAAACCATTTTAGTTTTCAGAGAGATTAAATGAGAATTGTGGCGAGCTCGGCTGGAGCGTAGGCTAATTTCATGCCGGACATGGCACGGTTTCGGGCGAAGCATGGGCCGCTCGAGGAGCGGCGGCGACTGCGATTGCATCCATTCTGCATGTGGACATGGATGCGTTCTTTGTGTCGGTGGAATTGCTGGAGCGACCGGAGCTGCGCGGAAGGCCAGTGGTTGTTGGCGGACGTCCCGATCAGCGCGGCGTTGTTACGGCGGCGAGTTATGAGGCGCGCAAGTACGGCGTTCATTCCGCGATGCCCTTGCGTACAGCGGGGCGATTGTGCCCGCACGCCGTTTTTCTCGATGGGCATCATGAGAAATATGGCGAGTGGAGCGACAAGATCGCGACGATACTCGCGAAATTTTCTCCTATCGTCGAAATGGTTTCCATCGATGAAGCATATCTCGATCTAGCAGGGACGGAACGCCTGCACGGGCCACCCTTGGCTGCGGCGGACAAACTTCTTCGCACCATCACGCGTACGACGGATCTTCCCTGCTCCGCCGGACTCGCTACAACTCGGCTTGTCGCGAAAGTCGCCTCGGATCAAGCCAAGCCGCGCGGGTTGGTATGGGTTGCGCCCGGCCAGGAAGCGCGGTTTCTTGCGCCGCTTTCTGTAAGAAAAATTCCCGGCATCGGCGAAGTCACCGAACGCGCGCTGCGGGCGCTTGGCATCGAGACAGTGGATCAATTGGCGGCATTCTCCCAGGAAAAACTCGAAAAAGTGTTCGGGCAGTGGGGCGATGCGCTTTATCGCAAAGCGCGCGGAGGCGATTCCTACGAATTCGTGATTGATGCCGAGCCGAAATCCATTTCGCACAATCACACGTTTGGCGAAGACACGACTGACACGGACGCGCTTCACGCGCTGCTCAGCCATCTTTCGCAAAAAGCGTGCAAACGCCTTCGCGAAGCAGGCCTGGCCACGCGCACGCTGACGCTGACGATTCGTTACGCGGGTTTCGATACGCACACGCGCGCGAAAACTCTTTCGGAGCCGACGCGACTCGATGCCGACATCTTCCGCGTCTTTCAAACGCTGTTTGCCGAGCATCGCGACATGAAACGTAAAATCCGTTTGCTTGGGGTGAGCCTCAGCGGCTTGTCGCATGGCGGAGGGCAGCTTGATCTTCTCGATGCGGAACGACGCGAGCGGCTTGAGAAATTGACGCGCGCTACGGACAAGCTGCGCGACCGGTTTGGATTTGGAAAAGTGCAGTTTGGCGGCTCGCTCCGCGCGGACGGCTCCAGTAATGACCGCGAGGAATGACGCCGCCCGGTTTACCCGCCGGATGCCCTATACTTCCATGAGATGAGCACGCCAGCGCAACCCGCCGCTTCCGGCACGCATGAATAAAAATCACATTGGCGTGCGCATTCGCAATTTCTGGCAACGCGTCAGCGAAGGCCGCCAACTGGACGAGTTGTGGTCGCAGTTCACCGCGGACGCGCGGGCGAGCTATGGCTTCTACATGAAAGAAGCCGATTCCGAAGAGCCGGTGAAGCGGCGTGGATGGCATCGCTGGAGCTACATCATCAAGACTCTGTTTTGGTCATTGGTGATGAAGCTAACACCGGCGCGGCGCGTGATTCTGATCATTGCCTGCGTACTGTTTTTTGTGCCGAATGTTAATTTTCAGAGCCACAACAATGTAACTTTCGATTTCAATTTTGGCGTGATCTCGGCGCTCCTGTTTTTGTTTTTGCTGGCCCTGGAGCTGGCGGACAAGGTCACGATGAAGCGCGATCTGGAAATCGCGCGAGAAATTCAGACATGGCTGGTGCCATCGAAAGCGCCGGAAGTGGCAGGAGCGGACATCGCGTTTGCGTCGCGCCCGCAGAATTCGGTCGCGGGCGATTACTACGATGCGTTCTATCCCACGTCGAGCGCCGAAGAAAATGGAAAGATCATGCTCGTGATTGCCGACGTGGCGGGAAAGAGTATTCCTGCCGCGCTTCTGATGGCCACACTTCAGGCAAGTTTGCGTACGATTGCGGGCGAAGGCGCTCCTTTGGGTGATCTCGTTTTGCGGCTAAATCACTATGCCTCCGCGCACAGCCTCGATGGCCGCCGGTTTACGACCGCGGTTCTCGCCGAGTACGATCCTCTAACGCGGCGCCTCGTTTATGTGAACGCCGGCCATAATCCTCCGATCCTTCGTCGGTCAGGCGGAGCGACCGAAAAACTGGAAGCTGGCGGCTTGCCGCTGGGAATTCAAATGAGCGCCACATACGACACCGCGGCCATCGAATTAAAATCCGGCGATGCTTTGATTTTTTACACGGACGGTGTCGTCGAAGCGTTCGACGATAAGGGCCAGGAATTTGGCAATGACCGTTGGATCGAAGCCATTCGCGCGCTGCCAGACTGGGGCGCACAGGAATCGTTGCAATTTCTGATGAAGCGCGTGGATGAATTTGTAGGCTTCACGCGCCAGTCCGACGACATCACTTGCCTCGTTTTCCGCTGCAAGTAACCTCGACCCGTTACTTCGCAAAATCTCCTCGCCAAGAATCTTCCATCGGAAACTTCACTTCACACATCTCTCCCCTTTGGCGCCACGAGTGTCGCATAATCGCGGTGTGACGCCTCGCGAACTCGCCAACTCGATCTGCGACAAGTTGCAGCGCAACGGCCACCAGGCCTTGCTCGTAGGCGGCTGTGTGCGCGACCTCTTGCTGGGCCGCGAACCGGCCGATTTCGATGTGACAACCGACGCCACCCCCGAGCGCGTCATGGAGTTGTTTCCGGAGAGCATTGCGGTCGGTGCACAGTTCGGTGTCGTGCTCGTGCCGTGCGATGGGCTGAAGGTGGAAGTCGCCACGTTTCGCTCTGACGTGGGCTACTCTGACGGGCGGCATCCCGACCGCGTGATTTACTCCAAAACGCCAGAGGAAGATGTGCAGCGCCGCGATTTCACCATCAACGGTCTGCTCATGCGGCATGACACAAGCGAAATTCTCGATTATGTGGATGGACAGGCCGATTTGAAGGCCGGAGTGATTCGCGCGATCGGGGAAGCGGACAGGCGGTTTACGGAAGATAAGCTGCGCATGATGCGAGCGATCCGGTTCGCGGCGCGATTCGAATTCGAGATCGAGCACGAGACGTTTGCTGCGATTCGGCGCCACGCCGGCGCGGTTACTGATGTTTCCGCAGAGCGGATTCGCGACGAACTGACGATGCTATTGACGGAAGGCGCGGCGCGGGCGGGATTCGAACTGCTGGAAAAATCGTGGCTGCTGTCGATTGTGTTGCCGGAAATTGCGGCGATGAAGGGCGTTCAGCAGCCGCCGCAGTTTCATCCAGAGGGCGACGTGTGGATTCACACGTTGCTGATGATCGAAGGTCTTCCCGCGGGAGCTTCGCCGACACTCGCTTGGGGAGTGCTGCTGCACGACGTCGGCAAACCGCCAACCTTCAAGCCTATTTCGCAGACCGGCGACCGAATAAGGTTCGATGGCCACGTTGATGTAGGCGTGCGCATGGCCGAAGCAATTTGCCGGAAGTATCGCTTTTCCAGTGAAGAGACGGAGCAAATCGTGGCGCTGGTCGCGAATCATATGCGATTCAAAGATGTGGAGCACATGCGGACGTCCACGTTGAAGCGATTCGTGCGGCTGCCCCGATTCGAAGAGCACATGGAGCTTCACCGGCTGGATTGCCTCTCGAGCAATCGCAACCTGGAGTCGTACGAGCAAGTGCAGCGATTCCTGGCGGAAACGCCTGCAGAGCAGGTCCGTCCACAGCGTGTCCTAACCGGCAACGATTTGAGCCAAATGGGCTATAGCCCCGGACCGTTGTTTAGCGAGATATTGAGGGCAGTCGAAGACGCTCAACTCGAGGGACAGGTCGCAACCAAACAAGAAGCCGAGGATTTCGTCAGGAAGAAGTTTGCTTCGAGAAAAGCAACGGTCTGAAGGAAAACGGTTCTAGTGCCGATGGTTGAAGAAAACCGGGGGACGCGGGCAGGTGGCAGGAATCGTTTCTAAGTATTTGATAATAATAGAATTAAATGAGACTTTGCAAGAAACGCTGGCAAGTGCTAAAATATGAGTTTGATGCGCTAAGATTTTATGCTAGTTGTGATTGCATACGTTCGCATCCTTTTGGTTTAGGCGGCATCTAAGTTTAATAGGCGCGGAAAATCTTCCCTGCGCTGGGATTTACCTGATTTAGGGGACACTCACTATGGCTGAGAAAAAGTATTCAGTGCCAGATGTTCTTCCGATCCTGCCGGTTCGGGATACGGTCCTGTTTCCAGGGGCTGTGCTGCCTTTGACGGTAGGGCGGGAGAGCTCTTTGGCCCTCGTTAACTCGCTGGAAGGCGAGGAGAAATTGTTGGGGGTTGTAGCGCAGCTAGACCCCCGGATCGAAGATCCTGCCGCGACGGACCTGCACAAGGTCGGTACGCTGGCGAAGGTTCATAAGACCGTGAAAATGCCCAACGGGAATGTAGTCATCTTCCTGGAAGGCCTGCAGCGCGTAAACGTCTTGGAGCTGATCAGCTTGCGGCCGTTTTTGCGCGCACGTGTGGAAGCACAGCCCGAAATCACCGGAGACGTGGATGCCGAACTCGAGGCTCTGCAGCGCAACGCGCAGGATCTATTTCGCGATGTTGTAAGCCACTCGCCACAGCTTTCCGACGACCTGCAATCGGTCGCAATGAACATTGACGACCCCGGCCGTCTAGCGGATTTTATCGCCGGAACCTTGCCGTCGCTTTCGACGCTGTTGCGCCAAGAGCTGATCGAAACACCGAGCGTGCGCAAACGGCTGGAGATGCTGATCCGCGAACTCTCGAAAGAGCTGGAAGTGCTGGAGTTGCGTTCAAAAATTCACGAGCAAGTGCAAGAGCAGGTGGGCCAAAACCAGCGCGAGTATTTGTTGCGCGAACAGATGAAAGCCATCCAAAAGGAACTCGGCGAATCCGACGATTCCACACAGGAAATCGACGAACTCCGCAAAAAGGTGGATGAAGCCGGAATGACGGCGGAAGCGAAGAAAGAGTGCGACCGCGAAATGAAGCGTCTGGCAAAAATGACGCCGGCGTCGGCGGAGTACATGGTTTCGCGCACGTATCTGGAGTGGATGACGTCTTTGCCGTGGGCGAAGTCTTCTGGTGTGAGCGAAATCGACATCGCCAAGGGGAAGCAGATTCTTGACGAAGATCATTATGATCTGGCGAAGGTCAAAGAACGGATTCTCGACTACCTGGCGGTGAAGAAGCTGCAGCCGGGGATGAAAGGGCCGATCTTGTGCTTCATTGGGCCTCCTGGCGTGGGCAAGACTTCGCTGGGAAAGTCCATCGCCCGTTCGCTGGGCCGCAAGTTCGTGCGCATCGCTCTCGGCGGTATGCACGACGAAGCGGAAATCCGCGGGCACCGTCGCACGTATATCGGCGCACTGCCGGGGCAGATCATTCAAGGACTGAAGCGGGCAGAATCGAACGATCCGGTGATGATGCTCGACGAAGTGGACAAACTGGGCCGCGATTTTCGCGGCGATCCGTCCTCGGCGTTGATGGAAGTGCTCGATCCGGAGCAGAACAACGCGTTCCGCGATCACTACCTTGACGTGCCGTTCGATCTATCGAAAGTACTGTTCATCGCTACGGCGAACTGGATGGATCCTATCCCCGAGCCGTTGCGTGACCGTATGGAGATCATCGAGTTGGCTGGGTACACCGGCGAAGAGAAGGTCCACATCGCACACAAGTATCTGATCCCCAAGCAAGCTCAGGAACATGGGTTGAAAGTGGGAGAACAGATTGCGTTCTCGGACGAGTCGCTGCGGGAAATCATCCACAGCTTCACGCGAGAAGCAGGCGTGCGAAATCTGGAACGAGAAATCGCCACGATCACGCGCAAACAGGCGCGCAAGCTCGCGGAAGGTCACACGGAAAAGATGGAGGTTACGCCGGAAATCGTTCGCGAATACCTTGGCGTACCGAAGTTCCGAACCGAGAAAGAGGTCGAGGAGCGCGTCAAGAAGCCTGGCGTGGCTGTTGGCCTGGTGTGGACACCGGTTGGCGGAGACATCGTGTTCATCGAAGCGAGCCGGATGCGCGGCGGGAAGCAGTTCACAATGACCGGTCACCTGGGTGAGGTCATGCAAGAATCCATGACTGCGGCGCTGACGTGGACGCGTGCCAATGCGGAGCGGTACGGGATCGATCCGGATTTCTTCCGCAAGCAGGACATCCACATTCATGTGCCGTCGGGCGGCGTGCCGAAAGACGGTCCGTCGGCAGGAGCGGCGATGGTGACGTCGTTGGTCAGCTTGCTCACGGGACGGCCTGTGCGCGACCGGCTGGCGATGACCGGCGAGATGACGCTCTCTGGAGTCGTGCTGCCAATCGGGGGCGTGAAAGAAAAGGTTCTCGGCGCGAAGCGAGCGGGAATCAAGGAAGTGCTGTTGCCGGCAGACAACGAGCCGAACGCTGTAGCGGATCTTCCGCCGGAAATTCTTGGCGACATGAAGATCACCTACGTGCGGAATCTCGATGAGGTGTTGGAGCACGCGCTGTCCAAGGATGTGGTGGCACCGCCGATCGTGCCGCAGCCCGAACCGAAGCCGAAGCGCGTCGGACCGGAGAGTCCGCGGGCGATTCATTGAGAAGGCAGTGAGTAGCGACACAAGCACGGCGGATGAAGCCGTACCGAAGTTAAACAAAGGGAAGCCCAGCGAAGAGAGTTTCGCTGGGCTTTTTGTTTTGGGGGGAGGCGCGCGGGGTGGAATGGAACTCCTGCTACCATGGTTGCGGATATGGCTGGCGAAAAGCAGATAACGGCGGACGCGCCTGCGGAGTTGGTGCAGCGCTTGACGGAAGGGTTGCAGCGCGAGCGGATTGTTCCACGGTTCGTCGATTCGTATGTTGTGGAGCACGGACGGCATGCTTTGCAGGTTCACGCGTCACTCTACCGCGATCTTCTCCAACTGCTGCAGCGAGAGGCGCTGCTTACGGTGACGGCGCGTTCGCTGGAAATCACGTACGCCGAGCCGCTGCCTGCTGGCAGGGCGAAGCCACGGCCGATGTTAAGGAAGGATGCGGCGGCGTTCCGGCGCAAATATCTGGCGGCGCTGACGCGGCAGCAAAAATGGAGCGCGGGAGACGCGCTGGACTTTCAGACAGATTTGCAGATGTACGAAGATTTGCTAGCGCGAAATAATTCGGCACGGCGGAGCCGCAAGCCATTTGAGGCAGCTAGTCATCCGTTTGTGGATCGCTGCGCGTTTTTGCTGGATTCGTCTTTTCTGGAAAAAGCGCGAATGGCGGCGAGCCGCGCGCTGAACGATCTAGAAAACCTAGCGGCGCAAATCACGGGTTCCGTTTTGCACAGACAAGAGAAAGCGCCAGCACGCCTGAAGCGTTAGAACTCGAAGACGCCGGGGCTACTGATCGAGGGATTCCGCGGAAAAGAAACGCTGGCCGGCCAAGGCGTAGTAAAACGCAAGTAGGGCGATGGCGACGATCGTCACCATGCCAGTGACGGCTCCGGACGCGTACCAGCGGCTTAGATGCGATGTCATGGGGAAGACGACCAGCATGTTTTGCACAACGAGGCCGACCACTAACGCGAGCACGCCGAAGCGTCGCAGGACCGTATAGATCGACAACCAAATTACCACCGAGGCCAGGAAGGTGACCCAGAAGTAGTCGCCTCCGGTGTTGCTGATGGCGCCCAAGAAAACGATCACCAACGCCGCAACCCAGTCCCTCCTAACGAGAGAACGCAGCAAGAAAAGAATAAAGAAAATCCCCAACGCATAAAGCACATAGATCCAGGTGTAAGCGAAGACCGAACCGAGGACGGGGCGGATGCCGAGAAGCGTTTCCATGGAGGGTGTGCCGGGCTCCGGCGGAAGCCCCCCGAAGAGTGGAAGGAGAAGATTGTCTGAAGACTCGAACAGGGCCAGCAGAACGCCGTACGCCGTGCCAATCAGAACGTCGCGACCGACCAACGGGTCGCGAATCTTTCCGCCGATCAGGCGCGTCCAAGAGATCAATGTGTGGGGATCGCGGCGGCGGACGAACGGCTCGAGAGCGAAATAGAGAAGCCGGGCAAAGGACGAGAAAAGAAAAGCCCCAGCCAGCCCAAGGATGGTGACCCCGAATTCGTCGGTGGAGGCAAGGTGATGGGCGCGCAGGGCCCACATGGCTAGAAACAGAAAAAAAAGAAAATTGCCTAAGCGCGTCGAGCCGGCTTCGTCGCCGCGCTGAAGGCGACGGTTGCGCCGGACGACGAAGGCGCTGCCGACGATGAGGGCGGCAAATATCAGGATGCCGATGATGTTAGCGAACTTTTGGTGTGTCGAGGGTTGGAAGGCCTGGTCTCGCCCCGGTCTGTTCCAAGGGTATAGGACACGGAAGAAAACCGGCTTGCCTCGGTAGGCGGCGACCTCCACGCGCTCCGTGACACCGGCGGGGGCGGGGAGTTGCCGTGTCCAGGCAGCACGCGTGTCGGAATAAAAAAGAGGAGTCCATTCGGGGGCAGCTGGGGTCAATGCAGCTGGATCCAGGCCCGCAGCGGCGAACAGCGCGGACCAATCCGGAGCGGCGGCAGGGCCGTCGAGTGGATCGTGCTCCGGTGGAAGGCGCTTGAAGGATATCAAACGGCCTCGAGAATCCGTCACGACCGTGATCATGCCAGTCACGTCCGACGGCGGGTCCGACTGCGTGACAATTCCGGAACCGGCGGAATTGAAGAAATTTAACGACTCCAGCTCGCGCGGACTCTGGCGATACCAGAATAGAATCGTCGGGGGACGATCGGAGGAAAGACGCTGCCAGCGCGTTTGCGATTTGTCGTGATCCTGGATGTAGTCGAGATAGTCGCCGTCGGAGGTGAATCCATAGGCGCTGTCCGCGGGCGTTTCCGAGAACCCAAGTTGTTGGATGATTTCCTGAGCGCGTGCGAGAAGAACTTCGGACGGTTTATCCAGCGGCGTGAGGTTTTGCACTTTGTATCGATCGGCCACGAACATATTGGCCACGAGGCTCAGCAGCACCGTTGCAACGAGCGCCAGCCCAAGACGCGGCTTAATGCCTTCGGTGGCGCCGGCGGCCGCGACCATTTCCGGCGATGGCGTTTCACCAGCGGCCAAAGCGGCCGCCAAAGGATCACCGCCGGGCAACGCCGCGGCAACCTGAAGGGCCGACGCGGGGCGCTTTGCGGGATCATTTTCGAGACAGCGGAGAATGACGCGCTCGATCAAGGGATCGAGATCGCGCACGAGGGCGGAAGGGTTGGTGATCGTGCCTTGCTCGCGGAGATTTATCAGCTCGGGAAGGGTCGAAGCTTCGAAGGCGCGTTTTCCTGTGAGGATTTCGTAAAGGATCAATCCGAGCGAATAGATGTCGCTCTTGGCGGTGACTTCTTTTCCGGCGAGTTGTTCCGGAGCCATGTAGGCGGGCGTACCGGCGCGAATATCCGCGCCCTGAATGCTTGCGGCGATTCCGGCCAGGCCGAAATCAGTGATGCGAATTTTCCCGGCGCCATCGAGCATGACGTTGGCGGGCTTGAGGTCGCGATGAACGACGCCGCGCTCGTGGGCGGCGGCCAGTCCGGCGCATATCTGGCGCGCGACTTCCGTAGCTTTGTCGGGAGAAAGCCTGCCGATGCGACGGACGACCGAGGCAAGATCCTCGCCATCAACGTACTCCATGGAAAGAAACGGCGTGCCGTCCGCGTCGCCGATATCGAACACGCGGCAAACGTTCGGATGGGAAACTTGCCGCGCGATGCGAACCTCGGAATGAAATCGAGCAAGAGCGGCCGCGTCTTGCGAGAGGACTTCGGGAAGAAACTTGATGGCAACGAGCTGGCCGAGCGTCAAGTCTTCGGCGCGGTAGACTTCGCCCATCCCACCGCGGCCGGCCATGGCCACGACACGATAGCGGCCGGCAATCATCTGCCCCGGCGTGAATCGGCCGCCGCCAATGGGATCGGAACTGTTTAGATTTGGGCCGCTGCTGGAAGGCGAGCGAGGAGGCCGCGACGGAGTAGGAGCGGAAGAAATTTTGCGCGGGGCAGCGGGAGAAGGAGGCGCGATGGTTTCTTGCTCGGCGCTGAGTTCATCCGAATCCATGGTGGCCGCGGCGTTCGGATCGAGCGACCCGCCGCACGTGGAGCAGAACCGCCCGTTAGAAGAAACCTGTGCGCCGCAGGAAGAGCAGTACATGGGAAGGCGAGATTCTATCATCGCGAGACGGCTAACCGCGACATGCAACGATGGTCCCCGATGCGAATTACGAAATGCGCTCGACCTGGACGGCGGTACCGTAAGCCAGAACTTCGGTTACGCCTTGCATGACTTCGGTGGCGTCATAGCGCATGCAGATGACGGCGTTCGCGCCGTGTTCGCCGGCGTGCTGCAGAAGGAGTTCGTAGGCGTCTTCGCGGGTCTTCTCGCAGAGGTTCGTGAGGATGGTGATATTGCCGCCGACGATTGTTTGGAGAGCAGCGCCGAGATTTCCGATGACGCTGCGCGAGCGGACGATAATCCCCCGGACGATTCCGAAGTTTCGAACGACGCGGTAGCCGGCAAGTTCGGTTCCCGTCGTGACCATGCTGGAGTCAACGCGACTAGCCATCTTTTTTCTCCCTGAAGCGGACGTTTACCTGTGCGATTCTAACCGTACACGCGGCCATACGCGAGCAGAGGCTGTCTGCTATTCTCGAATGGCGTGGAAATCTTATTCTATTTTCTGGCGATCTCGCAGATCCTTTTAGGGCTGTATCTGATCGGGCTGGGACTTCAGTGGCTGGGGTACGCGCGCAGGCGCATTCACACCGATCCGGGATTCTACTCGCCCAAAGTTGCGGTGCTCTGCCCGTGCAAAGGGATGGAGCCGGCGCTTGAGCGCAACCTTGTTTCGCTGACCGAATTCGATTATCAAAACTACGAGATTTTCTTTCTGATCGCGTCGGCGACCGATCCGGCATACAACGTCGTGAAGCGTGTGGCCGCATCGTCGCGCGCGAAAGCGCATGTGGTGCTCACGGAGAAACCGGAGGGGTGCGGCGAGAAAGTGAACAATCTGCGCCTGGGGATATTGCAGCTGCCAACCGAGGTGGATGTGTTTGTGTTTGTTGATTCGGACGGACGCCCAGGGAAAAACTGGCTGCACCGCATGGTTGCCCCGCTTACCGATTCACGTATCGGAGCGACGACGACGATGCGATGGCTGCTGCCGAACCGGAGCAATTTGGCGACAGCGCTGCTCGCGGCGTGGAACGCTCCCATCGTCACGATGCTCAGCGAAAAAGGAAAGAATTTTTGCTGGGGCGGGGGCACGGCGATACGGCGAAGCACATTTGAACACGCGGGAGTCGCGGAATCGTGGAGACACTCGGTCAGCGATGATTACTCGATGACGCGCGCGCTGGAACAATCGGGGCGCTCGATTGTTTTCTTGCCGGAATGTATCGTGCCTTCTTTTGTGGAGACGGATTTCACCGGCTTGATGGAATTTACAAACCGGCAAGTTTTGATAACGCGGGTGTACGCAGAAAAGATGTGGGGAATTGCCGCCGGGACTCACTTGCTTTACTGTCTGTCGCTTGTGCTGGGACTGTTCTTGACGCTGGGCGATTTTCTGGCGACGCGGCCTGCGTTTCATCTGGCGGCGCTTACTTTTTTGCCGGTGCTGCTGGCGATGATTCGAGGGGCGCTGCGAGCGGCGGGGGTCTCCGAGGTCTTGCCCGCGTACAAGTCGCAACTTGCCAGCCAGGCCTGGATTTATGTGCTGTTGACCGTGTTTATCCCGTTTATTTATCTGGCAAACTTCATCGCTTCGCTGGTCACGCGCAAGATACGTTGGCGCGGCGTTACGTATGAGCTGATCTCGCCGGAGCAGACGCGAATCGTCGCGTACTGACGCGCGGAAGTTTGACTGGCGAAGATCGGAAAGATTTCCACAGGCTGTTTTTCACAGCGCGTTTACCTGTTAAAGATTTCCACAGGCTCAAGCAGATCAAAGGCCTTCCGTACGCGGAGCCTTCTTCTGTGTCTAAACATTCATCGGGGACTGCGTGAGTTTTTTTGCTTGAGGAGGGGATCAGCATGAGCGCGAGGATTTGCGGATTCATGGAAAAATTTCGTGCACCATGCAATTCCTACCCGCGACTGAGGCCCCTTTGGTTGTTGGGGCGCGCCTAAGTACTCCATTTCTGAACGAGTTGTAAAATTGGGAATTCGGTAGAATAAATGCACAGATGGGACGGTTCGGTGTAATAACGCAGGCGAACTGGCAGGGAGCTCCTTCTCGCAGCTCGGTGCAGGTATTTTCGGAGTCCAGGCACCGGGTCCTCAGCCTCCTGTTTCGGCCTCTTGCTCGGCCACTTGCCTACGCAATGCAGCTTGCCTCCTGACGGGGAGGCTCAATCTAAAGAAAAAGCTTCGGTTGTCCCACGAGGCTGCATACTGAGGGGTGCGTGTGAAGCTTATCCGCAGAAGTGAACAGCATCATCCTTTGAACAGGCCCCGCCCGGCAATTCCTCGCGATCATTATTATTTTTATGAAAAAAATACAGGCGTGACTCACTTTCACGTGGAGGCAGGTCCGGACGGATGTCTTCCGGTGGATCAGGCTGCGGGACTGCTGGCGATGCACTGCATGGTAAGAGGGCAGTCGCCGAGCGACTACGTGGTGATGGTGAAAGCGGAAAACGGGCTACTGGAAGGGCTGACCGAGAAGGCGGAGAAATTGCTGCAGGCAGGACACTCTGTCGGCAGCGCCGTTAAGCTGACGCGCCGGGAGGAAGAGGTGCTCAGCGGCGTGATGAAGAGCCTAGCCAACAAGGAGATTGCCGCAAGTTTAAATCTTTCCGAGCGGACGGTGAAATTTCACGTGTCGTCGCTGCTCGCGAAGTTCCGCGTGAGGGGGCGCATGGAGTTGGTGCGCGAAGCCTCCCGGAGCACCCTTGGGCCGATGACGATGGCATGCCAATGCCGATGCCGGTCGCAACGCGGGAAGCCCGCACGTACGCGCCGGTGCCGCAGAGCTATAACAATGGCTCCCATGGGGCACCGTCGTTCCGCTGGCGAAACGCCAACTGATGGCTTAATCGAACCTCAGAGACAGGAAGGTAGACAAAACATAAAGGCCCGGTCTGATCAGACCGGGCCTTTGTGTTTTGGTTCGATGCGTTGCGGAGCTTGTTACTTCTTAGCGGCAGCATAGAGCTGGGCGGCAGAGTCCCAATTGACGACATTCCACCAAGCTTTGATGTAATCGCCGCGTACGTTTTGATATTTGAGGTAGTAGGCGTGCTCCCAAACGTCGATGCCGAGAACAGCCTTGGCGCCGAGCGAGAATGGAGTGTCTTGATTCGGCGTCGAGTCGATAGCGAGCTTGCCGTCCTTGACGACGAGCCAAGCCCAGCCGGAACCGAAGCGGCCCAGACCAGCAGCAGCAAATTTTTCCTGGAAGCCCGCGAAAGATCCGAAGGTTGAGCTGATGGCCGCGCCGAGATCACCTTGCGGTTCACCACCGCCGCCCTTCTTCATCTGCGTCCAAAAGAGCGAATGGTTCCAATGGCCGCCGCCGTTGTTGCGGACAGCGCCGCGAATATTCTCCGGGATGGAGTCGAGACTCTTGAGAAGGTCTTCAAGCGATTTGGCTTGGAGATCGGCGTGGCCATCGAGCGCCTTGTTCAGGTTGGTGACGTAGGCGCCGTGGTGCTTGTCGTGATGAATTTCCATGGTCCTGGCATCAATGAAAGGTTCGAGTGCGTCGAACGAGTAAGGCAACGGTGGGACAGTAAATGCCACGGATTTTTCCTCCAGATTGAGATTTGATGCAAAATCTAAAGCGGTGCCGGAGCGCAAAGCCGCAGAAGCGCCGCTGCTCGCTCCAAGCAATCCCGCACCGACAATCCCGGTGTTGACCAGAAATTTCCGGCGATTCATGGGGATCTCCTTTGGCGAGGAGGCTGGCCAACCAGCCGACTGTATCATACCGCTCCATCCGCCGACTGTTCCATACTGCTTATCGCTGAAAGGCGCTTAGAAACGCCCCCCAAGAAGCGGGGTTAACGCTGAGCACTCGCCACACTCATTGGATGCGCGAAAGAGCCCATTGGGCAGATTCCGCGATCAACGGCTCGGATGAAGCGGAAAGCCGCTTGAGGAGCGCGGAAATCCGTTCGTTCTGGCTCGACCCGCGGGCGGGAGCGGAATTGCCGAGGGCGATGCAGGCGTTGCGCACCAGGCCGCGCCACTTGGTGCGCTTTATCGGGCTGCCGTGAAAGAATGCGCGGAATTGTTCTTCGTTCAGTGCGGCCAGCCACTCGAGCCGCGGCAGGAAGAAAGATTCTTCCTGGTTCTCTTCCGCAACGACAGAGGGCGACTTTTGTGAGAGGGGGGCTGCGGCGTGTGGAAAAGTCCTTGGCTGAAACTCCGAGGCGTGCGTCACCGGTGCGCGCCGATTCCACGGGCAGACGTCCTGGCAGATGTCGCAGCCGAAGACGTGGCGGCCCATGGGTTGGCGAAGCGCTTCCGGAATGCTGGCGCGAAGCTCGATCGTCAAGTAGGAGATGCAGAGGCGGGAGTCCATCACGTAAGGCTGGACGAGGGCACCGGTTGGGCAGGCGTCGAGGCACTTTGTGCAGGAGCCGCAGAGGTCCGGAGGAGGCAGCTCGGCTGGACCGAGCGTGGGGGGAAGATCGAGAGTGGTGAGAATCACGCCGAGAAAAAACCAGGAGCCCAGCCTGGAGTTGAGCAGCAGCGTATTTTTTCCAAGCCAGCCGAGGCCCGCGTGCTTGGCAAAGACGCGCTCGTGCAAAGGACCTGTGTCCGCGTAGATGCGGGCTTCAAATGGTTCGGTGAATCGTTCGGGGAGGCTGCTGGCAAGGCTCCGGAGTTTCTGCTGGAGGACTTCGTGGTAGTCCTGTCCCCAAGCATAGCGGGAAATCCAGCCTCGTGGTTCGGTTACTTCTTGCCGGAGGGCATCCAACGAGCGCGGGGCTGAGGAGTTGTAGTTCAAAGCGCAAACGATCACGCTGCGAAGCCCGTGCATGAGGCTTTGCGGATCGGTGCGGCGCTTGTCGGCCAGATATTTCATCTCGCCGGCGTAGCCGCGGGCGAGCCAGTCTTTCATGAGGTCCAACTCGACAAAGTTCTCGGCGCGCACGACTCCGCAGAGATCGAAACCCAGAGCGTTTGCCCGTTCGACGATCCACGCGGTTTCGGATGCGTTATTCATGATTCATGGATGCGGTGCGCGCATGCCGTTGTAAGAATTGTGCCGCAGGAAGACGCTCGAAGCGAGCGGAGGATGAGGCGGGCAACTAGGTATAGAGCTATGGCGCGCGGCGCGCGGGTGAACGGACGATTATTGGAAACTGCGCAGGGCGGCGCCCTCGTCGGTGTAAACGTCGAAGACGGTATAGAGCTTTGTGAGCTGGAGGAGGTCGTGCACTTTTTTCGTGAGGTGCAGCAACTTCAGTTCGCCGCCGCGGCCCTTCGCGGTGGTGTAGGCGCTTACGAGCTCGCCGATGCCGGAGCTGTCAATGTAATCCACGTCCCCGAGATTGAGCACGATTTTGGTCCGTTGATCGTCAAGCAGGCCGCGGACCGTCTTGCGCAGCAGAGCGCTCCCTTCTCCCAGGATAATTTTTCCACTGAGGTCCACGACAGTGGCTAGACCAGCATCTCGATGCGTTGCGCGCAGTGCCATGATCTTGTTTAAGCTCCTTGGTGCGGGGAAGCGCCCTGACTGCCTCGGCCATTGGTTCCCGGCTTCTCTTGCAGGGGCAATTTTTTTGCCATGACAATTTCCGCGCCGCCGGTGCGTCCGAGCACCACGTCGAATTCATCCATGAAGGCGCGCATGAGGAAGATGCCGCGGCCGGAGGTGCTGAGAAGGTTTTCTTCGGCAAGCGGATCCGGCACGTTGGCAAGGGTAAAACCTTTGCCTTCATCTAGGACGCGGATGATCATTTTGTCGCTGGTGAGGTCTACGGCCAAGTGAATCTTTTTATCGGGACGCTCCTGATTGCCGTAGTGGAAGGCGTTGATGACGCCCTCGCGCACACTCATACCGATCTTGTAGCAATCGTCCTCGCCGAATCCGGCAGCTTCGGCTACGCGAAGACACATCTCCTCAGCTAGATTTACGCTTTCGACTTGCGTCTCCAGCGTGACTTCGAGGTGCTTGGGGTCTTCTGCCATGCGTGGCTGGCTGCCATGAGCAAAATACACCCATTTGAGCGCACTTATCGGTAACACAGCGGCTAAACCTAAGTCAATGGAGCACTTGGTGTATGTCGCAGGGGGTGTTGAGGCAGAAGCGGACCGCAGATCCTAGCTAAGAGCAATCGGGGAGTTTGCAGCAACTACGCCCAGTAAGAACGGTCCAGGGTGCGGTACTGAATGGCTTCGCTGAGGTGGCGGGGGTCAATATTTTCGGAAGCATCGAGGTCTGCGATCGTCCGGGCTACTTTCAGGATGCGGTCGTGGGCGCGGGCGGACAGGCCCAAGCGCGTAATGGCATTTTCGAGGAGCTTTTCGCCTTCGGCGGATATGGCGCAGTGTTTGCGGATCATCTTGGGCATCATTTGGGCGTTGGCATAGGTCTTTGTTTCAGCGTGGAAGCGCTCCAGCTGCCTATCCCGCGCGGCGATCACGCGCTGCCGAACGGCGGCTGAATCCTCGGAAGAGGATGGAGCGCGCAGCTCTTTGTACTTTACGGCGGGAACTTCGATGTGGATATCAATGCGGTCGAGCAGCGGCCCGGAGATCTTCGAAACATAGCGCTGGATCATTGGAGGGGTGCAATGGCACTCGCGCATGGGATCGCCAAAATAGCCACAGGGGCAAGGATTCATAGCCGCGGCGAGCATGAAACGCGAGGGAAAGGTGACGGAGACGGCCGCGCGAGAGATGGTTACGGCGCCGTCTTCCAGCGGCTGACGCATGACTTCCAAAACATTGCGCTGAAATTCCGGTAGTTCATCGAGAAAGAGAACGCCATTGTGGCCGAGAGAAACTTCGCCGGGGCGCGGGATGGCGCCGCCGCCGATCAAACCGGCGTCGCTGATAGTGTGGTGCGGAGACCGATAGGGGCGCGTGCCGACAAGGCCGCGGCTGTCTTCGAGGACGCCGGCGACGCTGTGAATGCGGGTTGTTTCGATGGCTTCGTCGAGGGACATGGGCGGGAGGATGGTGGGGATGCGTTTGGCGAGCATGGTTTTGCCAGCGCCGGGCGGGCCGATGAATAAGATGTTGTGGCCGCCGGCGCAGGCGACTTCGAGCGCGCGCTTCGCTGCTTGCTGGCCATGCACATCGCGAAGGTCGACGGAATATTGCGCGGCTTCCGAGAGCATCTGCTTGGCGTCAACCACGACTGGCTGAAACGACTCCGGCGAGTTCACCAGATCAACGGCTTGCGGCAACGTTTTTAGAGCAAATACGTTGACGCCCTCGACTACGGCTGCCTCGCGGGCGTTTGCTTCCGGCACAGCAAGAGACTTCAGGCCAAATTCGCGGGCGGCGAGTGCCGCAGAAAGTGCGCCGCGTACAGACCTAATGCTTCCATCGAGCGACAGCTCTCCGAGGAACATGCACTGGTTGAGTTGCTTGCCGAAAAAATGGCCCATGCATCCGACCAGCCCCAGGGCCATGGGTAGATCGAAGGCCGAGCCTTCTTTGCGAACGTCGGCGGGCGCGAGATTGATGGTTACGCCCTGGCCATGCGGAAACTCGAAGCCGCAATTGCGAAGCGCGGACTTGATGCGCTCGCGGCTTTCCTTGACGGCATTGTCCGGCAGGCCGACGACGTTGAAGTCCTGCATGCGTGCGGAGCCCACGTCCACTTCGACCTCGACGAGATAGGCATCAATACCATAGACGGACGCGCTTTGTGTTTTGAAGAGCATGGCAGAGGGAAGCTAGATTACGCCGCGGGCAGCATAAATCAAGTAGGCAAGATAGACCAGAGATAATCCACGGCGGTGCGCCGCACAGCGAGCGGTGCTGAACCGCCGAGGGAAGGGACGTAATCCGACTTTCTTGGGGCGGACTGCGGCCGCACACGTTATCCACAGGTGCTCGATTGACGCATCCCGTTGGCGCGCACTAGAATCCGGCCACTTTGGACACGAACAAAACAGCCGGAGTGTCTTCGACGGCCAATTTTGGCGCGCGAGCGAAGCTGCGCTGGTGCGACGTTTATCGTGAAGCCGAACTCTACAAGGCAGCTGTCCGAATTTACACGAAACCGCTGTTTTCCTGGAGAAAAGCGCTGTTCGCTTCGACGGACAAAAGAGACCTTTACGACTTTGCGCGCTCCGGACTGCATAATCTCGCAGACATTCACCGCGCACTGACGCGCGAATCGTTTTCGTTCCGGCCGTGCGTCGCATTGCACCGCAATTTTCGCGGAAAGCGTCGGACGCTTTACATCTATCCGTGGGAAGAGCGGCTGGTTGATCTGCTGCTCTATCGGATCTTGAGCGCGCGGCTGCACAACTGGTTTTCTCCGAACTGCTATGCCTATCGGTTGCGCGGATTCGGGCTGGACCGCTGCCAGCGGAGAATTGCCAAGCTGCTCGCGGCGACGGAAGCTCCCCTGTTTGTTGTGAAGCGAGATATTGCAAATTATTTTCCGTCTGTTAGTCACGAGCCACTGCTAGCGCAATTGACGGAACTCATCGAGCCGAGGGATTATTTGTTCCGGCTGCTTGAGGAGCGCGTGCGTTTTCCGTATGAAGAGGAAGGACGGACGCTTCAAGCAGAGCAAGGGATCGCTTTCGGGACGCCGGTGGCATGCTTTCTGGCCAATGTTTATCTAACGCCGCTGGATCGTCAGCTGGATGCGCTTTCCGATTTGCATTATTTTCGTTATGCAGATGACTTGCTTCTGCTTTCGAGTCGTCGCGAAGCGATCGAAGCCGCAATAAATCGTTTCGGCGAGACATTGAATAACCTAAAGTTGCGAAGCAAAGTTACTCACGAAGAAAACCTGCTTCTTTCCCGCCGTGGAGTTTCGGCGGCTGAGTTTGCGGCCGCTTCGCGCATCCGGCATCTCGGACTGGAATTCTGCGCGGGCGGGGCCATTCGGCTTTCGCGCGACAAATGCCGCAAGATCTGCAACGTTTTCCGCTTTGCTTTCCGGCGCAGGCGCGCCAAGCTTGCGCGCATCCACGATCCGCGCAAGCGCGCGGAGTTCGCCATAGGGACCGCGCGGCAGGCGCTGGAACAAAGCGTTCGGAACGTGGCTATCGTTGACTACTACCTCAAACATGTAAACGATGAAGAGCAACTCCGGCTCCTCGACCGCTGGCTCGCCGAAGAAATCCTTTCGATTGCATTCAAAGGCGGGCACCGCAAATCCTATTTCCGGCTGCTACCTTTCCGCAGCCTGCGCGCGATGGGATTGCCCTCGCTGGTGCACCGGAGGCGGCAAATCCAGCACGGCCAGATCGCCGCGCCATTTTTTGTCTGGAAGAGTTACCAGACGCAGAAAAGTTCCAGGGAGACAGCTGCCAGGCTGCGCCCGCAAACCGCGGTAGTGTCAGCTTTCTCTCCAAGCCCTGAAGCAGTGACGATACAAGCCTCGCAAGAGGACCTCGTGGGAGAGAGGCGTCACCTGTCGAGGGGCCTTATTGAAGTAGGTAAATCTGAAGATTTACCTACGTTTTCTTAGCTTTTTCCCTGGAAACTATTTTGCAGGAGGCCAAGCGTGGGCCAGTTCGATGACGCAGTCAAATGTCCGGAATGCGGCACGTGGGGCGCGAAGAAATCTTTTTGGAAGGTCAAGTGCGTCAATTCCGGCTGCGCGAAATACGACTCGGAACATGCCGCCGCATTCCGGCAGAGCCGCGTCGTGGGCAAGCCAGCTAGCGAGATTTTTCCGCATCTCGGTGGCAAGGCCGACCCGAACGACTACTCGCTGCGGATTCGTTATCACAATTTTCGGGGAGACGACATAATTTATTCAGCGGACCCCGGGACCGCTTGCCAGCAAGGCGAGCACGTAGTTGTGCGGCTCGCTCCCACGGGCAAGCGGGTCAGCTTCAAGCTCGCCAATATCCAGAACAGCAGCGAGGTGGAATCGGTCGTTAGAGAAAATCCCCAGCCGTCGGGAAACGAGCGCCGCGTCCTTCGATATCATTTGCGGCGCGGATCTTCATCGCCAGCTTTTGAAAAGCTGCGGCAGAAATATCCGAATTATCAGGGCTAGCCGTTCGCTCTCGGAAAGAGACTCTGGTGGATCGAGGCGCTAAGGCTGCTGATTTTCAGATTAAGCTTTATCGGAAGTTCCAACGCCGTAGAGGGCCAAGACGTCTTTCAAAGTGACAATGCCTTCGAGTTTGTGAATGTTGGCGCGGCTAACCACGGGAAGTGCGTTCACCTGGCACGCACCCATTCGTTCCAGCGCAAGACTGAGGGGATGGTCCACATGGAGGTGAGGAAAGTCCGCTCCATCCATGAGTTCCTTGAGGCGCTTGGGCTCCGGACCGGCGGTTGCAGATTGCTGAAGCTTGTCAAAACTTAGAACACCAATCAAACCTCTGTCGTCGCTCACGAGCCAAGTGCCGGATTCACTTGATTGAATTTTTTCGAGAGCTTCCAGCACGGTCATTTCCGCGGCGAGGATCTGCGTCGCGGGCCGCATGGCGAGAATCACTTGGCGGTGACCTTCGTGATGGCGCGATTCAGCGGTCGGCAGGTGAATGCCATCCTGGCGCGCGAGAGATTCGTAGATGGGCTGCTTCTGGAGACGCGAAGCGATGAAGAAACTCACCAGGTTCGAGATCATCAGAGGAACGATGACGGCATAGTCGCGAGTGACCTCAAAAATCATGACAACGGAGGTCATCGGCGCGCGGACGATTCCGGCGAACAGCGTGCCCATTCCCACCAGCGCGTAGGCACCGGGCGTGGCCGCGTAGTTCGGGAACAGATTGTGAGCCACAGAACCGATGGCGCCTCCGAGCATGGCTCCAAGGAAAAGGCTCGGACCGAAAATGCCGCCGGCGTTTCCGGAAGCGTAGCTGGTGGTGACTGCGAAAAGCTTCAGAACCAGGAGCAACACCATCAGCTTGAGCGCCATGCCGCCGTTCAAGACTTCGCCGACGTGCTCGTAACCTACGCCGAGCACTTGCGGAACAAACCAGCCCATGCCTCCGACCAACACACCGCCGATCACGGGTTGGAACGGAAGCGTTTTGCGCGGAAATTTCAGGAAGCGTTCGCGCATGCCGAGCAATAGTTTCGTGAAGGCCACGGACACCAGGCCGCCGGCGACACCGAGTACGGCGTAAATCGCAAATTCCCAAGGATTGACGAGCTGATACTGCGGCACTTTAAAAAGTGGGTCATTGCCCAGCAAGAGCCGCAGCACACCCCAGGAAGTGGCGGAAGCAAGAACGACCGAGCCCAAGACGGGTGCGTGGAGATCGCCGACGACTTCTTCGAGTGCAAAAAGCACAGCCGCCAAAGGCGTGTTGAATGCAGCGGCGATCGCCGCTGCAGCGGCTACGGGGATGAGCGCCTTCACTTTTTCCGGACGCAGCCCGAGGCTGCGGCCCAGCACGGAGGCGATTCCAGCGCCGACTTGCACCGTCGGCCCTTCGCGCCCCAGAGGAATACCGCTGGCCAGCGTGGCGGAGGTGCAGAAGAATTTCCCAAACATCGTACCCGCTGTGATGCGGCCTTCGCGCGCGTAGAGAGCTGCTTTCGTTTGCGGGACGCCGCTGCCGCGGGCATCCGGGAAAAAGCGATAGAGCAAATAACCCATGAGAAGGGAGCCAGCAACGGGGACAAGTACGCGGTGCCAGGCAGCTCCACCGGCGGGGTAGAGACGCGAGCCGAATCGCTCGGTTAACACGATGAAAGTGACGGCCATTAAGCCGACCAGGGCGCCGATCAGCAGCGTGAGGAATAGGAAGACTTGTTCTTCGCGCTCGTGAAGCAGCGCGTTCCAGTGGCGCGATGGGGATTTCCACCAGCTTGCGGGTGTCTGCTCTTGCGCTTCCGTCATTCTGTTGGCAGTTCTGCTCGCCCGCCCGGCAGGAGAAATTTCAGTTTCAAGGTTTGCTCGCGGCGGCGCTCTTCTTCCAGATGCCTGGCGCGCGCCTTCAGCAAATCATCGAGAGAAATAAGACCGAGGAATTTTCCGGTGGAGCGTTCGACTACCGGCAGCCTCGTTACGCTTTTCTCGACCATGCGATAGACAACCACGCGCAGGATTTCGTCTGGATTTGTTTCGACTGTGTTGGTTCGCACCAAGTCGCGCAACGGACGCTGCGACGCGGCGTCTCCTTCTTGTTCTATCCGTTCGCGGATATCTCTCCGGGTCAGCACGCCCACTAGCTTGCCTTCGCCGTCCACGACGGGAAGAAGGCGCTGCGTTTGACGATGGTCTGCATTGAGCTTCGTCAAGATTTCGCCAGCTATGGCCGCGGCGGGCAAAGCGACGACGTTCGACCGCATTACTTCGCGGACAAAGAGAATTTCCAGCGGGTCCACGGCGTATTCGCGGCTCAAGTGAAAGCCGCGCCGGGCAACTTTCTCGGTCAAGATGGACCTATTGAGAGTTAAAACCGTGAAGGCGTGCGCGATGATGCTGCCGACGAGGAGCGGCAAGAAAACGTTTGCATCGTGCGTCAGCTCGAATGCGAAAACGATGCTTGTAAATGGAGAACGCATCGTGCCGCCAAGAATGGCGCCCATGCTGATGAGAGGCCAGAAACCGGCGCCTTCGTTGGGCAGAAACATCGCTTCGAGGCCGCCAAGCGCGCCACCCATCATGAGCAGCGGCGCCAACACACCGCCTGATGTGCCTGAACCGAGCGATACGGCCCAGATAAACCACTTCACGAGGAGCACACCTAAAATCACTTTCGTGGTCACACTGCCCTGAAGCAAAGCGCCGATGGTGTCGTAGCCGACACCGAGGGCTTGCGGAAAAATCAAACCGCCGATTCCAATGGCGAGACCGCCAATCGCCGGCCACCACATCCAATGGATCTTGAGATGTTGAAATGCATCTTCGGCCGCGTAGACGGAAACCGTCAGCAGCGCGGACAAAACGCCAGCGAGAAGCCCGACGAGCGCGCATCCGAGCAGACGCTTTGGGGCCGATGAACAGTGGATGCTCGGGCACGGGAAAAAGTGGGCCGAATCCCAAGATGTAACGCCGAGCGACTGCGGCAACCGCACTGGCCAGAGCCACGGGGATCAGGCTGCGCGGTTTCCACTCGAAGAGCAGGAGTTCAACGGCGAGCAGCACGGCAGCGACCGGCGAAGCGAACGTGGCGGACATTCCGCCTGCCGCTCCCGCAACGAGAAGAGTTTTGCGTTCGGCGCTGGTTAAATGAAAGAGCTGCGCGATCATGGAGCCGAAGGCGCCGCCGGTCATGATGATCGGGCCCTCGGCGCCAAACGGCCCGCCGGAACCGATCGAAATTGCCGAAGAGAGTGGTTTGAGAAACGCGACTTTCGGCTCGACGCGGCTGCCATTGATGAGAATTGCTTCGATCGCTTCCGGAATGCCGTGGCCGCGGATGCGCTCCGAGCCATAGCGCGCCATCACGCCAATGATGAGCGCGCCGCCAATCGGAACAAGAACGCTGTAGAAACCGAGATGGTTGCCGGCGGGGGAAACCATCGCAGTGCTCCAGTGGCCAAAATAAAAGAGGTTCGTGAACAAGCCGATTAAACGAAGTAGGACGAGAGCAACGAACGCACAGAGCACTCCGATGACCATCGCGAGGCAGGAGATCGGGAGGACGCGTAATGTGGTTGTAAAGTCTCCCAACTCTTCGTGGCGAGCGTGAATTGCACGGTTAGATTTCCCGTTTGGAGTAGTTTTTTGGCTTTCGTCAGGCACGCTTGACTCGCATTTCCTTCTTGGGGAATTTCTTCAGGTTGTTGTCGTTGCGCTGCCCTCGCTCGAGTAGCGCTTCGATGGCTCCGACCAGAGCCTCTCCGCTCGTGCGGAGTTCGCTGATGCGATTACGCGCCACCTGCTCGAGCAAGCGCTCTCCGCGCGGCAAGAGAGATACGAATACGCGGCGGCGGTCGTCCCGGCTGCGTGTGCGGCGCACGTAGCCATGCGTTTCCAAGCGATCGACGAGTTCGACTGCGCTGTGGTGTTTCAGCGCGAGGCGCTCCGCGAGCGTCTGGATGGTCGCCGCGCTCCCTTCGGGGAGGCCACGAATGGCGAGCAGCATTAAGTACTGCTGAGGCTCGAGCCCGACAGCGCGCGCCTTAGCATCGCCTTCGCGCAGAAAATGGCGGATGCGGTAACGAAGTTCGGCCAGCGCACGGTACTCGGCGGGGGTGATATCCATTGCCATGAGCCAAGTATATCGTAGTGCGATATACTTTGCCATGAAGCGCTATCGAACTGTCGACTTGCAGTAACCGGTTAAAGTTGCGGAAGGAATCCTACAGCTTCTTGCGGAAGGCTTTCTGCGTTTTGTAGTGTTCGTAGCCATGGCGTTCGTAAAATTTGTGAGCGCGTTCGCGGATCACATTTGAGCGCACCGACATGCCCGGGCAGCCATGCTTGCGCGCCCAATCTTCGGCAGCTTCAAGCAGCCGCGCGCCGGCTCCGAGGCTGCGCTGGCCATCGGCGACGATGAGCCCGTTCAATTCCGCGCGCGTTCCAACCTCCACAAGGTGAGTAACAGTGACATGCGCCCAGCCGACCACTCCCGCGCCGAGGGAGTCCGCTACAAACAATGCGTTTTGCGATGCGGGCTTCAGCCGGCGCATTCGTTTGGTGATTTCCGCGGCCGTTGTGGGATATCCAAGCTGCCCGCTTAGCTCCGCCAACCGTGGCGCGTCGCTGGTTCGCGCCCGGCGAATCTTGACGCCTTGATTTTCCGCATTCTTTGCCATGCCTTAGCCTGCCTTCTTGCGTAGCAGCGATTTCTCTTTTTCGCTCTTTAGCGCTAAGAGGGAGCTTTCGTCCACTTTCGAACAACCTTCGAGCGACGTGCCGAATTAGAACGTTTTGTCGGAGTCGAGGAGGATCGTAACCGGCCCTTCATTTACCAGCTCCACGGACATCATCGTCTGAAAAATTCCCGTTGCCACGCTGACGCCAAGCCTCTGCATCGCCTGAGTAAATTCCTCGTACAGCGCTTTGGCTTTTTCCGGCGGCGCGGCCGAGATGAAACTGGGCCGGCGCTGGCCGCGCGCGTCGCCATACAGCGTAAACTGCGAAACAACCAGCGCAGCGCCCTTCACGTCCAGAAGCGAGCGGTTCATTTTTCCATCGTCGTCTTCGAAAATGCGGAGGTTAGCCACTTTCTCCGCCAGGGATGCGGCAACCGCGGAAGTGTCCTCGCGGCCGACGCCGAGCAAAATCATCAGACCGTTGCCGATTTCGCCCGTCAGTCGCCCTTCGACCGTGACACGCGCACGACTTACTCTTTGCACTACGGCTCGCATTAGACCCTTTTATTTCGCGGCTTGCCTCGGCGACTTCCACGGCATCGCGAGCGCAGGACAGCCTCGCGGCGCCGGCTGGCACTTTGGGCAAAAATAGCTGCTGCGCCCTGCGACAATTGCGCGCCGAATCAAGGCGCCGCAGCGGTAGCAGCCCTCACCCTCGCGTCCGTAAGCGCGATGATGGCGCTGATATTCACCCGGTTGGCCTTCAGCGTCAAGAAAATCGGAAATTGAAGAGCCACGCATGACGATTGCTTTTTCCAGAATTTCGCGCAGTACGCGGTGCAGCGTCGCTGCTTGTTCCTTTTTTAGCGACGCGCCGAGGCGTGCCGGGTGAATCTTGGCGCGCCAAAGACTCTCGTCCGCATAGATATTTCCCACGCCACGCAAAAAGCTCTGATCCAGCAGCAGCGCCTTGATTCTCGCGCGGCGGGTTCGCGCTTGCTGCACAAATTCTTCCACGCTGATTTCCAGGGGATCGGCGCCGAACGAACGCAATTCTTCCGAGAGCGGCCCTGCAGAAAGATAGGCAAGCCGCCCAAAGCGCCGCGCATCCGTATAGCGAAGCTCGCGATTGTCATCGAGCAAAAAACATGCATGAGTATGCTTTTCGCAAGGTTGCGCCGCGGGCTTTGGAGCGATCTGCCCGGTCATTCCCAGGTGCACGAGCAGAGCGGCAGGCGCAGCTTCGCCATTTGTAGCCGAGCAGCCGCCGCCACTGACAGGCGAGAGCCGCAATAGCATGAACTTGCCGTAGCGCTCGACGGCTTCGATTTGCCTGCCTGGAAGATGCTGCTCGAGCGCAGCTGGATCATCTATGAAGTCCGTCTTCCCCAGCCGTACAGACAAAATCCGACGGCCCACAATCGTTCGCCGCAGGCCGCGAGCTACTGTTTCGACTTCAGGAAGTTCCGGCATGAGGGGATCGCAAACAAAATAGCACATCCCCCCGCCGCGACGCAGGCCGAGAACGCGAATCCCTTGAGATTCGCGATCGTCCGCAATTTTTGCAGGTCACTTCTTTTGATAGTTTGGATAAGGCGGATGCGCAGGAATCACAACCGGATGCGCCTTCAACGCTTCCAGCGTGACCTGGACGGCGCGTTCGAGCTGCGGATCGTGACCCGCCGCGACGGACGCAGGATCGTTCTCGACTTCGATGTCCGGCGCGATGCCGTGATTTTCCACTTCCCACTCGCCGTGCAGGCCGAAGATCGCCACGCGCGGAGCGGTGATGAAGCCTCCGTCCATCAACGGCGGATAACCATAGATGCCGACGAGCCCGCCCCACGTGCGCGTCCCGACCAGCGGCCCGACTTTGTCCTGCTTGAACATCCACGGCAGCGCATCGCCGCCGGAGCCGGACATTTCGTTGATGATCATGGTCTTGGGGCCGTAGATTTGCGCGAGAGGCGAGCAGAATTCTTCGCCTTCGCGCGTGATGTCGCAATTCCGGAGCGGCCGCTTGAGCATATCAATGATGTAGTCGGCAATTTCGCCGCCGTGATTGTAGCGCTCGTCAATGACCGCAGCTTGCTTGCCAACCTGCGCAAAGTAATACCTGTTGAAATTGATGAACCCGCCGTTCGCGGTGTCG
This sequence comes from uncultured Acidobacteriota bacterium, assembly GCA_963727945.1. Taxonomy (GTDB): domain Bacteria; phylum Acidobacteriota; class Terriglobia; order Acidiferrales; family UBA7541; genus Acidiferrum. Next base: position 85,299 of record CAVSIW010000041.1, read on the forward strand.
GGCACGTGCACGTAAGCGAGCTTGCCGCCGCTCAGCTGATCCACCTTGCGGCGGTTGTCTTCTTCCCAAGCAAGATTGCGCAGCGGAAATTCGCTGGGTAGCGGCACGACCGTCACTTCACGGGCGTCTTTGCCGTCGGGGTCCGCCCCTACCTTGATTTTGATTTGCGTGCCCGCGGTATTTTCAAAGAAACTATAGACGTCCACCGGCGGGCGAACTTCGCGGCCGCCCACTTCCAGCAGATAGTCTCCCGCTTTCACTTCGACACCTGGCTGGGTCAGCGGCGCGCGCAATTCAGGATTCCAATTTTCTCCGTTGAAAACGCGCGCAAAACGGTAGCGGCCGTTTTCCACTTTGTAATCCGCACCGAGGAGTCCGCCCTTGACGCGCCGCGGTTGAGGCACGTCTCCACCGGCTATGAACATGTGCCCGACGGTGATTTCGCCGAGCATCTCCTCGAACAGATGATTGACATCGGCACGGCCTCCAGCGCCTTTTAGGTAGGGCGCATATTTCTTCTCCGCGGCGGCGATATTCAGTCCGTGATGATTCGGGTCATAGAAGAAGTCGCGTTCGATCCGCCAGACCTCGTGGTACATCTGATTCCATTCGACGCGCGGATCGGTGTAGACCTCCATCGCATCAAGCTTTAGTGCGCCGTCGCCCGGCTTGGGCACAACGGCCGTGGGCGCAATGAACCATCCGGGCCCTTGGCGGTACAAAGCTTTTTCGCCATTTGCGGAAACAACAAAGTTGCGCAACCCGCCTAGGAACGGTTCCGTCTTGCGAGTGCTCAAGTCAAACTTTGAAACCGAGACCGGCGTTGGCTCTGTCAGGCTCGGCACATCCGGGATTTCGCTCAGGAACAACACGCCTGTCTTGCCGGTATCGAGGCCAATGTAGTTCGCGGCTTTGATCGGCATGGCCACGATTCTCTGGCCAATTCCGTCAAGATCGACCGTGACTTTTACTTCCTCTTTCTTCTCGCCCTCTTTTTCTCGCCTTCTTTCCCCTTGTCCGCGCCCTTTTCGGCTTCCTTGGCTTTGTCAGCATCCTTCCCTTTTTCGTCGCTCGCCGCTTTCTCTTCGTCGCTTTGCGGCTCGACGGGAGATGGATCGCCTTTCTTCAAAACTACGGCATAAATGCTTCTCGACACGGGATGCTGATAGCTCGAAAGATCGAGCCATCCAATCGAGAGCCCTAAGTCTGTGCTGGCCGCAAAGTAGAGCGATTTTCCGTTCTTGTCGAACACCGGATACCGCGCGTCACTGGTTCCGTCCGTGATTTGCGATTCTTTTCCGGATTCCAGCGAGTAGACAAATACGTTCCGCATGTGGTTTTCGAGAAACTTCGCATAGGTCAGCCACTTGCTGTCCGGCGACCAGGATTCATTCATCGTGGAACTCGGGTCTTCGTAGCGATCCGAGGTCACCTTCACCGGAGTGCCTTTCTCCACGTCCACGTACCAGAGATTCATGCGCTTGTCCGTGTAGGCAATCTTCTTGCTGTCTGGAGACCACAAGGGTCCATAGAAAAACGAAGGAGGATTCCCCAGATTGATTTTCTTCACCGCGCCCAATCCGGTTTGATCCACGACGTGCAGCGCATATTCGCCGGATTCGTCGGAGAAAAACGCAATAGACTTCCCGTCCGGCGACCATGCAGGATCGCGTTCCGCAACGGCGGTCGTCCGCGTGAGGTCACGAACGTCGCCCTTCTCTGCGGGGACGGTGAGATATTTCGCCGCGCGCTTCGAACACCGCACGAGCGCCCGTTGGCGATATCGCGGCGTTCTGAATTTTGTCCCCCACTTTTTCGTAGTGGGGCCGCGTTGCCGGCAAATCGCCGGAGATGCGAATCTCGACCTTGCTCGCTTTTTCGGTCTTCAGATCGAGTGTGTAAATCCCGCCGAACTGTTCATAGACAAGCGCATCCGGTCCGGCGGACAGCGATTTCACGTCGAGCCCTTTGTTGTCCAGCACTTGCTTTACGTTTTTCGTTTTCGTGTCGTAGGCAAAGATGCGACACCGGCCCTTTGCGGTCCGACAGAAAATAGACCGTGTCGCCGATCCAGACGGGAGCGTCATCGTTCGAGTTTTCGCGCGGTACTTTCTCAAGCTGCAAGTCGCTCAACCGCAGCAAGTAGACGGGGGTTGTTTGTCCGCCGTGATAGCGCTTCCACGCGACTTGCCACTTCAGATTTGGCACATAGGCGATGCGGGTGGCGTCCGGAGAATAGGAAGCGGCTTCTCCGCGCCACATGGGCAGAACTTCCGGGACGCCGCCTTCGACTGGCACGGTGTAGAGGCGGTCGAAGTCCGCGTACGCTTCGCGCGGCGAACTGATCAGCACCTTCTTGCCGTCCGGGGTCCATCCGACAACGACGTCCGGGTCAGGGTGCCAGGTGAGGCGCTTTGGTTCGCCGCCATCGGCGGGCATGACGTAAGCGTCCACGTTGCCGTCGTACTGGCCGGTGAAGGCGATCCACTTTCCGTCGGGAGAAAATTTCGGCCGGCCTCTCGTGCCCGCCGGTCGTAAGCTGGCGAGCTTCGCCGCCGCCGCGCGGCACGCTCCACAGGTATCCGCCATAGGCGAATACGATTTGCGTCTTGCTCATGGTCGGCGCCTGCACGAGCAGTGGAGCTTCTTCCGCCGCGGCAGACCGGGTCGCCGTGCAGAACAACGCAAGCAACAACGCAAGCAACTGGGCCCCTATCATTGCCGAGTTTCGAAAACGCATCGTTCCTCCTGAAGAACTCCGAAAAAACTTTAGGCCCCGCGAAATAGGCCGCGCCACGCTATCTTCTGTGCGGCTGCTGGTGGCGGCCAGAAACCGGGCTCGCTGATGGGGCGCTGATCCATCTTGTCGGCGTACTTTTTTACAGCAGGTCCGATCGCCGACGCTTTTCCAATCAGCACGAAAACCAGGTTATCCAGCGGAAAATGTTTTTCGATGACCTGCTTCGCGATTGCCGGGGTTACCGCGTCAACGCGCGCTTCCAACTGATTCACCTCGTCGTCGCCAAGCCCGTAGAATTCGTTGGCCACAATCCGGCGGACAAGCTGGGCCGAAGTTTCCATCGTCGGCGGAAATTGTCCTTTGATGTAACTCTTCGCGGACTTGAGTTGTTCCTCGGTCACGCCATTCTTGTGAAGCTTTTCCAGAACCTGGAGTGCGAGATCAATCGCGGGAGTGGTGGTTTCGTTTTTGGTGAAGCTGAATATCTCGAACGGTCCGGGAACTTTGCGTGAATCGAAGAACGAACCGGCCCCGTAGGTGTAGCCAGACTCGACGCGCAGCGCTTCATTCAGCTCGGACGTGAATCTGCCGCCGAAAATGGTGTTGACCACGCGAATCGCGACGCGATCCGGGTCGTTCACCGCTGTGCCCACATTTCCGATGGCGAAGTAGGTTTGTGTTGCATCGGGTTTGTCGATGAGGAGAAGCCTCTTGCCTTTTGCAGGCGGAATGGCAGAGATCGGATGTGTTCGCCACCGGCCGTGCCGGCCAGGCCCCCAGAGTTTCTTCGAGCTTCTTCCGCATTTCCGCGCTATCGAATTCACCGGCGACTCCGAGAATGGTATTCCCGGGCGCGTAGTTCGCTTCATAAAACTTCACGACGGCATCGCGCTGGATGCGCTTCAGCGAGAGTTCGTCGCCATCCGACGGACGCCCATAGGGATGCATGCCGTACAGATATCCTTCGTAGTACAGGCCAAGCACGGACTGCGGGTCGTCCTTTGCGGATTTCACGCCGTCCAGGCTCTGCGCCAGGATTTTGTCGGTTTCGTTTTGGGGAAATGTCGGATGCAAAACGGCATCCGAAAAAAGCTCCAGTCCACGAGCCAGATCTTTGGTCAGGAATTCTGCGCTGATGTTGGTGAAGTCAGCGCCGGCGTCCGCGCCAAATGAACCGCCGATGTAATCGAAGTCGGCGGCGAATTGCTGCGCCGTCCGGGTCTTAGTGCCCTTACGCAAGAGCCCGGCCGTGATAGAAGCGAGCCCTTCTTGCCCCGCTGGATCAGCCGCCGCTCCGGTTTTGACGAGAGCGAAAATATTGATCAGCGGGACACCGTGCTTCTCCAGCAGCAGCACGGTCAATCCATTTTTGAGCACGATTTTCTCGTGCGGCGGCAGGTGCAGCGATTGCGCCGGCGCAGCCGGGCACAGAAGAAGCAAGAATCCGAAGAGTGCAAGAAGGCGCAAACCATTTCTGTCGCGCGTCATTGTTTTGCCTTCTCCTCATTCTCGGGAAGCAGCGTCGCTACGGTTCGGTTGTTTGCGCCGAAGTATTTCTTTCGCCACGCGCTGGACGTCTTCTTTCGTCACCGCCGAGTAGCTCTTCGCCGCGTCGAACAGTTTGTTGTAGTCGCCCATGAAAACTTCATAGGTTCCGATCGTATTCGCGCGCCCACTGATCGTACGCATCTGCTGGTAAAACTCAACCAGCCGGTTGTTTTTCGCTTTCTCGAGTTCCTGATCGCTGATCGGCGTGCCCTTCACCTTTTCCAGTTCTTCGTAAATCGCCTTCTCGCAGGTCTGCGGGTCCACGCCCTGCCGCGGCTGGGCCGTGATGATGGCCAGCGTGGGGTCGAACGCCGGCTGCACGGAAGAGGAGACGTCCAGCGCTATCTGATCTTTGTCCACCAGCCGCTGGTACATCCGGGAACTTTCTCCCTGGAAACAGCACGCTTCGCAGAATGTTCAGCGCATAGAAATCCGGATCGTTGGTTTTGCGGGATGTGATAGCCGATCATCAGCACCGGCAGTTCCGCAGGCTTGTGAACCACCAGCCGGCGCTCACCGAGTTGCTCGGGTTCCACCGTCGTCACGGGCGGAGGCGGCGCATGGGAAGGGATCGGCTCGATGTACTTTTCGCAGAGCTCGAAAAATTTCCTCGGGCGAAACATCTCCCACCACGACCATCGTCGCGTTGCTGGGCGAGTAGCCCATTTCGAAAGTGGTGCTTCAGGTCATCCATCGTCCAATGCTCGATGTCGCTCATCCAACCGACGACCGGCCATTGATAGGTGTGCGCGATGAACGCCGTGGCCCAGAGTTGCTCGTCGAGCAAGCCGAAGTTGTCATTGTCCACACTCAGGCGCCGCTCGGAGGCCACCACCTCGCGCTCGGAAGCGATTTTCTTCGGATCGAAAGTTAAGTCGCGGATGCGGTCCGCTTCGATATCGTAAATCAGCGGCAGCGCCGATGCGCGGAAACCAGTCCTGATAGACGGTTACGTTTTGCGTGGTGTAGGCGTTGTTCGAGCCCCCGTTCGCTTCCATCACCTTGTCGAGTTCGCCGGGCCCGTATTTCTTTGGCGCCGTTGAACATCATGTGTTCGAAAAAGTGCGAGAGACCGGTCGTGCCGGGGTGCTCGTTGCGCGATCCAATGCGGTAGAAAATGTAGAGCGCCACATTGGGAATGCTGTGGTCCGGCTGCACAAGCACCTTCATGCCATTCTTCAGCGTGCGCGTAGTAACGGGAAATTCTTGGACTGAGCCCAGGCTGGAGAAGCAGCAATGCCCAAGGCGCACAGCAGCAACAATGCGGTGCTTCTGTACTTGACTGATTTCATGAAACCACCCTTACCCGAATCCATTAACTTTAAGACGTATGTACCCTCTGAAATGTTTACGGCTATTTGAGCTTCTTCACGGCAGCAGAGCAAACACGCGCACCGGCCCCCCCGAACCGCCTTCCAGCTTAATCGGCGCCACAACGAGGAACGCACCCTTCTCTGGCAATTCGCTCAAATCCGAAAGATTTTCCAGATGATAGAGACCCGCTCCCAAGGCCAAACGGTGCACGGCAAATTCCTGGGATGCGCCAAAATCCACGCTCATTGTGTCACATCCAATGCCGCTGACCTTGCGTTCGATGAGCCGTTCCACTGCTTCCGCGGAGAATCCTGGAAAGTGCATGCGCCCCGATGCGCCCTCATTGCGGTAACTCTGCGCATCTGGCCAGCGCGACGCCCAGCCGGTCCTTAACAGTGCGATAGCTCCCTCTGGAATTTCCCCGTGGCACCTCTCCCATTCATCAATTCGCGCTGGCGGAAGCAGGTAGTCAGCATCCGCGGCACCTTCTGCTCGAACATCGAGTACCACAGCCATTCCAAAAAATTGCCTTGCAGGGATTTGGTCTACGGTCGTCTTCCCCGGAGGAAAATGGATCGGTGCATCCAGATGCGTACCATAGTGCTCCAGCATCCAGAAACTGCGCGTGAAGTATCCGTTCTCCTCGAAGGTGGCATTTACCTTGGCCTCGAACCACCGCTCGTCGCCCGGCCATGGCACCAATTTGTCGTTGATGGCATAAGCGAGGTCCAAGACTCGCGTCTTCCCGGAAAAGATCCCGTCGAACATGGCTTTAGGGGAGCGGGATGCCGGGCGAAGCCACAATTCCAGCCATGCGGAGGATTTCCTGGTACTCGGCCTCGGTAATCTGTGAAACCAGCAAACGCACGTTTTTGACCAGCTTCATTTTCTTTAAGGAAGGGTTGGCGCGCAGTTCAGCCAGCGTGACTTGCCTAGGCAAGCGGTCAAACGCTCGCAAATCCGCGACGAGATTCTTTTCTTTGTGGTCATGAGGATCGGGATACGGGTCGCGCGTGATTTCTGCGATGGAATAGAGCGTCCGCTCCGGGGCAGAGTGGTAACACAGCACGCGATCGCCTTTGCGCACCTGTTTGAGCGCACGAATCGCATCGGGTTTCGATTCGGCACCGTGCCACATTTCCTTGCCCTTCACGAAAAGGGTGTCCCAATGATAGTGGTGCGGGTCGGCGCTGAATATCCAGTAGTGTCGTTGCGAAGTCGGAGTTGCCATCGAGACGTCGAGTCGGCAGCAATATACACGGGGATGACCAAAAAGCGAAACAAAATGTTGGGGTTAGCCGAACTTCCAAGCTGGCTGAGGAAATCGGCCCGGAATCGAACGCAAGCCCAGTTTTCGTAATATCTCTTTTGTTTTCATATAGTTATATGAAATTTCACGAGATGTCTACGAAAACCTCTTCCCCCCGGACTTCGGTCAGGTAGCATGCGAGCCCCATGTTCGGGTTCTGGACCAGCTTTCCGGTGGTCACGTCGTACTCCCAGCCATGCCACGGGCAGGTGACAATTTTATCCTGAAGCGACCCTTGGCCCAGCGGCCCTCCCCTGTGCAAGCAAGTGTTGTTGATAGCGAAGAACTTACCAGCCACGTTGGCGAGCGCAACCGCTTTGCCCGCGACCTGAAACTCGTGGACGGACCCCGTCGGCACATCGGCAATCTTGGCGGCTCGCACAAACGGCATATTTGCTCCCTATTGAATAAAAATCTCACGGGCGAACTTTTTGTAAATCTATTGTTTTGCGCCGCCGAGTATAACTTCCGCGGCATGCAGCGTCAAAGCAGCCGAGTGTTGCGATTATTTCGCGGGAGCCGGCCCATTGGCTCTTTTCGCCATCAGCTTCCAGTACGTGGCGGGGCGAAGCCTTTGCACGATGTCAATCTGGCGAGCGTCGCGCCCGATAAGGATGCGCGGTTCACGCCGCTCGACGCCTTTCAGGATGCGTGCCGCAGCGGCTTCTGGAGAAGTAGGAGTTAGTTTCTCAAAATAGGCGACCGCGGCTTCGCGCTTGCTTTGGGACGCGTGAGCCCCCAGGCGCGCGCGCTTCGCGATCGGTGTATGGATTCCTCCGGGGTGGACGCACGACACAGATACGGAAGTTCCCTCGAGCTCGTGCCTCACTGCTTCCGTGAATCCGCGCACGGCAAACTTGCTCGCCGAATATGCGCTCTGCCCTGCGGGGGCAATAATCCCAAACACGCTCGACAAATTTACAATCTGCGCGCGCGGCTGTTGCTTCAGAATCGGCAGGAAATATTTCACGCCGTAGACGACGCCCCAAAAATTGATTCCAAGCAGCCAGCGCAAATCGTCAAGCGAGATTTCTTCAAAGGTTCCGTGAAGGGCCACGCCGGCATTGTTGATCAGCAGAGTCACGCGGCCATGTCGAGCAACCACGTCCTCCGCGAACGCTTTGACGCCCTTCTCGTCAGATACGTCAAGTACATGCGTCGAAAGCGCAGCTTGCTTGGGCGTTAACGACGACGCCGTCTCGGCCAGCCCCTTCTCATCAATGTCCGCAATCGCCAGCGCGGAGCCAGCTGCGGCAAGCTGCTGAGCAAGCGCGCGCCCGATCCCGCTTCCAGCGCCGGTGACAACCGCGACTCCGCCGTTAAGAAACGTCATCAGTATGCCTCCAATGGAAACTTAGACGGAGAGTTTGAGAATGGAAGCTGCGGACTATTCTCTTGCCACGAAGTTTGTTTTCGTGACCTCGCGCTGACGATGCGATACGTCATCGTCACTTCCACCGCAAAGAAGTGATTCTAGGAGCGCGTTTCTCCTGCCAACGCCAAATCGCGCGGCGAAACAAAATATATGCGCCGAGAATGGTACACACGCTCCCGCCCAGCAGTCCGCTGAAAATCAACACGGCCGCAGCAAGGCCCCATCCGTCAGGGATGTGTACCCCAACAGTTATCGCGAGCAGGACGCTGCCGACGAGGAAAAACTTGATGCCAAGACGTGGCTTGTCCGGGAGCTGCTCTTCGATGTATTTCAGAAGCTTAGTGTCCACTCGAGGACGAGATAGCCGTCCATCTTCTGTTGGCCTCGAATTCACGCGAGCAGGGGAATGTCTTAAAGGCCCGCGCCCTGCACCTTGGCTAGAAGCTCGACGAACTTCTGCTTGCGCTCCGTCTGATTGTGGCCGCCTTCGGCTTCCGCAAGCTGGGTAATATTCATCGAGCAGAATTTCGGTCCGCACATCGAGCAAAACTTCGCTTCTTTGTAAAAATCGTCGGGCAAGTTTTCATCGTGCATGGCCTTTGCCGTCGGTGGATCGAGCGACAACTCGAACTGCTTATTCCAGTCAAACAAAAACCGCGCATAACTCAAGGCATCGTCGCGGTCCCGTGCTCCGGGCCGGTGACGTGCCACGTCCGCTGCGTGCGCTGCAATTTTGTAGGCAATCACGCCCTGCTTCACATCTTCCGGATTCGGCAGCCCGAGGTGCTCCTTCGGCGTGACGTAGCACAGCATCGAAGCCCCATGCCACCCGATCATCGCCGCGCCAATCGCGCTTGTGATGTGGTCGTATCCCGGAGCGATATCAATCACCAGCGGCCCCAGCGTGTAGAACGGCGCCTCGTGACACCACTCCATCTCTTTGTCTACCTGCTCCTTGATCTTGTCCAACGGCACGTGCCCTGGCCCTTCGATCATCACCTGGACGTCGTGTTCCCAGGCCTTCTTCGTCAGCTCGCCGAGAACCTTCAGTTCAGCAAACTGCGCTTCGTCGCTCGCGTCCGCGATGCATCCCGGCCGCAGCCCGTCGCCGAACGAAAAGCTCACGTCATGTTTCTTGAAAATCTTGCAAATCTTCTCGATGTTTTCGTACAAAAAATTCTGTTTCTTGTGGTGTTCCATCCAGTGCGCCATCAACGACCCGCCACGGCTCACAATCCCCGTGATCCGCTTCCGCACCAGGGGCACATGCTCGCGCAGCACGCCCGCATGAATCGTCATGTAGTCCACGCCCTGCTCGGCCTGCTCTTCAATCACTTCGAGCATCAAGTCAATCGTCAAATCCTCGGGACGCCGCACTCGCGAAATCGCTTCATACACCGGCACCGTTCCAACCGGCACGGGCGACGCCCCGATTATCGCCTTTCGAATCGTCGGAATGTCTCCGCCCGTCGAAAGGTCCATCACCGTATCCGCGCCGTAGTGCACGGCGTGGTGCAGCTTCTTCAACTCTTCCTCAATATTCGAACTCGTCGCCGAATTTCCGATGTTCGCGTTGATCTTGCACTTTGTAGCGATGCCAATCGCCATCGGCTCCAGGTTGCGGTGATTCACATTCGCCGGAATGATGCAGCGCCCGCGCGCCACTTCGCTGCGAATCAGCTCCGGCTCGAGCCTTTCGCGCTTCGCGATGTATTCCATCTCCTCCGTTATCACGCCTTGCCGCGCGAAGTGCATCTGCGACATATTGCGATTTCCGTTTGTCGCCGCGGCTTTTCCTTCTCTCGTTTCGATCCAGCCGTCTCGTATTGCCATGGAGCCCCCTCAAAAACCGCACCGATTGACCCGGGACTGAACACCTGGATCTCGTCCCATGCACTCTGCGTCAGAAGTTTGAATTATGGCACCCGGGGAAGGGTGCCGCAACTTGGCTGAAAGGGCCTTTGAAACCACGGAATGGCCCCAATCTCTGTAAGTGCCGGGTTATACCCGTCCCGGCAAGGATCCATGGAAACCACGGCGAAAGTTTCCGATAAGTTTTCACGGGGCCTCAGGACTACAAGTCCGGCACAGTTTCAAGCATCATGTAGGCATGCCACGCTTCAACGAGAAGGAAAAAATCCGGAAACACTACGATATTGTCAGCCCGTACTACCAAACGCTCTGGGGCGAACATTTGCACCATGGCTATTGGATTCGCGGTGATGAAACAAAGGAAAGGGCACAGCTTCAGCTCATTGAGCACCTCGCGCGCGCTGCCAAGCTTCCTTCGGAGTGCACAATTCTTGACGTGGGCTGCGGCTTGGGCGCCAGCAGTATCTATCTGGCCAAACATTTCGATGCGCAAGCGACTGGAATCACTATTTCTCCCGTTCAAGTGGAAATGGCGAATGAAGCCGCGCGAAAAGCCGATGTCAGCGCAAAATTTCTGTGCATGGACGCCGAAGCTATGAATTTCAGGAAACCCTTCGATGTTGTTTGGTCGGTCGAATCCATCTCGCACTTTCCGAACCAGGAAAAATTCTTTGCCTCCGCTGCACAGTTATTAAAGCCCAGAGGAAAGATGGCCATCACGGACTGGTTCAAGAAAGATGATCTCACGGCTCGCGAGCACAGGAAATTCCTCGAGCCCATCGAAAAAGGCATGCTCGTCGAGTTGCACACGATGCAAGAGTACGAAGCTGTGATGAGTAAGCACGGCCTGCGGGTCATAAAATCCGAAATCCTCAATAAACATTGCGCCAAAACATGGGATCTTTGTCTCGATATCATCAAGAACAAAGCGTTCTGGGCCCTCGCCGCCAAAAATGGCGTTGCATTCGTTCACTATCTAAAGGCATTCAGGGCCATGAGGGATGGATTCGCTTCGGGGAATTTTGTGTACGGGCTCATGGTCGCGGAAAAGCCCTGAGAAAAAGAGCTACCGCGAGTCGCACAAAGCGGCGGAGTCCAGGGTTCTACAGGATGTGTGGCCGCTGAGCGCCAGCGTAAGGTCGAGATCGGCCAGCAGATTTAACACAACATCGCGCACGCCTTGCTCGCCCGCAACCGCGAGTCCCCAAGTATAGAGACGCCCAAGCAGAACGGCGCGCGCGCCCAGCGCAAGAGCTTTGAACACGTCGGCCCCGCGGCGAACGCCTCCGTCGAATAGAACGGGAACCCGTCCGTTGACTTCGCGCACGATGGCAGGCAGAGCGTCCAGTGTGGCGATCGCGCCGTCCACCTGCCGGCCGCCGTGATTCGAAACAATCAGTCCGTCAACGCCGGCGTCGAGAGCGTGGGCGGCATCCTCCGGATGCAAGATACCTTTCAGAATAACTGGAAGACGCGTGTGCTTGCGGAGGAATGGAATGTCATTCCAAGTGAGGGCGGTATTGGAAAAGAGGCCGCTCCAAAGCTGAATCGCCGCAGCCGGATTCTGCTCCGGTGCCTGCGGAAGAAGCGCGCGAAAAACGGGATCGCTGAAATAGTTGCCGAGACCCTGGCCAAGTATAAATGGCAGATAGGCGTGCTGCAGATCGCGTTCTCGCCAGGCGAGCATGCTCGTGTCGAGCGTAACCACCAGCGCCTTGTATCCCGCGCGTTCGGCGCGCTGCAGCATGCTGGCGGTTAGGTCGGGGTTTTTCCCCCAATAAAGCTGGAACCATCGGACGCAATTCCCCGCGCTATCCGCGGCTTGCGCTACTTCTTCGATCGTGCGGCTTGCGGCAGTGCTGAACGTGAACGGCAAACCAAGCGAAGCGGCCGCGCGCGCCGTTGCAACTTCCCCTTCGCTATGCAGAATGCCCTGAACTCCCACGGGACCGAGGATCACCGGTGCTGGCAGTTGCGCGCCGAGCAGCTCGACGCCCAGATCGCGCTGCGAAACGTCGCGGAGCATTCGCGGCACGATTCGCCAGCGGTAGAAAGCTTCGCGGTTGGCGCGCATCGTGTCTTCGCCGCTCGCGCCTCCAGCAACATAATCGAACGCAGGCGGCGAAAGTATCTCCTTTGCCTTTTGCTCCAGCAGAGAAAGAGAAACCGGAATCGAGAGCGCGCTGCCTGTCATTCCGAGTGCATAAATTTGCTGCTCGCGCTGGGGACCGGATGGTATCGGCGAAATCGGAGTTTGGTCGCTCATGCCGGAGCAGGATTATACACGCCGGCTGAGCGACCGCGGGAGAAAGGAAATCAAGACATCTAGAGCCGAGACGCAGCGCCGGCAGGCGGAACGCTTGACAGCTTGACAGCATGATAGCCGCTGCTCAAGATTGACGCAGCGTGGACACTTCCCTAAGCAGCAAGCTCGCTGAGATCACCCTTCCCGATTCCGATGGGCGGGAGATCCGTCTTGGCTCTTTGTGGGCCGAGCACCCGACTGTGCTAGTTTTTCTCCGGCACTACGGGTGAATCTTTTGCCGCGAGCACGTCGCGCAGTTGCGCGAACACGAGCAGGCGTTTCGAGACATAGGAGCCGCTCTGGCCGCCATTGGACTAGGAGATCGCACTTATGCGCGGATGTTTCGCGAGGAAACGGGTATCACCTTTCCACTTCTGATAGACGAAACGCGCCAGGCTTATCGCGCGGCGGAGTTGAGGTTCGGAAACCTCTTGCATCTTCTTCGCAAGGACAACGCCGAGGCAAGAAAGCGAGCTCGTGCCGGCGGCCATCATCAGCACAAGTTAGGGCAAAACCCGTTTCAGCTGGGTGGAAGCTTCGTATTGGGGCCTGGAAATGTGGATCGGTTCGCGCACATCAGCCAAACGTTCGGCGACAATGTGACCGTTGCGGCGCTGCTGGGAGCGCTGCCTTAAGCTGGGGCATAGAGTATCGCACCTAACAAACGAAGGCTGGCAAACGCAGAAGGAACTACTGATAAAATTGAGGAATGAAGCGATCTTTCGCAACAAGGCTCTGGCTGGCGTTGCTTTGCGCGAGCGTTGCCGCCACATGCAGCATCGCGCAAACCAGACCGGCGAGCGCAAATCCGCGTCAAGATTTTCTGGACAAGCTGGTGGCAGCGGCGATTGAGCGCACGAACCATTCCGTGAAATACGTTTCCGCATACATTCATCTGGACTATCCCGGCGGGGACGTGCCCCCGGACACCGGCGTCTGCTCCGACGAAATCATTCGCGCCTATCGAACTGTGGGCGTGGATCTGCAAAAAGAAGTGCACGAAGACATGGTAAAGAATTGGGCCGACTATCCGCCCAATTCGAAATGGCGGCAAGCACATCCGGATCCGAGCATTGATCACCGCCGTGTGCCGAACCTGATGGTCTTCTTCAGCCGCAAAGGAGAATCACTGCCGATCACCCAGCGTGCAGCCGATTATTCGCCGGGCGACGTCGTGACATGGGATTTGGGCGGCGACGTGCCGCATATCGGGATCGTGGTGAATGTGAAGTCGCCAGAGTCCGGTCGATTCTTAATCGTTCACAACATCGGCAGCGGCCCGAAAATGGAAGATGTCCTGTTCGCGTGGAAAATTACGGGGCACTATCGGTATTTTGGACCGCCTGCGCCGCAAGGGCATTGATCGCCCCTCTGAAGCATTTGGAACGTCAATTCACGTCAGCCGTTTGGACATGATGATGTAGTGCCCCGGAACTTTTGTTTGCAGAGTCGGAGCAAACGGCGCGGCCCCGGTTTCGATATAGCCGAGACGGCGATAAAACGCCGGCAGCGGCGTCCTCGGGCTGATGATGCGTAGATCGACCGCGGCGCAACCCCCAGCCCGAAAATAGTCCTCTGCGGCAATAACCAATCTGCGGCCCAATCCTGTACCTTGGCGCGATGGGTCCACAGCGAGTAACCCTAGATAGCCGAGATCTTTGCGGATTTCCACATAAACGCATCCGGCGATGCCCGCGGAGTCTTCCGCCACCAAGAACTTTCCGTTATCCATAAAAGTTTGCGTCTCTTCCGCATTGATACGGTCACCATCGAAGACAAACTGTTCCACGACGAATGCCGCGTTGATCAGCCGGACGAGCGCGGGAACGTCACCACTGGCCGCAATGCGGATGGACACGCCACTCTCGTGCGGGAACGATTTTGGCGCCTGCTTCATGAAATCACTCGGCAAGAATTCCGCAGCTATTTCTTTTGGTTCGCTTCCGTGGCCTTTCGCGGCGACCCCTCTTCCGTTCCGACGGCCGGTGAACTCTTCGCGTTCGCGGACGGTTTTGACAACCAGAAATCAGGATCACCGTCGACAATTTCCTTGGAGACGTGGGACATCTCCGGACTGATGGCGTACAGATTGCTCTCCGCGCTCGCATACGCATCGCGCGCGATTTGTTGCATGCGATCGAATCCCGCATCGCCTTCGGCTTCGCGCAGCCTCGGCGCGCGGGCGAGATAGCTGTCGTTCTCCTTGAGTGCTCGCATGGGCACAAATACAAGGAAGGAAGGCGAAGGCATTCCTACGTTTACCTGATAAACGACCCACGGCATGTCCGCATTGATTTTTTCGTAGGCGGCACCAAGCAGCTTGAACGACTCGACGAACTCAATCTCATGGCCGGGGCGGAGGCGAACCTCAAGAACGCGCATGAAGCGGGCCTTTGAGAGATCAATGCGGTTCACGCGGTAACCGAGATCATCGCGGCGAACAGCGATTACGGTGCTTTCTTCCGTTTCCAGCGCCCTGATTTGTTCCTGCAGGCGAGCAAGTTCGGGATGGGCCGTAACTAGCTGCCTCCAAACTACCGAGGCGTTGTCCAATTGTTCGAAGGAATCCAGGGGATCGAAGAAGAGCGCCTCCGGCGGCCCGGTAAGGGATTGCAGATCGATCCACATATTCGGAACATCCGAATGGTTGCAGGCGCGCGTTATACCGATTTCCAGCTTCTGGCGGGCGCTTTCACTCCCAAATTTAAACTGCTGGTGAACAAGCAGCAAAACCTTCGGCGGCGCAGTGGCCGGTCCCATCGTTTTTTCCGTCTGCGCCCGCCCGACAGCAACGTGAGTCAGCACGATAAGCACAATGCCCAACGAGAGCCGTTTGCGTTTCATGCAGGTAAACCTCCCAAGCGAGAAGCGTGCGCCAGGGTTCTGCGCCCGTACACAAAACAGAACTTTGCCCTAGCCGAGGGCAGCCTTTCCATTGAATCGCGCCGCCGAGCCGAGCTCTTCCTCGATACGGAGAAGCTGATTGTATTTTGCGATCCGGTCGGTGCGCGAGGCAGACCCCGTCTTAATCTGACCTGCACCCGTGGCAACGGCAAGATCGGCGATGAACGTATCTTCCGTTTCGCCGGACCGATGCGAAATGATCGAGTTGTAGCCAGCTTTGCGCGCCATCTCAATGGCATCAATCGTCTCGGTCACGCTCCCGATCTGGTTGAGCTTGATCAGAATCGCGTTGCCGATCCCTTCCTTGATGCCGCGGGCAAAAATCTCCGTATTCGTAACAAAGATGTCGTCGCCAACGAGCTGAATTCTCTTTGCCGAAGATTTCGAACCAGCCTTCTGTGTGAGCTGTTTCCAACCGGGCCAATCTTCTTCCCCCATGCCGTCTTCGAGCGAGACGATCGGATACTTCTCGATCCACTTCGCCCAGTATTCCACCATCTCTGCCGGCGAGTGCGTGGATTTATCCGACTTCTTGAACACGTATTTCCCACTGGCTTTGTCAAAGAACTCGCTGGCGGCTGGATCGAGCGCAATGCTCACCTGCTCGCCAGCCTTGTACCCCGCCACGCCAATCGCTTCGAGTACGATCTGAATCGCTTCTTCGTTAGATTTGCAGCTCGGCGCGAATCCTCCTTCGTCCCCAACCGCCGTCGAATACCCGTGCTTTTTCAACGCAGATTTCAGCGCATGAAATATCTCCACGCCCCAGCGCAGCCCTTCGGAAAAGCTCGGCGCTCCAACCGGCATCACCATGAATTCCTGGAAATCCACCGAGCTGTCCGCATGTGCGCCGCCATTCAAAATGTTCATCATCGGGCAAGGCAGAAGATTGGCGCTCGTGTCTGTCGAATAGTGCGCGAGGTATTTGTACAGCGGAAGATTCTGCGCCGCCGCGGCGCCCCGCGCCGCCGCCATCGAAACCGCGAGAATCGCATTCGCACCAAGACGTGACTTGGTGGGAGTCCCGTCCAGTTCAATCATGCGCTTGTCGAGTGAGCGCTGATCGCTCGCATCAAGGCCCACAATGGCCTTTGCAATTTCGTTATTCACGTTACTCACGGCCTTCAGCACGCCTTTGCCGAGATACCGCGACTTGTCGCCGTCGCGCAACTCCAGCGCCTCATGCTCACCGGTGGACGCACCAGATGGCACCGCCGCGCGCCCTTTCGCGCCGGTTCCGACATACACGTCGGCCTCGACCGTGGGATTCCCGCGCGAGTCAATGACCTGCCGGGCGTTGACGCGAGTGATATTCGTGGACATGTCCGAGAAATCTCCTAGTTTGAAATGAACTTGAGATTGTATCAGACGGCGAGATTGCCACGCCGCCGTTGGCCGCAGGAGTCGCGGCACAAACCAAATTCAGCCTTTCCCGCCGCCGCGCAGGATGTCCCTCAACTCTTTCACCTCTCCGATTTCGTAGTCGGGATGAAGCGCCCGGCACTTCGCGGCGTCCCCGTAGCCATACCTGGCCCAGCAACTCGACAGACCTGCGGCCTTGGCGAACCGAATGTCAACCTCTGCATCTCCGATGACAAGGGTCTCTGTCCGTGGAATTTTCGCGAACCCCGGTGCAATGTGTCGCGAGTACAGCTCGGGATTTGGTTTGTTATGCTCCACATCCTCAGCGCTGAGCACTAAATCGAAAAAAGCCCAAATCCTCAATCGCTCCAGAAGCCGGTCCAGTCCAGCTCGCCCTTTGTTACTCACGAGCACGCTCTGAATCCCGTGCGACGGCAGCTCCTCCAGAAGCTTCGCCACTCCATCGAATAGCTTTACCGACGGACCGGCCATTGTGTCATGCAGTTCTCGATAGAGTTTTACAATTGCAGGAACCTGCGCCTCGGTAACCCGCCGTTTTGTGAGCATCCGAATGGAGTCTTCAAGAGTGAATCCTACGGTGGCCTTCACTTCTTCGATGGTTGGCGCGCGATAGCCAAACGTCGTGAGAACGTCCGTCATGCACGCGCTGATTCCGTCGAGAGACGAAGCGAGCGTGCCGTCAAAATCGAAAATGGCTAGGCAATACTTCATTTCCGCGATCTGGAAGGGGGTTTCCTAGAGAACTGCGTACCCTAGGCGGTTTCAGGTTCTTCGATGAGAGATTCTTGCCGAACGACCACCACAATCCCCGAATCCGTCACATGGAACCGGCGCCGGTCGGCTTCCGTGTCATAACCAATCTCCGTGCGCTCGGGCAAGCTTACGTGACGATCAATGATCGCGCGGCGAATCCGCGAGTGCCGCCCGATGTTCACGTGATTATAGATGATGGAATCGCTCACTTCGGAGTAGCTGTTCACGCGGACGTTGTTCCCGATCACACACTTCTGTACGCGTCCTCCGGAGATGACCGATCCTCCCGCGACAATGGAATCCAGCGCCACGCCCATGCGCTCGGGATCGGCAAAGACAAATTTCGCCGGCGGATACTGGTGCTGCCAGGTGCGCAGTGGCCAATTATTGTCATACAAATTGAAAACCGGCGAGACGCTGACCAAATCCATATTCGCTTCGTAGTACGCATCGAGCGTGCCGACGTCGCGCCAGTAAAGCGCGTCCTTTTGGTTCTCGTCCACGAAGTTATAGGCAAAAACGCGGTGCTTCGAAATAATGCGCGGCAGAATATCCTTGCCGAAGTCGTGGCTCGACTTCGGATCCTCAGAGTCGGCGAGCAGGATCGGAATCATCAGCTGCGTATTGAAGATGTAAATGCCCATCGAAGCGTTGCAATTGCCCGGTTGATGCGGAGACTGCTTCGGCTCGGCGGGCTTTTCTTCAAACCCGATGATCCGCCAGTCCTTATCAACCTCAATTACCCCGAACTGCCGCACGGCCTGCGCCACGGGAATCTGAATCGTGGCAACGGTCACATCCGCCGCTGAATCCACGTGCTGCTTCAGCATCTTGGCGTAATTCATTTTGTAAATATGATCGCCGGAAAGGATAAAGACATATTTCGATCGCTCGCTGCCGATCGAATAAATGTTCTGATACACGGCGTCGGCTGTGCCCTGATACCACTCCTTCGAAACGCGCATCTGCGGCGTAAGCACTTCGATGTAGTCGCCCAGCCCCGCCAGCGGCGACCATCCGGCGCGGACGTGCCGGTTAAGACTCAGGGCTTTGTACTGCGTGAGGACGAAAACGCGCCGCAAATCAGAGTTGATGCAGTTCGAAAGCGTTATGTCAATGATGCGATACAGCGCGCCGAAAGGGACGGCGGGTTTGGCGCGGTCGCGTGTCAGGGGCCACAGCCGTTCGCCCTGCCCTCCGGCGAGGAGTACTCCGATGGCATCGCTCATCGCAGACATGGCTGCCCTCCGGACACGCTTCTGAGAAGCGGCCCATTCTAACAGCACAAGCGATGCGGATTGCAAGCCAACCGGCGAATCCAAAACGAAAACGGCTTCTCAGCGAGCCCCAACAAACCATGCTATATACTGTAAAAATAACTCAGTAACCACAGGGAAACTAAGCTCTCCCCATCCCGCTCCTTTTGCAAAGATTCCTTGACTTCTCTGCCCCCAATTGATTAGAAGATGCCAGCTACCTCATCAGGGTGACTCCAGATCGTGCAAGGGTGCGCAAGTCCAAATGTATTTCATGGAGTATTTTTTCGTAGGGCGCTCTGTGGGTACTATGAGCTGGATCCCGTGCGTGGTGTGCGTGACCGCGCAGCGTCCAGCATGCGATAATGACCAGGGGCGGTGTTCGAACCTAAGCAGTGGCACCGCACGTTGCCAATCCGAACCGGATTGGGGGTGAATGTAAAAGTGGCTGAAGTCATTATCCAGGAAAGTGAGTCTCTGGAAAATGCTCTGCGCCGTTTCAAGCGCAAGGTGCAACAGGAAGACATCATCAAGGAAATCAAGAAGCACAGCTTCTACATGAAGCCCGGCGAGAAACGCCGTGCAAAAGAAGCCCTTTCGCGGAAGCGACTGCGCAAGAAGCAGCGGCGAGAAGCGGATTAACCTCCGCCTCGCTGCATCTCAGCGCCGCACTTCCGTGATTTAGACCCCGGTTAGGCAGAGACGTTGGGTTTCTGTTGCAGTTTCGCATCCGCAGGCCCAAGGGACCCCAGCCCGGTACCCCCGGACTACTGGTTTAGCCACAACTCTTGGCCCTCAGTGCGAAATGTGCCCATCCCCCTGCTTGACTCGGGCAAGGGGAGAGCGGCTCATGGAATATCACGACAGGGTTCTGAAGTGTGCGGAGTGCAGCGCTGAGTTTGTTTTTACTGCCGGCGAACAGATGTTTTTCGCCGACAAAGGATTCAAAAACGAGCCGAAAAGGTGCAAGGGCTGTAAGGCCAAGCGCGCTGAAGGTGGCGGAGGCGGAGGTGGCGGCGCCTCGCAGATGCGCTCGGAAACAAAAACGACTTGCTCGCAATGCGGAAAGGAAACCACCGTACCCTTCCGTCCCACGCAAGGACGTCCAGTTTTTTGCCGCGAATGTTTCCAGCAGCGTCGAGCTTTAGGCGCGGCGTAACGCTGCGGCTCGAAGCCGCAGACTAGAAGTCAGCTCCAAAGGGCCACTCGAGCAGCACATCCGATGGGACAGACACAAGTGTCTGTCCCATTTTCTGTTGGCTATAATTTGCCAAAAACAGTAAACCACCTGAACCGAATCCGCATTTCAATTTCCTGAACATCCTCTCGCGTCGCACAAAATCTTCGTACTTGTACCAAAACTGTACCTCCGGTCAGGTGACTTGCGTCTCGCAACGCCGTAACTTCTCGCGCACAGCATCCCAGCCTTACGCTTGGGCTCCTCAGCCCGCCAGCCCAGCTCGTTCTCGGTTCTTTCCGAGCGTTCTGTTTTCTGGCATCACCCGGTCGCAACTTGTGTGTCCGCTGCGAGCCTAACGGCTTTCGTCTGACGAAACTTTGTGCTTCCGGACTGCCTCAAGGAGAAACCATGTCCTCAGGTGCATTCGCACGTTTTGTCGAGAAGTCGAAGGCCATTCCCATCCACAAGGTTGTGATTTGCGGCGTATTTTTCATTGCAGTCTCGTTCGCCACCGTCACGTTGGGTCAATTTTCCCCGCACGATCCAGGTGTGCGCGCCGGGACAGTTGACTCTGGTCAGCCTCTTGCCTCTCTTACACAAACTACCGGAGGGTCCGACTTTTTTGCCAACGGGCTTCTTCGCTTTCAGGAGATTGAAACTGTTCAGGGAGGCGCGGACAATGGCCTCGGTCCGCGCTTCAATAGCAACCAATGCTCGAGTTGCCATTCGCAGCCTGCCGTAGGCGGAACAAGCCCCAGCGCAACCGTCTTCCCCTTTGTTGGTCCCAATCCGGAGACACTGGTTTACAGCCTGAATGGGGCACAGAACAATCTCCCGTCCTTCATCACTCCGGACGGCCCCGCACGCGAAGCTCGCTTTAAATTCTTTCTGAACCAGAATGGTTCCCTCAGCAACACGC
Organism: uncultured Acidobacteriota bacterium; assembly: GCA_963727945.1. Classification (GTDB taxonomy): domain Bacteria; phylum Acidobacteriota; class Terriglobia; order Acidiferrales; family UBA7541; genus Acidiferrum. The sequence continues at coordinate 106,157 of CAVSIW010000041.1, forward strand.
CGGACGGTGGTGTACACGACCTCTTCGTCATTTCCGGCCGCGGCGACGCGGGAAACTGCTCTATCAGACAGCCGAATTTCCATCAGAATCTTTCTTTGAACAACGTCATCTTCCGCATTCCGACGCCGACCTTTGGCGCCGGTCTGATCGAAAACATTCCCGAAGAAACCATCTACGCCAACATGCGCGCCAACTCTCAGCAAAAGCAGAATCTGGGAATTTCCGGTCATCCCAACCGCAACGGCAATGACGGCATGATTGCCCGCTTCGGTTGGAAGGCTCAGAACAAGTCCCTCGTATTATTCTCCGGCGAAGCCTACAACGTGGAAATGGGCATCACCAACGAACTGTTCCAAAACGAACGCGCTAGTCCTGATGAAGCGATGGCTGGCGGCCTTCCCGCAAATTGCAGGATGAATCCGACTCCCGAGGACGCAACCGTCATGAACCCCTCTCAATACACCGACGTTCCCAGCGACGTCGTTCAGTTCGCCATGTTCATGCGCCTCCTTGCTCCTCCGACACCTTCCACTTCCAAACCTGGTGGCGCGCAATCGATCGCCAACGGCAGCCGCCTTTTCAATTTTATCGGCTGCGCCATGTGCCACACTCCGACGCTTCAGACCGGGACTTCCGACGTCACCCCTGGCCTAAACCAAGTGAAAGCAAATCTTTACTCCGACTTGCTCGTCCATCACATGGGTTCGAATCTTGCTGATGGCGTTTCGCAAGGCGGTGCTGGCCCGGACGAGTTCCGCTCCGCGCCTCTCTGGGGCCTCGGTCAGCGTATCTTCTTGCTCCACGATGGCCGCACCACAGATCTCGTGGATGCCATCCGGGAACACGCCAGTTCCGGCTCCGAAGCCAACACCGTCATCCACACTTACTTCAACCGCCTAAGTCCTCAGCAGCAGCAGGATCTTCTGAATTTCCTGCGCTCGCTCTAGCTCTGTCCAATGAGTGGGACAGACATTCCTGTCTGTCTCACTCTTTCTTTTTCTGCCCCCTCGTCCATCTCCCTTAGGTAGTGAGACAGCTTCCGATCGGCCAATTTACCCATGCACTGGCATTTGTCTCTGAGAGCAGTGTGTGCAGAGAAGTCAAAGCTGAGTTGGAATCGTCAAGCTGTGCGGTTCTTGAAATCCATTCTTGTGACAATCCTGCTGGGACTCAGTCTAGCCCACTCGGAAATAGTCCCAGTTACTCCCGATTAACGCGGTTTCAGAAGAAGCGAAATCCTGCCGAAACCACATATCCGACTATAAGTCCAAGTCAAGATCGATGGGGCAGCCGCAACTTGCGAAATCCGAACTCGCGGACCCCATCAGACGGAAACCCGCTATTCATCCTCCAGCGGCAATAGACTGGTTGTCAGCGAACCAGGAGCGATCAACCCAACTAGCCGCGCTCTCTCAGGTATGTAATGGACGGGATGGAAAGCCTGAGAAACAACCTTCAGGAACTAGGGCTCGATGTGTTCAAAAGAGGACAGATTCCGTCTCTTATGAGGACGCAACGTATTGGTCTCATCGCGTCCGCAACCTACGAAGGAGGTTTTATGCATTTCACTGGCGCCTTGCAACCACGCGGGAATTCACTACACAGTGATTATTTTAAGAGCGACATATCGGCCGGGCTGGCAAAACAACGTGCCGCCGCGCTAGTAGCAGGAATTCTTCCAGTCTTTTACCCCAAAGGTGGCATGCTCTTCTTTGAAGGACAAGCGGCAACGGGGGTTTTTATTCTACGTACTGGCCGGGCCAAAGAGTCTATGGTTTCGAGTAAAGGAAAGACAGCTATCGTGAGAGTGGTTGGCCCGGGTGTGATATTGGGTCTCTCGGCGGTCTTGACAGGTGCGCCTCATGAATGCACGGTTGAAACTCTCGAACCTACCCATGCTGATTACTTGCGGAAAGCGGCTTTTCTTCATTTGCTGAAGATCTCTCGCGAGCTAAGCCAAATGGTCGCAAGCCAGCTAATCCGCGACTGTAGAGAGGCCTACGCCGGGATACGCTGTCTTGGTGTTTCCGCCTCAGTGTCAGAAAGGCTCGCCCGGCTTCTTCTTCAGTGGGCTGAATGCCCGCTTACGAATCAGAATCCGAATACGGCGGGAGCACGAATTCGAGTCACCCTGACCCACGAGGAGATAGGCCAATTTGTTGGAAGTTCGCGGGAAACAACGTCCAGAATTTTGGGAGAACTCCGGAAAAAGAAATGGATCACCACCAACGGCAACATCTGGACCATTACCAACGAGGACGCGATACGAAAGTTGGCCGCGGTTTGAATGCCGAGCGATAAGCGATCCTCTCTTGAAGGGCGGACACTTACAAGCTGGCTGCTTTGGAGTAAAGACACTTAGAGACTCTGATTCCAGCTGATTTTGGTGCAAGTCACGCTCTAAGACGTCAATAAGTACGGCTATCATCAGCCATATGGGCCAAGTGCTTGGTAAACGCGCAAACCGGACATCAAGTGATTTTCAGTTTGGTGTTATTTCGCCTGAAGAGATTCGATGTAAGCGACCACATCGTCGACATGTTGTTGTCCGGTCGGATCACGAACCGGATCGAGCGCCTTAAAACGGGATCCCCATACGGGCATGTCTTCCGATCCATGCGCAGCGAGGCTCCTGCCAAACTTCAGCACTGCGGATATATAGCCCGACGGAAACTTGCCTTCGTTGCTTCTGGAAAGGGTTGTCAGATCCGACGGTGGCGGCTTCAGCGCGATTGCCGCTGGACCGTTTCCCTTGCCATCTTTTCCATGGCAGGAAGCACAGTACTTTAAAAACGTCTCCTTGCCCGATTCCGTGCTGGGTTGCCTCGCAGCGGGCTTTTGTTCGCGCTTGCCCTGCGTATGGCCGATACCCAACACCATCACGAACGCCGTGCCCAAAAGAATTACCCTGAGCGAGAACTTGGGATCCTTCTTGCGTTTCACTGGAGTGCGTGTGGAGGTCATCACCAGAGTGTCTTCTCGGTCGAATACTACCACGGTGCCAAGAATCGGCGCTCTTCCGCTCTTGGCTTAAGAGGAATAGCCGCTAGGGCGGCCGAAGCAACGAGGCGCCAGCTAATTGGACCCAATGCCTGATAAACGCCGTCACCCGAAACTGACCCATTACTCGGCTTGACGATGGGTGTATTTTTTCCGACTGCGGAGTATGATACCGCCCGAGAAGTCCTCAGCTAGACCACGGCCTTCCGGAGGGCCACCCCATGGCTCACCGCTTCACCATCGGTGTCGAAGAAGAATTCCAGATCATTGACCCCGCAACCTGCGCGTTGCGTTCTCATGTCATGCAACTTGTTTCGGCCGCTTCTCCGGATATCGTCGAGCAAGTCAAACATGAGATGCACCAATCCATCGTCGAGACCGGCACCAAGATCTGCGAAAACGTCGGCGAGTTGCGAATCGAAATGCACCGCACGCGCGGCGAGCTTGTGGCCGCCGCCGAGCGCGCTGGCCTACAAGTTGCCGCCGCCGGCACTCACCCTTTTTCAAGTTGGATTGACCAGGTCATCTCGCCTGGTGAACGATATGAACACATCGTCGAAGAGCTTCAGCAGCTCGCCCGCTCTCTTCTAATTTTCGGCATGCACGTTCACGTGGCCATGCCGGACAAGCAGACCACCATTGACATGATGAACATGGTCCGCTATTTCCTCCCGCACTTGCTCGCGCTCTCGACGAGCTCACCTTTCTGGATGGGACGCAACACCGGCTTGAAATCCTTCCGCACTACTGTCTTCCGCCGTTTCCCCCGCACCGGCATACCGGAACAGTTCGAATCCTGGAGCGCCTACGAAAATTTTGTAAATCTTCTCGTAAAACTAAACTGCATAGATAACGGGAAAAAAATCTGGTGGGACGTCCGCCCTCACCCCATGTTCGGCACCCTCGAATTCCGTATGTTCGATGTCACAACCAAGGTCGAAGAAGCCGTCTCCATAGCAGCTCTCACGCAAGCCATCATCGTGAAGCTCCATCGCCTGTACGAACGCAATCAGAGCTACCGCCTCTACCGCCGTGCCTTGATTGAAGAGAACAAATGGCGCGCCGCCCGCTACGGCATCGAGGGCAAGCTGATTGACTTCGGAAAAGAAGTCGAAGTCCCCATGCGCGAGCTCGCGCTCGAACTCCTCGATTTTGTGGACGATGTCTTGGACGATCTCGGCAGCCGCAGCGCCGTCGAATACATTCACACGATTCTCGAACACGGTACCAGCGCGGAGCGCCAGTTGCGCGTCTATCAGCAAACCGGCGACCTGAAGGCCGTCGTCAGGCATCTGGTAACGGAAACGCGCGGCTTCGCCGAACCGCGGGCTTCCTCGGCGCACGCGATTAGTTAGAAGCATCTGCATTCGAGGCATCTGCAAAGCAAAAGTCTCTGTTTCACCTGTCGGGAGCGACATCATGAAAAAGGTTGGCCTTCTCTGCGGGCGTGAATACAGCTTTCCTCCGGCCTTCATCGTTCGCGTCAACGAGCTCGGGAAAAAAGACGGCGTTGCCGCGGAATTCGTGAAGCTCGGCGGAACCCGCATGGGCGAACCCTCCGGTTACCGCGTGATCGTGGATCGCATTTCGCACGAAGTCGAATACTACCGCGGCTACCTGAAACACGCCGTCCTCCAGGGAACTTACGTCATCAACAATCCGTTTTGGTGGACCGCCGACGACAAATATTTCAACTATGCCGTCGCCACAAAACTCGGCATCGCCATCCCCAAAACAGTTCTGCTGCCGCAAAAGGGATATCCCACCGACGTGGATATCACTGCCGAATCTCTTCACAACCTCACCTATCCGGTGGACTGGGACGGACTTCTCGACTACGTGGGCCGCCCTGCCATCCTCAAACCTTTTTCCGGTGGCGGGTGGAAGCACGTCTACAAAGTTCACAACAAAGAAGAGCTCCTCGCGGCTTATGACAAAACCTCGCCCTACTGCATGACCCTTCAGGAGTTCATCGACTTCACGCAATATATTCGTTGCTTCACGTTTGGAAAATCAGACATTCTTCCTGTCCACTACGACCCGAAAGAGCGCAAGTATCTCGTTGACCACAATTATTTGTCGTCCGAGCTCGGAGCCCGCATCGTGAAAGATGCGCAGACGATCAATCAAGCTCTCGGCTACGAAATGAACACTATCGAGTTCGCCGTCAAGGACGGCATCCCCTACGCCATCGATTTCCTGAATCCCGCCCCCGATTTCGAGCGCGATCGCATCACCGAATTTTATTTTGAGCACGTCGTGGATAAAATGGCCCGCCTAGTGATCGACCGCGCGTTGAACGGCGATGCCACAAATCCATGGCCCCGCTGGGAAGAGATGCTCGGCGTCGGCGCGGCCAATGGTTTCACCGGCGCGCCCAAGAGCGTGGCGGCAAGCCAATCATCGGTGCCAAGCCCGTCCGCAGGCGCGTCTGCGGGATCAGGCGGACTCAAAACAAAATGACCAGCGCTCCGACACCCTCGATCACCCCGCACAATCCCATAGAGGAGTGGAACGAAATCCTCAAGGCCACGCTCCTGCGTGTGCCTGCTCTCCCGGAAGATTTGTTCAAGAGGATGCGTCAGGCAAAACTCACCTTCGGCGACCGTGTTCACTGCCCTTTCCTTCGCCCGTTTTTTCTTTCGCCGGAAGATGAAGAGCGCGTGCGTTCTGTCGCGGAGACCATCGCTGACCTCGGCGAGCGCGTCGTGACCGCCGCGCTTGATGACAAACATCTTTTTGCTCAACTCCATTTGCGTCCTGAAGAAGAAAGATTAGCGCGCCTCCCCGTCGCCTACGGCCGCGCCAGCACGGCCTCGCGGCTCGATGCTTTTCTCCTGCCGGATTCTCTGAAGTTCGCGGAATACAACGGAGAATCCCCGGCGGGCGCGGGTTACGCGGAAACACTGGCGGAAATTTTTCGCGAACTTCCCGTCATGGGGAAATTCGCGCAGAACTACGCAATTCATAGTTACCCGCTCAGCGCCAAACTCCTCGATGCCCTGGTGATGAGCTATGTGGACTGGGGAGGCTCGGCCAGTCCGCCGCAAATCGCCATCGTGGATTGGGAGGACGTGCCCACTTGGAGCGAGTTCGAAATTCTACAGTCGCGCTTCGAAAAGATGGGTGTGCCCACCGTCATCGCTGATCCACGCGAACTCGAATTCGACGGACAGAAACTCATCGCACACGATAAAAAAATTGATCTCGTCTACCGCCGCGTTTTGATCAACGATATCGTGGCCAAGCCCGCCGAGTGCGCGGCCCTCGTAAAGGCCTACACGGCCAACGCCGTATGCGTCGCAAACACGTTCCGTTGCAAAATTCCGCACGTGAAAGCCTTTTTCGCCGTCCTCACCGACGAACAAAATGGCGCGCTCTTTTCCCACGACGAACGCGAAATTATTCGCCGCCACATTCCCTGGACGCGCGTGGTGGCCGACGTAAAGACTTCTCACTACGGCCAGCCCGTAGAACTCCTCGCCTTTATCGGCAAGGAGCGCGAAAACCTCGTGCTCAAGCCCAGCGACGAATACGGCGGCTCCGGGGTGACTCTCGGCTGGGAAACCGATGAAGCCGCGTGGGACACCGCGATCGGCCGCGCTCTTTCCGCAAAGAACGGCGCATGGATCGTCCAGGAGCGCATTCCCATCCGCCGCGAAGTTTTTCCTTATATCGCCGATGTTGGCAAAGTGGATTACCGCGACATGCTCGTGGATTTCGCGCCCTATCTTTTCCGCGGAAAACTCTGCGGCTTCCTCACCCGTCTGAGCGCCACCGGCCTGGCCAATGTCACCAGCGGCGGCGGCCAAGTGCCTGCATTTCGGATCAGCCCGCGAGCGGCGTGATCTCGATCCGCGAAATTCACGTTCTTCTTCGGCCTATTTCCATGATAGCGGCCAAATTCACAAGCGCCTCTTCAAATTTCCGCTCATTCTTGTAAAATCAAAAGATGTACTTTGGCCTCCCAGAACCACGGTTAATGCCCGGTGCTAGAAACGCCGTGGAAACTTGTCTGAGCGTCCGTCCCGGTGAACACATCGCGCTCATCGCCGACGAAGCCAGCCGGGCTGTCGCCGCGAGCATCGCCGCCGCCATTGAAGACCGTCACGCGCGCTACGCCGGCTTGCTTCTCGAAGATTTTGGCCCTCGCCCCATGACCGAGGCCCCGCCTGCCGTTCTGCAGGCCCTTGAAACTGCCGACGCTGGCGTGATGTGCATGACGCCGCAACCGGGTGAACTCGGTGCGCGCATGGCCATCGTTCGCGTCGTCGAGCGCCGCCAGATTCGTTACGCGCACATGGTCGGCGTGACTCCCGAAATTATGCAACAAGGCATGCGTGCCGACTACCGCATGGTGGACCGCTTGAGCGACAAGCTGCGCGAACGCATGCTGCGCGCGGAAACGCTCACGGTAAAGACCGAAGCGGGCACTTCGATTGCGGCGCATTTCGATCGCGGACTCGACTGGGTAAAAACCAGTGGCCTGATTAGTCCGCGTTACTGGTCCAACCTGCCTGCCGGCGAAGTCTTTACGACTCCGGCCACGGTGGACGGAACTTTTGTCTGCGATGCTACGGCCGGCGATCACTTCAACGGCAAGTACGGCGATCTGCAAACCACGCCGCTCGTGTTGAAAATTGAGGGCGCGCGGCTCACCGGCGTGGATTGCGCGCGCAAAGATCTCGAAGAGGAATTCTGGCAGTACTGCCACACCGACGAAAACAGCGACCGCGTCGGCGAACTCGCCTTCGGAACCAACCTCGGCTTATCTTCGATGATCGGCATCCTCCTGCAGGACGAAAAGTTTCCCGGCGTCCATATCGCCTTCGGCGATCCTTACGGCAGCCAGACTCACGCCGACTGGAAATCAAAAACGCACGTTGACGTCCTCACGCGCAATTGCGATGTCTGGATCGACGACGATCAGGTCATCTCCAAAGGCCACTATCAATTGGACCACCTCGGCCTCGCCTGATCTCGCATTTCGTCTCTCTCCCGCCAATTACCCTGGGAAGTCCTCGCGTCTTGTTCCCTCCCTCAGGATGACGGCTCAGTTTCCGACTTCTCGGCTACACGGCCAACGAGAACTGAACCAAATCAAACCGTGCGATTCATTCAAACACGGCACCGGCAGACGTTTGGTAGGAGCCCTCGGCCAGATATTGAAGGATGGATCTAGAGAGAATCGGTCTAGAACAGGCGGGCGACGTATTCGCGCATTTGGTGCTTCCAGTAGGGCCAGTCGTGGCCGCCTTGGGGGCCCCAATTGTCGAGCGAGTGGCGGATGCCTTTGCTGGAGAGGATTTCGGAGAGGCGGTAGGTGGGGCCGCTGTTCTCCCAAGGGCCTGTGCCGGTGGTGATGTGGATGTCGCAGGAGGCGAGCTGTCCGAGGAGCCACGGATCGCTGAGGTTCGCGAGATAGTCCACGGGATTGTTGAAATAGAAATTGTCGTCGTACATGCCGTCCATGAAGTTGCGGACGTCGTAGACGCCGGACATCGCGAAGCAGCGCTTGATCACGTCGGGATGCTTGAAGAGCGAGTTGGCGGCGTGATACGCGCCGAACGAGGCTCCCATGGTGGAAATGGCGATGCCGTGGCGTTTGGCAATTGTCCCAGATGAAAGGAACGACTTCTTCCCGCAGGTAGGAATCAAAGACGGATTGCACGTAACTGCGGTGAAACGGATGCGCGCCTTTGTTATAAAAGCTGAGGCCGTTGATGGAATTGATGCTGAAGAATTTTATCTTGCCGCCTTCGATGAAATCGGCGAGTGCGCCGATCATGCTCTGGCCTTCGAGTTCCGTCTCGTCACCCGCGCTGGTGGGAAAACCGAGAATCGGCTGTCCCCAGTGGCCGTGGACGATGATACCCAGGTCCATGCCGAGCCGGGGAGAATGCCAGCGGTGATACTTCGCGTTTCATAATGTGCTCCTCGCGCGCCGCGCGGGGACAGGAAGTATGCCAGCCCAGCCCGGATGGGAGCAATGGAATTGAGCAGGCGGCCAGATGCCGCGCCGGGTGTATATTTGAACCAGCAAAATTTACAAAACGGAGATCAACTTTATGGCGACACCATCCACGACAAGCAGGCCCACACCAGAACGCATTTTCACTCTTATGAACGCGTTCCAGCACACTGCAGCTCTGAAAACGGGAATCGAGCTGGACGTCTTCACTGCCATCGGAGCGGGCGCGAATACTCCGGCACTGCTGGCTAAGAAAACAAACGCTTCCGAGCGCGGAGTGCGCATTCTTTGCGATTTCCTGACGATCATGGGACTGCTCACGAAAGAAGACGGGCGTTACGGGCTGACGCCGGAGTCCGCTGCGTTTCTTGACCGGCGCTCGCCTGCTTGTCTCGCTCCTGTGACCGGATTTCTTGGCAGCGGATGGCACAAGAAGAATGTCGAGGCCTTGACCGAAGCGGTGCGCAAAGGCGGAACGGCAGGAGCACAGGGAGACAATAGCAAGCCACAGGATGAAGTTTGGGTCGCGTTCGCAAAGTCGATGGCGCCGCTGACGGTGCCCGCCGCCAACTTTATCGCGGAACTTATCGGCGCGGCGGAAGGCAAACCGTGCAACGTGCTGGACATCGCAGCGGGACACGGAAATTATGGCATCACCATCGCCAGGAAAAACCCGAATGCGAAAATCGTGGCCGTGGACTGGCCGTCCGTGCTGGCGGTCGCCGTGGAGAATGCGCGAAGCCGCCGGCGTTTCCAGTCGCTACGCCACTCGCCCCGGAAGCGCGTTTGAAACAGATCTTGGCAGCGGATACGACTTCGTTCTGTTGACAAATATTTTCCACCACTTCGACAAGCCCACGTGCGAGACGTTGATGCGCCGCGTTTACGCTGCGCTCAAACCAGGTGGAAGGGCCGTCACGCTCGAGTTTGTGCCCAATGAAGACCGCGTGACTCCGCCGGCGACAGCGGCGTTCAGTCTCAACATGCTCGTGGGGACCGACGCTGGGGATGCCTATACGTTTTCAGAGTACGAAAAAATGTTTGCGAACGCGGGGTTTGCGAAAACCACATTCCATCCAATGGATGCGATGCCGCAGCAGGTGCTGATATCCGGAAAGCCGGAATGAAAAAGAAAAAGACGACCAAGAGAACTGCCAGGAAAACTTCGCCAAAGCCGTCGCGCAGTACAGACCGCGATTTGCGCCAACAGCTGGTTTATCTGCTGAAAGGCGGCGGCGCGCACGTGCATTTCATGGATGCGCTGGATGATTTCCCGCCCGGAAAATATGGAACCTTCGCGAATGCGTTGCCGCACACGGGCTGGCAGTTGCTCGAGCATGTGCGCATCGCGCAATGGGACATCGTGGACTTCAGCAAAAATTCAAAGCACGTCTCGCCGGATTTTCCAGGCGGATACTGGCCCAAAACACCGGCGCCTCCGAATGACGAAGCCTGGGACGAAAGCGTGGCCGCATTTCAGCGTGATATGAACGAGATGGTCCGACTGGTGCAAAACCCGCGCACCGATCTCTTCGCCAAACTACCGCATGGTCAGGGGCAAACGATTCTGCGCGAAGCGCTGCTTCTGGCGGATCACAACTCGTACCATCTCGGCCAGCTCGTGGATTTGCGCCGCGCCCTGGGCGCGTGGCCGGAGACGTAGAGCTCAGCGATTGCGGGAGCGATGATGGAAAGTTGCAAGTATCGGGATTGGCGGTAGGATGTTGCTCAAGAGTTTTGGTCAACAGTTCGAGTGAAGAACGGGAGACACCATGGTTAGAATCGAAAACATTTCCAAGACAGAGCGCGAAATGGGAAATAGCCGGCGCGATTTCTTGAAGGGGATGCTGGGAGCAGGCGCGTTTGTGCTCGGCGTTTCCGTGATGCCGGAGCAGATTTTCGGCGGCAGCGTGCGGCGCCGCGGGCGATCCATTTCCGCCGATGGAGAAAGCTCCGCTGCACCCAAGCGTTTATTTGGCGATTGATACGGACGGAACGGCATACATTATCGCGCACCGTTCGGAGATGGGGAATGGAGTGCGCACGTCCTTGCCGCGGATTGTTGCGGACGAATTGGATGCGGACTGGGCGCGCGTGAAAGTCGTGCAAGCCATCGGCGCTGAAAAATACGGCGACCAGGACACGGATGGATCGCACTCCGTGGTCGAGCTTTTTTGTGCCGCTGCGCGAAGCGGGAGCGACCGCACGGCTGATGCTCGTGCGCGCGGCTGCGCAGCAGTGGGGCGTGCCGGCAACGGAATGCTCGACGGAACTGCACAACGTGATTCACAAAGCATCGGGAAAAAAACTTGGCTACGGCGAACTGGCGACAGCAGCCTCCAAATTGGAAGTGCCGAAGAAAGAAGAGTTGAAGCTGAAGCCGCGCAGCGAATGGCGCTACATCGGAAAGCCCGCGGCGAGTTATGACTTGAAAGATTTGTGCACGGGCAAAGCCAAATACGGGCAGGACACGCACATGGCGGGAATGCTCTACGCGAGCGTCGAGCATCCGCCGGTGCTGGGCAGCACCGTGAAAATCGCTGGACGATTCGGCGGCCTTGGCAGTGTCTGGCGTGAAGCAAACGGCAACCATTGACACGTTCAAGCCGCCGGTTCTTTATCCAGGCGCTCGGCGGCGTGGCCGTGCTGGCCGACAACACTTGGGCGGCGATGCAGGGCAGAAAAAAATTGAAGATCGAGTGGGAGAGCAGTTCTCACAACGTCTTCAACTCGGATCCGTACAAAAAAGAATTGCAGGAAACGGCGCGGAAGCCGGGAAAAGTGGTGCGCGAAGTCGGCGACGTAGACGCAGCGTTTGCGAAAGGCGGGAAGATTGTCGAAGCGGAGTATTACGCGCCGCTGCTGGCGCATGCTTCGATGGAGCCTCCCGCGGCGCTCGCGGTTTATAAAGACGGAAAAGTAGAGGTGTGGGCGCCGACACAAAGCCCGGTGGGCGCGCGCGACGCGATCGCGGCGGCCGTCGGAGCGAAAAAAGAAGACGTGACGGTGCACGTAACGCTATTGGGTGGCGCGTTTGGCCGGAAGTCGTTTCCGGATTTTGCGGTCGAAGCGGCGGTGCTCTCGAAAAAAACGGGCAAGCCGGTCAAAGTGGTCTGGAGCCGCGAGGACGACATCAAGTTCGACACGTATCATTCGGTGTCCGCGATGTACATGAAAGCGGCGCTGGCTCGACGATGGGAAACCGACGGCGTGGCTGCAGCGGACGGTGTTTCCTCCGATCGGCTCAACGTTTGACGCCAGCGCGGTGTACTCGGCTGCGGATGAACTTGGACTGGGCTTCAGCGACTTGCCGTTTGCAATTCCGAACCACCGCTCCGAAAACGGGCCGGCGACAGCGCACGTGCGAATCGGATGGCTGCGCTCGGTGGCGAACATTTATCATGCATTCGCGATACAGTCTTTCGAGGACGAATTGGCCCATGCGGCTGGAAAAGATCCGGTCGAGTACGCGCTGGCTCTTCTTGGGCCCGACCGAATTATTCCAAAGAGCGAGCTGCCGAAGGATTATTCGAACTACGGCGGAAGCTACGAGCAATATCCGATCGACACGGCGAGATTCCGGCGTGTGGTGGAGACCGCCGCTGAAAAATCCGGCTGGGGAAAGAAAAAATCAGGCAATGGCTCCGGGATGGGAATTGCGTTGCACCGCAGCTTCCTGACATACGTCGCATCCGTCGTGCAGATGCACATCTGGATGATGCAGGACGCGTGCATGTGGATCGCGTGGACACGGCGCTGGATGCCGGGACGGTAGTGAATCCCGAGATGGTCACGAATCAATTTGAAGGCGCGGCAGTGATGGGGACCAGCGTCGCGTTTTATGGAGCGATTACGGCCACGAACGGAGTGATCGACCAATCGAACTTCCATGATTACCAGATGGCTCGAATGAATACCGCGCCGCGCGAAGTGCACGTGCACATTGTGCCGAGCGAAGCCCCTCCGGGAGGAGTGGGCGAGCCGGGTTTGCCGGCGTTTGCACCAGCGCTCTGCAACGCAATTTTCGCCGCGACCGGCAAGCGCATTCGCGAATTGCCGCTCTCCAAAGCGGGCCTGGCCTAACGTGCTCAAGAGAAGTTTGCTTTTTCTTGCTGCGCTCGCGGCGGCAGTCCGTCCGGTCTGCGCGCAGCGCAAGCCCGTCCTTCCGCAAATCGATCTGCCTCATCCTTATTATTTCCGCGAAATGTATTTGCCGCAGTTGACGAGCGGCCCGAGCAGCGTGGCGTGGTCGCCGGACTCGAAAGAAGTGGTGTACTCGATGGCGGGATCGCTGTGGCGCCAGAAGATTGATTCGAAAACGGCGCAGCAGCTTACCGACGGGCCGGGATACGACTACCAGCCGGACTGGTCGCCGGACGGAAAGAGTGTCATCTACGTTTCGTATCAGAAAGATGCGATGGAGTTGTGGCTGCTGGATTTGGCTTCTGGAAAATCGCAGCCATTGACGAGCGGCGGCGCGGTGAATGTCGAGCCGCGATGGTCGCCGGACGGAAAGCGAGATTGTTTTTGTTTCGACCTCGTACAACAAGCGGTTTCATATTTTTCGCGCGGACGTGAATGGCGGAAAACTGGAAAACGTGGTGCGGCTGACGGGAGAAACGAAGAGCGATTTGCCGCGGTATTACTACAGCGCGTTCGATACGGAGATCAACCCGGTGTGGACGCGCGACGGCAAGGAAATTCTTTTTGTTTCGAATCGCGGGCACATTCACGGAACCGGCGGGTTTTGGCGAATGCGCGCGGAGCCCGGCACCGAAGCACGCGAGATTCACTACGAAGAAACGAACTGGAAGGCGCGGCCGGATTTTTCGCCGGACGGCTCGCGCATGGTTTACAGCTCGTATCTTGGCCGCCAGTGGCACAACTTGTGGGTGATGCCAGCGAATGGCGGCGACGCGTTTCCGCATTTCCTACGGCGACTGGGATGGCACGAATGTGCGCTGGTCGCCGGACGGCAAGCAGCTGGCGTTTATTACCAATAGGGAATGGAACACCAGGACTTGCGATTCAGGAGTTCGGGAGTGGACGCGCGAAAGCGCTGACAATTGAGAAACGAAGATACCTTCGACCGCGAGCGACGGTCAAGACTTTCCGTAGTGGATGAAAAGGGCAAGCCGCAGTTTGCGCGCATCTCCGTTACGGATGAAGCAGGACATTTCTACGCGCCCAACGCTGTATGGACTTGGATTCAGGCGGATGACGGGTACGATCGAAGCCACGCTCCGTTCGAGGCTCATTACTTCTACGCAAAGAGCTATCCGGAGGGCATCGGCATAGAGGCCCCGGAAGGACGACTCACGATCGAGGTGACGAAGGGCTTCGAGTACGAGGCATCGCATCGGACCATCGATTCGAGAACCGCGAAATCGGACGATCTGACTTTTCGTTTGAAAAAACTGGACTGGAGACGCGGACCGGGACCGAAGTGGATCAGCAGCGATTTGCACGTTCACATGAATTACGGCGGCACCTACAGAAGCGAACGCGAGCATCCTTCTGAACAAGCGGAAGGGGAGGGCGTGCGCTTCGTCAACAATCTGGTCGTGAACAAGGAGCAGCGATTTCCGGACATTCAGTCCGCGCTGTTCAAGGAGAGAATGAAATATTTCTCCGAGAGCGCAGAGGATCGTGCTGGGCCAGGAGTTTCACACGAGCTATTGGGGGCACCGCGGAATTCTTGAATTTGAAGGACCATTTGCTTTTGCCGGGCTATGCCGGGTATCCAAATACGGCAGCGGCGAGTTTATATCCGATGAATGCGGACGTTTACGACATGGCGCATGCGCAAGGAGCGCTGGTGGGAGCGGTGCATCCGTTTGATGCGGAGCCAAATCCGTTTGCGAACCCGCCGGAGAGCATTATGGATGAGCTGCCCGTGGATGTGGCGCTGGGTAAATTGGATTACATGGAAATTGTAGGTTTCAGCGATCATCGGTCGACGGCGGCGGTTTGGTACCGAGCTGTTGAATCTTGGGTTCCGTATTCCTGCGGGAGCTGGGACCGATGCGACGACAGACTATGCGGCACCGATTCGCGGTCAAGTGGGAATGGATCGCGTGTACGCGCTCGTTCCGAACGGGCTGGTGAGTTTGGATGCTTGGATGGATTCCTTGAAAAATGGGCGAACGTTTGCGACGAACGGACCGCTGCTTGAGTTCACGCTTGCGGCGAAAAGGCGTTGGAGACGAGTTGAAGTTTGACGGCGCGCAGGCGGCGGTGCCGTTTACGGCGAAGCTGCGGTCGATTGTGCCAGTAGACCATTTTGAACTGGTTTGCAACGGACGGGTCGCGCAGACGCTGAAGCTGGAGGGAGCGCGCGATTCTGCCGATGTGGCAGGGACGCTGCCGCTGAAGGAAAGCGGATGGTGCGTGCTGCGGGCTTCGAGCGACAATGCGGAGTATCCAGTGCTGGACAATTATGTGTATGCGACGACGAGCCCGGTCTATGTGACGATTGATGGAAAAGCGCCGCGTTCGCCGAAGGACGCCAAGTATTTTGCGGCGTGGATCGACCGGACGATCGAAACGACTTCGCAATATCCCGACTGGAACTCTCCTGCGGAAAAAGAATACGTGCTGAAACGCCTGCTCGAAGCGAAAGACATCTACGAAAAGCTGGGTGCCCGGCTTCCCTAAACCGGCGACGAACAATGCGGGAACTTTCCAAAGCTCGCGAATGCGCGGCGCTGCTCTGCTTCCTTGGTTTGACTGCTACGCTCTACTCCCAGCGTGTTTCGACCAACGACAATCTGCAAAAAGCGGTTGCGCGTGGGATGGATGGTCGGGAAGGCGCGTTGGTTGTCGCGGATGTGAGTACGGGAGAGATCCTGGCTGCGCACGGGCTTGCTTTGGCGGCTCGACGGCTGGAACGGCCGGGCTCGACGGTGAAACCATTTGTGCTGATGGCGCTGCTTGAATCGGGCAAATTGGATGCGAGCCAAAGGCTGCTGTGTCGAAGGCCGCTTCGAATTGGAGGCGTGCGGATGGATTGCACGCATCCGGCTTCGATGGTGGATTTGAACGCGGAGGAAGCGATCGCGTATTCGTGCAATTCGTATTTCGCGGAGGCGGCGACGCGGTTGAGCGGCGCGGAACTTGTGCAAGCTCTGCGGCGAGCGGGACTGGATTCGCCGAGCGGACTGGTGAAGGAAGAGGCGAGTGGGCGGATCGAAATGCCGCGCGACCGCGACATGCTGCAACTTGAGGCGCTGGGCGACCGCGGAATCGAGGTGACGCCGCTGGAGTTGCTGGGGGCATACCGGAAGCTAGCTCTGCAGAAACGGAATGGGAGTGTGGCGGAGGTTGACGCGCCTGTGTTCGGGGGGCTCGAACATTCCGTGACATATGGCATGGCGCATGCAGCAAATGTGGTGGGCATGAAGATCGCGGGCAAAACGGGAACGGCGGCATCGCGGAAGAGCGCGAGGACGCACGGATTTTTTGTTGGGTATGCGCCGGCGGAGAAGCCGGAGATCGTCGTGGTTGTTTACCTTGAGCAGGGACGCGGCGGGGATGCGGCGGCTGTCGCGCAGGCTGTGATTGCCGAGTTTGCAAAAGACAGGCGAGCTCCGTGAAGAGTTCGCGAGTATTTCTAGCGTGGTGGATGTTGGCGCCGAGCGTAGTGCACGCGCAGGACGTGCGGGTGCGTTTGTACACGGCGCGGCCGCCGGAAGCGCTTTCGATACGTGCGCTGGATGGAGAACTTCGCTGGCATTTGTGTCCAACGTGCGCGGACAAAAGCGGACGCGAGTTTTCGGTTGGCTTTGGTGACGAAAACGCCGGCTCAGATCTTTATTTGAGCGGGCACTACGAGCTACGCCCGGCGAGTGGGCCACTTTTTTCGGGAAGCTATCCGGCACATATCGAGCGGCATGCGGGGCATCTCCTTGTGACGGTGATGATGCCGCTCGAAGAGTACGTCGCAGCGGTGCTGACGGCGGAAAGCGGCGACTTCGAGAATCTGGAATCGCAAAAAGCAATGGCTGTGGTTGCGCGGACGTATGCGATGCGGTTTTTGGGCCAGCATGCACAAGAAGGATTCGATTTTTGCGATACGACGCATTGCCAGGTGTTTGGGTGGAAGGGCGCGAACGCGGCGATACGCGCCGCGGTAAATGCCACGCATGGGGAAGTGTTGCGATTCGCTGGGAAGCTGGCTGAAACGTTCTACCACCAAAATTGCGGAGGGACGACAGCAGCGGCGAAAGAGGCGTGGCCTGCGGTGACGGAGGCTTATCTAACGTCGCATGCAGATGCGTATTGCGCAACGCGAGGCGTTTTGAAATGGGAGAGCGCGATTCGCGTAGCAGATTTGGACCGGGCGTTGCGTGCGGCTGGGCTCGCAATGCCGGCGGGTTGGAAGAAGGTTGAGATTGTTTCGCGATCGGAAAGCGGGCGCGCGCAGCGGCTGATGCTGAGCGGAGGTGCGGGAAGTGACGCGCCCGTGTCGGCATCTACATTTCGTTTTGCTGTGGACCGTGAGCTCGGCTGGAACAAGATTCGAAGCGATTTGTATGACGTGCGAAATGCGGGCCAGCAGATTGTTTTTTCCGGGAGAGGAGCGGGGCACGGCGTTGGATTGTGCCAAGCCGGCGCGGAAGAGATGGCGCGCCAGGGAAGGAATTACCGCGAGATTTTGAGTTTTTATTATCCGGGAACGCAACTCGCAGCGGCGGGAGCGGCGAACAATGTACAGTGGCAAAAGCGGAGCAGCGAGCGCGTGGAGCTCTTGAGCACGCAGCCGGAAGTTGATTCGGAGATCTTGCCGATTGCGGAGCGGATTTTGAAGGAAGATGAAGAAGCGATTGGATGGAAGGCGAGTGCGGGCGTCCGCTTGCAGATATACGCGACGATGGATTTGTATCGCGACACGACGGGGCAACCCGGGTGGGTGGCGGCGGCGACGCGCGGGAAGACGATCCGGTTACAGCCGCTCGCGGAATTGAAAAAACGTTCGATTGTGGAATCGACGCTGCGGCACGAACTTTTTCATGTGCTCGTGGAAGCGAAGGCAAAAGCGTCGACGCCGCTTTGGTTTCGCGAAGGAGTTGTGCTTTTTCTTTCGAATCCGAATGCGGCGGGAGCGGCGACTGTTGCGATGACGGATGAGCAGATCGAAGCCGTGTTGCGCCAGCCGCGCAATCGCGATGAAGTGCAGAAGGCATACGCTGGCGCGCAGAGTCGCGTTGCGGGGCTCGTGGCGACGTATGGAAAAGAAACTGTGCTCGGCTGGCTAGGCAGCGGAATCCCCGGAGACGTTAGAGGGCATTCCAGCAGCAGCGGCGCAGCGCCCCAGCAGTGAGCAAGTCATCATCCAGGAAAATAATCCGAAAAGGTATGAGACGAAAAGACGGAGGGCGAGACTGAAGGCCTCGAAATGCAAGGTCGAGGTCTTGAAGTTCGGCGTCCAAGCCATGAGTTTTTCTGTTGCGACAACTCCGAGGAGAGCCGCGAACAAAAGCACAAGCCAGTAGGCAATGTTCCAGACAGTTTTTCTCCAGACAAAGAGGCTCTGTTTGCCGAAGCCACGAAAACCGCGGTCGGCAGCTTGCAGGAGGAGAGGTAAGAGCAAGCCAGGAGCGAGAATCCAGCGAGCGAAGAAGACAACAGCCAGGAACAAATTGTCGAGAGCGTGCAAAGTGACGTGGCGGCGAAGAGAAACGGGAAAAATCGAACGAACATACGCGGGGAAATTCGAGTGGTAAGCTTCGAATCTTGTTGACGAGCAGCCAAAGTAGGCAGAAGACGGCGACGCAAATGGCGACGGGGATGAGATGGCGCAATGCGCGGCGCGCGGCGGGCCAGAGCGGCGCGGTGTCGCTGCTCTGGCGATCGACGAAAAAGTTCAGAGTGCAGGCGTGAAGAGTTAGCGCTGCAACGAGCAGGACGAACACAAAAAGAAAATTGAAGACCAAGTGTAAGTTGCTGGCGACAGGGATGAGCAGCCAGGCGGCGAAGAGGGCGAGAAGGATGGGGTTGGCGAAGAATTGAATGAGCCAGAGACGGCCGCAGCGGAAGCAATCCGCGAATGCGCCGCGGGCCATTTCGAGACGCAACATTACTTCACCTCCATGACAGCGGCATCGCTGGTCGCCATGATGGACGGCTGATACATCGGCTGAACCATCGCGGGGCTGACCTGGAACTTGCCAGGATTGACGATTTTGAGCAGGTAGACGTATTCGTGGCGGCCGCTGAAGTAGGTCTGGAAAATGGCGGCACGATCATCGTGGAATTCGCGGCGCGTAAACCAATACTCCCACCAAGATGGGCGCTGCCTCAATTCGTAGAGATCGTCGCGCGTGATGAATTCGGCGCCGGCAGGAATCGGATCTTCCATCAAGAGGTAGCGCCACTCGCTGCCGCCGACGGTGACGCGCACAGCGAGAATATCACCGACATGCAAGTCGCTCTGGAGCGGATCGAGGTTGTAAACAATCCTGCCATTCAACTGATCCGGCGTTAAACGGAAATAATCGCGCGTGATGTTGAGAGAGAGCTTGTTGCTTTGAACGAGATGCTTGTCGCTCGAGAAATATGCGCCCGTGGCGGACCAATAGAGGCGGCCCGTGCCGGATTTGTGCAGGCGAATTTCGTTGGCGCCAGTTTGTAACTGTGACGCGTCGAGGTGAATGGCAGGCTGCGAGGGATTCCAGGCGTCGGATGGAGAAAATTGGCGAGCGATGACCTGCTTGCCGTTGACGAACACTTCGGCGCGGAAATTGGCGTCGAGCTCGTGGCTGGACTTCACGTAATCAGTCAGCCCGAAAATGACCATCGCGGTTTGCTTGGTGCTGTACCAGAAGTATCCGCCTTCGCGATGATTCACGAGCCAGAGCGCGGCTTTCGGAAGCAGCGGACTGGCGGGCTTGGTGAGGCTGAGGAGACGGACGGCGTAGGCGGTCGTTTCCGCGGCGTCGTCAATTTCGAATCCCATCAGGTGATCGTAGACGGAGGGCCAGTTGGCTTCGAAATCGGTGACGACGGCTTGCGATTCGATGGTTGTAGCAAGCTCCTGGGCCTTGGCTTGATCGCCGGTCGAGAGAAGTGCGAGGCCGAGCAGTGGAAAGGCCTTGCGTTGTCAGATTGCTGCGCACATTCCATGCTTCCTGCAGCTCTTCGGGCTTTGCAGCGTTGTTCAGCGCGAGAGCGTACAAGACGTAGGCGCGAAGATCCTCATGCATGTTGGCATGCCGGCTGAGCGATGCGTGCAAAAAGTCGAGCGCGCGGGCTAGCGAATCAACGCCGGGTTCATAACCCGCTTCGCGAGCCTGGCCAAAGCCGCTGACAACGTACGCTGTCATGAAGACCTGGCTTTCATCTTCTTTCCACCAACCCCAGCCGCCGTCGGAATGCTGGAAGTCTTTGAGGCGCGCCATCCCGGCTTCAATTTTCTTTTGAAGTTCGGGAGTGTCCACAGTGGATTGCAGCTTCAAGTCCTTCATCGCTTTGGCGACAACGATATTGGGAAGGAAGCTGGACATAGTCTGCTCGGTGCAACCATAAGGGTAGCTGGTGAGATAATCGAGCGCGGAAAAAATACTCCCGGCGAGTGACGGACTGAGCGTGATGTCCAGGCTGGGCGAAGATAGATCGGGATTTCCCGGAAGCGTGATGACAGTTTTTTCTTCTTGATCGGCGCCGGCAACCGAGCCAGATTTTGCATCGCTTTGTTTGACACCCACGGGAATTATGGGAAGGGTTATTTCCATCGCGTCGGATTCTTCATTGGTGAGAGCTTTCGCGAGGAGATCGGCTTCGTGCACGGATTGCGCGCGGACGCGCCAGTCTACTTTTGCTTCGCCCTTGCTGGGGACTTCGACCGAAGAAGCCTGTCCGGCGAGAACTTCGAGACCCTTGAGGTCGAGCGAGACCTGAACGGTTTTCGTGGTGGCGAGATAGTTGTGAACAATGGCGGAAACGATGACTTCATCGCCTTGACGGAAGAAGCGCGGGACCGTGAGGCGCACCATAAGATTCTTGCGAACGATCACGTTGTTTGTGCCGAGACCGACTTTTGTGTCGAGCGTGACACCGCGAACCGTGGTACGCCAGGTTGTGAGCGAATCGGGAAACGTCAGTTGGGCTTCGGCGCGGCCGCTGGCATCGGTGTGAACATCGGCGAGCCAGAGCGCCGTGTCTGGAAAGAGCTTGCGCACTTTGGGCTGCACGAGAGTTTCGGAGGGTTTCAGCTGCGCTAGCGCACGCGGATTTGCGTTGCCGCGATAAGCGAGGAACATTTGCTTCTTCCCTGCCTCGCCACTGAAATAAAAGCTCAAAGAGGAATCGAGCGAAACGCGGTCGTACGCGGGACCGTAAAAATAATCGTGCGGGTCGCCGTTTGTATCCGGGCGAATCGCGTAGATTGCTTCGTCTACCACTCCGACGCTGAATTCGCCGGCAACGGGCTTGCCGTTCGAATCGTGGACAAGAAGCGTGTAGCTCGCTTTCTGGCCGGGCTGAAATTGTTTCTGCGAAGGCTGAATTTCGATCTGGAGCTTCTGCTGGACTGCGGGAACTTTCAGGCTCTTGCTCGAGGAATAGAGTTTATTGTCGCGAATGAACGCGGTGGTTAGGAAGACGTTGGGTTGCTGGTCGCTGGTGATGGGCACATCGACGGTCACGGATGAAGTTGTCGCGTGGACAATTCGTTTCGTCTGGATCGTGCGAGCTTCCGTGGTGACGAGCAGATAAGCGTCGGACATGCCGGTCAGGACGAGAACGTGAGCGGTGTCGCCAACCTTGTAGGATTTCTTGTCAGCAACCATGCGAATTTCGCGGTTCTCGCTGCCCCACCAGTCATTGTTTGAGCTGGTGATCCAGAGATAGCTGCTTCCCTGGACCTCGCGCTTTTCCGGAGTTTGCACTTTCACGCGAAGAAAGAGGGTTCCCGCTTCTTTCGCATTGAAAGTAACGACGGCTGTACCATCAGGGCCGGTGTTTGCATCGCGCGAGTCGAGAACGGTCTCTCTTTGATCTCCGCGGCCGTAATACCAATAACCGCGAACAAGCTCGACGTGCACAGCGGTCTGGATTGGCTTTCCGTCGTAGTCTTTTGCAACGGCGGTGGCGCGAATCGAGTCGCCGGCTTCATAGACGTAACTTTCGGCGGAGACGCCGACGGAAAACGTGCCGTAGGTGGCGATAACGGCGTTGTGGCCGGCGATTTCGCGATTGCCTGCGTCGGTGACGCGGGCTTCGATGCGGTAGCGGACGTCGTGGTGCTGTCCATCAACACGCGTGGGGATGCGTACTTTCAGCTTGCCGTCAGCATCGAGCTTGCCAGATTGTTCAGAGATTTGATCGCCGGCGTAGTCGCCTGAGTCGTCGCCTTCCCCCTCCGCCCCAGATGTTTCCCCAGGCATGCCTTGGTCTTCATCTCGCTCGATGAAGGGAGACCAATACGGCAGCGTGTGAACGACATATTTCACATCGGCTCCGGCGACTGGCTCACCGAAATAGTATTTGGCCTCAAGCGTGGCTTCGATGAACTCTCCTTGAAGCACACGCGTCGCAGAAGGCGTGACTTTCACTTCGTACTCAGGCTTTTTGTACTCCTCGACATAGAAACCGCTGTTGATGGCATAACGCTGGCCACCCTTTCCATTGACGGAGATCGAATAGTAGCCAAGAGCGGCGGTGGCGGAGAGATTGAGGTCGCCGTGGATCGTACCGAAAGACGAAACGGGAAGTGTGGATTGAAAGACCGGCTTGCTGTCGGGATCTTCGATGAGAATCTGGACTTGTTCGCCATTCGGAACTTTGAAGCGTTCGCCGGCGCGCGTGCGGAGAATAGCTTTGAAGTGCACGGTGTGCGTGGGGCGATAGACAGGTCGGTCGGTGTAAACGTAGCCGGTCCAGTCCTCGGCGGGATTACTGCTGATGTTGTAGGAGTACGGCGTGACGAGCGCGACGTCGTCATTGTGGACGGCGAGAACGCGAACGTCCTGATACTGACCTTCCGAGACAGCGGTTTCGGCGAGGCCGCTGGCGTCGCTCTTCAATCGTGCCTTTTCTTTCCGGTCGGCCCAGACTCGCACCTCGGCCCCGGAGACGGGAGCGCCAGAACGGCGATCCGCGGCAAAGGTCAGTACCTGTCCTTCGGTGGTCTTCGTGACGAGGCCAAGCTCGCTGACGATCACGATGGTATAGGCGCGGAGTTCGCCGTCCGTCGCTTCAATCAGATAAACGCCTTTCGACAAATTCTGAACTGGCACATTTTCCGTTTCCGAATAGAAACGTGGCGGCATCTCCTGTTTCCAGCGGGCGACAAGCTGCGAGCTGTTTAGTACAGGCGCCTGAGCGAAGACGTCCGCGGTGGGTCCAGCCTGAGCCTTGGCCTTTGCCTGTCGTTCTTCGCGGATCTGAGAACGGGAACGTTTCGAAAATTGGTAGCGGAAGAAGTCGCGGATATCAACCCAGACGTCGTGCTTCCAGTCGTGGAATCGCTCGACGAAACTGAGATTGTCCACCTGCTCCTTGGGCGTTACGTGGCCAAAATCGTGGGGACTATCGAGACGCTCGAAAAATAGAGCGGGATC
Organism: uncultured Acidobacteriota bacterium; assembly: GCA_963727945.1. Lineage (GTDB taxonomy): Bacteria > Acidobacteriota > Terriglobia > Acidiferrales > UBA7541 > Acidiferrum. The sequence continues at coordinate 129,689 of CAVSIW010000041.1, forward strand.
TTTCACTTTGTAGACGCGGAATTCGAGTGCGTCCACATTGTTGGCGTAGACACGAAGGCCAATTTTTTCGCCGGGGAGATACGTCTTATTCGTGGAGAGCGAGAAATAGGCGCCAGGGCGCTGGCCACCTGCGGGCGCGATGAGGATAAAAAGACAGGCAAGAAGAAGGATCGGTTTCCAGCGCACTAGTTTGCTCCTCGCAGGATGTTCCAGCGGAAAACACCCAGAAAATTGCTGTTGCCGGCGACAGGCCGCCAGCGCGGCGAAGGATGTTCCAGAAGCTCCTCAACGGAGAGACGGCGCATTTCACCAGGAGCGTCGCCGATCGGGCCGGTGTGGTAGACGACCACGTCGCCGCTGCTTGACGGATCTGTCTCTGAAAGCCACGGGCTGCGGCCGATAAAAATCATGGAATGGAACGGCGAATCCTGTTCGAGCTGGCGGTAGAAGAGAAGATCGCCCGGGCGGGCCGCTCGAATGTCGCGCGAGACGAAAAACGTGTTGAAGTCCTTCAGCGTTTTGGCGTCCGCGAATTCGGCGAAAGTTCCGTTCCTCAAGTCTTCCGAGAGAAATTTGCCGGGCCGGATGCGAAAGAGAGCGGCGCCAAGTGGAGTATGCGGGTAGCGGTACTTTTCGACCGACGGAAGAGCGGAGGAAGGCTCAATCTGCGTTTCTCGAAACCAACTTGCATCGTGCGTACGCAGGGCGTTTCGGTAAGAGTAGCGGAGGAGCGCGGCGCAGTCGTTGATCTCGCGAGGAAGCTCGTTTGGCGGACGGAGAGCCTCGAATTCGGCGATCAGCGCGAACCAGCGGCGGAATGTGTCTTGGTCAGAGGGTGCATCGAGACGAAGGAAATCGGGGGTACCGTCGGAAAAGCGGTCCGTGGAACTTGGCACGGGTGGCGAGGGGGGAGGCGGGTCGGTTGGCGAGATGGGAGCGGCGAGAAACTCGCTCGATGAATTGGCTGGCGCGGTGCGAGCGTGGCTGAGGAAGGCCAGAAATCCCCAAAGGCTGAAAAAAAGAATTGTGATTCGTGGCTTAAGCATGTGCATGGCATCGCGAAGCTGAAATCCGCCCACTCGGTTCTGTGACAGTGCACGAATTATGCCAAGCGGAAGTCTGCGGCTATTGCGGAAAAGCTTAGCAGGAGAATCGTGAGCGATTGTGTCAGGCTAGCGACGCGCGTGTCCTGCGGCACACGGGCGGGACTTGGAATGCAACACTCTGGCGCGGAGCGGATGCTTGGCGGCCCCCAGGATTTGAACCTGGGACCAATGGAAATTTTTGAGAAAGCTATGTTGTTGATTCGTCTGGCCTCTAGCTGCGTCATGCACGACGATAATACACGGTATTGGGGGGGTTGTTCTCGAATGGTTCTCGACTTTGAACCTGTAAACGAACCCTAATCCTTTATCCAAACACTCAATTTTCATCAGACCGTTTCTGGGGATGCTTGACGAATTCTGTACTCGGACAGTTCTACACTCCGAGCCATTAGTTATTCCCTCGTTTTATGTAAACAATCTCCTCGAAATCCGAAAATGACCATATGAAGCCCCATCCGCGTATACCGCTCTCGATTGCAATGCTAATACTAAGCTGCGTTCCTGTGCACGCATGTCGAGGCGGGAACCGTTCATGGGGGGGACGACTGTTTGGAGGGGAAGTCGCTGCGAGGAGCAGCCAGACTGAATGCACCACAATGGCCTGGCGGCGCGAAAGAGGGGCAGGAGTAAATACGAATCTAACCTGCAATGCCAATGATGAGATCTCTCATCGAGGCTATTGCATACCAAGAAGCATTGAACAAAATGACTTGCTGATTTTAGGAACGCAACACAGCCCTACGATAATTGTAGTTAATAAGCTTGCGGATTCACCAGGCCGCTGAAGATTGTCAAGAAAATGATTCTAAGATCGAGAACTAAGCTCCAGTTACGCATGTAATAAATATCGAATTGGATCCGATGCGGGATAGAAGTCTCGCTCCCGCGCAGACCGTTTACTTGGGCCCAGCCGGTGATACCACACTTGACGTGATGCCGGGCCATGTAGGATGGGATCTCGTGTCGAAATTTTTGCACGAAGAAGGTGAGCTCGGGGCGCGGCCCGACAACGCTCATGTCGCCCTTTAGCACGTTGATGAACTGGGGCAATTCGTCCAGGCTGCTGCGCCGAAGAAAGCGACCAACAGCAGTGACGCGCTGGTCGTGACGTTGAGTGTGTTGTGAGTTCGAAGCCTCCGAATCTTGCAAAAACATTGTACGGAATTTCAGCATTCTGAAATGGCCGCCATTCAGACCCACTCGTTCCTGAACAAAAAATCCGAACCCGGGAGGTGAGCTTGATGCAGGCAGGGCGATTACGCAGAAAAAAGGGCGCAGCAACCAGTAGAACCAAGGAAGAAAAGATGATATCGAAGACGCGTTTGCCAAAGGTGCATAAGAGACTGTATCAACAGGGTACGGCCGGACGTCAAGCAGCGGATTTCCATAATAGTCGAAGATTCTTTCTGGAACGAAGACTCCCTCACCCAAATCCAATACCATTCGGGCTGGAATACAGAGGTGCTGAACTTTCTGAAGGATTGCCTGCGTTTCGCTCATGCGCTCCGGTGGCAATGCAATGATGATCTCACCGCAGTGGAAGACATCTGCAACATCATCCATGCGATCCCATGGCAGGACGGGTGCACCCATGGCTGTCTCGTTCTGGCCCGGCAACGCAACAAAGCAAGCAACCTTGCAACGTGCAAGTCGACTCTTCGACAGTCGTTGCGATATGCCTGCGGCAATTCATCAGCACCGAGAACAGCAACTGGAAAGCGCCCATTCGGAGATTTATCAATCTTATGTATTGCCGCCCGGAACAGGTGAATCAGGCAAAAACTGAGTAAGAACATCAGGCTGCAACCAACGAACACGAAACCGCGCGGGAAGTTTATGGTCCGATAGCAGAAAAGCAGAGATAGCGATAACAACGTGCAATATAGCGTGGCAAGAGCTGCTGTCATGACACCGGTCTGGAGCGTCACAAGGGTAACAATGCGATTCACTCGCAAGTGCTCCACAACTAGAGCCCACAACAGGGTCACGAGTATTGTAAAACCAAAGTACGCGTAATAATCGACTTCTATCTTGTCGAAGACTCCCGACTGGAAGCGGACGTAACTTGCAATATAAAAAGCAATGCCAGGGATAGCAAAGAACGCGATTGTTAGCCAGAACTGAATAAGATTGATAGAGCGTCTTGTCATTGAATTTAAACCTTAACTACGATTACTTCGAGAGCTTCACGGAGCTTTCAAATTCCACTCGGCGCTTTCGACCGGCAAGGAATCACTTGGAATTAACGGCTGCACTTATCTTCTTTGTTTAGAGGCCATCGGAATACAAACTCTAGAAACAACCGCAGATAACAAGCGGATTCTTTAGATACCAAGACTTCGTTCTTTTAAGGTTTTCCGAGTGAAAAGTCAGTCTAGTTTCTAGATCTCGATCAGGAGACGACGCGGGCTAGCCAACAGGTAATTTACTTTTCTGGGAAGCAGTTACTTTTGACCGAGCACCTGTTACCGAACGATCACAGGCCTGCATCAGCGACGACTCAAAACGGGTCAGGATGTCACTGCGGTTCAGGTGAATCAGCGCATACTTCCTCAATTCACATCCCATTTGCAATCTCAACTCGCGATCGTCAGCTAGGCGAGCAATCGCCGCCGCGAGAGCATTCGCGTCACCCGGACGTGCGCAGACTCCGCGCCCCGCAAGTAGCGTCGCCAGTTGTGATCCTTCGTCTGCCGTCGCCACGACTGGCTTGCCGCTAGCCATTATGCCCGTCAATTTGGAAGGCATCACTAAATCTGCAGCACCAGCTACCTGCGGCAATAAATGAATATCTGCCATGTTGAGAAGTTCGTTCAGCCGACCAGAAGGCTGTAAAGGTAAGAACATAACATTTCCTAGTTGTGAAGCCATTTCAACCAAGGCGTCTCGGTGCGGACCGTCGCCGCACAACACGAAAACGATCTCCGGCCGATGGACAAGCCGGCGACTCGCTTCGATGAGCAGACTTAGCCCCTGTTTCAGACCCATATTCCCCGAATAAAGGGCCACGATCGTCTGTTCAGAGATTCCGAACTCTCGACGCAAGGCGTTGGGTGTGGTCAGAGGATAGATCTCAGAAGTATCAACCCAATTAGGAAAGAGGACGGTTCTGCGTGCATCAACCCCCTTCAACGACAGTCGCTCAACCATTCGATCGGAGATCGCGGAGACTCGATTAAATCTCCCCAACAGGAAACGTTCAAGTATGCAAATTGAGCGCTGCAACTTGGTCGAGGAAAAATCTTGAAGTTTGAAGGCGACATCGACTTCGAAATCCTGCACATGGAGCCACGCAGCTGCGCCCGGACAGTCGGCCAACACATAGAGTCTGAGGGCTGCAGAAGAGTGTGGGCTCGATCAAAAGGACAATATCGGGCCGCCAAAATATCTGCATCAACATCACTGGCCAACTACTCAGTGAGAAGCTGGCGAGATAGAGTACGCGTTTCCAGCCCCGAGGCACTCGTGGTACCCAAACGGGGCAACGAAAAATATCAACTCCTCCGGAGGATTCAACCGAAGTATTCAGTTTCTCCCTTTTGTAACGCCACCCGGCATATCCCTTGGAAATCCGCCATTGCGGGTAGTGGGGTGGCGATGTTACAACGCGGACCTCGTGACCGCGCTCCGCAAGCCAGTCAGCCAATTCTCCGGTGTACTTGCCGGTGCTCGTCAGCTCAGGTGAGAAATTGATCGAATTTATTAGAATCCGCATGGTTCAAGCTTTGCTAGCTGTGATCAGAAGACAATCGCCTCGGCCACGTATGTTTTGAAGCCACAGCATGGGGAATGCGGCAAACCTGATCAGAAACAAAAGCGTTGCGACAAGCACGGGGTTACGCAGTTGGCGTGTCGGCTGCCCCTGTTTCGCGAACATTTTCGCGATTATGGACATAGCCACCCAAAGCGCGGGGGTAACATGATGTATCTCGATTCTCGTGAAACCCGCCTTTTCCACTAAGGTCGTCACCGTTTGCGGTGAGAACTGAGAGATGTGAAATGGCACATGCCAATTGATCCAAGACCGTCCGAACACTTTCCGCAGCCAGCTCCGGCTGTTCGGACAACTGATCCACAGCTGGCCGCCCGGCGTCAGGTTTCCATGAACATTGCTCAGCACCTTCTTGGGATCTGGCGCGTGCTCCAAAACATTCGAGAGAACCACCACATCGTAAGCCTCGGGTGCGGCGAAATCCGTCGTATCGCCCACGTGAACGGTGAAACCCGATTCCCGGGCCACGGCAGCGGCACTGGGGTTCAACTCCAAGCCCTCCACCTGAAAACCATTGCGCGCATAAATTCGCAGCCCGCGCCCCTCGTTGCAACCCGCATCCAGCAAGCGTCCCGCGCCTTTGCGTCCATGAAACGAAATGTCACCGTCGAGAAAAATCCACATGCGATAAAGCCAAGAAGAAAAGAACCATTCGCGCAGGCGTGTGTAAGACGTTCCTCGCTCGCCGCCAAAGTTGTAGTACGACTCGTACAGACGGCCCAGCTCCGCCGGTGTCGGGACAGGAAATATTTGCTCCAAACCGCACTCCTGGCAGCGCCACACTTCGTAGCTGCCCTCGATTCCAAACCGCGTGTCATACAGCTCGCCCGCGGACTTCTCGAGCCCTCCATGGCACAAAAGACAGGCTGACTCCTGGCCTGCCCGGCTTTCCGCCAGTTCCTCCGCTCCCATCCGCGTAGTCTCCCGCTCCGCTGCTTTCACTGCCGCTTGCTGCATCTATCCCCTCCGCGATTCTTCTAAGATTCGCTCCGCACTGGACCTTGAATCGCTCCGGCTCATTCCTTAGCCAGGGAATTGCGCTCAGAAACTAGGGATTCTTCCCCCCGCCGACACGGGTGCAACGCGGCTTCATAGTCCCGGAGCCGCCGTGTGGCAATTGATTCCCAACTAAAATCCTTGGCCATCTTCCGAGCTCCACAAGCTCCCAAGCGTTTCCGGGTCTCCAGGTCGCGAAGCTCAAGCAGTACCCGGACCAGATCTCCTAGATCGTTCAGCTTGTACGCCAGACCGTTTCCATCCAGGCGCTCCGGTGCGATCATCGTGTGATTCGCGACAATCGGCAGGCCGCAGGCGGCTGCATCCTGCATGGAAAGGGATTCCTGCGTCGGCCAGACGCCGATATCCGAGGCGCGATAGAAGTCGCCGAGTTCGCGAACGGGGACAAACGGATGTAGCGTGCAGCCCGCACTTGATTGAATCGCCGGCGCTTGCACCCCATTCCCTACGAACAACCCGCGATATGGGTGTCCAGCGAAAACGAGCTGTGCAATCGCTTTAGCAAGGACCAGCGGGTTCTTGTCCTCGCTAAAGCGCCCGGTATAGATACAGACGATTTCAGACTCGGAAAACCCTAAACGCTGGCGCAGTGACAGTCTGTTTTGGCGGTCCTGCTCCGTGGAAATAGGGTTGAACAATTCGGTGTCAACACCGAGCGGGCAAACAGAAATCTTGCTCTTGGGAACCCCAAAGAACCGTGTGGCAATGTCAGCGCAATCGGGCGCGATGGCGTAGCATTTCTCCGTGGACATGCTCACCAGCCAGCCGGGCAAGGTTCGCGTTATGCGACAGCGGAGGAGCTCTTGGCTCCAGGGAGAGAGTTTCTTGTGCGCAAGCGGAAAAACGGAAGCATGATGATGATTGCCGGTGAAAAGTTTGAAGCCAAGAAAGGGCTTGTTGAGAGCCGCTTGCAGAGGAAGCCACCCGATGGCGGCCGTCGTCTGCACGATGTCGGGGCGAATGGAGGAGAGTTTCTTCCTCAGCCCGGTCATTTGCATGTATCCCAGCACCTTCTTATGCCCGAGAACGTGCAATGTGAATCCATCGATAGTTTCCACGGTCCCGGGGATCAGGTCCTCGGAATCTGCAAACCCGCCGTATGTCTCTTTGAACTCCTTTTCCTTCATTTGATAATAAGGGAATAAGTCCATAGTGATCACATGGACATCAATTCCCAGCCTCACCAGATACTTGGGAAGGAAATTCTCCAGGTAGCCCATGTTTCTGGGGAACACTTCGGTCAGCAATGCCACTTTCATTTGCGTCATTGGGATTCCCTTCCAGGGATCCTGTCAAGCCTCGACTCGGCGGTTGGTTGGGTGCTATTCGATGATTTCATCGACACGTTAGGGCCAGCCTCGACCTGCACATCAACACGAAGGTTGAAGATTTGAGAGAGTTCGGTCGGCAAGATGTCCTGACCGCTTTGAATCTACTCTGGACGCTTCCAATTCCTGGCCTATGACCGATGTTGGAGTCGCGAAAAAAAGCAATGCTAACAGTGAATATGGATTGCCCACCCCAAACAGAAAGCGCTCAACGATGTTGATTGTCAGCAGCACGACCATCAATACACAGCAGACAAGATACAGCTTTCTCGAGACTCGTTTATGGCGCGAAAATAGGCATTTAGGAATCTCCGCAAGACGCTCAGGAATCTCCAGGTGATTAAGATTAATGGAAACAATCCGAGATCGTAGAGAATTACCAAATAGCTGTTGTCAATCATCGGGTAGAGGGAGTCCGAGGATCTCATTCCCAGGCCTAGTAGCCAGTTTCCGCCCGACAATGGGCCCTTTATCCTCTTCCAAGAGTCGAACCGTCCGGTAAATCCCGAATCGACCCCTCGATCAGGGCTAGTTATGGCCAGCGCTTTATCCAGAAAGTCAAAAGTATCCTTCACCTGAGGGAAACTCTGGAAGAATAAGAGCGCTATTATCAGCACGGATGCGAACAAAGCGGTCCGTCGCGCGAGCCATGCTCGTCGTCCCTTATCCGCCCGCCAGAAAGCCATCCCTGCACCAAAACAACAGCCTATAAAGCCTCCGATAAGCGCTCCTCGCGAGGAGGTAAAGAAGATCATCACGACGCAGGACAGGCTGAGCGCTGCCGTCAGGCCAGTTCATGCGCCATCCGCCAGTGAAAAACTTCCAGACCGCGACACACAAGTAGCCTGTCAATAAGAACGCCAATATATTATTTTGAAGATTCTCGTACCCAAATCTGTCCAGCGTTTGTATGGATTGCATGAGAGTCGCAAAGCTCAAGGGTACGAACAACCCCACGGACACGATCCCGGACCAGAAAAATGCTTCGAGCACTTCGCGAATCGGAACTACAGCCATGTACAGCCGGGCGAGAATCAGACAAACTGAGATAAGCAGCGCATATTCCGTGGATTTGTCATAAGAAGACGCCATCGATGGCCCGATCATCAAGAACGAGAGAAAGACTACGAATACTAGGCCGTCGAGTTCGAACAGTGATCCCAATGCACGAAGATTTGAGATGGAGAAAAGCACTCGAACGACAACTAGCGCGGCGAACAAAAGCAAAGGAGCTAGCTGAACCGAAGCCGTCAAATCTGGCACCAAGTAAGTAAAGAAGGAGAGCACAAAGACGAGGGTAAGTGCTATGCGATTTGCCATGAGGATCGACTTTCTTCGCTTGCCTGTTTGACTAGATGAACAAACAAAAGAACGACAGAGATGGTTATCAGTCCAAGGCAACTGGCCGCCGACTGGCCAGCAGTCCCGACTGTGCTTTGTCGCGTTGGATCACTTCGGAATATAGCTCCGCGAGAAGGCAGACTTGGGTTTCCGGGGCCCATGTTTCTCGTAAAGACTTCCCAAAGTAACGCGACCCTCAATTGCCTCAGTCCTCTTCTGTCTTGAAATAGGGTCTCAGCTGAACTTGGGGCTACTTTCGCGCTTGTTCTGAAAATATTTCGTTGCCCGAAGCTGGTTTGGAAGTCTTCGGTCTCAAGAGCGACCCGCAGGGTCTCGGAATTGATCGACCGCGGTTGGTGGAGAGACTTTGGAGGCGCTCGCTACGAAGGACTTGTTCTCAGCGGAGCGGCAAGCCTGAGTCGCATCCCTGTAAATAGAAATCAATTGCTCGTAGTTATGTACCTCTGTAAATGTGCGGCGGTATGTGGCTCGCGCATTTCGCTGACAAGCATGACCAGTCGTCATTTAGCGCATTAAGCGCCGTACTCAACGCGCTTGCAAGGGATTCGGCGTCACCGGAAGCGAACAATAGCCCATCATGGGAATTCGTGACAAACGAAGGAAATGCGCCGTGATTTGGAACAATCACAGGTGTACCCACCGAGAAAGCCTCGGGAATAACCATAGGGCAGTTCTCGTAGAGAAGGGATGGTAAGACCAGCCACCGGCTTCCACCCAAAATCTCCAGAACTTTTTGCCAAGACTGAGCGCCGTGCCATTCAATGCCAGAGACTCCAACAGACTCCCGCTCGAGTGCCACACGGTCCGGGCCGTCCCCTATAAGAATCAATTTGTAATCCTGAGGAGAAATTCTTGCCCAAGCTTGGAGCAGCAGGTGTACACCCTTCGTTCGCGAAATCGCTCCCGCAAAAACAACCTGTCGGAGTCGAGGCACATGGCTACTACCGGTTTCCTTTACGAAGTTAGCTTTAACGTGGAGCCGGCCTTCCGGCAAGCCGGCCCGCAACATAATCGCTTTGCTGAACTCGTTCATTACGATGTACGCGTGGACCTTGTTCTCAAATGTTCCCAAAAGACTGTGCAATTCGTTCATGGCCACGACTGCACTCGTCGCGGGATGCGAATTTTGGTAGCAGCGGTGCCGCAACGCGGACCATGGAAATCGACCCACACAATCCTGGCATGGTTTCTCGTTACGCAAGAGAACAGCGTTCGCGCAAGCAAATCGGAAATTGTGGATCGTTTGCACGGTCGGGATTCCCGCACGCTGAGCCGCCCAGAAGATGCTGGGGCTGAGCAAAGGAAAACTGTTATGTACGTGAACGATTTCGGGGGAGAACCGCGCGATCGCTTTCTTCATTAGGGAATAGCCGCGAAATGACCACACCGCTCCCAAACCGGCGGCCATTAGCCTGAGGGGATTTGCGCCGTCAATCTGCTTGGTGGAAACTGAAAGACGTTCCACTTCGTGGCCATGACGCCGCAACATTTCTGCTTCGAGATCGACAACAGTGTCCTCTCCGCCCGAGGTGCGATATTCGTTGTAGACCTGCAAGATCCGCAGGGGCGTACTCATGTCAGGCGGGCCTTTCGCTGGGGCTGCCAGATCGTATTCGCTTGCCAAGGGCAGCGCGTATTCGATCCAAGGAAACACTCGAGCGTGCCGCCCGGCACTGTGCATCTATCCCGCTGTCTCCCCATAGAATGAAGCGTTTGAGAGTCATCACTCCGGGCGCGTCGAACTTCAGAGGTACTCGGTTCTTGCCTCCTCGTACCAGCACGCCGAGCGGCAGTCCGATTTCCCGGGCTATTTGTTGAATTTCAGTGTTGCTGTTCCCGTTAGGGTACGAAATCATTTCGGGGACTTGCCTAGTCATTTGCTGAATGGCTTCTTGCCCACCTCGGATTTGCTCCCGCACTTCCTCTGGGTCGTAGTTGGTCAGAATCGCGTGATTCCGTGTGTGATTCCCCAGCGAAACCAAGCGATGCCCCGTGAACTCGCGCATTTCTTCTGGAGTGAACGGCCGATCAAGATCGCAGACGGGGCGTAACGCGTCGTCTCCAAATTGGTTTCTCAGGTCGCACTCCACTTCCTCTGTCTTCCGTCGCTTATAACCGGCGACAGCGCGGCGAATCTCTTCCCCCGTCTGCCCGCGCCTTCGGCCTTCTCTGTAAACGACGTCCCACCAGAACGCTTTCCCACCCCGCACGTGATCGGTCGAAATAAAAAACACCGCTGGCGCATTGAACTCCTCGATTACCGGCAAAGCACGGATGTTGTTGAAGTAGCCGTCGTCGAAAGTGAGCAGGATGTATTTGCCACCGGGTTGTAACCCTTCCAGAATCTGCCTAGGCGAGACGAAGCCGTACCCCTGCTCGTGGAAATGGCTGACGAATGCCCTGAACATAGCCACGGTGATACCTTGTTGAGGGTCCATTACCTCTCCACGTAACTCCGCTTCGCTCTCGAAGAGGGAGTGAAAAAGAAAGCACAGCAGCGCGTCACGCTCGTTGGTCAATGGAAGCAAAGCGCCAGCGAGCATCCGGTGAAGAGACAGCGCCGTTCTTTTGAGCTGAGCGTGGAATTTCATGAATGGGAGCAGACGCTACGATTGCTTAGGCCGCCTTGGCACAGACAAGCGCGTAATTGTAAGTGTAAATCTTCGACGCCATTGTAGGCCAGATTCTAAGCAATGCCTCCTTGATCAGATAGGCTGAAGTACCCCGGAGTCTCCCTTTTCTGTAAACATAAGTGGAGAGACAGCCATGCGAAACGTGCGATCCCAAAATAACCATCCCGCAGCTCTGGACCAGATACCGGATCGTCTTTATCTTGTAAAAATTGATGTGCCCCACAGGGTCGAAAACAAAATCGGCTGAGAGTCGCAAGTTGTCCTCTAGCGGGCACCTCCACAAAAACACGGCTCGCCACCCGAGCGGCTTCTTGAATCAACCGCCGCGGATATTCCGCGTGCTCGATAACATGACTGAGTATCGCCAAATTAAACTGTTTATCCGCAAATCGAAGCTCATAGCCGTCAAAGAGCTCTACGCTAGTCCCTGGAATGTTCTTTTCCCGGACAGCGCGCACACCGCTGGCCGAAATCTCCAGGCCGGTGTAACGACTGCTAAATCCTGTTGACGAGAGCCGCTGAAGGATCGATCCGTCGCCGCACCCAATCTCCAGTACCTCTTTGCGATCGAATCCCGAACAGAGCTGGATGATGTTTGCACACTTATCGATCGCGCCTAAGCGCCGCCACTCAGACAACGAGGCGTTGTGTTCATAGTACTTTGAGTAATTTTCCGTGAGCGCCTTGCTTACCGTTAGTGGCATCTCATTTCCTGTTCTATTGGTACCAGCGGACACGATGGCCGGTTTCCGGCTGAAAACTCCCCTAACTTATTGGATGGAAAGGTGCAGGAAGCTGTATTCCTCGCCGCTAAGCGATACACTGAAAATCCGGAATCCCGCCGTATTCAACGCGCAGATCGCCTGTTTCGTCTTTTCAACTCCGATTTGTGGCCAGCGATGATGAAACTCCACCAGCAATTGTTTCACCGGGATGCGTTGGGTAAGAATTTCCGCCAGAACGTCGTACTCCGCACCCTCGATGTCCATCTTCAGCAGGTCGATGCACGCGTGGCCAAGCATCTTCATGATGGTCCCCAGGCGGTGCATCGGAACTTCAATGGCCGGCCGCGACGACACTCGTGGAACGATCGTGTGCGAAACGTGCCGGGATTCTCAGGAGGCATAAAAACGCAACTCCCGTCAAAACCCGCAACACCGTAAGCGTGGAATATGAATTCTGGAAGCAAAGTTTGGCCTCGCAGCCATTCAATGGATTGTGGCGTGGGATCAAATGCATGGACCCGCAAGCCAAACTGGTGGATCAGCGCGACGTCGAACGAAATGTCCTCGCCCACACCAAACGAATAGACAATGCTTGATGCCGATAAATCCCGCGGGCAAACGCACCAAGAAGCGGCTTCGTGCCCCAGCTTTATCCGGTCGCATTTTATCTGTGCGCCTTGCCAAACGTCTCGACCGCGAAATGTCCGCAGAGCATGTTTCGTGAAGCGAGCGATATCCTTCAAGCCCCTCATTATTATCCAGAAATTGGTAGCGCGCAGAGCGGAAAGCGGACGATCTTCCCCGCGAGAGTCTCCGGGCGAACCGCTGAAAAGTTAATCAACCCATTTTCTCCGCTTTCCCTACAGAACACGGGAACGCTGTCGTACTGCACCCCCGCCGTCGAGGCGCGCTGCGGAGAGGCGAGGACTCGCGCTCAGGGGATATATCCGACGAGAAATCAATCCGATAAGCTGGCATTGCTTATTCACCTACTTTTGCATTAACGCTAGAAAGAAAGCTCACAGTAAGGGCAGTTGTGTACGCGGCCGCGGAGAGCAGGAGTCCGTAAACGGCGCCGCGCAGCCCGAAGTGGATTACCAGGGGAATCCCTCCGAGTAGGGTTGCTGCACCGCTGCACACATAGGCAAAGAAGACAAGCCTTGGCTTTTCGGCGGCTTTCAGTGCACAGTTCATGACGTTGCCAATTCCCATGACAAGCGGCAGGAACGCCAGAATGTAAAGCAGGGGCGCGAGATCATCGAACTTTCCGGCGTACAGCCAGTGCATCACGGGCTTGCCGACGATGCGGACGGCAAGGGCGAAGAGGGCGGTCGTGCCGACGACCGCCAATGCATAACGCTTTGTAAATGACAGGAAATCTCCCCATCCGGTTGCTCGCGTAGCGGGCGGCCAGCGCGGGGAGCACCAAAAAAGATAAGGCAATAAAGACCTGGTCCATCGGCGCGACGAGCAATTGCATGACCCTGAGCCCGGCGACATCCTTGACGGAGACGAAGCCGGCGACGATCCAGTAATAGCCCTGCGTGGTGAGCTGAAACACAAAAGCCGTCGAAAGAACCCATTTCGAATACTTCCAGTGCTCGCTCCAATAGCCCGGTTCCGAATCCAGGAAGGACTGCGCGGGGTGACCCAGATCGATTTTCCTGCCCACGCCGAGGCCGGCAACGATCCAGCCCAGCGCGAGGATCACGAACACGGAAAAGCCGTTCAGGAGGTGCGCTCTTGCCGCGAGCCAGAGCGCGCAGGCGACCGTCACGAAGCAGATGACGGAGGCTTGCGCGGCGAATGCGGGCTGTCTCTGGATGTAAAAGACTCGCCGCAGGAAAATGCCGGACAGGAGGATGCCTACCGTCACCCCCAAACCCAGCAAAGCGCGGGAGACGAGTTGCGGCGCGGTCCAATAAAGCACCAGGCAGACCAGAAGCACCAGCGCCGAAAGCAATAACCCGACGAATGCGTTGACCCGCACCATCAGCCGCAAATACTCGGAAAAACGCTTGCGGTATCTTCCAGAGCCGTAAACCGTGTACGGCTCGAGGATAGCCGAATTGTGCAGACCGGCGAGGAAGGTGAATACCGAATAGGATAGTGCGAACATCCCGTACTCTTCCTTGCTCTGCGTGCGCGCCAGCATCACATTGGCCAGGAAATTGGCTCCCACGGCAAACGCCTGATCCGCAAAGCTGTACGCAACCGGCATGAGCCTGCGCGCTTGGGGCAACGCGTCGAGAGCAGACCCCAGCCATCCCTTCCGCCCCCGTGCGTCCTGCACGGCGGGGCCGCTCCCTGCGGGAACAGCCTCGTCAGCGTATTTTGTTTGCGTTGGACTTGACAATCTGTGTAATCCGTGCTATTTTGTTGTATGATTGCGTCGGAGTTTCCCTGCCGCCAGCCTTCTCTGCCCCTTCATTCCTACAACCCTGCGGTCAATTCCCTGCAAATCACGGAGCTTTTGCGCCTAATTCCATTCCTTTCAAGCTCTTCCGCACTCTTTTGCAACCCGCAATATACTAACTCCCTTTTTTTCATCAATTTCCGCGCTCTTTCGCGAAAAACACCGGGGTGGAGCTCTAACCCGTTTAGAATCCGCACGTACAAAACAAAGGACTTAAAGCCTTTTAGAATCCGCACTTACAGAGAAACCCCGGGGGGTACCTCCTCCTTTACGCCGCTTCCACGTCTGCTTCGTCAATCTCAACTGCCACCGACCGCATGATCAATTCAAACGACAGCACGAATCGTGTCTTGTTCTTCCTGCGCAGTAGCACGCCCTCTAACCCTTGTAAGGGTCCGTTTGTGACCCGCACGCGTCGCCCAACCGTTAAGTAACGATGTGGCGCGGCGCGAAGTCCCTTATTCAAAAATCCGCGAATCCTTGCAAATTCCTCTTCCGGCACCGCCACTGGCCTCCCCGCAAAACCCACCAGGCACGCCACTCCCGGCACTTGCAGAACTCGAAGCCGATTTTGCAGCGCCAGGTGGACAAAAACATATCCAGGAAACAGCGGCATTTGCAGACGCACCCTGCGGTCTTTCCACTTGCGCACGGATTCGTATTGCGGCAGGAAGTTTTCCACCCCGCGTTCCGCAAGCTGGTCAGCAACGCGCCTCTCGTGGTTTGCACGGGTATAGGCGGCATACCACCGAGGCCGGACGTACGCTTCCACTGTCGTTACCAGCGAATGTCTCCGCTCCCTCTACCCGGGTCGCCACGGACAACTCTATCGATGTATTCAGCATTGCCCTCTCACAGCTTCGCCCTGTCACTTACAGGGCGATATGTGACCTAACCCACTTATTTTCTTTTAATTGCAACCAGTTCTACTGCCTCTCAGACCCGCCGCGAGGCGGCTGGAGATCGTCGAGCCGGTCCAAATCCTTATCTTCTCTTGCGCTGGGCCCCGCGCCATTCCGCGAAAACCAGTCCGTTCGCGCTTTCAGCGTTGCTACAACTTCCTTCGCAAGAATCTTGCGCGGATCGTCCGGGTCCGCGGCGCGCCACTGCTCTGCTCCCAACACCCAGACCACGGACAACGAAAAGATCAAAAATGTTCCGAGAAACATAATCAGCAGGCGAGGAGGGAACGATTTCTTCTCCGGAACTTGCGCCGGATCCAATACTTTGACGCTGGGAGTTTCTTTGGCCTCTTCTACCTTGGCAAGTTCGTACTGCTCGGTGAGCAGTTCGAACACGGTTTCCTGAATCTTCGCGCGGCGGTAGTAATCTGCGTATTTCGCTCCGAGCAACGGCAGGCTGCGAATTGTGGGATAAGGCATGCCGTTTGAAACATCCGGCGAAGAGTTGGCGGCTTTCGCGGCGTCCGCGGGCGTGCCGCCAAGCTTGTCGAGCTGCTTGCGAAGCTCCCCGACGCGTGCGTTCAAGGAACGAACGCGAGGATTATTGTCGGTATAGATCTGGCGCAGACCTTCGAGTTCCGACTGTGCGACGATCATCTGCCCTGCGAGGGTTCCAGCCGCGTCTAGCATGGCTTTGCCTTCCGTCTGCATGTCCAACGTATTGTTCTTGCTGGAGAACTGAGCGAGCTGGTTTCCTGCGTCATCGAGGTCCCGCTTGGCGACCTTGAGGCGCTCTTCGAGGAACATACGTTCACGGTGCGCCGCGGAAGTGGAAAGCTCCGTCACGAGAGAATTCAATTGATTAACGTAGCCGTTGGCGAGAGCGGTGGCCCGCCTGGGATCATGATCCGTGACGCTTATGGAGATGATGCCGCTCTTGCGGTCTTCTGAAATCGCGGTATTTTCGTCCAGTTGCGTCCGCGTGTCTGTTATCGATTTTTTCCCATATGGCGCATAAACTTTTTGCAGTTCGAATTCCAGGACAAGCCGGTCCTGTGCAGTCTGGCTTCTAAGCACGCCGATGAAAAGAGCTCCGGAACTTTTCATTCCGAGCAAATCACCGGCCACAGATCCCAGCCCTCCGCCAACTTTTGAGGCCATAGCTGCCATCATCGCTAGTCCTGAGGAAGACTGCGTGTCTGGCGGCATGAGCTGCGCAGTGGAGGTAAAAGATCTTGGGATCAAGAACGCGATAAGAGTCGAGGCTGCCAATCCGATTGCGGCAGCTCGGAAAAGATCTCGCCGAGAGTCCCAAAGCAAGCGGAGAAGTTTCGCCTGCCGTTCGCGCACATCTTCGAGCGAGACTTCCTGGAGGGGAGGTTCGTCGATAACCGGCTGAATTGCGGTCTCAATCTGCGTTTTGGCAGCTGTCTGCGTCACGTCTCTCCATTTCTCGGTGTTCACACTTTATCCGAACCTTAACCAATTCATTTCCAGGACCGAGGCCAGAAGCTCAATTCGAGCGAGGTTGCCACGTTTGACTTTGGCTGCGAGGCCAGAACGGGGTAATTCCATTTCTCATACTGCACAGACCCGGACAGCGTGACCGAACGACCAACCCAAAAGTCGGCCGTCACACCTCCATCGTTCACGGTCCCCCCTTGTGGAAGATATTTTTCGCTCACTTTCTGATGCCGGTAACTGAATTGGATTTTGTTGCGTGGAGTGAGCCAATAAGTGCTCCAAACCTGCTCTCCCTGACCAGCACGTCCCAACCAGCTTCCAATAAGGTTGCCGGAATTCACGTAAGACCCATCTGGGAAACGACCATTAACGTAAAAGCAGCCCACGCAGGCTGGATAATCCGCAGGTACTGTGGACCCACCTTCCAAGCGAAGGTCCAGCTTCGGAATTCCTGGAATTCGCGGCATGTATATTCCCCCTTGAATCGCAGCCTTGCGCGGATAGCCCAAAGGGGAAAACTCATCTTCATTGAAAGCATCGCCATAGAATGTCAACCACTTTCGAAGTCCAGGAACCCTGTAACTGAAGTCCACTCCCGAGCGTCGGTCGCCAGGATCCGTCGGGCCGCTACCCAACTGCGCGTTGATGCCTTGACCAAGGGAGTAGCTCCTGAGAAAAGTGTGCCAAGTCAGCGGCCCGGGACCGCCTCCAAAGACTACAGTCAGGCAAACACTGAACTCAAAATTCGGCGAGGGCTTAAAACTGAGTTTTTGGCCTTGAATAAAGGGTTGCCGAGCTATGGGACTGCCGAACTGGCCTACGAAACCAGTATCCGTTTGGAAGATGAATTGTTGGCCAGCAAACTGTCCGAGGAACCACTCCAGCCTGATCGGCCCCATCAAACCTCCGATGCTAGGCAGCTTAAACGGCGAGATGCGGCTGATGCGGAACATATTCACGGGGGCCGCATTGTCACTGAACATCAGCGGCCCACTCTTCATGGGACTCCACCATAGGCTCTGTTGTCCGAAAGTGACTTGCCAATTCTCGAAATTCAGTCCGACATACGCATCAAGCAAATTCAGGCGATTGGCTGCTTGGTACGGAATATTTGGCGATACGCTGGGGAGACCCTCTTCCGAAGCAATGAATTCTCGCGCCGCCTCGGGCTGAGCAGGTGCCGATGGCGCATGCTGGTATTCGGCGCGAACGTAGCCCACCCAATGCCCCAACGTTGTCCAAGCCGAAAAGCCATCGACAGTGTTGAATCCTTCTTGATATGGCCTACCAAAATCGTTTGTTAGCGTCTGCCCAAAATGATTGCCGTCCGTAAGAGGCTCTCCAGAGACTGTTGTAACCCGTGCATATACAGATTCAACTCGCCCTCGGAAAAGCCGATTGTCGCCCTGTGCTTCGAGCTCCTCTCGAAATTCCGCTTCAAGTAACTGATAAGTCTTATCCGCCTCCAGCCCGCCTCTCCCTCCGTCGTTGACAGGTTCAACAGCTTCCTTCAAGAGCCGCGCACATTCGCTGCGCGTCCAAGGACGCATTCCCGCAAACCCACTGTCGATCACCCCCAGTGCCGCCAATCGATCAAATGCGGGATAGATCCAGCTATCGAGAGGGACGTACGGAGAACCCATATTGCCCGGAGTGAGATTTCCATCGCCACGAAACATCTGACTGATCGATTTCCAAGCCTCACCGCCTAGTCCAGGATCGTGATTTCGGGTATAGATATTCTGAGCGATGAGGTTGCCCATGATGCTGCCGACGAAGACATCCGAAGGAAAATGCTGGCGAGCCCGAATTCGTGAGTAGTCCACGAGAGACGCCAGGCCGTAGGCCATGACTTTCATGAACGGACTGGGATACTCGTGTGCGATGACTCCTGCCACAGACCAGGCCGCGGCCGCATGTTCCGAAGGAAATGAGGTTCCGCCACTCTGAAAAAAGGGCCCGCTCCCGTCGCCTTGGTAAGGTCGTTCGCGCCGCAGCGAGTATTTGAATGCCTCGACTGCGACCAAACTATTCAATGCCGCCTCACCTGCCAAGAAGCCGGTCTCACTCCAGTGTTCGTTGTGCCTGACGTGACCCAGCAACCACATTCCGCCAGCTCCTCCGACGAGGGCTCCTATGCCTGCATTGGAAAAAGTCTTGTAGCGACTGATGGTGTTCGGGCTGTTCGAAAGGTGCTTACTGAAATCGCTGTCCGTCACGAAAAGCCCGGCGGTGATTCCGCTCAAAGGCACGAGCCACTGCGTATCCGAAAACCGGATTTTGGCAGGACTTGTCCAGATTTGTTCTTGGTCGAGCAAGAATTCCTTTCCTAGCCCTTTAAAGCTCCGCGGTGGGGACGGGGTCGAATCCGTCTGCGGATCGCTCGCGATTTCCTTTTTCGCAGCTTTTTCTTTTACTTCTGTCCCCGAGTTGCTCTGTTTCGCGTCCCCCACGCGCTGCTCCTCTGCCTGCTGCCGCGCTGACCTAGAAACGGGTGCGGTCAGCGTCAAACTCGAAGCCGCAAAGATAGACGCCAGCACGATGGCCCTCATCTGCATCAAGAACATTCCTCGTCATGGATGGATGTACGCGACTGCCAAAGCTACAGACGAAGCGAGTTGCGCTGATTGCATGATCGCTGCCCAGTTACGACCGCCGATCTTTGGCGCTTTTTCAGGTACAACGATCGTGTCGCCCGCTCGCAAAGTGGCGCTCATCGGATCACCTCCCCACCAACCACTGCTGTTGTTTTTCGCGGCGATCACCGAGCCGTCGGCGCGGATCACAAAGATGGCCTTCTTGTCCGCAAGCTGTGTCACCCCGCCAGCTTGGCTGAGGTACCACTTGGCGCTGTGACCGGGAAGGTTTGCGACCGCGGTAGGATTGAACACTTGGCCGGTCACCGTCACGTAGTTTGCGCTCTTTGGAATGATTAGTACGTCGCCATCCCGGACGGGAATGTCTGTCGGCGTGTTTTGCCAAGATCGCAAATCCGGTCGAACGTGAATCACAACCCGCCCAATCGGCGCAGCAGCCTCAAGCTGGTCAAGTGTTGACTGCGTCTGCGCAATCGCTCTTAGCTTCGCGTTTTTCTGATCTGTATCGGCTTCTGGCAAGGTCTTCAAATAGTCCTGTTCGGCCTTCACTCGCAGGACGAGTTCCACATGTGATTTCACCTCGAGATCACGAACTTCCTTTCGAACCAAGACCGCGCCATAGGGATACGCTTCTTGACCGAATCCGCCGGTTCGCGTCAAGACGGAACTCAGCCGTTCTCCAGGCTCGATACCGTATGTTCCTGGGTGAAGAACCTCCCCCCGCACAGTCACGGATGCACCAATATCGTTCCATCGAGGAAGCTGGCGAATCGTCAGAACGTCCCCGTCGCGGAGAGGTATGTCGTTCTTGGCATCTCCGCTCATGGCTGCCGCAAGATTGACTTCCAGCCGACCGCTCGGATTCGCTCGAGAAGCATTCATCTCGAAACGCGAGAGATCCGCGCTCTCGGTATAGGCGCTGCGCTTTATTCCACCGGCTACGCGAACTAAATCTTCGACGTGCATATTGGAGGTGAGGGGGTAACGCCCAGGCTTGGCTACTTCACCGTTGATGTAAACAGTCGGCGGATCCACCCGGGCCGGATTGCGATGTACGAGGAGCCGGTCACGCGGCTGCATAATTATGTTGTCCACCGGATTGCCCGCGAGAGCCTCGCGGAGATCGACGCTCAGAATTTTCATTGTGCCGTCGGGCTGCGTGCGGAAAAGCTGGGCAGAGTCGAGCGAAGCGTCCTGGGTGACCCCGCCTGCTAGATAGACCGTGTCCCTGAGGTGCGCTTGACCCGAAGTGCGGTATTTCCCCGGCTCTCTGACTTCTCCGCCAACCCAAACTTCCGGAGCGGGCTCAAAATCGTAGCGGCTGAATACGCGGACTGTATCAAGCGGCTGCAGCTTCGGCGCTGACGCTGGATTCGACAGAGCTGCGGTTAGATCGAAACTTTCAACGCTCGGATGAAAGTCCGGTGGGTTTAGCCTGACGATCTCGGCATAATGTGGCGCCGGTTCCGGCAGCAAATCCTTGTATGACCCAATCAGGTCCGAGAGATTCATTCCTTGTTTGTAGGAATATCGCCCGGGCCGCAGTACATGTCCCTGAATGTAGATGGCGTCTTCGTTGTACGGAGCTATCGGAAAGATGTGCACTTCGTCGCCATCATTGATCTTGAAGGCTTCGAGTTGCTTCTTGGCCGAATCAGGATCCCCAGTTGGCGAAAGATCGAGGGTGAGCATTGTGCGCTTCTCGTGGGCTTCGACTCGTTGAACCTCAATGTGCCGTAAGTGTCGCAGTTGGGAGGATTCCACCGGCGAGTTCGAGGACGTCGGCAAGTGAACTTTCGCCGTGCAGCTCGTAGATCGCCGGCCGCCGCACCATTCCGTCCACTGTGACCTGTGGGCCCAGGGCAGGGACGAGCAGAGTGTCGCCATTCTCCAATCGGTGCAAATCGGACCGTACTCCGTGTAACAGCAAATCGTAAGCGTCCACCTCTTCCACGAGCTGCTGTGCCCCGATAGTGCTTGAGTGCGCGCAGCGAGCCGCGGGGCAACACCCCGCCCGCGGCAAACAACGCGTTTAGCGGAGTCGAGAGCGAGCTGATGTCGTAGGCGCCCGGCTGCGCAACGTCCCCCACCACATACACGCGAACCGTTCTCAATTTCGCAAGGGAAACATCTGCTGAGACATCCCGATACTCGGTTCTCAGCACCTGTTGCACTGCAGCCTGGACGTCGCCCATGTTCCGCCCACTCACGAGGAGCGGTCCGGCTTCGGGCAGCGATACGCGCCCTTCGCGATCGACGACACGGAACAATCTCTGCGAGACGCCACCCCAAAGGTCAATCTCAATACTGTCGCCTGGACCGAGGACGTAGTCGGGCCCAACTGGAAGATCCATGGGAATCGCTTGCGGGTCATTCGTCGTGTTGCGAAAAATATCCAAGCCAAACCGCTCGGTCGGTCGCTGGCGCGCCGACGCTTGTACATACATGTCATAAAGCGACGGTATGTCGGAGTAGGGATTCGCACGATGGACCATTCTCACCGACGATACGTCTTCCTCTTTGGTCCTTTCACCCGCAGGTCGTGTGCGCGAGGGTCGTTCCATTCCGTTTTTGTCTGAACTAAGCCCTCCGTCGCCTCGACCTGGAGCAGCAGGTAGGGAGCGCACGTCCCGGCCCATCGGTGAACCATCGATGGCCCCTTGGCCCAAAGGTTGAGAGCCCGCCAAAGGATTGGTGTCACGCTTGGCCGAACTGGAAGTCAATTCGAGGTTCAGTGAGTAGCCAGCACCACTACCACCGTCCAACGGATCCGTGGCCTGCGGCAATCCGTCCGCTCGCAGGATCCGGGACGGGCTCTGCGATGGTTGTTGCTCGGGTGCTCCCTGCTGGTTCATATCTGGCGAGTACGTCCCGCCGGGCGTGCGCGTATTTTGGCGGCGGTCTTGCAGCGGCTGCTGCGAACAATCTTCGTCGCGGCGCGGATCGCACGTCGCGGTGCGTTCGAGATCTCGATCGCTTCCTTGCGGCCGAAGCGACTCTGTATCTTCTTGCGATTCAATCTGAACCAACCGCCGCGCCCGCTCCTTGAGGACTAGCTCGTTTTCTTTTGCAAAGTCCGAGTCTGGATTCGGCGTCGGCATCAGGTACCCATATCGCTGCAAGAGGCGCGTCGCGATCGATCGAAACCTTACGTCTTGGTCCAAGCGTTCAAAAATTGCTTGATCCGTTAGAGTCGAATCCCGACGACCTGGCCGTTATCAGTAGCTTCCTTCGCTACCCAGCGCTTCAACTCCACCAGCAGCCCTTCATCCTTAACAAGTACTGCTCGAATCTGAGTTGAGGAGGCTGACACACGGCTCAGGTTTTCCTGAGCAAAGTCGGGAGCTTCTTCAACACCATAGTCTTTCCGGACTTCTTGGCGCGTGACGCGGGGCTTCTCGGCTTGTTGTTGCGCATGGGCCGGAGTCCAAAGGGAGAACGCCAAGGCGAGGCCTGAGAAAATGTTCTTCGATTTGTTGAGGTTCACCATAATTTCACCCTAGTGCTGGGCGTAAAATTCTTCAATTCGTTCTGTCCGTGACCATCGACGCCTCGCAAGGCGTTCAACATTCCTTCTTCAGAGGCTTCGATATTGCTGGAGTGGATATCGAGCGAGGCCCAGTAGTAAACGATATAGTTCTTCGCCGGCGCCACCGCGATGACGCGCACCTCCGGATGCTCGCGCAGTAGATCATCACAGACGCGCGGCCTCCTGCCAGGTTGATCGAGTGCGATGACCACGAAATTAGGCAGCGTCCTCTTCACGCATTCCATAATTTCCGAATCGTCAGCGACCTCGCCGACGATTTCTATGTCGGGTTGGTCTGCGAAGGTTGTAAGAATAGTCTCCCGCATGAGACGAGGACGGTTCGCCACGAGGACCCGAATGGCTTTTTCCATGGGATGCTCCCTGCGGCACAAGTATCTAGTTCTTCAATAATTGGCGTAAGGTTCAAAAGAAGACTATCGGTAGGGGCTACATCGGAATTGGGTTAGGTACCAACCGAACCTTGGTGGATACCAATCTTGACCTAAAGAAATTCGCTCTAGCGTCCCTCGTGAGAACTGACGGCCAAAGACGACACCAGCAATGAGGCTTTCGTTTTTTTGCATCGCCCAAGCAACCCCGATGGGGGAAAGCCCGCATCCATACACGGAGACGCAGCCTTACTTTTAGATTGAGTGCGAAATACTTCATCATCCCTAGATTACTTGGATATGGACTTCGTTCTTCTTGACAATAACGAGGAATTGAGTCTAATGTGTGTCGGCACATAGGTGGCAAGTTTTTGTGCTTTGTTTCATCGGCTCTCTTTCGTCGAGTGGTAGACCTTGCAATAAGTGATCGACTCCGTGAACGAGCTCGTCCCCAGTTCGTCTATCCGCACATTCCTACTGATTGAGAACCGTCTACTGCGTGAAGCTCTCGTCCGGCTCTTCTGCAAGCGTGCCGATCTTCTCGTTGTTGGGCAGAGTGGCTATGCTGAGGCGACGGCTCTCCGCGTGCTTGATTCTAAATGCGATGTCTTAATCATCGATTCTTTGCAAACTCCGTGGCTCTCGGCAATCACCGCTCTCGAGAGTACAAATCGTGCTTCCTTTAGAACAGTTGTAATCGCAAGGGAATCCGACGAGAAACATTTCCTGGCTGCGGTCCGTTTCGGTGTAACCGGCTATTTGTTGCAAGATGCATCTGCTTCGGACGTCGTTGCCACTGTGCGTGCCGTGTTCCGCGGAGAGGCTGTGTGCCCACCCCAGCTTTGCTCCACGCTATTCCGTTTCGTTGCTCAAGTGGCCAAGGAGACGCGAGTTCAAAACGCGCCTTCGAAGCCCGACCTTACTTTGCGACAGCAGCAATTGGTCGCTCTTGTCGCCAAAGGTCTCACAAATAAAGAAATCGCTTCTCATCTGAATCTTTCTGAGTTTACCGTGAGGAATCACATCCATCGAATCTTGAAACAGGTGGATGCCGGGAGCCGGAGTCAGGCTGTGGAAACAATTCGAGCCTACGGCTACTCGATCAGCTCATGAAGAATTCCTGCCGCCTTCGTTATGACCAGAAGCGGGCTATGATTTTGCAGGCTTGCGCTACCAATACGCGTGAGTGAAATCTGAGGAATCGAGTTGCTGATTGTAATTACTGCATTGCTGGTCTTGGCGCTTCTGCCCTTCGTCTACTACTTGCTTTCTCTCTATTGTGTGATTGTCCATTTCCGGGGCGCGCGTAAAGCCTCGACACCAAAGGTGCCTTTCATGCCGCCGGCCAGCATCGTAAAACCTGTGCGCGGCCTAGACCATGAGGCTTACGAGAATTTCGCCAGTTTTTGCCGCCTCGACTATCCAGAGTACGAGATCGTATTTGCAGTGTCCGACGCCAGCGATCCAGTTATTGCAGTCATCGAAAAACTCCGTGCGGATTTCCCCGCCCGCGCCATTCGACTGATTACGAATGTTCCGCATGTGGGGACGAGCGACAAAGTGAATAACCTTTGCCAGTTGGCTCAAAATGCAAAATACGATCTCCTTGTCATGAGCGACAGTGACGTGCGAGTAGAACCTGATTATCTTAGGCATGTCACCGCTCCCTTTGCCGATCGGAAAGTCGGCGCCGTCACTGCGTTCTATCGAAGTCTGAGCGCCGGGAATCTGGCATCAAATCTGGACGCCCTGGGAATGTACATGGACTCCGCGCCGGCAGCCCTGGTGGCAAAGAAAATCGAAGGCCGGTTGGGGTTCGCTTTCGGCTGGACCATGGCCACATCGAAGAAACACCTCGCGGAAATTGGCGGCTGGGAGACGATGGTCAATCATCACTCAGAGGATTTTGAGCTTGGCAAGCGTATCGCATTACGCGGCCACCGGGTGGTATTGATGGCAAAACCTGTCTCTATGGTCTTTCCCAAAGAGACGCTTGCGGAGTATTTCCACCGTGAGCTGCGCTGGTCGATAGCATTGAAGAGCGCTCGCCCATCAGGCTACCGGGCGATGTTCTTCACCCATGGATTGCCGTGGGCTCTGGTTGGAGCGGCGGTTGGCCAGTCAATCGGGTCGGCGCCATTAGCGGCGACTTACCTGCTTGGCTACCTCGTTCTTCGGATCGTCCTTACGTGGCTGACAGGAAGGTGGGGATTGGGTGATCGCCGACTGTTCAGAATGATGTGGCTCATTCCGGTTCGTGACGCGATTAGCTTTATTGTTTGGGTAGCCGGATTTTTCTCTGAAAAAGTTATTTGGCGTGGTCTCGAATATCGGCTGCAGGAGGGTCAACTCATTCCTCTTCCGTCCACCAAAGCCCTTAGAGCGCGCAGCGAATCGGTTTCCTCCCTAGTAGGCTAACAACATGTGGTTTGCCCGGTGAATCATTGCGCAATCTAGACATCCCCGGCGAGAACCATCTCGGTCTCACCCGTTCCCGCTGCACTGCGTTGACCGTCTGTGCAGACCGATTGCCGGCTTTGCCGGGCCGTTCGGAGATTGGAACGACCCTCAACACGTATACTCACGTGATTCCTGACTCGCAACGACGCGCTGTGGAGAGGGTCGCGGGAGCGTTGTTCTCAGATGTTCTCGAGTTTGAGGAAAATACCTAAAGCAGGAAAACGAAGTGATTGCAAAGGCAACACTTAGAAATTAGTTGGTGGGCCCGCCAGGATTTGAACCTGGGACCAACGGATTATGAGTCCGCTGCTCTAACCGCTGAGCTACGGGCCCCACGAAAGCTAACGTCCTGATTTTATATTGCTTTCGGAGAATTGTGTGGAAGATTTGAAGCGCCAAAAACCAGCGCAGCGGTAAATTCACAGTAATTTCCTGCCCTAAAGCGACCTCCAATTTTCAGTTCTCCGGTCGGCGCGTCCCTCAGGCACTGAAACTTCCCCACGGCTTTCAGGGTAGCGGGTATCACATTGCCGTGTGATAACACGCATCGCTGAAGCGGATTCTCTCTGCTAGCGTTTCGGGCGGAGGTGGCCAATGTTAATGAAGAACACTCTGGGCCTCGTCCTGGCGGGATCGTTCACGCTCATCGGGGGGACAGCCTTGGTTCTCCAAGGGACCGCAAACCCTCAAGAAACACAGGAGAAAACACTCAAGAAGGTCCCAATTTCCCAAAGCAAACCGGACTCGGGTAAGCGAATGTACGCCGACTATTGCGCGGCTTGCCATGGCATGGATGGAAAGGGTAATGGGCCTGCCGTTGAATTCCTGAAGACGCAGCCATCAGATCTAACGACGATGGCCAAGCGTAACGATGGAAAGTTTCCTGAACAGCAATTCGCCTCTGTTCTGCGCCTCGGAACGAGCAGTCATCCTCATGGCACGAGCGACATGCCGATATGGGGACCACTGTTCAGGTCGCAAAATAACGATGTCGTTGAGCTCAGAATCCACAATCTGACTTTGTATGTGGAATCGATGCAGCAAAGGTAAGCGAACCTAAAGAATTAGAGAGACGGGGTTTGAGAGAAGGCAAACGTCACCCGCAATAATCGCGGACGACTTCGGCATGGATCGCTTCCTTGTGAACATCCATGCCGATGCATCTCAGGCTAGTGTTCTCCACATTTGGACTCTCTCGACGACATGGCCACGGAAAGTACGGACTTCGGTACACAGCGCATGATTGCTGCAACGGCGTTAGTGTCTTTTTTTCAGTGACGAACTGGCTCTTCCAACCAAGCCAAATCTTCTCCCTCGAAAAAGCTGAGGGCGCAACCCCTGCCTGATCAAATGAGGTATCCGTGGAGTTGCACATTATTTCTTGGCGGAGGCCGTTGCCGTGTTATCTAGGGCGCTCGCCAAATTGGACAGCGCTTCGGCGAAAAGATATTGTCGCTCGCCGTGGACGAGCTGCCTTTGCCAGCCAGGATTCTTCTGATGTGGCTGGTGCTTCCGATTCGAAAGCGAGAATCCAACGAGTCAAGTATCCCCATCAGTCTCGGAAGTTGAAGAGCATTTGTCGCATGAGAAACGCACTCGGCAAGGCTAAATCGCGCGATCAAATTCACTTCGGAAATGCCTTGGTTGCGCCCCGGTCCACACACCGACGACGCTCAGTAACGCTCCCTCGAGATTCCTCACAACTGATTCTATGCACAGGACTTAGCGGCCAGAAGCCGTGTCATTAATCCAGGGTAAAGTAGCCCTCTTTGGAACCCCCGCGAAGGTTGCTCCCGCATGGACAACCGACTATGCTGCTAGTGCCGCAATGGCGCCGCCGAGGGCGCGCTGCGGGGGTGCCGACCTCATGCAAAAACTGAAGAATATTTTCGTTTGGGTGCTCTGCGTTCTCTTGTTGAACGCGGTTCCCTCTTCCGCAGGGACAGATTCGAAACCTGCGGAAAGCTCTCTAGATCAAATCCGTGCTTACATTTCGACGAGCTGGGATTCGCTCACTCGATCGCTCACGGATTGCGCCACCGTGGTGGACACAAAACTCTCCGCCGCTTCCGTTCTTTATCTTCCCGCCGATTTTGCGGTCCCCGCCTCGGTTCAGCAGCTTGAGAAACAGTGCAATGTGCAAGCCCAGCATTTGCCGGCAGTGATCCACCACATCGGAGAAATGGATCCCGGAAAAGTCGATCCCGCCGGGCTGCTTTATCTTGAGAACCGCTACGTCGTGCCAGGCGGAAGATTCAACGAAATGTACGGCTGGGACAGCTATTTCATCATTCGCGGTTTGGTGCGCGACGGCCGGATCGACCTCGCAAAAGGCATGGTCGAGAATTTCTTCTTTGAAATCGAGCACTACGGCGGCGTGCTGAACGCCAATCGCACCTATTATCTGACGCGCTCGCAGCCGCCGTTCCTTACCTCGATGATCCTCGCGGTTTACGACGCGCAGAAGGCAAGCGGGCACGCGAACAACGAATGGCTCGCAAAAGCTTACGACTACGCCGCAAAGGATCACGAGTTGTGGACTAGCGAACCGCATCGCGCGGGCACGACGGGCCTCTCGCACTACTTCGATTTCGGCAACGGCCCTGCGGCGGAAAGTGTGAAAGACGAAACGGGCCACTATCGGCAGGTGGCGGCATATTTTCTGGGCCAGGCCGATCTCGGCCGCAATTACGTGCTGGAATCCAGCGCTTCAAAACCTTCTTCGCTCGCGGCTGGGCCTCTGTTTGCGCTGCAAATTTGCGATATCGCGAAAACTATGGCGCCGGCGGCGTGCGATCCTGCTGGAACCGTCGCGCTGAGCGCTGACTACTACAAAGGCGACAGAGCGATGCGCGAGTCGGGCTTCGACATTTCTTTTCGCTTTGGCCCCTATGGCGCGGCAACGCACCATTTCGCGCCCGTGTGCCTCAACAGCCTGCTCTACAAAACCGAGAAGGATCTCGAACAAATGAGCGCTACGCTCGGCCGCAAAGAAGAATCAGAAAAGTGGCGTCAGCGCGCCGAACAGCGAAAGGCCGATGTTCAGAAATATCTCTGGGACAACCAGCGAGGACTTTTCTTCGACTATGATTTCGAGAAACAGGCTCGCTCGACGTACGAGTACGTCACCACGTTTTATCCGCTGTGGGCCGGCATTGCGACTCCCGAACAAGCGCGCACGGTGATGCAGCACGTGGGCAAGTTCGAACAGCCCGGCGGTTTGGTGATGAGCCCCTACGAAACCGGCGGGCAGTGGGATTTTCCGTATGCATGGGCGCCGAACCAATTGATGGCCATTGAAGGCATGCGCCGCGCGGGATTCAATGACGATGCGAACAGGCTATCCTACAAATTTCTTTCGATGGTGATGGAGAATTTCCGGAGGGACGGAACGATTCGCGAGAAATACGACGCTGTGAAGCGGTCCTCGGAAACGCAAGTAACCGCCGGCTATCACATGAACATCGTTGGCTTCGGCTGGACCAACGGCGTGTTCTTGGCGTTGTTGAAAGACCTGCCGCCAAGCGAAGTGGCGCGGCTGACTAAGGAACAGGATCAAGCGCCCGCCTCCGTGCGCTAGCTCGGCGATGTCGTCTCTCTCATTCAGCCGGTGAACGGATCAATTCGAGCCGGGCTTCATCGCGAACGGGAGTAGCGCCTGTCTGGCTCGCGACCCACGACCCCATTCGATTCGCCGCCTCATTCATAGTAGCCAGAGAAGCGCGCCGCAAATAGTGGTAAACGAGCGCCGCCGTGAACGCGTCGCCGGATCCTACTGTGTCCGCCACTTGCACTCGAATGCCGGGATGCTCGTGTTTGGCATACTCGCTCACCAGCAGACTTCCTTCCGCGCCGCGCGTGACGCAGACAAGTTTTATGTGAAACGTATGCCGCAGCCACTGCGCCGCGGACTCTTCGTCGTGAAACGGAAAACCCAGCAGTTGCACCACCGTCGGCAACTCATCGTGGTTTAACTTGATGATGTCCGCCTGTTTCGCAGAATCGGCAAGTATCTGCGCAGAATAGAAAACTTGCCGAAGATTGACGTCGAAGACGCGCGTGGTCTCCGGTCGAATCGTTTTCAAAAAAGAATAAATGGTCTGGCGGGACTGCGGAGACCGTTGCGCCAGAGAACCGAAACATACCGCGTCTGCTTTCTGGGCTAGGGATTGCCACGCAGAGGTCCACTCAAAAGAATCCCACGCCGCTGGCTCTGCGATTTGAAATGTAGGCTGGCCTTTCGCATCCACTTCGACCAGCACGATTCCCGTGCGATACGTTGGATCAAGCTGAATGCAGGAAGTGCTGAGCCCGAGGTGCTCCAGGCGATGTTTGGCTTCTTCGCCGAGTTCATCGCTACCCACACGGCTGGCGACGATGCCCTCATCGCCCAGCAGACTCGTCATGTACGCGAAATTCGCGGGCGCGCCGCCAAGTTGACGGCTCTCTGGAAAAATGTCCCAGAGCAGTTCGCCCAGCCCGACGGTCGTGAACTTTTTCATGGACGACCTGCGTTCCTCCGAAAATCAGGGCACCCGCGCGGCGCTGAACGGAGACCCTTTGCCTTTCGACTAACGCCGCTCGATCCCAAGTGCTAATGCCACACCGAACCCAATTTCCAAATCGAGAGCGAAAGCACTCTGCCGCGCCCTGCCTCTGAATACATCTCAATTCCGTCGCTTCCGGGTGAGGGGTAGATGCGCTCCGTCAGGACCGTTTCACCATCGTTGCAGAAAACTTCCACGCTGGAGCGATCCAGAAAGATATGCAGCTTGAGTCGCGCACTCTGCCGCACAGCCGCTTTGTGGCGTCCAGAAAATTCTGGCGCAAAGGAAACCTCTCCTGATCGAGTCCTGTCCACGAACACTTCTTTACTTTCCGGAGTAAACCCCAAGACTGTTTCTTCGTTTCCTCCTTTACGCAGACGGAATCCTATCTCTTTTGCATCCTCGGCAGCGATTTCCGCTTCGATTTCCACGGTGTCTCCGCGTACTTTCGCGCCGCGCATCGCTTCGATTGCTTCGGAAATGGAAACCTTCGATACGTCCAGCAGTTCTTGCTGACGCAGCCTCTTCGTTTCGGCAACGGGCTTTTGCACAAGCCGGACGCCATCCGGAAATTGCGCTAAGCTCAGCTCGCGTGGCAACGACTGCGCTCCGCGCCAAGCCGCCGTAGGCTCGCGGTTCGCATACTGCCAATTGCTGATCCATCCGATCCAAATCCTTCGCCCATCCTTCTGCGGAAGATCCGAATAAGAATTGGTCGCGTAGAAATCCTTGCCGTAGTCGGCCCAAAGTTCTTGCGTGGCTGGAGTTTCATTCACAAAGTGCGCGCCATCGAAGCTACCGACAAAATACCGCACCCCGGTGCCGCCTGCAGGAGCGCCGGGATTGCGATTCACGACCAGTATCCATTTTTTACTTTTGGGATTGCCGTTCACGCTCAATTCGAAGAGATCAGGACACTCCCACTGCCCTTTGTCGTTGTTCCCTGCTTCAAAGGAACCGCGGAGAACCCAATTCTTCAAATCCCGCGATTCGAAGAACACGGCTTTTCTCTCATCCGCGAGGACCGCCACCATCACCCATTTCTTCTGCGCCTCATACCAAAATACTTTGGGGTCGCGAAAGTCGGGCTGTTTCAAATCCGCGATGGGGTTACCCGAATAGTTCGTCCAAGTGCGGCCGCGGTCGTTGCTAAAGGCGAGATGTTGTCTTTGTAAGTTCGTTCCGGCTGCGGTATAGATCGCAATCAAGCAAGAAGGATCACCTGCGTCGGCGCTCGCGCACAATCCGCTCGCGTTGTGCCAATCCACAACAGCACTGCCGGAATAGATCATGTACTGGCCCGCTGCTTCGGGAATCGCCACGGGCAAATTCTTCCAGTGCAACATGTCAGTGCTAACCGCGTGGCCCCAGCTCATGTGGCCCCATTCCGTTCCTTGCGGGTTGTACTGGTAGAAGAGGTGGTATTCGCCCTTGTAGTAGACGAGGCCATTCGGATCATTCATGAAGTTTTTTGGCGGAGTGAAATGAAATTGCGGCCGCCACGGCTCGCTGTAAGTTTGCTGCGGAAGCATCGCGGACGGGAACGCCACGAAAATGGACGCGGCGAGTATTCCGCGCATCCCACCGATCAAGCTATTGGAGGTCCTCATCGAGTTGGCCATCACCCTCAAGGCTTCGCATTCTGGCTTTGTTCCAATTGGCCGGCCACCTTAAGCTCTCTCTCCGCTGCATCGTTTTTACCCAAATCGCGGTAGGCCTGCCCCAAAAGGTGATGGGGAATGGGATTGTTGGGATCCATCGCCAGCGCCCGCTGCAGAGCGCGCACAGCAAGTTCCGCCTCGCCTTTTTTCTCGAGAACTTTGCCGAGCAGTATGTACGGCCCCGTTGATGTGGAGTCCAGCCAAATCGAGCGCTGCAGAAGCCGCTCCGCTTCATCGAATTTCTGCACGCGCGAATATCCATCCGCAAGCTTGTAATACGCCACCGCGTTGCCCGGATTGATCTCCAGCTCTTTCCGGAACTCCGCGATGGCCTCGTCTATCTGCGAATGATAGAGATACAGCTCCCCAAGTAGCTGGTGCGCCAGGGGAAGTCTCGGATCGAGCGCCACGGCTTGATGCGCATACTCTTCAGCCACTGGTCCGAAATCCTGCCTCAGCAGCATACGCGCCGTAAACAAATAGCCGGCCGCGGATTCGGCCGGCACATCGAACATTTTCGCGAAGGCTTTGCGCGCGTTGGGATAGTCTTTGGTCTGGATGTAACAAATTCCCAGGATGTACGCCGCGTCCACATTCGCGCTGGCAAACCAGGTCTGCACTTTTTCAAGCGCCGGAATCGCCTCCGAAGGCCGCCCAGCCAGGTAATACGACAGGCCCAGCAGTTGTTCCGCTTCGTTGTCCGCGGGGTTCTCTTCCCTCGCTTTATTCAGAAAAGCAATCGCATTCAGATAATCGCCTTTTTTGTAATACGCAGCGCCCAGCTCATGGGAAAGCCCTTTCATGCCCTGGTGCGTTGAATCCAGTTGGTGAAGCTCGGCGATCGCCTCGTCAAACTTGCCTTGCTGCAGGAGCCGCCTCGCTTCTCCGAATTCGGCCCCAACCGGTTTAGATTGGGCTGGACGAGCAGAATCGGCAGCCGAAGCAGCTGGTGATCCTTGGGGGCTCGCTGCATAGAGGGCCGTGCTGCCCACGATCCAGCCGCTCATGAGAGACACGCAATACCAATAAACCTTGGGCATGTGTTCCGTTCCAGAGCTACAAAACCAAATTAGAACATAAAAAACGGGGAGCCCGTGAGGACTCCCCGTCGTTTTGGGGTGTTGTTTGTTTTTTCTTCCGTCAGAAGGTTAATCTGATGCCGAACTGCAGCTGACGCATGCCGTTCGGTGAGCCCGGCGAAGCGTCGCCCTGGATGTCAGTAATCTGTCCCGAGCTTCCGCCGCAATCCACGCAAGTGTTGCCCTGGTTGGAGTTGAAGCCCAGAACAGGGTGGTTGAATACGTTGTACGCATCGAACCGGAATTCCGCTCTGACGCGCTCCGTAATCGTGAATTTCTTCGCAAGAGACATGTCAGAGAAGAACGTGTGAGGTCCGCGGAAAGTATCGAATCCAGCGTTACCGATATTCCCGCAACCCGGCAACGAGAACGCACCGGCAGTAGGCCGCGCAAGCGTGCAGGAGTCCTTTCCAACCATTGCTGATGTGAGCGGATAGCCAAGGGCGCCCGCCGCCAGCGGCGTGAAGTCATACCACACGCCGTTGATCTTTCTCGGACCAACGCTGAAGCTCTGTCCAGGAACCAGATCTGGTCTGCACGGTCCGGCATCGCTGATGTTGCCGCATTCACCAATACTCGGTGTCCACGGCAAACCGCCGCTCCAGTTCAAGGTGTTGCTCATTTGCCAGCCGCCGATGAGCAAATCCACGGCGCGGCTCGAATCGCCCATAAACTTCTTGCCCTTGCCGAATGGCAACTCGTAAACCGTGCTCAACACGAAGACGTTGTTGCGATTGAAGGGGTCCGGTCCGTAGGCAAGCTTTGCGTTGTCAGCAAAGTAGTTGCTGTCATAGGCATTCGCATGTGAGTAAGTGTAATGTCCCAGGAACTGTAAGCCCTGGCTGAACCGCTTCTCCACTTTCACCTGCAGAGCGTTGTAGTTGCTGCTGGCGTCGTTCCCAAACCATGTCAAATCGACTGGATACTGGGGAAAGAGACGGCGCAGATTCGACGGAGTGGTTGCCGAGAAACCGGCCAGCTTGACGTTCGCTTGCGGGCAGGGGCTTACCGCAACAGAACAAGTCACCAAGTCCGTTCCATCCCCTACGCGAACTTGATTGTTGTTGTAGGACGGGCCGCTGCCGGCAAATATGTGCGAACCCTTGTTGCCGATGTATGCCACTTCCACGTTAATCGTCGGAGTCAATTGCCGCTGTATGGTCGCGTTCCACGCGTCCAGCGTCGGCAGGATCTGCTTGTTTGGACGGATTCTTGGATTCACCGTGCCATTCGGACCGAGTAAAGGCAATGTCCCGGCAGACGAGATGTCTCCGAGGATTCCGCTGAAATCAAACCCGGGCGCCTCGTTCGGCACTCCCGCAGTGTAGACGCTAACTAGCCCGGGCGCTGTTCCGGCCGGGGTCCCTAGCGTAAAAACTGGCGTTCTGTTGTTCGTGGCGTTCGCGAAAAGTGGGTTGACGTTTGAATCCACGAGGGATTGCTGCGCTAGGACCGGCAAGTTCTGCGTCACGACGTGTCCGTAGTTCGAACCGAATACGCCGATATCAAAGCTGCGGCCATATCCAAGGCGAACAACCGTCTTGGAATCAACCTGATAAGCGATTCCAATACGCGGAGCAAATGCTTTGTAGGTGTTGGCCACATCGCCGTTCGTGCCGATCGGCCCGTAACCAGCCACGTTGATCGTGCCAGTCGCAAGGTCAGCAAATCCGCCCTGACCCTTTCCGTTGACGCTCTCCGGGAAATAAATTTCCCAGCGCAGTCCATAGTTAAAGCTGAGCTTCGAGGTCACGCGCCAAGTATCCTGTCCGTAGAAGAACCAGCGCTTCTGGCGCTCCGCAGCGTTCAAGCTGGAACTGACGAACCGCTCGAACTGGGTTACGTCGCCAAGTAGGAACGTCGCAAGGCTCAATCCCCCGGTCCCGGCGTTGCTTGTGCCTCCCGAGTCAAAGTGAAGCTGGCCGGTGCGGTTCGCATCGCTCGGAACGCGAAGGTTCATCGCGTAGCGGATGTCTGCGCCGAACTTGAATTGATGATTACCCTTGATCTTCGTCCAGTTGTTCACGACCTGGAATTGCTGTTCACTCTCGGTGAGCGGGCAGTTGCAGCGGCCAATGTTCAGCCCATCTCCAAATCCCGAAAAGCCCCCGGTGCCGTCAAGAAAGAACGAAGCGAGGCCACCGGTGGTTGGCGCTCCTTGCACAAAGTTCCCGCTGTTCAATCCCGGGATGTTGAAGACGTCCATCGGAGTCGTCGTGGCATCGGAGTAGTGCGTCTGCGGATTGTATTTGAACCATCCAAAGCGGACGTCCGTGAGCAGCGTCGTGCCGATCGCTTTGTTGAACCCCGTCGCCAAACTGTAGTTGTGAACATTGGAAGCCCCGTTGAGACCTCCGGGACCAAAACCAGGACCGCCAAGGATTCCTAGCGCTCCCACTCCAGACAAGCTGAAATAGTCCAGGCTGTACCGGCCAAACACTTGGAAGCCGCGCGGTGCGTTGTAGTCAATGCGTGTGTCCACTGCGTTCTGATTGAATGGACCGGAACCGCCGGCGACAAAGTTGTTCGTCGTACCCGCGCTCGTAGGCGTCGGAAACTTCGCGAGAACTGCGGCAGCCTGCGGATTGATGTTCCCGATCGGGATCATGTCATTCGCGAATGCAGTTCGTCCGCTTCCGTTAGCGGCTGAGGAGCCAACCGTCGAAGGGTCAAAGATCTGGCCGTTTGCACCCAAGGCTGTCAGGTATTCGCTGAGGTTGCAGAAGCCAGGTGTCGTGCTCTGGGCGTTCGTCGCCGGATTGCACGACTTTTCCGCTATTGCCGTCGGGATCGTCATCAAATTGCTGATACCGGCCACCTGCCGCGTACCCTGAAAATCCGCAAAGAAAAATAGCTTATCCTTCAGGATCGGTCCGCCTACCGAGCCGCCAAATTGCTTCCAACTGGCATTCGGCAGAGCCACTCCCGGCGCGTTCGTGAACGGATCGCGCGCTTCCTGGCCGCTGCCCCGATAGTAGTAGAAACCGCTGCCATGGAGATCGTTACTGCCTGATTTAGTCTGTACCGTGATCAACCCCGCGACTGCCTTGCCAAATTCCGCGTCATAATTCTGCAAGGCGATCTTCGTTTCCGTGATCGCATCCAGGTTGGGGTTCACAACGATAATTCCAAGGATGGGATCCTGGTTGTCCGTGCCGTCGAGTTCAAAGGCCGTGCCGCTGAAGTGCTGGCCATTTACGAAAATCTGCTGGCTGCCTTGCGGGTTTTCCGTTGCCGCGTGGCTCCACCCCACCAGCTTTTGCGTGCCCGGCGAGAGCAGCTCAAAATTGGTGAAGTTCCGGTTCAGAACGGGCAGGTCTTCGACGTATCTCTGGTTAAATTCGATCGCCACGTCCGAGCGGTCCGTCTTCAGCTGAGGAACTTCAGACGTAACTTCAACCGTCTGCGTCACCGCGCCGACTTGGAGCGTTGCATCCACGTGAACGGACGTGTCAGCGGAAACCGCGACGCTCGCCAAATCGTAAACTTTAAACCCTGCCGCCTCAATTTTGACTTTATAAACGTCAGGAATGAGGTGCGTTACCGTGTAGTTGCCGCTCTCGTTTGTCGTTGTCACTGCGACCGTGTCCTTGGTGACTGACGTTACCGTCACCTTGGCACCCGCGATGGCATTCCCCTGCGGGTCAGTAATCGTCCCGAACACGCTCCCATAAACCGCTTGGCCAGACATCGGCGGCGCATTCAGCAAGAACACACAAAACAGAACCGCCAAACCTACCGCTATCAATCGCTTTGCCATCCCACCCCTCCTTGCAGATCCGTTTCCCATATCTCTCAGATACCGAGTCCACCTATCGAATCGCTTGGCCCTGAATCGCATCAAACACAAGCCCGCCAAGCTTTCACGCACTTTCGATTTGGTTGAATGTTTCTAAGGAAGGCTGCGCCGTAACTCGCTAATCACGAGCCAAGCTCAACCGCTAAAGGCACCCCCACTACCCTTTAAAGCGCCCTCGACTTGCGCTTCGCACAAAAGCACCGGGCCTAAATAGGCCTCCACGTCTCCCGCCCAAAACGTAAACTACACGTCTACCTCGACACACGGGCGGCTGATGCGGCAATATTGATGCGTACTATTCGTTTTTTGCCGTTTGGTTAGAAGTCTCAATGCGTCTGATACGGTTACATCTAATAACTCTCCGTCTTGCATAGAGATGCGTGACTTGTTACACTCCTGTTACTTCGACGTATCAGGAAAACTGTGAGCGAACGGGAGCATCTTCTCGAGCAGATTAATCGGCTCGTCGGCAGCCATGCTCTGCATGGGTCGGAGTCCCTGTGCAAATTGCTCCGCTATTTGGCAAAGCACGCCGTAGATCATCCCGGTAGCCCAATCAAAGAATTTCAAATTGCGACCGAAGTGTTCGGTCGTTCTACCGACTTCGATCCACAGCTTGATTCCATGGTCCGCGTTCAGGCGGGACGCTTGCGATCCAAGCTCAGCGAGTATTACAGCTCGGATGGGCTCGAAGATCCCATCGTGGTGGAACTCCCCAAGGGAACCTATGTTCTCTCCTTTCACCATCGCAACGCTTCCGCCGCAAAATCTCCTTCCGGGGCGATAGACGCCGTCGCCCGGAAGAGTGCCATCGAGAAAAGCACCGAACGCAGATGGGGAACCGAAGTCATCTCCCTTTCCATTTTCCTGGCGGCAGCAATCACCGTGATTGTATGGCTAATGGCAACTCGCAATTCGTCTCCAGCGGGTCTCGCGAGCGAAAGCGAACCTGTTCCGGCCGCGTTCCGCGTCTTTTGGAAAGGGTTCATTTCCGGGCAGGAAGAGCCGTGGGTCGTCTTTAGCAACGCGGCCTTCGTCGGCCGCCCTGAAACGGGCATGCGTTACCGCGATGCAAAGCGTGACGCGGGCGCGCCTATCCTTGACCACTACACCGGCGTTGGCGAAGTCCTGGCCGTTCACGAGATCGATCGCGTCTTCAGTCTTCTCCACCGCCGCATCCGCCTCAAGCGCGGAAGCCTCTTTTCGCTGGACGACGCCAAAAATAACAATCTGATCTTCATCGGGTCGCCTTCGGAAAATCTTTCCCTGCTGGAAATTCCCGGCACTCAGGAATTTATTTTCCAACGGCTTACATCCGGCCCGCGCAAAGGCGACCAAGCCATCATTAATGTCCACCCTCGACCTGACGAAGCCAAGGAATTCCTCGCAACTCCTTCTGGTTTGCCTCTCACGGAGGACTATGCGGTTCTCGGTCTGTTAAAGGGGATGAATCAGGGTCAATCCGTGCTAATCCTCGCGGGAACCACCACGATCGGCACACAAGCCGCAGTCGAATACGTTTGCAGGCAGAGCTCTGTGGAAGAGTTACTCTTGCGGCTTTCCGTTTCGCAAAACGGCGAGCTCAAGCCCTTCGAAGCGGTCATTCGTGTGAAAGTAGCCCGTGGGGTGCCGGTGGAAACCGAATTAGTGGCGATTCGCAAATCCACGACCTAAAAGCGCAGTACCCTTCCAGCTTCGCTATTGGCCAGGTGCTTTCAGGTGCGGATCGATCTCAGCCGCCTTCTGAAATTCCTTCGAAGCCTCTTCGTTGTTTCCTTTCCGCTGTAGCGCCAAAGCTAGCTGGTAGTGCGCCGGAGCATACCCGGGCAGCGACTGGATAGCCGCGCGAAATTGCGAAATCGCGCCATCAACATCCCCTGCGTTTAAGAGCCTTCGGCCCGAATTTGTCGCGAACGCGGCCGCCTGCTCGCTCGACTTTTGTTTCAAGCAGTTCCATTCCCTGCGCGGCTCTCGGCGGCAGCTCCATCGGCATCACCGAGCTGCCGAAGAACGGCACCGAGATTTGTGTGTGCTCCTGCAAAGTCCGGCTGCAAGCGAATCGCCTCCCGCAGCGCATCGGCCGCCGGCTGCAAGTCGCCTTTCTGCTTCAGCACCGAACCCAGCGTGTAATAGGCCTCCGCATAGTCGGGCTTTGCCTGAACAGCTGCGCGCAGTTCTTCCGATGCTGCTGGTAAGTCTCCCTGCTGCCATAGAGTCACGCCAAGTGTGTAGTGAGCATCCGCCAGCTTGGGATCCAGCTCCTCGGCCTTCCTGAATTCCGCAATCGCGTCGGGCAACCGATCCTTCATTTTCAGCGCCAGGCCCAAATCGTAGTGAAACGTCGCGTCTTGGGGCGCAACTTTTAGCGCGGACTGAAAATGCGCTACTGCAGCGTCAAAATCCGTCTTCTGCAAGTAGGCGGCGCCCAGATTTCCTTCATAACCCGCATCATTGGGTTTCAATTTCAGCGCCGTCTGAAATTCCCGAATGCTATTGTCCGCATCGCCGATCTGCAACAACGCAAGTCCCAGATCGTTGTGTGCATCCGGGCTCTCCGGCCGAATCGTCACCACTTGCCGGAATGCGGCCACCGCATCGTCCGCATTACCCGACCGCTGCAGCAAAATCCCCAAATGCTTCTGCGCATCCGCATTCATGGGGTCCAGTTTTGCGGCATATTGAAATTCCTTCAGCGCCCCGTCAGCCGCTCCTTTCGATTCGACCGCCAGTCCCAGGTAGTAATGCGCGAGCGAATTTGCAGGCTCCAGACTGATGGCCGCCCGCAACTCGGACTCCGCTCCCTCGAAGTCTTTTTGCTGCTGCCGCAACACTCCTAGATGTAAATGTGCCTGCGCAAATTGCGGCTGAAGTTTCAGCGCTTCAGAAAATTCGACTGCCGCTTCCTCCATCTTCGATTGCTGCACCAAAACTGAACCTAGATCATCGTGCAGCTCCGGTCTACTCGGTTCGATCTCAATCGCGCTCGTCAATTCCGCCGCAGCTCCGGCTGCATCTCCGGAAACTGAAAGCGCTCGTGCCAGGATGTGGTGCGTCTCTGAATCTTTTGGAGCCACTCGCACCGCTTCACGCGCCTCGCGGACTGCGCCCTTCGTATCCCCTTTTTGCATTAGCCCAGTGGACAAATTCATGTGCGCTTGCGCAAAATCCGGTTTCAACTTCACCGCCGCTTTGAACTCGGCGATGGCCGCATCGGTTTCTCCTTGCGCCAGTAAAACCCATCCGAGCGAATTGTGTGGCTCCGGACTCCGCGGTACTAGCTTCACTACCTTTTCAAACGCCGCACGCGCCCCGGTCAAATCTCGCCGCTGCAATGCCAGCATGCCTTGACTGTAAATCGAATTTGCAGAAACGGCGTCCGAGCTGGCGTTCGGGCTCTCCGTTTGCGCACGTCCGCTCACGCAGACGAGGAGAAGCGCCAGGGCGAGCGCGCTAATTCTCAACTCAGCCCTCAACCAGCGTTTACTTGATTTAGGTTGCATCGGCCCTAGACACAAATTCTAGATCCTCGCAGAGATCAACGACTTGCTCAGCTGGAATGAATGTGCGGCCAGCTACTCTCTCAAGGATCATGACGCCCCCTCCGTACTCCTGCATGAACCAGTCAGTTGTTGGGTCACCTAACTCAACTACAACCAGCTCGATTCGGCCTGGCTCACCATGGAATAGTACACGGTCGCCTTTTTTAATTTCTTCGCCGATTTGGTACCTTAAGATCATTTAGCCGCTATTTTCGCCAAGCGCTTCGTCTTGACCCTGCCTAACCCGCACCTTAGTATGCCAAGAGTTCATGATTTCCGGTCCGACCCATCCTTCGCGGTTCCAGTTCAAAACTTCTTGGATTTCGCTTGCTCTGCTCCTGCCTTTTTTCCTGCTCTTCAGCGCCGGTCAGCTCTCCAAAACCAATCCCAAACCTCTCGCCCATTTCGCCGACATCGCCAAAAAAGCCGGTCTCGCAGATCCCGTAGTTTTCGGCGGCGTAGACACCAAAAAATACATCATTGAAACCACTGGAACAGGCGTCGCCATCTTCGATTATGACAATGACGGCTGGCCCGACATCTTCATCGTCAACGGCACAAGCCTCGACGCGCATTCCTCCCCGAAAAGCTCCCACCAGCCATCTCTACCATAATAATCACGATGGAACTTTCACCGACGTCACACAAAGAGCAGGCCTCACTCACACCGGATGGGGCCAAGGCGTTTGCGTCGGCGATTACGACAACGATGGCTGGGAAGATCTCTACGTCACCTACTACGGAAAAAACGTCCTCTACCACAACAACGGGGACGGCACTTTCTCCGACGTGAGCGAAAAAGCTGGCGTCGCAGGCTCCGGCAAAGCCTGGGGCAATGGCTGCGCCTTCGTGGATTACGACCGCGACGGCCATCTCGATTTGATGGTCGCCAATTACGTCGACTTCGATCTTGCGACTGCCCCTGCTCCCGGTGAGCGTGCTTCCTGCGTGTGGAAAGGCGTTCCCGTCATGTGCGGCCCGCAGGGGCTGCCCGCCGCAAGAAATATTCTCTATCGCAATCGCGGCGACGGCACCTTTGAAGACGTCAGCGCAAAGTCCCACATCGACAAAGCCGATGGCCACTACTCCTTAAGCGTCTCCACGCTCGATTACGACGACGATGGCTGGCCCGACATTTTCGTCGCCTGCGACAGTACTGCCAGCATTCTTTACCACAACAATCGCGACGGCTCCTTCACCGACGTCGCCGTCACTGCCGGCGCCGCCTTCAACGAAGACGGCCGCGCTCAAGCTGGCATGGGCTCAACCGTCGCCGACTACAACGGCGACGGCCGCCTCGACATTTTCAAAACAAATTTCTCCGACGATACCGCCACTCTCTATCGCAACAACGGCAACGGCACTTTCGATGATGTCACCTATCCCGCCGGCCTCGGCCTCAACACCAAATATCTCGGTTGGGGCGCCATGTTCTTCGACTTCGACAACGACGGCTGGCCCGATCTCCTTCTCGTCAACGGCCATGTCTATCCAGAAGTGGACAGCCAGCATCTCGGCAGCACGTTTCAAGAGCCCCGCATCCTCTATCACAACAATGGCAACAGCACCTTCACCGACATCTCCGCCGACGCCGGCCCTGGCATCACCGCCGTAAATTCTTCTCGCGGCCTGGCTATAGGCGATTTGTGGAACGACGGCCGCCTCTCCGCCGTGATCAGCAACATGAACGCCCCGCCCAGCCTCCTCGTCAATGACGTTCGCACGACCAATCACTGGATCGCGTTTCGTCTCGTCGGAACTTCGTTCGCTTCTGGTTCCCCTCCTATTACCGCGGTGCCCACTTCTGCAATTCAGAATTTCCGCACGAACCGCGACGCCATCGGTGCCCGCATCACCATGAAAGCCGGCTCGCGCATATTCACCGACGAAATCCGCAGCGGCTCCAGCTACGATTCGAACAGCGACATGCGCGTCCACTTCGGCCTCGGCTCCGCCACCATGCTCGATTCCGTGCAAGTCCGCTGGCCCAGCGGTCTCTTCGAAAAATTCGATAACCTCGCAGTGGACAAGATTCACACAATAAAGGAAGGTGCCGGCGTCGCCCTCAAACCTCCGCCACAAAAGTAGCTCGCTGCTTTTCTCCGGTCATAATAAAATAACCTCGCTTCTCTGTGGACGCTGCGATGAAACCGAAATCCAAGCCCAAGCAAAAGGCCAAACCGCAACCCAGGCGAGTCACAAAGTCGTTTCGAAGCCACGCTCGAGCGCCTGCGCTCAAATCTCGGCTGGGTCGTCGTTCGCATTCCGTTCAACGTCCAGAAAATCTGGGAAACGCGCGGCATGTTTCGCGTCAAAGGCGAAATCAACGGCTTCGCGTTTCGCACCTCGCTCTTTCCCACGCGCAAGGGCGAACACTTTTTGCTCGTAAACAAAAAAATGCAGGCAGGTGCGCATGCGACCGAGGGGACCACTGCGGAATTTCTCCTCGAGCCGGACACCGAAGAACGCGTCATCAGCACTCCAACCGAGCTCAAACGCATTCTTGCCCAGGATCGTTCGTTCCGCCGCTGGTTTGACGCGCTGAACTATTCCATTCGCAAGTGGATTTCCGACTGGGTCGTGCAGCCCAAGAGCGCCGAAGCCCGCGTCCGCCGCGCCGAACAAGTCGCCGAGCAGCTTTTCTCCGCCATGGAAGCCGAGCGCGAACTTCCGCCCGCACTGAAGATGGCCTTCTCGCGCGATCCCCGCGCTCTCGAAGGCTGGAACCTCATGTCACCATCGCATCGCCGCGGCCAACTCATCGCCATCTTCTACTACCGTTCGCCCGATGCACGTGCTCGCCGCGTCGAAAAAGTAGTCGAAGAATCCATCATCCTCGCCGACAAAAAATCC